>NZ_JAGSND010000021.1 GCF_018128545.1 Sinanaerobacter chloroacetimidivorans | reverse complement strand
TGACTGTATCAGGGCAGATATCTGTTTTAGTATATCAGAGTATTGAAAGACTAACTTCCGAATAACATAAAAAAACGGAACTTACTTTTTCAATTAACTGTTAAAAAAATAACCTCTATTTTTTATGCATAAATTAACAAAATATTACATATATGGGAATAGATATAATTGACTGCTAAAAGCAAATAGGTTAATATAATTACACTAAGAACATTAAACTTTATTATCTATAAAAAACAGATCTATGCAAAATGAATATTGGACGGAGAGAAGAGTATGGCGAAATATGTAATTGAACGTTTGTTTCAGGCTGTTGTTGTTGTATTACTAATTGCAAGTATTACCTTTTTACTCATGAATCTGGTTCCCGGTGGACCGTTCCTCAGCGAAAAATCACCGTCTCCGCAAGTGCTGGCGGCACTCGAAGCGAAATATGGCTTGGATCAGCCGGTGCTGGTTCAACTCAAGACTTATCTTACTGATCTTTTCCATGGTGATCTTGGAGTATCTTTTAAAATGCAGAAAAACCGTCCTGTATTGGACATTATAACGGACATGTTTCCAGTATCCGCAAAAATCGGATTATTTGCATTGCTTTGGGCTATTATCGTCGGAATTCCATTAGGCTGTATCGCAGCCTATCACAGAGGAAAAAAGCTTGACAGCTTTTTAAGGGTGGTGACCACTCTGGGGATTTCCGTTCCTTCCTTTGTTTTGGCGACAAGCCTGATGATTCTGTTCGGAGTCAAATGGAAGCTTCTGCCCATCGTTGGTCTATCCAGCTGGATGAGTTACATATTACCTTGTTTTTCTCTGGGTTTTCTCCCCATGAGCTATGTTGCAAGGCTTACGAGGTCCAGCATGCTGGACGTGATCAACCAGGATTATGTCAGGACGGCACGAGCCAAGGGCGTTCCTCCATGGCTGGTTGTTTTCAAGCATGCGCTAAGGAACTCCCTGATTCCGGTGCTGTCCTATCTGGGACCAATCACCGCGTTTACACTGACCGGAGGATTTGTAGTCGAATCTGTCTTCAACATACCCGGACTGGGCAGGTATTTCATACAGAGTATTTTAAACAGAGACTATCCGATCATAATGGGTACGACAATCTTTCTGGCATCCCTGCTGGTTATGATGAATTTAATCGTCGACATCCTTTATAAATTTGTTGATCCGCGTGTTGATTTATCAAGGAGGTCCTGATATGAAAAATAAGATGAGCATCAATCATATATTAAGCGCTCAGGTCGATGTGGAACCGATCCTGGCACAAAATGCATCATTCGAATTTCTGCCTGATGATTTTGAACTTGCATCAGATGATGAAAAAGCAAATTTTATTGAAATGCGAAAAAGTATGTCCTACTGGCAGGATGCCTGGAGGAGACTGAAAAAGAACCAAGTAGCCATGGTTGCGTTATATATCATCATAGCAATTATTCTGTTTGCTTTTATTGGACCGTATTTTTCTCAGTACGACTATTCCCAGCAGATCCGCGGATCTGAGAATATCGCACCTTGCTGGGAGCACCCTTTTGGAACAGATAACTTGGGAAGAGACATTCTGGTCAGAACCATGTTTGGAACAAGGGTATCTCTGATTATCGGAGTGGTAGCCAGCCTTCTCGTTTTGGTCATCGGAGCCACATACGGTGCGATATCCGGATTTATTGGGGGAAGAGTGGATGATGTCATGATGCGTCTTGCGGAATTGATTTATTCCGTTCCTGATATTCTTGTTGTTCTCCTCTTAACCACCGTATTGAAAGTACCTCTGCAAAACGCTTTTAATACAAGTCATCTTGCAATTATAAAAAGTCTGGGTGTTTTAGGACCTAGTCTGGTTGCAATCTTTATCGCATTCGGACTGTTATACTGGGTGGCATTGGCACGAATCATTCGTGGTCAGGTGCTGATGCTAAAGGAACAGGAATTTGTTACAGCGGCAAAAGCTTTGGGAGCATCAAATAAGAACATAATCAAGAAGCATTTACTGCCCAATTGCATCGGACAGATCATTGTTACTACCTGCCTGGAGATTCCTGCTGCCATCTTTCTGGAATCCTTCCTGTCCTTCCTCGGACTTGGAGTATCAGCACCGATGACGAGCCTTGGTTCCCTGGCGGCTGCTGCGCTCAGCGGTATGTATTCTTATACCTACCGGTTAATTATTCCTTCTGTCATCTTGAGTGTCATGATCCTTTCTTTAAACTTGTTTGGTGATGGGCTTCGGGATGCATTAGACCCGAGACTGAAGAAGTAGGAGGAAAAGAAAGATGGAAAACGTTAAAAACGAAGAAAAAGTATTACTGGAAGTAAATGATTTAAGAGTTTCCTTTTTTACTCCTGCCGGAGAGGTCAAAGCGGTGGGAGGTATCTCATACAATATTAACTATGGAGAAGTCATGGGAATCGTAGGAGAATCAGGCAGCGGCAAAAGCGTTGAAGCCTATTCCATCATGGGTCTCCTCCAGAGTCCGGGAAAGGTTGTGGGAGGAACCATCACTTTTGAAGGAGAGGATGTTCTTTCCTACAACAAAAAGCAGTTGCAGGATTTCAGAGGAAATCGCGTCAGCATGATTTTCCAAAATCCAATGACCTGTTTAAACCCGGTTTATACCATTGGTGATCAGCTGATTGAGGCAGTTCGTGTCCATCATAAAATACCCAAAAATCAAGCTTGGGCGAAAGCAATTGAAATGCTTGAACTGGTTGGAATCAATAACCCTGATAAGCGCATGAAACAATTTCCTCATGAATTTTCAGGGGGTATGCGACAAAGAGTCATGATTGCAATGGGATTGATCTGTGATCCGAAGCTGCTGATTGCGGATGAACCGACCACGGCGTTGGATGTTACGATACAGGCTCAGATTCTGGAACTCATGAAAGAGATTCAAAAAAAGACCGGGATGGCTATCATTTTCATTACGCACAATCTGGGTGTTGTGGCAGAAATCTGTGATAAGGTAGCCGTCATGTATGCCGGGCATATTGTCGAGAAGGGTTTGGTAGACGATATCTTCTACCAGCCGAAGCATCCTTATACCATTGGGCTTTTGGAATCTATGCCAAGAATCGATGCGGATGAATATGAAAGACTGATCCCGATCTCAGGAACACCGGTTGATATGCTGAATCCGCCTGCTGGGTGTCCCTTTGGCCCAAGGTGCAGCCATTGTATGAAATTATGCTTAAGAGAGACACCGCCGCTGTTTGAGGTAGGTGACGGACATTATTCCGCCTGCTGGCTGCTGGCAAAAGAAGAAGCAAAGGAGGGTGCTGTAAATGAATAATAATGTACTCGTCCGAATTGAACATTTAAGGAAGTATTTCCCCATCAAAGAAGGCTTTATGCAAGTCAAGAATGTTCAGGCAGTAGAGGATGTCAGCTTTTCGATTCGGGAAGGAGAAACCCTTGGTCTCGTCGGCGAATCGGGATGCGGAAAAACTACCCTTGGACGTACCATCTTGCGGCTGCATGAACCGACAGCCGGTAAAATATATTATAGAGACAAAGATATTACAAAAGAAAAAATGCTTCCTTACAGAAGAAAGATGCAAATCATCTTTCAAGACCCTTCCGCTTCCTTGGATCCGAGAAAGACGGTCTGTGAAATTGTGGGAGAAGCAATTGATATCCATAAACTTGCATCCGGCAAGACTGAGCGAATTGAAAAAATTCAAGACTTGCTGACCCAAGTAGGATTGAACAGCGAGCATTGCAACCGCTATCCCCATGAATTTTCCGGGGGACAGCAGCAGCGTATCGGCATCGCTCGAGCTTTGGCGGTGCAGCCGGAATTCATCGTATGCGATGAGCCGATTTCCGCACTGGATGTTTCGATCCAGTCCCAGATCGTCAACATGCTGGAGGATATGCAGCAGGAACGGAACCTCACATACCTGTTTATCGCCCACGATTTATCGGTGGTAAGACATATTTCCAACAGGATCGGAGTCATGTATCTTGGAAATCTTGTTGAACTGGCAGAAAGCAATGAATTGAATAGACATCCGCTGCATCCCTATACGAAAACACTTTTATCAGCGGTGCCGATTCCTGACCCTGTGAGGAGCAGGGAAAGAAAAAGAATTATCCTGGAGGGAGATATCCCAAGTCCCATGAATCCGCCTTCCGGCTGTAGATTCCATACCCGCTGCCCATACGCAACAGGAAGATGTAAAGAAGAGGTTCCTGAATTAAGAGAATTGTCCCCAGACCATTTTGCAGCTTGTCATATTTTATAACATAGGAAATATCACTTTCAAAGCTAATAAACGAAAACACAGTAATAGCTGCAATTTTATTTTCTCAAATAGAAAGTTTGGTTGCAGAATATTATAAAATGATCAAGTGCATTAAGTACTTGCCCAAAGGCAGGCAAAAAGGAGGAGAATGAGTTATATGAAAATGAAAAGATTCCTGGTATTAACTCTCGCATTCTGCATGGTATTTACACTGGCAGCATGCGGCGGAGGAGGCGGAAAGGAAGCTGACGCAGGCTTTGAAATGTCAATCTGTATCGCTTCAGAACCGATGACGATCGACCCGCAACTGAACAGCTCGGTAGACGGGGCGAATATGATCCAGCACATGTTTGAAGGCTTGATGAAGTGGAAGGATGACGGAAACGGCAATGCTGTTCTTACCGAAGGTCAGGCGGCAAGCTATGAGATCAGCGATGACGGTTTGGTTTATACCTTCAAGTTAAGAGATGACCTCGCCTGGTCCGACGGTCAGCCGGTTAAAGCCAGCGACTTTGTCTACGGGTGGCAGAGACTTGTGGATCCGGCTACAGCGGCAGACTATAACTACATGATCGATGGTATTGTTGTAAATGCTACTGAAATCATCGCAGGTGAGAAAGAACCGTCTGAACTGGGGGTCAAAGCCCTTGATGATTCCACTGTACAGATAACAATTACCAATGCTCTCCCTTTCTTTATTGAAATTTGCGCATTTCCTGCAACGTACCCCGTACGTCAGGACATGATCGAAAAGGGCGGGGATCAATGGACATTTGATCCTGCAACCTACATCGGAAACGGTCCTTACAAGATGAGTGAGTGGAAACACAACTCCTACATAAAAATGGTTAAAAATGATAAATATTATGACTATGCAAACCTTGGCCCGGATTCCATCAAATTTGCATTGATGGACGATGATAATGCTAAGCTTGCAGCCTTCAAGAGCGGTGAGCTGCTTCACATCTGGAATCCGCCGCTGGACGAAACCCAGGCGCTTCTGGCTTCAGGAGAACTGATCGCTGCCGACTATATCGGTACTTATTATGTATGTTTCAACGTAGAAGCAGATCCTTTTGATGATCCCCGTGTAAGAGAAGCATTCTCTCTGGTTATCGACAGAAATTATATCGTGGAGCAGGTCACCGGTACGGGTGAAGTTCCTGCTACCGGATTTGTACCAAGCGGTGTAAGTGATGCTGCAGGTCCCGGAGCCGATGACTTCAGAACCGTAGGCGGCGACTATTACAGCGTGGATCCTGCCGATTACAAAGCAAACTGCGACAAAGCCCGCGCGCTGCTGGCTGAAGCCGGATATCCCAACGGAGAGGGCTTCCCGATCGTGGATTACCTGTATAATACAATGGATTTGCATCAGTCAATTGCTGAAGCACTGCAAAATATGTGGCAGACAGAGCTGGGTGTTACCGTTACTCTGACCAATCAGGATTGGGGCGTATTTATGGAAACCAGAAAGAACCACGACTTCGTGATTGCCCGTAACGGCTGGATCGCTGACTACAATGACCCGATCCAATTCCTGGATCAGTTTGTTACTGGCGGAGGAAACAATGATTCAAATTATAATAACTCAAAATATGATGCCGAGATCGCTAAGGTTAAGAGTGGAAAAACTCCGGAAGAGAGATTTAAAGCGATGCATGAGGCAGAAGACGTCCTCTTTGCAGACAGAGTTATAGCACCGGTCTTCTTCTATACACAGCCTTATATGCAGTCGGAGAAGGTGAAGGGCATGTACTATACGCCTCTCGGATACTTCTTCTTCATGTACTGCACATTAGAAGAATAATCAGTGAAATAGAGGTTTGATTCAAAGATAACAAACAAATATAACAAACAAATTGAAGGATACTGAGCAATCGGTATCCTTCTTTTATGTTTTCAGTTCAGTTTATTCTCCGATTGTATACATGGTTTCCGATATTGACAAATATATAACGAAATGCTACCATAGAAGCAATGAGTAAATTTTAGTGATATTACTTATAATATATGAAACATATGTTGGAGGAAGGAAGTAGAATGAAGAACATGATGGTAATCACCGCAGAACAGGCAGCCAGTCTGGTAGAAGATGGACAAACAGTAGCATCCAGTGGATTTGTTGGAAGCGCCTGTCCGGAATCCTTAACAAAAGCACTTGAAAAACGATTTTTAGAAACAGGTTCTCCGAAAAATCTAACCTATTTCTATGCGGCAGCCCAGGGAAATCGAGACGGCCGAGGAGCAGATCATTTTGCACATAAAGGTATGACCAAAAGAGTAATAGCAGGTCATTATAATACAGCTCCATCTTTAGGGAAATGTATTTTGAATAATGAAATTGAAGGTTACAATCTCCCTCAGGGAACCTTATCTCAGCTTTGCAGAGATATTGCCGCTCATAAGGTAGGAACCATCACCCATGTAGGACTGAATACTTTTGTGGATCCCAGAAAACAGGGAGGCAAGCTGAATGAAATCACTACGGAAGATATCGTTGAAGTAGTGGATATCCTGGGCGAAGAACGTCTTCTTTACAAATCATTTCCGATTCATATCGTTTTCCTGAGAGGATCCTATGCAGATGAACTCGGCAATGTTACCGTAGAACGCGAAGTCGGTACCCACGAAGTGACAGCTCTTGCACAGGCTGCAAAGAACAGCGGGGGTAAGGTTATCGTTCAGGTAGAGCGTATTGTAAAGGCTGGAACCCTTGACCCGAGATTAGTGAAAATTCCTAGAATCTATGTAGATGCTCTTGTGATTTCAGAGCCATATGATCACCAGCAATGTTTCGACCATGAATTCGATCCTTCCCTGACTGGGGAGATTAAAGTTCCTGTTGACAGCCTGGAGATTCCTCCTCTCAGTGCTAAGAAAGTAATCGGACGCAGAGCTGCTATGGAACTGACTGAAAACACCGTGGTAAATTTGGGCATCGGTATTCCGGAATATATATCATGTGTAGCCAACGAAGAGGGAATCGGCGATTACATGACTCTTACCGTTGAAGCCGGTCCTATTGGCGGAGTTCCTTGCGGAGGTTCTCAATTCGGAGCCTCTGTAAATCCGGAATGCATCCTGTGCCAGCATGAACAATTCGACTTCTATGACGGAGGCGGAGTGGATCTTGCGTTCCTTGGTCTAGCACAGGCCGATAAAGAAGGAAACATCAATGTAAGCAAATTTGGTCCCAGAATTGCCGGCTGCGGCGGATTTATCAATATTACCCAGAACGCCAAGAGGGTATTTTACTGCGGTACCTTTACTGCAGGCGGATTGATTACCGACATTCGGGATGGCAAAATCACGATCATCGAAGAAGGAAGAGAAAAGAAGTTTATTGAAGAAGTAGAACAGATCACCTTCAGCGGTGAATATGCTGCGAAAATTGGGCAGCCTGTTATGTATATTACGGAACGAGCTGTGTTTGAATTGAGAAAGGATGGCGTATATCTGACAGAAATCGCTCCTGGAATCGACCTTCAGACGCAAATTCTTGATCTCATGGACTTTACACCGAAAATGGACGGTGCGCCAAAGCTTATGGATGCTCGAATTTTCTGTGACGAACTAATGGGATTGAAAAAATAACGAGACGAAAAGATGTCACCTGCCTTGTGGCCTTTTTGCCACAGCTTAAAACAGCAAGTCACATGATATATTTATCATAAATATCCTCCGAGAGCCCGCAGTCCAAAAACCGGATCTGCGGGTTTTCATTAATCAAAAATAAAGGAAAGCGGTGCTTGTGCACCGCTTTGTCTTAGTCACTCATTCTATTCGTTTATCAGTTTTTTAGAAACACAACGCTTCCATTTTCTTTTATTTCTTATTTATTGTTGAATTTCGCAGGTCTCTTTTCAAGGAAGGCTTTCATACCTTCAGCTCTGTCTTCGGAGCTGAATGGAGCTACAAGCGCTTCACCCTCAAAGGCAACACCAGTTAGAATATCCAGACCGATTCCGTTATTAATTACTAATTTAGCTGCTTGAATTGCGATTGGAGCTTTTGACATAATGGTTTTCGCAACTTTTTCAGCAGCTCCGATTAACTCTTCTGCAGGAACAACTTTTTCTACCAGTCCGATTCTGTAGGCTTCCTGAGCATCGATCATCTCAGCTGTCATGATCAGGTATTTTCCCATACCTTTTCCGACCAGTCTTGGAAGTCTTTGAGTACCGCCGAATCCGGGAATGATTCCGAGATTTACTTCCGGTTGTCCAAACTTTGCTTTTTCAGATGCGATTCTCATGTCGCAGGCCATGGCTAATTCGCATCCTCCGCCTAGAGCAAAACCGTTGATGGCACCGATAACCGGCTTGTCGATGGTTTCGATAAGGTTCATTACATTCTGGCCCTTGATCATCATGGCTCTGCCTTCCAAAGTTGTAAGGTTTACCATCTCGGAAATATCAGCGCCGGCAACGAAGGCCTTGCCTTCACCGGTCAGAATGGCAATTTGAACCTCCGGATCGTTATTGACAGCGGTAAAGGCTGCATAAAGCTCATCCAAAACTTCATTGCTAAGTGCGTTCATTGCTTTTGGTCTGTTTACAGTTACGTAAGCAATTCCATCTTTTACTTCATAGATTAAGTTCTGATACATGAAATTAGTTCCTTTCTATTTAGTTATAATTATTCATCTTTACATAAGATTGCCATCAATTTGTCTTGCAAATTGGGCAAGCTAATAAATGAATAGAATTTTATATATTAATCTTAGCACTTTAAAAATAATTAATCAATGGGTTAATTAATTGTCAGACAATTTTGTTAAAATATTATCAAAAACTTATTGAAATTAGTATTTTGATATGCTATTATGTGCCTAATAAGATATCCTATACTAATACGGAGGTAAAAAACATGGCAAATTTATTCTTTATTCCACAATACATTATATCCGGCGAAAACGCTATGAAAATGAGTACAGAATACATGAAGTCATTCGGAGAAAAAGCATTGATCGTTACGGATGACGTAATGGTTAAGTTAGGAAATGTTAAAAAATTGACAGATGCGTTGGATGAAATTAGTGTTTCCTATGTCATATATTCCGGTATTAACAGCGAACCTACGCATACAATGATTGATGAAGGTGTGGAAATTTACAAGAAGGAAGGTTGTGACTTCCTGATCGGAATCGGTGGGGGCAGCCCGCTGGATTCTATGAAAGCTATCGGTGCTGTAGTAACAAACGGCGGCAGTATTACTGAGTACATGGGTAAAAAGATTGAGCATAAGCTTCCGCCTACCTGTGCAATTCCTACAACAGCAGGAACGGGTTCAGAAGCTACGAAGGTATCTATCATTACCAATACCAACACAGGTGTTAAAATGCTATTAAATGATCCTAAGCTTATGGCAAACTTAGCAGTTGTTGACCCTACATTTACCGTAACGGTTCCGCCTGGAGTAACGGCTGCAACCGGTGTGGATGCATTAACACATGCCATTGAAGCGTATACTTCATTAAAAGCATTCTCTATGAGTGATATTTATGCATTATCAGCAGTAAAGAGAATCTTTGACAACATTTATGAAGTGTACACCAATGGTTCCAATGTAGAGGCCAGAAGAGAAATGGCAATCGCCGCGTTAGAGGCCGGTATCGCATTCAGTAATGCATCCGTAACTATCGTACACGGAATGAGCCGTCCAATCGGTGCATTGTTCCACGTTCCTCACGGTTTGTCAAATGCAATGCTGCTGGACGTTTGTCTTGACTACCTAAAGCCAGGTGCTGTAGCAAGATTGAATCAATTGGCCAAGACGATCGGCGTATATCGTCCGGGCATGACTCCGGATGAAGGTGCAGATGCATTCGTTGTTGCCACAAAAGCGCTGCTCAGAACTTTAAATATCAAAA
Organism: Sinanaerobacter chloroacetimidivorans; assembly: GCF_018128545.1. Classification (GTDB taxonomy): domain Bacteria; phylum Bacillota; class Clostridia; order Peptostreptococcales; family Anaerovoracaceae; genus Sinanaerobacter; species Sinanaerobacter chloroacetimidivorans. The sequence goes on along the minus strand of NZ_JAGSND010000021.1, from coordinate 49,737 downwards.
CTCCTGAAGAGTTTGGAATTGATAAGGAAGAATTTTTTAATCAGATTCCGAAGATGGCAGAAGATGCATTGATCAGCGGAAGCCCTCTGAATACAAGACGTACCCCGAATAAAGACGATATCATGAATCTTTATAAGAAGCTCTGGGATAAATAAGCTGCAGAAAATATGCAGAAAAAACTTAATTACTAACTCCTACAAGATATAATATAAAAAATGCACCTCGTGTATAAATCCTTTCTGTGGTCGGGTTTCATACATAGAGGTGCATTTTACATTCTCGGCTTCGAAGTCATTTGACTCATACCTATCTCAGTCTTGTTATTATATGTTTATTACGTTAGGCTTAATTGTGATTTCAGCCCTTCGATAACCTTTCTGACTGCCGGTATAAATAATACGATCAGCGTGATAGCTGCTTCGACTCCTAAGTAGGTCATATTGTAGTAGATCGACCAGGAGAAGGCATTGAATCCTTCCGGTGCGTATTCGCCAAAGAAGATGACTCCTGATAGCACGGCACAGACGTAACGGGAAAGCACACCGATAATAAAACCCAGGATTAATCCATTTTTTTTATTTTTCATAAGCCCGGCAAAGGCGAGAGCACCAAAGGCCAAAGGATAATCCAGCAGCATCTGGATGGGGTGAATAACATAGGGATTAAAAATAAGATCGATGAGACCCACGCACATTCCGGCCATCATTCCTCTGCGAACTCCAAAAAAATAGGCACAGGTAACAATGGGCAGCATGCTGAAAGCAGTAATGGAACCGCCTTGAGGCATGCGGAAAAGAATGATCTGATTTAATGCGATGGCCAAGGCTACCATGATAGCAGATACAACCATAGCCTTCGTATCAGGCTTGCTGTTGCGTCCTGATATGAGTATACCGAGAAATAACAGGATAATCACGATTAACGTTGAAATCTGGCCTGCTGTGGATTCAAAGAACCCCTGTAATTGTTCTGATGACATAAAAAAACCTCCTTTTATTTCGCAGGTACTTCGCGGATAATTATGCGGGTACTTTGCGATGATTTTGCAGGAGGGGATAATTGATGCATGCATAAATCTGATGCATATGTGCATACAACTTGACTGCTTCCCTACGCCGGTATTATCCGGATCAGGTAATGAGGGTCGAAAAAACTCTCAGCATATAGCTCCCCTAGCAAAAATATTTAATTGATGTAGAACATTGTACACGGCCGGTTATTTTTTGTCAATTTATTTTTGGCTATTTTTCATGTGCAAATTTGAAATTTATTTCTCTGTTGCAGAAATTTTTTTCTCAATTGGTGAAAGCCGAGAGACCTATTTCTGTATCAATCCTGAGATAAAATAATTAATAATTTCCCTTTTTTATTTTCTATTCGGGCATATTCTTCTTCAAATTCATTGCTGACTCCCAAAGGAAAACTATTGTTCAATATTGTTTCGTGCAAGGGGTATTTTACACCATGAATAGACACGCCGGAACAAGTTTCCGTGAAAGAAAAAAGGGAGATCTTTGTGTTCTCCTGCTTGGCTATCTCTATAGCCCCGGATTCGATCATTGTTGCCTTGTTTTTTCCGTCCAGAATCCATAATTTTTTTTTACAGTCAATGGCATAGGAAAGGGTCTGAAGATTGGCGATGGTGTGATCTAAACGGCCACCCAGCCCGCCGATGATCAGGAATTGATCAAAACCTTGATCAATCCCGTATTTCAGGCAAATCATCGTGTCCGTATCATCTTTTTCAACGGCCAGCCGGATAATTTTGCAGTGAGCACCGCATTCTTCGGACAGCTTGTTTTCCGGGTAGGAATCAAAGTCCCCGATCACTATGTGCGGAGATATTCCCCCGGAAATAGCATGAGCATAGCCGCCGTCTGCACAGATAACAAAGTCATCCTCGCAGACATTCTGATAATCCAGTCGGCCTGCGGAATGATAAGATGTTATGATTACACATCTGCTCAATGGTTAGCCATCCTTTCTATATTGCATTTAAAGCTTTGTCAAAGTCTTTGATAATATCTTCTATATCCTCAATTCCAACGGAAACACGGATCATTTCAGGATAGATTCCTGCCTCGATCTGCTGCTGCTCATTGAGCTGCCTGTGCGTTGTGCTGGCAGGATGCAGTATGCTGGTTCTCAGATCTCCGAGATGTACGACAAGATGCACCATATCCAGATGCTTGATCAAATCTTTTCCGGCCTTTGCGCCGCCTTTGATTCCGAAGGAAAGTATGCCGCTGGCACCCTTAGGCATATATTTTTGACCTAAGTCATAATAAGGGTCGCCTTTCAATCCCGGATATTTCACCCATTGCACCTTTGGGTGACCAGATAAAAACTCAGCCAGTTTTCTGGCGTTATCACTGTGCCGCTCCATTCTGAGATGCAATGTTTCCAGCCCGAGATGGAACATAAAGGCGTTAAAAGGGCTGACAGTACAACCGTAATCCCGCAGAAGCTGTACTCTGGCTTTTACAATGTAGGCTGCAGGTCCGAAGGCTTCAACATATTTCAGCCCATGGTAACTTTCGTCCGGTTCCACAAGGCCAGGGAATTTTCCGTTATCCCAGTTAAAAGTTCCTCCGTCGACGACGATTCCGCCTACGCTGGTGGCATGGCCGTCCGTGTATTTTGTGGAGGAATGCACAATAATATTGGCTCCGTGTTCAAAAGGTCGGCATAAATAAGGAGTTGCCAACGTATTATCTACTATAAAAGGGATGTCCAGTTTCTTCGCAGCTGCGGCAAACTTCTCAAAGTCAAGTACATTCATGCTTGGATTTGCTATAGTTTCTCCGAAAATAGCCTTTGTATTCGGTTTCGCGCAGGACAAGATCTCATCCAGATCCGCATCTGGGTCAACAAAGGTAAAGTCAATGCCCAGCTTTCTCAAGGATACATCAAAAAGATTAAAGGTACCGCCATAGATACTGGAGGAAGAAATCACATGATCTCCGGCATTACAGATATTGATAATAGAAAACATGCTGGCACTTTGACCGGAAGAAAGGGCCAAAGCTCCGACGCCGCCCTCAAGGAGATTCATTTTCCCTTCAAATCCGTCGGTAGTAGGGTTTCCGATTCTTGTATAAAAGGAACCCCCAACCTTTAGATCAAACAGGTCCGCTACATAATCAGAATCATCATAGGAAAAGGTGGTACTTTGAACAATCGGAAGTACTCTTGGTTCTCCTGGTTTTGGACGATAGGTTCCCTGAACGCATTTTGTATTAAACTGGTAGTCACTCATAATTTTTTCCTCCTCGGTAAGAAATATTCGTCTTATAAAGATAGCATAAATAAAAAACATTTGCAAAGCTGTCACAGAAACGCACACCAAATTGTGACAAAATCGCACACAATTTTGTCACAGAATCGCACACTATCAATCTCTGTAAATTTTTCAGAATATTTTTAAGTAAATATTATCTGCAAATTTTGAATTTTTCAAAAAAAATTATAACATAATTTTTAGCAAATTACAGCAGAATTTACTAAAATTCTACGGCAAAAACCATTGAATTTACTTGCTATTCAACAATTGTTTCGGTATACTGAGTGTGGGTAATAAATTAGTAAACGAATAAAAAAGGGGGGTAGATTTATGGAAGAAAAAATTAAAAAAGTGCTGGAGGAAAAGGTAAATCCAGTGCTTGCATCACATTTCGGAGGAGCTGTTCTCGTGAGTTTTGAGAATGGTGTCGCATTTGTGAGATTAACCGGTGCCTGCAGTTCCTGCCCATCCGCACAGTACACCATCGAGGACGTAGTTAAGAGCATTGTAACGGAGGAAATACCGGAAGTCAAGGACGTTGTACTTGACACATCCGTCAGTCCTGAGCTGATGGATATGGCAAGAAAAATTTTGAAGAAGCAGATTTAGAAAAACTTGGCCGTTTTTGGCATGAGTCTTGCACCTTTTTTTCTTAGTTATAATTGGCACCGTGACGGGGGGTAAGCAATAGGGCATTCCTTTTCGTCATAGAGCCCAAAAATATTTTCATGTAAGGAGTGGTTGTATTATGGCATTAATGACTGGAGCTCAATATATCGAGAGCTTAAAAAAGTTAAACACGAAAGTGTATTTATTTGGTGAAGAGGTTAAGGATTGGGTGGATCATCCAATGATCAGACCTTCTATTAATTGTCTGGCTATGACATTTGAATTGGCACATGACCCTGAATATGCTGACTTGATGACTGCAAAGTCAAACCTGACAGGAAAAACTGTAAACCGTTTCACACATTTACATCAGAGTTCTGGTGATTTAGTGAAAAAAGTTAAAATGCAGAGATTACTTGGTCAGAAAACTGCTTCCTGCTTCCAAAGATGCGTAGGTATGGATGCTTTCAATGCTGTTTATTCCACTACCTTTGAAATTGATAAAAAGTATGGTACTGAGTATCATGAACGTTTTAAGAAGTATGTTGAATATGTTCAGGAAAATGACCTGGTAGTTGACGGTGCAATGACTGACCCGAAGGGTGACAGAGGAGCTGCTCCAAGCCAGCAGACTGATCCTGATATGTTCCTTCGTATTGTTGAAAAGAGACCTGACGGTATCGTGGTAAGAGGAGCAAAATGTCATCAGACCGGTTCCATCAACTCACACGAACACCTGATCATGCCTACCATCGCTATGACAGAAGCTGACAAAGAGTATGCAGTATCCTTCGCAATTCAGTCTGATGTTCCCGGCATCTTCATGGTATATGGAAGACAGTCCTGTGACACAAGAAAATTAGAAGAGAATGCTGATATCGATCTTGGAAACAAGACTTTCGGCGGACAGGAAGCTTTAGTCGTATTTGATGACGTATTTATCCCAAATGACAGAATTTTTATGTGTGAAGAATATGACTTCGCCGGAATGCTGGTAGAAAGATTTGCCGGATACCATAGACAGTCCTACGGCGGATGTAAGGTTGGCGTAGGCGATGTTATCATCGGTGCTGCTGCTCTTGCTGCTGATTACAATGGCGCACATAAGGCTTCCCATATTAAGGATAAGCTCATTGAAATGACTCATTTAAATGAAACTTTATACTGCTGCGGTATCGCATGTTCTGCAGAAGGTTACCCAACTCAAGCAGGAAACTATCAGATCGATCTTCTTCTTGCCAATGTATGTAAGCAGAATGTAACCAGATTCCCATATGAGATCGTAAGATTAGCAGAAGACATCGCTGGCGGATTGATGGTAACCATGCCTTCACAGAAGGACTTCGAATCCGATCTGAAGGTAGGACAGACAGGAAAGACAATCGGAGAATGGTGCAACAAACTTTATGCAGCTGCTCCTGGCGTATCCACTGAAAATAGAATGAGAATCTTAAGATTCCTTGAAAATATCTGTCTCGGATCTTCTGCAGTTGGTTATAGAACAGAATCACTTCACGGCGCAGGATCACCACAGGCTCAGAGAATCATGATTGCTCGTCAGGGTAACATCAACCAGAAGAAAGAACTTGCAAAAGTTATCGCAGGCATCAAAGAATAATCGAAACGAATGATTGAATATTGAAAAAAGAACCGTCGGAGTATCTTCGGCGGTTCTATGATATCACAAAGGAGAGCGTAGATGATTGGCGGCGTTAAATTTTGCGGTGGCTGCAATCCCAGATATGAAAGAGGAAAGGCACTGGAGACGATCAAAAATCATTTTAAAGGTAGAGTTGAATTCGTCAATGTCCAGGAAGATGCGGAGTATGATTTCGTACTTGTCATTGGAGGCTGCACAAATTGTTGTGCCTCCTATCAGCAATACAAGGCTAAAGAATATATTTTGATGTGGAATTTCGATCACATAGAAGAAACCATTAAAAAAATTGAAGAAATGGGAGGAATGAGACTTGAACTGGAAGGAAATTTATAACAGCAGATTATGTACAGCAGAGGAAGCAGTGAAAAGCATTCAATCAGGCAACAGGGTGGCATTTGCACATGCAGTAGCAGAACCGACAGTGTTGGTAGAGGCTATGATAGCAAATGCAGAAGCATACCATGATGTTGAGGTGTGCCATATGGTTACTCTGGGAAAAGGCCTGTATTCCAAACCGGAATACAAAGATCATTTTAGATTTAATGGTTGGTTTACCAGTCCTTCAACAAGAGACAGCATTGCTCAGGGACATGGCGACTTCACACCTGTATTTTTTCATGAAGTTCCCAACTATATCAGAAAAGGCATATTCGAATTAGATGTATTTATGGTCATGGTATCACCACCGGATGAACATGGTTACTGCTGTGTGGGAGTCTCTTCTGATTACACCATGCAGGGCATTGAATCAGCTAAAATTGTACTGGCTGAGGTCAATGATCAGGTTCCGGTAGTATTCGGCGATACCTTTGTACATGTAAGCAAGATTGATAAATTTGTTGAAACTTCACATCCGCTTCCAGAGCTTGCTCTTCCGAAAATTGGAGAAGTTGAACTGGCTATCGGCAAAAATTGTGCTGAACTTGTTGAGGATGGTGCAACCCTTCAGTTAGGCATTGGTGCAATCCCTGATGCAGTTTTGCAGTCATTAAAGGATAAAAAGGATCTTGGTATCCATTCCGAAATGATTTCCGACGGCGTAGTCGATCTATATGAGGCTGGAGTAATCAATAATTCCAAAAAAGGCTTACATAAAGGGAAGATGATAGTTACTTTCCTGATGGGATCAAAAAGACTCTATGATTTTGCAGCAAAGAATCCTGCAGTAGAGCTTCGTACTGTAGATTATGTAAATAATCCTTGTGTTGTTGCCCAGAATACCAATTTGGTATGCATCAACTCTTGTCTGGCCGTAGATTTTATGGGCCAGGTAGTTTCCGACAGTATTGGAACCAAACAGTTCAGCGGCGTAGGCGGACAGGTTGACTTCGTAAGAGGTGCGGCCATGAGCTTGGATGGGGAAGGAATTGCCATTATCGCTATGCCATCTGTAGCAAATAAGAAAGATGGAACCATGGTTTCAAAGATTACGCCTTACATTGATCATGGTGCTGCCGTTACTACATCAAGACAGGATGTGGATTATATCGTTACGGAATACGGCATTGCTCCTTTAAAGGGCAAAACGTTAAAAGACAGAGCAAGAAATCTGATCAATATTGCTCATCCAGATTTCAGAGAAGAATTAAAAGCAGAATTTGAGAAGAGATTTAACGCCAAATTTTAACTATTATAAGGAGGATTTTAAAAATGCAAGCACTGAGAGTAGTTCCAAAGGTATTCTATTTTGAAACATTTAAGGAGTTCAACGATGAATTCAAAGTTGGAAAAGACGATTTCGTTCTGACAAACGAATGGCTGTATACCCCTTATATGAAACCGCTGGGAATTGAAACCAACGTTATTTTCCAGGAAAAGTACGGAGCCGGAGAACCTTCCGACGAAATGATCGACGCCATTGCCAAAGATATGAAGAAATTTGACTTTAAGAGAATTATCGCATTCGGCGGCGGAACCATCGTTGATATTTGTAAAGTTCTGGCATTGGATTTGCCCGAAAAGTCGGTAGATCTCTTTACAGGAGCCGTTGCTCCGGTTAAGGTAAAGGAATTGATAGTTGTTCCTACTACCTGCGGAACCGGAAGCGAAGTAACCAATGTTGCCATCGCTGAATTAAAATCGCTCCATACCAAGAAAGGTATCGCTGTTGAAGAAACCTATGCGGATGTTGCCGTTCTTGTACCTGAAACCATTAAAGGACTTCCATACAAGTTCTTTGTAACAAGCTCGGTTGATGCTCTGATTCACGCAATTGAGTCTTTCTTGTCACCGAAGGCTTCTCCTTTTACAGAAATGTATTCCCTGAAAGCCATTGAAATGATTATGGCAGGCTATAAAGAAATCGTGGAAAAGGGAGAAGAAGAAAGATTCAAGTATCTGAAAGAATTTGTACTGGCATCCAACTATGCCGGTATTGCTTTCGGAAACGCAGGCTGTGCTGCAGTTCATGCGCTTTCTTACTCCATTGGCGGTGCTTTCCACGTACCTCACGGCGAAGCCAATTACCAGTTCTTTACTGAAGTATTCAAAATGTATACCAGAAAAAATCCGACCGGCAAGATCGTAGAAGCTACCAAGATTTTTGCAGATGCCCTTGGCGTAGATCCAAACGGCGATGTTTATGGAGAACTGGAAACCTTCTTGAATAAGCTTATCGTGAAAAAGCCTTTAAGAGAGTACGGAATGGTGGAAGCTCAGATTGATGAATTCACAAAATCAACAGTTGCAAATCAGCAGAGATTGCTTGCAAACAACTATGTATTCCTGACTGACGAAGAAATCAGAGAGATCTTTGCAAATCTTTATTAATTCAGGCTTACTCGAATAACAGGTTCAACCTTGTTCGGTTCGTTTAGAATCCTGAGATGAAAGGTTTGTTGGATAAAGAAACCAATTGGTCAATTGCAGTTTCCAAACAATGGTCAATTGTATGTTTCCAAACAAAAGTCATTAATATTAAAAAGCCAAAAAACTGCCGGCTCAAAGCCGGCAGTTTTCATTCATTCTCTGATTCATTGATCGTTTTTTCGGTTATGACGAAAGGGAAACGGGCTGCTGATTCCATATCTGCTGGGCTTTTACGGCCTGTTCCTTCAACATAATACTGCCGTTGATTGTCTTACAGCCCATTTCTTCGGCATACTTTAATAATAATGTTTTTTCAGGGTTGTAGATGAGATCAATCACTGTCTCAGCACGAATGTATTCTTTAGGAATGGGTGTTTGATCAACATTCGGATACATGCCTACCGGGGTACAGTTAACCAGTATATCGATTTGATGACTATCCTCTTTAAAAAATTCATAGGATACCGTATAATTTCCATGGAAATTCTGCTTACTTCTGCTTACTATGGTGATATCATAGATTCCGCTGTCTAAAAGGGCTTTGACAACGGCTTTTGAAGCTCCGCCTGAGCCCAGGATTACAGCTTCTTTTCCCTTGGTCTCTACCTGATAGTGTTTCAGCATTGCCATAAATCCTTCATAATCCGTATTAAAGCCTTTTGCCTTTCCATCTTGAAAAAGTACCGTATTGACGGCCCCTATATACTTCGCTTGAGGTGAGATTTCGTCCAACAGGGGAAGTACTGTTTCTTTGTAGGGAATTGTTATATTGACGCCTCTATAATCACTTTGCTTCAAGGCGATGAATTTCTCGGTAAAGGAATCCTTTGAAAACTCCAGAATCTCATAGCTGCCTTCCACACCGTTTTCCTTCATAATTTCATTATGTAACTTCGGAGAAAGGCTATGAGATAGTTTTTCTCCTATCAGACCAAACTTTAACATTTTTATCCTCCACTTTTAGCGTGTGATAACCCCGCAGATATCCACTGCTGCTTAAATAAAATTTTTGATTTCCGTTTTTTCAATTGGATGAATATATCCTATCCCAATCTTCTCAAGCAGAACGAGGTTTATTTTGTTTCCTCTTCTTTTTTTATCCCGTAATGCGCTTTGAATCAAGAGTTCCTTATCAATTCCTTCGGGTAGCGCAGAAGGAAGATTGTATTCCGATAAAATTTCCTTGAGCATGGCAGAAGTATTGATGGCCGTAAGTCCCATGGCTTCACTTTTCTCAGTAATAATCTGCATTCCCATGGCTACGGCCTGCCCGTGCCCATAGGTTCCGTCCGGATACAGATACTCAATGGCATGGCCAAAGGTATGCCCGAAATTGGAAAGCATTCGAATGCCATTATCTTTCTCATCCTGTTCGATGATTTGCTTTTTGATCAGGCAGCATCTGTAAATGATGGATTCGATAAGATCGGTATCGCGATAGCTGCTCATTCGGAAGAGATCGGAAAAGAGCTCGGCATCAGCCACGCATGCGTACTTAATAATTTCAGCCATACCGTCTGCCATATGGAAATCAGACAGCGTTTTCACAAAATCAGGATCGATGAAAACATAATCAGGCTGATAGAAGGTGCCCACCATATTCTTGCCTTCAGGAAGGTTGATTGCATTTTTGCCGCCGATACTGCTGTCCACCTGGCCGATTAATGTGGTTGGAATCTGAACAAAATAGACACCTCGAAGGAAGGTGGCTGCTGCAAAGCCGGAAACATCACCAATAATGCCTCCGCCCAGGGAAATAATCACATCATCTCTTGTGATCTGAAAAGACAACAGCTTTTTATATATTTGCGCCAATGCATCAAAAGATTTACTGGACTCTCCAGGTGGCAGTATTAGAACATCCCACTGACAATGTGATGCATTTAATTGTTTCCCCAAAAAATCCCCGTATGTCTTCCAAATATGTTCATCGGTAATAACGGCAAGCTTTTTTCCCGGGAAATGCTGGCCCAGTAAATTTCCGATGGAACTGAATAGTCCGCTTTCAATAAGGACGGGATATTTTCCGGTTTTCATATTTATTGTCAGATTGTATTTCATAACTAAAACCTCCTGGAAAGAAAAATATGGTAATGATATGTATAAATAAATGATAATAATAATAGTAATAAATAGTATACACTAAAAAAGAAGAACAATCAAAGACTTCGTAAATTTCAACAATATCTTGCATGGATCTTCTTTTTACCATATAATAGTAATGTGTATATAATAATAGGAAAGAAGGAGTTTTAGATGGACAATAATATTATTGTAAACGAAAGCTGTAAAACATTGAGAGCATTAGGAAGAGAATCTCTGCAGAATAGATGGGGGTTTGCCGCATTAGGTACGCTATTATATATGATTTTAATTTTAGTACCTGTTTTGGTTTTGGATCTGCTCTTCGGACCTGAAGACGGATCGGGATCCGGAATTTCAGCTATATACAGTTTATTGGTAACCGGGCCTATGAGCCTGGGCTACGCCATGTTTGGCATTTCTCTTTTCAGAAAGAGAGAAACTTCAGTGGCAGAGGTATTTTACGGATTTGAAAAGTTTGGGAAAGCCCTGGGCCTTTATATCGTGATGTCGATATTTATTTTCTTGTGGACACTGCTATTGATTATACCTGGAATCATTGCTGCTTATCGCTACAGCCTTTGTTTCTTTATTCTTGCCGATAACCCCAATATTGGAATTATGGATGCAATCAGAGAAAGCAAAAGGATGATGCGCGGCAACAAATGGAAAATGTTCTGCTTGATGCTTTCCTTTATTGGATGGGGCATTTTATGTATTTTCACACTAGGGATCGGAACCTTATGGCTGAGTCCATACATGCAGGTTTCAGTCGTTGCATTTTACGACATTGCAAGAGGAAGTCTGAGAGCCCGCAGAATTGATGACGGATTCTATAAAGCTCCGGAGATCCAACCGACGGAAGATCCCATCACTGTCTATAAAGAGGAAGCAGAGGGAGAAAATAAGGAAGATAACAACGAATTTAAAAAAGATGACAACGAATTTAAGGAAGACAATAATGAATCTTAAGGAAGATAATCATGAGTTTCGACAAATAAAATAGATCTTGAAATTAGGGTTGATTGGTGCATCTGGACGACATGTTCCCGCACGTCATTAGAAATGACGGCAGGAACATGCGCTCAGGTGCATTTTTGATTGATTTACAGGAGGAGTATGTTAGCGTTTGCTGATTTTTTCAGTAAGGTCCTGACGGAGGGCTTCAATTTTAATAAAGTCCATATTCGGAATATAATAACTTTCCAGAGAATCATGCTCTTTTTTTGCCTGGCTCAGGCAGCTGATTGCTTTTGCAAGCAATTCCTCCATTTTATTTTGACTATCGGTTAGAATTTCTTCCTGGAACTTGATATCTTCATACCGGATAGCGTCCTGAAGATTGATGGTGATGGTATCGGTATGGTGGATGGGTTCGTGTAACGTATGATATTGATTTGAAGTCACAAAAGCGACATCCAGTTCAGGGATCAGCAGATGTTCTACTTTGACTGCCGGTTTCATGGGGCAGTAATAAGCTTCAACGGAAAAGCCTCTGTATAAGGCGCTTTCCATAAATAGATTCAGTATTTTTTCACTGCTTACACCGACCGGTGCTTTTATTAAGTAAACTCTTTTATACCCATCAATTAAGGTGTCTAAGTAATTTTCAAAGCCCTTCGGCGTTATGGCACTGGCAAAGTATTTCTTGATATCGCCTTGCTGAGGACTGATTTCTTTATGTGCAAGTTCCGTCCCGATAATTCTGGCTGAGACCTTGTAAATTTCTTCGTTCTTAATTGCCGAATCGTATATGCTGCTGAGATTGTCATACATTTTTCCGGCTGCTGCCAAATAGTTATAAGCCCTGCTGAAAATGCTTTTTATTCGTTCGTTGTTTCGGATTAATGCATCTCTGTTTCTTCTGATTCCTTCTTCATCCCAGTAATCTCCCAAATGAATAATGGAATCCACAGCCCCAGGATTTATAGGGTCAACAACATGTGATGCGGTGCCTTAACGTATAAAATTTATTTAACGGAAAGTTGGACAGGTTGCTCCGGGTCAATTTTATCGATATTATTTCTCCGCCCTTATGCCCTGCCGTTATAATAGGCCACAACACTGACATTACCAGGAGCCTGAACTCGAAGTCTGGCATATTTTATGGAAACGGTAACGGCTCCGATATAATTCCCAGAAGGGGATACACTTTGAGGTGTCGTATGGTCTATATAGTAATCAGTTGAATCCAATGGTGCAACCTGTACTGCCACCGTGATGGAAGAACCGCCGTTATTCCTTATACATTAGCGGTTAGCAATGCGGAAACCCTTTTCCTGGCAAACTTCATCAATATATGTTTTTTGACTTTCGTCGTTCCAATTGTTCATCAATTGTCAGAGGCTTTTCACATATTGTAAAAGTTAGAATATATTAAAATAGGATATTCTATTGGAATATCATTTCCGGCCTTTTGTAAGGCTTATTGAGCTGAGGTGTAAACAATGAACGCAACAAGCCGGTATCCATGCAGCCACCAATGCCTTCCAGATACTTTGATGAGAAATCCTTTTAAAGAATATATTTTTAAATATATCATTGATGATAATGTTAGTTATTCCCACACAATTTGTACAGCCTCAGCAACTATGGTAACCGTTTTTCTCAAAATCTATGGTGAAGGCAGTTTAGAAGCAAGCATACAAAACAGCCCCGACGGTATTAATTTTATAAACGATATTCAGAATTTAAAGCTAGAAGATGATGAGATGGGAACCCTGGTTCCCTACCTTTATTCCAAATATATGCGTATTGCAATGAAATGCACAAAGCCTTCCACAAAAGTGAAAATCTGGTTTCAAATACAAAATATTATGTAATTCTACATCTGAAAAATCTGCTTATTCGCCCACGGTAAGATAGATTTCAGATGATATACTATTGTGGGCCAAAAGGATGAAAAAGTATGAATAATTTGATGTTTAATACTGTTGCAGAAGAACTGAAAACCAGTTTATATGCGCAGGCCCCAGATAGCAGTTTTAAAGCTCTGCAGCTGAACGGAGACGATAGCTTAATAATGGCAGGTACAGTGACCGTATCGGAGATCACGGCACCGGTAACCATAGCCAATGACAGCTTAACCGTAGCAGGTTCGGTGACGGTGGCAGGTACAGTGACCGTATCGGAGATCACAGCACCGGTAACCATAGCCAATGACAGCTTAACCGTAGCGGGTTCGGTGACGGTGGCAGGTACAGTGACCGTATCGGAGATCACGGCACCGGTAACCATAGCCAACGACAGCTTAACCGTAGCAGGTTCGGTGACGGTAGCAGGTACGGTAACCGTGTCGGAGATCACGGCGCCGGTGACCATAGCCAACGACAGCTTAACCGTAGCAGGTTCGGTGACGGTAGCAGGTACGGTAACCGTGTCGGAGATCACAGCACCGGTAACCATAGCCAACGATACCTTAACAACTGTTGTCGCAGGATATAGCTTTGTTACAGATACAGTTGATTTACCAGGTGAAACGGGAACCGGTGTGGCCTTTGACAATACGGACATTTCACAGATCAAAACCGGTACCTTCTTTGTCTACAATTCTGGTACTTCTACCCTGACCGTATCACTGCAAATCAGCCCTACCACCGCAACCGCCTTTTATATCGATGATCCTTCCTATACAGATGTTGCTATATCAAACGGTGAAAATAAAATCATCGTTATCGGTAAATTTGCCAATTATGCAAGGCTGAGCTATGATGCAGGGGCCGCAGCAACCTTTTCCGTCTATTACAATGCACAGTCGTAATCATTTTTGGTTACAGACTTAATAAAAGGGGGCCGCAGCATGATGCTGGAGCCCCTGATCTTTTGGGATACAATGGAGATTTCAATATGGAAAAAAAACAAACACTTGGTTTATGCATGATTGTAAAAAATGAGGAAAAAAATTTGAGGCGCTGCCTCTCAAGTGTTGCGCACATAGTAGACGAGATCATAATCGTCGACACAGGCTCAGAAGACCAAACGGTAGAAATAGCCGAGGAATTTGGTGCAGCAGTTTATTCCTATCAGTGGAACAACGATTTTAGCGCAGCAAGAAATTTCTCAATCCGGCAGTGTACCGCAGATTGGGTACTCCTTTTGGACGCGGATGAAGAACTGGGGCAGGAGGCCGGAAACATCCTGATCCCATTTCTGTCCAATCAGGATTTTGACGGAGCACATTTTACGATCCACAATTATATGGGAACAAATTTATCGGATAATATTAACATTCATATTGGTTTGCGCCTGATCAGAAACAATGGCAAGTATCATTTCACAGGAGAAATTCATGAACAGATTTCCTGTATAACCGGTGAAACCTGCATCAATAAATTTACGATATTAGATATGAAACTTCATCACTACGGTTATATGGATGACGAAGTAAATGCAAAACAAAAAAGATGCAGGAATATTCCAATATTGGAAAGTCTGCTGGAGAAAGATCCGGAGAATTCTTTTACCCTGTTTAACATGGGGAATGAGTATCTTGCTATGGAAGATTTTAAAAAAGCATTGGAATATTATGACAAGGCGTATTCGAAAATACATGTGCAAGAAGCTTATGCTCCGCACCTTTTTTTTCGTATGGCAAACTGTCATGATCATCTGAAAGAATACGAAAAAGCATTATCTTACCTAAACGAGGGGCTGGAATATTATCCGAAATGCACAGACTTCGAATATGTAAAAGGCTGTGTTTTGAAAAGACTGAAACGATACAGTTTGGCTATCGAATCACTCAAAAAATGCATGGAAATGGGGGAAGCACCTTTAACTACGCGATTTGTCAATGACTGCGGCACCTATCGGCCTGCTGCCGCTCTCGGTGAACTTTATGAAGATCTATCCGACTATGATAAAGCACTGGAGTATTATCACAAGGCGCTTTTTTATCGTTCTGGAGAATATGTTCTTTTATATCGTATCGGTGCAGTATTGAATAAAATTTATCAGGATAAGAATACAGTCTTGGAGAAATTAATGGAGTATTTTGCTGATCCTGATTATGAGCCGAATTTGATCTTGACCTGGGATATTTTATTGAACGAAAAATTATATGATTTGGCACTTGCCAAGCTGGAAGCCGAAGACCGAAGTTCCATGCAAAATGGGAAATACCGACTGGAGCTTGAATTTCTGAAAGGCAAGGCGTATTTCTATACGAAGAAGTACTCTCAGGCGAGAACATTGTTTCTGAGGCTTTCAATGGAAGACGAAAGAGAAACCATCATCCCAAGAATTCCTGAAGACAGCATAAAATATCTATTTCTGATCAATCTGATAAATAAGACCGATCAAATGCCGGCGGTATTCAAGCGTATGGAAGAATTAAACGGTGAAGGGTGGTATTACACCTGCAAGCTTCTCTATGAGATCCATGCACAGCATGTAGATTCCATCAGCAAACCTTGCAATGGCGAAATGATCGCAGGTGCCATCGTTTTGCTCAACATACTGCTGAAAACAGGTGAGTATGAGGTATTCCAGTCCTTGCTGCCGATTTTCAATAAAGTGAATGATCGCCGTGTGCTGCTGTATCTATCAAAAATATATTATGCCAACGGATTTTCCGATATGGCAGTCAAATCAATCCTGAGATCCATAAAGGAAATGGATGTTATCGACGAAGAAAGTATCAGGATTTTATGGAAAGAAATTCGCTGAAATACAGGTATAAAGAGAACCTTCTTATCGTAAACATTTATCAGAGGAGGTTCCGTTATGAATACAAAGTTTATGGTTGAAGAGACCTATCGAATTCCAAATGAAGGGGAGCGAATTATAAATATTTCCAAGAAACTTGCTGACATTATAAGAAGCGATGAAGGAAAAAGAAATGTATGAGGTCTTTCTTGCAAGACCTCATACTTTATAGTTGGAATCATCCGATTGGGTAATAGAGGGAGGATGGCAGAGATGAAACAAGTGGCGATCTATTGCCGGCTTTCCGAAGAAGATAAGGGAAAAAGCGAAAAAGAGGATTCGGAAAGCATTCAAAATCAAAAGAAAATCCTGACCGGCTATGCTCTGGAAAAAGGCTGGGAGATCTTTAAAGTTTACGCAGATGATGACTGGTCCGGGCTTGATCAGGACCGCCCGGCGTGGAAGGAATTAATCAATGATGCGAAAGGAAGAAAATTTGACATTGTCTTATGCAAAAGTCAGGCAAGGTTTACCCGGGAAATGGAAACCGTGGAAAAGTACCTTCACAAGTTATTTCCTCTATGGAATATTCGATTTGTAGGCCTTGCCGATGCTGCTGACACCGATAATCTCGGTAATAAAAAACAAAGGCAGATCAACGGGCTTGTAAATGAATGGTACTGTGAAGATCTATCTGAAAATATCAAATTGGTTTTTGATAAAAAAAGAAAAGACGGTGTTTTTATCGGAAGTCATGCCTCCTATGGCTATCAAAAAGACCCGAGGAATAAAGGTAAATTAATGATCGACGAAGAAGCTGCAAGGGTGGTAAGATTGATTTTCGACCTGTTTCTGGATGGCATGGGAAGCGGTAAGATTACCAGATATCTCAATGATAAAGAAATCCCAAATCCCTCAAGGTATAAAGAATTACATAACGGCGGCAAACCCAGGAATAATGAAATTGAAGACTGTGAAGGGCTTTGGAACCGAACTACGGTAAAAAGGATTCTAAAAAACGAAATGTATCTGGGAAATATGGTTCAGGGAATCCGGAAAAAGCCTAGCTATAAGTCGAAAGAAGTCGTGAGTGTACCCAAAAATCAGTGGATCATTGTGAATAACACCCATGAACCGATTATTGAGGAAGAGACCTTCAGTCAAGTGCAACGGCTGCTGAAAGAAAAAAAGAGAAGTGATGGCCATGGGAATTGCCACGTTTTATCAGGAAAAGTTAAGTGCATGGTTTGTGGGAGCACCATGTACAGAGTGACGCTGCAGAACCGGAATGGAAATATCCGATATCACTATCTCAGATGCAGCCGGGCAAATAAAAAAACGGGCCTCTGCAATGGCCCTACCATCCGGTTGGATTTGTTGGAATCCCTTGTGCAAAATAAAATGAAACTTTATTTACAGACAGTAAATGAAAAAATAATCGAGGATGAACTTAAAAAATATAAATTGGATAAAATAAGTACAAATCAATCCAGGGAAGTGAAAGTCCTTGATCGGAAGATAAAGGAAAATAACAGGATGATAGAAGCCTTGTATCGGGATAATACGTCAGGAGCTTTTTCGCCGGCCCAATTTGACGAACTTGTGAGCCCCTTGCTGAAAAATAATGAAAGACTGCGAAACAAAAAAGAGAATCTGATGAAGTCGGCTGTAAATGAACCCGATTCTTTGAATGATACGGATTTTACAAAGAAATTCATCCATCAATATAAGGAAATGAAGGGCCTGACCGCCCGTTACGTAAATGAGTTTATAGACAGTATAGAAATAGGAGAAAAGGACAGAGATAATCTTACTCAAAAGATTCGAATCAATTGGAAATACTGATGATGAATAAGGGCACGACAGCATGGGGTGCCGTTCCGTCTATCATGGCTATCTTTTTATCTCTCAGTACAATGCCGTCCAGAGATCCATTATCAGAGGAACAATGCATAAAGTCCACGTCGTGTCCTTCCTTTAGTAATGTTTCGCCTATTTTTCTCATAAATGTTGATTTTCCAACTCCGGGGCCACCTTTGATACAAATAATTTTATCTGCTTCTTTTTGACTTAATATATACTGATAATAAGAGAAGAATCCCTCAGGTGTATTATTACCCGGATACATATGACGTTCGGTTCCTGCCATACACATCATCCTTTCCAGACTATTCTCATTTATGATATGCTGAAAAAAGCTCGCTCGTGATAACGAGATATGGTTTTGCTGTCCCTTTTTTCAGCAGCCGGTTCAACGATACTGAACGGATTTTTTTAAGGACGCAGGTTGTCCTGCAACCCCTAATTATTCATTGATAATAAACCAAAATGGTATTATAATAATGAACAAGAAACAATCTAAGGAGAAACAGAATGAGCCAGAATTTTATACCGTTGCTATTTGCGGGTGATATTAATGTTTACAGCGTAGCCAGAGCTTTTCATGAGCAATACAACATAAAAGCAGAGGTTTTTGGGAAATATAACACAGGTCCTTGTCAGGACAGCAGAATTATGAATTATACAGCCAATCCGAAAGCAGATCAACAAGATACATTCCTGGATATCGTAGTTCAATTCTCAGAAAAAAACAAAGATAAAAAAATTATCCTGTTAGGCTGTGGCGACAGCTATGTGCAGCTTATCAGCCAAAATAAAGACAAGCTCCCTGAAAATATTATTGCGCCCTATATCCATATTGACATGATGAATGATTTAATTCATAAGGAAAAGTTCTATGCCATGTGTGAAAAAAACGGCGTAGACTACCCGGATACCTTTGTTCATCGCAGGGAAATAGGACATGATTTTGAGCTGCCCTTTGCATCCCCATATATTATCAAACCATCCAATGGGATCGAGTATTGGAGACATCCCTTTACATCCCAGAAAAAGGTATATAAAGCCGACACCCGATCGGAGCTTGAAACCATTCTCGATGATATTTATCAATCGGGCTATCATGACAGTATTATCATCCAGAATTTTATCCCTGGAGATGATACCTATATGAGAGTACTGACCAATTATTCGGACCAATACGGAAAAGTCAAATTAATGGCGCTGGGTCATGTGCTCCTTGAGGAGCATACCCCTCATGGGATTGGCAATCATGCTGTTATCATGATGGAGCATAATCAGGAATTGGAAGAGAAATTCAAAAAACTCCTCGAAGATATGAATTATATCGGTTTTTCAAATTTTGATATCAAATATGACCAGAGGGATGGTAAATTTAAGGCATTTGAAATTAACACCAGGCAGGGAAGAAGTAATTTCTATGTTACCGGAGCCGGCGAAAATATTGCCAAATATGTCGTTGAAGATTATATAGAACAAAAACCCCTGGAATTTAAGACCATAACAAATAAATCCCTTTGGCTTGTAGTCCCAAAGGGAGTTGCTTTTCAATATATCAAGCCGGAGGAATACCGAAAGGAAATGAGAGCGCTCTTTCAGTCCGGCAATTATGTGAACCCGCTTTTTTATCAAAAGGATAAGGGCATTATCAGGAGGCTGCGTTTATTAAAATCACAATTTGGCCATTATGTAAAATATAAAAAATACCTGGGTAAAAAACGATAATGGGAAGGAAGTACACAAAGATGGGAAAAGATCATGCAAAGGTTTTAGGGGTGATGGGAGGTATGGGCCCGTTAGCCACACAATTATTCTATAAAATGATAATTGATAAAACAGATGCAAAATGTGATCAAGAACATGTGGATATGATAATTTTAAACCATGCCACCATGCCGGACAGAACAAAAGCCATTAAAGAAAACCGTGTTGAAGAACTGTTCCAGCTCCTGTTGAAGGACGCAAAACTTTTAGAGCAGGAGGGAGCTACCAGTATTGCCATTCCCTGTAATACTTCCCATGTGCTGGCGGACAGGCTGCAGGAAAATTTGAAAGTTCCTTTGATTCATATGGTAAGGGAGACAGCCGGCTATATTTCTAAAAAATTCGATGGAAAAGAACTAAAAATCGGTATCCTTGCCACAGATGGCACCATACAGATGGAACTTTACCAAAAAGAACTTGAAAAGGCCGGAATCACTCCGGTCATTCCTTCCGAAGAAATGCAGAAACTGGTCATGAAAATTATATATGACGGCGTTAAAAATGGAGGAGAAATAGATTTTACGGATTTCTTAAAAATACAGGAGGAAATTGTATCCCAGAATTGTCAGGGAGCAATTTTGGCATGCACAGAGTTATCCTGCTTTAAAGATGTCTATAAACTTCCTTCTTATTACATAGATGCCATGGGATTACTGGCTGAGAAGTCCATTTTATCCTGCGGCAGAAAACTGAAGAAAACAGGAGTATAGATATGGAAAACAGACTTCATTCATTAGAAGAGTATTACAGTTTGCTGGAACAGGACGGACTTGTAGCAGAGGCTCAGATTCCCTTAGAAAATAAGGACAGAAACGTAACTTTCCTGACTTTCAACTCAAAAGAGGTAAGGAAGGAAACTCTTTTTGTCTGCAAAGGAAATCATTTTTCACCAGAATACCTGAAAGATGCGGTAAAGAAGGGTGCAATATGTTATATCAGTCAGGAAAAATATGAACTGGATGAATTCCTTCCGGATGGCAGTGGGCTCTCTTATATTATCGTAAATGATATTCGAAGAGCAATGGCGAAATTAGCGAACTATTACTATAACGAAGCATGGAAGTCTTTGAAGCTCATAGGGATCACAGGTACAAAAGGAAAATCCACTACAGCCTATTTTATGAAGTTTATTTTGGACGAGTATTTGAAGGATCAAAAAAAACCGAAAAGTGCCATCGTCTCCGGAATTGACAATTATGACGGTGTCATCAATGAAGAATCTCATCTGACTACTCCGGAGGCCATTGAACTCCATATGCATTTTCATAATGCTGTAAAAAGCGATATTGAGTACCTGAGTATGGAAGTCTCCAGCCAGGCCTTGAAATATGACAGAACCTTAGGGGTCACATTTGATGTAGGCTGTTTTCTGAACGTAGGGGAAGATCATATCAGCGATATTGAGCACAACAGCTTTGAGGATTATTTCCAGTCGAAGCTTCGTCTCTTCAGTCAGTGCAAAGTAGCCTGCGTCAATATCGATACGGACCATGCAGACCGTGTATTGGAAGCGGCAAAAGCAGCTCCCCAAATCATCACCTTCGGTTTAAATGAAAAAGCCGACGTCTATGGTTATGATATCGTAAAATCAGGGAAAACCATCAGTTTTACCGT
Organism: Sinanaerobacter chloroacetimidivorans; assembly: GCF_018128545.1. GTDB lineage: Bacteria > Bacillota > Clostridia > Peptostreptococcales > Anaerovoracaceae > Sinanaerobacter > Sinanaerobacter chloroacetimidivorans. Next base: position 28,411 of record NZ_JAGSND010000021.1, on the reverse strand, counting down.
CAGGACGGACAGCTTTGTGAAGGAATTTAAATTAACGATGGCAGGACTGTTTAACGTACAGAATGCGCTGGCGGCCATCGCCATTTCCACCAGCCTGTCCATACCCGTGCAATATATTTATGCAGGTCTGAAAAAGGCAAGGGTCAGCGGAAGAATGGAAGTCTACACAGGAAAAGGAAGCAAAGTCTATGTGATTGTAGATTATGCCCATAATAAAATGAGCTTTGAAACCTTGTTCCAATCTACAAAGAAAGAGTATCCAAACAGAAAAATCACCATCGTATTTGGATGCCCGGGAAAGAAGGCTTTCTCCAGACGAAGAGAACTTGGAGAAATTGCGGGAAAATATTCGGATCAAATCTATATAACAGAAGAGGATGCAGGGGAAGAACCGGTTATTAATATCTGCGAGGAAATCGCTCAGCATGTTGAAAAACACACCAAAAAATATGCCATAATTCCGGACAGGGAAGAGGCAATACGGGAAGCCATTACCAATGCCGACGACAATACAGTGGTTCTGATTACCGGAAAGGGAAGAGAGACGAGGCAAAAGAGAGGCACGTTGTATATTGATACGCCTTCGGATGTTGAATACGTCAAAAAATATTTAAAAATTAATTAATGTATAAAAATCAAAAACACACTCGGGTTGAGTGTGTTTTTTTGTAAGTGTTTTAACAGCTTTTCATCCAAAAGAACTTCTATCAATAATCCTCGTAGTCGTCCTCTTCCTCTTCATAGTCTTCTCCGTCTATTACCGGAAAATCTCTGTCAATAAGGCCGTCTTCGTACAGGTCTTCGTCTTCTTCCAGGATATCATCATATTCCTCGTCAATTGCGGCATCGATAGGAATGGTATATTCATCGAGATCATAGTCCAGGCACTCGGAAAAATCATAACTGTACTGATCTTCGTTTAATTTTTCCGATCGATATAAGGATAGCGCTTCGCTGAGTGTAACCTCTTTTTTAACATCATCCTTTAATCTCTTACAGGTGACGACACTGTCAAAGATGTACCAGGTTCTGAATTTAAACAATTCATCCACATAAAGAACCCTGTCCTCCCGGGAGGAAGAAGCTTTTAAATGTCCCATCAAGGCCTGCTTGATGGTGCTGAAAAGGGTGTAGATTTCCACACCGTCATCCGGCATACCCTGGAGGATATCTTCAAAATAGTTGTCAGTCAGATCCAAAAGGGTTTCGGTGTCTACATCGGAAAGCACTTTATAAAACATTTCATAAGAAATTTCTTCATCGCATTCAACCAATGCAGCAAAGTGCTCAAAGTAGCCGAATTCATCCAGATTTTCAATTTCCAGTAATTCCAAAAGTTCGTTAAATCTCATAATTCCATCCACCTCATTTGTAAGTATCCAATTCAAAACTTTTAAATGCAACCTTAAATTCAGAGTTCTCGAAAATTCGATTGATCATGTTGATAAAATTCTCAGATAAGTCGCTGGCATAAAAAGTGTTTTCAAATACTGCCTGATCTGCAAATAAATCATTTTCAGAAAGACGGGCAGTAATGCTTTGTAGTATTTCCTCAGATGGATTAATAATTCGTAAATCAGGATATAATTTTTCAATATTTTTACGAATAAGAGGATAGTGGGTACAGCCTAGAACCAGAGTGTCGATCTTATTATAGGATATGAAATGATCCAGATAGTACTGAATAGATAAATCCATGATTTCGTTTTGAATGATGCCTTCTTCGATAAGAGGTACGAAAGTGGGGCATGGGGTGGAATATAAGTCGAGATCAGGATTTAAATTGTGAATCAGAGACTCATATGCCTGGCTTTTGATTGTAACCTTTGTACCGATGATGCCTATTTTATTATCCTTTGTGCAGGTACCGGCTATCACTTTTGCAGCCGGACTGATGATTCCTACAATGGGAATCTGCGGATATTTCTGCTGCAAATCCTCCAGGCAGGTTGAACTTACAGTATTACATGCTATCACAATCATCTTTACATTTTCTTTTACCAAAAAATCAGCGATTTGCATAGAGAAAAGCCGTATGGTGGAGGGAGCTTTGGAGCCGTAGGGCGTACGGGCCGTATCTCCAAAATATATGATTCGTTCCTTTGGCAGAGCCTTCATCAGATGAGGTATGCAGGTAAGTCCGCCTAATCCCGAATCGAAAAAACCGATCGGTCTGTTATCCATAGAAAATTAATGTCCTTTCCATATTGATGTAGTAAACAGTAGGAATCAACACAAATAAGATTTGTGACTTCTTCGCATAAGTTCATCATCAATTTGCCGTATAAATTGGGTGAATTGACAGGTGAACCGATATATGTGACAGAACAAAGAAAATTGGAAAAATTATCAATAAAATTTTTTTCTTTATTCAGTTAGGCTGCCGTTACTGTTATAATAATATTAATGAATTAAGGATAAAATGTAAATAGAAAAATAAAAAAAGGAGTTCGCCATGGGAAAAGAAACAAAAAACAGAGATCAGATCGATAAAAAATATAAATGGAATATTGAAGCCATGTATGCTGATGAGGAGCAATGGAAAAAGGATTATCAGATTGTAGAAGAAAAAGCGAAAGATTTCAAGAGCTATGCGGGAAGGCTGGGGGAAAGTCCGCAGGTTCTTTTGGAAGCTTTTCAAAAGAAAGATACCATCTGGCTCATTCTTGAGCGAGTTTATGTTTATGCAAGAATGAAAAAGGATGAGGACAATCAGGTAAATAAATACCAGGCCATGAGTGACAAAGCAAGCTCTCTGATTGCCAAAACATCTTCCTACCTGTCCTTTTTTACACCGGAACTTCTGGATATCCCGGAGGATAAATTAAAAGGGTTCATAGCAGCGGAAGAGGGGCTCAAGCTTTATGAACATGCCATCAATGAGTTTCTGAGAGAAAAAGCCCATGTTTTATCTCAAACAGAGGAAAATCTACTCGCTCAGATCAGTGAAATCGCTTCTTCGACAAACGATATTTTCACCATGATCAATAATGCGGACATCAAATTCGGAACCATTACAGACGAAGATGGTGATGAGGTTGAGGTCACACACGGAAGATATATTGGATTTATGGAGTCTCACGATCAGAGAGTGAGAAAGGATGCCTATGAGCATGTATATCAAGCATACGGGCAGCTGAAAAATACCCTTGCCACTACCTATAATTACAATACGAAGACAGACGTTATCACTGCCAGAATCAGAAAATACGAATCTGCGCTGCATGCAGCATTATCCGGTGACAATATTCCTATTTCCGTCTATGATAATCTCATTGAGACGGTAAACAGCAGATTGGATCTTCTGCATAGATATGTTGAGGTCAGAAGGAAGCTTCTGGGAGTACAGGATGTACACATGTATGATATGTATGTTCCTCTTGTGGAACTGCCAAAAGAGGAAATTCCTTATCAGAAATCACTGGATATGATGCGTGAAGGCTTAGCTCCATTGGGAGACGACTATTTGCAGAAGATGAACCGGGGAATTGAAGCCGGCTGGATTGACGTATATGAAAATCAGGGCAAAACAAGCGGCGCCTACTCCTTTGGCAGCTACGACAGCATGCCTTATATCCTTTTAAACTACAATGGGAAGCTGAAAGATGTCTTTACCCTTGTGCATGAGATGGGACACTCCATGCATTCCTATTACACCAGACATAATCAGCCTTTCATTTATGGCGGGCACTCTATTTTTACCGCTGAAGTGGCTTCTACGGTTAATGAATCTCTCTTGATTCATCATTTGTTAGAGAATACGAAAGATCCGGAGAAAAAGAAATATCTTCTGAATCTCTATATAGAAGAATTCAGAACCACATTGTTCAGACAAACCATGTTTGCCGAATTTGAAAGGCTGACTCACTATGCGGTAGAAAACGGAGAAGTCCTTACCGCAGAATGGCTCAGCGATGAGTATGGAAAACTCAATAAAAAATATTTCGGACCAAAGGTATCCTATGATCCTTTGATTGAAATGGAATGGTCAAGAATTCCACATTTCTATAAGGCATTTTATGTGTATAAATATGCTACCGGTTTTTCGGCGGCTTCGGCTATCTCGGAAGAGATTCTGAAAAAAGGACAGCCGGCCAGAGATGCTTATATTGAGTTTTTAAAATCGGGAGACAGTGATGACCCTATCGAACTGCTGAAAATTGCAGGTGTCGATATGAGCAGGCCTGAACCAATCGAAAAAGCCATGAACGCGTTCGAAACACTTATTGTAGAAATCGAAAAACTAGTGTAAAATAGAAAAGCATCCGTTACTGTACAAAGAATTGGGATAAAAGGTGTCGATGTGAGAATTATCAATGTTTTTGCAAATGATACGGTATTGTCTAAGGATACGAAAAGACTCTTGAAGCGTAAACTTGAAAAGAGTGATTTTGTGGTGCCGAGAGAATTTGATCCAAATGCGGAACTGATCATCTGCATTGGCGGTGACGGTTCTTTTCTGCAAACGCTTCATAAATATCATTTTCCCGAAATCCCATTCATCGGTATTAACACAGGCCATCTGGGTTTTTTTCAGGAATTGCATCCTGATGGCCTTGATGAATTTATCTTTAAATATAAGCATGAAAAATATGAAATTCAACATTTGAAAACAGTGAAAGCCGTTGCAACAGACGGTGCGGAACGGCACATATATAATGGATTGAATGAAATTATTTTCAAGGGGGAGCGCTCCAGAACGATTCACTTGAATCTTTCTATCGGAGAAAGCTTTATCGAAAGATTCAGCGGTGACGGGTTACTGGTTTCCACACCTGCAGGCAGTACCGCCTACAATTACTCCCTGGGGGGCAGTATTGTAGATCCAAGATTGAATCTGCTTCAGGTAACACCTATCGCTCCAATGAATACCACAGCTTATCGCTCCTTCACTTCAAGCATCATTCTCCCCCCGGATTTATCTATCAGGATTTATCCGGAATATTCAAGGGATGAGGAGATTCTTATTGTCACTGACGGAATGGAATATAAACATAGTGGAATCGAAGAAATTTACATAGAATTTTCCGAGTCTATTGTAAAGCTGCTCAGATTTGAAAACTATGATTTCTGGAGCAAGGTAAAAAGTAAATTCCTGTAGAAAGAAAGTTCTTGCAGAGGAAAGCTAGATAAAGGATACAAAAATGGAAAAAGAAAAATTTGAATATATTATAAAAAAAAGTGACGCAGAGCTCCCGGTAAAGGAGCTTTTAAAACGTAATTTTGGATTTTCTTCCAGACTGATGGCCAAGTTAAAAGTACACGGCGGCGTTGAACGAAACGGAAGCCCGGTGAAAATGTATGAAAAGTCCCTGCCCGGGGATCGGATTACTGTTATGCTCCCAAAAGAGAGAAGTGCATTTATACCGGAGAATATCCCTATATCCGTGGTATATGAAGATGATGACCTGCTGATTATCAATAAACAGCCCGGCTATGTAGTGCACCCGACCAAAGGTCATCCATGTCACACCATTGCCAACGGTGTTATGAATTATATGATAAAGCAGGATAAACATTTTAAAATCCGATTCATTAATCGTCTCGATATGGACACCTCCGGACTGCTGGTGGTTGCAAAAAATTCTCACAGCCAGGATGATTTCTCAAAACAGATGAGCGAGAACGCTGTGATTAAAAAATATATCGCCATCGTGAAAGGCGTCATGGAAGAAGATGAAGGCACCATCGATCTGCCTATTGACAAAGAACAGGAAGATCAATTAAAAAGAGCAGTGCGAGAAGGGGGCTATCCTTCAGTTACGCATTATAAAGTACTGAATCGATTCTCGAAAGGATACACCATGGTGGAGCTGGTGCTGGAAACGGGAAGAACTCATCAAATCAGAGTTCATCTTTCACATCTGGGCTACCCTGTAGTAGGTGATGTACTCTATGGTCAGGCCGCAGTATGGCTCATTGAACGCCAGGCCCTCCATGCGGAATCTCTGTCTTTTCTTCATCCGGTAACGAAGAAAAGGATGGAAGTGACGGCACCCTTGCCGGAAGATATGCTGAAACTCCTAGAGAAAATCGGGTAAAATAAAGAAAAACAGGTTCCTAAGTAATTTTCGCGATGAAATTTCATTTGACGGAACGATTGTCGGAATGATCCGGATCAGAAAATTGAAATGAGTATCAGGACCTTGGAACCAATCACCGGCCTTCTTCATATTATGTACGAATTATGTTATCAGTACATGGAGGTGTTTTAGGTGGGTGATGACTTGAGACAATGTTTCGAAAGAGATCGCTGCGATAGAGATTGCAAGCCGGATTGTGATTGTCATGATCATCATGATGATCACTGTGGTTCGGATTGGGACTTTGGAGGTTGGATTTGGATTATTGTCATAATCTTCTTGCTTTGCGGCGGTACAAACTTTTTCGGCGGTGGCTTCGGCGGTAGTGGCTGTAAAGATGATTGCTGTGATAGCGGCTTTGGTGGATTTGGTTTCTGGATACTTATCATTATTGTTATCTTTTGGATTTTTGGTAGTCAAAAAGATGATAAATGCGGCGGCGGATTCTTAGGATTATTCTAAGAGGTAACGTCAGAAGCTGTTAAAACGAACATAGAACTGTTTTGTAAATGATCTTAAAAATAGTGAGAAAAGCGGGCTGCTTTCTGTGCGGCTCGTTTTTCTTTTAAAAGAATGAATAAAAGGATAAAAATGCCGGATAGCCGGATATAAATATAAGTAAATATCAGTATAAAATCGCCTAATAACCTTGACTTGTAAATTTGGTAGTAGTAGAATATATTAATATTTAATAATAAGCAAAAATATTTGTGTCTCAAGACAAAGATTATTGTTATTAATTATCTTAATTATACAAAGGAGTGAATGAACAAATGGCAAAAATTTTCTATCAGAGTGATTGTAACCTAGCATTATTAGACGGTAAAACCGTTGCTATTATTGGTTATGGAAGTCAGGGACATGCACACGCATTGAATTTAAAGGAAAGTGGAGTCGACGTTGTTGTAGGACTTTATGAAGGAAGCAAATCCTGGGCACAGGCTCAAGCTGCCGGACTTCAGGTAGCAACTGTTGCTGATGCAGCAAAAAAAGCCGATGTCATTATGATATTGGTACCGGATGAAAAACAGGCTGATATTTATACAAACAGCATCAAACCTCATTTAACAGAAGGCAAGGTTCTTGCATTCGCTCATGGTTTTAATATTCATTTCCAGCAGATCGTTCCACCTGCTGATGTAGATGTCATTATGATCGCTCCTAAAGGACCTGGACATACGGTAAGAAGTGAATATCTTGCTGGAAAAGGAGTACCTTGCTTAATTGCAATTGCACAGGACGCTTCCGGAAAAGCCCAGGATATCGGTCTTGCTTATGCAGCAGGAATTGGCGGATCCAGAGCCGGAGTGCTGCAGACAACCTTCAGACAGGAAACGGAAACAGACTTGTTTGGTGAACAGGCAGTTCTCTGCGGCGGCGTAACCGCTCTTATGCAGGCAGGTTTTGAAGTACTGGTTGAAGCAGGATATGATCCTGAAAATGCTTACTTTGAATGTATCCATGAAATGAAGCTTATCGTAGACCTGATTTATCAGGGAGGTTTCGGAAGAATGAGATATTCCATTTCCGATACTGCTGAATACGGAGATTATGAAACAGGTAAGAGAATCATTACCGAAGAGACGAAGAAAGAAATGAAGAAAGTGCTCTCAGAAATTCAGGACGGTACTTTTGCCAGAAACTGGATCACAGAAAACAAAGTAGGACGTCCGCATTTCCTTTCTACCAGAAGAATCAAGACAGAACATCAGCTGGAAAGCGTTGGAAAAGAACTGAGAAAGATGTATTCCTGGAACGAGGAAGAATAAACTTAAAATAAATAAATTAGGGTGATAATTATGCAATTAAAGGGATCGCAAATAATCATGGAATGTCTGTTAGAGCAGAAGGTGGATACCATTTTCGGTTATCCGGGGGGACAAATTATGCCCCTTTACGATGCTTTATATGACTATCGGGACAGAATCAATCATATACTGACCAGTCACGAGCAGGGGGCAACCCATGCTGCAGATGGTTATGCCCGTTCCACCGGAAAGGTTGGGGTTTGCTTTGCCACCAGCGGACCAGGTGCCACAAATACGGTGACAGGAATTGCAACAGCCTATATGGATTCCAGCCCTATGGTGGTTATCACGGGTCAGGTTCCTGTCAATCTGTTGGGAAAAGATTCCTTTCAGGAAGTGGATATCGTAGGAATTACACTGCCAATCACCAAGCACAGCTTTTTCTGCAGAACCGTAGAAGAACTTGCTCCGAGTATTCGTAATGCTTTCCGGATTGCCAAAAGCGGCAGGCCGGGACCTGTCATTATAGATGTCCCTAAAAACCTTATGGTAGAAATGGGATTCTTTGAACTATATCAACCGGAATATGATGATTGCCCTCCAGTGCCAGTCGATATGGAACAGGCGGCCTGTATTGCAGAAGAAATCAATCGAGCTGAAAAACCGGTAATCTATGCCGGAGGCGGAGTTATTATCTCAGAAGCCTCCGGGGAGCTGACCGCATTGGCGGAAAAGTCCAATATTCCGGTGGTAACAACGTTAATGAGCATGGGATCCTTTGACCGAAGACATCCCTTATCCCTTGGGATGGCAGGAATGCATGGAGAAAAAGAAGCAAACATGGCGGTTCATAACAGCGATCTTATTATCGCTGTCGGGGCCAGGTTCAGCGACCGGGTAACCGGTGATACCTCCAGATTTGCAAAGAGTGCAAGGATCATACATATCGATATCGATCCATCTGAATTTGGTAAGAATATGAGATATGACTACTGCGTAAACTGTGATGTAAAGGGTGTGCTCTCCGCTGTTCTGCCTATGGTGGAAGAAAATAAAAGAGAAGATTGGAATAAAAGAATTCAGGCTTGGAAGAAGGCCAAACGGAAAACCCATGATAAACTAAACTCCGATAACATATTTGAAATCATTAACGATGTCATGGGCGATGATGTAATTGTAGCCACCGACGTGGGACAGCACCAGATGTGGACTGCACAGAAATGGCCCTTCAGAAAACCTCGAACCTTTATTACTTCCGGCGGTTTAGGCACCATGGGATTTGGTTTGGGAGCTGCAATCGGCGCTCAGATTGCAAATCCGGATAAGCAGGTGATTCACATAAGCGGAGACGGAAGTTTTCGAATGAATCTGAATGAACTGGCTACCGTTTCTTCCCAGAAGCTGCCCATCATCACCATCGTCATTAAAAACCATACTCTGGGTATGGTCAGACAGTGGCAAAAGTTGTTTTTTAATCAAAGATATTCGTCAACGGATTTGCCGGATGTTGTAGACTATGAAAAACTGGCTTCCGCTTTTGGACTTAACGGGTACTTTGTTCAGAACGAAGAAGGACTACGGAAGGCCCTGACAGAAGCAAAATCCGGAAAAACAGGTGCCGTTGTTGCCTGTGAAATCTATATCGACGAGAATGTTGCGCCTATCGTACCTCCGGGGGAAGCCATCAATAATCAATTACTCACAGAAACGCTGGTGTAAACTTGAATCAAACAAATAGTAAAAAAGAATATACGCAAGGGATTGCATGTGCAATCCTTTGCGCTGTGTTATGGGGCTTATTGCCTGTATATTGGAAAACCTTGGATGATGTCAATCCTCTGCTGATCATGCTTTACCGGATTGTACTGGCTTTTCTGTTTGCCTTGGTATTGGCCTTAAAGGTATATAAGTGGGAAGGGATCAAGAAACCATTAAAAGAGAAGGGGATCCTAAAGACTTTTTTTCTTACGGGAGTGTTAATTTCTACCAATTGGGGGATTTATATCTGGGCGGTAAGTACGGATCATATCATCCAAACCTGCATTGGATATTACATAGAACCTCTCATTGTCTGCATCTTCGGAATTCTGCTTTTTCATGAAAAACTGAATCTTTATAAATTGACAGCACTTCTCCTGGCTGGCCTGGGGGTTCTGGTCATGCTGATTTATTATGGTGAAATTCCGATCATTGCATTGTCTTTAGCCATAAGCTTTGCTTCCTATGCAGCAATCAAGAAAAAATACAAATTAGATGCCGTTCTAGCTTTGCTTTACGAAACGATGTTGCTTGTTCCTGTGGCTTTGGTTATTATATTGTATATAGAGCTTTCCGGAAAGGGTGCTTTTTCAACAGCAGAACCCTACCAGCTCACTTTGCTGGCACTGGCAGGAATTGTTACCGGCACTCCATTGATGCTGTTTGCCATGGCAGCAAACCGTATCAATCTGGTTACCTTGGGCATCACGGAATATGTATCTCCGTCTTTAACCCTTTTGCTTGGGATCTTTGTCTATAGAGAGCCATTTGATACTATACAGCTGATAACCTTTTCCATTATCTGGGCAGGTCTGATTATTTTCACCGTGGGAGAATGGAAAGAAGGCACTGAAAATAAAGCAAACACAGAATTGAAAGAAAACCGAGAAATGAAAGAGCGTAAGGAGAGAGCAGATGAACAGGCATAGCATTTCCTCACTGAATATTGCTTTGTTATATGTCGGCACCTTGATGGGTGCCGGTTTTGCGTCCGGCAGAGAAATCTGGCAATTCTTCAGTGTTTTCGGCAAATACAGCTATCCGGCGGTTTTGATGGTTACCATGCTGTTTATACTTTTTGGACTGATGACGGTAAAGATCAGCATTGCACTGGATACAACGGAGATTGGAAAGGTGATCATGCCTTTTGCGCATAAAGGGATGGAAAAGCTGTTAGGATCTATAACCGCTGTGATTTTATTCCTGGTCTATATCGTTATGGCGGCAGCCGGAGGAGCGTTGTTTCAGGAACAGTTCGGCTTTCACAGAATCATCGGGGGGTCCCTGTTGATGGTTCTGGTGCTTGCAACTGTATTGGGAGGATTTGAAAGAATTTCAAAATACTTCCGACTGATCATTCCCATATTATTATTGATTGTCTTTTTCGTATGCTTCAACATTATCTTTCGGGATCTGCCGGTATCGCATTTACCTGTAAAGTTGAAGATCAGTCCTATGGCACCAAGCTGGTACACCGCTGCAGTCATCTATATCTCCTATAATATGCTGGCAGGGATACCCATTCTGGCCAACAGCACTCAAAGGGCCAGAACACATCCTGGAGCGTTTCTTGGTGCGGCGGCAGGCGGAATTCTGCTGGGTTTTTCCGCCTTTATCATGAACCGGGCTATGCTCAGTGATCCGGGAATTTCCTCCGGCAGTCTTTTGCCTATTTTGTCATTGGCAGGGAAACTAAATCCGGTACTTCTATGGACTTATGCCGCTCTGCTGCTTTTTGCGGTTTATGCTTCAGCTTCCAGTAATTTCTATGGATTTACAACCATGCTCAAGGATGATACGTCGAAAAAATATAAAATTATCGGGACTGCGTTTATCGGCTTTCTTCTCAGCCTGCTGGGTTTTGGCAATATCATCGCCTTTATTCTTCCGTTGGAGGGGTATTGCGGTATTTTATTTCTGCTGCTCATGACAGTAAACTATATCAGAATTGCAACGGGACATCGATCCGTCAATATGGAGTTAACCCAATATAGCGAGGAAAACAATAAACATGAATAAAGAAAGATTTGAATTTGCTGAACATATAAAAAGAGTGACAGCAGGACCCGGCGGGGAAGTATTGCTTATCGTCGGAGATAAAAAAACCGCCGTCATGGAATGCGGCATGGCTTTCTGCGGGAAAAAGCTGGTTGAAAACGTAAAGAAAGAGCTGCCAGCGGGTCGAAGTCTGGATTATATTATTATCTCCCATTCCCATTATGATCATATAGGGGGCCTGCCTTACCTGAAACAGGCCTGGCCAGCGGCAAAAGTGCTTGGTGCTTCTTATGCAAAAGAAGTTTTTACAAAGAAAAATGCTCTGAAAACCATTCATGAGCTTTCCTGCACAGCTTTAGAATCCTATCAAAAAATGGAGCCTTTTTGGGATGTGGATTTTGACTTCAATGATGCAGACCTGAATTATATGGATAAAGATATCCATGTTGATGATGTGATCAAAGAGGGTGACCTGATTGATTTAGGAAGTGCAGCTCTTCGGGTATTGGAAACTCCCGGCCACACAAACTGTTCTCTGAGCTTCTACATGGAACCGGATGATATCCTATTTCCGGCGGAGACTATGGGGTGTCTCAGTCCACGGGGAGAAATGATGATGTCCATGCTGAAGGGATATCGGGATACCATGAAATCCATTGAAAAGGGAGAAAAGGTAGGCGCGAAAAGGATCATTGCTCCTCATTATGGAATGGTTGCAAAAGATATAGCGGAGAACTATTGGAACCTGTCAAAGTCGGCTGCTGAAACCTGCAGAAATTTAATCACGGACTTATCCGAAAAAGGCGCTTCGGAAGAGGAAATCTATCGCGCTTATAAAGAAAGGTATTGGCATGGAATCCGCTTGAATCAACAGCCGGAAGAAGCTTTTGAAGTGAATGGCAAAAATGTAATCCGTGCAATTTTAAAGGAAAAGGAATCATATTAATAATATTTAAGGGTCTTATAACCAGTCTCCCCGATTTGTTCGACAAAAACTTCACATTGACATTCTAAATTACTTCGTAGTAAGATTAAAAAAACTAGAAGATTGTGGGTATTTTACAACTGTATGTAATTCTGGCATATGATTATAGATGTAATTACATGCAAAATTATAAACGTTCGTTTTTGCTGTTGGTTGTAATGTGGGTAGAGGAGCAAGTTATGTTTGGGTTACCTGACAAATGTGTGGAACTGATATTTGAACAAGCCGGAATCATTGCTATAACTGATAAACAGGCCAAGTATGTCTATGTAAATAAACGCTGGGAAGAGGATACCGGAATCCCCCGTGAAGTTGCCGTCGGCAGTTACAACCATGATCTCATTGAAGGTTCCCGGGCAATTACGGCAATTCGGACAGGCAAAGCGGTAACGGGGGATATGTTGATCAGAACCAAAAATGGCAGAGACCTGCCCGGTGTTATGACTTATATGCCCATTTTTAACGGGGATGAAGTAGTAGGCTGCTTTATTTCTTCTTCTTTTCTTAGTGTTGATCAGGCCTATGCTTTTCTGGAAAGAATTGAGTCCATCACTTTGGAATATGAATTTCTGAAAGGAGAAATGAGAAAAAGAAGCGGAACAAGGTATTCGGTAGAGGACATCATCGGAGAAAGTGATGCTATCAAATTTCTGAAAGAACAGATCTATTTTGCCGGAGCATCCAATTCCACTGTGCTGATAGAAGGTGAGACGGGTACCGGCAAGGAGCTGGTAGCGCATTCCATACATAGCTGCAGTCTAAGAAATGTTTTTCCCTTTGTAAAGGTGAACTGCTCAGCCATCCCTGATAATTTAATGGAATCGGAATTTTTCGGTTATGATGAAGGAACCTTTACCGGTGCAAAAAAGGGCGGCAAAAGAGGAAAATTTGAGAAAGCCCATCTTGGAAGTATTTTTTTGGATGAAGTAAACCATCTGAATCTGACGATGCAGCCAAAGCTGCTTCGAGTTCTTCAGGAAAAAGAAATTGAACGTTTGGGAACCAGTGAAAGTATTCCTATCGATGTTCGGGTAATCGCCGCGTCCAATGTTTCCTTGAGAAAATTGGTAAACTGTGATCAATTCCGCGAAGATCTCTATTATCGCCTTAATATACTAACGATCGTCATGCCCCCCCTCCGAAAAAGACGCGAGGATATCCCCTTACTGGCCAATCATATCCTTCAGAAGCTCAGCAAGCAAATGGGCCGAAATATGCAAGGAATCTCAAAAGATGCCCTTGATTATCTGAAAGAAAGGGAATGGCACGGCAATGTCAGAGAACTGCAGAACATTATTGAACGAGGAATGAATGCTGCCAGAAAAGATTTTCTCACTTTAGAATGCCTGAGAAATCAGGATGGCATGGAGGACACCATAACCGTCAGAAAAGAGGGTAGTTTCTTATCGGATTACGAGGATAGCAGCAAGCCTCTCAGTAAGAGAAAGGAATGTTTGGAAAAGGAAGCCATTCTGGAGACGCTGAAATCCTGTAATCATAACAAGACACAGGCTGCAAAAATGTTAAACATATCACGTACTCTGCTCTATAAAAAACTTGAAAAATATCAAATCAATGAATCTGATATTTTGATTCACAAAGGAAATCATGAAATGAAATAAATTGTAAATCTAAGTGTACACGTTGTGTACACTAGAGTTTACGGTGTACACAATGTGTACACCGTTTTTTTTTGTTCAATTATAAATTTCACCTTAAGAATTACTGAAGAATATTTATTTATTTGTTTGGTTTCGTTTGTTTTTGTTCTTTCTTATTTGACTTTGTACCTTTTTAAAAGAGATGCAATTTGCTTTGGCATGGCTGTTGCTCTATATAGGGGCGGCTTGATTGTTTATTAATTATCAATTAAACCGGAAAGAGATACCATAAGGTACAAAATTAGAAAGAAAGAAGGTAGCAGAAGAATGTTTGATTACACACCAGGCCAGTTAGAACTCCAGCAAAAGGTGCGTGATTATGTGGCTGAATACGTAAAGCCCAATTTAAAGGTGATCGATTCAGGCAACGTACCGGAAACCCTTTTTCAAGCTTGGTATAAGACAGGGCTCGTCTGTCTGGTGGCACCAAAAGCAGTGGGTGGAATTGAGCTGGATACCAAGAGCTGCGCAATTATTATGGAAGAGCTGGCATTAGGAGATGTTGGCCTTGCTACTGCATTTGGCGCCAATAATCTTGGCTCCTACCCCTTATTGATAGCGGGAACTTTAGAGCAGCAAAAACAACATTTTGGACCGATTTTAGAGGGAAAATATGGATCATTCGCATTGACAGAGCCGGGAGCAGGTTCTGATGCAGGGGCTGTGGCTACCACGGCGGTGAAAAAGGGTGATGAATATATTCTAAACGGAACCAAATGTTACATTACTCAGGGCGGCTTTGCCATTGATATGGAATCCTCTCTTGTGATATTTGCTTCTACAGACAGAACTCTGGGCAGTAAAGGACTCAGTGCATTTCTTGTAAAAGGCGGAACACCGGGACTACGCGTAGGAAAGATTGAAGATAAAATGGGGATCCGGGGATCACAGACGGTGGAACTGGTCATTGAAGATCTGAAAATCCCGGCTTCTGCATTACTGGGCGCGGAAGGGGACGGCATGAAAATCGCCATGAAAACCCTTGATTCCGGACGTCTTATGGTGGCTGCCCAATCAGTAGGCTGTGGTCAGGCTGCTTTAAATGCGGCAGTGGATTACGTGAAAAATCGAATGGACGGAGGCAGACCTCTGGCAAAACAGCAAGCCGTCGCCTTTAAGCTTGCAGATATGGAGGCGCATGTGGAAGCGGCAAGGCAGCTGGTACATAGAGGAGCGGTTCTGAAGGATCATAAGCAGCCCTATTCGCATCATTCTGCTATTACAAAGCTATTCGCAACGGACATGGCAATGCAGGTTGCAAAAGATGCCATGGATCTCATGGGAACCTACGGCTATTCAAAAGAGTCTGAGATAGAAAAAATTTGGAGAGATGCCAGAATTCTTTCCATCTACGAAGGAACAAATCAGATTCAGAGATTGGTTATTGCCGGTGGTTTGCTGAAATAGCAAAGTGGTTAGGAGGATGTGAAAGATGAACTTTGAATTGACAAAAGAACAGCAAATGATAAAAAAAAGTGCGTCTGACTTTGCAAAATCAAAATTGGAACCGATTGCTTACGATGATGACAGAAGTGGGGCATACCCTGATTCCGCCGTGTCGGAGATGGCAAAAAATGATTTTCTAGGCATGCGGATCTCTTCGGAATGGAATGGAGTAGGTGCGGATTTTACAAGTATGGTTTTGATGGCAGAAGCTTTTGGAAAAGCCAATGCTGCAGCTGCTGCCATTGCCATTACGCATAATGTTATGGCTGCGGATCCGATTCAGAAATATGGTACGCAGGATCAAAAAAGCAGATATCTTCCCTTGCTGCAAAGCGGACAAAAACTAGGCGGATTTGCTGTTGCAGAACCCGGAGCAGCTCTGGCATCAGGACCCGATAAGGTTACGGCAAAAAAGGAAGGAGACAGCTATGTCCTAACAGGAAAAAAGACCTTTGTCTATAATGGCGGAGTTGCAGATCTTTATCTGGTAATTGCCCAGACAAAAGAAGAAGCAGGACAGAAAGGAATTTCCGTTTTCCTGGTAGATGGGGCACAAGTAAAGACCGTCAATAAGATCGATAAATTAGGGTTAAGAGCATTCCCCACTGCTGAACTGGAATTTGATCACGCAAAGGCGGAGCTTCTGGGAAAAGAAGAGGATGGACCTGAAATTACAGCAGATATACAGGCAAAAGCAGATATTGCATTTGCAGCGATGGCTGCAGGAATCGGTGATGCCATGCTGGAAGACTCTGCCATGCACTGCAAAACCAGAATTCAATTTGGCGCTCCCATTGGCAGACTCCAGGCTGTACAGTGGCTTTTGGCAGAAATCGCATCCCAGGTACATCTGCTTAGATTGATGGCCTATCAAGGAGCTGCTTGCGCAGATACCGGCGGAAACTATGTGGAAGAGGCCGCCTATGTCAAGATGCACGCCATGAAGGCAGGGGTTGACGCCGGAATGAATGCAGTACAGATCCATGGCGGTATGGGTTACAGCAGAGAAGGGAAAATTGAGCGTTATTTCCGTGACATCAGAGGAGCTTTTCTGATAGAAAATGCTGTCGACTATCCGCAAAGAACCATAGCAGGCTCGTTATTAAAGTAATCATTTCTAAATTTAAAGGAGGTGGCTTGATTTGAATATTTTAAATCAATTCGATTATTATGCGCCAAAAACGAAAAAGGAAGCAATGGAGCTGGTAAAAAGCCTGGGCGACAAGGCAAAAGTACTGGCAGGAGGTACTGACCTGATCATCATGATGAAGGAAAAGATGATCAAACCGGAAGCAATTATTGATATCAGTGAACTTTCCGAACTGAAAGGAATTGTTTGCGAAGGCGGGAAAGGTGCCCGCATCGGTGCCTGCACCACCATATCGGAAATTGAGTTTTCAAAGGAACTGGCGGCAAAATACGGTGCGCTTACCTATGCTGCCGGGGAACTTGGATCCAATCAGGTCAGAGTTATGGCCACCATCGGCGGCAACTGCTGTCACTCATCTCCGGCCGCAGAAACTCCCACTTCTCTCTCGGCGCTGGGTGCATCGGTAGTACTGGGAAGCCTGGAGGGGGAAAGAGAGCTTCCTATTGAAGAATTTATTTTAGGCAATCGAAAGAACGCGCTGGAACTCGGGGAAATCCTGGTTGAGTTCATACTTCCGGAGCCTGAGAAAAAATCTGCTTGCCGTTATGGATATATCGGGCTGAGAGATGCCATGGAAATTGATGCTGTAAACATGGCGGTGAATCTTGTTTTGGAGCAGGATGGGGAAACCATTAAAGACGTAAAGCTGGTGATGGGCTCCGTTTCACCGAGACCCTTGATTTCGGAGAAGACTCCTGCTTTGCTGAAAGGCAGGAAATTAACGGAAGAACTGATCCTTCAAGTAGGAGAAGCAGCTCAGAACGAGGCAAAGCCTATTTCTGATGTCAGAGCTTCTGCAGAATACAGAAGAGATGTAGTTGGAGCATTGGCCAGAAGATTGGTAAAAGAAGCCTATGAAGCGGCAAAGGAGGCGTAAAGGATGAACAAGCAATTAATTTCATTGGATATCAATGATCAGATTTATCAGGTGGCAGTCACTCCCATGGATCTGCTTGTAGATGTCATCAGAAAAGAGATCGGTTTAACCGGTACGAAAAAAGGCTGCGGACAGGGAGACTGCGGTGCCTGTACCGTTCTGATCGACGGAAAGCCTCAGCTGGGCTGCCTCAAACTGGCCATTGCCTGCCAAGGTAAAAAAATTACGACCATTGAGGGTATCGCAAATCCTGAAACCGGAGAATTGCACCCATTACAGAAATCATTCCTGGATCATGGTGCAGTGCAGTGCGGATTCTGTACTCCCGGTATGATTTTATCTTCTAAAGCGTTGGTTGACACCAATCCGACTCCGACAAAGGACGAAATTAAGCGCGCCCTGGCGGGGAATACGTGCCGCTGTACGGGATATATCCTGATCTTTGAGGCAGTGGAGGCCTATGTAAAGGCTTTGGCAGAAGGCGAGGTGAAATAAATGGGAAAGATGTATGAAGTATCAAACAAATATCATGAATACAAGGACTATACGAGAGAATTTACCGAAGTCGGAAGAAGCATTCCGCGTCTTGACGGTGCAGCAAAGGTCACAGGAAAGGTTCAGTATACGGATGACCTTGTACTGCCCAGAATGACCTATGGCAAAATCCTTCGAAGTCCCCATGCCCATGCGGTAATTAAAAGTATCGATTATAGTGAAGCATTGAAGTTGGATGGGGTTTTGGGAGTCATCACCGGTGAGGACTGCCCCATTGCTTATGGAATCGTTCCTCATAATGCCAATGAACATGCTTTGGCAGTTGGAAAGGTGAGAAACTGGGGGGAAGGCATTGCGGCTGTCGCAGCAGTGGATGAAGTAACGGCGGAAAAGGCTTTGGAGCTGATTAAGGTAGAATATGAGATTCTGGAAGCCGTCACTGATCCCAGAGAGGCTCTGAAGAGGGACGATCTTCGAATCCATGAAAACTGTCCCAACAACATTGCCCATGAAGGCGTTCAGGTATATGGAGATCCGGAAAAGGCCCTGTCAGAATCCGATTTTGTTCTGGAGCAGGAATACTATTCCTCCTATGTAAACCATGCCTTTGTAGAACCGCAATCAGCCATTGCAGATTTTGATAATAATACGGGAACTCTTCATCTTTATGCAACCTGTCAGGTTCCGCATTATACACATCAACAGCTATCCAAAGTTTTGGAGCTGCCAATGAATAAAATCAGAATAACCGTTCCACTCATCGGCGGAGGATTCGGAGGAAAGGGAGTCGCATCACAAGCTGATTTCTGCTCAGCCATATTATCCAGAAAGATCGGCAGACCTGTCAAGATTACATACGAACGCAGTGAAATCTTTGCAACCAATAACGCAAGGCATCCCTGCTACATGAAATTTAAAATGGGCTTTGACAAAGAAGGCAGAATTACGGCAGTCGATTTCAACAACATTATGGATGGCGGAGCTTATGCAGGCTGGGGTATCGTAGTACTTTTCTATACGGCTTCCATGGTGCATATTCCCTACATGGTACCAAATGTGAGATTTGAAGGCAAGAGGGTGTATACCAATAAGCCTACCTGCGGTGCTCATCGAGGACTGGGCGGCGTACAGCCAAGGTTTGCCATGGAACAAATGCTGGATGAAGCTGCGGCCCACTTTGGCATGAGCCCTTATGAAATTAGAAAACTAAACGCTGCTGAATCCGGATATACTGCGAAAAGCATGATGTATATTCCTCATACGGAGTATAAAAAGTGTCTGGATAAGGTGGTTGAAAGATCCGGATATCTGGAAAAACATGGAAAGCTTCCTTATGGAAAAGGTATTGGATTATCGGGAGGATATTATATCTCAGGTACCTCCTATACCTTGTATCTCTCCTATAAACCCCATACTGTTGCTACCATTAAGATCGATGAGGAAAATGGCGCCACCGTATTCTGCGGAGCTACGGATATCGGTCAGGGTGTAGATACGGTTATGGCTCAAATGGCCGCAGAAACCCTTGGCATCAAGACGGAGGATGTGAAAGTGGTGCCCAGAGACACTCAAATTTCAACCTTTGATCTTGGAACCTTTGCAAGCCGTCTTACCTTTGCCACTGGTTGGGCTATCAGAAATGCTGCAGAAAAGGTCAATGCGGAGCTTTTCCCTGTTGCTGCTTCCATGATGAAGTGCAGAGGAGAAGAAGTGGCTGTAAAGGACGGCATGTTCTACTCTATCTACGAAAAAAGCAAGAAAAGCGTTCCATGGTCTGATGTGGTTACCATGTATATTGAATCTAACGGACCTCTTACCTGTACCGGACAGTTCACGCCTCCGAGAAGGAAGGGGATCCAGCAGGGAGGAAATATCGGCCATTCTCCAACCTTTGGTTTCAGTGCCCAGATCGCAGAAGTGGATGTTGATACGGAAACTGGTAAAGTCAAGGTTACAAAGATTACGGAAGCGGGAGATTGCGGTCAGCCGATCAATCCTATGAGTGTAGAGGGGCAGGTTCACGGATCCATACAGATGGGGATGGGCCAGGCGTTATATGAGGAGATGAAGATCGCACCGGATGGAAGATTTCTCAATCCTTCTCTGCATGATTACAAACTGCCCACTTCTATGGATATGCCGGAAATCGATGCGACCATAGTGGAATCCTTCGACCCGTCGGCTCCCTATGGAGGAAAGGAGTCGGGAGAAGGCCCAATCCAGCCTACGGCTCCAGCTATCTTTAATGCAGTTTATGATGCTATCGGGGTCAGATTTACTGAAATGCCTTTGACACCGGAAAAGGTACTGAACGCAATCAAGGCAAGTAAAGAGAAATAGAAAGCATCAAACGATTGATCATCAGGGTTCAAGAGGAATGCACCTTTTGAATACTGAGAATGGCGGCAGCGGTTTTTTTAAGACTTCCGCTGCCGCTGTTAAAAAAAGAATGCTGCTTGGAAGAAAGAAGGAGAGACAGAATGCGGGAAATAAAATTTAGAGCCTGGGACCCAGAAGCAAAAAAAATGTATTCGCCGGAAGCTCTGGAACAACCAGAGATAGAGGAGTCTGCAAACAAAACCATCTATTCCTATTTATCTTATGGTGTGCTTTGTATTTATGATTTCCGTGGGAAAGAACCGTTGGAATTTGTGCCTCTGCAATTTACAGGGTGGTATGACAGAAATAAAAATGAAATTTATGAGGGGGATATCGTTCAATGGGAAGAATCTCTGCATCAGATCATTTGGAGCGACGAAATTTCGGCATTTGTCATACTTTCCTGGGATGGCATGGTGTCTATGGGCGGCGAATTTTTAACGGATACCATCGAAGTAGTAGGCAACATCTATGAAGATCCCGGCCTTTTTCAATATCGTTCCTAGAAGGAGGAAAAAGAGATGCTGTTCAAAAATCGAGAGAAATTGATGGAGGAGTTGAAGGGCAGAAATGTAGATTTCTATCTGGAAGACGATATGTTCGAAGTAGAGGGTATGGCCCGGTACGAAGATGGCAGGATCATCATTCAGGTATTGGATGCGGTTGGTCATATGATGGAGCTGGCCGGAGATTTTCTGGAACTTATGATGCAAAATCGAAAACTTCTGGCCCGAAGAACGGATACGGGAAAAGTTTTCGAAATGGAAATCAATCGTATTTATGACCTGGTGGAAATGCCTTCTCCCAAGGAGTTTCTAAACAAAAAGGCATTGGGTGCAGATCAGTTCTTTCATAAGCCTACAGATACGCTGATCTGGTTTGACGATGAAATGAAGCAGTGGACTATCGAGAAAAACAAAATCAATATGTATTTCTGCGGAGAACGTACTGCCTATGAATCTTTGGAACAGTTGTTTCAAAGCAACGAGGAGTATATGAACGGAAAGTGGCAGGCCGTTTTTTTCAACTCTGAAGTGGAGGAAGTCTATGGGCAAAATTATTGTTGAAACCAATTATCGCAGGTTTGAACCTGTAGGTCAGAATGAAATGTGTGCCGATTGCCCATCCAGCTGCAAAACCTCCTGTGCCAGATTATTATCGGAGAAAAAAAAACTTGATATCAAAGAGGATTTTAAAGATTTCAAAGTAGTCTTTCAGAAACCGGAGCAGGAAATCTAGCGAAGGGAGCAAGGGTTAGAAAGAAGAGACAATTTATATCCGTTATTGTTAAAAAATAAACAATGAAAGCTGAGGGAAATAACATGGATCTTAAGAAAAAAAGATGGTTCATTCTTGGTGCCAGCCTGATAATCAATCTGTGTATCGGTTCGGGATATGCTTGGAGCGTTTTCGCCGGACCCTTGATCAAAACCTTCGGATGGACTGCGGCGGCTACCGCTCTAACCTTTACCATTGCCAATGCGGTAAGCCCGATTACGATGATTACGGGCGGGAAAATTCAGGATAAGTACGGCCCTAAATGGGTGATATTCGCAGGGGGTATTTTATTCGGCGGCGGTATCTTCCTGTCAGGCCTTACTACCTCTCTAGCCTGGCTCTATGTCAGCTATGGAATCATCGCCGGTTTTGGCATGGGCTTGGTCTACAGCTGTACCATTGCCAATACCGTTAAATTTTTTCCGGATAAAAGGGGTCTGGTAGGGGGATTGGCCACAGCCGGATACGGTTCCGGGGCCATCATCTTCGCCCCCGTTGCACAGCAGATTATTGCCAGCTCAGGGGTGCTGTTTACCTTTAAGACCTTAGGAATTATCTATCTGATCATCATCCTGGCCGGATCCCAATTCATTATCACTGCACCGGCGGGATATAAACCTGAGGGCTGGGAACCTCCTGCAATCACCGCTTCTTCCGCCAACACCGGAAAAGATAAGACCTGGTCTCAAATGCTTGCAGATCCTCTATTCTATCTGTTGGTTATCATGTTTATCATTGGTGCTATGGCAGGTTTGATGATTATAAGTCAGGCTTCACCCATTGCCCAGGAGGTTATCGGCGTCGAGCCTGCGTTGGCAGCTTTGGCGGTCAGCTGTGTAGCCATTGCAAATACCACAGGAAGAGTAGTCTGGGGGTGGGTTTCAGATAAAATTGGAAGATATAATGCTTTGCCTGTCATGTATATTCTGTCCGGTCTCATGATGTTCGCGCTGTCTACGGTGGGTGCCGGTGATTTTGGCAAGTTTGTTCCCATTGTTATGGCTATCGGCTTCTGCTTCGGGGGATTTATGGGAGTTTTCCCTGCATTGACTGCAGACAGCTTCGGTGCCAAAAATAATGGAGTGAATTATGGATTTATGTTTACCGGTTTTGCAATCGGCGGCTATGTGGGTCCGGTAATGGCGGCAACCGTAAAGGCTGCCAATAACGGAGACTATACCAATGCTTTTCTGATCGCCGCAGCACTGAGTCTCGTGGGAATCCTGCTCACCTTCATCGTTCGGGAAATGAGAAAAAAAGCCGTTCGGAAAGCTTCTTCGGAGGAGGCGTAGATCAACCATTAAAAAGAAGGGAAGGCTGTTATGAGGAAGATCATAGATCACAGCAGAAAAATAGAGATAACCGTAAATTCCGTAGACAGCATACCCTGCAGTCTCGTGGGAAAGAAAATGATTTTTTCGGCAGATGGTTTCCTGGAATCGGAAGCATGGAAGCTTCCCTGGCCCATGCCGTGGATTGAGACAGTTTTCAGAACCTTTGCCATGGAAAACATAGGGGTCTCACAACAAAAAAGTGCCAGATTATTTAATCCCGACGAACCCGACCAGTATTTGGAGATTTCCGCTCACAGTTATATTGATTTAACCGTCGGAAAGCTTGCTGATTTTACCGCGGACCGCTTTCCCGGGAGAGAAGCACTGGTCAGCAGTACAGGCAGCAGGAGATACCTTTATAGAGAGCTGAAGGAAATGACAGATGACCTTGCAAAAGGACTTCTTTCCATTGGGGTTGATAAGGGAGACAAGGTCGGCGTCTGGGCCGTGAATTCTCCGGAATTCGTTGTAGCGCAGATAGGAATCAGCAAAGCAGGCGGAATGATGGTTCCCTTTAATGCCTATGAAAAGGAAAGAAGGATGGAGGAAATTTTAAGACTCTCCGATACCCGGACCCTCATCTTGCAGGTAGGAACAAAAGCTGCGGAAAATATGGAAATTCTCTATCGAATCTGTCCGGAATTATGGGATGCCATTCCAGGTAATTTGAAGTCGCCGAAACTGCCTATGCTGAAAAACGTCATCGTAATCAGTGACGAGGAGTACCCCGGTACTTTGCGATGGACCGATCTTATGGAATCCGGAAGGGTAGTCAAGGAAGAAATGCTTCATAAACGGGAACAGCAGCTTTCCTTTCAGGATGTAGTACATATAATCTATACTTCCGGTACTACGGGAGTTCCCAAAGGCGTCATGCTGAGCCATGAAAACATCATGGAAAATGCCGTAGCCATGGCAGAACGGATGCGGCTGACAGAAAAGGATATCATGTGTGTTCAGGCTCCCATGTTCCATTGCTTCGGCTGTGTAGCCTGTACTCTCACCGCATTGATTTCAGGATGCTCTATGGTTATGGTGGATAAATTCAAACCGGAAATTACCCTGTCCTTAATCGAAAGAGAAAAATGCACTGCAGTTTCCGGTGTCCCTACGATGTTTCTTGGATTTATCAATGAAATCAGCAAAAACAGCTATGATATTTCCTCTATGCGTACCGGCATCATCGCAGGGTCATCCTGTGCTCCCGGCATCATGAAGCAGATTAAAGAAAAGCTGGGCATCAAGGAGCTGATCGTATCCTACGGGCTTACGGAGGCGTCTCCTTGTGTTACTTCTGTTTTGGGGGATGACCCCGATGAACTGAAGGAAACCAGTGTAGGCAAACCCATTCCCGGAGTGGATATCAAAATTATGGATCTAAGAACGAAAGAAGAATTACCGCCCGGGAATCCGGGGGAAATATGGGTGAAGGGTTATAACATCATGCAGGGCTATTATCGCATGAAGGAAGAAACGGAAAAGACAGTGGATGCCAAGGGATGGCTCCGCACAGGTGACATCGGGTATGTTCTGCCAAACGGCTATTTGTGCATTCAGGATCGATGCAAGGATATCATTATTCGAAGCGGAGAAAATATCAGCCCAAAGGAAATTGAGGATTTTCTCTGCAGCCACGAACTGATTGAACAGGCCGGTGTTGTTGGAATCCCGGATGATTTATACGGAGAAGAAGTAGCTGCCTTTCTAAAAGTGAAGGAAGGACATTTCCTGACGGACCAGGAAGTAAAGGCTTTTTGCAAAGGAAAGATTTCAACGAACAAAACCCCTAAATGGATCTTCTTCATCGATTCCTTTCCTTTGTCGGATTCAGGTAAGTGTTTGAAAGCCACTCTTCGTAAATTAGCAGCAGCACAAAAGGAAAAGTTGACTCTTTGTACAGATGCTGAAAACAAAAATAGAAGCAGCTGATCAAATCCCAAAATTAAAATTTATTGAATGAATATCCACTGAACAAATAAAAAAATCCAGCCGCTGTGTGGCTTTGACGGTATTTTTTATTTGTTCAGGTGCAAGGTTTTATTTTAAAATAAGAAGGAGAAAAGATATGGCAAAAGTAATCACCGTAAAAGAAGCCGCGGAGCTCTTTCAGGATCATATGACTGTGGGAACGGCAGTATTCGGCCTGGCAGGATGGCCGGAAGAAATTGCGTTTGCTGTGGAACGGAGGTTTCTGGAAACAGGCCATCCGAACAATATCACCCATGTTCATGCAGCAGGAGCTGGAGATTGGGTAGGCAGAGGAGAAGAAGTATGGGCCCATGACGGTCTGATGACTCGGTTCATAGGCTCCCATGCCGGATCCTCGCCGGGACTCTTTAAAAAGATCAGTGAAAATAAAATAATGGCCTGGAATTTGCCGTTAGGTACCATGCTGCAGGTTTTTCACGAATCGGGAAGAAAAGCACCGGGAATCCTTTCCAAAACAGGTTTGGGAACTTTTATCGACCCCAGATATGACGGCGGCAAGCTGAATCCGCTTACAAAGGAAAAAGGTGAAGATCTGGTGGAATACGTACCGGATTTCTTTGGAGAAGAGTACCTGTTTTATAAAGCCTGGCCCCTTGACATTGGACTGATGAGAGGTACCACAGCAGATGAAAACGGAAATATAACCTGCGAAAAAGAAGCCTTGAACCTGGAAATGCTTTCGGTTGCTCAGGCTGCTAAAGCAAACGGGGGTATTGTCATCGCTCAGGTTGAAACCCTTGCAAAGGCAGGTTCCTTAAATCCAAAGCTGGTAAAGGTACCGGGCATTTACGTTGACTATATCGTCATCGCGGAAAATCCAGAAAATATCATGCAAACCCAAGGAACCAAATTTAACCGTTCCTTCTGCGGACAGGTAAGAGTTCCCCTGGGAAGCAGCATGGCACCCCTTCCGTTGGATGAGAAGAAAATTATGGTAAGAAGGGCAGCTATGGAAGTCAAACCCGGTTTCAAAGCAAATTGCGGAATCGGGACTCCTACCTATATGGGAAATGTTATGGCAGAGGAAGGCTGTGACCATATGATTACCATGATCTCGGAATCCGGGAGTATTGGCGGGATTCCCGGAGGAGGCAGGGACTTTGGCGCTCACTGGAATATTGAGGCATCCTGCGACCAGGGAGATCATTTCAGCTTCTTTGACGGAGGCGGGTTGGACCTTGGCGTCTTCGGACTCAGCGAGGTGGATAAGGACGGAAACGTAAATACCAGTCTTCTCAACGGAAAAATTATGGGAGTCGGAGGATTTGCAAACATTGCGGCTACGGCGAAATATGCCGTGTTCGTGGGAACCTTTACGGCGGGAGGCATTGAGTGCAAGGTTGAAGACGGAAAGATGATCATTGTAACGGAAGGCAAATTTAAGAAGTTTGTAGATCAGTGCCCGCAGCTTACGTTTAATGCGGAGCAGTCATTGAAAAGAGGTAACCATATTCTCTTTATTACGGAACGGTGTGTCATAGAAAGAACCTTGGAAGGTATGGTTCTTAAGGAAATCGCTCCAGGTATTGATCTAAAGACCCAGATTCTTGATCAAATGGGATTTGAGCCGATCATTCCTGAAGGAGGCCCTAAGTTGATGGATCCTGCCATATTCCAGCCACAATGGGGGAAATTGAAGAATCTGATGGAAATGAAATAGCTGCTGAATAAAACTTGTATATAAGAAGAAAGCCGGGAAGGGAAGTTTTCCGGCTTTCTTAATAAAAGTAAAAAGGAAAGCCTGACCTTTTTTAATAAAAGCTAAAATAAAAGTCTAAGAGCTTTCTTAATAAGTAGAAAAAGGACGTAACCGATGAGAATCATTGTTTTGCTAAAAGATCTGTGTTATGATGACGGGAATGCACTGGAAATGGCCCTTCAGTGCAAAGAGAGGGCAGAACCCTCCTGTGATATTGAGATTATAACGCTGTCAATGGGGGCCAGTGAAAAAGAGGCGATGCTGACCGAATCTCTGGCTTTAGGAGCAGACCAGGCGTACCTCTTATGGGACAATGAGCCGGAAAGTCACGATGATCATCTCACGGCCCGCTGTCTGGCTGCCGCTATCCGGAAGCTAGGCCGATATGATTTGATACTTTCAGGATATCAAAGCGTCAAGGGCAGAATCGAAGTGCTGGGGCCAATGGTAGCTGAATTTCTGGGAATACCACATACTTCCTATATAAAGGAGTTTCAACTGGAACATAACAACGTAGAGTCAGTTTCCAATGTAGGTCAATGGGATATCGTTTTGTCATGTCCGCTTCCCAGTATGCTTGTAATAAGCAGAAAAAAATTTATATTAAGAGGGATGACACTGAAAAATATTAAAAGTTTACATACAAAAAACATCATGATCTGGCCTTTTAAAGACTTGAATCATGATATTGCAGAACAATGGACAGAGAAAACAGAAATCCTATCCGTTTTCGAACCTGTGAAATGCAGAAAAAAAATAATATTTGAGCCTGTAGATTGCAGAAAGCACATAATCAAGGAAGGGGCGGCCGAAAGCGGTACCGAATCAGAATCCTTCCGTCACATTGTTAATGACATAAAATCCTTTATTTTGTAAATGTCTGTATTATTTTCAATGAGCCAATCCAATGCTTCCCACCTTCGTGGAAGATGTTATTACCGATTTGGTAATTTTGCCTCTTAAAATAGAAAATTTAATTGGAAATAAATAACAAGTAAGTCCTGGTTCAGTGCAAAAATCAGGATGTTTTATTGTAAAATTGATAAATCATTATCAATTAAAACTGTCGCGGAAAACGGTTCGTCGATGAAAAGATTCTGCGAAAAAAACAGGAAACCTTGCAATTTCAAAAAGATAAGATTTCAGGTATAAAATAAGATAATCTGTAAGAAATTATGGAAAGAACATGTAAGACAAACGGAAGACAAAGGCAGAGTTGTTGAAAAAAAATCCAGCAGAATAAGGAGGGCGTAAAAGTCTGAAAATTCAATGTATTTAGTCAAATATACAAAGGAGGCAGACGTCAAAAGTATACAAAATACACCTGTCATTTTGTAGAAATTTTATTTGACTAATTATTAACAATAAGTTAAAGTGTTATTTGTAGGATAAGATAAGTTGATAAGATTATTGTCATTAATCATTACAAAATAGGAGGAAAATGAAAAATGGATTTTAAATTAACGAAAACACATTTACTTCAGCAGGAATTATTCCGTCGATTTGCGGAAACTGAAATAAAACCCATTGC
>NZ_JAGSND010000020.1 GCF_018128545.1 Sinanaerobacter chloroacetimidivorans | reverse complement strand
AGTCGGCTGACCAATTAGATTTCTCTTTAATCTAATGCTCACACACGAGCGATACTATAGAGTCCTTGCGGACGCACGTACATGCAATCATGGTTTGTGTAGTAATAAAACTCCAATTGGCTGTAGAGTCCGGGCGACAGGCTGCGGCTGAAGGTGATGCCGTTGGTCGTTGTGCCGTAATCCAGCTGATCCCATTGGCCCGTCAATATGTTATAGCCGCGGACACGACCAAAGTCCTGTCCTGAGTGCCCGGAAACAGGCGGAACCGTAAAGGTGTAATTGGTTATGGTCGCACCCGCAATGCCCTGTTCCAGGATTACTGACTCTGGCCCGGTGAGCGTCATGCCGCCGCCTCGATTGGGGTCGGCAACGAAGAACACAATAGCTGTCCATGGAGATTCAGCGCCGGTAGAGTCCACTGCCTTCACGCGAACCACATTTTTGCCCAATGGATAGGCAGTGCTGGTTTGTGCCGGACGGCCTTCCCAAATATAAGTGATGGCATCTCCATCGGGGTCGGTGCTTGCGGCTGTGATGGTAATAGCTACGCCTGGTGCAATGCTGTTGCCGTCAGGAGTACGGGTGATGACAGGGGTCGATGGAGCGGAATTGGAAACGGTAAAGGTGATATCCGTCCAGTCGGAGTACAGCCCCCAGGCGTCTTTTGCCCTGACCTTCACTGTATGGGCACCCACAGCATAGTAGCTGTCGGAGGTGTTGCCGGAGTATTCCAAGGTCACAGTGTCACCGTCCGGATCGGTGGCATAGGCTGAGAAGTTCACCAACAGTTTGCCATCCTTCGCGGTTCGGGTTACCGATGCGCTTCCGGTTGGTTTATTCGGTGCGTTGTTGGTGATGGTGATGTTCTGCGAATAGGTGAAAGTTCTTCCGGTGCTGTCGGTAGTGCTGGCAGTTAGGACATAGCTTCCGGTACTTTGGATAGCAATGGTCCCACCGCTGCCCGTGAGGCTTCCAGTGTAGCCAGCCGCACTTCCGCCCTTGGTCAGCGACCAATTAAGAGTCCTGCCCTCCAGTCCGGAGGTTCCCGGCAGAGAAACGTAAAAGCCGGAGCCGATATGTGCGGAGGAAGGAACGGTAAACGGGAAGCTGGCAATGGGCTTGACCAGTCCTGCATTAGAGGTGAAAGTGAATCTGCGCCCATTGGTATCAGTGACCACTGCCTGCAGCTTCACGGAAACGGTTTTATCCGTATGGAACCACAGAGTGCCACCGCTGATTCCGAGGGAGCCGGTTGCATATTCCGTGTAGGGCTTTGCCTCGCCACCATCCACTGAAAGGAGCCAGTCAGCGGCTGCTCCGCTCAGCTCAGTACCGGAGGCAGTGACCGCCATGGACTCACCGCTGTAGGTCAGCGATGGTACGCCAATGCTCATGGTTGGAATGGGGTACACCGTGAAGCTCTGACTTCTGGCAAAGGTTCGGCCGGTCGGGTCTGTCAGAGTGAGGATCAGTTCATACTGTCCTTTCGAGGGGAAGGTCAGACTGCCCCCTGCTTTGGTCAGGGTCCCGGAGGCATAAGCAGTATAAGGCTTCGCGCTACCGTTTCCCTGAATGACCGACCAGTCCGCGGTAAGGCTCTCCAAGTCCGTGCCGCTGACACCGACCGTTGCGGCTTCTCCGGCATACCATGTCTGCTGGACGCTGAGTGAAACAGACGGGATGGGATAAACCATGAAGCTCTGGCTTCTGGTAAAGGTTCGGCCCGTAGGGTCCGTCATAGTGAGGATAAGCTCGTACTGTCCCTTCGACGGGAAGGTCAGGCTGCCGCCCTCTTTGGTCAGGGTACCGGAGGCATAGGCAGAATAAGGCTTTGCGCTACTGCTTCCCTGAATGACCGTCCAGTCCGCAGTGAGGTTCTCCAGATCCGTGCCACTGACACTAACGGTTCCGACTTCTCCGGCGTGCCAGGTCTGCTGGACGTTGAGTGAAATTGAAGGAATGGGATAGACCGTAATACTCCGGCTCCTGATAAAGGTTCGGCCGGTGGGGTCTGTCATGGTGAGAATTAGCTCGTATTGTCCCTTCGCTGGGAAAGTCAGGCTGCCGCCTGTTTTCGTCAGAGTGCCGGAAGTGTAGATGTCATACGGTTGTGCGCCGCCGTCACCCTGGATGATTGTCCAGTCCGCGGTGAGATTCTCCAAGTCCGTGCCGCTGACACTGACGGTTCCGGCTTCTCCGGCATGCCAGGTCTGCTGGACGCTGAGTGAAATTGACGGGATCGGATAGACCGTAGTGGATGCACTATAGGAGAACACTCTGCCCAACGCATCCGTCATGGAGGCCGTTAGGATATAGCTCCCGACATCTTTAAACTGTATTTTACCGCCGTAGGCATTCAGGCTTCCTTCCAAAGCATCGGAAGTTTCCACAGACTCTCCGTCTTTGGTAAGCGACCATTCCACCGGCAGCACGTTGTTTTTACCGCGGGTCCGAAGGTCAACGGTACGGTCGGTATGGGTCGATTCGGGAAGCTCGAAAGAAATGTTCAGCACCGGCAGGACTTCGATCTTGCCGCCGTTTTCGAACAGGAATACCCTCCCTATTTCATCGGTGATTCTCGCAATCAACTCATAGGCACCAGCATGCTTGAATCGGATAGAACCGCCGCTGTTATCCAGAGTTCCATCGACATAAGTCGCAAAATCCTGGAATCCAAAGCCGTTCTCTAACAGCCATTCCACTTTTAAACCGTCTAATTCCAAGGTTTCTGGAATCACGGAGACGAGGGTGTCGGTATGGGCGGTTTCCGGTAGCTTGTAGGTGATGCCGGGAACGGGATATACCTTGATCGGCGTAGTATAGCTGTAGTTTCTTCCCGCGGGGTCAGTAAAGGCGGCTTTCAGCACATATTCGCCCTTTTCTTTGAAACGGACGGTGCTGTCCGTGTCGGTGAGTTTCCCCTCCATGTAATCGGCAACGGGAACGGATTCTCCATTTCTGGTCAGCGACCATTGGATTTCCGCTGTTCCAAGATTCTGGAATGATGCCTCTACCTGAACACTCGTATCGGTATGGGTGATCTCAGGCAGATAAAATCCAACGGAGCCTACCAGATAGACGGTGATAGTCCCGGAGGTTTCAAAGGTTCTGCCGGTTTCATCGGTGAGCGTTCCCGTGAGCATATACACGCCCTTATCCCTGAAACGGATCTTGCCGCCGTCATTGGTCAAAGCACCTTCCAGCTCATCGGCAAGTTCTTTTGCAGCTTCACCGTTTTTGGTCAGGCTCCAGTCAACCGTCAGTCCGTCTGCTTCCGTCAGATTTGTTGAAACATCCAGTGTTGTATCTGTATGGGAAGCGGCTGGAAGTTCAAAGGCAATTCCGGCTACCGGATAGACTTTGGTGCTTTCCGTATGAGTAAAGACACGGCCGGTTTCGTCGGTGATAGATGCTGTCAGCATATATTCGCCCTTGCTCCTGAACACAAAGGTGCCACCTTCATTCCCAAGTTTACCTTCCAGGATGTCGGCTGGCTGCACGGCTTCTCCATCCTTCTCAGTAATCCACACGATGTCGTGCCCATAGAGCTTTTCCAGCTGAAAGGCAAGTATGGTCGATTTGTCCGTGTGCGTCGTTTCCGGCAGATCAAAGCTCAGATCAATTATCGGATAGACCGTGATCTGTTTGGACAGTACGGTTTCTTTTCCTCTGGAGTTCTTTGCTGTGGCGGTCAGGGTATACTGTCCGTCCTCCTTGAACCCAATGGTACCGCCCTCCAATCCGAGGGTACCGCTGATAGCATCTTCCAGTGCCACAGGCTGCTGGGAGCCGTCCACGGCGGCTTTGGTTAACGACCAGGTGAAGTTGCTCATGTATTTCCACACAGGCATTACTTGAATTTCCGTGTCGGTATGGGCGGTCGCAGGAAGTTCAAATCGCACCTGTGCGTCCGGGTAATAATGTGAGCCTCCTCCCGAACTACCCCCGGAACCATTGCCCGGATTATCCGGCGTAGGTGTCGGAGTATGCAGAGCCGGATTTGTCGGAGCAGGTGTCGGCTGAGCTGGATTTACCGGCGTGGGTGTTGGCTGAGCCGGATTTACGGGAGTTGTCGTCGGCTGGTCCGAAGTACCGGGGGCTGGTGAAGGAGATACCTGAGTTGGCGTGGACTTTTGCGGCTTGACCTTATCGATCAGATCGTCAGCTTCACCCTTTGTCACAGGATCATTCGGATGGATCTTATTATCATCTGTGTCCCCGATGATACCGTCCTCACGGCCAATGATGAGATATCCTTTGTCCCCATCTTTGATCGCGTCCTGATCCTCATAGCCGCTGTGTCCCTGGGTGTTTTTCGCTTCCTCATCCTTTCCGCTGATCCGCACGAGCATCTTGATGATCTCGGCGCGGGTGATGGGGTCATCCGGAAAGAAGCCGTCCGGATAGTCGAGGGGGTCAATAATGCCGGCATCGATTAGGGCTTCAATGCTTGCCTCCGACCAGTGACCGTTAATGTCAGGAAAGCTGGGCGGGTCTTTCTCTGCGTTTGCAGTATTCAGCGGGATATCCCGCACCATAATGGCGGCGAACTCGCCGCGGGTGATGATCTCATCCTTCTGGATGAAATTTTCCGGATGCAGGCGGTATGCCGTATAGATCCCGCCGCAGACCAGAAGTAGGAGAACAAGGGCGAGAATGCCAATGCGTTTTCCTTTTTGTTTCATGGGTTTTCAGTCCTTTCTTTTTTGATTTTGACTATGACAAAGCCGGAATCAGCAATCTGATCCCGGCCTTAAGTCCTGATTGGTTTCATAGCTTCAGTTCCATGCCTCCGCTTTGCTCCTGCTCCCTGCGGTACGATTCCATGGCCTCCTGTGTCGGGTAGATAAGCTTTCCGTCCACCATCTCAAAAATGCAGAAGTCCTCCCGGTCGCAGACCATGATCTTGTGCTGGTAGTCCTTCTGCATGTCAATGTAGTCCTTGACCTCCTGCGCACTGCACAGCCAGACACCGGTGGTGTAGCGTCCGTCCGGCAGATAACAATAGCCGCTGTATTGCGGCTCATGGTTTTTCAAATCCAGCGCTCCCACGGGACGAATCTGTGACAGCTGGAGTCTGGCCTGATCGGACAGGATCTCCGGCTTTGCAATACCGAACACGTCACTCCGGTTCCAGCGGATTTTTTCTCCTTCCGCCAGGGAAACGGTAAAGATTGAGCGGCTGATGGGATTAGGATTGCTGCCGTTTCCTCCGGTGCAAAAGTACAGCTGGTGTTTTGCCTCCCGGCAGTCCTCCGGCAGTGCGGAAGGATGCAGGACAATGACCTTTCCGCTGATGGGCATGTCATATCCGGTCTGTAAGCAGTCCTCCTGAGAAAATAATGTTTTTTCACTCATGACGCTGCCCCTTTCTCTGCTCGATGAGTTCCAGCAGCCGTGCAGCGATGGCGATCTGTGTGCCCTCCGGCATCTCACGGATAGCGGCATGGACAAAGGCTTCCACCGCCTCCGGCGATTGATCACCCACCTCGATGAGATCCACTTTTTTGATGCTGATAGTTCCCTGGCTGATGCCCAGCCTGACAATATCACCATAGTCCATGCCAGAGGAGGATCGGAGTTCTTTGGGGATCAGGACACGCCCCTTGCCGTCTACGATTTTGTAAATAGGCTTTGCTTTCATACGAAGTAACCCTCCTTTTTCATAACCTCCCGAACGGTGTCGGAGTGGATGCCCAGGTTGTCAAACAGCCCGTGCAGTTCATCCGGCAGACGATCCAGCGGGTCGGCGGGTCGGATCTTGATTTCTCTGTCCCCGCAGATGATGTCCAGATCGCTATCCAAAGGGATATTCGCATCTTCCAGCAGGGAATAAGGCAGGGTCAGATCATCTTCCTCTTCCGGTTCTTCCTCCTCATCCATCTCCTGTGCGTTGTGAATGGTGATATCCAAGGGTTCTGTCATAATAAGAATCATTGGGTACGGATAGTTTTCTTCCTCCGAAACCGTGAGGGTGACGTACACCTCGTCACCGGGCTTTAACCCGGCTGCGCTTACGGTTTCCTCCGAAAAAATAAGGTAGCCTTTGTTGTCTACAGCAGATTTCATTTCAATCATTTTCATAGGGATTTCCTCCTTTAAGTTAGCCCCTCAGTGGGGTCATCGTTGTTTGCCGAAAACAGGTCGGCGTCAAAGAGATTCATTTGGGACGGCATGTCCCGCAGACGCTCGCCGGTATCGTAATTTGAAATCAGGACTTCGGCGTATTCACAGCCGTTGTCGTAACGCTGCGCCAAGTTATTGAGGCGGCTGACTGACTCGATGCAAAAGCCCTGATACAGCTCCCGGATAAATTCGCAGTCGTTGTAGCTGACCAGCCATTTTCCCTGACAAGCTGCAAGGGTATCCCGCAGCCTTGTATGATCTTCCTTTTTAAATTCCACGGCGTAGTGTCCTTCCGTCTGGTAATAGGGAGGGTCGCAGTAGATGAAGGCGTTCTCCCGGCTGTATTGCTTGATCAAATCCTCAAAATCCTTGTTTTCAATGATGGTATCCTTGAGCCTCCGGCTGCCCTGCCAGAGCAGGTGGAAGGTTCTGCGGATATCGAAGGGCTGGCAGCCGTAGCTGGTGCAGCCGCTTCCGTAGCTTAAGCGGATGAGCCGGTAAAAGGCGGCGGCGCGCTTCACATCATTCATCTGCGCGTATTCCAAGAGGATGGGCTCGATTTCCTCAAACTGCGGCTCTGTGAGATACTGCTCGGCAATCTCCAGTTCCTCCCGCAGATACTCGTTTGTGAACTCCTCCTTCGTCAGATACTTTTTCAGGACATTGAATTCATCGCGGCCGTTGAGAGGAAAGAAGTTCAGCTCCTTTAAGAGAGCCAGGGGACGGTCACGGACACAGCGGAACAGGTTTGCCAGGTCGGAATTAAAATCGTTGTAGACCTCCATGGCAGTATCGGGTGGCTTACCAAACAGCACCCAGCCTCCGCCGCCGAAGACTTCAATGTACCGTCCGAACTCCTTTGGCATCCGCTGATAGATCATCTCCCGCAGTGCTTTCTTGCCGCCCACCCAGCTGATGATGCTGTTCATTTTGATCACCTGCCTTTGCTTCGGAGGTTAATTTTCTCCATATCGGTTTTCATACAGGAGCCGTCTGCGCTCCAGCAGATAAATCCAACGCCGGGATAGGGACAGCCCTCGCAGCGGGAGGGATCTTTTGGCGGCGGCACGACGTACTTTTTTGGCGGGCCGGTCACTCCCGCGCCTGTCTTTTGTTCTGGGGTTATATCATAGTTCATGATTCAGCTCCTTTCTCGGAAAACAAAAAAGGCGCTGCCTTTTTTTATAAGACAGCGCCTTTTCGTTCTATTATCTTTGTTGTGGGTTACAGCATCTGCTGACCAAGTGCGGGACTTGAATATTCCAGAGTCATCTCCCGGTTGCCCAGCCGGATTATGCCATAGGGCGTAGCGCAAATATTTGCTTCCTTCATCAGATCAGAATCGCATCGGGAGAAATGAATGTGCTTGAGCATTGGATCATCTTCCGGGATGTGATATCGTTTCAGGAATTCCTGCCTGGCGTAATCTTCAGGGGAGGACAGCTCCGGATAAAAATCAAAGCAATCCATGTTCTGTGTAATATCAAGGGCCAGGTCGATATCGGTACAGTCCATCAGCTCAAGAGCTGCTTTGAACTTCGCTTCCTGACCTTGGCAGCGGAGTTCATAAATCTTTTCTGCCAGCAGCTTTATTTTTTCGATGTCCTCATAGTCACCAAACACACCATTTAATTTGGGGACAGAGCTTTTATTGGTATACACCACGCATCCATCAAAATTTTTAATGCCCTGTTCCTTTAATACTTCCGATATCTCATCCGGTGTAGCGGGCAGTTTAAGTATTGTACATTCGTCAATATCCGACGGATAAAATGTACCATCACATACCAGGAGTTCAAAGACATAGTTCTCCAGGAAAGATTGCTCCGGCAAGTGGATACCATCATAAACTGTTTCCCAACTCCCAGAGCCATTTACTACATAAAAATCGTTGTGAAAGATACCACCTTCCGCTTCCTGACGCGCACGACCGATTTTTTCATAGTCCAGCAAGTCCAGAAGCTCCTGCTGATATTCTGGAGGTACATGATTGACCGCATCTATAAAATCATTGTCGACATAGAATTTGCCGAGTTCCCGATCATTTTTAGCAGGTACTGCATGAGCATCACCAAGATTGTATGTTTGGTTGATCAGGTCATGCATTGCCAGATTGCCCTCGCCCACTAACGCACAGCCGGTGAAGGCGATGCGGTCATGCTCGCTCAACTCACTTATACGGTATGCAAGGAAGTTCAGCTCAGCAAGAGGAGGATTTTCTGGAATAAAACTCAGTTCCTCTCCCTGCATATTGAAGCACTCCACAACCTGATATGGCTGATCATCTGTGACTCTTGCACGATGTAGTGCGTCCTGTATTTCGTCCCGGCTTGCGGGGAGTTTCAGATATGCGCCGGAGTATGCGGGCGCGTCGTACAGGTCCGACCGCATCAGTGTCACAGTCATCACCTTTTCCTTTTCTGACATTGATTATCTCCTTTCTGAAATAAAAAAAGCGCCCTTCAGTTTTATAAAACCAAAAGACGCTACATGTTCATCTGCATCCCCTGATCAGGATAGAGGATGGCGAATCTTGCGTTTTGCAGATTTGTAACCGCATTACTTTTCAAGAATTCGGGATGAGATTTAAGCCACTGGAGATCTTCGACGGTTGCATCTTGAGGTTCCCCCTCGCCATAACGGAAGGATTTAACCGCCACTGTGATGTATTCTGAACCGCCGCAGTCCTCAACCAGTTCTTTATATAGCTGGGAGTTTTGTATGTCCTCCACTTCGGGAACCCCACTCATGAGTCCAACGTCGCGGATGCCAGTGTTGGTTTCCAGGCCGATGATGGAAAATATCTTGCTCACTTACATTCCTCCCATCATCGGACCGCTGTAACCGAGAGCGGGAGCGCTG
The DNA here is from genome assembly GCF_018128545.1 of Sinanaerobacter chloroacetimidivorans. Lineage (GTDB taxonomy): Bacteria > Bacillota > Clostridia > Peptostreptococcales > Anaerovoracaceae > Sinanaerobacter > Sinanaerobacter chloroacetimidivorans. The sequence goes on along the minus strand of NZ_JAGSND010000020.1, from coordinate 68,153 downwards.
TTTTTCATTTCCTTCTCCGGCTTGATGGAGTAATTCTCATCATTCCAGAGGCTGACATAAATCTCGCCGTCTGGCGTTTTGATAGGGCGCTGTTCTAGGCTTTCCCCGAAGCCATCTGCATTTTGTCCAACCACAAAATTCAAAAGCTCGGCTGTTTCCTCACCAGAAAGAGCTTCTGTTAGCCCGGCGGTCATGACTCCCCACAGCTCACCATCGCAGACTTCCACGGATGGATACAGGCTGTGTACCTTTTCCTTCAGCGCATCCTCATGGATGTATTCCGCAAGGCCGCGGTCATTTTTAAATTGCCGGTTCTCTTTGACGATGGCAGCGAGGATAGCATCTTCATAAGAGACAGCATCTGCAGGGGTGATTTCCACCGGATTGTCCTCCACTCCATACTCGCCCTGGGGGTAAGTCACGATCTTCAGAGGGAAAAAGATACGCATTGTTTCGTTTGCCATTTCGGTTTCCTCCATTCTTTTTCGCCACATCAGGCAATAAAAAAAGAGGCTATGCTTCTCATAAAAAAGAAAAACATAGCCTCATGTGCTTCTGCCTGACGGCAGATTTAGAAAATTGTTTTGGGTATATGAAAACAAAGGCATCAAGATTTATCATCTCAATACCTTTGGATTTTCAATTCAATTCTATTAATTTTTCCATTTAGCATAATTGATCCTATATACCAATAGATAATACCAAACTCATACGATACCAGTTTATAAAGTGTCACATGAATAATTTGTCACTATTTGATTGATAGTCCCTTATCTATTGCATCCTGAACTATTTGATGGCAACACTTACCTAATGGGTTGTTCTTCTGGCATTGCGCATTTTTCATTGCTCCAGTAAGCTTCAAGACATCTTTCATATTTTTAGCACCATCTTTTACGACAGCAGTTATAACTTGTTCCTCCGTAACTTTACTACAGTAACAGGCATATTTAGGATTAGCGCCGTTCTTAAACCATATTGGTACTTTTACTTGCTGTTTATTAAATTTGATATTAGATTCTGTATTGTAATAAGTAATATCACATTCCTCACTCATGCATAAAAAATAATCCTTATCACCGATTTGCTCCGTTAACTCATCAAGTACCATATGCTTTACTGTAATGTTTTTAACAAGAGTACCTTGTTTTTCACATACAGGACACAAATTGTTATTTCCTACCTCACACGAAGATTTTTCTGAATTTCCACAACAACATTTATTCAAAGTTTCTTTTTCCATTATCTATATTTTCCTCCCTTAACTCTTATTTTCATTTTCTATAACCTCACAGGTACATATCTTATTTATACTCCCTTCGGCTATTGATTGGCCAAGCTGAATAAGTTCCTTTATTCTTTCGTCAGAAATATAATAATAGATATTCTTTCCTTCTTTAATTGACTTTACAAAATTACACCATTTCAAACATTTTAACTGCATTGATATAAGACTTTGGGAGCAACATAAATCTTCGGCCAGTTCACCTACGTTTTTTTTATCATTTAATAAAGAAATAATAATTTGGTATCTTGTAGGATTAGATAGTCCGTGAAAAAACTTTGTATACGCTTCAATTTGTTCATTTTTAATTTGCATAACTACCTCTCTAAAAAGTACGAATATGAAATAAATCCAACAGATATTACCGTTGAAATCCATAGAATAATTCTTGTGGTTTTTGGTGTACTCTTATTTTTTGCTATTATATAGTGAGCTACACCAAGCATTAATGCTGTTATTACTATGAAAACGTTTTTATAAGGTGTAATAACTGGAGCAAAAGAAAGACCTATACCGCTCAAACCAAGAACTGATAATAGAGGGATTCCAATACAACATATTGATGCAAAAAAAGATGATATAATTGATCCTACACTTAATATTTTCTCTTTCATAATATATCCTCCACATTATATAAACATTTCAACATTTATTGATATGTTTATATTAACATAATTTAATTATATATACAATAAGAAAAAATATAGTGTCTCTGTTACATTTTTAAAAGTTATGAATAACATATTGCAAACAATTTGTGAATTTACAAAAAACACCCGATGTCATCTATAAAATGCCTCAAAAAAACGGGCCGAAAAATGCACTATTTCTGCCCGTTTTTTTCTCATTTTTTGCTCCAAAACCACTACATATTGTGGTTGTACCCCTTTATTTTTTGTCTCGACCACAATACGTCATCATTATTATCACCTCAACGTGCGTTGAATGGTCAAAAAAGATGCCGTTTGAAGCTGGTGGGGCCTTGGCGGAAGGATATGTTTACTAATCATAAACAAATCTCTCACTGAATTAATCTCAATATTACCTTTGCATAATATAATGCCAACATTTTTGAAGTAATTGTTTTTCCGACACCCGGCCCCCCCTGTAATCATCAGTAATCCATTCTTGTCCAAATGTTCAATGCACTGATCGTAGATTCCGGTTTGAACAAAATATTTGCTTTCTTCATCAATATCGCTAAGAAGAACTTCACAATCTATAAATATGTCTTGATTGTAAATTTCAGTTAATATATTTAAAGCATATAACCATAATTTAAAATGTTTTCTTACAATATCAGAGTTTTCAGGCATTCTATACTAATAAATCGCCAAATTCAATAGCATTTAAGGATTAGGCTTATTGTTGCCAGATTAAACAGAATACAGCCGCTGGCAGTGATAAAAACGTGATTTCAAACAGCCACCGCTGCTCGAAATGACGGTGTAACATATGTTTGACAAACCTACAATTTAAAATCAGACTTATTTACGGCTTATTGCTAACCAGATTTACGATCCAAAAACGTCATTTCAAAGCTAAGTGAAAAACTCTCTTTTCTTTAACAGATTTTCCCCGGATTTAATATATTCATCGGATCAAATGCTCGTTTTATCGATTGCATTAGCAACGTATTTACTTCACCGTCAGATTCCTGAAGATATAGTTTCTTCGCAAATCCAATCCCATGTTCACCTGATACTTTTCCTCCAAGTTCTTTCGCTCTCTGATACAGATGTCTAAACACTTCCTCAAGCTTCTCTTCCCATTCTGCCTGATTAAGCTCATCGCGCAAAATGTACATGTGAAGATTACCATCTCCAGCATGTCCAAATCCACGTATTCTAATATGGCATTCGGTCTGTAATCTGTCTCCGAATTTTACAAACTCTGCAATCTTATTTCTAGGAACAACAACGTCACATTCATCCATTTCAGTCGTCGAAGCTTTGATTGCCTCTAAAAAAGCACCTCGAGCTTTCCAGATTGAATCTTGCCTTTCCTGCGTATTGGAAATCAATACATCGAGTGCCTCCTGATCTAGGCAGATTCTTGCCACTTTATCGTATAAACGTTCAATTTCTTCAGTGCTGTTTCCGTCAAAAGTAAGCAAAAGATATGCATCCGCCGAATGGTCAGGAAATTTTTTTCCGAGAAATTCTTCTGAAACCAAAATTACGTCCTTAACTATATACTCGATCGCCGTAGGAATGATCTTTGCTTTAATAATGATCGGAACAGTTTCAATTGCCATTTCCAGATTTGGAAACGGTATTAAAAGGCTAATAGTTTTTTTTGGCAGGGGCAGCAATTTTAGTATTGCTTTAGTTACAATTCCAAGAGTTCCTTCTGATCCGACAATTAGATCCTTGATACTATAACCCGAACTATTTTTTACTATCTTCCCCCCCAGTTGAAGGATATCTCCATTAGGCAAAACAACCTCAAGGCCGCGAACGTAGTCTCTGGTAACTCCATATTTTACTGCTCTCATACCTCCTGCGTTAGTATTTATATTTCCAGCGATAGTGGCACTCTTTTCTCCAGGGTCCGGAGGATAAAACAGGTCATGCTCTTCAACAAATTTTGAGATTTCCATAAGCAAAACGCCGGGTTCAACAGTCAGTGTTAAATTATCCTCATCAAGTTCAAGTATTCGATTCATCTTGCTCATGTTAATCATTATGCCTCCATAAATTGCTACAGATGCACCGACAAGGCCTGTTCCCTGGCCTCGTGGAGTAACGGGAATATTATTATTAAAAGCATACTTCATGATTTGCGAAACCTGCGAAGTTTCGATAACTTCTACCAAAACCTCTGGATACTGGTGGACTCCTCCCAATTCGTCGTGGCTGAAGTCGTCATTTATTTCCTCTTCTCCAAAAAAAACTTTATCCTCACCACATACCGATCGTAAAAATGCAAGATCTCTCTCATCAATTTTTTTATAAGTCATCTGATTTCCTCCTCACTTCAGTTTTTCAATAATCCTTGGTATAACCTCGTATATATCACCAACTATTCCATAATGGGCAACATTGAAAATACTTGCATTTTCATTACTATTTATTGCAATGATACAATCTGTATTGTTCATACCAGAAATAAACTGTATGGCGCCAGAAACTCCGCAGGTTATGATAAGTTTTGGTTTTACAGTCCTTCCGCTAAGCCCTATCTGCTTTCTTGCATCCAGCCAGCCCGTCTCAATAAGCGGTCTGGTTCCCGCAACCTGTGCTCCAAGACGGTCTGCAAGCTGATAAATCATATTCAGATCCTCTTTCTTCTTTACTGCTCTTCCCGCAACAACAATCACTTCTGCATCTTCAAGCGCTTCAATTTTTTCTTTTTTCTTTATCTTAATGACATTGATATTAGATGCCATTTTTTCAAGAGGCATGTCATATTCGGTAATCTTGCCTTCAGTTTCTTTTGTTCGCGCAGGGGCATCAAATACTTTATACCGAACCGTTGCGAACTGAGGCCGATGCTTGGGGGTGTGAATGTGTGCCATTATGTTCCCGCCAAACGCAGGACGTATCTGGTCTAAGTCGGTGTTATCCTGAATACTCAGTTTCGTGCAGTCAGCTGTCAATCCCGTTCTAAATCTTGCCGCGACACGAGGGGCCAAGGATCTTCCAACAGTAGTACCTCCCACTAAAACGATGGTTGGCCTTTTTTTCATGATGAGATCTTCCATTGCCGCCGCATATGGTTCTATCCTGAAGTATTGAAAGTGTTGATTATCATAAACAAAAACTTCGTCTACTCCGTAATGCAACAATTCTTTTGCCTTCTCTTTAATTTCATAACCAATCAAAATTCCGTATACAGGGTGCCCTATCTTATTCGCCATTTCCCGTGCTTTTCCCAGTAATTCATATGTGACAGGATGAATCTCTCTCTCGGAGCAATCAGCATAAACCAGGATACCGTTGCCAGGGTCAAATTCAGCTGTTTCCGGTTCATCTTCAACCAATTCAAATACTCCGACAGGCCCCTGTTTAACGCAGATCTTGCACATCTTGCATCCTGCATTGATTTCTATTTTACCTTCAATGCATTCAATTGCTCCGAAAGGACAGAGCTTCACCGTCTCCTCTGGGGACATTGATTTTTCCTGATGAATTACTATCTTTGCCATCCCGATTCCTCCTGCACAAACTTCATTTCCATCAGCTTGTTTACTAGCCGATCACTCAACTCTTGGCTGGAACCTTTCCACAGCTCACGGTTTGTGTTCGTTTCTGGCGGAAAAATTCTCTTAACTTGAGTTGGAGAGCCATTCAGTCCGTATCTTTTCTCATCCTGATCTTCAAAGTCATTAAGACTTAACACTGATATTTCTTTGGATTCCGTTTCCAATCTCCTTTTAAAAGAAGGCAGACGTGGCTGGTTGATTCCCTTCTCCACAGTAATTAAGCAAGGAAAATTAACTTCAGCAATTTCTATGGTATGGCCCATGTCCATTTCAACTACAATTGACCTCTCTTTTATTTCCAAAATATTGAGCACGTTAGATATATGAGGAACCCCAATAAATTCAGCAATTTCAGGGCCAACCTGAGCAGTATCTCCGTCGGTTGTCATTTTGCCGCAAATAATCAAATCAACATTGTTTGGAAGTCTTTTAATTCCCTGAGCTAGCGCATATGAAGTTGCCAGAACATCTGCACCGGCAAATCTCCGGTCCGTCAATAAAACCGTTTCATCAGCACCCATCATAAATGCTTCTCGCAAAACTACTATTGCCTGCTGCGGCCCCATTGTAATTGCCGTTACCTTGGCTCCTTTATCTTCTTTGATCCGTACCGCAATTTCAATCGCATACAAATCATATGGATTCATCTTGGCTTCGATTCCATCTCTTTTTAAAACTCCAGTTTCTTCATCGATTTCAACTTCAGTTGTTCCCGGAACTTGTTTAATGCAAACAATGATTTCCATTACATTTCCTCCTATAGATATTTACTATCTTCTTTATCCGATCATTTACAAAATCTCACGGAAACTCTGTACTCTCGTTTTCATTTGCTCAAAGGAGGCTGTCTCTTGATCAATCTCAAGATACAGGTTTCTAATACCTGCTTTTTCTAATTGCGCATGATAGATTGGATAATCAAACTCTTCCGGATCGCAAAATTTCATCATACAAACAATAACAGCATCCGCTTTATATTTTCCAACCATTTCAATCAGCATGGCTCCCCGGGGTTTTAAAGGATTTGTGGCGAGACAGCATCCATCAAACTCAAGCCACCAACCCGCAATACGCTCGAAAGGATCGTTTCCTTCCGGCACATCTATCCTGAATTGCCTAGATTCTTGTGCCAGATCATCCGCTACTACTGCAAATCCGTATTCCTTGAAAATTTGCAGTATCTCATCCGGCTCAGCAGTAATTCCCGTCAACACTGCCCTTTTCCCTTTCCACGGTTTCATTGGCTGCTTCCTTATCTCTGACATCAATTCCCTCACCAGCGCTGTATGCCTGGATTTTTCCATAAACCATCTCGCCTTGATCACAGCATGCCGTGTTGCGGGATCAATGATATGTGGATAATCTGCAACCAAATTTGTAAAGTCTCGCATAGTTCTTCTATTGTCATTGTAGATTTTAATGCTGTTTTGGATTGCTAGTTCTGATATCTCAACCCCCAAAATTTCTTCTAATTTATCCCGTAATATTCTATACTCAGCCTCGAGAAATTTTGAAGCGGCTTTAATTTTTCGGTTTTGGGGGTGGGTAAATACCAATACCGGAGATGAACCTTTCCACTTTTGGCTCATACATTTTAATGTATCACAGGGAACTGAGAAAACGACGGCTTTTAATATATCATATGCACCCTCCAGCTGCAGTTCCATAACAGACTGCATAATCGAACAAGTGAATGGAGGGAGATATGCCCGTGCTTTTGAAATGCTTTTTTGTCCTCCCCAAATTCCAACAGGGAGAAAGCCTGCGGCATGGATAATCTCTTCAGGAGAATACGCCGGCATAACGCCCACAGCGCCTCTTCCAGTACTTTCAATAAAAGAAGTAATTTCTGCCTGCGGATTCGTACTTATAGAAATAAATTCATTTATTAAATCATTGATTCTATTCATTGCTTTCTCCTTTATTCTGCTGCATCATTTCATCAAGAGCCTGCACACGAACCTCATATTGCGCAGGAGCATAATTACGCGGATCTGTCTGATCACCATCAAAATTTACGAATGGCAATCCGTTTTTCTTATGTAATAGCTCCGCCGTCTCTACGTTCAGAAGGCTCATTAATTTGCAACTTCTATTTTGATGATACAGAATTCCATCACATTGTCCTTCCGTAATAATTTTGGATAAAACTTCAGTTTTATTTTCAATACATGTATTGATATAGATTCTCGTATATGCTTCCGCCATTGAATACAGATCACCAGGCTCATATGTCAAATTCCATAAACCGGGATACGCAGATCCTGTCATAATTATTCCAGAATCTTTTAACATCTTGAATGTATGGCCCAGATGCGGCCATACTGCAATTCCCTCCCATGTAATACGATTTTTTTCTTCATCTCTGTAGGCATAAATTCCTTCTTGCAAATTTTGCTCTAATTCATCTGCAAATTTTTTAAATGTGATCTCTGCATAACTTCTACTTCGCGCCTGGACAATTAATGCCATAAAATTGAATAAATGAAATCCGTTCAAAGGGGAAGGCTTATATGTGAGAAAGCTTGCCAATCGATTCCACTGTGCCACTGAACGCTGAGTCTGTTTCTGAACCTCTAAAAACTTATCGTAATCAAATTTTCTGCCACAAATGTCTTCAAGTTGTGCAATCGCATCTTTAAATTGCTCTGCTATATACTCTTTTGCATACTGAGGGATCGGCATCGTGTGGTTGAATGGAACGTCGATGATAATGCATGGAATGTTCAACTCCACAGCAAGATTTTCATACCATTTGAGCAATGTGTTGCAAATATTATTGCAAGTAATGATTAAATCGGGTAGAGGAATCTCAACTGCCGGTGAATTCAGAAGTTTTTCAGGAGTGTTACCGGTACGTTCCTTCTCAAGTAAAAGTTCCAGGTACCCCAGATTTACTCTGGCGTAGGAGCACGTATCTAAAGAATATCCCTTATGCTCCGAAACTTCCAGAAAATCCAAGGCCCCTTTTCGTGCCCCAATTCCCGCCGCATGAGTTTCAGGGTATACCATGGCAATATCCATCGCGACGCAAAACTCCGGCGGTGCTACAGAGGCAGACCAGCAAACAAGTCTGCCTTCCTTTTTTGCTTGCCATGCCTCTTTATCAAGGATTTCCTGATAATATAAAAGCAATTGTTTTGCATTCATTTCTGTTATATTAGTCATTGATTTTTTTCTCCTTCTGAATCTTTAATCCTTTGATATTTTCCTCGTACGCTATCAATGCAGCTCCTAGGGCACCGGTAATCTGCGGATTTGGTGCTACATTAACATGTCGGTTCAATTGTTTGCTGATCGCTCTTACGACTCCCCCATTTTGTGCTACGCCACCACTCATCACTACATCGTCTTCGAGTCCCGCTCTGTAGACAAGAGCGCAAGCCTTACTGGCTACAGAGCGATGGATTCCAGCGATTACATTTTCAACTGCAATTCCACTGGCGAGTTGGGAAATCACTTCCGACTCAGCAAATACTGTACAGGTGCTGCTTACTGTTGCTGGCTCCAATGCTCGTGAATCATAAGCTTCCATCTCATCAAGTCCAACCTCAAGGATTCTAGACATTACTTCAAGAAAACGACCTGTTCCTGCAGCACATTTGTCATTCATGAAAAACTGCGTTACAGAGCCTTTGCTATCCAATTTAATGACTTTTGCATCCTGCCCGCCAATATCAATAATTGTCCGCGTTGAAGGAATTTGAAAGAAATTTCCCTTAGCGTGACAACTAATTTCGCTGAACTGCTGATTGGCTTCTTCAAGCATAAATCTACCGTATCCGGTTGCAACGACATTATCCATTTCATCCAAAGTCAAACCAGCCTTAGCAAGAGCGTTGTCAATTACCTTTTTCGGTCCGGTAGTTCCTGTTCCAACCTGTAATACAGCAGTTGCTATTATTTCTTTTCCGTCTTTTAGAATTACTGCCTTTGAGGAAGCAGAACCAATATCCACGCCCATTGTATACATGACTATTTCTCCTTTATTGCTGACTCTTTTTATTTTTCGGAATCAATCCAATTAACGACCAGTATCATCTTCGTTTTTAATAATTTAATTATCTCTGTTAAGTCCCATACGCTCCTCACGAAACAATACCTCGTCCATAGATTTGATATTGAGGTCGATTTTCGGCTCAAATTCCATTAGCTCTATAATTTGTGTCCGTACATCAATCCCAGGAGCCACTTCGATAATGTATAGGCCATCCTGTCTTAACTCAAAAACACATCGCTCCGTGATATAAAGAACCTTTTGTCCTTTTTTATTGGCGTATCTTCCGCTAAATGTAACTTGTTCCACTTGCTTGATGAATTTTGTTTTCTTGCCCTCCTCTAAAATGACTAATCTTCCCTCTTCGATTTTTGCTTTCAAACCATCCGCATTAAATGTCCCGCAGAAATAAACATTTTTTGCATTTTGTGTAATATTTATAAAGCCCCCGCATCCGGGCAGCTTTGGTCCAAACTTGCTGACATTAATATTGCCCATCTCATCGCATTCAGCTAGTCCAAGGAATGCCATATCCAGGCCGCCTCCATCGTAAAAGTCAAACTGATACGGTTGGTCGATAATCGCATCCGGGTTCAAGCTTGATCCAAATTTCGCACCGGATTGCGGAACCCCTCCTATGACTCCAGATTCTACTGTAAGTGTCATATAATCCGCGATTCCTTCTTCATTGGTGACCTGAGCAACGTATTCAGGAGTTCCGATGCCGAGATTGACTACCGTATCCTTACGCAGTTCCATTGCAGCCCGGCGGCCTATAATCTTCTTAGCAGAAAGCGGACTGATCTCAACCTCTCCCCCCACCGGTTCTCTTGTCATTCCGCAGATCGCCGGATTAAAAACACCGCCTAGACTTTGCTCATGATTCTTCGGATCCGACACAACTACTGCATGAACATAAATTCCTGGAATTTTTACAAGTCTTGGATCTAATGTCCCCGTTCTGACTATTTTTTCAACTTGTACGACAACTTTACCCCCGTTATTTTTAACAGCCTGTGCAATCGAAGTAACCTCTGTCGTTGCGGCCTCCTTCTCCAGCGTTACATTGCCATATTCATCTGCGTAAGTTCCTCGAAGGAACGCAACATTTAATGGAAAGGCTTTATAGAAAAGTTTCTCTTCACCATCCATCTCAAGGAGTTCAACCAAATCCTCAGTAGTCCTAGAATTAACCTTCCCCCCGCCATTTCTAGGGTCAACAAAAGTATCAAGCCCTACGTGTGTTATGGTACCTGGTCGATGCCCAGCAATATCCCTGATTAGATATGTTAGAACTCCCTGAGGTAGGTTATATGCTTCACACTTATTTGCCAGACACAGAGCTCCTAGCTTAGGCGCAGTTGCGTAATGTCCGACGATTACACGCTTTACTAATCCTTCATGCGCAAAATGGTCTCCTCCTGTCGTACCACTACGGTCCCCTTGCGAAGCGGAATAGAAATATGTAAGGTCACGAGGAGATCCGGTCTGTAAAAATCTCTGTTCAATAGCTTTGCTTAACTCTTCAGGATTACAATTTCCAACAAATCCGCTTGTTATTACTGTGTCGCCATCCTCCACAAGATTCGCCGCTTGTTCCGCTGTAATAATGCTTACTTTACTCATTTATATCTCCTCCTATTCCTTGTTTCAATCATCTAAATCTACCTTTATACTCTTTTTAGGGTATAATTAATACAAGTGCATAATAATTCTGTTGCACCAGATTTGGATTTTTTAATATCCTCTAGTATTTGGGGAACCTTTTAAGATTGATTACATCTATATTATATTTCAGGCCAAACGCATCATTTAGATGTCATCTGTTACAATACGTTTGGCCTACTTAACTGGTAATTCAATATTTCTTTCTAGTTACCTTGACTAAATTATTCGTTAGCTAGTTTATATTTCTTTAAAGCATCCGTCAGTTTAGGAATGATTACCTTAACGTCTCCAACGATACCAACGTCAGCTACATCGAAAATCGGTGCTGTGTCATTCTTGTTGATGGCGATAACGCATTCAGAACCTTCCATACCAGCTACGTGCTGGATCGCTCCGGAAATACCGCATGCAAGATACAGGTCAGGTCTTACTGTCTTTCCAGTCTGTCCAACCTGTCTGTCTTTTGCTGCCCAACCGGCATCGACATTTGCTCTGGAGGATGAAATGTCTCCGCCGAGAACATCTGCAAGTTCTTTCAAAGTTCCAAAGAAATCAGGGCTTCCGATACCACGGCCGCCGGATACCAGAACCTTAGCCTCTGTAATATCTGACTTCTTGTGCTTTTCTTTTACGACTTCTCTGATCACTACGTTCATATCAGATGGTACGAATTCAACTTTGATTTCTCTGATTTCGCCTTTTCTAGTTGTATCCTTGTCCAGTCTCTTCATGACTCCAGGTCTTACCGTAGCCATCTGAGGTCTGTAGTTTTTGCACAGTATGGTAGCCATGATGTTTCCGCCGAATGCAGGTCTGGTCATAAACAGCAACTTCTGTCCCGGATCTTCTTCATTTGCTTTAAATACATCGATGTCAAGCTTTGTGCAGTCTGCTGTCAGTCCTGTGTGAATTCTGGAAGCTACTCTTGGTGCAAGGTCTCTTCCGATGGAAGTTGCTCCGAAGAGAACAATCTCAGGATCACATTCCTTGATTACTGCAGCCAGTGCTTTTGCATATGGCTCAGTAACATATTCTGCAAGCATTGGATCTTCAACGTATACAACTTCATCTGCACCGTATTCGATCAGGCTCTGTGTTTTTTCTTTGATTTTATCTCCCAGCAGGACACCAACGACCTTCTGGCCTAAATCAGCAGCAAGCTTTGTGGCTTCGCCAATCAGTTCCAAACCAACTTTAGCGACAAGGCCATCTCTTTGCTCAACTACTACATAAATATCTTTACTCATTTAAGGTTTCCTCCTAATATATTTTTATTAGCTTAGAAAAATTTGTTCACAGCTAGGCGCCCGACGAAGTGAGAGCGGAACGTACTTAATAGTACGTGAGCATCGATCGCATGAGGCGCAACAACGCTGTAGGCAAATTTAGCAAGCTTAGATGATATGTCTTTCTTCCATCTTATCAATAATAACTTTAACTGCTTCATCAACACTTAAATCTGCGTGAAGAGTTCCCTGACCTTTCGCCTGCTTTGTAAAGGATTTGAATACATTTGTTGGAGATCCTTTCAATCCGATATGTTCAGGATTTAAAGAATCTTTTAAATCATCAAAACCAAATACTTTGATTTCCTTTTCATAAGCATCAACAATTCCTCCGGCATGCATATATCTAGGTGCAGCCAGTTCCTGAAGAGCGGTCAGAAGACAAGGAGTCTTAACTTCAATGATGTGATATCTATCTTCATATTGTCTCTTAACGATAACTTTGTCGCCTTCAATATTTATTTCCTCCGCATAGGATATCTGTGGAACATGAAGGTTTTCTGCGATCTGCGGTCCAACCTGAGCAGTATCTCCATCGATTGCCTGACGGCCGGTGATAACCAGGTCATATCCAATTTTTTCAAGTGCAGCAGCAATAATAACTGCAGTAGCATAAGTATCGGATCCGCCGAATTCTCTTGCTGAAATCAGAAATGCTTCATCGCAACCCATAGCAAGAGCTTCCCTTAGTGCAACATCTGCCTGTGGAGGTCCCATACATACTACGGTTACTGTTCCGCCTACTTTTTCTTTCAGCTGAAGTGCTGCTTCAATTCCTGATTTGTCATCATGATTGATGATGCTTGGCACTCCTTCTCTGATCAGTGTATTTGTAACCGGATCGAGCTTAACTTCATTGGTATCAGGTACTTGTTTTATACATACAACGATTTTCATCTTATTTCTCCTTTCAATTTCACTGATTAGCTAATTTTCATAGAACCGGCAATAACCATCTTCATCGCTTCGGAAGTACCTTCATAGATTTCGGTAATCTTTGCGTCTCTCATCATTCTTTCTACCGGATATTCTCTGGAATAGCCATATCCACCCATGAGCTGTACGCAAGCTCTGGTTACATCATTACATATTTCAGATGCATACAATTTAGCCATAGCAGCCAAAGGTCCAAAGTTCTCGTGATTATCCTTAGATACTGCAGCTCGGTAGGTCATAAGTCTTGCAGCATCAATCTTAGTCTGCAGTTCTGCAATCTTGAACTGAGTATTCTGGAAGGAGGAAATTCTCTTTCCAAACTGCTTTCTTTCTTTTACATATTTCATTGCTTCATTCAATGCGCCCTGTGCAATTCCTGTTGCCTGTGCTGCAATTCCGATTCTTCCGCCGTCAAGAGCCTTCATAGCGATTTTGAATCCGTCTCCTTCTTTTCCGAGACGTTGGGATACAGGAATACGTACGTTTTCATATGCTACTTCACAGTTGGATGCTGCTCTGATACCCATTCTGTGAATGTTCTTTCCTACTGTAAGACCTGGGGTGTTTCTGTCCATTACAAATGCGGAAATACCCTTTGTGCCTTTGGATTTATCAGTCATTGCAAATACTACAAAAGTATCGGCAAAACCGGAGTTTGTGGTAAAGATCTTAGCTCCGTTGATGACATATTCATCACCGTCCAGAACTGCCTTTGTCTGCTGACCGGCTGCATCTGTTCCGGCATTTGGTTCGGTTAAACCAAAGCATCCAACTTTTGATCCGTCAACCATTGGTCTCAGCCATTTTTGTTTTTGCTCTTCTGTTCCAAAACCGTCAACACAAGAACAAGCAAGGGAAGTGTGTACAGAAATTGTGATACCTGTGCTGGCATCAATCTTTGAAATTTCTTCCATGCAAAGAGCATAGCCCAGATAATCTCCGCCTACTCCGCCGTAATCTCTTGAATATGGAATTCCCATCAATCCATATCTCAGGAGTTTTTTTACGAGATCCATATTGAATACTTCTGTTTCATCCATCTCTTCTGCAATCGGCTTTATTTCAGTTTCCGCAAATCTACGGAATAATTCCTGCTGAAGCAAATGTGTTTTTGATAGTTTGAAATCCATTTTAACCCTCCTCTAATTATGAAAATCGAATAAAAAGAGGATGCCTACATCAACTAAGCACCCTCCTAATGAATTTAGCTAGTTTCTTGGGGACTTTACGACTGCCGTAAAAGTACCACTGATGCAAAGAAGTGGCTCGTCCAAAACCTTATAACACTCTTCTGTATCTTTCGCTCTATCCCAATGATCAGCATGATAAGACACCAGCTTGTAAATAGCGATTCCGTTAAATCTCGACCTTGAGCCTTCCTGAATCGGCCAGCTGATGACTTCCAGAGTCTCGCCACCAAAAATACTCTGATGAAAATTAACATTGATGTTTGCCAGTTTGCTGCTGTCGTTGTCTCTTCTCAAGCTTAAGTCTGTAGCCATATCAGCAACAAACTTCATCAAGTCGGACCCTGCAAGCATATTTCTTGCATAACGTGCATCATTTGCAGCTACCTTACATCTGAAACGTGTTTCTTTAACATCGATACCTTTTGGGTTTTCAACAACGAACTTTTCCAGTCCTTCCGGTAAATTATCATAATTAGCCATAATAAATTTTCCTCCTTTAAAAATCTTTGTTAATATTTCAACCAAGTACGTACTATGGATATTGAAATCACTTTCCTTGCAAATTGTCGCAAGTAAGCAATTGTGATTTTTTTATTCTGTCCCTCTGGGCAATTATCACCAAAACGAATAATCCAATCCCGATAAAGCTATACAGGATATTAGGATGTATGCACATAAACGCTATAAAATAGCAAAGAATTGTTTCATAGAATTTATTATAATCTATGATATATCGGTACAAGGCACAGCTCAAAACAAGAACGCCGAATACACAAAAAGCGACGATTAATAGCAATTTCAATGTAAACGGTTGCTGTCCAACCAGCAATATCGGGTTGTACACGATGAAGAACGGAACGATGTAGGTAGGACAAGCCAGCTTCATCGCATTCAATCCTGTCTTCCAGAAATTAGCCTGCGCGATTCCCGCGCCTGCTAAGACCCCCAATGCAACTGGCGGCGTCAGGTCGGAAATGATTCCGTAGTAGAAGCAGAACAGATGCGCTGCCATAGCGGGTACACCCATCTGCAACACTGCCGGAACCGTGATCATGGACATCATGACATAATTTGCAGTCGTAGGTACGCCCATACCTAATATGATACAGCAGATGCCTGTCATTATCAGCGTCGGCAATAGATATCCGCCACCAATCGTTACGACGAGTGTCGCAAGCTTTACGCCAAGACCTGTCATGGTAAACGCACTGACAATGAAACCGACTGTAGCACAGGCAATCAGCACTTCAAGCGCATTAATAACGGCATTCACACTCGATTGAACAAGACGTTTCGGAGTCAGCCAAGATTCTCTTCTTATAAAACTGAGAGCCACACATGATAACGTAGCTGTAAACCCCGACATAGCAGGGGAAAAGCCTCCAAGAAGCATGCCTACGATAATGAAAAGCGGAAGTATTAGATAGCCTCTGGTTTTTAATACATGGCCAGCTTTCGGCAGTTGTTCTTTAGGAAGGCCTGATATGTTCTCCCTTACAGCTTCCTGATGTACGGCAAAATAAATTGATGTAAAATATAGAATTGCCGGCAAGGCTGCCGCAGCGCAGACCTTCAAATACGAAACTCCAAGATTTTCAGCTATAATAAACGCTGCAGCCCCCATTACAGGCGGCATTATTTGTCCGCCACAGGATGCCGTCGCTTCAATCGAACCAGCGAAATGCGGTTTATATCCAACTTTCTTCATCAGCGGAATAGTAAATGTACCTACCGTGACGATGTTGGCTACCGTTGAACCGCTGATCATGCCAAACAGCGCACTTGCTAATATTGCCGCCTTAGCTGGTCCGCCCTTATATTTGCCAAATACCGCCAGGGAAATATCCATTAGAAATTCCCCTGTACCCATAACGGTCATTAATGATCCCATCAGGATAAACAAGAAGATAAAATTGCATGAGACTCCCAATATGGTTCCATACACACCTTCAGTAGTAGTATACATATACCTGACCATACTCTCCAGCGAAGCTCCTCTATAAGCCATTGGGCCAGGAAAATAATTGCCAAACAGGACATAAATTATGAAAAATAATGCGATCGAAGTCAATACTTTTCCGACAACACGCCTTGCTGATTCCAACAAAAGCACGATAAGAATTATTCCCATAACTAGGTCTGTCGTCGTCATTGTGCCAGCTCTGATTGCAAGGTCTTCATTAAAAATCACCAAATACCCGTTCGCAGCCAAAGAAAGAATGACAAACAGCCAGTCGTAGATAGGTATCTTCACTTGCTTCGCTAGCTTTGCACTTACAGGGTACATCATAAATACGGCCGTCATGCCAAATCCGAGATGAATCGCTCTGGCCATAATTGCCAGTAAATCGCCGAAGCTTGCAATATATAGTTGATATAACACCATAGAGACACATACGAATTGGAGTATACGGTTTAATAGTCCGTTGAATTTACGCTTTGCATCCCGCAAGGATGCAATTTTTTCTAAATCACCGACTTCGATACGTTCAACATTCAACGCTTCCATTGCAACGTTGTTTGTTTCCTCAGTTTCAGTCTTTATCTGTGCTTTTATTTCTTTTTTCTCTTTATTTCCTACCATTACTGCCTCCTTTTTGATTGCACAGTAATATTACGGTCTGATAACAAGCAAATGGTTACATTTCGGCATAACCATCTGCCTCGTTACTTATACGTCTTTATTTGATAAGGCCTATTTCTTTATAATACTTTTCAGCGCCCGGATGCATTGGGAAATCCCCCATGGATTCAATTGAATATTCCGCAGAAAGTGATTCGAGAGCCGGATGTACAGTCTTTAAATAATCGGCGTCATCATACATCGCCTTTGTAATAGCATATACAACATTTTCATCAAGGTCTGCTGAGCAAAAGAGCAGAGTACCCATTCCTACAGTTTCAACATCTCCGGAAAGAAAATCATATGCGTCTGCGGGTATTTTCGTTGCATAATAACTTGAATACTGTTTTAAAATATTATCTCTTTCTTCGCCTGCAATTGGAATTAAAGCCACATCTGCTTGGGCTGCCGCATCAAGAATGCCAGATGTCGGAGGTGTTGTAATGATAAATATTGCATCGAGTTGTCTATCTTTGAATGCTGTAACCTGTTCTGTGAAAGAAATGAACTTTGCGTCACAATCATCATATGACATTCCGTTTGCAGTTAAGAATTCTCTTACGCATACTTCCTCTCCGCTCCCAGGCGCGCCAACGCCGACTTTTTTACCCTTTAAATCTTTAATGCAAGTAATCCCGGAATCAGCCCTTACAAGGAACTGAGCGGCCATAGGCATCATTACTGCAATTCCTCTAATATTGTCAAGCTTCTCCCCTTTAAAGGCCTCCTCACCTTTCAATGCATAATTGCCAAGGCTGTATAATGCCATACCAAGATCTCTTTCACCGTTTGCAACAGTTCTTATGTTTTCGACGCCGCCGGCAGAAGCCTGAACATTGACATTAATCCCACTGACCTTATTCATTGAAGAACAAATCGCACCGCCAACGGGGTACCATGTGCCTGATGTTCCGCCAGTACCCATAAGAAGTTGCACATTATTGAAGCTAGTGTTTTCATCATCACCCGCTTTGGTTTTTGAAGTGTCTCCACACGCAACAACTGAAAATGCAAGCAGCAAGACCAAAAGAACGCTAAGAATTTTTTTCAATCTCATGTTTTTCATAAACAATCCTCCTTAATAAAATCTTTAAAATATAGGTTTTAAAATATATCATATAAATAGATATTAAAGTATATTATATCAAGCCTATTTTCTTTGCTTCCTCGGTAAGTTCATCTCTAAACTTCGGATGTGCGATGCTGATTAGATTTTCAACCCTCTGGGGTAAAGTCTGTCCTAAAAGTTGAGCTATCCCGAACTCAGTAACAACATATTCCACATCATTCCTCGTGGTTGTTATGGGTGTCAGACGGTTTTCATAACACGGAACAATCTTCGAGTATTTGCCATTTTTAGTAGTTGAGGCAATTGCCATAATTGATTTGCCATCTGGAACAGAGCATGCAGCTTTTGCAAAATCACCCTGCCCTCCTATGCCTGAATATTGTTTTCCCTTAATAAATTCCCCATTTATCTGTCCCTGTAAATCGATCTGAGATGCAGTATTAATTGCAGTAAACTTGCTGTTTGCAGTCATCACGCTCATCTTCAAGACATACTCGCAAGGCATGAATCTGACCGCTCTGTTTTCATGAACAAATTCATAAAATTTTTTACTACCGGAACCCATTGTTGCTACGCTGAATCCTTTATTAATGGACTTGCGGGAATTATTTACAACACCCTTCTTCATAAGCTCCATCAATACATCTCCGAAATATTCAGTATGGATGCCCAGATCTTTTACACCTTCCATATTTAAAATGGCGTTGCCGTTCATTCCCCCAACTCCCAACTCAATTGTTGCGCCATCTTCGACCAACTCTGAGAGATATCCTCCCATTTGCTTGGCTTGTTCATCTTTCCAGTATTCCCCGACCTCATCTCTGATTAGGAAATTCCAGTTAGTTTTGCTTTCGACAATGCTGGTGAACCGGGAAACATGCATCACCGGACATCCATATGTAATTGGGACATTTTCGTTGACCTCTCCAATCACTACATCTGCTGTGTCCAATAGGGAAACAACATGTTCCGGATATGTGGACAATGTAACATACCCATTTTTGTCAGGAGGAGTTATCGTTAAGAGCAGTACATTACAATTTGTTACACTTTTGTTTATTTTAGCCCACGAAGAAAAGCTTGCAGGCATAAAATCGACCTTGCCGGCATCCTTTGCTTTTTGTAAATTCGGATGCGGATCAATAAATGGGGTAACCGCCCTGATGTCAGATTTTGTTTCATTCGCCACTTCACCAATCATTCCCTGGAGAGATTGTGCACAGAACAACATGACATTTTTCAAATCGTCCCGATTCTTTAATGCTCTTAACAACTCAACCGGTTCCATCATACCCGTTACTATAAAATCACCTGATTTTATATCTTTAACTGCTGTTTCAGCATCTTTTAACAAATCTCCATACTTACTATGCCAATCAAACACTTCAATTAATCCTCACTTTCATTTTCGCTATAGATATTATTGCAATGATTCCTTGTTATGAGCTAAGTCTTCTGCTTAGTTATCAAGGAGTTTAACCGATTATAACCCCGCTTTTCCTACTGACGAAGAAGTTTCAAGTCGATGGTTACCTTTCCAAATCGGATAAGGTACCATCATGGTCAACTGCCAGTCGATAGGAATTATTTGATATTTTTATTCTATAATAAATTTCAATTCAGTGAAGTTATGATTAGGCGCAATATTCTGTGATTTTATGTCGCGTTTTTTTTTTCAATTAAATATGCAGCGGAATCGTCATGCGTTAATAGCTTAATTGTCATGCCGATTAATAAAAAAGCTCTTACAGTAACAACACTGCAAAAGCTTTAATTTCTGAAATGCTCTATCGCTTATCAACATTAATTTTTTTTCCATTCAGAAATGATAAACATTACTGCACCGTTTATCGGTATTTCATCAAGTAGCGACAGCTCCGTTTTTCCGTTTGAAATGCCATAACTCGTTTTTATATTACATGTTTCATTCAAAATATCTTTCTCTTTTTTTGTGAGATATCTGGCTATTCTGACATCCTCAAGACGGTCATACACACTTCCATAATTTCTGTCAAACAGCAGCTTTTTAATGATGTAATGATTATTTGAAAGCCCTATAATATTAATTTTTACTTCGATGGGCTTCTCATTTTCAAATATTACATACCTATTATGTATATTTAGGTTCAGCTCCTCCAATGAAATAGAATCCAAACTGTGGGAATGGTTCCATAATAATATCTGATAATTATCCCGATTCTTGGTAGCAATAAAGCCGTCCCCCTGGTATAAAATCTCCTCACCAAGCAGTGAGAGTAAATAATGTGCCCAATATAAAGGTTTTTTCAATCCGTTTGAAACCAGCCCAGTATCTCCCATAAAGTTATTTTCTGAGTCATCGAACAGTTTATTGAACCGATGCCTATTTCCGATAAATCTGTTCTTCAGTGCACCATCGATAAATAGCGGAGCGATATATGCCGTATCAAACAGATAATTGTTTTTTATCTCGGCCTCCTCTTCATATTCAATCTTCATTTTGAATTCCATCAGAGTAGAGATCAAAGCTTTCTGGCCTGTAAGTCTTTTTGGAACAATGCATCGCCAATCTTCAAGTGTGCCGTAAATATCGACGGCATTGTTAAGGAAAGCTTCCGTAATACGTTCCATCTCACCAGCCGAATATTTTTTCGTGTTAAATCTGATGCATGGTTTCAAATTTAACGCTTGAAGATAATCATGGATCTCAATAATATCCTGCATATTAAAATGAATTTGTCCACCAGCGCACTGTACTTCATCGCCATCAAACGGAAAATCGATTAAGGCATAATTAAATCCTATCATCTTCTGCACAGTCATGAGCCATTGCTGGAAGGAGCTTTTATGAAGGTTCGTAAAAGCTCCTACATTTAAGTATTCTGCCCACAACCGGGATAGCGGTTTTCCTGTTATACTACAGTCGATATCCAATTGCAATTGCTTCTTTACAGTCGAATATGAGTTAATCTTTTTCTTGCCAAGAATATATGCGTTTATTTTTGCATCAATGATATAATTGATTTCGTCCAATTTATCAGACTCTTTGATTTCTTTTTTCTGGCTTGATAATTCTCTTCGGTTGATTTCCCTATATTCTGACGGAAGGTGTTTGAAGTAGTTTTTAAAATGCTTGACCAAAAACTTGGGGTCTGAAAATCCGCAGTCATCCGATATTTTCGCAATGCTTGTATTTGTCGACACCAAAAGCCGGGCGGCATTTTCGGCACGGAAGAGATTCAGCCAGTATTCATAACCTTTTCCCGTTTCCTTTTTTATACTATGAGACAAGTAGGAATCACTCAAATGAACAAAGCTGGCGATGCTTGACAATGATACCTTTGCGCTATGATTGTCAAGCATATATCTCAAGGCCGTCCAAACTCTGTCAAAGTTTTCAGGGCTTCGATACAACTCGGGATTTTTTTCTATGTAATTGAAATCTTTAATCATCATTTCTAAAAGCTTTTGACCAATTTCAATGATATTCTTCTCGTGCATTTCGCCCTTTTTTTGATCTATAACGAGAATTCTTGCAATTAAGCTGCGTAACAGCGTAAGTTTTTCTTCCGGATGTAAGTTTGGATTCCTCACGAAAAAGACTCTTGTAGAATTTTCAACATATCTTTCAAAGAATTTTAAATCAAGATGGAGAACAATGAGAATAGCATCTTCCGTAATCCTCTCAATTTTATGCACCATCCACTTATTCACGAAGATCATTTCTTCTTCTTTGATTAAATATTCATCACCGACAATCTGAACCTTTATAATCCCCCTTAAGGCTACCACGATTTCAACTGTTTCTTCGTGCCAATGGGATATGCTTTTAAATTCATTCTTCAATATTTCTATGGCCATTTCATCTTCCAGAATAATTCGGTTAACCATCAGGATGCCCTTTCTTCTATTCTTCTATTTTTTTATTTATTATATACCTTAGCTGTGGTCAATTTAACTATTATTTGATATGCCGTGTTGAAACAAATAGCTTAATATTCAAGTGCGTTTTCGTTCGAATTATTACCATAAAGCTACGACATTGTATTATTTGAATCTATTATCTCTTTAAAGAAACTGCATCATTCTTAAAACGTTCATCTCGTCCAAGATGCCTCCGTTGCGAAAAATAAATTCTTAACAAAATCTTCTTTTACATTCATATATTGATAATACAATTCACTTAAATATTTCTGATCAATGTCGCCTCTTGTACGCATCAATGCAAATTCAATAAATCCTGCCATTGGTGGGGGCATTACAAATTGACGTACCTCGTTATAAAATGAATCCACAAGTAACGCCTTCTGGCAAGGATTCTCTAAAAAGGCTTCGGCTTTCCCTTCACTGATATTCCAGATTTTTACTGCTTTTTTGCAGTAAAAGGACGAACTGGCAATAAGGCGACCCAGTTGGCTTCAGTTTCTGTATATAGAATTTGCAAAATTTTATACAGGCTGTCTGATGGCGGAGCCCCTTGTGTAAACCAATTGATTCTTTCTTCTAAATTCTTAAGGCATCTTTACTTGTAATATATCCCATCGATTCACCTTCTAATAATAAGTTCATATTGAATCTAAACTCCATTTGAGTCCTTTAAATAAAAACCCGGATGAAAGATTAAACTTTTCCCATTAACCTTTGATAATCCTTCCATCGCATTTGTTATTTTTTCATTGACTGTACTTGCTTTTCATATTCATCTGCATTTAGATTGATATAATGTGATCCATGAGCCGACAGATAGAAATTATTGTCTAGCTTTGATTTTAATATTATATCCTTATTTTTATCTGTCACATTAACACTTCTTACAAAAAGAAGTTCTATTGCATCGAGCCCTATTGATTTTATATAGTCAATACCAGAAGCATAGTTTATATTCTTTGATCCACTGCCTATTGGTAACCCTGATATGCCAAATAATAGTTTATCCATATTTTTTCATTATCCACTCCAACTGTGTTACTTCACAGAGACATATTCATTGCCTTCTGCATAAAACCTCCAGGGATAATCTTTCGCTTCCTCAGCATAGTCAACTCCAACGCGTTTTGTTGCTATTATGCTAAATCTCTCGCTTTTGCCTTCCTCAAGATATACTTCATTACCGCACAAATCTATGCCATTGAAGCTTCTGTCTATTGATAATGCACCGCATAATTTTCCTGGTCCGCTGGTGAGACCCCTACGTTGGATCTTTGTCAGCTGCTCGTATGACTTTCCAAATCTCCTTTGTGCCATCCATTCGGTTCCTTCCACCGGCTCAGCTGCCCTTATTAAAACTGCTTGAGGATTCCCTTTTTCCCTTGTTACTATGTTAAAACAGCAGTACATCCCATAGATCGTAAAAATATAAGAAAACCCAGGATCCCCATACATAACCTCTACCCTGGGCGTCCTTTTTCCGCCGTAGGAATGCGCAGCCTTATCTTCGAAGCCCATATATGCCTCTGTCTCGATAATCCTAGCCGAAATTCTCTGTCCACCCATTTCGTGTACGAGAACCTTTCCCAGAAGCTCTTTGGCGACTATGATTGAATCCCGGTTATAGAATTCTCTATCAAGTTTTTTCATTTCACTGACCCTCCCGTCAAAATCTGCCTTCTAATTAAACGTGAGCTTTAATCATTTACGGCATAAACTCCCCGATCTTTTTTAACACGTCATCTTTTTTATATCCTCAAGGGTCTCACGGCTTATAGCTACTGCAAATATGCTTAAATTCCTTCATTTTCAACGCTTTATGCCTTTTTCAGCAAGCAACAGCATTCTGTATGCCTTGAACGGTCAAAAAAGATGCCGCTTGAAGTTGATACCCCCTTGGAGGAAGGGTATCCTCTTGAAAAAATCGCCCCTTGGATTCAATTTTTTCGGGCTAAGCGCAGCACTTTTTTCAGATTTCGCATGCCGGAGATTTTTGATCGGCATCAAATGAAGTGTACATAGCTTAACAATTTTAATCTCTTAAATCAAAAATTGTAAGCAATAAAACCCTCAAATGCTCTTTGCGCTTGAAGGCTTTATTCGTTACAATTTTCTTTATTATATGTTCTGGAAGAGGATCTGTCAATTTGGTTTGATCTTTACGGCATTTACTTTCGTGTCCTTTGAACTATAATAAAAATAATAAGGGGTTATTCAGAAGAGGCAATGGGATATTAACCATTGCCTCTTCTATTTTTTCACGTTCAAAAGAGCATAGACACACGTTGCTATTTCAGATTTGATTAGCGAGTTTACTCCATTTTCAGTTCAGGTTGATTAGGGTAACAAGCACTCAGTATATCCGATACTTTTTCAGGTATATTATCAAAGTCCACATGATGATCTCGTTCGAGTGTGATGGTATACCAGTAGTCATAGGGTATGTACGTCTTGTTTAAATACTGAGAGTCCGCTTTTGACATTTTCTCAGTGCCTTGGTCGATCACACCTCTTGGCGTTAAAAAGAATGTCCCCCAATGTTCACCGGAAGACTCCAGATCAAGAGTCACAACACCGAGTCCAATGTGGCCGGTATTACGTCCTTGTATAACAGCGGGAAGCTCAACAAACTCATAACCCCTATCAAGATAATCTGTGCCATAGACATCAACAAAAGATTCATGCATTTGTTTTAGAATATCTTTGGCGTAGCTATCATCAACTGAATTGCAGGACCTATCAAGTTTTGCAAAGTCCACAGTTAAAAGCAGTTTATTCAGACGTTCAATAAATGACGCTTGCAAATTCCTGTTATCCATATACGATACTCTCCTTAATGTTTTTAGTGATTCAGATTGTAGCTTCACATTCCTCCCATGGTCATACCCATACGCTCAGTTTCACTTCCTGCCATCACTTCATCAATTGAGATAAAGCCGTGATAGCTAATATAGCCTACGGGAGTAAACTGCCCTTGTTCGTTGCTTATCCTCCAGTTTCCATATTTTTTGAAATCATAGAACTCGTCCAGCTCACCGTCGTAGTTGAAATGACCGGACTCTATAATCGTGTGCCTACCGTATTCTTCCGGTGTGGAAACGCCGGGAACGAAATCGAATAGGTCAAGCTGTCTGATGAGGTTGATAGCTTCTGTTAGATTTGATGGGGACGCCATCTGAATAACAGCTCCTAGCTTCTGACGGCCAACATCATCCAGTATCTGATACTTAGCAGATAGGACATTTGATAGCACATTAAAATCTCGGAGCTGCTTTGTGTCAGCGGAGAGAAGCGTGTCAAGTTCGGCTGGTAAATCACTCGAATGAACCTGCAGCCGAATATCCTCGAACGTATTGATGCCGGCGCGAAGCATAGCCCGTTCGATGTAACATTCCTCCATCGGCAAATAAAGCCATGTGATTAAAGCAGAAGTATCTGGATCATTACGATCCGTTATAGCCACGGTCATTACGGATTGTCCACTGTAATCATAGTCAGGGAAAGTCTTTCTGTCATAGAGCTGCTCCATATACATGCAATTCTCATATACAACTCCATAGGGTGTAACTTTTCCAGACTCATTAAGTAAAAGGGAAAGTGCTGTTTTCTGAAAATCCACGTTCTTGAGTTCATCCTCAGTAATGCCTCCGTGGAGATCCATGTAGTGTTCACGGCCGATTTTTCCCAGGTCCGAGAAATCCCGAACGACCGTAGCTTCTTGACAACAAAAGGTCAGGTTGATAAGGTCGGTCATATCGGAATAACCATTGATGGCGGCAACACCTTGGAATTTGGCAAGCTCATTTCGGTCGAAGCTCTCTAGCCGCTTTGCGAGATAATCCAGCTCATCCACATTAATAGTAGTGTTTTCAAGTCTCTTGAGAATTGGATATCTGCCGTTTATTTCCGTAACGCAGCAATCACGTTCCAGGACACTTCCGATTCCGATAGCTTCCAGTTTCGTGTAGATTTCTTTATATGCTGAAATCGGAAAACAGACCTGTACGGGTGGCAGGTCTGCACGTTTGGGATTAGATAGAGTTGTTTGTATCATCTTTCATCTGCCTCCAGTTTTTAAAATAAAAAGACAGGAACGGATTTAACCATTCCTGCCAGTATGTTGGACATGTATTTTAGTTGCAGTAGGGTATTCTCTGCTTCATGACGATCCCGGATTTAAACTGAACTTCGAGTGTATCTTCGTTTATAACTTTGATGCCTTGCAGAAGTCTACGCACCAGATCATCATCAAAATCGTATACCGCACAGGATACTTTTTTCAGGCAGGTATCCATGTCACCGACCCTCTGCTGAAAATTTTCAGCCCGTTTTTGATCTCGGATGCTATCCAGTTTCTTTTGCTTGAGCTCCCTGATCTGCTCAGCAATCTTCTGATACTGTTCGTCAAAGTCCTCGGTGATTGAACCCAGCTTTGCGTTTTCCTCAATCAGAGTCAGCATTTCACCTTGCAGTTTGGTGATCTGTTCGTCATATTCAGTGGGCACATTCTTGGTGGAATAACTCCCGATTACCTGAATCACGTTTTCCCGGAAGGCGCCTACAAAATCTCCCCGGTTTTCAACGACGTTGTTAATCGCTGTCATGACCGCTTCATTCAGAACGTCCTCTTTCAGCGTAGGAGAGTGCTTGCAGTGCTTGGTCCCGTTCTTCAAACGGTTTTCACAACGCCATACGGCGCTTTTCTGTCCGTTTTTTGACCAGACCTGTCTGCGGTAGGGCTGTCCGCATTCCTTGCAGATCATGACGTCTGAAAGAGCGTACTTGGAGCTGTACTTGCTTTTCTCTTTTTTTGCCCTTCTAGTGGCTGCGGATTTGTTTAAACTCGTCCTCCTGGCCTTTTCCTCCTGCACCCGGTAGAAAAGCTCCTTCGGGATGATGGCTTCATGGTTGTCCTGTATGTAATACTGCGGAACAATGCCCTGATTTTTCACACGCTTTTTCGTGAGAAAATCCACGGTATAAGTCTTTTGGAGAAGAGCATCCCCCATGTACTTTTCGTTGCCGAGCATCTGGTCGATCACACTGGGGCACCATTCCTTCTTGCCGGTTACGGTCAGAATACCGTCATCCTCTAAAATCTTAGCAATCTGGACGTAGCTGCTTCCTTCGAGGTAGTGGCGAAAAACCCGTCTGACGATCTCTGCTTCCTCCGGTACGATGACCAGTTCGCCGTTCTCATCCTTTGTATATCCCATGAATTTATTGTGGTTTACCGAGATGATTCCGTTTTCAAAGCGTCTGACCAATCCCCAGCGGGTATTTTCACTCAGGTTCCGGCTTTCCTCCTGTGCCTGACTGCTTAAGATGGTGATCAGCAGTTCTCCGGAGCCCTCCAGAGTATTTACTCCTTCTTTTTCAAAGAAAATTGCGATATTCTTTTCTTTGAGTTTCCGGATATTCTGGAGGCAGTCTACCGTATTTCTGGCGAAGCGGCTGACGGATTTGGTGATAACCATATCGATCTTTCCTGCCAGGCAGTCCTCAATCATGGCGTTGAAATCGTCACGTTTTTTGGTGTTGGTCGCGGACTTTCCATCGTCGGCATAGATGCCGGCCAGCTTCCAGTTTGGATTGCTCTTTATTTTCTCGGTGTAGTAGGATATCTGTGCTTCATAACTGCCTTCCTGCTGTTCCAGCGTGGTGCTGACGCGGCAGTAGGCGGCAACCCGCAGGGCTTTATACTGGGCCTTGATGCTCCGGTCGTATTCTGGCTGAGAGGGGATAAACGAAATGTTTTTCTTTTTTGCTGCCGCAGTCTGCATTTTAGTTTTCTCCTTTCCTGAATTCTTCCTTCTTCATTTCTTCTGTTTTTATGCCTAGATATTCTTTCTGCGCTTCAGGGCTTAATTGTTCTATTCTTCCCACCCTCATATAAAAAACAACTTTTAAGGGTTTTCCGTTTTTTTGCGTATTCTTTGATTTAGCCATTTTTCGTTCCATCCTTTCTTCAGTGGTTTATAAAAATCAGTATTTGGCCTCCAGAGTCAACCCGTTGATAAACTCGAAGGTCAATTTCTCATCCTTGTGTACTGTGACCTGTCGGATGACTGTCTGAAACAGTTCCTCGTCGAATCCGTGGAGAGGTGGTCTGCCGGAAAATGCCTGCTTCATCTTTTCAGTGTTGTGGGCAGCATCATCGACGCGAGATGTTCTGTAAAGGGCTTTTGCCCGTTCAAAAACAAGAGCCGGAAGCTCTTTGGACGAATACCGTCCTTCTGCTTCCAGCTCTTTTATTTTTTTATCCAGCTTGATATATTCAAAGTTATTTACGGCGGGTTCCTTTTTTGGAATACGATCCAGACATTTCTGGTTTGTTATGATTCGATTGGCTATGGAAAGGAAGGCCGATCTGATCTGTTCATCTGTGAGAAAACTGTTACAACAGCAAACCTTGTTCCTGTGGATATATCTCTTGCATTTCCAGAAGGTCCGTTTTGTTGGCTTTCCGCAATGCTCTGCATATTTTCGGTAAACGTCGCCGCATTCCCCACAGCGTAGGATACCGGAAAAAACAGATTGACGGCTTGCGCTGTTAAGCTGCAGATTCCGTCCGAGCTTTTCGCATCGTTCACCTCGGCGGCGCTGAACCTTTTCAAACAATTCTTTGTCGATGAGCGGGGGATAAAACTCGTCGCCCTGATATTTTACATTATCCAGTATTTTGCTGACCGTTCCATGATACCATTGGGGCTGATTGTTGGCGTTCGGGAGTCCGGCCGCCGTCATCGCTTTGGCTATGTCCAGAAGGGAAGCCCCGGATGCATATTCCTGAAAAATCCGTTTTACGACATTTGCCTTGGAATCGTCCAGTTGAATTTTCCCGTCCACCAGCTTATAGCCGATGGGCATGTGCCGCTGTGCCATTCTGATCTTCCTCCTTCCCGATGGACTCTGTCAGCTCCAGATTGTTGATCAGCCTGAAAGTTATTTCGTCTTTTCGTATAATGACATTCTCAACCGCTTGGGAGAATAAGTCCTCGCTGTATGCTTCAAGGATGCCGGGGTTGTTTTTGATGAGCTCCAGCAGAAGCTCGGTTCCTGCGACCTCCTGCTCAAATCCGTTGTTGTCCAGAAGCTGGTTTCTTTTTTTCTTTGCCGCGGTGAGTTCTACAGTAAGGGCATTCTGGCGCTCTATAAAAACAGCAGGTTCCACATACCCCTTCGATATCAATCGACTTAGGATATGCCCCTGCTCTGTCAATTCCATAATTTTATTGTTACAGTCCTCAATTTCCTGCTCCTGTTGTTCGTCCATCCGAATCTTTTTCAGCGCCTCCAGCAGTGGGAGCAGGATGTCAGCATAATTGCTGGTCAGCTTGTTCCACATGAGGATAAAGGCGCATTGAAGGATATCTTCACGGACAGCCTTCTGTCCGCACTTGGTTTTATCCTCAATATGCTGGTGGCAGCACCATTGGATTTTTTCATAGGGTTTACCGATGTAGATCTTCTGCCGGCGGAAGGTACTTCCACACTCACCACAGAGGATTTTACTGCTGAAATCATAACGGTTTTGACATTTTTCAGAATCCACACCATGCTGTCTGCTTCGGTATTCCATGATCTCCCTGACCGCCTCCGCCTGTTCGGGTGTTATGAGTGGTTTGTGGTTGTCCTCAATAAAATACTGAGGTACTTGCCCTCTGTTATGCTTTCGCTTGAAGGGAAGTACCTCAGTCGTATAGGTTTTTTGTAAAAGTAGATTGCCGGAGTATACGGGGTTTAGAAGAAGCTCCCTGACCACTCCGTCGTTCCATTTTTCACCGGAACGGATCGTGGGACAGCCTTCTTCGGTCAGTTCCTTGGCAATCAGGTAGGTTCCTTTCCCGTGCAGGTAGTCTCGGAAAATCCGGCGTACAACCATAGCTTCTTCTTGCTGGATGATCAGTTCGCCATCGCCATCTCTGGTATAGCCGTAGGCAGGGCAGCTTATGGTGAATGTGCCATCCTGGAAACGCTTCAGTACCGCCCACTTGTTGTTGGTGGAGATGCTTTCGGCTTCTCCTTGTGCCAGTGAGCTTAAAATGGTCAGCATCTGTTCGCTTTTTTCCGACAGGCTGTTGATGTGTTCCTTTTCAAAGTAGACGCCAATTCCAAGCTCCTTCAGCCTGCGGATCGCTTGGATACTGTCCACCGTGTTTCTTGCGAAGCGGGTTACAGATTTGGTAATAACCATATCGATCTTCCCGCCCTCGCAGTCCTTTATCATCCTCAAAAAGTCATCTCTCTTTTGCAGTTTTGTACCGCTTCGTGCCTCGTCAGCGTAAATTCCGGCGAACTCCCAATCATCCTGACTCTCGATGAAAGTCTTATAATATTCCATCTGTACCGAGAAGGAATTGTGCTGTTCGCGGGAGTCGGTACTGACTCTGCAGTAGGCGCAGACCCGTTTTTTAGGCTGTAACTGCTGGATAACTTGTTGCTTAACAGGACGAATAATTTGTACATTTTTTGCCATGCGATCTTCTCCTTTCTTATATGTGTCCTCCTGTTAGCAACACACACTACCACACAATTTTCCCGAAAGCTAGTGTTATTGCGCATATACTTGAGATAGTTCTGGTGTGAAGGTTTGCCTGTTCAAATCGTCGATTTTTTTGTATTCATCGGAAGTAATAATGCCGTTGCGAAGCAGGATATTTAGGAATTTTATGGAGATTTTATACTGTACCTCATTGGATACCTGGTTTTTTGACATGACAGCCCCTCCTTCCTAACGCAGAAAGAAATCCAGGCCCTGCTGATCCAGACGGATTTCGCCCTCCAGCGGGGAATAAATCGCAATGCCTAATTGGTCCAGTCCCCGGAGAAATTCCAGCACTTGTGTCGTGTCCCGTCCAATACGGTCGAGCCTTTTCACAATCAGTACATCCATTTGATTTTCGCTTGCGGCCTTCTCGATCTCCAGAAGACCGGGACGGTCCAAATTCAGACCATTACCCAAATCTTCCGCGTCGCCGGCCACTATAAAGCCCATCTGCTCCGCATAATCATAGAGTTCTTCCTTCTGGCTTTTCAAGGTGCCATGAGTATCTTCCGGAGCATCAATCCGGCAATAGAGCCAAGCGCGTAATTGTTCTTTCATATGAAACCCTCCATTCTGTATTAATTAAAAGGCCGTAGCTACAACATCCGCAGCTCAGCTTCCGTTACTTGCCGATCTTCTTCGTATAAGAGCTTGGCAAATTCATCCTCGCTGGCAGACAGTATCTCAGATGGTTCTTTTTCCCGAAGCTGCATGGGTACCAGCTCTTTTAGGACTTCCTGCAGGAATGCCTGATCAGGGCAGCGGTTGATGAATTCCCCAAAGGTGTTCAGGATTAACCTGTCCAACTGATCCGTCAAAATGATTTTGTCTGCGTTTTCGCTATGGAGCATGATAAAATTTGCAATATTTGCCGGGGAGTTCTCAAAATAATAGACCTGACGCATCCCGTCATAGCCATAGACGTAGCCGACGACCAGGTCTTTTTCCAGCAATTCATTCAGTGATTTGTTGCTCATAAACCTTACCTCCTTATTGGTGCTTAATCTTACAAGGACGCGGCAGGACGGGAAAAGAGCAATAAAATCCTGCCGCGTAGTTTCTAAGATCAAACGATCTCTTGTTCTTCATTTGGCTGCTTCTATTCGACACTACTACCCGAAGCCAGGGCGGCAGCATAAACGGCTTGTGGTCAGCAAGCCTCATAGGAATTTCACCTCTCCGTGGTTCTCACCGAGCTGCCCCCATTGCTTGAGTCTGTGGCTGGGCAGAAGTAGCTTTAACACTGTCCGTTTCATGGCGAAACAGCCCACCGCGGACTGTTTAATGACCAGGCCTTG
The DNA here is from genome assembly GCF_018128545.1 of Sinanaerobacter chloroacetimidivorans. Lineage (GTDB taxonomy): Bacteria > Bacillota > Clostridia > Peptostreptococcales > Anaerovoracaceae > Sinanaerobacter > Sinanaerobacter chloroacetimidivorans. The sequence goes on along the minus strand of NZ_JAGSND010000020.1, from coordinate 36,140 downwards.
CCGCTCGTCGCCTTCGATGCCATCGGTTCGACGGATGTCTGTCACCCATCCGCAGGTAGTCTTGGCGCGCCCATCAATGTCGCTGCCGCTCATCACGGCCGGACAGATCATGTATTTATGCTGTCGGATATGAAATTTTCAAGGAGCGAAAGAGGGATAGAAAAAACCCCCTCACTTAATTAGCCGTTGAGTGAGGGGGGTGCACGGAATAATTTTTACTTTTTCATCAGTTTTTTTAGCTTGCCAAGGATTTTAACCTTTCTATCATGGATGGTCATATAAGGGATACCTGTTTCCAGCGACAATTGGCGCTCGCTCTTGTCCATAAAGAACAGTTCGGTGATCAATTCCTGCTCCTTTGAGGTAAGCTGTTTGATGCAATCCAGCATTTTTTCGATCATCACAGTCTTTACTGCTGTATCCTCCACGCTCTCGCTCTCGGCGGCAAACTGCCGGTTTCCTTCCAGTAGCCTTTCAAAGGAATCCTCCCGGCTCGGAATGTATGTAACCGTTCCTTTCTCGTAATCAATACTGCATCGTTCTGTTTTCAGATCATATTTACTGTACTTGATCTTCCTGTCAGATCGCTCTAGAACGTCATAAATTTCTTCTTTTACATTAGGGTATAGCTTCCTGTAATTAGTCTGTTTCCTGCCTTCTTCCATAAGGCTTGTCCTCCATTTCGTGATTTTTTAAATCTGGAAATGAAGAACAAGCGGCGGTGATCGGCAGTGTGGAATACGAACGCTATTTTGCCTGTTTGCATTTAAAGAAGAGAAAAAGTAGCATTCAGGTCGATAACGGCAGAATAATGTCGAATAAAAAAAGCCCGCAATTTGCCATATACAAATTGCGGACTTTGTTGTTCCGATTTTAGCTATAAGAGGGGGAAGAGAAAGAAATCCGCAGTCTTTATTTCAACCCTCAAAGAAGTTGCATATCTCTAATCATATCCTTGGTCCTTTCTTTCGCCATAAAGAAACCAAGCAAAAGCAAGGACACCTATGTCTCTAAAACAATAGGACAAAAGCTGTAAATAAACGCAGAAGCCTACCCATGGATGGGCAGGCTTCTGTTACAGCTTCCGGCAGCCAGGCTGTCTTAGCGCTTTTATCAGCACCTTAGATCCTGTGGCTTTGCGTCCCTGCCTTTAGGCAGGTTTGCTCTTGGCACTATTCAATTGTTTCTCTTGATAAGTCCTCGCAATAAAAAGAGGCTGAATTAATCTTATGTATCTCCACTGGTGCAGCTAAATCGGGAGCTTCATGAAAACACCACCTCTTTTCTGCATAATTGGCTCGTTTGAACTTTTATATGAAAAATGTGTATAATTTCCAATTCCATTATATTCTAATTTACAATAATGTTCAACAATAAAATTGTAAAAATCAGTAAAAGAGAGCCGCCGCTACGGATAATTCGGGCATAAAAAAACCACCTACCGTAGAAATCGGTAAGTGGCTGTCGTTATTTCTGTTGCAGTCGGTTAATATGGTTCAAAATGAGTAGCATGTCGCTGTCACTCAGCTTTTTCAGCCCCTCAACAGCCTTTTGAATTAATTCCGGATTGGCAAGCTTATCGTCAAAAAACTCCGCTGGAGTAATATCAAAATATTCGCAAATTGAAAAAAGCTCCGTTAACGGTGGAAGCGATTTCCCGGATGTAATATTATAAATATAGCCTCTACTGTGTCCCAGGTCATAACTTAATTTATATTCAGATATTCCTTTCTGCAATCTTAGTTGTGTAATGCGGTCGCGTACAAATTTCTCATATTCATGCGTTGACATTGTAATCACCTCCAAAAATATCATAAGTGATAATTTGAGGCGATTAGTCCACGCATATATGTTGTTATACTTGTATTAGTCGAATAAAATATGTTATAATCATACAATATATGAAAATTTACGCTATTTTTAACGGTTTAGTCGAATATCCTTGGATAACGACATATTTGCTTATTGTTCTGCCTTTAAATTCCATATTGAGGTCATGGACAAAACAGCGCAAAAAACCGCAACGGAATATGCCGTTGCAGACAATACAAACATCGAGAAAGGAGAGGACCATATGCTGGGTTATGATTTTCTTCAGGCATCTCCAGAAGAGCGGCTGATCACTATTCTGGTCCTGATTGGAGTTCTAGCCGTTGTCGGAATTGCTGCCTTGGTTTCCAAGAGAAGGAAGAAAAACTAGCGATGTAACTCTTGGTTAGATTAAGTCCACCGAGTCTTTGTCAGTTAAGGCACTGGCTGTGGCATAGACCACTCGTAAGTCATGGGGCGTACATAAATGCAGGAGACGTTCGAGCTTATCCAGCATCTCCTCATTTTTTGCATCTGCCGGAAAGAATGCCCCATCTACTGAGAAATTCAGCGTGACGGCAATATTGTGGAGAAGCTCTACTGACGGCATTCTGCTTCCTGATTCTAGCTGTTTGACGTGGACAGGCGTTACTTGCAGCATTTCTGCCAGTTTCTCTTGGGTTAACTTGTTTTCCAAACGGGCATTGCGTATGGCGGCCCCAAATTCTTTTCGATTCAACATAATATACTTTAAGCCTCCTTTATAGTAATCTTAAAGAATACACTTTAACTTGAAAATTAACGGAAAGTATATTAAAATGTATTCTTATAGAATACCTCGAAGTTGGCAGAATTATACATTACAGATTAACTCCTACGAAAGGAGGCGAAAAAGCTATGAAAATTGAAGTGAAAAATACTTCCCCTCTCTGTGTTTTAATTTTGTCAGACCGACTGTTGGATTATGCCCAAACGTTAGCCAATTATCTTGCTTTAACCGGGATTCAGGTCGTTGCTCTCACGACATCCAAAGAGCAGGCATTGATGTTCTGCGACGAGCGGATTGATTTTCTCATTATTGCGGGATACTTAAAGGACCGGAAGAATTATGGAGTCATCGAAGAGTGCAGGAGCCGGAGTCTCCCAGCCATCGCGGTGCAGTGGGCGATGCTGGATTCTCTGATCTCTGACTACTGCAGAACGTATAGGATTCATTTACGATTTGAACGTACTTTGCCAATGGATGAATTCGTACTGTTCTTGCTGCAGCACCGTCCTTCACATTTGGCCCTTTCATATGAGGAAAAACCAGCAATTCAGCAGGACTCAAAACCCGCTGACAAACACAAAGAGGTTTTTATTTCAAGGATCAGGACGTTTTTGCAGCACTGTTTATTTCCTTGAAGTCAGAATTTTATGAAAGGAATCGAAAAGTATGAAATTTGATAATTTAACGCAAGCAGTGGCATCCGTAGGGATGCTACAAAAATATTATCCTGTTATTCGTATATGGGATGCCAGCCATAAGCAAATGCTTTATGAAAGTGAGAAAACCGACAACCCCAAGAAGACTTCCATCTCATTCGAGGGATTTCTTGAAGCAGCATTTGCTATCAGGGAAAATGGAAGCATGCTCGAAATCGTCACCAGCGTACCGATTACTATCAACGGTCAGACCTGCTTGCTGGAACTCATTCATCTTGGTGATAGGAGAACCGGCTCGGCCTCGCTTGAGCATATGCAGAGACTAGCAATCACAGACTCTCTGACTGATTTATATAACCGCAGGTATATTGACGAACAACTGCCAATCGATTTAGAACGTACTTTCCGTAACAGTGATCCTGTTTCATTTATATATACGGATATCGATTATTTCAAAAAGATCAATGACCAGTATGGACATATTGCCGGTGATCACATCTTGAAAGAAATCGCGTGTGTATTTCTTCGGCATATCCGGAGAAAGGACGGATGGGTGGCTCGTTATGGCGGTGATGAATTCCTGATTTGCCTGCCCGAAGTCAGCCGAAATACTGCCGTTCAAATAGCCAACCGGCTCCGTCATGCGGTTGAAAGTAAAACTTTTTATATTAATGACATCCAGCTAAAGGTTACCTGCAGCTTTGGCGTACAGACCGTATATAAGACAAGCGGTATCCATTCTGTCAACCAGGTCGTTGAAACAATGGACAAAAAACTCTATCAAGCAAAAAAGAAAGGCAGAAACAAGGTCGTTATATGAATTGTATCCAGAGAACAGCCGCAAAAAATATGCCCCAAGGCAAATAAAATCTCAGGCAAGCTTCTGGCGAAGGCTTCCTGAGATTTTTGCTGTATTACCGGGTGCGATTCCTCAAAGAATTTTTCAGGGCGATAATCGTATCCGCGATGACCCGAATTTCCTGTTCGCTGCAATCTTGAACTGTCCTTGCGATTTCATTCTCAAAAACGGTCTTTGCCTTTTGAATGCTGTCGCACACAATCTCATCCAAGGACACATTCAATGCGTTTGCGATCTGTACCAATGCCGGAAGGCTGACCTTTGTGTTACCGGTTTCGATGTGGCTCATATGCGTCATCGAAAGTCCTGCCAGCTCTGCCAGCCGTTCCTGGTTCATTCCGATCCTTGCTCTGGTGTCTTTGATTCTCTGCCCGATGGCCTTATAGTCCAGTACCATAAACTCACCGTCCTTATTTAAACTGGATACCTGTATTGTATGCACAGTTGGAATATAATAAAATACCCTACATGCACATTTTGACTACATAATTAAAGTGGGAGTGAAATAATGAAACCGTTAGCTTGCGCATTTGCAGGGCATTATCTAATGCGTTTCCCTTTCGGGTACGATGAGGAAGACGGTCTGTGCCTTAAAATCAGAGAAACCATGCTGATGCAAATCCTGGCTCTACACCAAAACGGAGTCACTGCGTTTTACTCGAACTGTGAGCCGGGAGCCCCTATGTGGGGTGCGGAGCTGGTGCTGGCACTTCAGAGCCGGGTTCTCAATATTCAGCTTCATTGCGTGCTTCCTTATGAGGAACAGGCCACGAAGTGGACGCCACAGCTCAGAGAGCGGTATTTCTCGATTGTGGAGAGAAGCAGCACCGAATACCTGATCTGTACCCGGTATGAAAATAACTGCTATCTGTTGTGCAATAAATATCTTGTTAACCACTCCAATTTCGTACTCGCAGTCTATGATGATGATCCGCTCGTGTGCCGGATGGAGCCTGTAAGCCACCTCATTGCTTATGCCAAAAATAAAAACAGAGGGATCATCACCATACATCCAGACACCGCCTTACTTACGCCCATTACAATAACCCAAGACCTGAAATAGTCCGTCCTTCTTGTTCTTTTTCTGTTGTTGAACACTCTTAGAGTGAGAGGTTCGCCTTCATGGTTCACCATGAACCTGTTCCGCAGAATTGAGCGCCGCCCCAGCAAACCATTTAGTTTTATGTTCATCCGGCAGATGGGCAAGGAGCATCTGGAACAGCGTCCGGCCCTTGTCACCGCTGGGCGCCAGCAGATCCTGAGCTTGAACACCGACACGATGCCTTGTGGATACAATCCAGATGTACTTAACAAGCGTGACAATGATATCCTCGGAACCGATTTGAGCTCCGCTACCATCTCCGGCAGGGGCATACACACCAGAAGACTTGAACCGCCTTGCCACACTGCCGACAAGTAAGCGGAGATATCTCATGCTTTGAGCCAAGTGCTCACCACGCGGATGCAAGGGCATTCACCACTAATAGTACCGGTGTTATCGACGAGCGGGAATATACTCTCACATTAATATGTATTGTGATTATCGCGATGAGTCAGCAAAGCACAGCATATAGGACAGGTCAAGTTGTAGAATGTGGCTATAGCAAAGAAAAAGGAGCTTTCTACAATGGCCAATCAAGAGAAAATAAGTTTTGCTGACTTCCAGAAACGCTTTAACAGCGAGGATGCTTGCAGGGAATACCTGTATAAACTTCGCTGGCCGAACAGATTTATCTGCCCCAAGTGTGGCGGCGTCGACTGTTATCACATCATTAGACGCAATAAATATCAATGCGCGCAGTGCCGGTATCAGGCATCTGTCACTTCAGGAACCGTCATGCACAAAAGCAAACTTTCTCTGCAAACATGGTTCTGGGCGATATACCTTGTCTCAAGGGACAAGCGCGGTTACTCCGCCACTCAACTTGAAGCAGAGCTCAACATTGCCTACAGTTCGGCTTGGTATCTACTCCACAGGATCCGCAGCGCAATGGCAGAAAGGGATTCAGAATACATGCTTTCTGCCATTGTTGAACTGGACGATACCTACTTTGGGGCACCTACCGAAGGAGGCAAGCGTGGTCGTGGTACAGAGAAAACCAAAGTGATGGTTGCAGTTTCTAAAACTAAGAACGGCAAACCTGACTATCTCAAAATGAAGATAATAGATAACCTTAGAGGTGAAACTGTAGGGGATTTCGCTAAAGCGTTTATTGTTAAAGGCTCCACTGTACAGAGTGATACATACCGCAGCTACCAGAAGCCGCTAGCTGATGATTTTGAGCATCAGTTTGAGGTGTTTGATTCAAACTCCGACACGTTGAAATGGCTGCACACGCTTGTTGGTAACGCCAAAGCTTTCGTAAACGGGACTTTCCATGGCCTTGGTGATAAGCATTTGCAGAGTTATCTGGATGAATTCTGTTACCGGTTCAATCGTAGAGACTTCAGAAACCAGATTTTCCCCAGGTTACTCTGCGCTGTAGTTAATTCCAATATCTTGGGGTATGCTGACTTAACGCGATAGTCTTAATATTTATTTATCTTTATATAAAGTTTTATCCTGCTTATAAGGTATACCGAGATTTAAGGCCGTTTCCGCTTTAGCAAGTTCCCTACCAAGATAGGCGGCATGGTCAAGACGGGAGAGTAACCCACGTTTTATAACTGTATTTGTGATATCTTCGGCGCTTGTTCCTTTAATTACTTCGTTAACAACACCTTCTTCTATATAGTGCTCGCAAATAATAATTTTAGAGTCCCTGTCTAAAAGTATCAGGAAAAAACCTTCCGGGTCGTGAGTCCATTCCCGATTACTACGAGGTGCCGCCTCAACCACTTTTGGCATTTGCACTTTCGGCGGAAGTATTGGAATAGCCCCTTTAGGTTTACTCATATATGCTTTAACGACTTTGGCAATCCTTGAAATATCCCGAGTCCCTATTTCGTTTATCACGGTTATATGCTTGCGGAACGCTTCCATTTCATCAAAGGTAATATTTTTAAGCACCGGCCGGGGGCCTATCGCACCTAAAATCTGATTGTCTTGATCCACTCCGTTATCTTTGAAGGATAAAATAGCCTGACCTGCTCTGTGTCCGCGCGACTCTTTTCCACAGAGGATAAGGTACCGGATATTAGGATTAGCCGCTAAATTTCGTATCACGCGCTCAACGCCTAAGTTTTCAGTAGAGAGTGTACCAATAATGGCTGCATCTTCTAATAAGCCCGCTTCCTTTAGTTCATTCGGAAGGTCTGTGTCTGCCAATGTACAGATAGCCATCGAAGCTTCAGTATTTCCTACAATATATTCACCTTCAACGATAGGCCATTTCTTTATTGTCTCAGGCTGTAGAATGGATGGCTTGCACGCACACTCACAGCCGCAGGAGTTTGTTTCTATTGCTTCTGCATGAAGAGGCTTAGCTGTACCATCACCCTTTAGGCGCGCACTAAATCGGTTATACGGACTTATGGGAAGGCATTCTTCGCATCCATAACAGGCGTGACGTTCCTTGTTTCCTGCTGATAACCAACGCTTCATATCCTCCTGCGCTGCCTTAGAATCTTGTGTATCAATTTTTTCAAGATCTCCTTTTACCCCTTCAATTACGTCTAGGAAACATTCACATGCGGTACATTTTTTTACCCGCCTTACATTATCTAATTCTTGATGAATCTCTTTAATCATTTCATTAAAATCTTCCATTTGCATAAGCTCCTTTCATAAGCTAAGGATAGAGCGGGTATGCATTGCTAAATATCAAATGTTCCTACCCGCATTTTATCTTTAACTTTGTTTTACCTTTAATAGACGCACTCCGTTTGCTATGATAACAAGAGCACTTGCCTCATTGATTATTAGTCCTGTAGTTAGTGGCATCCAGCCAAATAATGCAGTAATGACTAAGAATGCTACTAATGCTAATGAGAATGCAATGTTTTGTTTTATTACAGAAACTGTCTTTCTACTAATTTTAACCATGTATACAAGCTGGTCTAGGTCATCTGCCATTAATGCGATATCGGCTGTTTCTAATGCTACATCGGTACCTGCAACTCCCATTGATACACCTACATCTGCCTGAGCAAGTGCTGGTGCGTCATTTACTCCATCGCCAACCATGGCAACAGTACTATGACCTTGTTGCAATGCTTTAATCGCACTAATCTTATCCTCTGGTAGAAGTTCTGCTCTTACTTCATCAACACCTAGTCTACGGCCTATAGCCTTTCCTGTAACCTTATTGTCGCCGGTAAGCATAACAATCTTTTTTATACCAAGTTCTTTTAACTTAGAAATTGCCTTTCTTGCATTTCCCTTAGGCTGGTCAGATACCGCAATCATACCAAGAATCTGCTTTGAATTGCCTACTAAAATTACAGTTTTACCTTCGTCTTGCAGGCTTTCAATTTGTTTTATATGACCCTCTACCGAAACACCAATTTCCTTAAATAGACGAGGATTGCCAATATAGTATTGTTCTCCGTCTATCATTCCTTTAGCTCCGCGGCCTGTAATTGACATAAACTCGTCAATTGTTTCAAGCTCCAATCCTTTTTCCGATATTAATTTAAGGATTGCATCAGCCAAAGGATGCTCAGAACGTACTTCCAAAGTTCCAGCTATCTTTAAAAGCTTTTCATCAGAAATACTTCCTAAAGCTACTAAATCAGTTACAGTAGGCTTTCCTGTAGTTAAAGTACCAGTCTTATCAAAAGCAACTACTTGAACCTTCCCAGCAGTTTCCATGTGAATACCGCCCTTAACTAAAACTCCATTCTTTGCAGCATTACCAACCCCTGCTACAATGGCAATTGGTACTGAAAGAACCAGAGAGCATGAACATGAAACAACCAATACCACTAAAGCTCTATATAACCATGCATCAAAAGGCTGCCCGAAGAACACCGGTGGTACTATAGCCATTATTATTGCAAGTACAAACATAAATGGTGTATAAATTGCGCCAAATCTCTCGCTAAAATTCTGTGCGGCACCTTTCTTCATCTGTGCATTTTCTACAAGTTCTACAATTTTTGAAAGAGTTGAATCCTCTGCAAGCTTTGTCACTTTTATTTCAAGTGCCCCTCTGCCATTTAAGGTTGATGCATAAACTCCATCACCTGCATGCTTCTCAATAGGAATTGACTCACCTGTAATAGAAGACTGGTCAATAGCTGATGTTCCGGAAACTACAACTCCATCGACTGAGACTTTTTCACCGGGTTTTACTAAAACTATTTCATCAATATTGACCTGTTCTATAGGGACACGTAGTTCCTTGCCATTTCGAAGAACTGTAGCTTCCTGTGGGGCTAATGAGATCAATGCTTGAATAGAGCCACGCGCCTTATCTACTGCATAAGACTCAAGCACTTCCCCTAGTGAAAATATAACTACAAGCAGAGAAGCTTCTTCCCAAAGTCCTAAATAAATTGCACCAATTGCACCAACAACCAGTAAAGTATTAATTGTTAAGCGGCCATGCTTGAGAGACGATAAGCCTTTTTTTGCCGGGAAAATACCACCAATTATAACTGCTGTACCATAAAGCACCTTTGCCCAAGTTTCAGATAATCCTATGTGTGTCCATTCAGCAATTAAAGTTAAAACTGTAATCACAGCAGAAATTGCAAGTAAAACGTTTTTAGTCTCCTTCCACCACGGAGTTATTAAAGGAGCTACTTTTGCATTCTTTGCATACTCTGAAGGAGCCTCTACATTTTTTGAAGGAGCTGCCTTTGCATTCTCTACATTCTCTGTTTTCACTGATGTTACTGGATGACCAATCTTACTTAAAATATTGCTAATCTGCTCTAATGATGTCTCGTTGCTATTATAAACAACCTTCAACTTTTGAGCATTGAAATTAACTTCTGTACTTTGTACACCTGGCATAGATGATACTGCCTTTTTAACATCCTTAGCAGAATCAGGACAACACAATTCACTAACTTTTAATGTGCTGGTTATGATTGGTGAACTGTTGGTTTTATTAGATTCTCTGTTTTCGCTTAATACTGTTGCGGTATGTCCAATCTTACTTAAGACCTTACTAATCTGTTCTACAGATACCTCGTTGTTGTAAACAACCTTCAACTTTTGGGCACCGAAATTAACTTCTGCACTTTGTACACCAGGCATAGATGAAACTGCCTTTTGAACATCCTTAGCACAGTCCGGACAATCCAATCCACTAACTTTTAATGTGCTGATTATCATTGGCGAACTGTTAATTGCCTTGCTCATAATATCCCTCCTAGAATATTTATTGATTTTATGACTTTGTATATCAACTTTTTTTGATATTGAATGCAAAAAAGCTAACTCATTAATTTTTCAATTTTCTCCAAAATATTTTTATCTATTAAACAATAGTGTCTCCAGTTTGCGATTACTTCTCTATTAATCAATCCAGCATCGAGCAATATTTTAAGGTGATATGAAACCTTCGATTGGCTTAAATCCAATAACTCTTGAAACTCGCAGGTACAAATATCCTCATGCTGTTTTAAAAGATAAAGAATTTGGAGCCGGATAGGGTCGCTTAAAGCATTGGCTAAACTTGACATCTTATTTAATTTATCAGAATCTAAAAGGTCAACATCTTTTTTAAATATTCTTGGCTGTTCTGAAATACATTTACATTCTGCCATTTTCTTTCCTCCTAACCTATATCAATTTTTTTTGATATAGTCTAAGAGTATTATAAAACTACTGATTTCCTTTGTCAATACGTACATCAATTTTTTTTGATATTGATTGGGATTGGGATCATTCTATGATACTGATTTCTTTTGTCAATATTATTTGCTTTACTATACCATCTATCTGTAAACCAAAACAAAAGCCCGACGACGACAAATCGCCCAGGCTTTTGTTAGAATATACGGTTTACTGATTACTTAATTTCCCATTTCGCACTTCAAAAAGTATCTCGGCCTTTTTCGCCAGTTCGTTGTTGTGAGTAACTATTACGATAGTTTTTCCCGTTTTATGAATTTTAAAAATATGGTTTAATACTTCTTCCTCAGACTCCGAGTCTAAATTTCCAGTTGGCTCATCCATAAGGAGGATATCCGGGTCATTGGCAAGTGCTCTGGCAATAGAAACTCTTTGCTGCTGGCCTCCTGAGAGTTCAGAAGGTTTTGCGTTTGCTTTTTCAGAAAGTCCTACCAATGCCAAAAGTTCTTCCGCTTTGGCCCTCTGAACTTTTTGCGAAGCCTTTTTAAACATCATCGCTACCTCAATATTTTCTAAAGCCGTAAGGTTTTGAAGCAAGTTAAAAAACTGGAATACAAAACCTATCTTTTGAGCTCGAAGTTCTGCAAGCTTACTGTTACTAAGTTCCGTAATATTTATCCCGTCAATAAAGACGCTGCCATCGGTTGGCTTATCAAGCCCGCCGATTAAGTGCAGTAAGGTACTTTTGCCATGACCGGACGGGCCGATGATACATGAAAACGACCCTTCCGGTATTTCTAAGTTTACTCCTTTTAATGCGTGTGTTTTTACCTTGCTGTTACTGTATATCTTCACCAAATTTTCTGTTTTTACGATTGTCTTATTCATAACTTATCGCCTCCACAGGTGTAAGTCGTGCCGCTCTCCACGCAGGGTAAAGCCCCGATACGAGGGAGATACCAAGTGAGAAAAGCAACGACCCGACAATAAGTTTCAAATCAAGGTTTATTGGCAGGTTTGAACCTTTCATAAAGGCAGTAAACTCATTTTGGGATATATAGGGAGCAGCTATAGAAGAAAACACAAGTCCCAAAACCAACCCGATTGCTCCCCCAAGTAAACCATATAACCCTGATTCAAGCAGAAACACCGTAAAGATTGTACTTTTTTTACTACCAATTGCTTGAAGTATACCTATTTCACGCCTTCTTTCAGAGATTGCTGTCATCATGGTGTTTATTATGCCGAATGCTGCTGATATAATAGCCACTATAGCAATAAGCTGAAGGGTCAAGTTGACAGTACCGACAATGGACAGCACCGATTTAAGCAATTGTTTATCGGATGATACAGCGACATTAGCTGTGTCCTGAATCTTTATAATATAGCTGTCTATCTTTGCAATATCGTCAACTTTTACCGCTATAAAGGAAACATTATCCTTTACACCGTAAAGTTTTTGAGCGATTGTAAGAGGGACAAATACGGTAGTATCATCCTTGCTTCCCGTCTCCTTAAGAATTCCCTTTATAGGAAACTTCTCACCCCTTATTGTTAATATATCATTCAGGCTTAACTTAAACTGTTGTGCTATGCCAGAGCCGACAACTACAGCCTTTTCATCTTGTGAAGCAAAATAGTTTCCATTTTCTATCCCCCATCCTTTAAAAGTCTTCATCTCTTCTGGAAGAATACCAATAACGGAGACAGGATTATTTTGAATAGCCGTCTTTTCGGAAAGGTATGGGACGGCTGTAAGCCCCTTTATGGCGGAAACCTTGTTCACCACGTCAAAAGGTATTGATTCAGGAAGCTGCTCTCCTGTTAAAACTGAAATCTGCTCGTAGGCACACCAGCCTTTAGGTGTTATAACAAGGTTTGCGCCAAGCTCGCTGGCCTGTTTTTTCACCTCGTTTTGTAAACTACCACCCAATGATAATAGGGTTACAAACGATGCTATCCCGATAATTATCCCAAGGAGTGTGAATATAAACCGTCCCCTACTGCGTGTGATGTTTTTTATGACAAGTTTAGGTATATTCATTTACTGTCCTCCTTTGGGAAGGATGTTGCCTAAAATCTTGAATGTTGTCGCTTTAAATACAAGATCGTTGCCACTTCCGACAAAGCTTCCAGTTACATTTATCTCGTCTCCCACTTGTGGTAACTTTCCATCATATTTCGTAGGGAGGATGAATGTCCCACATCCTACAGATTCACAGGCTTTAACCTCTGCTGTATCAACTAGTCCAAAAAGCTTCGAGTCAGTTTGGGAAACCCCAGCCATAACACCGTTAATTGTGATAGTACCCGTAAATGAGGAAGGGTCTGCTTGAATGTCATTCACGTTTAATATTTTACTCGAATTTGTAAGAGAACTGTTTGTATCCTGCTGCTTATGATTATAAATAAAAGTTAAAACAGCAAGACCTACCATAATAATAGCGATTACGGGAATTATATATTTTTTCATGAAATAACCTCCTAAAAAAGTATAAGAAATACACCTATAGATACAAAGGCAGATTTATCCCGTACCTAAAGCGTGTCAAAACGTTTTATTCTTAGAACTTCTTAGGAGGCTTAAAAACATAGTGTAATAGAGTTTCGATATTGAAATGTTCTACAAGATTAATAATATTTACTTTATCTAAAATGATAGGGTAAGTATTTGGCTGTGGCGCAAAAACAGGAATGCAAAATAAAACTGGGCAACAGGGCAACGAGCATTGTTCTGAGGAAATAGGGATACTCTCTTTTTCTGCCCTGTTACTTTCAGTAGAACAGCATTTATTGCACGGGTCGGTTCCTTTTGAAAAAGAAGCGGCTGCAACGGATAACAAAGGGGAGGAAAGTGTAAAAATCAACACAAATAAAACTGTAGTTGCAACAGTTCTACGTACATTCATTATAAACATTTTCTTTGCCCCCCTTTCTTAAACAGCTATACACCGCAAATTAAAATTACTGATACCAATTAAAATTATAAATCTAATAAAAATATATGACAAGCATTGAGAGACAATGTTTTTGAAATGTTTACAAATTCGCGTTGACAAAAAAAGAGCCACCTAAAATGCAACATTAGGCTTTCGGCACCGCAGCATTTGTGACTCTTAAATTACACTTAACACACATGACTGTCGTATCCGCTGTAATCATTATCTCGTCAACCACACAGATTTTTTAATCGCCGTTTACGACAATGCTCTGGTTCCACAGTTAGAACCTGCCGCTCAGCTTATTACATACGCCAGAAAGAAAAAACGGGGGATCATCACCATCCATCCAGATACCGCGGCAGTTACCCCCATTACGATAAAAGCAGAGATATAACGGTCATTCTTTTGTTGTTCTTTTTCTGCTGTTAGAATTTCTTAGAGTGAGAGGTTTGTCTTCATGGTTCACCATGAACCCTTCCATGGTCCACGAAATGGGTAGACTTTTCCCTTGGTGTAAATATATATTTTTCCCCTATCTGCTAGTATCTGACTTTCTCAGATAGAACATGTTGCTGCTCTTTCCGCCGTTTTCCCGCCAACGCTGTTCCTTACGGAGATATCCGCTCTTTTCCAAGTCGTCAAGCGCGCGCTTGACGGTGCTCCTGGACAGCTTCAACTCTCTGGCGATGGTACCAATCGCCGGATAGCATTTACCTTCCTTGTCGGAGCGGTCGGAAAGATACATATAGACGGCTCTTGCACGGTGTGGCAGTTCGGAGGAATAAAGCGAGGTAAAGTACCCCATAGCGTCACCCCCTTGTGGATTCCTGTTTTTGAATAAAAGGGTCAAGATTGATCGTTGGTCCCGGCGTGTGAAGCATTCCGCCTGATGCAGATTCAGGCGCTTTAGGTTCCTCCGGCACTTCCTCACAGGCGGCATGGCGCCGGATGATTTCTTCTTCCAGGGTGAATCGGTCGGCGTACTCCACTCTTCTGGCGGACTGCTCTGCGATTTTGTAGGGCTTGCCGAAAACGATGCCCCATTCGAGAAATAGCTTCAGCCGTGTCCGCATCGGATACGCTCCGGTCTTTGTCACAATAAAATGTCCCTTGGACATGGATTTTAATTCGTCGGGGGTCAGCAGTGGCCGTTCGATCATCTGCAGCGATTGGCTGGGATCGTTCTTTCCACGGCTGACGGAGCCACTCATGACCGTTTTGCTGCCGAGGGCCTTTGACAATATCTGCGCCGATTCGCTGTTGGGTGCGAAGCCGCCGAACACCGTATCCTGGCAGTTGTCGATGATAATGGCGGAACCCTCCCGCCCATAGTTTTTTTCCAATTGAGCGAAGGATTGTATTATCGCTACAATGGACACCCGGCGCGAGCGCGAGGCGCTGAACATCATCTCTGCAGATTCAATTTTGGGTATGGTGCCTATCTCATCCAGGAACATCATTACCCGATTAGGAAGCTTGCCGCCGTGTTCGTCGGCCACAGAGAGGATTTCCCGGTAGAGCTGCTGTACAATCAAGCTGATGATGAAATATTTCGTATTATCTTCTTCCGGCATGACAAGGAAGATTGCGCTTTTCTCGGTACAGAACCGTTCAGCGTCGATGGCCGTATCAAAGCACAGCACCTGCTCAAGTTCGGAGTCCAGGAAGGCGTTGAGCCTAGAAAGGGCAGTAGAGAGGACGCTCTGCATGGCCTGTTCCGCGGAATTGAGAGCCGCGCCTGCAAACCATTTGGTTTTGTGTTCGTCCGGCAGGTGAGCCAGAAGGAGCTGGAACAGAGTGCGGCCCTTGACGCCGCTGGGCGCCAGCAGATCCTGAATCAGTTTGAACACTGACACAATGTGTCGTTGCTTTGGTTCGCAGTATTCAGCAATGAGCAGGATCACAGAGGTCAACAGTCCCTCTGCCGCGTCGTAGAAGAAAGCGTTCTGACCTGCGGATGCCACTTCAAAGCCTCCAGAGTTGATAATGGTTTTAGCGGTGATCTTGGCGTATTTTTCAGCTCTGGCCTTGTATGCCAGATTCTGAGGATTGACAAGGTATAAATCCATGTATCGGTTGACGAGATGTAGCAGGTTGTTGCCGTCCGACCTGGTGGGGTTTCTCAGATCAATGACCGCCACATGGTAGCCGTAGTGCTCTTTGGCGATGCTGCCGTAATTGCGGTAGAGGTCGCCTTTTGTATCCGTCGTGATAAAGCTCATGCCGCAGGCGCAGGCATATTCCAGGTTGGGATAGAGAAAATTGGCAGTCTTGCCGACACCCGCCGCGCCAATCATCAGGCAATGGATGTCATCGTCATCCACCAGAGCATAGCCATGGGGCGCCGTGTGGTCGAACAGCGAGGCCCTTCGCCAGCCGACAACCAACCCCTGGACAGTAGGGAGATTCTCTCCCTTACGCCATTTTTCCGGTTCGAACCGGACTTCTGTATAGGCGGTTTTGATCTCCCGCTTGGATGCCCAGCGAGCTGTTCCATGTTGCCCGTCGCCCACTATCTTGGACTTGATGCCGTTGAGTGTGTAATAATGGGCCAGCAAGGATAAAAAGCCGATCACGCCGAACATGGTCAGCGCCACGGCAATCAGTGTAATGATTTGCGATGCCTGCACTGTGATCCCTCCTTTACATTGTCATTGTAAAATTTTCGGTTTGTTCTTGTTTCGATAGCATAACCTGTGGTTCCAGTTCAAGGAACACCCTCGCCTTAACACAGTCCAAAGCCAGGCGAAGATAGGAACTGCCAAGGCGCAATTGATCTTCCACTCTGCGGATGCCGGGTATATGTGTCAAACGCTCTATATCCGCCAGATCCCGCCGTATATCCTCCGTCCGGGTACGCAGCCAGCCTCTATCCTCATGGGGGCGGTAGTTGGTCTGCAGTTTTCGAACGAGCTGTTCTGTGGTCACGGGACGCTCCATCTGCCGGCACAGCTCCTTGGCCAAAAACAGCGAACCTGCCGCCATGCACTCCAGACACTCTCTGACAGCGTCAGCATTCTCCGGTGCGACTTTTCCGGAATTCACAAGAGGCTCTAGAGCATGAAAGCAATCTGTCAAAAATGTGCGGATATCCCTGTGCGTTCCAAGGGCCGCGCACAAGCCGGGCAAAACAGCGCATACCTGCGGAAGGAGTATCAGCTTCGGATGTTCCTCAGAGGGAATCGGTTCCATGCCGTGTTTGGCTTTCAAGTCCTCGTTCCAGTCCTTGTAGGTTGATTGCATGACTGCTGTGTTTGTGTATCCGCCCTCCGCAAGTATGTCCTTAAGCCTTCCGTTAGCTTCTATCCCTGCCTCATCATGGTCCAGGCAAAGAATAACTTCCTGTAAGTGGGGATTTTGTCGGACCTGCTGGAGCAGGGCGTGTTCCGACACCCCGTCCAGCGTGACATAACTGTGTTCTTTCCAGTCCGACCGGTGAAGCGTTATGAAAGACAGCATATCTACGGGAGCCTCAAAAACATACAGTTTACTGCTCTTTCCGATCCAGTGAAAGCTGTATCTCGGATCGCTGCCCTCCACGTTGCCTTTGTATGGTTCGCCCTGGGTATAAGTGCCGCGCTTATGGGCATGCCGGGCGATTCCTTTTTCGTCCAGTCCAACAAACACGGCGTTATGATATTCCTTGTCCTCGTAGATGAGCTTCTCATGGGCGAAGTGCGAAAGCACATCCCGGTCAATGAACCGCTGTTTGATAAGATAGGCGAATACCCGGCGCATATCGGAATTGACCTCCGGCAGTGCAAAGTCTTTTTTAGGCGCCGGTGCGTTTTTAGAGGTCTGGTTCCACTCCACGCCAGCTTCACCACCAAGCAGCCAATGCACTGCTTCGGGAAAGCTCATGTTATAAAACTCCTGAACAAAATCAATAGCGTGGCCGCCCTCCTTGCGGCTGTGCCGGAACCACTCGTTCCCTCGGACAGTAACGCTGTCATGTCGTTTCCAGCGCCACTCCGGGCCGGATCGGGTGAGCTTCTCTCCCTGGCGCTCAAGAAAGTCCACCAGGTCGACGGAGTTGGCGCGCTGTTTTTCTTCATCAGTAAAGTAAACATATGCCATCCCTTGGCACCCCCTTATCAATGCCTGCGCTTTCCGCAGCGGCGAAAAAAAGCCACCCGCTGTCTGGCAGGTGGTGTAAATGTGAAACGGTTGGGTTTTGCATCAGGCAACACTTTTTTCTCCTGCCTGATAGGGTATTTTTTCTTCATAGGAGCACTCCTTTGCTTTAATAAGTGTTAAACCTCTGCTCGTGATCGTCCGGGGCATGGCCCTGGGCAATCTTTTTCTCCCTGATCTTTCGCCGCAGCTTACTCTCAATCTGTATGCTTGGTCCGCCTGGAAGCCGTCGTTCTTCTTCATGGAATATCCGGCTCAAATGATGCAGAAGCCTTGTTGCAGCAAGAAAGATAGAAGGATCACGAAAGGAGTCCAGATGGTCTAAGAAGAATTGCGCATAGACATTTCCTTGCTCAACAGATGCGGTAAGCCAGCGGACCGCAGCTTCCCGGTCACGGGGAACATCCTTGCCCAGCAGGTAGAGCTTACCAAGCTGATATTGGGCATACTGGTTATTCTGCCCCGCGGAAGCTGCCAGCCATTTGACGGCAGCCTCCACATTTTTCGGTACAACCTCGCCCAGCAGGTAGAGCTTGCCGAGCTGGTATTGTGCGTATTGATTGTCTTGTTTCGCAGAGGCGGTAAACCATTTGACAGCGGCCTTCGCATCCTTTGGGATATGTTCACCCTTTAGGTAGAGCCGGCCCAGCTGATATTGTGCGTACTGGTTTCCAAGCTCCCCCGATTTCAGGAACAGCTTCAGTGCTTTTTGGATGTCTCTTGCCACATCCTCACCGACAAGGTACAGCTTCGCCAACGTATATTGAGCGAACTGGTTTCCAAGCTCCGAGGACAGCGCCAGCCATTTCACTGCGGCGTCGATGTCTTTGGGAACTTCGACTCCGGTAAGATACAGCTTACCAAGGGCAAATGCCGCATAGGAATTATCCTGTTCGGCCGAAAGGGTAAACAGAGAGATGGCTTTCTGTATATCCTTCTCCACATGGTTTCCATCTCGGTACAATTTAGCGAGAGCGTATTGGGCCAGACCATTGCCATTATCCGCGGCTTTTGTCAGCCACAGGATAGCCTGCTCAACGTTTTCATGGCCGCTGTCCGCATCCAGATAAATCTTTCCGAGCATGTACTGTGCATGAACATTGCCCAGCCGGGCCGATTTTTCAAAATAGCCAATGGCAGCTTCCATATCCTTCTCTGTGCCAGTGCCGGTGTACAGCATCTGTCCCAGGCGGTATTGGAGCTTATCGTCGTGGTTCTGTTCTTCCAGCTTCGTAAATCCGTAAAAGGCTTCCTCAAAATGTAGTTCCGCTTCCTCGGCATTCCTTTCGGTGCCAACCCCGTCTCGGTACATTTTCGCCAGTTCATAATCGGCATAGGGTACCCGCTGCCTTGCGGCTCGGCGGTACAGCTCGAAGGCGGTCTGGTAATCCTGCTCAACACCCTGCCCCCGGTAGTACAGGCCGGCAAGCGAATACTGCGCGTACTTGTGATTTTTTGAAACTGCCGTATCAAACCAGCCAGCCGCTTCCTCATAGTCCTGTGCCGTGCCGAGTCCTGCCGCATGCATTTTGCCGATGCGGTACTCTATGTACCGGTTTTCTTTTTCTGTTTCGATATCCATAAACGCCGAGAGAGCTTTTTCATACCAGCAAGAGGCTGCATCTGTATCCATCTCCACACCCAACCCGTCCGCATACATCCGGCCGAGGTCGTGCATGACGAGAGCGTTGCCGTCCTCGGCTTCCTCCAAAAACAGCTGAAGGGCCTGCTCGAAGTTCGGCTCTGTATCATCGCTGCCATAGAGAAAGGTTCGGGCTTCTTTATATCGGTCGTTCCATGCAATATGCGGTTTGCCGGGTTCTCTGTCACCAGAATCCGATGAAGGTGCATGGCTTTGGGCATCAGAAAGGTTGTAATCCTGATCTTCCACCACCTCATGCAGCACAGCCTCCGGCTCTGCCATGGGCTGCTCCGGCTCGGCATCCCCGGCAGCGGTTTCTTCCTCGTAGGTTGGTTCAGCGTTTTCATCGCCTTCAAAGGTGAGATGGTTATTGCCGAGGTCTATCGCTTCGGCAATCACAATGTTTTTGATTTGCTTGAACTCCTTCTGCTGTGAGAGCGGGAGCGGTTCAGACAACTTGTCCTTGTAGGTGCGAAGGACTTCATTGCGCAGCTCATACCACTTGGCATAGGCTGCCGCGACGCGCGCGTCCTTTGCCAGCTCATCCACAATCTGATTGACCAGTTCCTTCAGCGGGACTTGCAGGTAGCCATATTGCTTTTTCCCTGTGGTATGCTTCAGTTTCTCCGCCAGCCTGGACATCAGATCTTCAATCACCATGTCCTCACAGGTTCCTGTACGCAACTGTTCCAAAAGCTCCCGCAGGGTATTCCGGCTCTGTTCCGTCAGAGTGTTGCGTTGGATCGTCTGCTCAGAGTAGATTTGTAGTAAGTCCTGCTGAAAGATTTCCCGTGCCAGACTGCTCCGCATGTTTTCAATCGCGGGCTTTGTGACGTAGCCCTTGCGGGGATCGACCGAGTAAATGATCATATGGCAGTGCGGGTGATGGCTCTCGTCGTGAAAAGCCGCATACCAGCGCAGGTTTTCCGGCGCGATTTTCATCTGCTCGGCAAATATATTGCGTTGTTGACGGAGGAGGGCTATCCATGCGGAGGCGTTATCGTATCCCAGCCGAGCCGCGTCCTCTCGCCTCATGGAAATGATGGGCGTCCAGATATTTCCGGTATGCTCCGCCACTTTTTCGGCTACCTGAGACAGCACCAGCGGCTCATCCTCATCTGTAAACAGGCCGTGGCTGCCCAGCTTTTCTGCACGGGGACGGGTGGCAATGTAGTTGACATAGACCTCCTGATGTGTCAACTGCTCCAGGTTGTGGTCAATGGCTGCAGTAATAAATGCCGATGCATTTTCGAGAGTCGGCTTGTTCTGGTAGTCCTCGTACTCAAATAAGCGGATAGAGTCTGGAAACTGGGTGAGAATGTCCCCGATGCGCTCTATCTGCTTTGGGGTAGCGGGTTGGTTCCGTCTGTACTGTGGGAGCTTTTCCACGCCTTCTCGCGTCCCCACATACTCAATCAGGTTCTTTACATGCTCCGGATCATTTTTAATATAACCGCATTTGAAGATAATCCTTGGCATAATTAATCACCCTTCTGAAATTTTACGACATCCTCGAAAGTCACGGAGCCAACCGATTTTTTCACGTCATTCACGCATTTGCCCCGCAGCCGGCGCAGGGTGTTTTCATCCACATCGGCGGTAGTGGCAAGAATATTCATCATCATGGACATTTCGACCGACAGCTTGAACATCAGCCGGGCCATGCGGTTTTCCGATGTGCTGACAATGCCCGACATTGCAGAGGTGATGGCGGTCGGCAGATACTTCATACCGTCCTCCGCGGAAATATATCCGCTGTAAAAACGGATCGCTTTTTCAATAAATTCACTGCGGCTTTTGCAGTTATCCTTTTCCAGAATCGCATCCATACCCTCTATGGTACTGGGATAGAGCCAGAGCGGGATGCGGGTTTTGATTTCTTCAGTCATAGCAGACCCTCCTTGTCTAAAAGCTCCGGAACCACCTGACAGGTGCACCCCGGAAAAGCCTTTGTTTTCTAGGTTAAACGGCAGATTTGAGAGGGTTCAAACCACCCAAGAGGTGACCAACGCCCCATTTAGGTGCACCCGCTGTAACGTCCCCGACCCGCGTTGCGGGGCGGTGTTTGTCGGCAGGTGGGCGCAAAGCGACCACCTGCCTTTAACCTGCATGGAAATCAACCCCTCGGTTCACCCCCAAATCGGAGGTTAATGAGGCTCTGCCAGGAGGAGGGTTATCCTCTCCAAGCTCCGCCACAAAGCCTCCGCAAGGGGCGTTATCCTGTCCGCAGGGGTTACGATGCCACCCCCGCCGTTAAAAGCCGACACAGGGGCACACAGGCGGCAGCATGCCCGTGTGCAGGTTGTTATTCCTCGCTGTCCGCTGGACTGCTTTGTCCTGCAGGAACTGCCGGATATATGCTGCGCTTAGGGGCGTCCATTACGCTTGTATCCCGGCTTTCGATGTACTCCCGGAGAGGAGCGGGAACGTGCTTCTCATACAGTGTTTGCAGCAAAGTACCCAGTTCGGCCTGAAGTTGTGTTTCATCCTTCATGTACTGTTGGATAGCACAAAGCTTTTCAGCTTCAAAGTTAATCTGTACAGTGGTTTTTTTCATGCAGCTTTACTCCTTTCATTCGCAAAAATTTAATGAAAATATAGCGGAGGCATCCTCAACCTGTTCCTGGGTGAAGGCTTCCGGCTTTTGAAATCGATCACTGTACTGCCGGATTTTATCCTCAGTCAGCGACACAAAATCCCCATCATCATTGCTGCCAGCTACAAAAAATGTACCGGCAATGATGTCGTTTCCAAGAGAACGGTTGCCGGGAAGCCCGAGCAGCTTTCCCTCTTCATTGCAGACCAGCACAGCACAATCCTCCAGACATACCGTTTCAATATATCCTCCAACCGCCTTCTGCAATCCTTCCAAGGTGTTTTCAACTTCAGTAGGATACGGCTCTTTCATCGGTTCCACCATTATCACCTTTATCGTTTTCTCCATGTTCGCCTCCTAAATACTTATTGTCATGCTCCGGGTTTCCTCCGGATCTTCTGGTTGCTCCTGATGCACAGGTGTTGTTTGCAGAAAAGTGAGCCATGATGGTGTACTTTTCAGCCATCTGGTATAAGGGCGGCAGGAAAGTGAGCCAACATGGTTACAATTCCTCCAGGGCATGTATAAGACTGCCGGGAAGATCGGACAGCTGAACACTGGCATCCGTTTCCTCCGGCAGTGTGGTTTGCTGCTGCAGTTTGACATTTTGCAGCTCATCCCTGACCGCTTTCCGTACAATCTGCTCCAGAATTTCAGACTGATGTGCCGTCAGGATGCTATTGACCACGTACTCGGTGCGCTGCCTGCTGGCCTGCTGTGCAAAGAGCGCCTCGGCCTCCCGATGCCTTGAGTTGTCCATATCGAAGGATAAATAATATCGTTTTCGCTCGGACATAAGCTCACCCCATCAGGAGCTTGTAGCCGTCCGCGTTGGCGAACCGGTTCAGCACCGCCACCGTATTGAGGCTGTTTTCGTACAGCCTGGGTTCCAGCAGCTCTGCACCGCCCCCCGCGAACACCATAGGCAGCCGCAGATCCAGACCTCGCTCACGGAGCGCATTGAACAGCTCCTTGCAATAGGCGGTCACGGTCTGCTCCACAACAGCTCCAATCAACTTGCTTTCGGTATGCTGGATCTCCCCGCGGATAGCATCCGTGACGAGTCCATCAGACAGGAGAATGTCACTGCGCTGGAGCGCATCCTGAATCCGGCTGTACAGGGTGATGGTACCCATGCGGAGACTGGCACAGCTTGATCTGTCAAGCCGGAAATCATGAAGTGTGAGAATATCCACCGTGTACCCGCCGATGTCCACCAGCGTGATGCTTCGGTAATCCTTTAGCTGCGAATAATACCTGCACACCGCCGCATGCCCCTGTGCGAACACCTTGCATTCGGCAATACGGCAGCGATAGAATGCCCCCTCGAACCGGAACGAGATGTTGTCACGCAGGAAATATCGCCTGAAGGCTTCCTTCTGTGTGCCATAGCTGTCAATGGGCAGCCCCACGCCAAGAGCGATTTCTGCATTGGTTATCCCTGCTTTTTTCATGGCTTCCGCAATTGCCGGGAGCGTCAGAATAAACGTATCCGGCTCCCTGGTCTTGTCCTGCTGAAAACGCAGACGACGCTCACCGATGGCGTAATACTTGCCCTCGAAAAAGAGCTGCATCTCCGGCATAATGAATTCTTTGTCACTTGCGGCATACCCGGAGGCATAAATCATCCCCTCCGAGGATTTGGTGTTGTAGTTTCCGTTGTCCACACCAAGCTTTATCATAATCATCACCTTCTTTCTTTTCTGCAGTTTACATGCTCATGGTCATGCCCTGCGCTTCTTCCTCGGCAGGGGCTTCAGCCTCTGACTGAGCCTCCGGAGCGGAAGGCGCTTCGGTCGCCGCCTGCTCACGCTGACGGCGGGATTGACGAGGCTGCCGTTCTCTCGGAGCGGGAGTCTGATTCTCTCCTGAAGCGGAAGTCTGCTGCGACTCTGCAGCCTGTTCCTGAGCCGTTTCCAGCTCCAAACGGCTCTCAACATATTCACGGACATTGAGAGGAACCAGCCGTTCATAGGTCTTGTTGAGGTAATCCTTCAGCTCCTGTTCGATGGTTTGATCCTTCTTCTCCATGAAAAAACGGAGGGCGTTTAGCCGCTCCGAGGGGAAAGGGACCTTTAATTCGGTTGTACTCATTTTCGTTTTCCTCCTTATAAATTCATTTGCATATCGGGTGAGAGCTTTTCTTTTTCATCAAGGTTCGGGCAGTAATCCAGATAAAACACCATGTCGAAGCCGTCCTCCATGGGTTCAAGCTCCGCCATCTCCGGCCTTGCTTCAAGGATATTTTTAAGCATGGAGCCGATGCCGTTGTTCTCCGAAACGGGAACATGATAACGTTCCTGTATCTCGTCGAAATAAATCGACCACGTTCCGTTGGAAGTGCTTTGCGTACTCTCACGGATGATTTGGTCGGCCAGCTGGTTCAGGCGCGCGGTCACAAATTCACGCGCCCCTGGTATAAAGCTGGAGTATCTGGCGTAGTTGTATCCCTCCGCTTCGATCAGGACGCCGTCCGAACAGCCTTCTCCCAGCACCAGCAGGCAGTGGTATATGCCGTTTGGGTCCCGGTACATGAGGTCGGTGCTCTCGGCAATGAATGGCATATCACGGAGGGGAGCCGTTTTGAAATGCTCGTATTCGGCTTCGGGAAGCTCGACGATTTTTTCGATTACGCAGTCCCATGTAGGGTAATCGCTGGCCTTTCGTTCAAGGATTGCTCTTAAATTCAACATGATTTTCACTCTCCTGTATTGTAGTTGATATAGGGAATTTCGAGCCACGCCGACCATGAACGGTCGATGAGATTGGTTTTGACAACACCGTACTTGGTGCCCATGGCTTCGATTACCTTGCCGTTTCCGACATAGATTCCGATGTGACCTGACTTCCAAACAGCGATGCCGGGGATGTCGGGCATGGTATCCATCGGACCGGAAATCTCCGCGCTGTTATACATGCTGTCGGCGCCGATATCCGGCATGCCGTTGGTTCCATATTCGATTTCCAAGGTTTCAGGATCAAGCCAGCCGTAACCTTTTATCAGTCCGACACAGTCCGTTGTCCTGCCGCCGAGCCAGTTGCTTCGGATGAATTCCTCGTAGTTGCCGATGCCGTCAGGGTATTGCTCCAGCTTGGAACTGAACAGCGAATCCGTGAGGATGTCGCCGTATGTACCCCAGACATAACCCCAGCCGGCTTCAAAGGCTTGTTCGGCATAGGCGGCTAGATCCAGATTGTTCTTGGTCGCCGGGTCTGTGAATGCGGAGATATCCAGTACGGTACTCCCTGTACCGCCGCGTTCAATCTCGCCGGTGAACAGCCCCGCGCCGCCGAATGCAATTCTTTCATAAATTTTCTGAGCGTTGGCTTTGACCTCGGAGGTCACCGCGAATCCCAGCCGGAACAACCTTTGATATGCGGTTTCCAGGCTGGCGGGAACAGCAGAGCCATCCTCGGCGGTAACGAAGCAATCGACAAAGTTGCGGGCTTTGGCTGCGGATAAGGACAGATTTTCAGCGCCGAAATTCAGAGAATAAAAAATGGACTTGATGCGGATATTGTCCAAAGCGCCGCCCTCCATCCGGGCTTCAGCCTCGGATATGGCTTTGTCCAGAACAGTGAAGCATCCGTTCATTTCACTGATGTGCAAGGCGTATTCGGCAGGCATGGCCGCAGGAATATTGCCGCCGTTAAAAGACAGATCGATAGCGGCTTTGTTGTGGTCGGAGCCTGCCGAGAGGATGCTTGCGATCATTATGACGATCAGGATGATGGGCATCAGGATGGAAGTTATGACCACGCCGATTGTTTTCCACGTCCGCTTGTCGGTGGCGAGTGCAACGGCGGCTTTGACCGCCATGGCTATGGTTGCGGGATCTGCCATTGCTGATCACCACCATTTCATGTCGAACAGCGTGCCCTGATCCGGCTCCCGTTCCTGCTGCTCTTTCGCCAGACGGATGGACTTCTCCACGGCCTGCTCCAGAAATTCCGTGTCAAAGCCTGCCGCCTTATACCCCTCCATGATGGTGTCGAGGTAATAATCCGAAGGTGAACCGAAGGGATGCCCGTCGTTCATGATGTAGACCATGGCGGGGATCATCTTGCCCTTCAGCTCTACGGGCAGTATTTCCTTGCGGTAAAAGGACGGAAATCCCTCATAGCGGTCGAGAGCCTGCAGGTCGCGCTCCTTCAGCTTCCACAGGAGAACAGGGACGCTGGAGCCTTTAAGCGGTTCCACAGTTGCGACTGAGCTTTTCCGTCCGCCCCTGAACAGCAGCTCATAATCCTTGATTTCGCTGGCGCCGACCACCTTGGCGGTCGGGCAGCGGAACGCCATCTGCGGCAGATTCAGGTTGCTGCCGTAGGCGATATACAGGGTTTCGGGTTTCATATTTCTTCATTCCTCCTTGCTACATTGACATGGAAAGGCCGGGGCTTTCGTCTGCCACCCCGGCCTGTTCCTGTTCGTTTTCAGTTGTCTGCTCCTGCTGTTCCGCCGCTTGAGCCGCTTCCGCCAGCTCTTTTTCTTTTTTCTGCCTTAATCGTTCCTTTTGCTGGAGCGCCTGCGCCGGGTCCTTCCAGGCAATGCATCCGTCGAGATGCTCCAGCAGATGAAGCCGGGCGGTCTTGAATTCATCGCCGATAAGTCCCAGCCGCAGGAGCCAGGTGCGGAAGGTATATTTCTCGTTGGTGCTGTGTGTTTTCTGGCGGCTGGCGCACCGCTGGTTCAGAGCCTGGGCTGAGATGGCGAGGCAGAGCTGGATGTACGCCTTGATTTTTCCTGCGTGAGTGGTGGAATTAAAGAGCCGGAACTCAACAGTACCCTTCTGGAACACGCTGTGAAGGTTCAGGCAGTGATACCGGCTGTTGTGGTAATGCTCCCGGCGTCCGTCGTTGCCGTGATACCAGATCCGGCTGACCTCGTCCAGCGTCCGGGGCTTTTTCCGGTTCAATTCCTCCAGAAAGCTCTGCTCCACCTTTTTGCAATACTGCCGCTCTCTCGCCACCTCCACCTGCATTGCCTTGTAGATCAGATCCTCCTTGGAGGCCATGATGTTTGTGATGTTCCGCAGGGTATTGGCATTGTGGGGCGAGGCATCCATGTGAATATGGATGCCGCAGGATTTGTTTACCCGCATTCCGGCCTCACGCAGCTTACGCACAAGCTCCTGTATGACCTCAATGTCCTCATAGCGGCATATGGGACTGACCAGCTCCA
Source organism: Sinanaerobacter chloroacetimidivorans (assembly GCF_018128545.1). Classification (GTDB taxonomy): domain Bacteria; phylum Bacillota; class Clostridia; order Peptostreptococcales; family Anaerovoracaceae; genus Sinanaerobacter; species Sinanaerobacter chloroacetimidivorans. Next base: position 8,863 of record NZ_JAGSND010000020.1, on the reverse strand, counting down.
CGCTGTAGGTATTATCTGCCGCCACGATGCGCCGCCCTTCTTTTCTTTCTGTGGTTATGCTGCCGTCACTCATGACCTTCCAGCGGCGGCTCTGGCTGTCCAGCACGGAATATTCTCCGTAATAGCCGCCGTCAAAATTGGTAGGCCGCCCGAAATATTCAGACAGAACCTGTGCGGCATGCTGACGGGTCAAGCCCGTCATTTCAATCTCAATGCCAAAGCGCTGCTCCTTCATGTCCATGATTAATCACCCCCTTCCTCATCGGCCACCTGCCTTTCCAAAGAGCGCAGCCTTATGCTCCGGAGCCTGAACCACAAGGTTATACCGCTCGTTTCCGCACTTATACAGGCATACGCCCCGCTGGGGATACCGGATAAGGTTATATTCCGATTCCTCCAGCTGCAGGGAATCCATATAGAAATGCTTGTCGATGTTGCCGGCGTTGAACAGAAAGGCGTGAGCCGGAATGGAGAACAGCGGCTTGGTATACTCCCTGATGCCCTCCAGATTGAAGTCCTCCAGATTCTGCGAGGAGAGGATCACGGCGCTGTCTTTCTTCCTGACACGTTTCATAAAATTCCGGACATATTCCACGGCGGTCAGGTTGGAGAGGAACAGATAGAACTCGTCGATGCTGGCGGCGGTATTGCCGGTGGTTAGAAGCTCGTTGCTCATGTAGGACAGCACATTGAACAGCAGGGCGTTTCTCAGATTTTTGCTGGCCTGCAGAAGCCCCTTGACGCCAAAGGTCACGAACTCGCTGTTCTTTATATTGGTGTACCCGTTAAAGAATTTTGACTCCGCACCTTTGCACAGAGAATGGAGCCCAAGGCAGATTTCCCGCAGGGTATCCGCCGTATAAAGCTGGCGGCGGCTTTCGTCAAAGGTCTTGTATTCTTCCTCAATCAGCCCGTACAGGTCGGACAGGATGGGGTAATCGTCAGGCTTCAGGCGGTCGAAATTGCTGTAATCGGTAATGCTCCATTTTTCATAGAGCTTGCCCAGCATGATCTCAATGGTGTCGATCTGGCGGTCATCAAAGTCTTTGTAGGTTCTGAAAAAATCCTTTAGAAAGCTAATGTGCTGACTGAGCTTGGATGTCTGCCGGAACGCCTGGGGCGCTTCAGTATCCCTTGGGTCACCGGCCTCGTCCCAGGTCTTTGGCTCCAGGACATTGATGATGTACTCTCCGGTCATCAGGTCGATAAAGCATCCGCCCAGGTTGTTGGTGAGATCCTCAAACTCCATTTCGGGGTCAAGGCAGATGATTCTCATGCCGGATTCCCTGAGATTGCAGAGAATGAGCTTTAGCAAATAGCTCTTGCCCTGACCGGAGTTGCCAAGGATGAGTATGTTGGCGTTGGTCTTGTCATCAGCTCTCCGGTTAAAATCCACGAGGATATTGCTGCCGAATTTGTCCCTGCCGAGGCAGAAGCCGTTGGGGTCTGTCTTGCCGCTGTAGTTGAAGGGATAAAGGTTGGCGACCGAGCTTGCGGGCAGCACCCGTTCAAACTGATCGCCGAACACGTTCCAGCCGGAGGGCATGACAGAAATAAAGCCCTGCTGCTGACGGAGGAGGAGCCTATCCACGTTGAGCTTGCTCCGCACCAACTCGGTCAGCACCTCGGTCTGCAGGAGCTTCAGTTGGTCGGCATCGTGAGCAGACAGCTCGATGTAAACAGCCGCGTGAAGGAGCGGCTCCTTGCTCCGATGCATCTGTGCGACGATGGTCGCCACGTCCTGCAGATTGCTTTCCGCCGTAACCGTCTGCTGTAAATCCTGAGTGCTGCTTCTCTGCATCCGGTTCTTATTGGCAGCGTTTGAAATGATTTTTCGTTCTTCAACAGGACTCACATGCCGGGTGTAGATGTGCAGGGTTACGCCGTCCTTTTCACCAAGGTGGCGTAAGATGGCCTGTTCCTCGGTGGCGGTCGGGTACTCCCGCAGCGCCCATACCGAACGGTAGGTGTTGCCGCAGATGAAATGGTCAGTGTTGAATTTGATGATGGATGGGGCAATCATGTCGAGGAATTCCTGAACACGAGCATCCTCTACCGCACTGATTTTCTGCTTGGTAATCATTCTGATTCCCTTCTTTCTAATTTCATTCTTTCTGATTTCATATTGACAAAATTTGATTTGACGCATAAACTGATAACATATCAAATATTCTTGATATGAGGTGATGTTTTGGCAACGATCTATGAGGAACACGCGAAGGTGTTCAAGGCGTTCTGCGACGAAAAACGCTTGAGGATACTTGAGTTGCTGCGCGGCGGCGAAAAATGTGCCTGCGTTTTATTGGAACAATTGGACCTTGGGCAGTCAGGACTTTCCTATCATATGAAGATCTTGGTTGAATCGGGCGTTGTGGAGAGCCGACAGGAAGGCAAATGGACGCACTACAAAATCAGTGAAAAGGGCAGCGCCTATACCGGGGATTTACTGGAGGAACTGACAACACCGAACGCAGTTACGGAAGAAGAAACCTGCTGCAAAGCGTAAAAGCCATCAAAGAGATGGCTTTTTACGGGCGGAATACATCAATTTTTTTTGATATGATTGTCCTTTATTCGAGAGTGAGGTTTTATATGGTATGCAAATATTAAAAGCAATTTGGGACTTTTTTCAGGGTCAAATACTTGGAATGAAATGGCTGGACGATCTGATCGGCGGTAGCTTGTCGGTAATGGGACTTGATTTGAACAGCCGCTGGATTGGGAGCATCCAGTTTTTTCTCTACGATGTGATAAAAATCACGGTGCTGTTGTGCTTCCTAATCTTTCTGATCAGCTACATCCAAAGCTACTTTCCGCCGGAACGCAGTAAAAGAATACTTGGACGCTTTCATGGCATATGGGCCAACTGTGTCGCGGCGCTCCTGGGTACGGTGACGCCGTTTTGTTCCTGTTCTTCCATTCCGCTGTTCATCGGTTTCACATCCGCGGGCCTGCCAGTCGGAGTCACTTTTTCTTTTCTAATTTCCTCCCCAATGGTGGATCTCGGTTCTCTGCTCCTGCTGATGAGCATCTTCGGCGCAAAGGTGGCTATCATCTACGTTGTCGTCGGGCTGATCGTCGCGGTCGTTGGCGGTACGATCATTGAAAAGCTACATATGGAAAAATACGTTGAAAGCTTCATAATGACCGCAAGCGGTGTGGATATTGAATCGCCCGACCTGACAAAAAAAGACCGCCTGATTTACGCCAAAGAACAGATGCTTTCCACTTTTAAGAAAGTGTTTCCGTATATTCTGATTGGCGTGGGTATCGGCGCGGTAATCCACAACTGGATTCCTGAAGAATGGGTAGCTACGGTTCTCGGCGGCAAAAATCCGTTCGGTGTCGTTTTGGCAACGCTCGTCGGCGTCCCGATGTATGCAGACATCTTTGGCACGATCCCGATTGCGGAGGCTTTGTTGTATAAAGGCGCGCAGCTTGGCTCCATCCTGTCCTTTATGATGGCGGTTACCACGCTGTCTCTACCGTCCATGATTATGCTCCGCAAGGCGGTAAAGCCAAAGCTGCTGGCACTCTTCATCGCCATATGCACTGTTGGTATCATCATCGTAGGTTACTTTTTCAATGCTATTCAAGGATTAATAATATAGGAGGAAAACTTATGGCAAAAACTTGGTATCCCGTTATAGACTATTTGACCTGCGCGGAATGCGGCACCTGTATCGCAAATTGCCCTCACGGTGTCTATGATTCCGCAAAGGCACCATCACCCGTTGTAACAAATCCGGAAGCCTGCATCGATCATTGTCATGGGTGCGGTAATCGTTGTCCGGTAGGGGCAATTACTTATGTTGGCGATGATACCGGCTGGATGCCGCTAAACGGCGAGAAAGGGCCGGAGACACCCTGCTGTTCCTGCGGCTGCGATGATGTCTCCGATAAAAAGGTTGTTGTTGAATACTTATATCTTGATTTACAGACCTGTGACCGTTGTATCGGGACGGATAATGTTCTTGACGAAGTCATGACAATTCTTATCCCTTCCCTGCAACTTGCCGGTTACGGGGTTGAGTACAACAAAATCAAGATGGAAACCTTGGAGCTTGCCGAAAGGTATCGATTCCTTTCCTCACCGACGATCCGGGTAAACGGATGGGATATTTGCACGTCCGTTAAAGAGAATAGCTGTGGCTGCTGCAGCGAAATCAGCGGAACCGATGTGGATTGCCGAGTGTTTGAGTATAACGGCAAAACCTACGAGGTGCCACCAAAAGAAATGCTTGCCGAAGCCATCCTTCGGGCCGTGTTTGTCCAGTCCGAAAATGAATGTTCCTGTGACGCGTATGAACTGTCGGACAATTTGAAGACCTTCTTCAAGGGAAAGAAAAACAAGTCCGGATGTTCCTGCGGAGGTAACTGCTGCTAACTAATAAAAATATTTGAGTAAAGGAGAATACGGATATGTCACTATTTAACTTAGGTAAGAAAAAGGAAGAAAGCTCAAGCTGTTGCTGTGGCGGTAACTGCGATGCTGAAAGTATGGCAAAGGCGGAAACCGCAAAAATCGAAGGCGCAAGCGTCAAGGTACTTGGAAGCGGCTGCGCGAAATGTAATCAGCTTGAAGCGGCTACAAAATCAGCGCTTCAGCAACTCGGTATGGATACAACAATCGACCATGTAACCGACTTTTCACAGATTGCCGCATATGGTGTGATGACAACACCTGCCCTCGTCGTAGACGGTAAGGTAGTGTCTTACGGCAAAGTCCTTAATACCGAGGAAGTCGTCAAGATTCTGCAAAAGGTCAGATGATATTGGGGGTAATCATATGGAAAAAAGCAAAAACACAGGCATTGGTTTTTTTGAGAAATACCTGACGCTGTGGGTCATTCTGTGCATGGCCGTGGGTGTGCTGATCGGCAAATTTCTTCCGGGCATTCCGGCGTTCCTGGGGCGCTTCGAGTATGCGAATGTGTCGATCCCCATTGCCATACTGATTTGGCTCATGATTTATCCCATGATGCTCAAGGTTGATTTCCAAAGTATTAAGAACGTAGGCAAAAATCCAAAGGGCTTGTTTGTCACATGGGTGACCAACTGGCTTATTAAGCCTTTTACTATGTTCGGCATCGCGTGGCTGTTTTTCTTTGTTTTCTTTAAGGCACTGATCCCGGCGGATCTCGCCAAAGACTATCTGGCCGGAGCTATTTTGCTGGGCGCAGCGCCGTGTACGGCCATGGTATTCGTCTGGAGCCATCTGACAAAGGGAAATGCCGCCTACACAGTGGTTCAGGTGGCTACGAACGATCTGATTATCCTAATAGCCTTTACACCTATTGTCGCGTTTCTTCTTGGCGTAGGCGGCGTGACGATTCCGTGGGCCACCCTGATTCTCTCGGTAGTTTTGTTTGTTGTCATTCCTCTGGCGGGCGGGGCAATCACGCGCAATTACATCACAAAAAAGCACGGGCTAGATTGTTTTGAAAAGAGCTTTATCCCGAAGTTCGGGAACATTACCATTACGGGCTTATTGCTTACCCTTGTCATCATTTTCTCATTTCAGGGTGATGTAATCCTTAATAACCCGCTGCACATCGTGTTGATCGCGATCCCGCTGATTATCCAGACGTTCCTGATTTTCTTCATTGCTTATCTTGCAGGCAAGGCATTAAAGCTGCCCTATGACATAGCTGCTCCTGCCGGGATGATCGGCGCGTCGAACTTCTTTGAACTGGCAGTTGCGGTTGCAATATCCCTTTTCGGTACGACATCACCCGCCGCGCTTGCCACAATAGTCGGAGTTCTTACTGAGGTGCCTGTTATGCTGATCCTTGTCAGGATTGCGAACAATACGAAAGGATGGTTTAAGTATGAGTAAACCGAAGGTTGCCTTTATCTGCGTTCATAACTCCTGCCGCAGTCAGATCGCCGAGGCATTAGGGAAACATTTTGCCGCAGATGCGTTTGAAAGCTATTCTGCTGGCACAGAACTAAAGGATCGCATCAATCCCGACGCGGTTCGCCTCATGAAGCAACTTTATGGGATTGATATGGAGCAAGCCCAGCGCCCGAAGCTGCTTGAGGAACTTCCGCCCGTTGATGTGGTTGTAACGATGGGCTGCAATGTAGAATGTCCATATCTACCCTGCAAACGCCGTGAGGATTGGGGGCTGCCTGACCCGACCAGCAAAAATGATGCGGAGTATATATCAGTAATCCAGACAATAGAAGCAAAAATTGAGGGACTGGCAAAATCTTTAAAATAAAGGCAAAATCTTTCAGGCCAACAGTTTTCAAGGAGCTGTTGGCCTTTTGTTTAAATTAAAAAATCTTTGGCACATAGTAGATAAAGAAGGGTTTCTCATTCACCTAATACAATCCAGCGCTCTCCGTCGAAGTCCTCAAAGCGCTCCGTCGTGACGTTTTGCTCAAAGTAAATCGCCAGCATGCGTTTGACGTCCTCCCGTTCCGCACGCTTGGAGGAGAAGCCCTGCTCCCGCAGGGTTTTTTCGATACGGTTCAGATAGGGAAACACCTCGGATTCCTTTTCGCCCTTCAGCCGGATGACTACGAGGAATTCTCTGGCCGTCGCCATCTGCACCTGTATCCGGTCAAGGTGGTGGAGGTCATGCTCCAATAGCCTGCGGACGGCGGGATTGTTCTCCTGCTCCATTCGCTTTTTCAGGAACTGCTTGTTGTCCTCGAAGTTTTCACGGCTGTTCAGGCACAGGAATTCCAGCTCCGCCATCCCCTTGAGGACAGTCATCAAGGCATAGATTCGCGCCGATACGCTTTCCTCTGACAGGACGGAGATGTTGGTGGGCTTGACGATAAAGTACACCAACTCATCGCCGCTGGCGGTCAAAAGGCTGTAATCGGTAATGCCCTTGGTGTTGATGAGCTGCCGGGTGCATTGCCTTTGCTTTGCCGTCTTTTTTTCTTTTCTGCTCATTGTTTTCCGTACCCCCATTCGTAGGTCTGCTGCTTTGTTATGAAGAAAGCGCAGGCGTATTTTATAAAGTCGAGGATGCTGGTATCCTCAAACCGGATTGTCAGAAAGGCATAGAGGGCTGTGATGACGATGGGCGGCAGGAATTTAAGCTGCGCGAGTGCAAACACAGAAAGCAAAAGACCGACGCCGATGACGCCGATATCTCTGAGCTGCCACAGCCACAGCACCGCCTTGGATTTCAGGTTATCGGGGTAGATGTACATTCAGATTCCTCCTGTTCTTTGTTGAATTTTCGTATAAAAAAAGCGATTCCCCGGAGAACATTCTCCACACAGGGAATCGCCACACTGTTGCCAAGGGCTTTATACCGTGAGCTGTCCGAGGCGCCGGGGATGCCTGTCCAGTAATCGGGGAAGCCCTGGAGCCTTTCGCATTCCAGAGGCGTGAGCCGCCTAATGAGCTTTCCGATGCGGACGGGATGCACGTTGTTCAGCGAATATCCGCCATCCGTTTTGGACTGGAGCGTTCCGCTTAAATCGCCGTTTTCCGCACCGTTCCGGCAGTCAAGTCCGGCGACGTCCATCTCACACACGAGGTCGGTTGAGTCTTTATATTGCCTTGCGCTCTGCGTGCTGACCACATCGTTGGAGACATATTCGTCACTCCGCTGCTGGGAGAAGACGCAATGCCGGTCTGCGGTATTGAGCGTATAGCTGATGTCCGGCTGGAAGCCCATGCCGTTGCCGCCGTTGTGATCCTGACGGTCGATGATGTTTCCGGTGATGCAATAGGTTTCTGAATGTGGCATATCGCCACATTCATCCTCGGAATGAACAGCATCTTGTGAGACAAGCGGCACGTTGTTTCCGCCTGTTCCGTACCGTGCGGACATGGTCGGAGCCACTGCATGGGGACCGGTATATCTGGAATCGATGCCGTGGTTTTCAAACAGAACCGGCTGGTTGTTTCCGCTGGTTCCCGCCGCCGACGTGATGGTCGGACACAGGTTTTCACAGATTTCCGCGCCGCCCTGCTGGCTGCCCAGCACGAGCGGAGGGTGTCCATCCATCTGAGCGCGCAATGTTGCCGTTATATTTTCCGTCACGTCCATGCGGTTGCCGCCTTGATCGTTCAGGCACAGAATACTTGGCACCATGTTGGAGCAGCTCTCGAACGCTTCAGTTTCATTGGGCAGTTGGGCGATGAAGGTTTGCTGCTTCATGCCCGGCTGCGCCTGGATTGCTCCGGACACATCGTGTAGATTCCGCACCTCATCACGCTGGTTACAAGCAAAGGCAACAGGACAGGTATTCGTTATTCTGCCTGACGAACTCCCGCTTGGATCTCCAGCGCCTGCTTCAGAACAGGAGGCAGTTCCTTGCCCCGCTTCTTCGCCCGGCGCAGAATCCCCAAACAGGCTGTCTTGCTTAAATAATATTTGTGGTGCGGTGTGGCCTCCAAAATCTGCGACAAGATAGATTCTTTTGCGCCTTTGTGGGACGGACCAGTATTGAGCGTCGTATACCCTCCAAGCAAGTGAGAATTGATCTCCCAATATGGCCCCAGCAGACTTCCATGCCCCTCCCGGAGGTCGAGGTACAGAAACGGAACTGTCAACAATTCTGCAGGTTTCCTCAAGCACCGCGCGGAAGTCCTCTCCGCCCGCGGAGGAGAAAGCTCCGGGGACATTTTCCCAGACCATATATCTGGGTCTAAGTCGAACAGGGTCAACTGTCCGCTTTCTTCTTGCGTCATGCTCTCTCAACTCCTTTATGACACGAATCTGCTCCATGAACAGGCCGGAGCGCTCGCCCTGAAGTCCGGCGCGTTTTCCAGCAACCGATAAATCCTGGTTATCCCGATATCGGGATAACCAGGATAATACCGAAGAAATAGTTATCCCGAAGAGTGGATTATTATAGTAGAAAAAAGATAGATAACACCTCACTT
>NZ_JAGSND010000002.1:414138-466954 GCF_018128545.1 Sinanaerobacter chloroacetimidivorans | reverse complement strand
CCGGTTAACAAAACTCTTGACCAGTTTGCAGGCGGTTATGACGATCTTGTAAAGATCATCAGAAAATTCATGATTAAGTACTAAATAATCAAATCGATGTGGGAGAGGGCTATAACCCCTCTCCTATATTTCAATAAAGGAGAAAACTATGGTAACAGTTTATGGCAAAATGAAAAAAGGCTATAACGAGATTTGCAATATGGAGGACAATCATCCGGACATGCTGATGGATATCGGTATCCAGGTTATGAGTGCCGGTGAAACTCTTAATATATTAGAAGAAGAAAAAGAAACAGCGGTATTACTTTTAGACGGAGAAGTGACGCTTCAATGGGAAGGTCAGGAGGCAACTGCGGTCAGAAGATCTGTTTTCGACGAAAATCCGGTTGCCCTGCATGTGGCACGCGGTATTGAAATCTCTGTAACAGCAAAGGATAATGCTGAATTACTGATACAGAAAACAACCAATGAAAACAGCTTTGCTTCAAAATTATATACGCAGGATGATGTGGGTACGGAAATTTTCGGCGACGGAGTTTGGGAGAATACAGCGCGCAGGGCCTGCAGAACCGTTTTTGACTACAACAATGCCCCCTACTCCAATATGGTAATGGGAGAACTGATTAATTATCCGGGCCGATGGTCAAGCTATATTCCCCACGGACATGATCAGCCGGAAGTCTATTTTTATCGTTTTAACAGAGAAGAAGGATTTGGCGCCGCCTTCCTTGGAGATGAAGCGTTTAAGATCCAGAATAACAGTGCGTTTTTCATTCCAGGTGGACCAACCCATCCACAGGTTGCTGCTCCGGGATTCGCCATGTATTATTGCTGGATGATCAGGCATTTGAAAGACAATCCATGGACCAGCAGAGACAATGACGAGAGATATACCTGGCTTTTGGAAAAGGACGTAAAAATCTGGCCCAATAAATAAAAATACCAGCGGCGCTTCTGCGTCGCTTTATTTTCTTTATACATATTTTCAATCAGATGTGATATCCTGTTTTTTGGGTATTAATATAGAAGGTTGATGAATATTCCTTTGAAAAGAAAATCTATTCAGTATAAAGATGGAAGGGCTTGCGTTTATGAGTTATAAAATACTATCTATCAATCCCGGATCTACATCCACAAAATTCGCGGTTTATCAGGAGGAAACAGAGCTGCACTGTGAAACCATTGACCATAGCGTGGAGGATCTGGCGCCTTTTTCTGATATTACAGATCAGATGGAATTTCGAAAAGAGATGATCCTTGCAAGCTTCGCAGCTCACGGCTTTCAATTAAATGAATTGGATGCGGTGGTAGGCAGAGGAGGGATGCTGCCTCCGGTTCACGCGGGAGGATATTATGTCAATCAGAAAATGAAAGATCGCATCCTTTATGGCCCTATCTTTGCGCATGCCTCCAATTTAGGGGCACTTATAGCGGATGCCATAGCAGAGCCGCTGGGAATCCCGGCGTTGATTTATGACTCCGTTGCTTCGGATGAACTTCACGACATTGCAAGAATAACAGGTATTCCTGAAATCACCCGCAGAAGCTTTACCCATGTTTTGAACACCAAGGCAATGGCAAGAAAGGCAGCCGCTTCTTTTGGGAAAAAATATGAAGATATGAACTTTGTTGTGGCTCATCTTGGTGGCGGCATCTCTGTAAATGTTCATGAAAAAGGAAAAATCGTGGATGTTATTACCGATGACGGAGGGCCTTTTTCACCGGAAAGGGCAGGAAGTATCCCATTATCGTATATTGTCGATATGTGTTTTTCAGGCAAGTATGATAAGCCTGCCATGTCAAAAATGATCAGAGGAATGGGAGGGCTGAAAGCACATCTGGGAACCCATGACTGCAGGGAAGTGGAAAAAATGATAGCCGACGGCAATCAGAAAGCCAGGGAAGTATATGAGGCGATGGCTTATCAGATCGCGAAGGGAATTGGAGAAATATCCCCCGTACTGAGCGGCAATATAGATGCCATCATTCTTACGGGCGGGGTTGCCTATTCAAAAATGCTGACGGATTGGGTTATAGAAAGAGTGAAGTTTATTGCACCCGTTATCTTGATGCCAGGAGAAAATGAAATGGAATCCCTGTCTCTTGGCGCATTAAGAATTCTGAGGCAGGTGGAGACTGCAAGAGAATACACGGAGTCCATAATCATACGATAGGAGAAATAGAATGAGAATTATAAAAGCAACGAATTACAGTGATATGAGCCGCAAAGCAGCAAATGTAATCTCTGCTCAGGTTATTTTAAAAAGCAATTGTGTTCTTGGCCTTGCCACCGGTGCTACGGTGCTTGGAATTTATCAGCAGCTTATCGACTGGTACGAAAAAGGAGATATTGACTTTTCCAGCGTACATTCCGTAAATCTGGATGAATATGTAGGTTTGCCTGCCGAGCATGAACAAAGCTATCGCTATTATATGGATCATAATTTTTTTCATAAGATTAATATATTGTCCGAAAACACCAATCTCCCCAATGGCCTTGCCGAGAATATCGATGAGGAATGCCGGCGGTATGATGCGCTTATTGAAAAGCTGGGGGGGATTGATCTCCAATTGCTGGGATTGGGCCATAACGGACATATCGGCTTTAATGAGCCGGATCAGGCCTTTGAAAAGACCACGCATTGCGTAACCTTGAAAGATAGTACCATTAAGGCCAACGCCAGATTTTTTGAGCATGAAGATCAAGTTCCGAAAAAGGCGGTTACCATGGGAATTAAAAGCATCATGCAGGCAAAACGCATTGTCCTTTGTGTCAGTGGGATTACAAAAGCCGAAATCCTGAAGAAGGTGCTGACGGGTCCTGTGACTCCGGCCTTGCCTGGCTCTATTCTTCAAATGCATCCGAATCTTACGGTGGTTGCGGATGCTGAGGCGTTAAGCCTGCTTTAGAAAATAAGTTTATCGCAGAATTCGACGATCTGTGGTAAACTTTTTCTATTCGGAATCGAAAAGATTCTTTCAGAAAGGAGAATACATTTGAAGCTTTTTGTAATAAGCGACACTCATGGAAACATAGATCAGGCTGTTGAAATATATAAAAAATTAAAGGATATTGACCTCATTATTCATCTTGGTGATTATGGGAAGGATGCAAAGAATCTGGAGAACCGTTTGGGGGTGTCCGTACTAAGTGTAAAGGGAAATATGGACGGGGCCTTTTCCCAGGACGGATATCGCATCCTTGATACCGTCTTCGGCAAGATCTTTCTGGCACACGGGCACATGGAGAATGTAAAGCAAAATCTTCAGACACTGCTTTACAAAGCCGAATCCATGGGCTGCAAGGCAGCATTCTTTGGACATACCCATGTCCCTCTGTTTGAAGATGTGGAAGGAATGTATCTTTTAAATCCGGGAAGCCTGACTCTGCCAACCGGCGGGCGGAAGGGATCCTACGCCGTGGTCACCTTGTCGGAAGAAGGGATAGAAGCCTTTATCGGCTATGAAGAAATCCAGCAAAAAAGAAAAACAGAATATGGGTTTTTAAGTAATCTGCTCAATCAAAGCGACCGCTTTTGACCATGGAAAAATACACTTCCTGATATTGTCATTGCATTTCGCTAATTTTCACGCCACAATCAATGAATTTTGTTGAAAAATATCGAAAATAAGATATAATGAAAGTATGTAATTGTCCCAAGTGTGCTTTTGTGTGTGTGTGTATCGAAAGTGTTTTGCTATGTATTTAGGAAGTGTAAAATTTTTCAAGCATTTCATTGTGGGCATTGTCTTATTATTGATAATAGGACTGTCTTTTGCTGCTGTTTATCTGGCAGTCATGAATAAAAATTATCAAAAACAGATTTCTGAGCTTCATTCAGAAACTGTTCTCGCGCAGTCAACTGAAAAGCCGGATCGGTCACAGGAAAGTGAGGCCTTGGAATATCAGGAACTTTATCCGGAAATGTATGCGGATTTATCGGAGAAGACAACCGTTTCTCCTCATACAATTTATCTGACATTTGACGACGGCCCTTCGGACAGAACTGCGGAAATTCTTGATATTTTAAAAGAGAAAAATGTGAAGGCCACCTTCTTTGTCATCGGCAAAGAAGGACCGAAAGAAAAAGAACTCATGAGACGGATTGTTGACGAGGGTCATACCATAGCGATCCATACCTATTCTCATAAATATGAGGATATCTACGAATCTGTGGAAAGTTATCTTGCCGATTTTAATAAAATTTATCATTTAATCTATGAAACAACCGGAGTAAAGCCGGACATGTTCCGATTTCCCGGAGGCAGCTTAAACATCTACAATGCCAGACTCCAGATGGAGCTTTCCTCTGAATTGACAAGGAGAGGCTTTACCTATTATGATTGGAACTCTTCCAGTGGTGATGCGGATATCAAGACCACGAAGGATTCTGTTTATGCAAACACTACCAAATCAGCCGCCAATAAGGATCGGGTGATTATTCTGATGCATGATAGCGTGAAAAAAAAGGATACGGTTGCTGCTTTGCCTGATATTATCGAGTACTTTAAAGCAAAGGGCTATGACTTTGATAAACTGACAAATGATGTAAAACCCGTGGCTTTTAATTATAAAGAGGAATGATCATAGTAATAATGGAGGATAATTCAAATGGGAGTTAAAAATAATTTTTCACAGGCAGTATCGGAATTAATGGGATTATCAAGATCGACAGAAAACTCTGCTGAAAATTTGAAAACCCCGGAACAGAAGCCGGTGGAAGAGGAAACGGAAATGGACCTCGAAGGAACGGAAGAACAGGAAAACGATGCAGAGGATCATCTGATCTCTGCGGAAAGCACCCTTGCCGAAGCGGAAAAAATATTGGAAGCCCAGGAAGAGAAAACAGAGGTAAAACACGACCCTCCGGCAGCCACCGCTGCAAATCCAAATAAAGAAAAAATACTTGCCATGCTGGCTCAGCAGCAACAGCAGCAAGTCCAGCAATCCTATCCCCAGCAGAATCTGCAGTCCCAGCAGCAAGCTCAGACTCTTCAGCAGGCACAGCAAAATCTGCAGCCCAAACAGGCTCCCGGTAAAACCACCATTGCGAGAGGCACCGTCATTATTGGAGAAATTAAGGCGGAAGGTGATGTAGAATTATTGGGAAGCGTAAAAGGAAAAGTATCTTCCCAGGGAGATATTCTGGTAAACGGCAAGGTGGTAGGAGATCTGATGGGGAAAGACATCGAGCTTACAGCCTGTGCCGTACAGGGAAACATCATTGCTTCAGGCATGGTATCTGTAGACGGGGATTCGGTGGTAATCGGAGATGTAAAGGGTGAAAATTTCTGTCTTGACGGTAAGATTAAGGGAAATGTTATCGTAGAAAAAGAAGCGAAATTCCAGCCGAAGGCTATTCTGTCGGGAAATGTAACCACGGCATCCATCGCTATGAGCCAGGGCGCAAAGATCCAGGGAGAAGTAAACATCCCGCTTAATGAAAAGGAAAATGACCTGACGTTTGATGTGGATATCACAATATAAATTCAATCTATAATTGAATAAATTGGAGGGAAAAAGGTGGCTACAAAGAATAATTTTTCTAAGGCCGTAATGGATTTAATGGGGATCCCTGCCGGTGAAGGTGCAGGAGATATAAAAAAGCAAGAAAACGGAAATGTGTCAGCATATGAAGATAAGCAGGTCACTGAGAAAATCACAGAACATGAACCTGAAACGATTAGAGAACCGGAAATAGAAGTGGACTTGGAAAGAAAAAAATTTCTGTACAACGCTAAAAATGTGACCGCCACTACTACGGTACCAATCCAGCAGGAGCATCCGGTTACCGTTATATCCAGAAGCATGGTGGTTGTCGGAGAAATCAATTCCAGTACGGACATTGATGTTTACGGTGATGTGAAAGGCTCCATAAAAACAACAGGTGATATCAAGGTTACCGGAAAAATAATCGGAGATCTTGTCGGCAGCAGCTTTACTCTGAACGGATGTGTCATTCAAGGAAACATAGTGGCAAAAGGCAATGTTTCCATCGGAACCAATACTATGATTGTGGGAGATATTGCTGCAGATAACATAAAAATTAACGGTAAGGTAAAAGGCAATCTCAACATCAATAAGATGTCCGAATTCCTTGAAAATGCGTTGCTGGCAGGTGATGTAAAGTCTCAGACCATTTCCATGAGCCAGGGCGCCAAGCTGAAAGGAAATGTGAGTGTAGCCCTTGACGACTCCCAAAGCCAGAGAGAGTTTGATTCTGTTTTGGGATAAGCAAGCAATAGGATAGAGAGGTAAAACGATGAGTGATTTAGATGATAAAGCCATCGGAAAAATCGGAGGTGGAAACGAAAGCTTTTCCGATTTAATGAAAAAGATGGTGGAGAAACAATTGGAAGAGAAATCCGCTGATTCGCCGGCAGAAACCTTATCCGTAAGAGCAGAAGAGCCCGTGGAAGAACCTGTGAAAGAGACTATGAAAGAACCGGTAAAAGAACCTGTGGAATTATCTGCGGAGGAAGAGGCTCCGCAGATTGTAAAACAGGAACCTGTCGTGATGGATTGGAAACAGGAAGAGAAACCGGTAGAATCCTATCAACCGGTTTCGGAAGTTGGTGTTATATCCTCTTCTACCAGTATTCTGGGAACTGTGAGCAGCAAAGGCCATATTCGTGTAGAGGGCAGCGTAACCGGCGATGTTTTTGCCTATGGTGATATTAAAGTAACGGGAAAAGTGAACGGTGATATCGACGGCGGCAATATCGAACTGGAAGGCTGCGATATAGAAGGTGATATCAAAGCCAGAGGAGATGTTAATGTTGGAAAGGGAAGCGTTCTCAACGGTGACATGAACGGCCAGCTCATTACCATCGACGGAACGATAAAAGGGAACATTACGGCTCAGAAAGGTGCCCATATGTCCGGAACATCTGTAGTAAAAGGTTCCATCACCGCCGCTACTTTATCTATGAGCTCCGGTGCCGAATTGCAAGGACGCGTAAATGTATCCTTGGAAGACGAATCATAGAAAGGACTGTCAAAAATGGATGTAAGCCACTGAATGAGACATTTTCGCTTTCAGTGGTTTTTATTATTCCATTTTTTTGAATCTTATGGTAAACTCTAGCTGGTGTCCGATAAAATTGGGCAGACTAAGAACAAAGAATAATACAGCATGTTGGGAAAAACTATGGAAAAGAAAAATATAGCATATTTAAATACCACCGTATTGGCATATTTGGGTGATTCCGTTTATGAGATGCATGTGAGAAAACATGTATTTGATACAGGGCAGGTAAATGCGGACCGGCTGCACCAGTCCGCGGTGAAATATGTCAGAGCAGAGGCTCAGGCATATGCTTTAAAAGAAATGCTGGAAGAGCTCACCGAGAGTGAACTCGCGCTGGTAAAGCGCGCCAGAAATAAAAAAATTACCTCAAAACCCAAAAATGCGGATCCGGTTATCTACAAATGGGCAACTGCCTTTGAGGCTTTGATTGGATATTTGTATCTTGCCCAGGAAGAAGAACGGCTGACAATGATCATACAGCAAACACTGGAAGCAATTGAAAGGAATAAAGGAATAAAAAATGTCAGAAAAACAGACGCGGAATAAATTCAGGGATGCCATGGGAGATTATTATAAAACCAATCGTCAAATCTCCCAGGATCAGGACGCCGGTCAACGGAAAGGTCAGTCTGTGACGGGCAGGGAAAAAGCCATGATTATCGTACTGGCTGTTTTGGTATTGATTCTCATTGTAAAATCGGTCTTTCTGGATGAGGTAAAAAATCTTTCCGGAGAGGAAGAACAATTCAAGCAATTTGTAGAATACTCCATTGAGGAAGAGCACAGCGGTGCATTGGCAGATATGGGCTTGATGATTTATCGCATCTATGATATATATAAGGCAGACGAAGACCAAAAAGGTGTTTTGCGATACGTGGATCCCGCCACCGGAGAAAAGGTGGAGGTCGTTCAGGATGGAAGATATACTGCCAGAGTGAGAGGATACCTGCTCTGGATTTTGCCGGTACAGCATTTTTCGGTTACAGCAAAGATAGAAGAATAATTGGGAGGTTGAATTTGTGAGTAAAGCGGACAAACTATTTATTGAAATGTGTAAGGATATTCTGGAAAACGGTGAATCCTCCCGGGGCCAGGAAGTACGTGCAAGATGGGAAGACGGAACGCCGGCCCATACGCTGAAAAGATTTGGGATTATAAACCGTTATAATCTTGCCGAGGAATTCCCGGCGCTTACCCTCAGGCCAACACCCGTAAAATCCGCAATCGATGAGCTGCTTTGGATATGGCAGAAGAAATCCAATAATGTAAATGATCTGAACAGCCATATCTGGGATGCTTGGGCAGATGAACAGGGATCCATCGGTAAGGCCTACGGCTATCAGCTTGGAGTGAAGCACAAATACAAAGAAGGTGAATTTGATCAGGTAGACAGGGTTCTTTACGATTTGAAGAACAATCCTTACAGCAGAAGGATTATGACGAATCTGTACAATTTCCAGGATCTGCATGAAATGGCTTTGTATCCCTGCGCCTATAGCGTAACCTTTAACGTTTCCGGCAATAAACTGAATGCCATTTTAAACCAAAGATCTCAGGATACTTTAGTGGCTAACAGCTGGAATGTAGTTCAGTACGCCGTTCTTGTACATATGTTTGCCCAGGTAAGCGGACTTGAAGCCGGTGAACTGGTGCATGTCATCGCAGATGCCCATATTTATGACAGGCATATTCCGTTGGTTGAGGAGCTGATCAGCAGACCGCAGTTTCCTGCACCAAAATTCAGGATCAACCCGGACATTAAAAATTTCTATGATTTTACCGTAGACGATTTTATTGTTGAGAATTATGAAGCCGGACTTCAAATCAAAGGGATTCCGGTAGCAGTATAAACAGCAGCACGAGGGATCCCAAAACACCTCGTGCTTTTTATAATCTGATTGGTTTACAGTAAAAGTATTTTCATGAATTAATGATGACATTCGTGGTCATGCGCGTGACAGCTGTCTCCCGAATCCACAAGGGTTCCGCTGAGCCAGTTTAAGGCAGCCTCTTTCACATCTCCCGAACATCCGCGCAATACTTCAATTCCTGCACTGTTTAAGACATTGACGGCACCATCTCCCATATTTCCTGCGATCATCACCGTTACTCCCATATCGGAGAGTACATGTGCAATATTCGATTTGCAGCCGCAGCCTGCCGGAGAGGCAACCGTTTCCTGTGCAGTAATTTTCTTGTTGCTGTCATCAGCCGTAAAAACTGTGAAATATTCACAATGGCCGAAATGACTGTCGATCAGGTTCTGACGGGTGGGTAATGCAATTTTCATAAGTGATCTCCTCCTGTTTTATATAAATGTTTCCTGTTTTTCTTTATGTTATAACTGTTTTGAACATATGTCAATAATTATTTATGAATGAACGATTAATTAATTTAAATCATGATTAGATATGCGAATTACAGTAAAAAATAAAAACGAACAGGTGAAGTTTCCCTGATATTGGGTTTCAATCAATGTGCCGTTATGTTATAATTTAAAAGCGTGACGGCATGTTACAATAATTTGAAACGTTACGGCACGAAATACGAAAACAATGAAGAATAGATCACGGTAGCAAGGAGGGCATCTTACTATGAAAGCAATCGTAGCAGTAGATCAAAACTGGGGAATCGGAAAGGATGGCGGGCTCCTTACCTATCTGCCCGGTGATTTAAAATATTTTAAGGAAAAAACGCTTGGGAAAGTAGTTGTCATGGGAAGAGAAACACTGGAATCTTTGCCCGGCAAAAAACCGCTGAAGGACAGGACAAATATCGTTTTGACCAGAAATCCGGATTATCAGGCGGACTGCCTGATTTGCAGGTCTATGGGAGAGCTTTTTAAAACATTGGAATCTTTCAATATGGAAGACGTATTTATCATTGGCGGGGAAACGGTATACCGCCAGTTCCTGCCTTATTGCAATGAATTGTTTGTGACAAAGATAGAAGCCGCTTTTGAAGCAGATAAACATTTTGAAAATTTGGATCTGCGCCCTGATCTTGAAGTGGTTGCGGTCAGTGAACCTCGTCTTGAGAACGGGCTTACCTACAGATTTACGGAATACAGGAGAAAATGATTTGAAAGAAGATAAGACTGCTGAAAATTCAAGCCTTTTGATAGGCAGAAATCCGGTAATGGAAGCATTAAAAAATGATAGGGCTATCGAAAAATTATTAGTGGGAAAAGATGCGGAGGGTTCTATCAAAAAGATCATCGGCATGGCGAAGGATAAAAAAATCCCCCTTCAATACGTGGAAAAGTCCGCATTGGACAGACTTGCCGACGGAGGTGCTCATCAGGGTATTGTCGCCTATATTTCTTCCTACCAATACTATGAAGTGGAGGAATTGATCCAAATAGCCAAAGAAAAAGGAGAAGATCCTTTTCTGATTGTTCTGGACGGGATCGAAGATCCCCACAATCTTGGAGCCATCATGCGTACTGCCGACGGGGCAGGGGCCCATGGCATTATTATTCCCAAACGAAGAGCAGTTGGCATTACCGAAACAGTAGCAAAAGCCGCTGCCGGTGCGGTGGAATACATTCCCGTTGCCAAGGTTTCAAACATTGCACAGACTTTGGACAGGCTGAAAGATATGGGGCTTTGGGTCGCAGCCTGCGATATGGATGGCAGGGAATATGATAAGGCGGATTTAAAAGGCAGTCTGGCCATAGTGGTAGGCGCTGAAGGCCAAGGGATCAGCAGGCTGGTAAAAGAAAAGTGTGATTTTATCATTTCAATCCCTATGGCGGGGAAAATCTCTTCTTTAAATGCGTCCAATGCTGCGGCTATTCTGATGTACGAAGTAAGAAGACAAAGAAAAGGATAACGATGGAACAACGATATATGGAGTATGAAGATGAGGAGCTCGTGGTGCTTGCTCAGAACGGCGATGAAAACGCTGAGGAATTTCTAATCAGGAAGTACAAGGATGTGGTCAGGAGTAAAGCACATCTTTATTTCATGGTCGGTGCAGACCGGGAAGATATCATGCAGGAGGGCATGATCGGGATTTTTAAAGCCATTCGCAGCTATAACAAGACGAGACAGGCTTCTTTTCATACTTTTGCGGAAATTTGCATCAACCGGCAAATCATTACAGCGATTAAAAGGGCTACCAGATTGAAGCACTCTCCGCTGAATACTTCCGTATCTCTCAGCAGACCCATATCCGACAAGGATCCGGCCAAAACTCTGGAAGAAACGTTGTCATCCAACAGCAATACGGATCCGGAAGCTTTGTTTCTTCTGAAAGAGGATATGGACTACATTGAAGGCAATGGCGCCGACATTTTCAGTGACCTGGAATTAAGCGTATGGAATGAGTATCTACAGGGTAAAACTTATTTGGAAATCTCTGAAATTACCGGTAAATCACCGAAAGCCATAGATAACGCAATTCAAAGAACGAAGCGCAAACTGGAGCTTTATTTAGGCCGTTAGAGGAAAGAAGCATACTCTAAAAACAAGTATATCTTAATAAAAAGAAGTATATCCGAAAAAAGAAGCATACCCTAAAAAGTATGTTTTTTTTATGTGCACCGTTCAACGAGGTGATTTTTTGTCCGGAATAATCATGGCAGCCGAATAAACCATCGTGAGCCGGCATAGTATTTCATACTAGGTACTCAATAAAAATAAGTACTCCATAAGAAATACAAGCGGGAGAACATTATGATCGTATCTTGGCTGACGACAAATCAGTGCAACCTAAAATGCAAACATTGCTATCAGGATGCAGGAAATAGGCAGGAGACAGAACTGACTACTGCCCAGGCGGAGAGACTCATTGAAGAAATTTCCAGGGCCGGTTTTAAAATCATGATATTCAGCGGTGGTGAACCACTCATGCGCCCTGATATTTACCATCTGGTTTCCTGTGCTGTAAAAGCGGGACTTCGCCCCGTGTTCGGAACCAACGGCACCTTGATCACCCGTGAGGCAGCAAAGCAGCTGAAAGCTTGCGGAGCTGCGGCTATGGGCATCAGCCTTGACAGCCTGGACGAAAAGAAGCACAACGATTTCAGGGGAGACAGCAGCGCATTTTCTTTGACCCTGGAGGGAATAGAGAACTGCAAAGAAGCGGGACTGCCTTTCCAGATCCATACCACCATCATGAACTGGAACAGCGGCGAGATTTGTGATATCACTGATTTTGCCGTAAGTCAGGGAGCAATTGCACATTACCTATTTTTCTTAATCCCGGTAGGGAGGGGTAAATTTCTTGAGGAAACCACTTTAGAAGTAGTTGAATATGAAAAACTACTGCAAAAAATTATGGCAAAGCAAAGAGACGTTTCCATTGATATCAAGCCTACCTGTGCGCCTCAGTTTATACGAATCGCAGAGCAAATGGGAATCCGGACACGCTTTTTACAAGGCTGCCTGGCAGGTTTGTCCTATTGTGTCGTAAGCCCCATGGGAACGGTTCGTCCTTGTGCCTATATGACCGAGGAGGCAGGAGATGTCCGTCAGCTGCCCTTTGATGAGATTTGGAACAAAAGCATTCTGTTCCAGACTTTACGCCGTCGGAAATATAAAGGGTCTTGCAGCATATGTGACTTTCAGAAAGCATGCGGCGGCTGTCGTGCAAGGGCAGGATACTATCACGACGGGGACTTTATGGAGGAAGACAGTTATTGTGCTTACGGAATGCAATTAAAGTAAAAGGAGCTGGAATCTATTTGAGAAAGATTTTTCTTATACTGATGATCATTACTGCAATGGTCTTTCTTCTGCCCGGGTGCGGCGGAAAACAACTTGCCGGCCACTTTCCGGAGAGAAGCACCGTTGACGAGGAAAGCTTTGCTGATAAAGATGAACCCTTTGCCGATAAAGAGGAAAGCTTTTCTTTTACTGATGCACTGGGAAATGACATCAAAATCCATAATCCGAAAAGAGTTGTGGCTTTGATGGGCAGCTTTGCTGAAACCTGGATTCTGGCAGGGGGCGAACTTGTTGGTGTTTCCGATGATGCCTTTGATGAAAGAGGGCTGCCTCTTTCCAAGACCGTTGCCGCAGTAGGAAAATACAACAGTCCCAATGTGGAGGCAATCATTGCGCTAGATCCGGATTTTGTGATCCTGTCCTCGGAAACAGAAGGACATGTGGCGCTGCAGGATGTCCTCGGAAAGGCAGGGATTCCTGCTGCATACTTTCGGGTAACTTACTTTGAGGATTATCTTGCTATGCTGAAGATCTTTACCGAAATTACCGGACGGAAAGATTTATATGAAAAAAACGGTGCTGCTGTGGGCAGGCAGATCGAAGAGATCATTTCCGGCATTCCAAAACAGGATCCTCCATTGATCGCATTTCTCATCACCTATTCGGGAGGTGCGGTTGTGAAAGATTCCAAAAGCATGACCGGAAAGATGCTTCGGGACATGGGTTGTGAGAATATTGCCGATAAAACCCCAAGTCTGTTGCATGAATTCAGTATGGAAAGCATGATCGTGGCAGATCCGGATTACATATTCGTTGTTCCTATGGGGAACGACGACCATCTTGCAAGGGAAAATCTGAAAAAAACCATTGAGGCAAACCCGGCATGGAACGGGCTCACGGCGGTAAAAAACAACCGCTATTTACTGTTGCCCAAGGAATTGTTTTTATATAAACCAAACACCAAATGGGGAGAAAGCTATGCCTATCTTTCGGAGATTCTTTATGGTGAGAAATAAAAGAGCATGGCTGCTTCTCATCTTTTCTGCTTTAGGAATGGTGGTTTCCATGATATTGGGGATTTGCCTGGGTGCCAATAAAATGAACCTCACCACAATGATTTCCGCTTTTATTGCAGGGACTGACAGCGACCCCTTATACCGGATTCTCGTTTATGTGCGTTTACCCAGAGTTCTGGGGGCAATGCTGGCAGGCAGCAGTCTTGCCGTTGCCGGTGTTATCATCCAGTCGGTTCTGAACAACCCTTTGGCCAGCCCTAATATTATCGGAATCAATACGGGGGCAGGTGTGTTTGTGCTCCTGACATCTGCATTTCTTCCGGCCTACCCGTTCCTGCTCCCTCTATCTGCTTTTACCGGTGCCTTACTTGCGGCATTCCTTGTACTTGCCATTGCCATGAACAGCGGATTATCACCTCTTACTCTGGTATTAACCGGCTTTGCTGTCAGCAGCATTTTTGGCGCAGGTATCAATACCATACTGATTCTGTATCCTGATGCCTATATTGGTGCAAGTAATTTCCTGGTGGGCGGACTCTCAACGCTGACACTCGGCAGCCTTGCTTGCCCGGCGGTTTACATCGTTGCCGGATTGATTCTGGCTGTCTTCTGTATGCGGGGACTGAATATTCTTTCGCTTGGAGCTGACGTGGCAAAATCTCTCGGTATGCATGTGACCTTCTGCCGCTTTCTTTTCCTTTCCGTCGCTTCTTTACTTGCAGGTGCTGCGGTGAGCTTTGCAGGTTTGATTGGTTTTGTAGGTCTCATCGTACCCCATTCTGTAAAATTTCTCATTGGAAATGACAATCGTTTTGTGATTCCGGCAAGCACTTTTCTTGGAGGAATGTTTGTAATACTTTGCGATTTAATGGCTAGAATAATATTTGTTCCTTATGAATTACCTGTAGGCATCATGATGTCCTTTATCGGCGGCCCCTTTTTTCTTTATTTAATCATGAAGAACAGGAGGAGAAGCTATGATTGAACTTGTTGATGTATCCTTTTCCTACGATAAAAATTCTTATCTTGAAGACATCAGTGTAAGCTTTGAAAAAGAGGATATCACAACCATCATCGGCCCCAACGGATGCGGAAAAAGTACTTTGCTGAAACTAAGTTCCCGCATTTTAGCGCCTAAGAATGGAAAGGTACTGTTATACGGCCAAGACATCAGCGAGATGAAACGGAAAGCCTTTGCCCGAGAAGTATCCGTTCTTATGCAAAATAACCTCTCTCCCCCTATGACTGTAGAAAATGCCGTATTGTCCGGCAGATATCCCTATCAAGCCTTTGGGCAGCTGCTGTCAAAAGAAGATAAGGCTATTGCAGAGGAAGCAATGAAAGTGACCTGCTGCGATTCGTTTCGGGGAAAGGAAATGAACCGGCTGTCAGGAGGAGAGCGGCAGCGTGTGTTTCTGGCAATGGTTCTTGCCCAGGATACCGATATTATTTTTCTGGATGAACCAACCACCTATCTGGACATCAATGTCTGTTACGATATCATGGAACTGATCGCGAGGCTGAACCGGGAATTTGGGAAAACCATTATTCTGGTGCTGCACGACTTAAACCTGGCGTTGAATTATTCTCACAAAATGATCTTAATGGAAAAAGGAAAGATCATTTCCAGGGATACGCCACAAAACATGGCCATAGGCGGCAGTATCGGCAAAGTTTTTGGTGTGAGCATCAAGCAAGTCTCAAACGAGGGCAGGTCTTTTTTTTACTATAATAAAATAACGTAATACTTTTCGTAGGATATATTGTAATTTTTGTCCGAGTATAAAATAATTCCGAATTATTTGAATTGTTTGGACGATAGCATACAAGATTGGACAAACCTTGAATTTTGCATATTTTAACTATAGATACTGAAAATACAACATATTTCGTTATTTTTGATATTGACAGAATCGGATGTGTATAGTAGTATATTCTACGTGACTTGCTGTTGTAGCTCAGTCGGTAGAGCACTTCCTTGGTAAGGAAGAGGTAGGCAGTTCGAACCTGCTCAACAGCTCCAATTTAGTTAGAATATGGGGTATATTCTTCTCTGGAAAAACGGGCATACGCAGTAAAAATTCTGCAAATCATAGATTTGCGATTTCTTGTATAAGTTCCGTCAATTTGAAAAGCAAATTGGGCGGGCTGATATTGGAAGAGTGTACCGAATACAAAAAACCAATAGTATGGATAATTGAAAACGGAGGATTAAAAAGATGGCAAAAGCTAAATTTGAAAGAAATAAGCCCCATGTAAACATCGGGACAATCGGCCATGTAGACCATGGTAAGACAACCTTGACAGCAGCTATTACAAAGACTCTGTTCCAGAGATACGGACTGGGCCAGATGGTAGCATTCGATCAGATCGACAAAGCACCGGAAGAAAGAGAAAGAGGAATCACCATCGCAACTGCGCACGTAGAGTATGAAACACCAAACAGACACTACGCACACGTAGACTGCCCGGGACATGCTGACTATGTAAAGAACATGATCACAGGAGCAGCACAGATGGACGGAGCGATCCTGGTAGTAGCAGCAACAGACGGACCAATGCCACAGACAAGAGAGCACATTCTGCTTTCCAGACAGGTAGGCGTACCATATATCATCGTATTCTTAAACAAATGCGATATGGTTGATGACGATGAACTTCTTGATTTAGTAGAAATGGAAGTTAGAGAATTATTAGATATGTATGAATTCCCAGGAGATGATACACCAATCATCAGAGGATCCGCGCTGGAAGCATTAAACAATCCGGAAGGACCATGGGGAGACAAGATCGTAGAACTGTTTGAAGCAGTAGACACTTACATTCCTGAGCCAGAAAGAGCAACAGACAAAGCGTTCCTGATGCCAGTAGAAGATGTATTCTCCATCACAGGAAGAGGAACAGTAGCAACAGGAAGAGTAGAAAGAGGAATCCTGAAGGTATCCGACGAAGTAGAAATCGTAGGATTATCCGAAGCTCCAAGAAAAGTAGTAGTAACAGGCGTAGAAATGTTCAGAAAGCTGTTGGATCAGGCACAGGCCGGAGACAACATCGGAGCATTGCTGAGAGGCGTACAGAGAACTGATATCGAAAGAGGTCAGGTACTTGCAAAGCCAGGAAGCATCAAGCCTCATACAAAGTTCTTATCTCAGGTATACGTACTGAAGAAGGAAGAAGGCGGAAGACATACACCATTCTTTAATGGATACAGACCACAGTTCTACTTCAGAACAACAGACGTAACCGGATCCTTAACCTTACCAGAAGGCGTAGAAATGTGTATGCCAGGAGACGACATCCAGATGGATATCGAACTGATCACACCGATCGCTATCGAAGAAGGACTGAGATTCGCTATCAGAGAAGGCGGAAGAACTGTAGGAGCTGGCGTTGTAACTGCAATCAAGGCATAATGACTTGTTAAAATCCCCCAGAGCGGTGTTACTGAGATGCGAATCCGCTTCTCACGTAGCACAGAGTACGTTCCGATGCGTTTCGCATCTCGTGCCTAGCTCTGAGAAATTTTTCCGGCGTCATCGAAATTGCTTGTTTATTGACTGGATATAAGATCAAGATAAAACCACTGGTGCCGAGTCGGTACTGGTGGTTTCCTTTATTAGGAGCAGCAGCATGAGTTACGATAGTGTAAAAAAATATTTTATAGACAATAATATTACAAATGAAATCCTATTGCTGCAGGAAAGCAGCGCTACGGTGGAGCTGGCAGCCAGAGCTCTGGGACGGGAGCCGGGTGAAATTGCCAAGTCTTTAGCCTTAAAACTGAAGGATGGAAAAATTATAGTGCTGGTAGTCTGCGGTACCGCCAGAATTGACAATCGAAAATATAAAGACACCTTCCATTGCAAAGCCCAGATGCTGACAGTAGAGGAGACTCTTGCCGCAACCGGGCATCCGGTAGGAGGTGTTTGCCCCTTTGCTTTGCCTGATGGCATTGAGGTATGCCTGGATGAATCCTTAAAAAAGTATTCAGAGGTGTTCCCCGCGGCCGGAACAGGGAATTCTGCAGTTAAGTTTACCATAGAAGAACTGGAAAATGCAGTGAAAGGGAGATGGGTGCATGTTACACAAGATTGTTAAAAAGCAGAATAACAGTGACAAATGCATTGTCTGCGGAGATAAAAACCCATACGGATTTCATGCACGATTCTATGAGCTGGATAATGGAGAGCTGGCAGCTGTTTTTCATACGAAAGAACTGCAGCAGAGTTTCCCGGGCAGAGTGCATGGAGGAATGGTGGCTGCCATATTGGATGAAACCATTGGCAGGGCTATTTGCATCGATAAACCCGGTAGCTGGGGCGTAACTACTGAAATTCAGGTAAAATATAAAAAACCTGTTCCCTTGAATGAAACACTGCGTGCAGTGGGCAGAATCACAAGAGATACCAGAAAGATATTTGAAGGTACGGGCGAACTGCTTTTAGAAAATGGCGAAGTGGCTGCGGAAGCCTGGGCAAAGTATCTGAAGGTTGCCATAGAAGATGCCGCAGGCGATGATTTCACAGAAAGAGAATGGCATTATCTAGAGGAAGATGATCCCAGAGAAATCGAAATTTAATTTAGAGATTTCTATACCTGGCAAAAAATATATTGACAGACACTAGATTTTATGATAATTTTATTAAGCGACTTTATGATAAGAGTATGATAAAATCGTGTAAGTTATGTCATTTATAATAAAATATAAAAATAAAGGACGGAGCTTGAAACATGGCTCTGAATTTTAGATTAGACGGAGGACAATCATGAGAGTAAGAGTAACATTAGCCTGCACAGACTGCAAGCAAAGGAACTACAATACTACAAAAAATAAAAAAAATGACCCTGATCGATTGGAGTTCACAAAATACTGTAAGTTCTGCAAGAAGCACACCGCTCATAAAGAAACAAAATAGCAGTAGAAATCTACAAATCGAAGATTTGTGATTTCCTTGCATAAGTCTGCTGATAATTTGCTCTACAAATTGAGCAGGCTAATAGCAGCAGAAATCTACGAGTCAGAGATTCGTGATTTCCTTGCACAAGTCTGCCTGCGATTTACTTCAAAGTTGGGCAGGCTAAGAAAGGAATGTGATTTAAATGGAAAAGGAAAAGACTAAGAAGCCCGTTCCTGCGGTGAACAAAAAACCTAAGGTCAGTATGAGGGAATATTTTAAAGGGATAAGAACAGAGACAAAGAAAGTAGTATGGCCGACAAGAAAGGAACTGGTTTCCTATACAGGGGTAGTACTTCTTACTTGCTTTGTATTAGGCCTGGGGATTTGGGTTGTGGATTCCGCTTTCCTGGCTGCCCTTAAATATGCTTTAAATATTAGTTTCTAAAAAAAGATAAAGGAAGGCACAAATGGCCAAGATAAAGAAGAACGATGAGTTCGAAGAGTTCGAAGAACTTGATGATTTTGATTTTGATGAAGGCGAAGATGATTTCGAAGATAATTTCGAAAATGAGGAAGAGTCTTACGAGGAAGAATCGGCGGATGCTGTGGCGGAAGAACCGGCAGCAGAGGATGATTCCGACGCAGGCATTACTGATGATGCCGAGACATCTCACAGTTTAACGTTTGGTGACAATACGATTGAATCTTCAAAAAAAGCAAAATGGTATGTAGTTCATACCTATTCAGGGCATGAGAACAAGGTTAAGGTAAACATTGAGAAAATTGTTGAGAACAGAGGAATGCAGGATCTGGTTCTCAGTATTGTAGTGCCTACGGAAGATCGTGTAGAAATTAAGAATGGTCAGAGAAAAGTAAAGACCAGAAAAATGTTCCCAGGCTATGTTCTTGTAAAGATGATTGTAACCAATGAATCCTGGTATCTCGTAAGAAATACCCAGGGTGTTACGGGATTCGTAGGACATGGTTCCGAACCGATACCACTCACAAACGAAGAAGTCAGAAGAATGGGAATTGAAAAGGTATATATCCAGCTGGATATTGAACCTGGCGACAGTGTCAAGGTTATCAACGGACCGTTCGAAAGCTTCATGGGAGTTGTCGAGGAAGTCAACATGGATAAGCAAACCTTAAAGGTTAAAATATCAATGTTTGGTAGAGATACACCTGTAGAATTAGAATTCGGTCAGGTTGACAAGATATAGGCGCACTTGTCCGCATTTAGCTTGCTAAATGCCTGGAATGTGCCCCGTCAGAAATTCACGACTTTTAAGTTGTAGAATTTTACGGCGAAGCACTTGTCCGCATTTTGTAACCCAAAATGTATTTGCGGGCAAACTGTTAGAAATGCGCGAATTACTGCCCTGGCAGAGAAAGGAGACATATTGATATGGCAAAGAAAGTAGAAGGATTAATTAAACTGCAGATTCCGGCAGGTAATGCTACTCCTGCACCACCGGTTGGACCGGCTCTTGGTCAGAAGGGTGTAAACATTATGGATTTCTGCAAACAGTTTAATGCAAAGACAGCCGATCAGCCTGGAATGATTATCCCGGTAGTTATCACAGTTTATGCTGACAGATCATTTACATTTGTAACTAAGACACCGCCAGCAGCTGTACTACTGAAGAAAGCAGCCAACTTGAAATCTGCTTCCGGAGAACCAAACAAGAAGAAGGTTGCTACATTAACTGTCGATGATGCAAGAGAAATTGCAAAAATCAAAATGCCGGACCTGAATGCTTCAAGTCTTGAAAGTGCAACTGAAATGATCAAGGGCACCGCTAGGAGCATGGGAATTGTAATCAAGGAATAATGAAGTGGGAGGCAAGTGCCGCTACTACCACAAGGAGGTAACAAAATGCCTAAAAGAGGTAAAATTTACAAAGAGTCAGCGAAATTAGTTGACCGAGCCACATTGTACGATGTGAATGATGCATTAGCATTGGCAGTTCAGACTGCAAAAGCAAAATTTGATGAAACCGTTGAAGTCCATATCAAGCTGGGTGTAGATGGAAGACATGCGGACCAACAGGTTAGAGGAGCTATCGTACTCCCTCACGGAACTGGTAAAACCAAGAGAGTATTGGTTTTTGCAAAAGGTCCGAAAGCTGCGGAAGCAGAAGCGGCCGGAGCTGAGTATGTAGGTGCGGAAGAGCTTGCTACAAAAATTCAGACAGAAAACTGGTTTGATTTCGATGTAGTAGTAGCCACACCGGATATGATGGGTGTTGTTGGAAGACTTGGTAAGATCTTAGGTCCTAAAGGACTGATGCCGAATCCAAAGTCCGGAACAGTAACCATGGATGTTGAAAGAGCGCTCCAGGAAATTAAAGCTGGTAAGGTTGAGTATCGTCTTGATAAGACAAACATCATCCATACACCAATTGGAAAAGTTTCCTTTGGACCGGAAAAGCTGGCTGACAACTTTAATGCTTTATTGGAAGCAGTTGTAAAGGCAAAACCGGCAGCAGCAAAAGGCCAGTACCTAAAGAGTGTAACGGTTGCATCCACTATGGGACCTGGAGTTAAAATAAACCCATTAAGGGTAACGTTCTAATTCAGTAACGTTCCCGGAATGAAATTGAATAATCGCCGTAGACAGCAGGTGTGAAAGCTTAATTTCCTGCCGAGGTATCTCATAATATAGAAATCTTTATGATTATGTGGGCCTTTTCTGTCTATGGCGGAAAAGGCTTTTTCTTTAGCTCGCCCAATTTATGAAACAAATTTTCGGCGAACTGATGCAAGGAAATCCCAAATCTGTGATTTGCAGATTTCCACTGCTAATATGAAATCGTGTTGGATCGCATAGAAACAATACGGGAGAGGAGAACAAAATGTCAGTTGAACATTTAAAGCAAAAACAGGCAGTGATTGATGAGATCAAAGAAAAGCTGGAAAGAGCACAGTCTGCAGTTGTTATTGATTACATGGGAATCACTGTTGCTCAGGCTGATGCCATGAGAAGAAAACTGCGTGAAGCCAACGTAGACTATACTGTATATAAGAACAAGCTGGTTAACAGAGCTATCGAAGGAACCAAGTACGAAGTACTGAAGGATTCCCTTTCAGGACCAAGCGCCTTTGCCATCAGCTATGATGATGCAGTTGCTCCAGCAAGAGTACTGAATGGTATCATCAAAGAATATAAGAAGATGGAATTTAAAGCAGGTGTTATCGAAGGAACTTACTTCGATGCAGAAGGCGTAAAAGCAGTTGCAACGCTTCCTTCCAGAGACGAGCTGATTGCGAAGTTTATGGGAAGCATCCAGTCACCTGTTTCCAAGTTTGCAAGAACTTTACAGGCCATTGCGGACGCAAAAGCAGAAGCATAGGCGCACTTGTCCGCATTTAGCTTGCTAAATGCCTGGAAAGTGCCCCGTCAGAAATTCACGCTCTTTAGAGCGTAGAATTTTACGGCGAAGCACTTGTCCGAGGCTAATGAAAGTGCCCCGTCAGAAATTCACGCTCTTTAGAGCGTAGAATTTTACGGCGAAGCACTTGTCCGAGGCTAATGGAAAGTGCCCCGTCAGAAATCACAAAAGTTATATAAGAATTATTTTAAAATTTATAAAGGAGAAATTAAAATGAATAAAGATCAAATTATCGAAGCGATCAAAGCGATGACCGTTTTAGAATTAAATGAGCTTGTAAAAGCTTGCGAAGAAGAATTCGGAGTATCCGCAGCTGCACCTGTAGCAGCAGCTGGAGTAGCTGTAGCAGCAGAAGCTGTTGAAGAGCAGACAGAATTCACAGTAGTACTTGCCAGCGCTGGTGCTGAAAAGATCAAAGTTATCAAGGTTGTAAGAGAACTTACAGGTCTTGGCCTGAAGGAAGCTAAGGATCTTGTTGACGGAGCTCCTCAGAACATTAAAGAAGGCGTTTCCAAAGCTGAAGCTGAAGAAATCAAAGCGAAGCTTGCAGAAGTTGGCGCTACAGTTGAATTAAAATAAGAAAATTATAGTATCAAAGCCTAATTTGTCTTAAGGCGTAAATTTTTTACAGAAAATCTGTATAACAACATTAAAAAAAGGCGACTCTAATCAATGAGCGCCTTTTTTGAATTTTTCAAAAAATTTCCTTGACTACTTGATATTACTGTGATATTATAGTACATTGCCACGCAAAGTATTTTGTTTTCTATGCAAGGAGTGATGAATATGCCAGATCCCGTTAAAATAGGTAAAAAGACACGAATGAGCTACTCGAAAATAAATGAGGTAGCGGCAATGCCAAATCTTATTCAAATCCAGACTGAATCATATGACTGGTTCATCGAGGAAGGACTTCGGGAGGTCTTTGAAGATATATCCCCGATAAAGGATTATGCAGGGAATTTAGTCCTCGAGTTTATCGATTATTCTCTGAATGATACCCCCAAATATGACCAGGAAGAATGTAAGGAACGCGACGTAACATATGCAGCTCCACTTAAGGTTAAAGTAAGATTAGTAAATAAAGAAACCGGCGAGGTCAAAGAACAGGAAGTTTTCATGGGGGATTTCCCATTGATGACGGAAAAGGGAACTTTTATTTATAATGGGGCCGAAAGAGTAGTGGTAACTCAATTGGTCAGGTCTCCGGGACCGTACTATAATGTAACAGTTGATAAATCAAACAATAAATTATTCTCTACGACGATAATTCCAAACAGAGGTGCTTGGCTGGAGTATGAGACAGATTCCAATGAAATCATATCTGTCCGTGTGGATCGTACCAGAAAACAGCCGGTAACCACTTTACTTCGAGCCCTAGGCTTTGGGTCTGACCAGGAAATCCTGGACATCTTTGGCGAAGATGAAAGACTGAGAAGGACTTTGGAAAAAGATCCGACCAAAAATTATGAAGACGGCCTGAAGGAAATTTATAAAAAATTAAGACCTGGTGAACCTCCGACAGTGGAGAGTGCAAAATCTCTTCTGGATTCCCTATTTTTTGATCCGAAGAGATATGACTTAGCAAAAGTAGGAAGATATAAATATAATAAGAAGCTGGGGCTGTCCAATAGGATTATTGGATGTATTGCCGCAGAAGATATCATAGATCCTAATACCGGCGAAATTTTAGTAGAAAGAGATGCCAAGATTTCAAGAGAAGCCGGTTTCCAGATAGAAAATGCCGGTGTAAAGTTTGTTTATGTATATAGCAGGACGGAAGAGGGACATGTCGTTAAAGTAATCGGAAACAATTTCGTTAATTTAGCGGATTATATTTCTTTCAGCTTGGAAGGACTCAAACTTCCGGAAAAAGTATACTACCCAGTAGTAAAGGAAATTCTGGATAATCATGACGGAGACAACGCGATAAAAGAGGCATTGCTTCAAAACAAAGCGAATCTTTCCCCAAAACATATTATCATTGATGATATCATTGCATCCGTGAGCTATATTTTCAATCTGAACCATGGCATTGGAAATGTTGATGATATAGATCATCTGGGCAACAGAAGACTGAGAACCGTAGGAGAGCTCCTTCAGAATCAATTCAGAATCGGGCTTGCTCGTATGGAAAGAGTCGTAAAAGAAAGAATGACTATTCAGGATATCGAGGTTACAACGCCACAGGCCCTGATGAACATCAGACCTGTGACTGCTGCTATCAAAGAGTTTTTTGGAAGTTCTCAGCTGTCACAGTTTATGGACCAGACCAACCCGCTGGCAGAGCTGACTCATAAGAGAAGACTGTCCGCATTGGGCCCTGGAGGACTGTCCAGAGAAAGAGCCGGATTTGAAGTCCGTGATGTCCATCACTCTCATTACGGAAGAATGTGTCCTATTGAGACCCCTGAAGGTCCGAACATCGGGCTGATCGGTTCTCTTACAACCTATGGAAAAATCAATGAATACGGTTTCATTGAGACCCCATACAGAAGAGTGGATAAAACAAGAGGTGTGGTAACAGAGACCATCGATTATCTCACCGCGGATGAAGAAGAAATGCTGATTATTGCTCAGGCAAACGAACCACTGGATTCTGAAGGCAGATTTATCAACCATAGAGTTGCCTCAAGAGGAGCCGGCGGTGACATTGACCTGGTGCCAAAAGATTTAATTGATTATATGGACGTATCTCCGAAACAGGTAGTATCTGTAGCAACTGCTATGATTCCGTTCCTGGAAAATGACGATGCGAACAGAGCCCTGATGGGTTCCAACATGCAGCGTCAGGCAGTTCCTCTATTGATTACGGATGCGCCTATCGTAGGAACCGGTATGGAGTATACGGCTGCACGAGATTCCGGCGTCGTACTTCTGGCCAAGAATGAAGGTACTGTAGAGTACGTTGACGCGAATAAAATCCGAATCAGAAGAGCGGACGGCAAAGGCGTTGACGAATATAAGATGCTGAAGTTCAAGCGTTCCAACCAGGGTACCTGTATCAACCAGAGGCCTATCGTGAGCAAGAACGAGCATGTTGAAAAAGGCGAGGTTATTGCGGACGGACCTTCTACCGACATGGGCGAAGTCGCACTTGGAAAAAATCTGCTCATCGGATTTATGACCTGGGAAGGTTATAACTACGAGGATGCTATTATATTGAATGAGCGTCTAATCATGGAAGATGCGTTGACTTCTCTACACATTGAGGAGTATGAAGCAGAAGCCAGAGATACAAAACTCGGACCGGAAGAAATCACAAGAGATATTCCGAACGTCGGTGAAGATGCGCTGAGAGACCTGGATGAGGAAGGTATTATTAGAATCGGTGCAGAAGTAAGCTCCTCCGATATACTGGTAGGTAAAGTTACACCGAAGGGTGAAACGGAACTTACCGCAGAGGAACGACTGCTTCGAGCCATCTTTGGTGAAAAGGCCAGAGAAGTCAGAGACACTTCCCTTAGGGTTCCTCACGGAGAAGCCGGTATCGTTGTAGACGTAAAAGTATTCTCCAGAGAAAATGGTGATGAACTTCCGCCGGGAGTCAATAAACTGGTGAGATGTTATATCGCCACAAAGAGAAAAATCAGCGTCGGTGATAAAATGGCCGGACGTCACGGTAACAAGGGTGTAATTTCAAGAATTCTTCCGGAAGAAGATATGCCGTTCATGGAAAACGGAGTACCTCTTCAGGTCATGTTAAACCCACTGGGCGTACCTTCTCGTATGAACGTGGGACAGGTGCTTGAAACACACTTGGGACTGGCGGCTAAATATAAAGACTGGTACATTGCGACGCCGGTATTTGACGGCGCCAGCGAACAGAACATTATTGACCTGCTGGGAGAAGCAGGCTTCCCGAAGAGCGGAAAGCTGGTATTGAGAGACGGAAGAACGGGAGAACCATTTGATAATCCTGTTACCGTCGGATATATGTATATGCTGAAACTGCATCATCTGGTTGACGATAAGATCCATGCCAGAAGCACAGGACCATACTCTCTGGTTACACAGCAGCCTCTGGGAGGTAAAGCCCAGTTCGGCGGACAGCGTTTCGGAGAGATGGAAGTATGGGCACTGGAAGCATACGGTGCTGCCTATACCCTTCAGGAAATCCTCACCGTGAAATCCGATGACGTCGTGGGCCGTGTAAAGACCTACGAATCCATCGTGAAGGGTGAAAATATTCCGGAACCGGGTATTCCTGAGTCCTTCAAGGTACTGATCAAAGAAATGCAGAGCCTTGGCCTGGACGTTAAAGTATTAACAGATGATCATGAAGAAATTGAAATCAAAGAATCGGCGGAATTGGATGGTATCTCAGGACTAGAAAGTATTATTGACATTGAATCTATCGCCGACGAGGAAGAAATTTTTGAAGAAGAGGGTGGTTTCTCCGAAGATGTAATGGAGGATGACCTTGAAGAGGAAGAGTTGGATTTGGACCTGATTGACGAAGATTTCGAAGATGAATTATAGGAAAGGGGGAGAAGCTCCTTGTATGAATTAAATAATTTTGAAGCACTGCAAATTAGTCTTGCATCTACAGAAAAGATAAGAAGCTGGTCAAAAGGAGAAGTTAAAAAACCGGAAACCATCAACTACAGAACTCTAAAACCTGAGAAAGAGGGCCTTTTCTGTGAAAAGATATTTGGTCCCACAAAGGATTGGGAGTGCCATTGCGGAAAATATAAAAGAATTCGGTATAAAGGAATTGTCTGTGACCGCTGCGGCGTTGAGGTTACCAAGGCCAAGGTAAGAAGAGAAAGAATGGGACACATTGAACTGGCAGCGCCGGTTTCCCACATATGGTATTTCAAAGGAATACCGAGCAGAATGGGTCTTGTTCTTGACATCTCCCCAAGAAATCTGGAAAAGGTTCTGTATTTTGCCGCTTACATTGTAACAGAGCCTGGCAATACCGGCCTGGGCTATAAGGAAATCCTGACGGAACAACAATACAGAGAAGCCAAAGATAAATTTGGAACCGGATTTAAGGCAGCCATGGGTGCGGAAGCCATTCGAGAGCTTTTGACACACATCGATCTTGTTGCTTTGTCCGAGGATATGAGAAAGAAGCTCCGGGAAAGCTCCGGACAAAAGAAGATCAGAATCGTAAGAAGACTGGAAGTCATCGAAGCGCTCCGTCTGTCTGAAAACAAGCCGGAATGGATGATCCTCGAGGTCATTCCGGTCATTCCGCCTGATTTAAGACCGATGGTTCAGCTGGACGGCGGCAGATTTGCAACTTCCGACCTGAACGATCTGTATAGAAGAGTTATTAATAGAAATAATAGATTGAAGAGATTGCTGGATCTCGGCGCTCCTGATATTATCGTTCGAAATGAAAAGAGAATGCTGCAGGAAGCGGTAGATGCCCTTATCGATAACGGAAGAAGAGGAAGACCGGTAACGGGCCCTGGAAGCAGACCGCTGAAATCCCTTTCCGACATGCTGAAGGGAAAACAGGGAAGATTCAGACAGAACCTGCTCGGAAAGCGTGTTGACTATTCCGGACGTTCCGTAATCGTAGTAGGACCGGAGCTGAAGTTCTATCAGTGCGGACTGCCGAAGAAAATGGCGCTGGAGCTGTTCAAGCCTTTCATTATGAAGAAGCTGGTGCAGAACGGCCATTCCCATAACATCAAGAGTGCTAAGAGAATGGTGGAAAAAGTCAGAACGGAAGTATGGGATGTACTGGATGAGGTTATAAAAGAGCATCCTGTACTGCTAAACCGTGCCCCGACGCTTCATAGACTGGGTATCCAGGCCTTTGAACCGGTGCTGGTAGAGGGTAAGGCTATCAAGCTTCATCCACTGGTTTGTACCGCTTATAATGCTGACTTTGACGGCGACCAGATGGCGGTACACGTACCCCTTTCCGTGGAAGCGCAAGCTGAAGCCAGATTCCTGATGCTTTCCGTCAACAATATTTTGGCGCCGAAAGACGGATCTCCTATCACTACGCCTACTCAGGATATGATCCTGGGAAGCTATTACCTGACCCATCCCGGCGTGGAAGAAAGAAATACTCTTGCCGAGAAGGGCGACGGCAAAATCTTTACCGATTTTGACGAAATGCTGATGGCGTACAGAAACGGCATTGTTGGTCTTCATGCAAGAGTTAAGGTTAGAAGATTTATTGAAGGTGACGAAAGAGGAAAACTGATCGAGTCCACGGTTGGAAGATTTATCTTCAACGAAGGAATTCCTCAGAATCTTGGCTATGTTGACCGTGAAGCGGATAAATATTCCCTGGAAATCGACTTCCTCTGTGATAAGAAGAAGCTGGGCCAGATCATCGACAAATGCTATCGTAAGCATGGGAATACGACTACTGCCATCATGCTGGACTATATCAAGGATACAGGCTTCCATTACTCTACCATAGGCGCGATCACCATCAGTGTATCCGACATGGAGATTCCGGATGCAAAAGCCGGTATTCTGGCAGAAGCTGAGAAGAAAGTAGAAAAATACGAATCGGCCTACAGAAGAGGTCTGATGTCCGATTCCGAACGATATGAAAGAGTTATTGATACCTGGAATGATGCCACCGATGATATCGCGGATGCATTGATGAAATCACTGGGAACATTAAACAACTTATATATCATGGCTCACTCGGGAGCCAGAGGTAGCAAGAGCCAGATCAAACAGATCGGCGGAATGCGTGGTCTTATGGCCAACGCTTCCGGGCAGACCATTGAAATCCCTATCAAATCCAATTTCCGTGAGGGATTGTCCGTATTGGAATACTTTATTTCCACTAACGGAGCGAGAAAAGGTCTTGCCGATACGGCGCTCCGAACAGCGGACTCCGGTTACCTCACAAGAAGACTGGTTGACGTCAGCCATAACGTAATTGTAAGAGAAATCGACTGCGGTACTGACGAAGGTATCGAAGTCAAGGCCTTTACCGACGGCAAGGAAGTGATCGAACCATTGAAGCTTCGAATTGTCGGAAGAATAGCGCTGACAGATATCGTAAATCCGCAGACAGGTAAACTGATTGTGGAACAGGGCGAAGAAATTCTGGAAGCTGCAGCTGACGAAGTAGAAGCCAGCGGTATTGAATCCGTAGCGATCCGATCCGTCATGACCTGCCACAGCGTCTATGGTATCTGTGCAAAATGCTATGGCAGAAACCTGGCGACAGGAGAGCCGGTTAATATCGGAGAAGCTGTTGGTATTACTGCGGCGCAATCCATCGGAGAACCGGGTACACAGCTCACCATGCGAACCTTCCATACAGGAGGCGTAGCAGGAAGCGATATCACCCACGGTTTGCCCAGAGTAGAGGAATTATTCGAAGCCAGAAAACCGAAAGGACTTGCTGAAATCTGCGAAGCCGACGGAACGGTAGTCTCCATCGAGAGCAGAAAGGACAACAAGACGGAAGTGAAGGTTCGCGGCGAAGAAGAAAGAATCTATATCATTCCTTACGGAGCAAGACTGAATGTAAAAGAAGGGGACTATGTCCTTGCCGGAGATCAGATCACCAGAGGGCCTTTGAACCCTCACGATATTCTTCGTCTCAACGGCGTAGAAGGCGTATACCAGTATCTGCTCAAGGAAGTACAAAGAGTATATAAGCAACAGGGTGTAGACATCAATGACAAGCATGTAGAAGTCATCGTCAGCCAGATGCTTTCCAAGTACAAGATTGAAGATGCAGGGGATACCTCCCTGCTGCCGGGCGGACTTTACAGCAAGTTTGAATTGGAAGATGCCAACAAGGCAGCTGATGAAGCAGGCGGAGAGACGGCCAAGGGCAAACGAATCCTTCTTGGTATTACAAAGGCATCTTTGGCAACCAACTCCTTCCTGTCGGCAGCATCCTTCCAGGAAACTACAAGAGTCCTTACCGATGCTGCAATTAAAGGAAAGACAGATAATCTGCTGGGATTAAAAGAAAATGTAATTATCGGAAAGCTGATTCCTGCAGGTACAGGAATGAAGAGATACAAAAATATTGACGTTGATTACGGTGTCAATACGGAGCTCATGGAATCCTTCAAACCGCCAATGGAAGAAGAAGATTATGATGATTACGGCAATGATCGTCTATCCGAAAACATGGACTTTGAAGATATTGCCGATATGTCTGAAATCGCAGAACTGTCTGAAATCGTTGAAGTTGAATAACGTAGAAACAAATTGACACTGGTGTTTGATTTGTGATATACTAATCGTTGGTTTTGAGCCACATGGCTTGAGATATCACTTATTTGTGCCCTTGCACAAGACAAGGAAAGGAGAAAAAAGAATGCCTACAATTAATCAGTTGGTTCGAGAAGGAAGAACAAGTGCGGTGAAAAAGTCCACATCTCCGGCGCTGTTGAAAGGATTAAACTCCCTGAAGAGAGTTCCTACCGAAACAGAAGCACCACAGAAGAGAGGGGTATGTACTTCCGTAAAAACTGTGACTCCTAAGAAACCAAACTCAGCTCTTAGAAAAGTAGCGAGAGTACGTCTGTCCAACGGTATCGAAGTAACTGCCTACATTCCTGGTATTGGTCACAACCTTCAGGAGCATAGCGTAGTTCTGATCAGAGGCGGAAGAGTAAAAGACCTTCCTGGTGTAAGATACCACATCATCAGAGGAACTCTTGATACAGCAGGCGTAGCTAAGAGAAATCAGGCTCGTTCTAAGTATGGAGCAAAGAGACCAAAAGCAAAATAATTCGGGAAAAGATGCAGTAGAAATCGGCAAATCGGAGAAAATTAGAAATAAGATTTGAGATGTTCCTGCATAAGTCCGCCGATAATTTTTGGCGGGCTGACAGTGCCCTTGATATAGATAAAAAATATAGATATCATGTGCACCGCGGCATTCGTGAGAATGTCGAGTACCGAGCGAAAGCGCAAAAATTCTATTAATTATTGATTGCGCAGATAATTTTGTGAAACGCAGACCGCATTCCGCAAAATTAGCAAGCAAGGAGGGAAGAGAAGTGCCAAGAAAAGGTAATGTACCAAAAAGAGAAGTGCTCCCTGATCCAGTTTACGGAAGTGTTGTTGTGGCAAAGCTGATCAACAGTATCATGTTAGACGGAAAAAAAGGTGTAGCACAGTCAATTGTATACGATGCATTTGACATGATCAAAGAGAACACAGGGAACGATCCTTTGGAAGTGTTCGAAAAGGCAATGAATAATATCATGCCTGTTCTGGAAGTTAGAGCCAGACGTGTTGGTGGTGCGAACTACCAGGTTCCGGTAGAAGTTAGAGCAGACAGACGTCAGACGCTGGGCTTAAGATGGCTTACAAAGTACACAAGAGCCAGAGGCGAAAGGACCATGTATGAAAGACTTGCAAAGGAACTGATGGATGCCTCCAATAGTACCGGAGCATCTGTTAAGAAAAAAGAAGATACGCATAAGATGGCAGAGGCTAATAAGGCATTTGCACATTACAGATGGTAATTAGAATTCATATGAAAGAAGCAGAAAGGAGGATTCTGGTATGCCTAGACAATTCCCGCTTGAGAAAACAAGAAATATTGGTATCATGGCACATATAGATGCCGGGAAGACCACTACTACAGAGAGAATATTGTTCTACACAGGAAAAACCCATAAGCTTGGCGAAGTTCATGAAGGGGCAGCCACTATGGACTGGATGGAACAGGAGCAGGAGAGAGGTATCACTATAACCTCTGCTGCTACTACTGCACAATGGAAAGATACTAGAATAAACATTATCGATACACCAGGCCACGTTGACTTTACCGTAGAGGTAGAAAGGTCACTGAGGGTTCTTGATGGAGCAGTTACAGTACTTTGCGCAAAAGGCGGAGTAGAACCCCAGTCTGAAACCGTTTGGAGACAGGCAGAAAAGTATGGCGTTCCGAGAATGATATTCGTCAATAAAATGGATATTATGGGAGCCGACTTCTTCCGTGTTGTAGGAATGGTGAAGGACCGATTAAAGGCAAATGCTGTACCAATTCAGCTGCCAATTGGTTCTGAGGACAGCTTCATCGGAATTGTGGATTTGGTTGAAATGAGAGCCGAAATCTACAAGGACGATTTGGGTAAGGAATTTGATGTAGTTGATATTCCTGCAGAGCTAAAGGAAGCAGCAGACGAGTGGAGACATAATCTCGTAGAAGCAGTTGCTGAGTCAGACGAAGAACTGCTCATGAAATATTTAGATGGAGAAGAACTGTCAAAAGAGGAAATCAAAGCCGCAATCAGAAAGATGACGATCGCAGGCAAAATGATTCCGGTTATTTGCGGATCTTCTTACAGAAACAAAGGCGTGCAGATGCTGCTTGACGCAGTCGTTGCCTATATGCCTTCCCCGGTGGATATCCCTCCGATTAAGGGGATACTTCCAGATACCGATCAGGAAGGGGAACGAGCAGCTGACGATAAAGGACCCTTCTCCGCATTGGCATTTAAGATCATGGCGGACCCCTTTGTTGGAAAGCTGGCATTCTTCAGAGTCTATTCGGGAACATTAAAATCCGGTTCCTATGTATATAACTCAACGAAGGACAAAAAAGAAAGAATCGGAAGAATTCTTCAGATGCATGCCAACAGAAGAGAGGAAATTGAAGAGGTTTATTCCGGAGACATTGCAGCAGCGGTAGGGCTAAAAGATACCACTACCGGAGATACTTTATGTGATGAAAAACATGCAATTATTTTGGAATCCATGGAGTTCCCGGATCCTGTTATTGAAATCGCCATCGAGCCCAAAACGAAGGCCGGGCAGGATAAAATGGGTATTGCATTGGCAAAACTTGCAGAAGAAGATCCAACCTTCAAAACTTATACCAATGAAGAAACAGGCCAGACGATTATTGCAGGTATGGGAGAGCTTCATTTGGAAATTATCGTAGACCGACTTCTCCGTGAGTTTAAAGTAGAAGCGAATGTCGGAAAACCACAGGTTTCTTACAAAGAAACTATTTCCTCAAACGCGGATGTGGATCACAAGTATGCGAAGCAGTCTGGTGGTCGTGGTCAGTACGGACACGTTAAGATCAGAATAGCTCCAAGAGAACCGGGAGCTGGTTACGAATTCAAGAATGCAATTGTTGGTGGTGCGATTCCGAAGGAATACATCGGCAAAATTGATGAAGGTATTCGTGAGGCGATGCAGAATGGACCTTTGGCTGGCTATCAGGTAGTAGACGTAGGTGTTGAGCTTTATGATGGTTCCTATCATGAAGTAGACTCCTCGGAAATGGCCTTCAAAATTGCCGCATCCATGGCTTTCAGAGAAGCAGCGAAAAAGGCAAAGCCTGTATTGCTTGAACCGATCTTCAAGATTGAGGTTACGGTTCCTGAAGAATATATGGGCGATGTCATCGGAGATATCAGCTCAAGAAGAGGCCGAATCGAAGGGTCCGATATGCATTCAGGGGCTGTTGCGGTCAGAGGCTTTGTACCTCTTTCCGAAATGTTCGGATATGCAACAGACCTCAGATCGAAAACTCAGGGTCGAGGCGTATATGTTATGCAGTTTGACCACTTTGAAAAGCTGCCGGACAGCTTATTAGAGAAGATTAATAAATAAAAATTTTTTAGGAGGATTTCTAAAATGGCAAAAGCTAAATTTGAAAGAAATAAGCCCCATGTAAACATCGGGACAATCGGCCATGTAGACCATGGTAAGACAACCTTGACAGCAGCTATTACAAAGACTCTGTTCCAGAGATACGGACTGGGCCAGATGGTAGCATTCGATCAGATCGACAAAGCACCGGAAGAAAGAGAAAGAGGAATCACCATCGCAACTGCGCACGTAGAGTATGAAACACCAAACAGACACTACGCACACGTAGACTGCCCGGGACATGCTGACTATGTAAAGAACATGATCACAGGAGCAGCACAGATGGACGGAGCGATCCTGGTAGTAGCAGCAACAGACGGACCAATGCCACAGACAAGAGAGCACATTCTGCTTTCCAGACAGGTAGGCGTACCATATATCATCGTATTCTTAAACAAATGCGATATGGTTGATGACGATGAACTTCTTGATTTAGTAGAAATGGAAGTTAGAGAATTATTAGATATGTATGAATTCCCAGGAGATGATACACCAATCATCAGAGGATCCGCGCTGGAAGCATTAAACAATCCGGAAGGACCATGGGGAGACAAGATCGTAGAACTGTTTGAAGCAGTAGACACTTACATTCCTGAGCCAGAAAGAGCAACAGACAAAGCGTTCCTGATGCCAGTAGAAGATGTATTCTCCATCACAGGAAGAGGAACAGTAGCAACAGGAAGAGTAGAAAGAGGAATCCTGAAGGTATCCGACGAAGTAGAAATCGTAGGATTATCCGAAGCTCCAAGAAAAGTAGTAGTAACAGGCGTAGAAATGTTCAGAAAGCTGTTGGATCAGGCACAGGCCGGAGACAACATCGGAGCATTGCTGAGAGGCGTACAGAGAACTGATATCGAAAGAGGTCAGGTACTTGCAAAGCCAGGAAGCATCAAGCCTCATACAAAGTTCTTATCTCAGGTA
Organism: Sinanaerobacter chloroacetimidivorans; assembly: GCF_018128545.1. Taxonomy (GTDB): domain Bacteria; phylum Bacillota; class Clostridia; order Peptostreptococcales; family Anaerovoracaceae; genus Sinanaerobacter; species Sinanaerobacter chloroacetimidivorans. The sequence goes on along the minus strand of NZ_JAGSND010000002.1, from coordinate 432,447 downwards.
TACGTACTGAAGAAGGAAGAAGGCGGAAGACATACACCATTCTTTAATGGATACAGACCACAGTTCTACTTCAGAACAACAGACGTAACCGGATCCTTAACCTTACCAGAAGGCGTAGAAATGTGTATGCCAGGAGACGACATCCAGATGGATATCGAACTGATCACACCGATCGCTATCGAAGAAGGACTGAGATTCGCTATCAGAGAAGGCGGAAGAACTGTAGGAGCTGGCGTTGTAACTGCAATCAAGGCATAATGACTTGTTAAAATCCCCCAGAGCGGTGTTACTGAGATGCGAATCCGCTTCTCACGTAGCACAGAGTACGTTCCGATGCGTTTCGCATCTCGTGCCTAGCTCTGAGAAATTTTTCCGGCGTCATCGAAATTGCTTGTTAAGCGTGCAACTTTAGGGCTTTGCCTCAAAGGATAAGATTTATAAATTACAAATGAAAAGACTCGCATAAATTGCGGGTCTTTTTTTCGTTTTTACTCTGATGGAATCAAATTTCTTTCAGGGTTCTGTATGCGTGAAATAAAAAAAGTGCTAAAATAGAATTATCGTTTGCAGAAGGAGTGATGAAAAGAATGTTGGATGAAGTAAGAAAAGCAAACAAGTTAAAGATGGAGACTGTGAAAAAGAATCTGGAAAAGCGGAAGATCATTGCCCACTATTGTGAGACCGGGGAGGAAGCAGCTCAAAAGGTACTGGATATCATTCAGGATAACAGTGTGGTTTCCTGGGGCGGGTCTGCTACCATTAACACACTTGGTATTAAGCCCAAACTAGCTGAAAGAGATTTGACGACCATCGATCCCTATTCCACAAAGGATCCCGTTGAATCTTTTGAACGAAGGCGCCAATCCCTGACGGCGGATTATTTTCTGATGAGCTCCAATGCTGTTACGATGGATGGTGAACTTGTCAATCTAGACGGTACAAGCAATAGAGTAGCGGCACTCTGTTTCGGCCCAAAGAAGGTAGTGATTGTAATTGGCGCCAATAAAATTGTGAGAGACCATGAAGCCGCTTTAAACAGAGCAAGGCTTGATGCTGCTGTGCCCAATGCACTGCGCTTGAATAAAAAAACACCATGTTCGGCTACCGGGATATGCGGAGACTGCACTTCTGATGACTGCCTCTGCTGTAATATCGTCACCACCAGATTCTGCAGCAATCCGGGAAGGCTGGAAGTGATATTAGTGAATGAGGATTTAGGCTATTAATATTTATTAGTTTGTGAAACTAAGTTACAATTTTCGTCTGATCAGCAAAAGGTCTAATTTTATGTGATAACGCAAAGCTGGTTCGCAGTTTTGATATTTTCATAACCTCATCTCATGATTTTTCGTGCGCAAAAATGTGAAGGGTCACATTATTTGCTGAGATTGCTGATGCAATCTACGAAAAATCCTACTCGATTCGGTTGAAAATACTTCAAACCTGCTCAAGGCTTTGCTTATATCCCATAAAGATTATGACCATTTCGGATAAGACCAAAGCAAAATTATTTCAACGTATTGTTATAGCCCTTTTGCAGATCAGACAAATTAAAATCACATAGTTTACAAACAAATGGCACCCAGCCCGAACCAGCGGTTAGCAAATTTTTTTAGTTAGTGAAAATTTGCTTCGGAGTCGAACTCAGTTAGTCAAAAAAGATTTGTAATATCAAACGATTAAACTGACAGCTTTAGTTTTTGCAAGTTTTTTATCAAGCCGCAATGGCTGAGCTTTGGATTTAAGAAAATATCCGAACAGGTTTCGTTTATGATATAGGTTGAAGATGATGTTATTTTTAATGATGGTATTCCATGATAGCCATAACCCAAAAACACCGATTAGGGATACCGTTTGTTTTTGGGGTTAAAAATAACGAATCGAGACCATATCATTAGAAACCTGTGAGTATTTTCGTGATACAAAGTCAGACCTTTGGCTTGTCAAAACTCAACTATTTCGATCTGGCAGTTAAATGATCCGGTTTAAATACTAATAAATGAAATTTGACTAACTAATAAATATTAGGGGGGGATATACCATGAAAATCATTACAGCAGGTATCGCATTAATTGTTATCATTGCCAGTATACTGATGTGTTTGTTTTTCGCCTATCAGGGAGGCAAGAGAAACCGGAATCCGAAGTATGATCGTATCACCATCATGGTTGGCATTGGAATTGGCGGTGCCATTGGATTAGGATTGATTATTGGAACATTGTTTTTTTAATAAATTGCAGATGGTTAGTTTCATTACGGACCAGTGTGTCTGCTTATAGACAAACGAATCATTAAGGGGGCAAGGGATATGGAAAAGATAGTTGCGGGCATCGCTATTGTAATACTCATATTGAATTTATTTTTTGCCTATCAGGGAGGCAAGAAAAACAGAAACTCGAAATACAATCGTATTACCATCATTGTAGGGCTTGTGTATGGAGGGATTGTTGGACTTGGTATTCTAATCGGAGTGATATTTTTTTGATGTAAGCGCTGAAAAGACTGAAATGACTGGCTTTTTAAGTCGATTTTATAATTCACTGAACGCCCCGGTGCGTGTATTGAATCCTATCTTTTAAAACGTTGAAATTGTCAGATAACTTCTTTAAAAAAACTTTGGTTTTTCTTCAACTTTTTTTGGAAAAACTATTGCAATATCCCACAACTTATAATATACTCTAAAGGCTTGCTAAAAAAGGCGATGAAGCAGGAAGTTGCTGAGCTATCAGGTAATTTCTGCAGAGAATTGTCCGTTCCAGAAACGGGCGAAGGGATTCTCGTGCTTTTTGCTTTGTGTAAAAAAATATGAAACACACGGCGCCGTGTACCGAGTAAGCAAATCCTAGTATACGGAGAAAGCACCAGGGACGAACCCCTCGTACAGCATAGCGAAAACGTACGAAAATCAAGGAGGAAAGAAAGAATGAGCGAACAACAAAAAATCAGAATCAAGCTGAAGGCTTATGATCACAAATCTTTAGATCAGTCAGCAGCAAGAATTGTGGAAACAGCCAAAAAGACAGGTGCAGATGTTTCCGGACCAATTCCACTGCCAACAGAGAAGCAGATCATCACAATTCTAAGAGCCGTTCACAAGTACAAGGACAGCAGAGAGCAGTTCGAACAGAGAACGCACAAGAGACTCATTGATATCTCAAACACCACACCAAAGACAGTTGATGCATTGATGAAGCTGGATTTACCTGCAGGTGTTGATATCGAGATCAAACTTTAGAAAATACTAAGAAAACATAGATTTGCAAAAATCTCCCCTTAGTATGATTACTCACAAAACAGTAATCCGCTGTAAGAAACCAGGAGGTGTAAGGATGAAAACAATTTTAGGGAAAAAAATTGGAATGACTCAGATTTTTTCCGAAGCTGGAGAAGCGATTCCGGTAACTGTGATTGAAGCAGGCCCTGCAGTCGTGACTCAAATCAAGACCGTTGAAACTGATGGCTACAATGCTGTTCAGATCGGATACGGCGATGCGAAGGAGCAGAGACTGAACAAGCCTACAAAAGGTCATTTTGCAAAATGGCAGGCTCCGCTGAAAAAGCATCTAACAGAAATCAGACTTGATGAAGGCGAAACTTATGAGCCAAATCAGGTGATCACAGTAGCTGATTTCGAAGCTGGCAAGAAGTTGGATGTCACAGGCGTATCAAAGGGTAAAGGAACTCAGGGTAACATTAAAAGACACGGACATCACAGAGGACCGATGACCCACGGATCCAAGCATAAGAGACTTGCCGGTGCTCTGGCAGCAGGAACCTATCCTTCCAGAGTATTCAAGGGAAATGCAGGTCCCGGAAGAATGGGTAGAGACACCATAACTGTTCAGAACGTTGTTCTTGTAAAAATCATAGAGGACAGAAACCTGATGCTGGTTAAAGGTGCGGTACCTGGCGGAAAAGGCAGTTTACTCCGCATTCAATACGCAGTTAAAGGTCAAGACAAATAGATAATGACTTCAGAAAGGAGGAAGTAAAATGGCAAAAGTAACTATGCTGAATATGTCCGGAGCAGAAGCCGGTAGTATCGAATTAAAAGATGATATCTTTGGAATAGAAGTGAACCAGTATGCGGTACACGCCGTGGTAAAGAATTACCTCGCAAACCAAAGACAAGGCACACAGTCAGCGAAAAACAGAGGCGAAGTCAGAGGCGGTGGTAGAAAACCTTTCAGACAGAAGGGAACTGGTCGTCACAGACAAGGTAGCTCAACAGATCCTTCACAGGTTGGCGGAGGCGTTGTGTTCGCACCAAAGCCAAGAGATTACAGATATACGGTGCCTAAGAAATTAAGAAGACTCGCTATGAAGTCAGCTTTATCCTCAAAGGTGGAGGAAAAAGAAATTATCGTATTAGATTCACTTTCCTTTGCAGAGCCAAAGACAAAGGAAATGATCAAAGTATTAGAAAACGTGAAGGCAGCAAAGAAAGCCCTCATCATTATGGCTGACAAGGACGAAAACGTAATCAAGTCCGCAGCTAACATTCCAGGAGTAAAGACAGCTTTAGTAAGCACAATGAACGTATATGAGATCATTCATTATACAAGCTTCATCGTTACTAAGGATGCGATCAACAAAATTGAGGAGGTGTATTCATAATGACAACCCCCTATGATGTAATCATAAAGCCGGTTATTTCCGAAAGAAGTATGGATGATGCGGCTAATAAAAAATATACTTTCAAAGTTGCTACCGATGCAAACAAAACTCAGGTTAAACATGCACTGGAAGAAATTTTCGGAGTAGAAGTAGCAAAAGTAAACATTATGAATGTTCAAGGTAAAGTAAAAAGAATGGGAAAAACAGTGGGAAGAAGACCTGCTTCAAAGAAAGCAATTGTAACCCTTACGGAAAAAAGTAAGGAAATCGAATTCTTCCAAGGTCTATAAGGAGGGACGAAAGATATGGGAATCAAAAAATATAATCCTATCACTCCTGGATTAAGAGGAATGACGGTTTCAACATTTGAAGAAATTACGACGAGTACTCCGGAAAAATCTCTTACAGTGACTCTTAAGAAAAATGCAGGAAGAAATGTAAGAGGAAAAATCACCGTAAGACACAGAGGCGGCGGTACCAGAGCGAAATACAGAATCATTGACTTCAAAAGAAACAAAGATGGTATTCCAGGAAAAGTTACTACAATCGAGTATGATCCTAACAGAAGCGCAAATATTGCACTGATTGTTTATCCAGACGGCGAAAAGAGATATATTATCGCTCCGAACAAATTGGTTGTTGGTGATACTGTAGTATCAGGAGCAGATGCTGATATCAAAATTGGAAATGCACTTCCGGTTAAGAACATCCCAGTCGGTACCGTGATCCACTGCATCGAGCTGAAACCTGGAAAAGGTGCTCAGATGGTAAGATCTGCAGGAAACGGCGCACAGCTTATGGCAAAAGAAGGAGATTACGCTTCTGTAAGACTTCCTTCCGGCGAAGTAAGAAGAATCAGAATTGAATGCAGAGCCACCATCGGCGAAGTAGGAAATCTCGATCACGAAAACATCAAGATTGGTAAAGCAGGAAGAAAAAGACATATGGGTATCAGACCTACCGTTAGAGGTTCCGTCATGAATCCGAACGATCACCCACACGGTGGTGGTGAAGGTAAAACCGGAATCGGTAGAGTTAGCCCGGTTACTCCTTGGGGTAAACCTGCTCTGGGATATAAGACCAGAAAGAAGAATAATCCGTCAAATCAATATATCGTAAAAAGACGTAACGAAAAATAGTTGAAGGGAGGAAGCAAAGATAATGGGAAGATCACTTAAAAAGGGCCCTTTTGTAAATGCCAAGCTGCTTAAGAATATTGATGCAATGAATACAGCCGGCGAAAAGAAAGTTTTAAAAACATGGTCAAGACCATCAACTATATTCCCACAGATGGTGGGACATACAATTGCAGTGCATGACGGAAAGAAACATGTTCCGGTATATATCACTGAGGATATGGTAGGACACAGACTGGGCGAGTTTGCTCCTACGAGAAACTACAGAGGTCATGCGGCAGATAAGTCTTCGAAAGTTAAGAAAAAATAAGTAAAGGAGGATCTTAATCAATGGAAGCAAAAGCAGTTGCAAAATATGTAAGGATGTCTCCTATCAAGCTGAAGCCTGTTGCTGATTTAGTAAGAGGAAAGAACTTAAGCGAGGCGTTAACCATATTAAAATTCACACCTGGTAAAGGTGCGGAAATCGTTGAGAAGGTTGTTAAATCAGCAGCAGCAAATGCTGAAAACAATTTCGAAATGAATGTAGATAAGCTATATGTAGCTGAAGTGTACGCTCATCAAGGACCAACCATGAAGAGATGGAGAGCAGGAGCACAGGGCCGTGCATCAGTTATTCTTAAAAGAAGCAGCCACGTAGGCGTAACACTAAAGGAAAGATAAAATATTCAGAACAGGAGGTTCGTTGAATGGGTCAGAAAGTAAGTCCGCATGGGTTAAGAGTGGGCATTATAAAAGACTGGGATTCCAAATGGTATGCAGACAAGAAAGAATTCGCAGATTACCTTGTTGAAGATCATAAAATCAGAGAATATGTGAAAAAAAGACTTTATGCAGCAGGAATTTCAAAGATATTAATTGATAGAGCAGCAAACAATCAGGTTAAAATTACGGTTCTAACCGGTAAGCCAGGTATGGTAATCGGAAGATCCGGAAATGGCATTGATGAGCTCAAGGCTGAGGTTGAAAAGCTTACTGGCAAGAGCACATTGATCAACATCGTTGAAATCAGAAGAATCGAACTGGATTCCCAGTTAACAGCTGAGAGCATTGCTCAGGCGCTGGAAAAGAGAATATCCTTTAGAAGAGCCATGAAACAGGCCATCGGAAGAACGATGAAATCCGGTGCGAAAGGAATCAAGGTTCTGGTTTCCGGAAGATTAGGCGGTGCTGAAATTGCTAGAAGCGAAAAGTACAGCGAAGGAAATGTTCCTCTGCATACTTTAAGAGCGAATATCGATTATGGATTTGCAGAAGCAAACACCACTTACGGTAAATTAGGAATCAAGGTATGGATCAATCATGGAGAAATCCTTGAAAAAGGCCTAAAGAGCCCTATCCCTGAGGATAAGCCTGATAACAGAGGCGACAGAAAGAGAAACGACAGACCAAGAAGAGATAATGACAGACCAAGAAGAGACGGCGACAGAAATAATAACAGAGGGCCTAGAGGAGAAGCAAAGCCAGAAGAGAAGAGACTTGAAAATCCAAGAAGACCTAGAGCTCCAAAGCCAGCTGCTCCGGCACCACAAGTTGAGGAAGTAAAAGCAGAAGCACCAGTGGCTGAAGCTGCAGAATAAGCGATAGAGAAAGGAGGAAGATAGCGATGTTAATGCCAAAAAGAGTGAAACGTCGTAGAGTCCACAGAGGAAGAATGAAGGGCATAGCAACCAAAGGTAATACCATTACTTACGGAACTTATGGCCTGATAGCACAAGAATGTGGTTGGATCACTTCAAATCAAATAGAATCTGCTCGTATCGCCATGACCAGATCTATTAAAAGAGGTGGTAAAGTATTTATAAAGATATTCCCACACAAATCAGTAACGAAAAAACCTGCTGAAGTTCGAATGGGTTCCGGTAAAGGTGCTCCTGAGTTCTGGGTAGCAGTAGTAAAACCAGGAAGAGTTATGTTTGAAATTGAAGGTGTAACAGAGGCTCAGGCAAGAGAAGCCATGAGACTTGCATCCCACAAGCTTCCTGTAAAGAGCAAATTTGCCATCAAAGGCCAAGAATTAGCAGAGGGTGGTGAAGCGTAATGAAAATTGAAAAAATGAGAGAAATGACAGAAGTTGAACTGAACGCTGAATTCAAGAAGTTAAAGAATGAATTATTCAACCTCAGATTCCAGCATGTTACAGGTCAGCTTGAAAACCCGATTAAAATGAGGGATATTAAAAAGGAAATCGCACGCGTAAAAACCATTATCAGAGAGAAAGAACTGAAAAAGGTTCAAGGTTAATCGAAAGGAGGATGTAATATGTTAGATAGAAACAGAAGAAAGACAAAAGTCGGCATCGTAGTGAGTGATAAAATGGACAAAACGATCAGTGTTGCTGTGGAAGACTTCGTAAGACATTCCCTTTACGGAAAAGCTGTAAAGAGAACCAAGAAGTTCAAGGCTCACGATGAGAACAACGAGTGTAACATCGGAGATAAAGTACGAATTATGGAAACAAGACCTCTTAGCAAAGACAAGAGATGGAGACTTGTAAACGTAATCGAAAAAGTTAAATAGAAAAGGAGGCACCCATTATGATTCAGCCGGAAAGCAGATTAAGAGTAGCTGACAATTCAGGCGCTAAAGAATTATTATGTATCCGTATACTTGGTGGTACTAGCCGTCATTATGCGAACATAGGAGATATCATCGTATGTGCCGTTAAAGAAGCAACACCCGGTGGTGTTGTGAAGAAGGGCGATGTTGTGAAGGCTGTTGTAGTCAGAACAAAACATGGCACCAGAAGAATAGACGGAAGCTACGTTAAGTTTGATCAGAATGCAGCAGTCATTATAAAAGAAGACAAAAACCCTGTGGGAACTCGTATTTTCGGACCAGTTGCCAGAGAGTTGAGAGAGAAAAGCTTCATGAAAATAGTGTCTTTGGCACCAGAAGTACTTTAGTGGGGAGGTGTGGAGATGCAAATTAAAAAAGATGATACCGTAGTTGTAATCAGCGGTAAAGATAAAGGCAAAAAAGGCAAAGTTCTAAAAGCAATGCCGAAGGAAGACAAGATTATCGTAGAAGGTGTAAACATCCAAACGAAGCATCAGAAACAGACCAGAAAGCTGCACAGCGAAATTAAGCACCAGGAAGGTCCTATCCATGTTTCCAACGTAATGTTCTATGATAGCAAAGCAAAAGCCCCGACTCGAATCGGATACAAGATCGAAGGCGGAACAAAAAAGAGAGTATCCAAGAAAACAGGTCAAGTTTTGGACTAATAGGTTTGAAAGGAGGGAACAATCTTGGCAGCTAGACTAAGAGAAACTTATAAAACAGAAGTATTTAATGCTTTAGTAGAAAAATTTAAATATAAGAATGTAATGGAAGTGCCTAAGCTTGAGAAGATCACAATCAACATGGGTCTTGGAGAAGCAAAGGATAACACAAAGATGATGGAAACTGCGGTGGAAGAACTTTCACTCATCAGTGGCCAAAAACCTGTCATTACGAAGTCAAAGAAGTCTATCGCAAACTTCAAATTAAGACAGGGCATGCCCGTAGGTGCTAAAGTTACGCTAAGAGGAGACAGCATGTTTGAATTTGCAGACAAATTCTTTAACATCTCTCTTCCAAGAGTTAGAGACTTCAAAGGAGTAAGCAGAAACTCATTCGATGGCAGAGGAAATTACTCCATGGGTATTAAAGAGCAGCTTATCTTCCCTGAAATCAACTTTGACAAGGTAGATAAAATCAAAGGTATGAACATCGTATTCACTACAACGGCTAAGACAGATGAGGAAGCTCAGGCGCTTCTTGAATTCCTCGGCATGCCGTTTGAGAAATAGGAGGGAACTAATGGCAAAGACATCTCTCAAAATAAAACAACAGAGAAAACCTAAGTTTTCAACGCGTGCATATACAAGATGTAAAATATGTGGAAGACCACATTCCGTTTTAAGAAAATATGGTATATGCCGTATCTGTTTCAGAGAACTGGCTTACAAGGGTGAGATCCCTGGCGTTAGAAAAGCAAGCTGGTAAACAATAGTAATAGGGAAGGAGGTACTTCAAAAATGACCATGACAGATCCTATAGCAGATATGCTAACAAGAATCAGAAATGCCAATACTGTAGGACATGCAACAGTTGAAATTCCAGCATCTAAGATGAAAAAGTCCATTGCAGGAATTTTGGCCGCAGAAGGATATATTAAAGGGTTTGACGTTGTAGAAGATGACAAGCAAGGCACTATCAAAATTCAGATGAAATATGGTGCAGATAAAGAAAGAGTAATTAGTGGAATTAAGAAAATTTCAAAACCGGGACTCAAAGTTTATGCTAAGAGCGACGAGGTGCCAAGAGTACTTGGAGGCCTAGGAATCGCAATTATCTCTACCTCAAATGGGGTAATCAGTGATAAGGAAGCAAGAAAGCTAGGCGTTGGCGGCGAAGTTATATGTTATGTTTGGTAGGGAGGAAATAGAAAATGTCAAGAATTGGTAGACTGCCTGTTGCTCTTCCTGCCGGCGTTCAGGTAACCGTAAGTGACAGCAATCTTGTTACTGTAAAGGGACCTAAAGGTGAGCTGCAGGAGCAGATCAGCAAACGAATTAAATTAGAAATCGGCGAAGGTGTATTGAATGTAACCAGAGAAGCTGATGATAAAGAGGCAAGATCAGCACATGGTCTTTCCAGAACATTAATCAATAATATGGTAACCGGCGTTACTCAAGGCTACGAAAAGAAGCTTCAGCTCGTAGGAGTTGGTTATAAGGCAGAGAAGAAGGGCAACGTACTGGTCATGAATTTAGGATATTCACATCCAATCGAAATGCCGGATCCTGATGGGATTGAAACAGAGGTGAAAACACCGACTGAAATCATTGTTAAAGGGATCAATAAAGCTTTTGTCGGAAATTATGCGGCCAACGTCAGAAAGTGGAGACAACCTGAACCATATAAAGGCAAGGGAATTCGATATGCTGGCGAAGTAATCCGTAGAAAAGAAGGCAAAACTGGCGGTAAGAAGAAGTAGAAAGGAGTGAGATAAATGGCAAAAGAAAGTAGAAACGATAAACGTCTGGCTAGACATGCAAGAGTTAGAAAAAGCGTATTCGGAACTCCTGAAAAACCAAGATTATGCGTTTACAGAAGTATTAAGAACATTTCCGTTCAAATTATCGATGATGTAAACGGAACTACGCTGGTTGCTGCATCCACCCTTGATAAGGACATCAAGGCTCAGGCTGCATACGGCGGAAACAAGGCTGCAGCTAAGCTGGTTGGTGAAGCTGCTGCGAAGAAAGCACTGGCAAAGGGAATTGAAACAGTTGCCTTTGACAGAGGCGGATTCTTATATCACGGAAGAATAAAAGAACTGGCTGACGGTGCACGTGAAGCCGGACTGAAATTCTAACAGGAAGGGAGAAAAGGAATGCGACAAAATATGATTGATGCATCCAAGCTTGACTTAAAAGAATCCATCGTTAACATCAGACGTGTTGCCAAGGTTGTTAAGGGCGGAAGAAACTTTAGATTCAGCGTAACCGTAGTAGTTGGAAACGGCGAAGGCTACGTTGGCGTAGGTCTTGGAAAAGCTCAGGAAATTCCTGAAGCTGTAAGAAAAGCAATTGAAGATGCAAAGAAAAGATTAATATATGTTCCAACTGTTGGAACGACTATCCCACATAGAACTCTGGGAATTTTCGGTGCAGGTCAGGTTTTGATTATGCCTGCTGCCCCTGGTACAGGAGTTATCGCAGGAAGTGCTGTACGTATGGTACTGGAACTTGCCGGAATTAAAGATGTAAGAGCGAAATCTATCGGCTCTAACAATTCCGGAAATATGGCTTGCGCTACTATAGAAGGACTTAGAAATCTTAAGACTGTTGAACAGATCTCCAGACTAAGAGGAAAAACTAAGGAAGAAATTTTAGGATAAGGAGGAATCGCAAAATGGCTAAAACAGTAAAAATCACTTTAACAAAAAGTGTCATCGGCGCTTCCCCACTTCAGAGAAAAGTAGTAGAAGCGTTAGGACTTAGAAAGTTGCATCATACGGTTGAACATCCTGACACCCCACAGACACGTGGAGCGATAGAAAAAGTAAAGCATCTTGTACGAATAGAAGAAGTGTAAGAATGGAGGTGTTGTAGAATGAAACTGCATGAATTAAGAGCTGCGGAAGGTTCCACCAAAAAACCAAAGAGAAAAGGTCGAGGAACCGCTACCGGACAGGGTAAAACTGCCGGCAGAGGTATGAATGGTCAGAACTCCAGAAGCGGCGGCGGAACCAGACTTGGTTTCGAAGGCGGTCAAATGCCATTATACAGAAGAATTCCTAAAAGAGGATTCACAAATATATGGAAGAAAGAATATACCATTTTAAATGTAGATGATCTAAATGCATTTGAAGCTGGTACGATTGTAACTCCAGAGCTGCTGAAAGAAAAAGGCCTTGCAAAGCAGGTCGTTGACGGTATTAAAATTCTTGGAGAAGGTACTTTGGAAAAGAATGTAACCGTAAAGGCTCACAAATTTAGCAAAACAGCAATTGAAAAGATCGAGTCTGCCGGAGGAAAGGCAGAGGTGATCTAATATGGGTATGATTAAAACAATGGCTCAGGCGTGGAAGATTGCCGATATCAGAAAGAAGATTATCTTTACGCTCTTAATGCTTTTAGTATTTAGACTGGGCTCAAACATACCTGTGCCGGGAATCGATCGAACCGTGTTGGATCAGGTTTTCAGCGGAAATACAGGTTTGTTTGGTTTGTTTGACCTATTCTCAGGCGGTGCCTTCAGCAACTTTACTATATTTGCTTTAAGCATCACCCCCTATGTTACAGCATCAATTATATTACAGCTCCTTACTATTGCCGTTCCCAGACTGGAACAGCTGGCAAAGGAAGGAACTGAAGGGAAAAAGAAAATTGCGCAGTATACCAGATATTTAACGGTAATACTTGCGTTTGTTCAGGCTATCGGACTTTCCGTAGGATTGTTCCGACAGGCATTGGTAAGCAAAGACTTTTTCTCTGTAACCGTGATCGTATTGACCCTGTCCGCCGGTACCGCATTCCTGATGTGGCTTGGTGAACAGATTAATGAAAATGGTATTGGAAATGGTATTTCCCTTATCATCTTTGCAGGTATCGTTTCCAGAATGCCTAGTGGAATCCATCAGACTTGGATCAAGCTTCAAGCTGGTGAGGTTGGAGTTGTTTCCGTCATATTATTTTGCTTATTTGCATTGATAGTGATTGTAGGCGTTGTTTTGATCCAGCAAGGACAAAGAAGAATACCGGTTCAATATGCCAAAAGAGTAGTAGGAAGAAAGATGTATGGGGGACAAAGCACCCATATTCCGATGAAAGTGAATCAGGCCGGCGTTATTCCGGTAATCTTTTCCCTTTCCTTACTGCAATTTCCTATGACAATCACATACTTTATCCCAGGTACAGGGTTTGCCGACTTTGTAACGAAGTGGCTGTCCCACACCGGGAATCCCGGAGTATGGATTTATGGATTATTTAATATCATTTTAATCATATTCTTTACTTACTTCTATACAGCGGTTACTTTTAACCCAATGGAAGTGGCAAATAATATGAAAGCAAATGGTGGATTTATCCCGGGAATTAGACCAGGAAGATCTACAGTTGAATATTTAAACAAGGTAATGACAAGAATTACATTTGTAGGAGCAATTTTCCTTGCCTTTATTGCCACCCTTCCTACCTTGCTGCAGCAGTTTACCAACCTCCAAATCGGATTTGGCGGAACATCCTTGTTGATTGCAGTCGGTGTAGCCCTGGATACAATGAAGCAGCTCGAAGCACAGATGGTTATGAGAAATTACCAAGGTTTCCTGAAATAATGCACATTTGCTTCACTTCTTCTTAAAATAGAGATGTGAAGCAATGTGTTTCGTCCAAACAGATTCAAATTCACTTCCGGATAAGAAAAACTGAACGGACGCAGCATAATGGAGGATATAATAAAATGCTTAGATTAATTTTGCTTGGCCCTCCTGGGGCAGGTAAGGGTACTCAGGCAGCCAGAATAGCCCAAAAGTATGGCATACCTCATATCTCAACTGGTGATATATTCAGAAAGAATATCAAAGAAGGAACTGAATTTGGGAAAAAAGCCCAGGAGTATATGAATAAAGGCGAGCTTGTTCCAGATAATCTTGTTTTAGAGATTGCGGAGGCTCGTTTGATAGAGGAGGACTGTAAGAACGGCTTCCTACTAGATGGCTTTCCAAGAACTGTTTACCAAGCAGAGCAGCTCGACAAGTTTTTGCAGGAACGTAATCTGACGATTGATAAAGTTCTTGACATTAATGTTGATAAAGAAATTCTAAAGACAAGACTGGTAGGAAGAAGAGTTTGCAGAAATTGTGGTGCCACCTATCATGTGATCAATATGCCACCTCAAAAGGACGGAATATGTGATGTCTGTGGCGGAGAACTTTATCAAAGATCCGATGATTCTGCAGCAACGGTGGAAAATAGAATAGAAGTTTATAATGCCCAGACAAAGCCATTAGTTGAATATTACGAGAGTACAGACAGACTTGCCCATATTGACGGTGCAATTGGATCTTCAGATGTAGTGTTTAACAACATTGTGAGTGTTTTAGGAGCATAAAAAATGATTATCATCAAATCACAACAAGAAATTGAAATTATGAGAGAGTCAGGGAAAGTGACAGCCTTTATTCTTTCGGAACTTTGCAATATGATACGGCCGGGAATCACGACAATGGAAATTGATGAGTTCGTAGAAAGCATCATCCTGAAAAATCAGATGATACCCAGCTTTAAAGGCTATAACGGCTACCCTGCCAGCGCCTGTGTTTCAGTAAATGAGGAAGTGGTTCATGGAATTCCCTCTAAAAACAAGGTGTTGCAGGATGGAGATATCGTCAGTGTGGATGTGGGTTGTACCCATAAAGGGTATGTCAGTGATGCTGCGCGAACCTATGGGGTCGGCAACATCAGTGAGGAAGCTCAACGGTTGATCACTGCGACGGAGGCCAGCTTTTTTGAAGGCTTAAAATTTTGCAAAGTAGGCTATCGATTATCGGATATTTCCTCGGCGATACAAAAGAAAGCGGAATCAGAAGGGTTTTCAGTCATCAGGGATTTTGTAGGTCATGGAGTGGGTAGGGCCATGCATGAAGAACCGCAAATTCCAAATTACGGAAAGCCGGGAAGAGGACCAAGACTAGCCCCAGGGATGGTTTTCGCAATAGAACCAATGATTAATGCGGGAACCTATGAAGTAGAAGTACTCACTGATAACTGGACAGTCGTAACATTGGACAGAAAGCTTTCTGCTCACTATGAAAATACTGTTGTCATTACTGATGGTGAACCGGAACTGCTGACGCTGTAGAAAGAAGTATCAAGTTTGACAGCCTGGTTTTACAGAAGTCAAAAATAATACTTGATGGATCTAAAGTAGCCGACAAAAAGAAAACCTTGCCGGCATTGTATAAAAGAGAGGTGTAATATATGGCAAAAAAAGATGTCATAGAAGTATTTGGTACCGTACTTGAAGCCCAGCCTAACGCCATGTTTATTGTGAAACTGGAAAACGGATACGAAGTGCTTGCACACATTTCGGGAAAAATAAGAATGAACTTCATCAGGATTTTACCCGGAGATAGAGTAAAGGTGGAATTGTCACCTTACGATCTCACAAGAGGTAGAATTACTTGGAGAGATAAATAAAATACGAATTGCGTACTGCCAATTCGGCGGCACACATAGCACATTTTAAGGAGGAATGAGAAATGAAGGTTAGAGCCTCAGTAAAACCTATCTGCGAAAAGTGCAAAATTATCAAAAGAAATGGAAAAGTAATGGTTATCTGTGAAAATCCTAAGCACAAGCAGACACAAGGTTAGTCACAAAATGTTTTCAAAATAACCGCCAACTTTTCAAGATGCTTCACATCAAAAAGTTGGATTGGTTTTACGGTTATCTTTGAAAACAATTTCGGTTCCTTGGGCAAATACCAATTTTGATTGAGAACCTGTTGAGTTTTCTTTGAAAATGATATTTGTTCGAGATTGGACCAAAATTACAGTAAGGAATTTTCCCTTGGGGGAGCGGCTGTGTTTTATTGTCGTGAGACAAGAAAACTACCTTAAGGAAAGAATTCTATATAAATTTTAATGATATGATCATTGCAGCAAATTTCCAAAGGGAAATTTAGTAAGCAAGAGAAGGAGGAAAACTTATGGCTCGTATAGCCGGTGTCGACTTACCAAGAGATAAGAGAGTAGAAATTGGACTTACGTATATTTACGGAATCGGAAGACCTACCTCTTTAGAAATTCTTGCAAAGGCTGGAATCAATCCTGATACTAGAGTCAAGGATCTGACAGAAGATGAAGCGGGAACAATTAGAAAAATTATAGACTCTGAATATGTGACAGAAGGAGATCTCAGAAGAGAAGTTTCCTTAAACATTAAGAGACTTATGGAAATAGGCTGTTACAGAGGAATCAGACATAGAAGAGGACTCCCTGTAAGAGGACAGAACACAAAGACAAACGCAAGAACTAGAAAAGGTCCTAAAAAGACTGTAGGAAGAAAGAAGAAAAAGTAAGGAGGTAGGAAATCATGGCTAAAACTGTAAAGAAAACAGTTAGAAAAAAGAGAAGAGAACGTAAGAACATTGAACGTGGTCAGGCTCATATCCAATCCACCTTCAACAATACTCTTGTAACTCTTACAGACCTTAGCGGAAATGCACTTTCCTGGTCAAGTGCCGGTTCTCTTGGTTTCAAGGGATCCAGAAAGTCAACTCCTTTTGCAGCTCAGATGGCTGCGGAAGAAGCTGCAAAGGGTGCTATGGAGCATGGACTTAAGATGGTTGAAGTATATGTTAAAGGACCTGGTTCCGGACGTGAAGCCGCAATCAGAGCGCTGCAGGCTGCAGGACTTGAGATCAATCTAATTAAAGATATCACACCAATTCCTCACAACGGATGCAGACCACCAAAGAGAAGAAGAGTTTAATTAAAGGGAGGTGTAATTAAAAATGGCTAGATATACAGATGCTTCTTGCAGATTATGCAGAAGAGAAGGCCAGAAGCTGTTCTTAAAGGGCGAAAGATGTTACAGCCCTAAATGCGCTATTGAAAAAAGAAATTACGCGCCCGGACAGCATGGACAGAGCAGAAAGAAAATTTCTGATTACGGTTTACAGCTGAGAGAAAAACAGAAGGCAAAGAGATTCTACGGAGTTCTTGAAACTCAGTTCAGAAATTACTTTGATAAAGCTGCGAAAAAGAAGGGTATCACAGGTGAAAACCTGCTGATCATGCTTGAAACAAGATTGGATAACGCTGTTTTCAGAATGGGCTTTGCCTCATCTAGAAAAGAAGCGAGACAGCTTGTAAGACATGGTCACTTTACTGTAAACGGAGAGAAACAAAATATTCCATCCTTTGCAGTAAAAGCAGGCGATGTGATAAAAGTTAAGGAAAAGAGTACAACTTCTCCTAAATTTAAGGAGATTAAAGATATGTCAATCAGCGTACCGGTTTGGATTACGGTTGATGTAGAAAAACTTGAGGGTAAAGTTGTTGCAATGCCTAGGAGAGAAGATATCGATACTCCTATCGCAGAACATCTCATCGTCGAGTTATACTCAAAATAGGCGCACCTATCCGAATTTGCGAAGCAAATTTTATGGGATATTATGGATGGTGTCCTGCCGTGCCCCGCAACAACTTCCAAGCTTATTCGCCTCTAAGACTGCGGAGCAAAATTAGAAGGTGCCAGGGGAAAGACATGCCGATCTTGATAAAAGCATCGGCACAGTCTATCAGGCAGCTTGGAACAGTTGTACTGTGATTGAAAAAAAAAAGGAGGGTTTTTGAGTGATAGAAATCGAAAAGCCAACAATTGAATGTTATTTTTCTGATGACAACCAAAATTACGGCAAGTTTGTTGTGGAGCCCCTTGAAAGAGGTTACGGAACCACTCTTGGAAACAGCCTGAGAAGAATACTTCTTTCGTCACTTCCGGGAGCTGCGGTTACTTCGGTGAAAATTGATGGAATTCTCCATGAGTTTTCTACGATTCCGGGAGTAAAGGAAGATGTTACCGAAATTATTCTGAATCTTAAGAAGCTTGCGGTTAGAATCAACGGCGAAAGTTCAAAAAGAGTAATCATTAATGCTGTAGGACCAAAGACAGTGACTGCGGGAGATATTATCGCTGACAGTGATCTCGAAATTTTCAATCCGGACCTGCACATTGCCACTCTTGAAGAAAATGCTACGCTGGTTATGGAAATTAACATTGCAAGAGGCAGAGGATATGTGCCTGCAGATCAGAATAAAACTGAATCAATGCCAATTGCCGTGATTCCGGTAGATTCTATCTACACTCCAGTTAGAAAAGTGAATTTTACAGTTGAAAACACAAGAGTAGGACAGGTTACGGACTATGATAAGCTCATTCTCGAAATCTGGACAGATGGCAGCATTACGCCGGAAGAAGGGGTTTCCATCGGAGCCAAGATCATGCAGGAGCATTTGAAACTGTTCATTGATCTTACAGATAGCATGGAATCGATG
>NZ_JAGSND010000002.1:335383-414032 GCF_018128545.1 Sinanaerobacter chloroacetimidivorans | reverse complement strand
CAATCAACACAGTAGAGGAACTTACTCATAGAACAGAAGATGATATGATGAAGGTGAGAAACCTTGGTAAGAAATCTCTTGATGAAGTAAAACACAAACTTGAAGAGTTAGGCCTCGGACTGAAGCCGAGCGACGACTAGGCCTGAATCTTAGCAAAGGAGGAATATAAATGCCAGGTTACAGAAAATTAGGCAGACCTACTGCTCACAGAAAAGCTATGCTTCGAAATATTGTGACCGACCTTTTCAGAGAAGGAAGAATCACAACCACTGATCATAGAGCAAAGGAAGCAAAAAGAGAAGCTGAAAAAATGATTACATTGGCAAAACGTGGCGATCTGCACGCAAAAAGACAAGTGCTTGCGTACGTTTATGATGAAGATGTAGTAAAGAAGCTGTTTGATGAAATAGCTCCTAAATATGCTGATAGAAATGGTGGATATACCAGAATTCTGAAGTTGGGACCAAGACAGGGTGACAACGCAGAAGTGGTATTCTTAGAACTGGTATAAGCATGCAGGTATCTGGATTTAAGTTAAAATCCGGGTTGCTGTCTAAAATTTAAATGAATAATAAGAATAGAGGGATTCGCTTGCGGATCCCTTGTCTTTTTTTGATTTTAGAGTTCATACTTGTTTCATCTTAGACAATAATATATAATAATAGATATTACAATATCTTTCAAATGAAACAGTTAACCTGTGTTTCTTTGGTATTATCAAGGTTTACACAGCAGATTTCTCAAAGGGGGAGAAGAAAATGGCTTCTGATGTGAAGTTCCTGACGATTGACGATGTTGCCGAGATGCTTCAGGTCACCAGGACGACAATCTATAATTTGAAAAAGAAAGGCCTGCCCTTTATCAAGCTGGGGAAAAATATTCGATTTAATCAGGACGAAGTGATAAATTGGGTACTCACCAATAGCCGTGAGCCTTCGAAAGAAAATAAATAAATTAGGGCGTTACCTATGAATGTATTGTCATTATACGGAGTGATCCTTTATATTCTTGTGTTGTTTTCCTTAAGTGCTTTTTGTATCAAAAAAGCACTTAATTCATATGAGGAATACAGCTATTGCGGGAGATCACTCACCATCGGATTTATCATACTGACCTACATGGCAACCTGGATCGGCGGCGGTACCATTGTTGGATTGGCCGGGAAAACCTATCAGGGCGGTGTAGGACAATACTGGATGATTGCCATTTCTTTTGTTGTACAATTCTTATTTGTCATTCTTTTTCTGCCCAGAATTAGATTGCTTCGGCAGTCCAGTATTGCAGGTTTTTTAGCTTTGCGTTATCCTGACTACGGCGAATTGATCCGAATTCCAGCCATTATCGGCATTTTAATCAGAAATGTTACCATGACCGGGATGCAGTTCGGTGCATTGGGCTATATGATCACCTATATTTTCGGTATCAACAGCAATCTCTCTGTTCTGCTGATCTTTATCACCATTACGGCTTATACAGTATTAAGCGGTCTTTGGGGTGTCGTTTTAACGGATGTATTTCAGGGAATTCTCCAGACTACAGGCATCATCCTGCTCATTGTACTGACCATTAAACTCAGCGGAGGCATGGATGAAATCATCAGGTTCTATCAGACGACCAACAGCGAGTCGTTTCTCAATATTCTAAGCTTTCAAGCCAACAGTACTCAAGTAGTGAAATATATTCTGGCCTTCGGTATTTTCTTTTTTATGAGTGACCAGGCGGACTGGGAAAGAATCTACTCCTCTAAAACAGATAAAACAGCATACTGGGGTTTTCTGATTCCGTTGATCATTGCACTGATAACACTGCTGCTGCCGGCTTATTTAGGGGTCTTCCAGAGGGTTCTGTCCCTGGGGCAGGCGGATTCGCAATTTATGATTTATCAGTTTATTTTTGAACGTATTGACATTAAAATGGCAATCTTTATCTTAATCGGCCTGATTGCTGCAATCATGTCCTCCGCGGATTCCTTTATGCTGGCTTCCGGAATTTTGTTTTCAAACGATATTATCAAGAGATTCATCAATAAGGATGCCGACGATAAAGAGCTGATTTTCTGGACCCGGACCTTTGTCATCATTACCGGTGCAATGGGTTTCGCTTTTGCCATCAACATATCGGATATTATCCATATATGGCTTTCCGGTATCGGCATGGCCGCTGTTATTGTGCTCCCGGCCTATCTCCTGGCATGGTTCTCCAAAAGGGCCAACAGTATTGGCTGCCTTTCCGGCATGGGCGCCGGCATGCTTTACTGTGTTTTCATCGCTATGGAACTTGCCCCTGATGATGTAAACGGTATACTGCTTGGAATGGCCATCAATTTGATGATTACCTTGGCCGTCTCTTTTCTTACGGGGAAACCACCGGCCAGTACTGTGAATCAAACTTTTTATTGGTCAGAAAAATTTATGGAAAATAAAATTAATTTACCAAAGAAAAACTGAGATGAAATTTATTAAATAACGTTTCCCTGTACACAAATTCCTGACATGAAGAATATGATAATTTTATCAAATCATGAAAGGAATGAAATCAATGCAAAACGTTAATAGTCCAAACCCTCGCAAGGAGATAGAATATAAAAACAATTACTTATATGCCCTAACGGATTATGGGCCTGCGCCCCTTGTAATCAATATAGAAGAAGTCACGAAACAAAACGAAAACTTCCGAACTGCATTGTGGACAGGAGACCATCTGCAGCTCACTTTAATGTGCATCAATCCTGGCGAAGAAATCGGTTTAGAGATTCATCCGAATCTGGATCAGTTCATACGTATCGAGGATGGCCAAGGTCTGGTGAAAATGGGGAACCAAAAAGATCGACTGGATTTTCAGGAGAAGGTTTATGATAATTTCGCATTTATTATACCGGCAGGTACATGGCATAATCTAATCAATACAGGAAATAAGCCGCTGAAATTGTATTCCATTTACGCCCCGCCTCAACATCCTCATGGTACGATTCAGGAGACCAGAGAAGATGCGGAAGCTTCCGAAAACGATCATTATTAAAATTACGAAACCATATGGGCACTCAGCTCATTTCATATTGTCAGGATACAAACATCCGTAAAATAGCCTTTGCATTAGCAAGGCTATTTTTTTCATGATTTTGCTCAAAAACCCAAAAACCAACGATGATGAAAGAAAAAAGCCGATTATGAATTTTCATAATATTTTTATTATATTGACTTATAATTTATAATAATGTACAATAATGAATAAATTGGCACAATAGTTTACTATAATATGCGTTGGTTACCATTGCCAAATTGATACCACGAAAGGGAGGTTATTATGGAAGGAAAAAAAGACATCATTACTGTTGCGGTTGTGAATTTTAAGGCAGCTACCGGCGACAAAGAACAGAATCTTGCCAGAATGAAGGGCTTTTCCGTTGCTGCTGCCAAAAGAGGAGCGGATCTGGTTTTATTTCCCGAAATGTGCCTGATGGGCTATGACTACTTCATCAATGAAGAAATCAAAATGGAGGAGAAGATCGCGGCAACAGAAACCTTACAGGGTCCTTCCTGTACGGCACTTTCCGAAATCGCCAAAGAATACGGCATTTATATTGTCTTTGGTGCAGCGGAAAAGAAAGAAGGCAGCGACATCCTTTACAATTCTGCCTATGCAGTAGGGCCGGATGGCTTTAAAGGGGCTTATCAAAAAATGCATCCTTTTGAAACCGAGAGTATTTGGTGCGAAAAGGGAGAAAACCCCTTTATGATCGACACTGAATGGGGCCCTATTTCCGTTGGCATCTGCTTTGATACCTACCAATTCCCCGAACTGATGAGATATTATGTTTCCAAAGGATCCAGACTATATCTGAATCCTACGGCTGTAATCGAGGAGATCCCGAAAGAATGCAGCAGGCAGGCATTCATCAATTATTATGCCCCTACCCTGGAATACGGCGTATTATGCAATACGATTTTTATTGCCAGCGCAAATCTTACGGGATTTGACGATACCAATTATTTTGGCGGCGGAAGTGCTGTTATCGGGCCGAAAATCAATCCCTTTTTTGAAACCGATGTGACTTATTACGCCGGTGATAAGGATAATGTTCAGGAAGGAATCTACTTGAGCACCATAGACCTTTCCCTGGCAACCCGGCCCTTGTTCGTAAAAAGCAAATATACCGGGACACCGGATTACCGTCCGGAACTATATAAAAAATTTCTGTAATCGATGAAAGAATCAATGAAAGAATAAAGGAGAAAGAAACATGGAACAGCAAAAAGAACATCAGCATGAAAGTGCTAAGGAACTGAAACGCGTATTGCCCCTATCTTCTCTTGTATTTTATGGACTTGCCTTTATGGTACCCCTTACCATTTTTACTACCTACGGCATCGTAACCAACATGACACACGGAATGGTGGCCATTACCTATGTGATTACCACACTGTGCATGAGCTTTACCGCTTTCAGTTACGTAAGAATGACAAAGGCGTATCCGGTAGCAGGCTCCGTTTATACCTATGTACATAAATCCATCAATCCTTATATCGGATTCTTGTCCGGATGGGTAATCCTCATCGGATATATGTTTTTACCCATGTTGAATTATCTGGTCTCTGCGATCTTTCTTGCTGCTGCAATCCCTCAGATTCCCGCCTGGGTTTGGATTGTAGGATTTATCATAGTGGTAACCATCGTAAATCATTTTGGGATTCAGATCACGGATATTTTTAACAGAACCATCGTTTGGATTCAGATTATCTTTTTAGTCGCTCTTATGATTATTGTAATGAAATTTATTCTCGGAGGAGGTGGATTGGGAACTCTGTTGGACGGACCTTCCTTCCTGAATCTGGAAGAATTAAGCAAAGAAGGGATGGGTCTGCCGATTCTGTTAAGCGGCGCATCGATTCTTGCGCTGTCATTCCTGGGATTTGATGCAATTTCAACCTTGAGTGAGGAAGCTATTAACCCGGAAAAAAATATCGGGCGAGCCATCCTGATCGCTTGTATCGGTGCAGGAATCATGTTTACTGTTATCACTTATGTCCTTCAGCTTGCTTGGCCTGCTGCCTGGTTTGAAATGATTGATGTAGATGGTGGATCTTATGAATTAATCAATAAAGTTGCCGGTTCCATTATGGCCTATATTTTCACTGCCGCTTATGCAGTGGGCTGTCTTGCTTCTTCCATTTCTTCTGTTGCATCTGCCTCCAGAGTTCTCTATGGAATGGGACGTGACAAGATTCTGCCGAAGTCGGTATTCGGATATTTGCATATCAAATATCAGACCCCGACATACAGTATTTTAATAATGGGATTGATCAGCCTTTCCGCTCTGTTTGTCTCCCTGTCCACAGCAGCATCTCTTTTAAATTTCGGTGCGCTTCTCGGATTTACGATGGTGAACCTTTCCGTGGTTGCACACTATTTTATTAAAGGGAAGAAAAGGGGCGGACTGGATGTTGTCCGCTACCTGATTGCGCCACTTTGCGGCGCAGCCTTTACCTTTGTTATCTGGTTAAACCTTGACCTAACCTCTATGGCACTTGGTTTTGGGTGGATGGCCATAGGATTAATTTATTTGGCCTATACTACGAAAATGTTTAAAGAGCTCCCTGTAGAAATGAAGCTGGACTAAAGGAAGAAACAGGCTTTCGGTCGGTTGAAGCCGAGTAAGACCAAATAAAAAACAAATACCCGAAATAACAACGACGGAAGGCTGCCGCCCACGAAGCAAATGGGCCAGCCTTCTGCTTTTTATTCTTTTTTGTGGTATAATAAGTGAAACGATATTTTCGAGGTATTTATGAGTAATTCTTTTGGATATTTTTTGATTTTGGCTTATAGCGCTATATTGCTCATCCTGGTTTTGGGTATCAAGAATCGATACCGGCATGAAAAGGAAACCATACTGACTTATATTTTAGCCGGAAAAGAAATTCCCGCCTGGCTGCTTACCACCAGTGTTTTTTCTGCCTGGATATGGGTAACCACCATTATTGGGTCCGCAGAGGCAACGGTGCTTTATGGTTTGACGGGAGCCGTCGGATATTCGGTTGGAGCCTCGGTTTCCTTTTTGGTATTTATCATGATCATACTGACCATGCAGAGGATGATGCCGGAAAGCACCAGCTTTCTTGAATTTGTGGGAGAACGTTATTCAAAAACTGTCAAGGATCTTTACTATATTTTCGCGATCCTTACCACAGTCTATGT
This sequence comes from Sinanaerobacter chloroacetimidivorans, assembly GCF_018128545.1. Classification (GTDB taxonomy): domain Bacteria; phylum Bacillota; class Clostridia; order Peptostreptococcales; family Anaerovoracaceae; genus Sinanaerobacter; species Sinanaerobacter chloroacetimidivorans. The sequence continues at coordinate 407,837 of NZ_JAGSND010000002.1, read as the reverse complement.
TGCCATAGAACAGGCAGCGGGTATCAGCTTTGTGCTGAACGGTTTTTTTGATACCTCTTATAAGAAAGTCGCCTTTCTGTCCGTATTCATCGCCATAGTCTATGTGGTTTTGACCGGTATGAGAGGGGTTTTATACAATGAATTTATCAGCTTTTTTTTCATTACTGTCGGTTTCGTCATATTTGTCATGACAGCCTTTCAAAATTTCAGCTTTACGGAAATGAAGGAAGGCCTTTTGAATGCGCAAAACAACCCGTTAAATGCAAATTATAACCCGGATGTTCTGAACCTGGCATCTCTGACGGGACTTCGGTATTCGGTAATGGCTGTTGTCATTGCCTTTGGGCAGATCCTCTTTGATCCGGCCTACTATATCAAGGCCTCCCTGGCGAAAAATCAGAGAGAAGCTAAAAAAGCCTTTTTACTTGGCGGCATTATACTCTGGTGCCCTGTGGGCATAGTCAGTGCGGTAACCTTGGGCTTTCTTTCTATTGCAAAGGAGATCGATTTCTCCGATTCACTCAATATCAGCGCTGATATTCCTACGAAATTGATTACTCAATTTCTTGGGGAACCCATGGCACTTTGGTTTTCCTTTTTCATCATCTGCATTGGCATTACGACCATACTGCACTATCTGATCGGGATACAGGCTATTTTTACCATTGATTTTTATAAGAATAAAATCAAACCGGAAGCGGCAGAAAAGGACAAAATTAAATTTGGCAAGGTTATCGTGATTCTGGTAGGCACTTTTTGCGGCTTGATTGCAATTTCATTGGAAGATATTTCTCTTTTGACTATAGATATGTTTTGCGGCGTATTTTTTGCTGCTCCGTGCGGGGCGCTCTTTGCGGCTATCATATCAAAAAAAGAGTTCAAAAATCTGCCTGTCTTATCAATTTTTCTTGGGCTCTGCACCGGATTTTATGTTTGGGTGTTCTTCATTGAGGATCATAACTGGGCTTGGTTCTGGGGAACCATGGCTTCGTTTTTTATTCCTATGATTTTCTTATTCCTTTGCAGTTTCTTGATCAAGAATGAATATAATTTTACCAGGATGAGGTTTTGGAGACCTTAAATAAACAATCGGTATTTCGGTTGAACTGGGGGGTTATATAGGTTATAATAATATGCAATATTAAATAGGGTGTTTTTACCCGGGAGGATTGATATGAGAAAGATAGGGATGGTAATTCTGTTATTGGTAATCATGGTTGGTACCTTTACAGGTTGCGGTCCGGATCAGGCAAAGATACAGAAAGAATTTTTAGCCATGCTTGAGGAACCGGCGACTGAAGAAACCATAGAGAAGGCTTCCGCTTATTTAGACAAATATCTCTCTAAATTGGATCTGGAATATGGAAGCCATATGGTGGTCAGCTTTGAAGACTATGTTCTAAGTTATGACATTTCCGGAGTCGATTACAGCCAGTGGGCCGATCGGTTTGAAAAGGAAGTATATCCGTCTTTAACGGATCTCTATCGTATGAAGGCTTCTGAACAATCCTCTCCGATGGCGGAAGATTCGATACTGAAAATTTCCTGGGAAGAGTTGGCCCAGAGGGCTTACGACATGGAAACCTTCATCGGGCAGTATCAGGAAGAGCATCTGATTAAAGAAGATGCCACCTGGATGTACGGAAATTATCTCAATGCCTTGGTAATGGGCACGAATGGAACCCCTATTTTCGATTACAAAACCCATGCATTTTCTGAAGAGGCAAAAGCAGCCTATGCTGCCTTCATCAACAAAAATCAGGGAAGCACCACCGCCTGGGTATTGACGGAATACTTTACATATTTGGATAGCATTGGATACACTATGAATTATAATGATAAGGTGTCCAGCAAATTATTCTTTGACACTTGCGACTGGCTGGTGTCGGAGGCAGGAAAGAGAGTTTATCAGTAAATGGAAAATATCATCCGGATAGAAAATCTGGTTTTTGAATATAAAAGAGATGAAAATCACGAGTTGATTACAGCCGTTAATAATGTTAGTTTCGAAGTGGAAAAAGGGAGCTTTACCGCAATTATCGGAAAAAACGGATCCGGAAAATCAACTCTGGCCAAAAATATGAATGCCTTATTGCTTCCCAGCGGAGGAGCCGTTTACGTGAAAGGGTTGAATACAGCGGATGAATCAAAGCTCTGGGAAATCCGTCAGGCGGCCGGTATGGTATTTCAAAATCCCGACAATCAGCTGGTTTCCTCCATTGTGGAAGACGACGTGGCTTTCGGACCTGAAAACTTAGGCATAGAGCCCGGTGAAATCCGCAGAAGGGTAGATGATTCGCTTTATGCCGTTAATATGTATGAGGAACGGAAAAAAGCCCCGCATCTGCTTTCTGGAGGGCAAAAGCAGAGAATCGCCATTGCGGGTGTGGTTGCCATGAGACCGGAATGTATCATTCTGGATGAACCGACAGCCATGCTGGATCCTCACGGAAGAGAAGAGGTCATGGACATTATTGAAAAACTTCATGAAGAGGGAATCACCATTATCCTGATCACTCACTTTATGGAGGAAGCAGCAAAGGCTGACAGGGTCATTATTATGGAAAAAGGCAGGGTGGCATTGGATGGCACCCCGGCTCAGGTTTTTGGACATGCAGAGGATATCAAAGCGATGGATCTGGATGTGCCCTTTGCGGTAGAACTGGCCCAGCGGCTAAGAAAACGGGGATTTTCCATTCCCGCCGAGATCATAAATACACAGGAAATGGTAGATTATATATGCAAATACAAGTAAAAAATCTTACTCATATTTATAGTGAAGGAATGCCCTACGAGTCGGTAGCCCTTTCCGATATCAGCTTTACCGTTGAACAGGGGGAATTTGTAGGGATTATCGGGCATACGGGCTCCGGGAAATCCACACTGATCCAGCATCTGAACGGATTGCTGAAACCGAAGTCCGGTTCTATTATCATCGATAAGCTGGATATCACCGGGAAACAGGTTTCCATGAGAGATATCCGACGGAATATCGGACTGGTTTTTCAATATCCGGAATATCAGCTTTTCGAAGAAACCGTACACAAGGATGTGGCCTTTGGACCTCTGAATCTGGGTCTTCCACAGGAAGAAGCAGATGCCAGAGTGAGGGAGGCCATTCAATTGGTAGGCCTGGATTATGAAGAAGTCGCCCAGAGATCACCTTTCGATCTTTCAGGAGGACAGAAAAGGCGTGTCGCCATTGCGGGAGTGATTGCCATGAAGCCGAAGGTTTTAATCCTGGATGAGCCTACGGCAGGCTTGGATCCGAAAGCACATGGTGATATTCTGACTATGATACAAAAAATTCATAAAGCTGAAGAAAACAGCATTATCCTGGTATCTCACAATATGGGGGATATTGCAAGGCTGGCAGATAAAATCCTGGTTATGTGCAAGGGCAAGCTTGTGTTGGAGGGATCTCCGATGGAGGTCTTTTCTCAGGCGGAGATTCTCACCTCTTACGGACTCGGACTGCCTCCTGCTGCAGCGATGATGTACGCTCTAAAGAAGCAGGGCCTGGATGTGCGCACTGATATTTTGACCATTGAGGATGCGGAAGAGGAAATCTGTCGTGTCATAAAGAATAAATTGATTGGAAGTTAAAAAGCATGATTCGTGATATTACACTTGGACAGTATTATCCGGGCAGTTCCCGGATTCACAGACTGGATGCAAGAATAAAAATTATATGGACCTTTGTCTTTATCATATCCCTGTTCTTAATTAAGGATTTCTGGGGATATCTCGCGGTAGTCGGGGCTTTAGGGCTGGTGATAGGCATCTCCAAGGTTCCTCTCAAGTTTATCATAAGAGGGTTAAAGCCGATTTTTCTGATTATTCTCTTCACCTTCACCATTAACATGTTTATGACCAGGGGTACCCCCCTGGTTTCTATAGGCTTTCTTACCATTACCAGAGAGGGACTGTATAATGCTGTTTTTATGGGAGTCAGACTGATCCTTTTGATTATCGGATCTTCCCTGCTGACCCTTACTACGAAACCCATCAATCTCACCGATGGGATTGAAAAGCTGCTGAGCCCCTGCCAAAGGTTCGGGCTGCCGGCTCATGAACTTGCTATGATGATGACCATTGCACTCCGTTTCATTCCTACGCTTCTGGAAGAAACAGATAAAATTATGAAAGCCCAGATGGCGCGCGGAGCTGACTTTGAAAGCGGAAATCTGATGAATCGCGCCAAAAGCCTGATCCCTCTGCTGGTGCCGCTGTTTATCAGTGCTTTCCGTATTGCCCAGGATTTGGCCATGGCTATGGAAGCACGCTGTTACCGGGGAGGCAGTCACCGCACGAGGATGAATGCCATGAAGCTGGGTAAAGGGGATGGTGCTGCCATCGCTTTGATGGTTCTATATCTTTTTCTTGTAATTGCACAAGCCCAGGGCTTGTTTCAGTTAATAACCGGATAATATTAGATAATAACCGAATACTATCAGATAATGAACGGAGACTAGAAGAAAGGAAAAAGAATGAAAAACACAAAATTTTTAATGCAGGCTGCAATCATCGCCGCAATCTACGCAGCTTTAACGATAGCATTGATCCCCTTTAGTTATGGGGTAATGCAGGTTCGAATCTCGGAAGCTCTGACGATTCTGCCTTATTTTACTCCGGCAGCAATCCCTGGTCTGGTAATCGGCTGTTTTATCTCAAATATGGTAGGACCCTATGGAATTACGGATATGATTTTTGGCACCGGGGCTACTCTGGTTGCTGCAGTAGGATCCTATCTGCTCAGGAGGAAACCTCTGCTGGTGCCGTTGCCGCCGGTAATCGCCAACGGAATTATTATCGGAGCAATGCTAAAACTGGTATATGCTGTTCCTTTTCCGTTATGGTCCTGCATTCTATGGGTAGGGGCAGGGGAACTTATAGCCTGTTACGGCTTGGGCTATCCGCTTCTTCGCTATCTGAATAAGTACAAAAATATTTTTGAGCTGCAATAAAGCAGCTCTCCTTACATATAATGTATAGCAATTATAAAAACTCTTGAGGATCGGATAAGGGGTACAAGAGAAAAAAGGGGGAGCTATGCAAGAGAATTTTCATTTAAAACTGATTGTTTTAATTCTTCTTTCCATACTGTTCATGCTGCTAATCATAGGCCCTGAGGTCAGCGGCTCTATTCAAGCTGCCGATAGGAAGGCAGACTCTGTTGAAGCTGCCGATGGGAAAGCAGACTCTGTTGAAGCTATCGATGGGAAGGCAGACTCAGACTCTGTTGGAACTGCCAATGGGAAGGCAGACTCTCTGCAGCCCAAGGCAATTGACAGCGCTCCTGCCACTTCGGAAGGAGCCGTCAAGGAGGATAAGAGTTTGTCGGATGTTACCTGTGAAATTACGGAGCCTAAGGTAGCCTTTGATTTAAAGTATAAAAATTATCTGTTGACTTATACGTATTTTGTCATCGAAAATGCTGCCATAAATATCAGGCAAGGACCTTCCGCAGAGGAACCTGTCATCAGAGAAGCCTATAAAAATGAAAAACTGAATTATATTGAAACCGTAAAACGTAACGACATTTGGTATCACGTGAACTGGCAGGAAAAAGACAAATTCCGGTTTGGATTTGTGAATGCCGACGTGGTCTCCAAAAGAGTGTTTCAGTTTGATAAAATGCATGAAGCTATTCTGTATGCAGAAAAGGAGTCTCAGGCCGGCCCACTGAGCTATATTAAAAATTATAAGAATTTAGTGGCTACAGCTCCCGCTTATAAGGGGGGTGACGTGGATAAATTCGGAAATAGAAGAAGTCAAAGCGCGCCAGGATATCCTGATCTTTTCAATAAGGATGAGTTTATCTACATCGGCGACGGAACTCTGGTGAGAATACTGGAATGGGGCAGCGAATATACGAGGGTATCCCTGGTGAAAAACGGAATGGTTTACTTTGTTCCCAGCAAATTTGTAGCTCCTTCAACCACCATCTTTGGAATTAACAAGGCAATTGTCATCGACAGAAAAAATCAGAATGAAGCTGTCTTTGAAAAAATGGGTGAGGAGTGGAAAGTCATCTCCTATACGCTGGCTACCACAGGAGCTACTGGGAAATACCATCAGCCTACACCCCTTGGATATTTTTATGCTATGGAAAAGAGAGAGAGATTCTATTATTATGAGGACGGAACCACTCATATTCAGGGTTATGCACCTTATACGGTAAGATTTGCAGGGGGAGCCTACGTTCATGGCGTGCCGGTAAATTTCAAATATAGTGCCGACGGGCAGCGAATCGATCCGGGTAAAATTGAATATTCTAAAACCATGGGTACGGTGCCTTTATCTCATAAATGTGTTAGAAATTATACGTCTCATGCAAAATTCATCTATGACTGGTATACATCTGGTGATACGATTGTTGTCGTCATTGAATAGCAGTCAATCTTATTTTCTTGCGGAGCACAGCTATAAGGAGATTGAGAGATGAGTGAAATCAGAGTCTATAAAAAGGATAGGCGTCTTGAGTTTTGGCAGGATGGGGAATTGATCCAAACTTTTAAAATATCACTGGGCTTTTCACCGGATGGGGAGAAGCTTAGAAACGGTGACGGCAGAACGCCGGAAGGCAGTTATTATATCTGCACCAAAAACCCTGTCAGCAAGTTCACCTTGTTTTTAGGCATCAGCTATCCTAACATTGCCGATGCAGAACGGGGATTCAGAGAAGGTCTTATTTCCCAGGAAGAATATGATTTTATCAAAGTTTCCATCGAGCAAGGCAAAAGGCCCTGTTGGGAAACCGCATTAGGCGGAAAAATAGGGATACACGGTATGGGAACCTCAAGGGACTGGACCGCAGGATGCGTTGCCATGGAAGATGAGGATATCAAATGGCTGTGGGATCATACGGAATTGGGAAATCCAGTTCATATCTATAAATAAAACAATTGGTTACAGTAGAAAAAGTAACATGAAATAAGCAAAAGAGAAAGAGAAGCAGGAATGAGACAAAGAAAAGTAAAGAACGAAGAAGAAAAGCTTGCCGGGCATCACCGGTATCTGGTACAGGATCCGGACCGCTTGAAAGGAAGATGGGGAGAGCTTTTCGGGAATGACAACGACATTTACATTGAAGTTGGGTGCGGCAAGGGAAAATTTATACTAACCCTTGCCGAACAGAATCCCGATAAAAACTATATCGCCGTGGAAGGCAGGGGAAGCATTATCCTGAGAGCATTGGAAAAAGCCTCCTGCAAGGAATTAAAGAACATTGTTTTTCTGAAGGAGTACGTCAAAAATATTGAAGACTATTTTGCGGAAGGCGAACTTTCCGGCATTTATCTGAATTTCAGCGATCCTTGGCCGAAGGATCGTCATGCAAAGCGCAGACTCACTCATAGCAGATATCTTGAAGGCTACAAAAAGGTTCTAAAGAACGGGCATTGTATAGAGTTTAAAACGGATAACGACGAGCTTTTTTCTTTTGCATTGGAAGAATTTCAACAGGGTGGCATGGAGATTCTGGAGTGTGCTGAGGATTTACATGGAACGAATCTGGAAGCAAGATTGGTTACTACGGAATATGAAGATAAATTCCGCAAGGATGGAAAACCGATTCACTACTGTAAAGTTCAATAAGAAACAGTTTATTCCTTAAAAAGTCTAAATAAACAGGTTATACCATAAAAATCTAATAAAGAATATAAAACAATAAATCTGAACATAAAAAGGCATCTGAAAATCCAGCTGCCTTTTTTATTTCATGCGGGTTCTATTTGTAATTCGGGTTGATTGTCTTGATTGCTTCGAGAATCTTTGCAGGAAGTTTCTTGCAACGCTCCTCTGATATGGATGCAACGGAAACCCGAATTCCTTTTCCGATAGGTACGGTAAAGATACCGCTTTTTTGAAGCTCCAGCCCCACTTCTTCCGCATTTTCACAGGGTACGGTTACGAAGAAACCGGAATCAAAAGGAACAATTTTTAAACCGGCGTCCTGGGCTGACTTCTGGAAAGTCTTTCCTCTCTTGACCAACATCCTGCAGTGAGTCTCTCTCTCTGCGTCAACTTTATCAAGAAGCTCCTGATCCTTATAGATGTTTGACAGCACCGCCATAGAGGCTCTGGTGCAGTTGGACCAGGTTCCTCTGCAAGAGAAGGAGCAAACAACTTTAAATTCATCTGCAATTTCTTTATCGTTGGTCATGCAAATCATAGCACCGCTTCTCATGCCGTACATGGTAAATCCTTTGGACATGCTGTAGGCAATGACAACAAGAATATTATCCGGCAGGTTTTCAAGCTTAGGATAAAATTTTCGATATTCTTCCGGGTCTCCTGCAAAATCAAGATATGCAACATCTACCAGAAGCGTAATTTTTTTGTTACCGCTCTTTGCTGCACTTTTTACGGATGCAATGATTTTATCCCAATCCTCTAAAGTCATCGTATAACCTGTAGGATTATGAGCCGGGGTGTTGATGATGATCACTAATCCATCCTGTTTCTGTAACAGCTCCTGTACTCGGCTGTCAAAAGAAGAGATATTGAACTGTCCCTCTTCATCGAAAAGAGTATAGGTGGTTATGGACCTCTCAATTTCCTGTGCTATGGTGCTGTATGGGCTCCAATACCAATCGGAGGTTAACACCTGATCTCCTCTTTTTGAATAATTTTGAATGGTATTTCTGATAGCACCCGTCCCGCCTGGTGTTGCCACAGCTTCCGTATAAGCTTTTGGCACATAGTTGCCGAATGCTGCCTTTTTTACCGTCTGAATAAAATCAGGGGTTCCAGCAATGGGTGCATAGTCTGCATAATCAACAGGAGTCAGGTTCTTTAAAACATCCACAACTGAGGAAAGAATCACTAGTTTCCCGTCATCGTCAAGGAGCGAACCAATGGTTGCGTTGACTACTTTATTTGCACCTTCGGCTTGAATCATTTGCTTTGCGCGTTGGCTAATTCCGAATATTTTATCCTCAAGGGGGATTACCCTAGAATTGGATTCGGCCATTTTGTAATTTGCCATAAAATTACCACCTCCTTTAATTATGTATAATAGGAATATTATAATATAAAAAATAAACACAAGCAAGGAAATTTATGTTAAAATGTTTTGTCTAAATAAATTAACAGGAGGCAGAAATGGCTATAAAAGAATTTTTCATTATTCTAGCAGCACTATTTATAGGTTATGTATTATCTTCCACTTTTAACATACCAATTCCTTCCAATGTGTTGGGATTTATGATATTATTTGCTGCCCTTTGCTTTAAAATCGTAAAACCGAAACAGATAGAAAAGATCAGTGATTTTATTATAAAATATCTTGCTGTTTTTTTTGTGGTACCGTCCGTTGGCTTAATGCTGTATTTGGATCTGCTGAAATCTCAGTTTCTTCACATAGTGGTGCCGTTAATGGTCAGTATTCTGCTGGGATATTTTACGGCGGCTAAAGTGACAGAGGTCTGTATTCGTATAGGGGAAAAGAAAATGCTTGGAAAGGGCAGAGCTTCAGGAGGTGGAGAGCATGAGTGAATTTTTTCTGGCAAATCCTTTTTCAGGACTTTTGCTGACTTTAGGGTGCTATTGGTTTGGCCAATTTCTTTACCACAAGACTGGGTGGACTCTATTACAGCCGATTCTGACTTCCGCCATCATTATCATAATCTTTTTAACGATGGGGAATATTCCTTATGAGGCTTATTATGATCAAAACGCAATTTTAAATTATATATTGCCTCTTACTGCGGTTGTACTGGCGCTGCCCTTATACCGAAATCTGCATATTTTAAAAAAGTACGCATTACCGATTATGGCAGGGATTATAACGGGCACTGTCGTAACCATGGGTTCAATTCTTTTGGTGGGTAAACTGATGGGGACCGACATCTCTATTTTGATATCCATGCTGCCGAAAAGCGCCACCAATCCTATTGCTCTTGAGGTTTCCCAAATTATCGGAGGGATTCCTTCCTTTACTGTAGCCATGGTGGTTATCACTGGTGTTTTCGGTGGTGTTTTAGGACCGGAGCTTCTGAATCTTTTCAGAATTAGGCATGAAGTGGCAAGGGGAATCGCATTGGGCAGCATGAGTCATGCCGTAGGAACCGCCAGAGCCTTTAAGGAAAGCGAAATAGAAGGATCTATGAGCAGCCTTGCAATGGCTATTGCAGGTATGCTTACCGCTATTCTTTCTCCGTTATTCGTATTATTTTTATAAATCTTAGAAAATATTAATATAGCTGCTAAATTGTTACAAAAATTCATAGAAAATAATTATTTCTTAAAACCTCCCTAAGTATGAATTCCAAAAAATAAGGAAATAATACTGATGGAGGTGTTTTTATATGCGACTGAATAATAAAAGACCAAATGATAGAGTGGCCGTAGCACTTGTGTTATGTTTCTGTGTGGTGGCAATTGCTTCTATTTATACAATGAGGTCAAATTTGGAGCAGCTTGACCTTAATAAAAATAATGATAAGATTAACATTGCACAAGATAACCAAGATAAAAATGGAGATCAAGATGTTGTTAAACCGGTGCCTACTGTTGACAGTACTGCATCAAAACCGGATACGGAAAAGCAGGATGCCAATAAACAGGAGAGTATTGGTAACGGAACTTTTGCAGCACCCTTACAAGGCAACGTAACAAAAGGATTTTCCAATGATGTACCTGTTTATTCAAAAACATTAGATCAATTTATCGTCCATAATGGTGTTGATATTGAAGCTCCTGCAGACAGTCAGGTAGTATCCGTAGCAGATGGCACTGTTACAAAGGTATTTACCGATGATAAACTAGGAATTACAATTGAAGTAAGCCATGGCGGAGGACTTGTTACCAAATATTCCAACCTCAGCACTACTAAGATGGTAGGTGAGGGAGATGTGGTAAAGAAAGGACAAGTTATCAGCGGAGTAGGCAATACGGCTTTATTTGAAAGCCTGGAATCCCCACATCTTCATTTTGAAGTATGGAAGGATGGGGCTCCGGTAGACCCAAGCGAATTTATAAATTAATAAGACTAAGGCTCCGTGAGCCACAGATTTTATCTGTGGCTTTTTTTATATCCTTTATTATATTTCAGTATATTATGATAGAGGGGTGTTTAAATGGACCTTAGAAACAATCAGATAACAATTAAAGAATTATATAATAACGTAACTGCAGCATTAATACTTGAAAAGCATATTCCCCTTTTGATTAATAGTAATATTTTTTTTCTATACCCCAATATGACTCTAGAAAACCTTTTTAGATACTTCATAGGAAGGGTAAGTCAAGAACATTTTGAAATGATTATTAGGGAATTAAACAAATATAGCCCCTCTCAAAGAGGGGTTTTTTCGATATACTGTCTAAGATATTACATTTCTGGAGCATACAATCTTGGGCCGCTCATGACTAGAAGGGCCCCGGATTTTTGTTACATGAGAAACTTTTATACAGAATAAAAGACACTCACTAAGGAGTGTCTTTATTTTATTGGAGCGGGTGAAGGGAATTACACAGATGCTTCGCATCTGCCGTTCTGCAATGCCTCTTTCAAGGCATTTTGAACCACTCACTGTTCGAAAGTCCATCGGTCTTTCTCACGACGTTCGTGCCCTTGCGGGTTCGATTCCCTACTTTATACAGAATAAAAGACACTCACTAAGGAGTGTCTTTATTTTATTGGAGCGGGTGAAGGGAATCGAACCCTCGTATCCAGCTTGGGAAGCTGGTGTTCTGCCATTGAACTACACCCGCAAGTATTATCGGCCTGCATTGTCTATGATAACTTAATTTATATGAAAAATCAAGTAAAATAAGGCTATATTTTATTGATCTATTTTAAAAAAGAAAAAACTTCTCAAATCCCTATTTCATAATGATGTTAGAGCGGAATACAATAGCCAGAGATTTTTTTATCAATAAATCTTAAGAATTCTTTATGAAATATATATTTTAAAACAGATACAGATACGATATTATAACTATATTTGCAACAAGATATAGGGAGATAGATCTGTGTTATTTGCCGCTTACAGGAAGCTTTTTTGTAGTAGGATTTTTAATATTAAGCGTAGTCAAGAAAGAGAATATTATATATCTAAACTAAAAACCAGACTCATAAAAATTTATAGAAAATACGAAAAAGATCTTTATTATATTAATTTTTACTTTGATAAAGAGTCTAGAGTACTCCAAGAAATTTGGGAAGTCATGAGTTTGTGTGTCTCTTCCACTTTATCTTTATTTGATAATCCAGGGAAAAAGAATTTCTGTACTCACAAAAATTCTTTGAACAAATTTTATGATGTATTGATTAAGTATGAAGCATTTGATAGTAATTCCTATATTAATGATTTTTTAGATGTATACAATTTATGTTCCTTATTGGGATGTTTGTACAAAAGGTTATGATTTTAAAATCATTAAAATAAAAGTTTTAAATACATTTAAACCCAGTTTTTTTTATTCATTAAAATTCAACTTTTGAAAATAATAATAGTAAGAAAGGAGTTGAAGAAAATTGAATAAAAAAATCATTATTGTTTTCATGTTAATTTTGGCTTTATTCATGTTCGCTGCCTGCGCAACTGATGGTGGTGGTTGGTTCGACAATGATAATGGAACAGACAACGGTACTACAGACGGAAACGGTACTGGCGGAGGAAACGGCACCGGAGCAGGGAATGGAACCGGTGGAGGAAACGGTACCGGCGCAGGGAACGGCACTGGTAACGGGGGATTGACTACTGAATAATGAAAAGAAGCACAGGATTTCTGTGCTTTTTTAATGTTGTGGAAACCAGAATCCTTGGTTTCATCGTAATTGTACATATTGCTGTGGAAAAGAACGGAAATTCTTGGATGGAATATTGTGAATCGATTGAAATTTGAACGTTTGAACATCGTGAAGTTATCCACAGTAATTTGTGAATTAAATTGTATACAATTTTTGAAATCATGTGGAAAAAAGGTCAAGCTATTTAAAAATAAGGGGTTTAAGGCTGTTGAAAAGTGTTCGCCAAAAAACAAACACGGGTTTACATAAAACTTAAGCTAATTATTTTTTATGTAGAAGAGTTATTTTCTTGGTTGGTGGTTTTGCTTTCTTGTAAAGATCGTTGCGTAGAAATTGTAGCTAATGTATCACCAAGTTGCGTTAAAGATGCTGCTATTAAAGCCAGTTCATCATTGTCCTGAATTTGATCGGATATCGTAATTGCTACCGTAGTAATCAATGCGACTAATTCACAAGAATTCATTAAAAACACTCCATTTGATAAAATTTAGTCTGTTCTTATGTTGTTTATGATATGTGAAATTTAGGAATAGGTGATTCGTCCTTCCATCTTGATGTATCTTGACCCGTATTGAGAGAAGGATTCTTCCAACCCCAAAGGCTTTTAGAGAATAGTATCCAGTAAAGAGGGTGGTGTTTTCGTCTCTGAGTGGAATTTGATATCGTTCGGGGTTCTTTTCTTGTATCAGTGTAATAAGAAGTAACTTTGTATTTTGTATACTTTCGAAATTTCGTCTAAATCTATAAATTTATGGAAATTCGGGCCGATATAATATGTAACTAGTTTCACGTTTAGAGCAATATACAAGGAAAGGAAAATACAATTATGAAATCAATGAATAAGTCAATTAAAACAAGGTTAGTTTTCGTGTTTACTGTTGTGATACTCATATTGAACACAATTCTAAGTTTCTTGTCAATTTATGTAGTCAGCCGGAACTTAATTGAAGGTGCTCATAATGATTTAATAGAAATCGCAAAAGAGGAGGCTAAATATATACAAGCCAAGAGGGATATAGAGCTTAGGTATATTGATTCGCTTGCCCAAAATCCTATCATTTCCGGGGAAACCTCTCTCGAAGAAAAAACTGCATTTTTTAAAACAGAAGCTGAAAGAACGGGATATATACAATTTGGCATTATTGCCAAGGATGGAAATATCACGGTTTTTGGAAATAACGGAGAAGCTGCAGCGAAAGCAGATCCGGAATTTGTTCAGAGAGTAATGTCCGGAGAATCACTCGCATCGGATGTTATTGTAAATGATGGAAAGGATCAAATGGTTATCGTCTTTGCAGCGCCGGTCTACAAAAATGGTCAGCAAATCGGTGTTTTGTATGGAGAAAAAGACGGTCAAATGTTAAGTGATTTAGTAAGTTCAGTCAGTTATAAAAAAACGGGATTTGCCTATATGGTAAATGACGATGGAACAGCTGCCGGCGATCGAAACATAGACTTGGTTCTCAATCAGGTCAATTATGTAGAAGCAGCAAAAGAAGACAGCAAGTTGAGGGATTTATCAGATTTGATGACAAGCAAAATATTGAAGAGGGAAGTCGGCAGCGGAGATTACGCATATGAGGGAAATGATCAGATTATTGCTTTTGCACCGATTGATGGCAGCCCATGGATTGTTGCAGTGGGTGTCGTAACAAAAGAAGTATTGGAGGAAGTAAGCGGCCTGAGGAATTTACTTATAGTCATGACAATCGCTTCCATAATAATTGGCGCGGTTATCATCTTCTATTTAAGTGGGAGGATTTCAAATCCTATAAAAAATCTGGCAAAAGTTGCGGATAAGCTGGCTGAAGGCGATATTGAGGTGGATATAGCAAAGATTGCCGGATCGAAAGATGAAATCGGGATGCTAACAGAATCATTCGGCAAAATGATAGATAATATTAAAGATGAGTCAATGGCTGCAAAGAGAATTGCGGCCGGGGATCTATCCATAGATATCCAGGTAAAATCTGAAAAAGATGTTCTTGCAATCAGTATGATGTCGGTTGTTGATACCCTAAGAAATCTGGTGGCGGAAACCACTAGAATGACGGAAGCGGCAGCTGCCGGAAGGTTGGATACACGAGGGAACTCAGATCAGTTTGAAGGCGGATACAGAGATATTATTCAAGGCATAAACGAAACCCTAGACGTCGTTATTGGGCCGTTAAAGGTATCTGCTGAATATATGGACCGGATTAGTAAGGGGGATATACCGGCTAAAATAACCTCTGAATATAACGGGGATTTCAATGAGATAAAAAATAGTATTAATGTCTGTATTGATGCGGTGAACGCATTGATTGAAGATGCGGTAATGCTTTCAACTGCAGCCGTAGAGGGTAAGCTCCAAATACGGGCTGATCAGACAAGGCATGGAGGAGATTTTGCCAAAATCATTGAAGGCGTCAATCATACTCTTGATGCGGTTGTCAAGCCTATATACACGGTAGCGGAATGCTTGGATCAGATTGGAAAAGGAGAAATCCCGCAAAGAATAACAGAAGATTCCCAAGGAGACTTTGAAAAGATGAAAAACAGCGTAAATGCTTGTATTGACGGTCTCGGAGCTCTTGTTGAAGGGAATTACATACTTTCTAAAATTAAAAACAATGATTTTTCAGAACATGTAAGCGGTGAGTATTTAGGGATATATCATGAAATATCTCATTCTATAAATATTGTTTTAAATAATTTTGCTGAAATCGTAGATTTAGTCAATAAAGTTGCAGTTGGAAACCTTTCCGATTTGGAAGGGCTCAAATCAAAAGGCAAGCAGAGCGATAATGATGAGTTAGTACCTTCTCTGATCATAATGCTTGAGAGCATAAACATGCTGGTAGAGGAAGCAGATCTTTTAGCTTCTGCAGCAGTAGAAGGGCAACTGAACATCCGTGGAGATGCCGCCAAGTTTAAAGGAGAATACAGTAAAGTTATAGAAGGATTTAATAGAACTCTGGATGCAGTTATTGAGCCGGTTCAAGAGGCCTCAGCAGTACTTCAGGAAATGGCTAAAGGGAAATTGGATATAAAAATGGATGGCGACTATCGCGGCGATCATGCGGTAATCAAAAATGCGTTAAATGGAACAATTGATATCTTAGGCGTTTATATTGGTGAAATTTCAAGTGTGCTGGAGGAAATTGGCCGTGGCAACCTGAATCAAACCATAACGGCTGAGTATCTTGGTGATTTTGTAAAGATAAAGAATTCCTTAAACAGTATTATCAACTCATTAAATCAGGTAATGGGGGATATCAGTGAAGCGGCAGACCAAGTAGCGTCAGGATCAAGACAAGTATCGGATGGCAGCCAGGCATTGTCACAGGGATCTACCGAGCAAGCAAGTGCAATCCAGGAGTTAACTGCTTCATTAGCCGAAATTACGTCACAAACCAGACAAAATGCGGAAAATGCAAGTCAGGCAAGTACACTGGCATCCTCAGCGAGGGAGAATGCAGAAAAAGGAAATGAACATATGAAGGCAATGCTGGGGTCGATGGAAGACATCAATGAGTCTTCCGCCGATATATCAAAGATCATTAAAGTAATAGATGATATCGCCTTCCAAACAAACATTTTGGCTCTTAATGCGGCAGTCGAGGCAGCAAGGGCGGGTCAGCACGGTAAAGGATTTGCTGTAGTAGCAGAAGAGGTAAGAAGCCTGGCGGCAAGAAGTGCGGCAGCGGCAAAAGAAACTACGGACTTGATTGAAGGATCCATCAATAAAGTACAGGACGGAACAAAAATTGCCAATGAGACAGCACAGGCCTTGTCGGACATTGTATTGGGTGTAGAAAAGGCAGCCGGTCTTGTAGAAGGAATTGCGAAGGCATCTAATGAGCAGGCTTCAGGAATAACCCAAATCAGCAAGGGGATAGAGCAGGTATCCCAGGTAGTGCAAAATAATTCGGCAACGGCAGAGGAGAGTGCAGCCGCAAGTGAAGAACTTTCCGGCCAGGCGGAACTATTAAAGGATATGGTATCTCAATTCAGACTAAGTACAAATAGAAAAGGAATTACCGGGGAGGCGTCTCTTTATTTGACTGAAAGAGAAGAGGAAAAATCAAATCAGAACCCGGAGCCTGTCAATCGTATTATTCTCAGTGACGCTGAGTTTGATAAGTATTGATGACTATGGTGTAACAAATATCGAAGGGTTAAGGGTCGAGAATTAGGCCCTTCCCCTTTAGGTATTGTACGTTTCATGCACATATTTGCCATATTGCGCATTAGGGGTTGATTTTTTTATATTCTTATATTTAATATATAAGATGTGATAAATAATCTTGTGCCTGTTAATCGCCTATTAACAATAGATAATATATGGATCTAATATTTGAATCCGGGAGGAACCATTATGAAAAAATTATTTCTCATCCCCTTAATCAGTATACTTTTCCTTGCTTCAGCCGCCTTCAGTGATGCTGCTGAAAAGGAACCGATATTTACAGTTGACGGTAAAACGGTAGCATTCAATGAATCTACAGGATTTCCTTATATAACGGATACCGGAAGTGCGATGATGCCCCTGCGGGAGTGTTTTACTTCAATAGGCTGCTCTGTCGACTGGAATCAAGAAACGCAGACTGTGAAATCACATAAGGGAGGCATCGAAATTGAAATACC
Organism: Sinanaerobacter chloroacetimidivorans; assembly: GCF_018128545.1. GTDB lineage: Bacteria > Bacillota > Clostridia > Peptostreptococcales > Anaerovoracaceae > Sinanaerobacter > Sinanaerobacter chloroacetimidivorans. The sequence goes on along the minus strand of NZ_JAGSND010000002.1, from coordinate 390,445 downwards.
CGTAGGCAGCAGGGAGATTCGTATTAATCAAAAAACGGTTCTGGTCGATACTGCCGCTGTCCTGAAAAACGGGCATACGTATTTACCGCTCCGGGCCGTTATGGAGGCTTACGGCTATAATGTTAACTGGGATCCAAAGACGAGTACTGTTTCAGTAACAGCAGGCGCTTCCTCGAACATTGGAGTAGAACTGACGCCGTTTCTTATCAATGGAGGAACCACGGGGATATTCTCGCGCAAACAACTTCACTTTGCAGGGTTTGACGGAATAGAAGGGGACATTACTCTTCCTTTGGTTCCGTTCGTTGAGAAAGGGGATTGTCCGTATCTTTACTTTGGCTTTGACTGGAAAAATGATGTGGGAAATGTGGAAGGCGGGTTTCAATTTATTGTAGACTCCAATCATCCGGACTACAACAAATGGACGGTATTTATGCGACAAGGCAATGACTGGCGCTGGGGCGACCATATTGTACTGGAACAAGGATCTGTGCATCATCTTAAATTTTATAGTGAAGCAATTTCTGAAAAACAAGTGGATTTAGTGATCGAATTGGACGGCAGAGAGATTATTCGCAAAGCTTCAGCGGTTACCGACTTCACCAACGCTTCTGTAAAGACGGTTACGGCAATGGGCATGACGAAATCATTCGATGGAACCAATTGTGAATCACGAACAGAGAATTCTAAAATTGAAAATGTAAAAGTCTCTATACTAAATTCCGATCAATATTATGATTTTACAGATCACGTGTTATACAGTGAATGGAAACCTACAGTAGGAGCAAAAGGAACCTGGTTTGGAACAGCCGATTGTATCCCTTCTTATTTGCATGTTGGAACGGATGGAGCCATTTCCATTTATAAAGACGGCGTTCAATAATAATAATACACACTAAAAAAAGCGCCCACATTGCTGTGGGCGTTTGAAAAATCAATATGATTTGATTTATAAAATATAGTATTTTGAAAAGATTTAATTAAGTGTTAAAGGATTCGCAACATGTTATATATTATGATGAAGAAATAAAAGTGTGATTCGGAAACAGCATAAAATAAATTATTTTTATTTCTTTCTTGAGGAGGAGTTCCGTTTAGGAAACGTTGATCCCGTCATTTCCACTTTTTTTAAACTCTAAATCAAATATATCTGTGGTCAGGCTGATTCGAATTATATTGATTATAAAATAAATAACATTTTGTCCTCGCAAGACCACATTTCGTCCTTTCGCTATATTCAAAATCGATTTTTGAGAGTATTTTCTTTTTAGATGGAAACTACAACGATAAGGGCTCTTTAGAATATGAGGGGGGATGGTTCACTATGATGAAAAGATGTATTTTTTCATTTATTATGTCAAAATAACAATAGAAGGTAATATTTACTTAAAGACGTATTTCAGGTAAGATAATATAAGTCCATATTCGTTATAGCTTGAGAATTAGCATTTTGATCATCCTGGTTTATCTAAAAAAATTTGAAAGTTGTGATAAAAATGGCACATAAAAGAAGATACTGTATATATAATAAATGTATAGTAGAAGAAATCAGTCAGAGACAATTATACATTAAAAAACTGGTCATTTTAGTCATTGGGTTCTTCTATTTGATTATAACAAATACTTCCTTCTCTTTTTCTACATTGGCACTATATATAGCCCCGATGTTTATAGACAGCAGCGATGTACTAATCAAACTGCAAAACAAAATTATTATTTATTTTGATCGAATTATAAAGATTATCAACTTTATAATCTTTATGATCTGTCTGGCAGGATTTTCGGGATTACTCATTGATAATGACTATTACTTTACAGTCAGTAAAAACGCTTTGATTTTCAGCGGACTGGCAATTAAAAAAGCATGGATTTGTTATATCTTGTTTTTTAATCTCCTGGAAGTGATTGTTCTAGCAATTTTTGTACCGGGGAAAAATGATAGTTTAGCATTTAATGCAATTGAATCCTCAATACATGGGAAAAAAGAGAATAAGAGCTGCGGTAAAAGAAGAAAGGCAAGTTAATAAGATATTTATAAATGGGAGGTTTATGAAATGGTTGTAGCAATGCTCCTTTGCTTGTATTTGGCAATTTCATTGGGACTATACTGCAAAGCCAGCCTGCTGACGGTTACGGTAGAATTTAAAAACAGAGCCCTTGAAGCGCCACTGTGGTGGCTGATGGTAGTGATCGGCAATATTTTTAAATCAACTCACAGTAAAGAGAATAGAGGCATACTTCTATTTATGCTTGCAAACCCCTATTTATCTTTGTTGGCATGCTTTTTGTCTATCTCAATGACTCCGATAACAGAATCGGATGAAGAAAACGAAGCCATTGGTTTACCATCCATGGCAGAGCAGGAAAAACAAGACCGAAGAAACCATCGGTGGTGCTCATTTTCATTCAGCAATACCAATCAATTGGTAAAGGAAATGAGTGCAAATGCTACGGTCTAGTGATTGAAGCAAGATAAAGCCACTCAGTTTTCTGGGTGGTTTTTTAACGAATGAAGAGGAGATATAGTTTCATGATGATTACGAACAATATCAAAGACATTGCCCTTATTTTTGAAGGGGGTGGAATGAGAGCCAGCTATACGGCAGGTTTTTTGAATATCCTGTTGGAAAATAAAATATATTTTGACTATGTTGCGGGAATTTCTGCAGGCTCAAGCCATAGTGTAAATTATCTGTCCAGAGATGTGCAGCGTTCAAAACGCTCCTTTGTAGATTTGGTTTTGGATCCGAATTTCGGCGGATGGAGATCCTTTATAAAAGGGGAAGGTTTTTTCCGTTCAAAATATATTTATGAAGAAACGCCCTATCCGGAAGCTTCGCTGCCCTTTGATTACGATACGTTCGTGGCAAATCCGGCTCGGCTGAGAATCGGTACTTTTGAACGAGACAGCGGAGAAATTATATATTATACAAAAGAGGACATACATAACATTCAGGACTTGATGAAAATTGTGCGTTCGTCATCATCCATGCCTATTTTTATGCCGCCCACCTATTACGGAGAACATTATTATATAGACGGCGGCCTGGGCGGAGGAATCGCTTTGGATATTGCAAAAAGAGACGGTATGGAGAAGTTCTTCGTAGTACTTAGTCGTGAAAGGGGATACCGAAAGAACCCTGTAAAATTTAAGGGCGCTCTGAAAGCTTATTATCGTAAGCATCCTGCTGTGGTCGAAGCGATGATGAGACGCCATATTGTTTACAATGAGACCCTTGAGGAATTGAAACAACTGGAAAGCGAAGGAAAAGCCTTCCTCGTATATCCTGAAACAATGCCGGTCTCCAATCGTGAGCTTAATTTTAACAAGCTGTCGGAAAGCTATCATCTGGGTTATACGCAAGGTCAACGGGATTTGCCGTTGTGGAAAGAGTTTTTGTGTATAGATTAACAGAGAAAAATATGGTAATATTATATTCAATGTAAATAAAAGAATTTATAACGACAGAATTTTCTTCTGTTGAATGTATGATAAAAGATAGGAATGAAAGATATGGAAAGAAAACTGTACAAATCATCTAATGATAAGGTATTTGCAGGAGTATGCGGCGGGATCGGTGAGTATTTTGGTGTGGATTCCGTTATTATTCGTCTGATCTGGGTAGTATTCACGCTTATGGCCGGAGCAGGCCTGATTGCCTACATTATTGCGGCTATTATCATTCCCGAAAAAAACAGCAATCGGTCTTCTGGCGACACCTATTACAATTCGGAAGAAACTGAACCGGCAAGACATAGCAGCGGGATGCCTGCGTTGGGAATCATTCTGATTATTTTAGGCGGAATCGTACTTCTGAAAAATTTTATTCCATGGATCCCCGAAGAAATTTTCCTGGCAGCCTTATTGATCGGATTGGGAATCTTCTTTATAACCAAGAAAAGCAAATAGAATACATGAGATAAAAAATACCCTTGGGAAAAGGGTATTTTTTTACCAAATTTTACCGTTCTTCCTTTGGACAGACATTTCTCTTTAGAAAATAGAAGGCGGTTAAGGCGGTCAGAAGCAGTAAAAACAGCAATACACCTGCCGTAATTGAAAAATTAAGCTTTAAATCATTGACAGCAACCTGATAAAAACCGATAAATCCAAATAAGATAAAGACCCCTGCCGAGACCAGCTTTATTGTCTTTTCGGGAATTTTCCTGCACATTACCACACCAGCAACGATCCCTATGGAATCAGCAATTAGCATGCCAGTGGTGGTACCCATCAGAATACCAATGGGTTCAGCGGGGAATTTGGCTGCAAGAGCGATGGTGGCAAGCTGTGTCTTGTCCCCGAGCTCCGCAATAAAAAAGGCGATGGCAACCGTCATAACAGCACCAAACCGGGTCTGTCTGTTTTCTTCTCCTTCCAGCTTATCGCCGCGGATTGTCCAAAGACCGAAGAAAATAAAAGATAATGCCGCAATGCTTTGGATCCAGATTTCAAGGGACTCAAATCTGGTGATAAAGTTTCCTAAGGCCACTGCCATTGCGTGATTGAGCACGGTCGCGAGAAATACTCCTAAAAGAACTTTTGAAGCTTTATATTTCGCGGCAAAAGCCATTGCCAGCAGCTGGGTTTTGTCCCCCATTTCAGCAAGTGTTACGGCTCCTACGGAAAAAAGAAATGCGATTAGAGTTGAATACATGTTTTTCCAACCTTTCATTTTACTGATTGGGTCATGAAGAGGCCAATAAAAAAAACCTTCAACATAACCCCAAATAACGGATTATGCTAAAAGTCTCGTTGCCGGTTCACGGTTGCAAAGCCAGGTTCGGTCAGCCCTCTCCAGTATGTTGACTTTACAAAAATAACTACTCCCTCTTAACATCCAATATGTTACTATATTTTGAGGCGACTTGTCAATAATATTAGTAATAATAGTATTATTGACAAGTCATCTGAAAAAAATAGGGTAAAAAGCATAAATGAACGCTTTCGATAGGAGAGATTGCCATGAAAAAAAATTTCTCTACAGTCCTGATCCTAATATTGCTGGCCGTCTTATGGGGGTGCGGCAGCAGCAATTCAGAAAATGCCCCTGTTGAACAGCCCCTCTCTTATGAGGAACGAGCTGCGATGATGCTGGAAGAGATGACCTTGAAAGAAAAGGTCGGGCAGATGTTCTTTGTCAGATGCAGAAAGGATACTGCTGTTTCAGATGTAGAGCAATATGATCTCGGGGGCTATATCCTTTTTGACAAGAATGTCCGTGACGAATCAAAAGAGACCTTGAAATCCACCATAAAAAGCTATCAGGATGCAGCCAAAATAAAAATGTTGATCGGAATTGACGAAGAGGGCGGAAAGGTAAACCGATTGAGCAATTATCCTCAATTCAGGAAAGTACCTTTTTATTCTCCGCAGGCATTGTACCAGGAGGGGGGCTACCCCTTAATCATCAGTGATACGGAAGAAAAGGCCGCTCTTCTTACGAGCTTGGGAATTAACGTAAATCTGGCTCCGGTCTGCGATGTTTCTTTGGATCCCGATGATTATATCTATTTGAGAACCTTTGGGAAGGATGCGGAGGAAACGGCAATGTATGTGAAAACTGTGGTGGAAACGATGAATTCTCAGAAGATCGGGTGCACTTTAAAGCATTTCCCCGGCTATGGAAATAATACGGATACACACACGGGAATTGCAATTGATTATAGGAGCTATGATTCTTTTCTCAACAGTGACTTTCTCCCTTTTCAGGCAGGGATAGAAGCCGGGGCCGGAAGCATATTGGTTTCTCATAATATCGTCACTTGTATGGATGAACAGCTGCCTGCTTCCCTTTCACCGGCAGTTCATAAAGTTTTAAGAGAAGATCTTGGGTTTGAAGGTGTGATTATGACTGACGATCTGAAAATGGATGCTATCAAGCAATACATTGGGGATGAAGTATCCGCAGTGCTGGCGATTCAAGCAGGAAATGATCTCATCATCGCTTCTGACTTTGATATTCAAATACCATCTGTATTGGATGCAATCGCGAGAGGTGAGATTCGCGAAGAACGTATTAATGAATCTGTAGTAAGGATTCTTTGCTGGAAGTTCAAACTCGGCATTTTATCCTAAGAATAAAAATCATGACATTCTCCTAAAAGGGGAATAATCATATAAAAGGGGAATAATCATAAGAAATTCATACCATAATATCCAGTGATAGTAAAGGGAGGTCAAGTTAGATGAAACAATTTACCTGCAGCTGCCTGGAAAGTCAGTTCAAAAGCCCCAACGAAGTCTATGTTGGGTTTGATGCAAAATCTATTTCTTCAATTTTATGCGCATACAGGCCGAATAAGAAAGTGACTCTTAGAAATATTAAGTTGGAAGTAAACTATTGCCCTCTATGCGGAGCCCAATTAAAGGAAATATAAAAAATAACCGCTTAGCCTGTTCTATAGGCAAGCGGTTTTTTATCGGTCTATTCTTAAAAAGTGCCAGCTTTGTCTCGGTCGCTCGGTTATTTGCTGGATAACTCCATTTGCCATATAATCACCAAGTATGGAGGAATGATGGGACATTCTGTCAAATATTTCGATATCTTTTTCATAAGCTCCCGAAAATAGGGCGATGGTTTCTTCCACCGTCATTTTGACATATTGGCGAAGAAGATTTCTCCATTCTGCCTCATTCCAGTAAGGGTTGATCAGAGACATATAACGGGCCATCTCGTCGCAATTCTTATACCAATCTGAAATTCCCTGATCAGCAGCTTCCTGATTTCCATCTTTCAGAGCTGTAATCACCCCTTCTGCGGTTACAAGATGCTTTATTAATAGAAATTCAAGTCGTTCCGGTAAAACCTTGCCGTAAAACATCTGAAGTTTATTTTTGAATTCGGAAGTAATACGATATAGACGCTGGTTAATTAAATCTCTGTCACCAAAGGATGCGGCCATGCTTCCTATGAGAGTTCTTTGCCAAATGGTCAGTTCGGTCCATAGCTTTTTAAAATCATGAATCATATTCATATGTCCGTAAGTAATATGGTTTCTTCTGTGCTCGAGGCTGTTCGTTTGTTTCTCCAATTCAGTCACCTCATTTTAGTAATGGGAGTTTCCTTTCGTTTCCAAAAGTTATCCTGTCTGGTATAATAATAAAAAATAAAAGTAGGAGGTATCAATTATGAAAATTGATAAACTGACGATCTTATGGACATCAGAGGATGAAGAAATCGCCTTGAATATGCTGCTGATGTATACGCTGAAATCAAATGTAAATCATTGGTGGAAGGAATGCAACCTGATTACCTGGGGTCCTTCCAATAAACTGCTATGCAGTAATCCGGAAGTTCAGGTTATGGTGAAACAGATCATGGAAGCAGGTGTAAAGGTGTATTCCTGTAAACGTTGCGCTGACGAATACGGTCTTACGGAGCAGCTGGAAAAAATGGGGATTGAAGTAAAACTTATGGGTGAGCCGTTTACTGAGTATCTTCAGGACAGCAGTTACCGTGTCATTTCTATTTAATACGGGGACCGTTTTTGTGCTTCCTTTGTTATTAAATATTGCATGACACCGGCAGCCATATAATCGCCCAGTATTAAGGCATGGTGTGCAAGCCTGTCGTAGATTTCAATATCACGGGAAAAATCACCGGAAAATAAGGCCACAATTTGATCAATTGTTAGTCTGAGATACTGATCCAACAGTATTCTCCATTGTGCAGCATTCCAGTATGGATTCATCATTGCCAGGTAGGTTGAGATTTCATCTGAGTTTTTATACAGTTCGGTAATGGCGGTATTCATGGCCTCGATATCGCCTCTTTGCTGGGCTTTTACCATTTCCTGAATTAAAGTGATATGCTTCGTCAGTAAAAATTCAAAGCGTTCCGGAGCCACTTCTCCATAAAAGGTTTCAAGCTTGCTTTTAAAATCGGATGGAATGCGATGCAGTCTGTCGCTTACGGCCATATCGTTCCCAAACTGAGCGGCAATGCTGGCGATATAAGATCTTTCCCAGATGGTTAGCTCTGCCCAAAGGGTTCGAAAATCATTAATTAAATTCATTTGACCATAGGTTATGTAATTGCTTTCATCCTGTTTTTTATCTACCATTTTATGGTTCTCCATTCTAATACTTTCACCATATAATATGATTTAGATTAGAAATCCGTTCTGAAATTGGTTTTGCAATGCAAAATATTTCGCGGCCGGAAAAATAAAAAGAAGTCGCTTTAAACGACTTCTTCAGCTTCTTTATTGGTCGGAGTGGCCGGATTTGAACCGGCGGCCTTTGCGTCCCGAACGCAACACTCTACCGAACTGAGCCACACCCCGATATTTCTATTATAAGCAAATTGAGCCTGATTGTAAAGATATCATATGTTTTTTTTATATTTTAAAAATATATTTGGCAATTTCCGGATTTTTACGGTATAGTTTATCTTTGTACGAAATATAGTAGCCTGAAGGAACTGAGTTCCCTTAAATTGGAAGGGCTGGAATTTAAAGGAGGCAGAATTTTGAAGAGGGTGAAAAACAGGGTAAAATGGCTGACTGCTGCTATTGCATTAACCATCCTATTATCCGGTTGCAGTGGAACATCTGCAGGGCAAGTGGCAGCGGAAGAAAAAGATGGATTACAGGGCCCCTATGATGTGGTCAGAGTCGTAGACGGCGATACGATCATTATCGATATAGATGGTCAGGAAGAAAGAGTGCGGCTTATTGGAGTGGATACTCCGGAGTCGGTTCATCCTGATGGAGAAAAAAACGTGGCATATGGAAAGGTTGCTTCCGAGTATACGGCAGACATGCTTGAAGACCAGCAGGTAGAAGTAGAGTATGATGTTCAGGAAAGAGATCGGTACGGGAGAATTCTGGCCTATGTTTATCTGGATGGAACCATGTTTAATAAGACCTTGCTGACAGAGGGCCATGCCAAACTGGCCACCTATCCGCCGAATGTGAAATATACCGAGGACTTTACTGAACTTCAGGAGGAAGCCAGGGCGGAGAAAAAAGGTGTCTGGGCATATGACAGCCTATCACAGGGATCGGCTGAGGGGGATAGGGAAGAAGAAACCTCTTATATAGGAAACAGCAGCACAAAAAAATATCATCGGGAAAGCTGCAGTGCTGTTTTGAAAATGAATGAGGAAAACAAAGTAATCTTTCAAACCGGCGAAGAAGCAGAAACTCAGGGATATGAACCCTGTAAGAGATGCAACCCATAAATGCGCCCGATAAATAGACAAAAAAATATCTGAAGCCGGGGAGACCCGGCATTTTCTTTTGCATAAATTTTCAATATAATAATTTTATCATTACCATGTAACGAAATTATGGTTTTTCGGATATATGTTGTGAAGGGGGTGACATTGCTTGCTTGACATAGATGCTATTTACAAAGACTACGCTAAAATCGTTTTCAAATTTTTAATAAGCCTTTGCAATGACGTAAACACTGCCGAAGAGCTTACTCAGGAAACCTTTTATCGTGCAATAAAATCGGCAAAGCGCTATGACGGCACCTGCAAAGTGTCAACCTGGCTCTGTCAAATTGCGAAACATGTATGGTATCAGGAAATCGATCATAGAAAACGCAAAGAAACGTCGTCGCTTGATGATAAAATTGCTGCCGATGAATTAAACCTGGAAGAAAAATTATGCCGGGCAGAAGAAAAAATGCATCTGATTAAAGCAGTACATATTCTAGATGAAACTGCAAAGGAAGTCGTTCTCTTGCGTATTACAGGAGCATTTTCTTTTAAAGAAATCGGTGAAGTTTTCAATAAAAATGAAAACTGGGCAAGAGTCACTTTTTATCGGGCAAAACAAAAAATAATGAAAGGAAGATTGGAATGAAATGTGAGATTATCAAGGATTTACTGCCAAGCTATATTGATGACTTGACCAGTTCTGAAAGCAACATGGAAATCGAAGAACATCTTAAAGACTGCTCTCAATGCAAGGAATGTTTGGAGCAAATGAAAGCGGAGGTTAAGGCAGAAAATCCACGGTACGACAAAGCAAAAATCAAACCGTTTAAAAAACTGAACAGAAGGATCTTCTATTCGGTGCTGATAACGCTGGGAGTGTGTATTTTGATAACAGGCGTTTACTTCTATTTCTTCGAAATTGGTTGGAAAGCAGACTCCAAAGATATGAACGTGGAATACTCCTATCAAAATGGCACCTTAACAATTGATTTTGAATTGACAGATGGCAGGGTGCTTACCCCGTGGATTATCCGCAATAAAAAAATCACGGGTCCTGCTGCCGAAATAAGTTTCCGAGAATGTTACAGCAGTATTTTAGATGACAGGGGAAAATATCCGAATCAGTTTTCTTGGGGAATAGGGTATATGGATGAAAAGGGAAACGTTATGAAATTCTCAGAAGACGATTTTATTATCTTGCATTTTAAAGATAAAACCGAAACGATTTACCTGCAAGATATTGTTAAGGAATTGAGTATTTGATTCCCGAACGATGACTTTTCCGTAATGTTTATAAGAACTGGGGAACCCGGATTTTTGTTGAAGAAAAGAACTTGCTGTGATACCATGTTATTAAATTAGTGTTTATTGGAGGTCATAGATGAAAATAGATAACAACGAAATGGCTAAGAAACAGCAAGAGCTTGATTCACAGGGATTTAAACAAGAAGCACGCCAAATGAGATTCGAGTTTTTAAGACAGGTCAAGGAAAGTGGTATTGATCACTGCCCTTGCAAAGAAGCGTGCCCGCACCACGGTAATTGCTATGAATGTGTAACGATTCACAGAGGGCATCAAGACCATCTTCCCTTTTGCTTTTGGGATATGATAAATGAGAAACTTTACGGGATGTCCAGAATGACAGAAGGCTCCATAAAGGACTATACCCCGTCGTGCTCGAATTCCAGTGAAGAGAAAATATAAAAAAAGTGGAAATGACGGAATCAACGTTTCCTATTTCCACATGTCACTTCAAGGGCAACAACGATTATTTATTTTGGGGTTTTTTTGTATCGGTTTCTTTGTCATGGGTTTCATGTTCACCTAGGGCATATTCCATGACTTTATCCATATTACGATCCTTTTTGTCTATACCAAGCCGTTCAAAGTTGTCTCTATTATAAGAATTACTCATTTTATCACCTCCTCGTTTTAGTATTTGCAGTATGTTATCTAATATTCGCTTATGCGCTGTTATTCTGAAAGACAACTTCCTGCAAATTTTTATACGAAAATTTTATGAAATAGCCCGGAATAACCAAATCGGAATTTCTGCTCTGAATAAACAAAAAACCTGCAAGCCGTTGAAACAACGTATTGCAGGTTATTTTTAATTGGTCGGAGTGGGGAGATTTGAACTCCCGACCTCTTGACCCCCAGTCAAGCACGCTGACCAAGCTGCGCTACACCCCGATGTTTCTATTATATTCATTTTAGAGGCAAATGTAAAGACCGTATTGTGATCTAATTAAAAGTTTCATATTGAAATCCCATAAAATTTCTATGAAATTTCTGTGATGACCTGATCAAGTTAAATGACTGGAAAACTGTGGCTGGTTTCTTTATAAAAGAAAAAACCTGTGGATAACTTTGGCGGAATTCTTTTGAAAATAGAAATAAACATTGAAATTTGTCAGTTTTTCTTTATTATGGTTATCCACACTGCCACGTGGATAAAATTGTATACAATTTTTGAAAAGGTGTGGAAAAACGACAGTACCCTTAATATTTTAACGGTTTCGGGCTGTTGAAAAAAAGATGGAGATATTCGCCAAATGGTTTACATAATAAACGTAAAACTGATAATATACGTAATTTTTTCTTCTCTTGCTATATTTGCCTGAATCTATTGAAATTTAGACAAGTCCAGCTGCATATATTAGATATAGGATCTTGAAATTAAAAAGGCGGCTTGAACTGCTTCATCGGAAAGGAATGAAAAATATGGAGAGTGTAATTGCCTTTATTCGACCGGAGTTGTCTATCTTAATTGTATTTTTATACTGTGTAGGGCTTTTTCTGAAGTTGAATAAGAGCTTTAGAAAAGAATGGATGATCCCGTATATTCTACTGGTAATCAGCTTCGTGATCACTTTAGCCTATGTCAGCATTTACTTAGGAGAAGGCTTTTCTCCTTCCGTACTCATTGCCGTTATCATTCAATCTGTTCTTATTGCTGCAGTTACGGTATTCGGCAACGAACTGATAAAACAGGTGCATGTAAAGAGGAAGGAAAGAGAATGTCTGAAGTATAAACCTTGAATAAAGATAGAGCGAATCAAGAAACGAAAGATTTCTGTTCAAAGCGAGGCGCATAGCTGCCATTGGCAGTTATGCGCCTTTTTCATGTTAAACCTTCTATAAAGTTGTGCTAGTTATGTTTTGCTCATCTGATTCGGAAGCATTTCCAGGCCCAATCCCCTGTCTGTTGCCTCCTTTCAATCCAGGTCCCCTATGGAGCCAGGCTCCCCCGGATTTTACCAGCTGATCTGCTTGCTCTTGCGTGATGGTCCCCTCATCCACCAATTCGGAAAGAGCAGCTTCGTAGAGCGATTGCATTTCTTCCTGCAGAGCAGTTCTTTGATCATCGCTCAGATTCTGGCAAGCACCTGCCTCCTTCTGAACGGGTTCTTTTTCAATTTCCTCCTGCATCAGGATACCATCCTTCACCAGAGTTTCCAGAGCTTGCTTCATGCTGTCACGTCTTACCTGCTTTACGGCTTCTCTTTGTTCGTCAGTAAGATTGAGACTGTCTTTGATTCCATTGTCTGCATCCAGCACGATATCAGCCTGCTCTTGCGTGATGGTCCCCTCATCCACTAACGCACTGATACCAGCTTCGTAGTTGGACTGCATCTCTTCCAGCAGGGCTTCTCTTTGTTCCTCGGTTACATTTGGAGTGTTTCTGCAGGACTTCGGAGAAGCTTCCTGATCAGCCTGCTGTGGGTTGCCTTTTAGCTCCGACAATTTTGACTGTATTTCCAGAATGCTGTCTGCTTCTTCCTGGGTAAGGATATCATCCTTAACAAGATTCGCAACGGCTTCCTCCATGCTGCTGATTCTTGCCTGCTGTACTGCTTCTCTTTGTGTTTCTGTCAGGCTTACAAAATCAGTAGGATACGTTCCCCGGCCTGATTTTGCGGTTCCGGCTGTGGTATCTGCAGATGCAAATGCTATGGCACCGGATGAAACCAGAACGGTTATCGCAGTCATAGCAGCCAGAACAATTTTTTTTCTCGTCATATTTCTTCATCCCTTCTTTCCTTTTTGAAATTTTGCTGCACAATTTTCTGAGACTTGGCATCAGGACTTATTCGGTCTGTGCCGTATCCCATAACAGTACTGTAATATAAAAATGTGAAGGGTAAGTAGTATCCTTGTGACAATCAGGTGAAAGTTGTGCTGGAAGAGGAACATCTAAAAAATAAAAACATAAGATATATGGAAGGAGGTGGATACGTGGATTTAAAAAATTACAAAATCACGGTAGGAGAGCTCCTGTCAAACCCAAAGTCGAAGGCAGTTCTTCACAGAGAATTTCCGAATCTGATCAATCATCCCATGATCGGTATGGCTCGAAATATGACATTAGAAAAAGTCTTGCGATACGCGCAGGATTACCTCCCAAAAGAAAGAATTCGTCAGGTTATTTCGGAGCTTGAAAGAATATAGTATTCCTATGCATAACCCGATTATCAGGTTATGCATGGGATACATATCTGACGATTCACGTTGATAGAAATAATCTGTTTGATTCGGGGTTACAATAGTGAAAAAGGAGGGTGATGAAATGAAATTGGACAAGAAGCAAATAAAAGAGATGAATCAATCTTCACAGGAAAACCTAACATCTGATCAGACAAGGGAAATTTATAAAGGAACTGACAGATATACAACAGACAATGACAACAAATAGAAAGCGTGTAGTGTCATTCTAAAAATGGACAATGTAAAAACAGACTATGATACAATTCAAGTATTTGTAGTCTGTTTACATTTCAGGAGAGTTTGAAAACAAAGAAATACAAGCCTTTTCTACCAGTATCCTGCTATATGCTGGACTCCCAAGCTTACCAGTGCGATACCTACCCAACAGCAGAATCCCATAATAATTGGTTTACCCCCTGTTCTTATCAGTTTTACGATGTTTGTGTTCAGGCCAATGGCAGACATTGCCATTATGATGCAGAATTTGCTGAATTCTTTTATAGGGCCAATGATTTCGATTGGGGGATGAAAAAGAGTCGTAACAATGGAAGCAAGTACAAAATAAAGAATGAATTTCGGAAAAATTTTCTTTAAGCTTAGCTTTGAATCCATATTTTTTTCTCTCCTGGTACGCAGGAAGGCCAGTCCAAGGGATATTGGAATGATAGCCAGAGTTCTTGTCAATTTTACTATGGCAGCGCCATCTAATGTGTTGCTTGCGTGTATTCCGTCCCATGCAGCTGCAGCGGCTGTTACGGATGATGTGTCATTAATCGCTGTGCCGGCAAAAAGGCTAAAACCTGTGTCGGAAAGACCGAGCAAACTGCCTAGTGTTGGGAAAGTCAATGCTGCTGCAACGTTGAAAAGGAAAATAACTGAAATGGACTGAGCTATTTCTTCGTCGCTTGCACCGATAATCGGTGCGGCAGCAGCAATTGCAGAACCGCCGCAAATGGAAGAACCAACTCCGATCAGTGTCGATGTTTTTTCCGGAACCTTTAATGCTTTATGAATGATAAATGCGATGATCAGTGAAGTTGAGATAGTTGTGATAATAATTGGAAGAGATTGCTTCCCCTTTAATAAAATATCAGTGAAATTCATCCCAAAACCAAGCAGGACGACTGCAAACTGCAGGATTTTCTTTGATGTAAAAGTGATGCCCGGCCGAAAGGAGTCATCCTTGCGGATTGCACCGGTTACAATCATCCCAATCAAAATAGAAAAAACGGGACCGCCTACAACCGGAAGGATCTGACCCAGATACCAGGAAGGAGCAGCAATGAAAAAACATAATAAAATGCCTTTCCAGGATTTCTTCATAAAGTCCATAATTTTATCGCCTCTTTAAATACTTAAAATGAATATATAGCTTATTGGTTTAGATTAACATAGAATAATGATAAATAAAAATTATTATATTTTATATAACGATAATAATATGTTATGATAAATGAAAAGTAAATTTTTAAAGTCAGGGTGATAAAATTGTTGGATTATAGGATAGAGACCTTTTTAGCTGTCTGCAAATATATGAATTTTACCAGAGCAGCAGAAAAAATGAATATAACGCAGCCTGCAGTCTCGCAGCATATACGGTATCTGGAAGAGGAGTACGGCATAAAAATTTTCAAGTATGACGGCAAGAAGATGAAGCTGACAAAGGAAGGCGAAACGCTGTTAAATGCCGTAACTACCATAAAACACGATGACCTTTTTCTTCGAGAGCATCTAAAAGAGTTAAAAGGAGAACGGCGAAAACTAATTTTCGGAACAACGCTTACGATTGGAGAATTTGTTATTCCAAGTCACCTGGCGGCCTATTTACACAAATACCCTGATACATCGATTCAGATGATGGTAGCCAACACTTACGTACTTTTGGAAAAGCTGAACAACGGAGAGATCGACTTTGCCATTATTGAAGGATATTTCACGAAAAGTGAATACGATTATCTTCCATATTCAAGAGAAAAATATATCCCGGTATGCGGTCCGGAATATGTATTCAACGGAAAGGGCAGCACAGTGGAGGATCTGCTGAATGAAAGGTTGATTGTCCGTGAGCCGGGTTCCGGGACAAGGGAGATACTGGAAAGAACACTTGGAGAAAGGAATCTGACCATACAGGACTTTAAGAATCTTGTGGAGATCAGTAACATGAATGCAATTAAGTCTTTGGTACAGGCAAACTGTGGAATTACTTTTCTTTACGAAGCAGCAGCACGGAAAGAAATAACAGAAGGAAAGCTAAAAGAAATTCCTCTTGGCAAATACAATGTAACACATGATTTTACATTTGTCTGGAGGAAGGGGAGTATATTCGCTGAAAGATACAAGAAATTGTTTGCAATTCTAAAAAACTGAAGCGTGCGGAACGAATCCTCCAGAACATTTGGCTTGTGAATGAAGTCAAATGGAAATTAAAAACGAAATCTGAATTCAGTTCCCACTATTTGACTGCTGTTCACCGAAACCTGAATATGATGTCTCTCTGCTATCTGTTTCGCGATGGAAAGTCCAAGACCTGTGCCATTTTTATTCTGCTCGGACTTGGATTTATAAAACCGATCAAAGATAAAGGGCAAATCCTCCTGGGGAATTCCCACGCCAGAATCCCGTATAGAAATTTCCCTATTTTGCAGAGATATGGAAACCATGCTATTTTCAGAAGAAAATTTGATGGCATTATCAAGAATAATCATCAGCATTTGCCGGATCCGGCCATAATCTCCTACCACCATGCAAAGCAAGGAATCCTGTTTGTATTGAATCTCAATGTTCTTGCCAGATGCTATATTCCTTGCACTGCGTACAACGTCATTCAGAACATCACACAAGTTTAATTCTTGCATTTCTATTTTAAAATCAATATTTTGGAGACGGGATAAATCGAGTAAATCGTCAACCAGCCTTTGCAAAAATATACTTTCGTTTAACATTTGACGATAATAATTTTTTATTTGCTCCGAATCGACGACAACCTCATCACAAAGAGCTTCCAGCGAGCCGCGAATCACTGTTACCGGAGTTCTAAGCTCATGTGAAATATTAGCTACAAAATCACGACGCAGCTTCATTAAATGATCACTCTCCTTACTAGCAACTTCAAGCTGTTCGCTCAGGGTATCAATTGCGGAAGCAAGTGCCCCAATCTCATCCTTGCTATGAACACCGGTCTTAACTGAATAATCACCACCTGCCAGTTGTACTGTTGAATTTTTCATTTTTTTTAACGGTCGTGTAAAGGAAATTGCTAACAAGATCGATAGAATAATAGATAATACAAGTGCAATGGAAACACTGATTGCCAGTATTTGAAAGCCTTGATCAATGGCATCATGGATGCCATTGACAGGAGAATGCAGCAATAAAGCTCCAATCACCTTACCGTCCTGCTGAATTGGCGTTCCGACTGTTAAGGTGGGTGTTTCTAACAGGTCGCTGAAGCCCTCACTGAAAGTGGTGCTTCCTTGGAAAACCTCTTTCACGACTGTTTCGGCATCTTTGGGCAAATCAGCATAATTAAATGATTGAATCCCCATATGCCCAATTGTTATTAATTCCAGGTTTTCATCCACGATCCAGACATCTGCCATGGCGATATCGTCTAAAAAACGAAGGTATGCCATATAACCACCCTGGCCTCCGCTCATCATGCCCATTCTCATACCAGGGTTATTACGCGTATCATTCAATAATTCAGATACAGTGGCTGCAATGGTTGTTGCACGATTTTCCAATTCTGATTTTTGAAGTTCTATCGTATGCACTTTGAACAGCATCATAAACACACTGCCAATGCTGATAGAAAACAGAAGCAGCGTTGCTGAAAAGTATAGAATCAATCGAAATGCAATTTTATTTTTCATCGGTTTTACCCTCAAATTTATAACCAACGCCCCAGATCGTTTTTATATCCCATTCATCATGGTCAATTACTTCCAGTTTTGCACGCAGGCGTTTAATATGGGAATCTACTGTACGGCTGTCGCCAAAATAATCGTACCCCCATAAGCTGTTTAAAAGGTTATCACGAGAAAATACTTTATTCTTATTTGTAGCCAGAATCCATAATAATTCAATTTCCTTTTTCGTTAATGAAATATAGGAATTATTAATTGCCACAGTATAATCGTCCAAGTTAATTTTTAAATTGGCGTAAGAATAGGTTTGATGCTTTTGATCTTCCTCGCGGGAAATTCTTCTCAAAATTGCCCGTATTCTTGCCATAACTTCTCCGGGAGAGAAGGGTTTTACGATATAGTCGTCTGCACCGATATCCAATCCCATAATCTTCTCAAAGTCTTCGCCTCTGGCTGTAATCATGATCACCGGAACATTGGAAGTCTTTCGAATCTCACGGCAAACCTCGAATCCATCCATTAGCGGCATCATAACATCAAGCAATACGATATCAGGCTGCACCTCTTGGAATAGATCCAAGGCTTCCCGGCCGTCTAAAGCAATTCTTGTTAGGAATCCTTCTTTTTTTGCATATTCCTCCAAAATGGAGGTAATTTGTTTATTGTCATCCGCAATTAGAATCGTTGGCATAAATCACCTCAAACATATGATTGCTAATTATACCATATCCGGTAACAAGAGTTGTGGCAAAAGTGTGTTTTTATATTATCGAAATAACATAATTTTATAAATTAAAAAACATATTTTTGCCATACTTTGCAGGTAATCTATCATCATAGCAAGTGAAAGCAATTACTTGTAATCGTTCAGTAGAAATAAGGAGGTTTTAAAATGAAAAAAATTAAAAAATTAATCATGGTGGGAGTTATAGTATTGGCAGCGGGTGCGGCATCAGTCACCGCATTTGCAGCTTCCTCATATAACACTCCCGCAGAGGCTGTAGCGGGGTTAACAGGCAAAACAGTTGAAGCTGTCATCGCAGAAAGATATGAAACGGGAAAATCCTATGGAACTATGGCAAATGAGGCAGGAAAGTTAGAAGCGTATAAGGCAGAGATGCTGCAAATCAAAAAGAATATTTTAGCTGAAAAAGTTGCAGCCGGACTATTGACACAGGAGAGGGCTGATGAAATAATCACAGCTATAGAAAACAATCAATCCTCTTGTGATGGTACTGGTATGCTAAAAAACGGTCAAAGAATGGGTGCAGGGTTTGGCGGTATGCAAGGTAATGGCAGAGGTGGGTTCGGCCAATGCAGTGGTCTTGGTCAGGCCCAATAGTGACGAGCTTTTCATATAAAAAACATGAGGTGTTCCATATCATTTCAGGAATATCTCATGTTTTTATAATTGTCCATAAAGGAATATAGACATATGCTCATTACAATGCTACTATATAAGTATAAATGAATGGAGGGCGTATCATGAGTGATGAAATGTCTGTCGAAGCAAGGAACAAATCCGGAAATTATTTTAAAGAAGGGTACAATTGTGCAGAAGCAGTTTTTTTAACCTTTCGTGAATTGCTTGCTCCGGAAATAGATCCTGCTTTGGTGAAGCTGATGACTGGATTCGGCGGTGGTGTAGGACAGTCGGGATGTATGTGCGGTGCACTTTCCGGAGCGATTGTTGCATTAAATATGATAAAAGGACGAACTTCAAACCTGGAGTCCCGAGAAGAAGCATATCAATATGCCAAGGAATTCAGCGAACGATTTGTAGAAAAATACAGCGTTACCTGTTGCCGTGCATTGAATCCATATCCGTTTGAAACAAAAGAACATTTAACAAATTGTTTAAAGATTACAGGTAATACAAGCAAGATGTTAATGGAGTTTATCGAAGAAAAAGGGCTGGTATAAAGGAGCAAAGAATAAGAACACCTGAAGGTATCGGCTGATATCCGATATTTCAGGTGTCCTTCTATTTCTGAAACAATTTTGTGGAGAATCGGCTTACCCGATCAGTACTTATTCGGTTACGGTTTCGAAGCCTGCGCCGAGCCAGCCTGATTTCGTTTCTACACTACCCATACCAAACTGCATGTTGTAAGCTTCATAACCCAGCAGCCTGAGAATGGCAACCGTTTGAGAAGCTGTTTGGCCGGTGTAGCAGTACACGATGATTTTCTTATCCTTGGGCAATTCAACCAAAGAATCCTGCATTCCTGCTCCGAAAGGAATGTTGACAGCACCCTTGACATGGCCTTTCGCATAGTCTTCAGCCTTTCTGACGGAAACGATCATATAATCGTCAGATTCAGAATCAACAATTTCTTTCACATTTTCAACCTTGATATTCTGGGCCTCTGTCGGAGTTCCGGCGTAGGAAGCAACTGTTGCATAATATTCTTCAACTGCGGCTTTGATATCGCTGTTTACTTCATAGGTATCGGCAGGAAGATCTACAGGGTCGGTACTTAAGTAATTTTCAAAATTCGGCTCTACGGAAATACCTCTTACAAAACCGCTTTGAACGTTATAAGCAGGTTTACCTGCTACGTTTAATACAGCGGTGGTTTGAGACGCTGTCTGACCCGTATAGCAGTATACGTAGACCGAAACATCATCAGGAATGATCTCGAGATTCTGCGCGATGGATCCATTTCCAAAAGGCAAATTTACAGCGCCTTTAATATGGCCTTTTGCATAATCATCAGCAGATCGAATGTCAATAATGAACATTTCTTCGCCCGCATCGATTTTCGTAAAGAAATCAGCAGGAGAGATCACATGTCTATCGGCAGGGAAATTTGCGAAGTATGCCAGGGCTGCTTCTTCGACAGCGTTGGTTTCTTCAGCAACAGGGGTTTGTTCAGCAGGTGGTGCCGCAGCCTCTTCGTTGCTGCCGCAAGCTGCGAACGATACCGCTGTCAAGAGAACGCATAACAAGATAACCAATAATTTTTTCAGTTTCATAGTTTACTTCCTCCTCAGGATGCATCTTTTTTGCTTGGCAGAGCGCTGGCTCCGGCAGGCAATTCTATTGGATTATTTGGGTTTGATGACCACTCCAGATAAGCGCCATCATAGATTTTGATATTCCGGTATCCCGCATTATAGAGGGATAAGAACACTGCTGAAGCTCTCATTGAGGTTCGGCAATACAGAATGATTTCTTTCTCCGGTCTCATTCCGTTGTCAATAAAGTTGATTCTGGTCGCTTGTACGTCTTTAAAAGTATTGTCCGAGTAAAAAATATTGTTGTAATCATACATGACGGATGATGGAACTTTTCCTGATTCGCTGAACTCCTCATCTGTTCTTACGTCCAGCAGAACAACATTGGGGTTTGGCTCGTTGATTTGATCCATCACATCACTGATGTCTGAAAGAAATGCCTTGTTTTTTTCGTCCGCAGTGTAAGTGGTTTTTTGAATTTCCGGAACTTCTCCTGTTAGCTCGATTCCGGCTCTTTTGATTGCCTCCAGACCTCCGTCGATAACTCGTGCATTTTCATTTCCGTATACCAGCAGTGACCACCATAGTCGTGCAGCACTCATTTTGTCATTATCATAGATTATAATTGTTGAATCATTATCAATACCTTTTTCACCCATCAGTCTTTCAAATTTGGATTTTGAGGTGAGCATATTCTCAACCGGTACATTGATTACAATGTCGTCCTTGATAATATTGACGGCGCCATTAACATGTTCTGCTGCATATTCTTCCGGACTCTGCATATCTACGATCACTAGATTGTCATTGTTCGATATGAGGTCGGTAAGGGAAGCAGCGCTAATGATTTGAGGCGTTGTCTCCTCATATTCGGATGGGTTGCAGGCAGCAATAACGATTGCTAACATTACGACCAACAGGAAGAATGTTAAATTTTTGGCAATTAATCGCACAAACTTGCCTCCTCCTTTACAAAGTGTCATACCTGATTTGTAAACTGTCATTGTAAACATCATATACCAAAATGAAAACATTGTGATATAAATATCTATTATACAACATGCTATTATTTTATAGTTGAAATAACAAGGACATTGTGAGATAGTGGTGAAAATGGGATTATAGAACGGTGGAACGTATAATGAGAATAAGCGATATAATAAATACATTGCATTTTGGGTTGTTCAGGATTCGGGTAAGGAAACAGGAACTGATCCTGGGAATTTATATTTTTTGTTACTTTCTTATCAGTTTATCTTTTTTAACTAATTTTCCGTTTGTCCATTCCGATGAGTCGTGGCTGTCGGGATTAACGAGGAATATGATGGAGAATGGAGACTTGGGCGTGACGGAAACCTTCTATGACCTGAAGCCTAGATATCCTCACGCAATAAAAATCTTGTTTCATCTGCTGCAGATGCCAATGCTGGCATTGTTTCAATATCATATCTTTTCCTTTCGGCTCCTTTCCCTGATATTCGGGTGTATTGCCCTTATCTTGTTTTATTTTCTGCTGAAAGCCATTTTTGATAAATTTGGTGAGGAACGTTTCTGCGAATACCCCCTGGCGGGAACCGTATTCTTGTCCGCCGATATTCAATTCATCTACGCCAGTCATTTTGCCAGACAGGAAATCATCCTTGTTTGCTGTATTCTCGCATGTATTCTGGCCGTCATAAAAAAACGGAGCCTGACCGCCGGTTTGATTACGGGTTTATCCGTCGGCCTTCACCCAAACAGTTTTCTGATCGGTACGATGTGCGCCGCCATGCTGTTTCCGGTAGGCTTCAAAAATATGAGGCGGCTGAAGAGCTGGAAACCGCTGCTGGGTTACGCCGGGATCACATCGATGATCGCTGCTTTTTTTGTTGCAGTAAGTCTTTCTTTTGACAGAAGCTTTTTCCGTCATTATTTTGAATATGGAAGCAGTGAGTTTGATGTCGGTGCACCCGTTACGGACAAGGTAACGGAGCTGCCTTATTTTTTTCTGAAAATCTGGTATCAAGTAAGCGGCACTTATTACGTTCCCAACGTGAGGTTCGAATTCGTCCTGTTCGGCCTGGCGGCAGCATTCCTGCTGCTTCTGTTGATACGGGGAAAAATGAGATACGGAGCGGAATTTGTTTTAGTTGGAAAGGGTCTCGTCGGCATCCTGACCGGTATGGTGCTGATCGGAAGATACAATCAGACAAGCATTATCTTTTTATTCCCCTTATTTTCAACAATGGTTTTTCTTGCCGTTAGCTGTATGACGGACATCCTGCGCAAGGCAAAAAAAACGGTACGCAATATCATGAACATCGTGCTCATTATGGCAGTCACTTCCATAAGCGCTGTCAATATCGCTCCATGGCTGCATTTCAGCTATGAAGATTATATCGGTGAAATAGCAAAGACGGTGGAACCGGAAAACAAGGTTCTTGCAAATCTGAACAGCGAATATTATTTCGAAAACGGTAAGCTTCTTGATTACAGAAATCTATCCTATTTAGCGGCTGAGGATCTGTCTGTAGAAGAATATATCAGAAAAAATAAAATCGAGTATATCATACTGTCCGATGAAATGGACCTGATATACTCGCAGAGACCTGTATGGAATATGATTTACGGAAATCCAAGATATATGGAAGAACTCCGTCGCTTCCTGGATGAAAACTGCATGCCGGTCCACGAATTCCGGAACAATCTATATGGAATTCGAATCATACCATACATAAATTCAGACAGAGATTTTACCGTTCAGATCTTCAAAGTAAAGGATTTGTTCTGACAGTCTTTCTGCTTCCTCCAGATCATGGGTCACAAAAATGACCGTAAGCTTCTTTTCTCTCCAGATTTTAAGCAGGAGTTCATAGGCTATTTCTTTGTTAACCCTGTCCAGACTGGTAAATGGTTCATCCATCAGAAGAACCTTGCATCCTACCGCCAGGGCACGGGCCAGGGCACCTCTTTGTTTCATTCCGCCTGACAGCTGGTGGGGATAGTAATGATGGTACTCCAGCAGACCGACTTCTGAAAGGGCCGCCTTTGCCTTCTCTGCGGCTTGTGCTTTACTGATTCCTTTATGGGTTTTCCTGATGGCATAGGAAAGATTACTTTCCAGGGTTCTCCAGGGAAACAGCTGATTGGCATCCTGAAAAATCATAAATATTTCTCTGGAAGGCTTCGAATGTCCGTCGAAACCGCCGATCAGCTTGAGCAGGGTCGTTTTGCCGCAGCCGGAAGGGCCGATAATCGAGACGAAATGGCCGCTGGGGACAAACAGTGACAAATTATCGAGAACTTTTCTTGTTCCTTCTTCGTGAAGATATTCTTTTGTAATTCCGCTTAATTTGATATCCATATGATGCCGCCTTCATTCAGATTTTACTTTGTCCCCATTTCAGTACAGTTCTTTTTTCAATAGAGTCAAAAAGGATTCTTTCTATCAATAATCCGACAAGGATCACGACGATAATACCGGCAAACAGGCCGGAGGTATTCATAAAGGTTCTCTGCTTGAAAATATACCAGCCGATGCCGCCCTTCAGACCAATGGCGCCAAATACCATTTCCGCGCCGATCAAAGCTCTCCAGCTTCTGGCGAATGCTATTTTCACGCCTGAAATCAAATAGGGGAGAGAGGCTTTCAGCTTGATTTCATAAGCAATTTCCAGGGGGGACAATTCCAAATTTCTGCCAATATCCAGATAAATTTGAGGAACTGCCTGAAAACCCGAGTTCAAATTGATCAGAATCGGCCATAAGGCCGAATGTACGATAATGGCAATGATACTCGCATCCCCGGTACCAAACCAGACGATGATCAGCGGCAGAAGCGCCAATGCAGGCAGGGGATGACCGATAGCTGAAAGAACTTTTACCAGACCCGACATGATCATGGATTTTTGTGCGGCAAACGCCAGCAGAATGGCCGATAAAATCGCAATGACGATACCGATAAGAATCACTCTGAGAGAATAATACAATTGATATGCCAGATCACCATGCAGGAACGAGTCGGTCAAGGCCGCTGCCACATCACCGATACTGGGCAGCAAAAGACTAGATATTCCGCCGATTGTGGCAGCTAACTGCCAGATTATCAGCATTACGAATATCCAGAATATAATGATAAGCTTTTCCTTACTCTTTTTCGTTGTTTTCATTGGTACCTCTTGATTTGGGGAAAACCGCATCGTGATAGTTAATAGGATTCTTCAGCATCCCGATACGATACATCTCTTCCGCCAATTTGTCGATGCCGGTAAGTTGATTGGAATAAATCGTACCGTTATAGGTCATCTGTTCTTTTAAAGTTGCTTTATCGATATCATAAATCGGTGCCAGCATTTCTACAGCTTCATCCATATTGCTGTTGATATAATCGATAGCAGCGTTCAGAGAACGGATGATCGCATCATATTCTTCGGGATTTTCCTTGTAGAAGCTTACCATGGCAACTCCCGTGATAAAGGTGAACGGCTGTCCCATGATTTCCTCACCGGTGGTGATAATCTTCATGCCATGCTCCAGTTCCTTATCAAGGTAGGGGGGAGTTGAAAAATGAGCCGTGACCTCGGTATCGGCAATCAATGCGTCCATGGCATCGGGGTGTGATAAGGAAACGATTTGATTGTCAAATTTATTTGGGTCTCCGAATACCTGATTGCTGGCAATACAAAGCAGGATATGTTGGGTAGAACCCGGCGATAATATCGCGATCCTGTCGTTGTCACGAAAATCACGGATGGAATTGATATCAGGCTGATCCGTAACAAGTGCGACTTGATTGAAAGAGATACCGGCAGCATATTTCCAATCCATACCGTTATCGATTCCGATCAGGACGGGTGCGGAACCCATAAAGCCGAAGTCGACGTCTCCTGCGAGCATGGCTTCCCGGATCGGAGTCGGGCCGCCGTATTGCTTCCAGTTTATTTTTACGCCTGGAAGCTCTTGTTCGAGCAATTTTTGCTCTCTCATAACCTGCAGCGGAGCATAGGCAATACCGAATTGCTCCGCAATATGAATCTCTTTTTGTTTTTCACTGCCGGAACATCCCGAAAGTGGCAGCAAAACTGCTGCGGAAAGCAAACATACGGACAAACCGTAAACCAGCGCTCTGGCTGATTTTTTTTTTCTAAAGTATTGAAGCATTATAAAACCTTATATAAATTATTCCCTTTCTCATCCAGAATTTTAAAATTGCGTTGAAAAAGATCAACGGATGGTGCTATTGGACCGGAGTCTGTAAAAAGAACACAATGTCCAAAACGGGCAGTTGCGTTTTTAATGGATTTTATTTCCTCTCTCTGTTTATAATTATAGCCGGCATCTATGACATGCTCCAGCTTTAACAGCTGCTCGACAGGAGTGATCGATGATGGGATACCAGGACTTGCAAACATCAGCTGGACCGAAGCTTCCGCACTGGACTTCGAACAGTCAAAATCCTGCAAAGGAGCTGCATCGACCTCCATGCCCAGAGATATGCGCATGACGGCGTCCAGAATATCAAAGCCGCTGATTTTTTTGATGATGACATCCTCGAAAGCGCCTCCGATTCTTGCTGCCACTTCATTCACCATGAGACCCTTTTCACCGATAAGCATCTGGATATACAAGGGGCCGTTTGTAAGATGAAAAGCCTTTACGATCTTTTCTGATATTTCTTTGATTTCCTTATAGTTACCCATATGTACACTGGGAAACCTATGGGAGGTGCAAATCCCGATATGGACGGGATCCTGCAGCAATATCCGGTCGGTTATCGTCAGTATGGTCAGGCTGGAATTTTGGATCCATCCGCTTACAGTGATTTCATCCGAAGGATAGTACTCTTCCAGCAATGCTTCCTTTTCCCTTGAAAAGGAAAGGGTTTGATCGAGATAATGAAAAACAAGATTTTTATCATCCAGCCGGAAAACTCCCCGCTGCCCCTGCGAATCCAGAGGTTTCAGCACTACCGGTACGGTAAGCTCTTTGATGTCGTCAAAGGAGGAATCGGAATGAATCAGTTTATAATTCACGGATGGAATTTGATTGGCCTTAAAAATAGCTTTCATTATTTTTTTATTGGTGACCGACTTTGCTTCTTCGGAGCCGATGGCTGACGGCAGATGCAAGGCTTCTGCAATGAGGGCGGCTGTCAGAACCGGTTGGTCCGTACCCATCGTCATAATTCCGTCGGCACCGATTTCCCTGGCGGCCCGAATGCAGCCTTCCGGATCAAAGGTACTGACCTCTATGTGGCCATCGGCAAAGCATGCCGCCAACGGGGACTTCGCATAATCGGCTATAAACACTTCATACCCAAGTGATTTTCCATGTAAAACAGCATTCTTCTGGCAATTGGAACCGCCGAGTATCATTATTTTTTTCATATTACCACCATTTATAACAACTTTAACTTATAGCTCATTAAAAGCCTGAAATATACAAGCAGCAATTTTCCGAAACGGTAGCTGGACCTTCCACAGTGTCTGGGAACATACTCATAAGTAATATTTGCTGTACGGATATCATATTGAAACGCTTCTGCCGAAAGATAAAAATACTTCTTTTTCGACTCTGCGATTTTTACGGCAAGCTCGTATGATAGAATTCGAAAAGCACTTACTCTGACACCGGCAGGCTTATTGGGAAAACTGTCGAAAAGCAGATCACGGAAGCGGCTTCCCAAACGTCTGATAAAGGATGGAGAAGGGTTGACTGCCTCTTTTCCGATAACCGGCACGGCATAAACAAGGTCATAGCCTGATTTCATTGTTTCGAGAAGAGAAGGGATCACACTGACTGGGTTCTGGAGATCATCATCCATCGTAATGACATATTCACAGGGTTCGGATATCATCTTCAGGCCGGTATGCAGCGATGCCTGCTGTCCTCTGTTTTTCCGGGCAAAGAAATAATCGATATTGGGATATTCCTGTGCCAGGGTTTGAATGATATCCCTTGTATCGTCCATGCTTGCATCGTCGACGAATAAAATACGAAAATCGTATCTTCCGAGTTCTTTTTCAAGCTGCTCCGTAAGCAGCCGAACGGTTCCGGAAGCATTATAAGTTGGTATGATTACGTTGATAAGCGTTGCCATGATAGTTCTCCTACTCGCTTGATAAGAAGGCCGGCTGCAGTTTCACAGTCTGTCCTTGTCATTTCCGTATGGATCGGCAGCCTCAAGAGGGTCTCGAAAGCGGAAAGGCTGTTCGGAAAATCAGCGGCTGTGTAACCCAAAGCTTTTCCATAATCGGAAAGATGCAGCGGAACAAAGTGTGTTCTGACGTCGATACCGTCGGCAAGTAAACCCTTTCTTACGGCTTCTCTGGTTTCATAATCCTTGCAATTGATGTAATAGATGTGATAATTGGGGGCCGAATAGTCGGGAATTTCCATGAGGCTTATTTTTTCACCAAGTTTTTCAAACGATCCGGATAAAATTTCATGATAGGTGTCCGAAACCGCTTTGCGTTTTGCCGTTATCACTTCATAATCAAGGAGTTGGGCGTACAGCAAAGCGGCACAAGCCGCGCTCATCATATAATTTGAACCGGCGCACTGCCAGGAATAGCTCGATGTTTTCTGCTTATAGAATTGTGCCTTATTGGTGCCGTTATCTCTCAGAATTTCCGCAAAATCTATTCGGGATGAATCTTTGCATAAAAAAGCTCCGCCTTCTCCGCAGGAAAAATTCTTTGTATGATGGAAACTATATGCACCAAAATCGCCGATGGTCCCTAGCGGATTACCGTTGTATAAACTATGAACTGCCTGGGCCGCGTCTTCAATCACCGCTATCCGGCAATCCTGAGCCAGCTTCATCAGGCTGTCCATATCACAGGAAATCCCGGCATAATGGGTAGGCATAATCGCTCTCGTTTTTTTGGTAATTCTTAAAGCGGCATCTTCCAAAGATATGGTTTTCGTTATCGAATCGACGTCGCACAGGATGGGAGTTCCGCCATATTTGATCACAGCATTGGCGGCAGATGGAAAGTTATAAGAGGGAATGATCACCTCGTCGCCCGGCTTTAAACCAAGAAGCTGAACTGCCAGTTCCAATGCTGCAGTAGCTGATGGCGTAAATAATATATTGCTTATTCCGCCGCTTTGATCGAAGTGCTCCTTCAGCAAACCGGCATACTTGCCGTCGGTGGAAAGAAAGCCTTCAAATAAAGCATCTTCCAAGCAGCACATCTGATTTTTCGGTTGAAATCTTTCATAAAAATTGACAATCATATCTTCTACACTTAAACTCAATAGGGTGGTAATTGGCAAACCTAATCATAATATACTTGCAATTGCATTGTCAATATGTGATATAATGAACGCGATTATTGAGATGCAGCGTTGCTGTAAAGAAGCGTTCATTGATCATCATGGTTGACCTAGTTATGATAGAATGAACGCGATTATTGAGATGCAGCGTTGCCTTTTTTCCGCAGCTAAAGCTGCAATGGAAAAACGGACAGCAGGGAGCGAAGCGAGTCGGAGGCGAAGCCGTTGATGCATTAGCGGCTACTAGAAGGAGGACTGAATGAAAATACTGATTACCGGCGGAGCAGGCTTTATTGGCAGTAATTTTGTTTATTATTTTCTTGAAAAGTATAAAGATTGGAATGTGGTATGCCTTGACAAGTTAACCTATGCAGCGAATATTCATACCTTAGACCGTGCTATGCAAAATCGGAACTTCAAGTTCATTCAGGGGGATATTGCAGACAGGGATTTCATATTTGATGTTTTTGATCTTGAGAACTTTGACGTAGTAGTCAATTTTGCGGCTGAAAGCCATGTCGATAAATCCATTGAGGATTCAACAATTTTTTTAAAGACGAATGTTTTAGGAACACAAGTATTGATGGATGCTTCCAGAAGATTTCGGGTGAAGCGCTTCCACCAGGTGTCGACGGATGAGGTTTACGGAGATCTGCCTATGGACAGGCCGGACCTGCTGTTTACGGAATCGAGCATCATCCAGACTTCCTCCCCGTATGCAGCATCTAAAGCGGCAGCCGATCTGCTTGCACAATCATACTTCAGAACCTACGGATTTCCGGTTACCATATCAAGATGCTCCAACAACTATGGCCCGTTCCAATTTCTGGAGAAGCTGATTCCTTCCACGATTATCAGAGCCTTAAAAAATCAGAAATTGCCGATATACGGCACCGGAGAAAATATTCGGGACTGGCTTCATGTATCTGATCATTGCACTGCCATAGATCTTATACTGGTTCAGGGCAAGATGGGAGAGGTCTATAACATAGGGGGAAATAATGAGAGGACAAACCTTCAGGTCGTCAGCATTATTCTAAAAGAATTAGGGAAATCGGAGAATTTAATTGAATATGCGGAAGACAGGCCGGGACACGACTTAAGATATGCGGTAGATTCTACTAAAATTAAAAATTTACTTTTCTGGGAGTCATCCATTCGCTTTGAGAAGGGGATCGTTGATACGGTTCGCTGGTACCAGAATCATCAAGACTGGTGGAAAGATATGATATGGGTATTATAAGATGAAACATGAGGAATTGATCCGAATCGACTGTCTGGGAGATATGTGCCCTGTCCCGATCATAAAACTGCAGAAACGGGAAGGTGAGCTTTCAAAAGGCAGACAAATCGTGCTGATTACAGACCACAGCTGTGTATCGGAATCGGTAAAAAACTATTGCAATGTACATCGCTACAAAGTAAAAATCCTGGAGCCGGTAAACGGTGTTTGGGAATTCTATATCAGCAAAAAACCAAATGATTAACAGAAGGTTTCGTCTACGATACTTTCAAAATAATCAAAAATTTCAGCAGGTGTGTCAAGAGCATCTTCTTTTTTCTTGTAAATCATATGTAAATCGTAGTTGACCTGAAACCCTGGTATTTCCAAGATTTTCAGTTGTTTTAAATAAATTTCTTTCTTAATGGACATATATGGCAGAAAGGCAAAGCCCAGGTTGGCAATCACAGAAGCCTTTACCGATTCCGTGGAGTCCAGATTCATTAAAACGGAAAAATCATTAATATCGTATCCTGCCTTTTTTAGTGACTGATTTAATATTCTTTGTGAGCTGAAGCGATCGATCAAGGTGATCATGGGATAAGTTTTCAGCTTATCCAGTGTAATGGAATTTTCGTTGTAAAATTTTTCCGAACATACCAGATACCCCCTGTCGGTATAGATATGTTTGCAGACCAGATCCGGATTATTGACCGAACTGACAATAAAACCGATACTCCCTTTTTCCTCCATGATTTTTCGAACCACATCATTGGAAGTCATGGTCGTTAATGTGAAATTAAACTTCGGAAACTTTTCATTCATTTTGTGAATGGTGCAAGGAAGAGCATACTGCCCAACCACATGAGAGGCAAAGATTCTGATGGTACCGCTGTAATTGGTCAGATTTTTCGTTTCCTCCAATAGATTCTCATAAACTTCTATGATTTGCTGAAAGTATTTATGTACAACCTTTCCGCTGCTGGTCAATTCGATACCGCGATTGCTCCGATCCAAAAGACGAAGTCCTATTTCTTCTTCCAGCTTTCTCATTTGCTGACTCAAAGCAGGCTGTGACAGGTGGCATTCTTCTGCTACTTTAGAGATACTTTTCTCGGTTGCTATTCTATGAAACAGTATGAGATGGTCTATTTGCATATCAAATCCTCCTGAACTCACATCGGTTATTTTGTTATAAATACTTGTTATATTGTATAACCAGATGGTATGGATACGCAAGTGTTTTGTATGCTATAATGACAACATGTAAACTGTCAAAAACTTAACAAATTATATCACGTAAAAGGAGGTACCTATGTCAGAAGAAATTAGAAGTATTCAGCGATCCGGTACTCGCACTCCTAGAAAACCAAAGAAAAGTCAAATTCCTTACGGAATTGCGCTTATGATCATCATCATCTTCATAGGGATTGCACTTAGTTATAAGTCTGGCAATCTGGCAATGTTTTGGATATTTGGCATCTGCTTTGGCTTCGTTCTCCAAAAATCGAGATTTTGCTTTACCGCATCTTTTCGAGATCCATGGATTACCGGGAGTACTTCGATAACAAAGGCCGTTTTGATTGCTTTTGCAATAACCACTATTGGTTTCACGGCGATTAAATACGGTGCCTTTATCAATGGATTGCCGATTCCGGGAATGAGTTATGTCGTTCCGATCAGTTTCGCCACCGTTATAGGCGGAGTCCTCTTTGGAACGGGCATGGTAATTGCCGGAGGTTGTGCATCCGGTACCTTGATGAGGGTAGGTGAAGGCTTTATGATGCAGATGCTGGCCTTGATTTTCTTCATTATCGGGTCATTATTAGGCGCTTATCATTTTGGCTTTTGGAAGATTAACTTCATATCAAACGGCCCTAAAGTTTTCCTGCCGGATTATTTCGGTTGGTTCGGGGCTGTAATCATACAGTTTTTAATTATTGGCTGTCTTTATGTTGCTGCCGACCTGTGGCAGAAAAAGAAAATGGGCGCATAACGCGGGAAAGGAATACAGAAATGAAAGAACATACTTTAGATTGTTTAGGCGAGGCTTGTCCTGTACCTCTTATGAAAACAGAAAAGAAAATAAATTCAATAGAGATCGGCGATGTACTGATCGTTCAAATCGATCATAGCTGTGCAATGAAGAACGTTCCAGAATGGGCCAGAAACCAGGGATACAATGTTGAAATCGACGAAGTAGCCGACGGAGAATGGGAAGTAGTTATTGAGAAGACAAAATAGCGGTTTCGGAGTATTTTCCACTTCCAGAAAGGCGGTGACGCAGGGTTGAAAAAAATTTGGGAAAAGCTTGAGAAAAATCAATACTACACAGCCATCTTTAAAAATCCGTTTACATATGTAACCGGTGCGGTGTTGCTCTCCATTCTGCAGATAGCGCTTCTGGCCACTTCGGGGAATCCTTGGGGTGTGTCGGGTCCTTTCACAAACTGGGGTGCATGGCTGTTTGAAGCATTGGGAGGAAGCGTGGACAAATGGTTCTATTTTTCCTCGGCCGGTGCACAAAACACCCTGAATGGCGGATTTTTAAATGATACTGGCTCCATTCAAAATGTAGGTATCATTGTCGGTGCCCTTATGGCCACTTTGCTTGCATCACAGTTTAAATTCAAAAAGATCAAATCCGTCAGGCAGGTGATTGCAGCTGTTTTAGGTGGACTGTTAATGGGTTACGGTGCAAGGTTGGCCTTTGGCTGTAATATCGGGGCACTCTTCAGCGGAATCGCTTCGCTCTCCCTATCGGGCTGGGTATTTGCGCTCTCTCTGCTGATTGGAGCGTATATCGGAAGCAAATTGTTAGCGAAGTTTTTTATGTAATTGAATCGACAAAAATTCTAAAGGGGAAGCTTTTTTGGCATACCCCTTAGCTTCTTATGGAATAAACAAAGTAAGAAAGGAAAAGAGATGGAAAAAAAAGTCGAAAAATATGACGTGGTCATTATCGGCGGCGGAGCTGCGGGACTGACCGCAGGCATTTATTGCGGCAGAGCCAGATTGAACACATTATTAATAGAGAAATCTTTGGTCGGCGGTCTTGCAACCTATACCAACGAAATTGAAAACTATCCCGGTTTTCCTGACGGTTCAACGGGGCTTGGATTAATGGAGCTGTTTCATAGACAGGCAAAGAAATTCGGTGTAAATTTCAAGCTTACGGATGTAAAAGGAGTAACGCTGAAAGGCGATACGAAGATTGTAGAAACGTTCCGCACGAATTATGAAGCCAAGGTGGTTATCATTGCCTCCGGAGGCAAACCTCGTTTGACTGGGGCAAAAAATGAAGATCTATTCCTTTATGATAAAGGAATTTCCTTCTGCGCGACCTGTGATGCTGCTGCCAATACCGGAAAAACCGTTATGGTAATAGGCAGTGGGGATGCCGCAATCGAAGAAGGCATGTTCCTTACCAAATTTGCTGATAAAGTAATCGTTTCTGTCATGCATGACGAAGGAATCATGGACTGCAACGAAATCGCTAAGAGCCAGGCTCTGGAAAATCCAAAGATGGAGTTCATCTGGAATACCCTGCCCCAGGAATTCGTCGGAGAAGAAAGACTGAATACAGTCGTTCTGAAAAATACTAAGACCAATGAGCTGATCGAGGTTCCTGTGGACTCCTGTTTCCTGTTCATCGGCTATCTCCCGAATACGGAAATCTTCCGGGACGAAATCGAGCTGAACAGACCCGGATATGTGATTACCAATGAAAAAATGGAAACCAATATCCCGGGCGTTTTTGCGGCCGGAGATGTAAGGGATAAATTCCTCAAACAGGTTGCAACAGCGGTGGGAGACGGTGCTATTGCAGGATATGGCGCTGAAAAATACATTGCCGAAAGCGAAGTGTTCAAGGATCAGATCATGGGCGGGGAACTCCCGGGTATCGTATTCCTATGGAATGCCGTTTCTCCGGAATGCAGAGCCTTGCTGCCTATGATCGAAGCATTTGAAGAAAAATACAAGAACCAAATAAAGGTTACCAAAGTGGATGTTTATAAATCCAAAGGCCTGGCCGACAGGCTGGGAGTCGGCGAGATTCCGGCGGTAGTATTGATCAAGGATGGTACAATCGTCAATACCTTAACATCCGATATTACCATGGAACGTATAGAAGCTTTGCTGTAGCTTTGGTTAAATCGGTGTTTAAAAATAGGCAGGAATATTGAACTTAAAATGTCTTGCCGCTATGAATTTCTTCGGAAACGAGAGCCCGCCACGCATTGAATTTGCAAATGTCGGCGGGCATTCTTGGTTTTTGGATTCAGAATTGGAATCTTAGTTCTCCATTCTTTTAATTTATTATAATTTTTTTAGTAATAAATTCAAAGTTATTGACATATGCTCATAATGGCTTTATGATGTATAATAAAGAACTCCTTATATTCAGTATATATCAGTATATAAATGGAAGGACTTTAGAATGAAAAATATAACGCAATCGAAAGAGGATTACCTTAGGGTCTTGCTTGAATTGTCTGAGGGCGGTACTGAAATTCGTTCCATAGATATTGCATATGCTCTTGGTTTTTCACGTGCAAGCGTAAGCCGTATGGTGAAAATCCTTGGAGAAACCGGGTATCTTGAAAAAGATCCCTATGGTAAGATCACATTAACTGAAAAAGGCTATGATATAGCAGCTCTAATGAAGAGAAGGCGAAATTTGATAAAAGATTTTTTGAAAGATGTTCTGGGTGTTGATCCCGCAACTGCTGCAAGAGAAGCTTGTAAGATTGAACATTCGATAAGCGAAGAAACAGAAAAGAAATTAAAGAAACTTGTTATTAGCAACAAGGAGGTAAAACAAATGAAAATTGCATTGCCGGTTAACGAAAAGTCTTTCGATGCAGTTATTAATAAATGCTTTGGTCGGGCTACGTTTTTCATAATCTATAATACCCATTCTAAAGAAATCGGCTATCTGGATCATAAAGCCGTAGCAGCTCAAGGCGGAGGCGGGTTTAGAGCGGCTCAAGCATTGGCCGATAATGGTGTAAAGGTAATTATTACTCCTCAATGCGGTGAAAATGCAGAAAAACTTTTCAAAAATGTAGAGGTCTTGATTTACAAAGCAATTTTGGGATCGATTCGGGATAATATAGACGCTTATCAAAAGGACCAATTAAGTTTGTTGTGACCGGGTATTTCAATGAACTTACCGGCCTTTCCCAAGACTCATCCAATCCCGGTCTTTAAGATTTTCCGGTATGGTTTTACTTTCATAGGTAGAACCGGTTAATACAAAGTCCTTTTCGCGTTCATTTACGGATATTTTTTGATCTTTTTGTTTATTCACTTTCGAATCTTTTTTTGGAAACATATTCATTCCTCACTTCATCAAGTTTTTTCTTGATATAATTTACTTCAAAATAAAATTTATAGAACCTTATTATCATTATTATCATTTCATATGGAAACCACACTGCTTTGACACATAAATCGGAACCGACCGGGTAATATTAACTTTCAGGAGGTGAGCAGGATGGAAAAGGAATATCGAACGAAAAAAGAAATGGTTGCCTGCAGAGACGGCGGTCATTTGACGGAAGAACAGACCGACGAATTTATCACATTTTCAGAACAGCAGCTGCCGGATCTGCCTGAGGAAAACAAGAGACTATGATTCCGGACAATCTAAAAGCAGCAGCTTATGATTCCAAACATTCCTGGGGGGCTTTTTCCATACGCAATCCTTTAAATCGAGGATGCCGGATGGAGCCCCCCCTTTGGTTTTCATCATGTATTTACAGATGGTTTAACAGTTTTTTCCCCAATCAGTTCATTATGCTCCGGGTTGTTCCTTTTTAGCAGGTCCACGCTTTTTCTTCGGCGGTTCTGCCGGTTGGTTCTGCTCGATGCTTTTCTTTAATGCTTCCATCAAGTCGATTACATTGCTCTTTTCCTCTTCCTTTGCGGCGACAATCTCTTTGCCGGCAATTTTCTGTTCAATCAGGCCGCGGAGCCGTTCCTGATATTCGTCTTTATATAAAGCAGGCTCGAAGGATCTCACCATCGTCTGTATGAGATTTTTAGCCATTGTCAGCTCTTCATCCTTCAATTCGGGTTTTGCGTAGGCCTTTGGCAGCTCCTTGATATCATCTTCAAAAAACATGGTATTGATTAGAATATTATCTTCCGTAGGAATAATAGCCAGCAAAGTCTCTTTATTCCCCATAACGGTTTTTGCAATGGCTACTTTACTCTCATCCTTCATTGCTGTGCGCAGAAGCTCGAAAGCTTTCTCGCCGCCGGTTTCAGGTATGGTATGATAGGATTTTTCATAATAAATGGGATTTATGGTTTCCAGATCTGCAAAATGCAGTATTTGGATGGTACGATCTTTTTCTGTTTTGATTTTTTCAAAATCTTCATCGGTCACAACGACATATTTATCCTTATCATATTCAAATCCTTTTATGATATCACTTCCGGAAACTTCTTTCCCGCAATGGGCACAGGTCTTTTTGTATCTGATTCTGGAATGATCCTCTTTATGAAGCTGGTTGAAATGGATATCGTTGTCCTGGGTAGCGGTATACAAAGCTACCGGAATATAAACCAATCCAAAAGAAATTGCACCTTTATGCGAAACTGCCATGTTCATTCTACCTCTTTCCTTTAATTAAAATCTTGGATTACACCTTTTTTTCATTTTTTAGTATGAAAATTTATCAGGAAAATTATTCTAAATATCAGAGAGTCAAACCAAAAGTTAACAAGAAAATTTGAAAATAGAAAAGAGATTGTTATCAGATACTATAATAGGAGGTGAAAAAAAGATGAATCATTGGACTGAACAAGAAGCTTTAAAAGCTTTAAAAGGCAATGTGCATACAAATCATAAGCATATTTCTTGCTATGGAGGTTTTTATGGATTGAGAGCATGTTCTGCTTTTGACTATTTATGTGATCATTGCGGATATCAGGTTAACGATATGCAGGTCAAGACATCTGTCAGTGAATAATACGATATAAAATAAATATGAAAACAGAGGAAAAACAAGAAAAATTTACTTGTAATATAAATCTTATGACGGGTTAAATTAATACCACAAAGGAGGTGAAAACAAATGGCTAATAACAACAACAACACACCAGTAGTTCCAAACGCTAAGAATGGACTGAACAACATGAAAACTGAAATCGCTAATGAATTAGGTTTAACTGGTTATGACACAATCGATAAGGGAAACCTTACAGCTAGACAGAATGGTTATGTTGGCGGTTATATGACTAAGAGATTAGTTGAAATGGCTGAACAGCAGCTATCCGGTAGATAAGTATAAAAAATAATTTTATTAATAAATCAGCTTATAGATAATCTCCATAAGCTGATTTTATTTTCGCTTAAAATTAGCAGGAGGAAAACATGAAGCAGGAAGTAAAAATTAATCCTGAACATATGCCGAATTTTACGACATTCCCATTGACGGATACCATCGATGTGGAACCGGATTCAAAAGTGACTATCCCTTCGGAGGATGCGGTGGACGATGTAAAGGATTGGGTTGATTTTAAAGAAATGTAGAGAAAAAAATTCCTATTCATTTGATGATAAAGTTATAGAACAGAAAATGAAAATGAGAGGAGGTATGCCGGATGAATTTAACGCTGCAGCAGGAAGCGATCATTAAAAGAGTGAAATCGGAAATTGCGCATCAATATGGCGTAAAGGACTTTGATGATATAGACAGAGGGAAAGTCACATCCAGAGCGAATGGTGATATTGTGAAAACTATTGCCGAGATGGCGGAAAGACAGCCTTTTATCGAGGATTAAAAAGAAAATTATACGATTTCCATTTTCATAGACAATATAAACCAAATTGTGGTATTTTAATTAAAAATTTCAGAAAGGCAGACAGCAAATTTTGTTGTCTGCCTTTTTTAAATATTAACAAATAAAATTTTCCGAAAATTAAAAAATATAATTGTAATTAATTACATGATGTGATAGTATGAGAACGAGAAATGTAATTAATTACATTTAATAAAGCCCCATAAATTCATGGAATTATTGAAATTATAAAACAGGATTAAATGTAAATGATTACGGAGGTTCTCGCAGTCAACCCAGATGTTAGAAATTGAAAGGAGAATGAAAATGTCAAAAGCGGAAAAACAGAAAAAAGCAGTCGTCGAAGAAAAAGATTATCCTCTCAGTCATGTGCCCAAGGAAGCACGTTCAGGACTACTTGCGGTCACCGGGGTATTGATTGGCTTTACCTTCTTTACTCCTACCATGGCAGCAGGAGCAAGGCTGGGAGCCGCCTTCGCCTTTTCGGAGCTGGTTTGGATTTTGCTGGCAGGAAGTGCCATACTTGGTGTTTATGTAGCTATTATTTGTGCAATCGGAGCCAAAACCGGATTAACCTCAGTACTTCTTGCACGATATACCCTTGGAACAGCAGGGGCAAAATGGGCAGATATTATTTTGGGAGGCACTCAGGTTCTTTGGTATGCCATTACAGCTGAGTATATGGGCATTCTCTTTGCGAAGGGTCTTGGCCTTCCGGGATGGGAGATTTTCTTCATGATTTTCTGGTCTGTCATCATGGGTGCCACCGCTCTTTATGGCTTTAAGAGCATGGCTATTGTATCCTATGTGGCATTACCGCTGATGGTAGCCCTGGTTGTTATCGTAACCTGGATGGCCTTCAGAGAAGTTGGGAGCATGGAAGCTTTATTCGGTGTACAGCCTTCTGCAACCATGTCCGTAACCGTTGCTATTACAGTAATTGTGGGTACTTTTGCATCCGGCGGAACCCAGGCGGCAAACTGGGCCAGATTCGCAAAAAACGGAAAAACAGCGTTTACCGCAGGTATTATTTCCTTCCTTATCGGAAACGGCATCATGGTTTTCTCCGGAATGGTCGGAGGTTTTGCATTCAAGACCGGAGACCTCATAGAACTGATGATTACCATGGGACTTACCTTCTGGGCTTTGATTATCCTCACGCTGAATATCTGGACCACAAACAATGCCACCGCTTATGCATTTGGTGTAGCTGGAGCGGAAATGTTCAATAAATCTAATAAAGGACCCTTTATCATCGGAGGCGTTATTATTGCAACGGTGGTAGCAGTAGCAGGCATCGGCGCTTATTTTATCCCGCTCCTCAATTTATTTGGCACCTTTATTCCTCCTCTCGGCGGGGTAATTATCGGAGATTTCTTATTTACATACAAGAAGACACTTCCCATGCTGGAATTCGTTACATTTAAAAAGCTGAGAGTGGTAC
The DNA here is from genome assembly GCF_018128545.1 of Sinanaerobacter chloroacetimidivorans. Taxonomy (GTDB): domain Bacteria; phylum Bacillota; class Clostridia; order Peptostreptococcales; family Anaerovoracaceae; genus Sinanaerobacter; species Sinanaerobacter chloroacetimidivorans. The sequence continues at coordinate 351,216 of NZ_JAGSND010000002.1, read as the reverse complement.
CTTTGATCGCTTACCTTATCGGATGCGCAGCTGCTTATTTCGGCGGCGTATATGAAATCGGAGTTCCTTCCTTACAGGGAATTATCGTAGCGGCTCTTGCGGTACCAGTTATAAACGCAATCTTTAAAACAGCCAATTACAATGATATGCACGAAGTGAGCAAGGATGCAAAATACGTATAGAATATGGCTTTCAGGCAAGGAAGGAGCATAAAATGAGTTCATTATTAATCAAAAATGCCAAGCTAAGAGATCGTGATGGTTTCAAAAGTATTCTGATAGAAAACGGAAAAATCAGTAAAATCACCGATGAACTGCAGGGAAATTACGACGAAGTGATAGATGCCATGGGGAATCTTGTGATTCCGCCTTTTGTGGATCCCCATGTTCATATGGACGCCGTACTTTCTGCAGGAGATCTCAGCAGACCTAATAAATCCGGCACCCTGCTGGAAGCTATCGACATTTGGGGAGAGCGGAAGCCCTTTTTGACGAAGGACATTCTGAAAGAAAATGCATGGGAAGTGGTAAAATGGTATGTTGCCAACGGTGTCCTAAGGGTGAGAACTCATGCGGACTGTTCGGACCCCACACTGTTGACGGTAGAAAGCCTGCTGGAAATCAAGGAGGAAGCAAAGGACCTTATCGACATTCAAGTCGTTGCCTTCCCTCAGGACGGTATTTTTACAAAGCCTGACGGAGAAGCTCTGCTGAGGAAGGCATTGGAAATGGGTGCCGATGTGGTAGGGGGAGCGCCTCATATTGAATACACCAGGGAGGACGGAGTCAGGGACGTGGAATGCGTCTACCGCTTTGCCGAAGAATTCGACAGGCTCATCGATATTCATATCGATGAGACCGGTGACCCCCATTCGAGATTTGTAGAAGTCATGGCAAAAGAAAATATTGTCAGAGGATGGCAGGGCAGAGCTGCCGCAAGTCATACCACCGCTATGCATAACTATAATAACGATTATGCTTTTAAACTGATGGGCATCTTGAAAAAGGCTGAATTGAATATGATTACCAACCCCTTTGACAATTCGGTGCTGCAGAACAGAACCGACGGATATCCGAGAAAGCGCGGCCATACCAGAGTGGATGAACTTCTGGCTCGAGGTGTCAATGTCTGCATCGGCCATGACTCCATTATGGATCCGTGGTATTCCATGGGAAAGGGAAATATGATCGCGGCCGCCAACCTGCTGGCCCATACGGCGCATATGAACGGGCACGACCAAATTACCATTTTAATGGATATGATTACCACCCGCTCAGCAAAAACCATGAACATAGAAGATACCTATGGTATCGAAGAGGGTAAACCTGCAGATATTATCATACTGGATGCAGGAAATGATGCGGAAGCCGTAAGACTTACCAGCGAATGTCTTTACGTGATACGTAAAGGTAAAGTTATTTCCAGAACCACACCGGCGGTAAGACGTTTGGAAATCGGAGCAGAACCGGAATTCGTAGATTTTAAGCTTAAATGACAAGAAACACTTCGAAAAGAGAGTGAGGCTGCTCAGGCTGGTCTCACTCCTTTTCTGTTTTCATGTTTCAGCATTTGGGTTTGGAAAGCAGATTCCGTTTATGCTATACTATTACTGTAAACTTCTGAAACTTCAAAATAGGAGGCGTGACATTTGAATATTAAATCCGTAGCAAAAAAAGCCGGCGTTTCCGTTGCTACCGTATCCAGAGTTCTGAATCATCCGGATGCTGTCGCTCCTGATACCAAGGAACATATTTTAAGCGTCATGGAGAGCTTGGATTATACGCCAAATTGGTTTGCCAGGGGCTTAAAGCTGAACCGGACCGGTGTCATTGCGCTCCTGATTCCGGATATTCTTGATCTGGGGTATATGGAAATTGCAAAAGGAGTAGAGGATGTTGCACATCAAAAGAAATATAATATCATGCTTTGCACCACCGAGGAGGATCGCGGAAAAGAAAAAGAGCAGGTAGAAAATTTCCTGACAAGAAAGGTGGACGGTATTATTCTGGTTTCCTCCTTTCTGAAAAACAGCGATCTTCAGCAAATCAAAAAACAGGATGTGTCGGTAGTACTCATCGGAAAAAATGAGGATAACACCGGTGCGAATCTTGTCTATACGGATTACAAAGCGGCGACTTCGGAAGCGGTAAAGCATATGATCGAAATCGGTCACCGAAAGATCGGAATGATTTATGGGACACGGCCAAAGCTTGAAAATATGGATAAGCTGGAAGGCTTTAAAAAGACCCTGATGGAAGAAGGTCTAAATTATCGGGATTCACATATAGTAGAAGAAGAAAACAGCATTGAAGGCGGCTACCTGGCAGCAAGCAAACTGCTGAACCAGGCGGACAGGCCGGAAGCGCTCTTTGTTTCCTCAGATACCATGGCTATCGGGGCTATGGAAAAGATAAAACAAACAGGCCTGAGAATTCCTCAGGATATTGCAGTAGTCGGTTTTGATAATTTAAAAATCTCAGGCTTTATGGAACCAAAACTCACTACCGTGGCAAAACCCATGTACAGAATGGGGCTGGTAGCGGCCAGACTGCTTTTTGATCTGATGGAAGAGGATGAACAAAAAGAACAAGAGCCCCAGGAAATATTAATTCAGTCAAAGCTTAAAGTCAGAAAGTCCTGCGGACATCAGGACAGGCTTAAGGAGATATTTTAACCGCTAAGGAGGGGAAAAAATGACGCTTTCCGTTGATTTCATGGGATTAAAATTAAAGAATCCAATCATCGTGGCCGCAGGACCCTGGTCTCGAAACGGCGAAATGATCAAGAAGGCTTTCCTTGCCGGGGCTGGTGCAGTGGTTACGGAAACCATTGTAAACGAGGTTAATATCGATGTCAGGCCCAGAGTAGCCTATCACAACAATGGTGTTCAGAATATTCGCCTGTACAGTGACATTCTGCTGGAAGAATGGGAGAGGGAAATCGATGTGGCGAAAAGTCAGGACGGCATCGTAATCGCCAGCGTCTGTGCGCAGACCCCGTCAGAGATCAGCTATATCGCCGGAAAACTGGAGAAAATAGGTGTGGATGCCATCGAACTCGGCCTTGCTTCCCCTATGGGAGAAGGGCTGGAAGTGATGGCAGCCAGTGCGGAAAAAATCTATGAGATGACCAGCAAAGTGGTAAGCAGTGTAGATATACCCGTCATGGTCAAGCTGTCCCAGAATGTGACGAATATGTCCAAGATCGCCTGTGCGGTGGAAAGGGCCGGAGGAAGTGCCATCAGCGCCATTGATACGGTACGTTGTATTTTAGGTGTTGATATCAAAAGCAGAAAACCGTATCTCCCTACCTATGGCGGCTATTCCGGTGCTCCTATTAGACCTCTGGGCCTTGCCTCTGTAGCTACGATAGCTCAAAGTACGAGATTGCCCCTTTGCGGAATCGGTGGAATCGAAACCTATGAAAATGTTCTGGAATATATGATGCTGGGTGCTACGGCTGTACAGATGGGTACCGCTGTCATGGTGAACGGATTTTCCCATATCGAAAAGGTAAAAGAGGATTTGGAATCATGGATGGAGGAAAATGAAGTAGAGGATCTCTCCCGGATCAGAGGCACAGCTCTTGCTCATATCCAATCCTTTGATGAAATGCAGGTGGAGCCCAAGATTTCATACATGAAAAGCCCGTGCAGTCGGAAAGATTGCTTCCGCTGTATCAAATGCTGCATTTATGAAGCAATTTCAGAGCAAAATCAGAACGTTGTCATCGACGGGAAAAAATGTAAAGGCTGCGGGCTTTGCGGGGATATCTGCCCGGAAGGCAAAATCGAACTGATCTGGCCATAATTTCCTGAAATTCCAACTTGCAGAGCAATAGGAGAACACCTGTTGAAACTAGTTTAAAAGTGGAATTATTTTTTGTTTTTTTATTGAAAAAAAATTGATAAAGTGACATAATATAACGAGACGGAATCATATCCATTGCCTCGCGTTGAAACGCACAGATGTAATAAAATTTTTCTACAGTCGAAAAATTTTCTGCGGTTGCGTATAAACAGGTATTTTCTGATCAGTGAGAAGGAGATAAAGATGCGATTTTATAGCCGTAAACCGATTGATAACGTAAGAACGGATTGTATGGAAGAGGCCTTTTCAGGCTTTGCGGCTATCCGTATGCAGCTTTCAGTACTGGAATCAGAAGAATTTAAATTATAGCTATTATTTTAGAATGGAAAGCGGGGATACTCCCCGCTTTTTGGGTAATTTGGTGTAAGATGAATATTAAAGAAATTGCAAAAAAAGCCGGAGTCTCTGTGGCCACGGTTTCCAGGGTTTTGAATCATCCTGAAAGCGTTGCTTCGGATACGAAGGAGAGAATTTTAACGGTAATCAAGGAATCGGAGTATACACCCAATTGGTTTGCTAGAGGGTTGAACTTTAATAAAACCAATACCATAGCTCTTTTAATTCCGAACATCTTAAATCCCGGCTATATGGAAATTGCAAAGGGGGTTGAAGATGTTGCGCATCAAAAGGATTATACGACTTTGTTATGTAACGGAGAAAATGACGTAAGCAAGGAAAGGCGATATGCGGATTCCCTGATTAAAAGAAGGGTAGACGGCATCGTTCTGGTCTCTTCCCTGCTGGAAGATGAGGATGTGGAACTTATTAAAAAACAGGGGATTCCGGTGGTTTTGATCGGTGAAAACCGGAATATTTCCGATGTATCCATTGTCAGGATAGACTGTCAGGGAGCAGCTTACAAAGCGGTAAGACATCTGATAGACATAGGATATCGAGATATTGCGATCATTTACGGAGATACCCCGGAAATAGAAAACATGCGTAAACTGGAAGGGTATCGGCATGCACTGTCAGAAGAAGGAATACCAGATCGGGAGGAACTGATCCTGGTGGCGCCGAATACCGTAGAAGGCGGTTATATTGCCGCGAAAAAGCTAATCGATATGGAAAAACGTCCAAGAGCCATATTTGCATCCTCCGACCTTCTGGCATTCGGAGTGATCGATGCCATGAAGGATTTTGGGTTGAAAGTTCCGGAAGAAATTGCCGTGATGGGTTTTGACAATATCAGAATGTCAAATTTGATTGAACCAAAGCTGACTACCGTGGAAAAACCCATGCATAAAATGGGAGTTCTTGGTGCAAGACTGCTCTTTGACTTGATGGACAGCAAAGAAGAAGAGGACTCCGCGAATAGAGAAATTTTATTACAATCCAAGCTGAAGATAAGAAAATCCTGTGGTCACAGGGAGAGAATCGGAGAGATATTCTAATGAAAACAGAATTTTTAGGTTTAAAATTAAAAAATCCCATTATCGTAGCGGCTGGACCGTGGAATCGTGATGGAAAAAGCATCAGAAAAGGAATTACTGCCGGTGCAGGCGCTGTCATTACGGAAACCATTGTCAGCGATGCCTTGCTGGATGTTCGGCCGAGAATTGCCTACAACGGTCAGGGCGCTCAAAATATCAGACTTTACAGTGATATACAGGTGGAAGGATGGCAAAGAGAAATGGATATCGCCAAAAGCAAGGAAGGCTTAGTAATTGCCAGCATTTCAGCCCATACTCCTTCTGAGCTTGCCTATCTTGCCATGAAAATGGAAAAATTTGGGGCAGACGCTATCGAACTGGGCATCTCTTCTCCGATGGGAGAATCTCTGGAAGTCGTTGCATCAGATGCAGAGCGTGTCTTTGAAATGACAAAGGAAGTGGTCCAAAATATTAAAATTCCCGTCATGGTGAAATTGTCCCAGAATGCCACAAACATATCCAGAGTGGCGAAAGCAGTGAAAAAAGCCGGAGGCTCCGGTGTGAGTGCCATCAATACGGTTCGCTGTATTCTGGGTGTGGATATCGAGACGGCAGAGCCCACGCTGTCAACATATGGAGGCTATTCAGGAGCACCGATCAGGCCCTTGGGCCTCGCATCCGTGGCGACCATCGCCCAGACTGTAGATGTTCCTATCTGCGGAATCGGCGGCATCGGGAATTATAAAAATGCGCTGGAATATATCATGCTGGGAGCATCGGCCGTACAGATCGGAACTTCGGTGATGCTAAATGGTTTTTCGTGTATTACCGAAATTGTGGAAGACCTGGAGCGCTGGGGGGAAGAACGGGATATCAAGGAAGTAAAAACGATAAAAGGTAAAGCCTTAAATAATTTAAAATCTTTTGAGGAAATCAAAATTGAACCTGTGGTTAGCAGAATTAATGATGAGATCTGTATTCTTGACTGTGAAGACTGTGTAAAATCCTGCATTTACGGAGCCATTGAAAAGAAAAACAACGAGATGATTCTGAGCAGTGAACGATGTACCGGCTGCGGTCTTTGCATCTGTGTTTGTCCTGAGAAAAAATTCAGATTAGACTGGTAAAAGAAGGAACACCAGAAGAAGAGAACCATAACTGAATAACAACTGGAAATAAGTTTTTTAGAATTTTGCAAGATAAACTATTGCATAATTCTGAAAAGATGTTAAAATGAAGTTGTGTGTAACTGGTTTCACTACAATGACGATTGTGCAAAAAAAATTGAACTTTACTATTATTTTTCTGTCATGCAGAATCGGTATATACACAAAAAAAGTAAGGCGTTATCAGCCTTATCAAAAAAGATTTGCCTAATGAAAGTGCTTTCTTTGGCTGGATTGCCAGACTGAAAGGAAAACATTGGAAAACGGTATTCTAAAGGTTATATTGATTTGTTAAAAGAGAAGGAGTTGAAAGTTTTGAGTAAAGTAGTAAAAGCAAAGTATACTGCTGATGCTGTTGACGGATTCACCCCAAGAACCGCGATGGAAGAAGCAGCAAGATGTTTACTATGTATCGATGCACCTTGCAGCAAAGGATGTCCTGCAGGAACAGATCCTGGTAAGTTCATCCGTTCAATCAGATTCAGAAACATTAAAGGTGCTGCTGAAACCATCAGAGAAAATAACATTCTCGGCGGAAGCTGTGCCAGAGTATGTCCATATGACAGACTTTGTGAAGAGGCTTGCAGCCGTTGCGGTATTGACAGACCAATCGAAATCGGTAAGCTGCAGAGATTTGCAGTAGAACAGGAAAAGGCACACAAAATGAAGATTTTGGCAGCACCTTCCAAGAAAAAAGCTGACAAAGTCGCTTGCATCGGTTCCGGACCTGCATCCCTTGCTTGCGCAGCAAAACTCGCTCAAGCCGGATATCAGGTAACCATCTTCGAAGCTGCAGAAAAAGCAGGCGGAGTACTTACATACGGAATCACACCGGCAAGATTACCACAGCACGTTGTGGATTTTGACATCAAAGCAGTAAAAGACCTGGGCGTTAAATTCGTATTTGATACCAAGGTTGGAGAAGATATCACAGTAGAAGAACTGAAAAAGGCTGACTTTAAAGCCATCTTTGTCGGCGCCGGATTATGGGAAGCAAAGGTTCCTGAAATTCCAGGAAAAGACCTGAAAGGCGTTACAAATGCCATTGACTTCTTAAAGGCTGCCAGAGATTCCAAGGGAGATTTCAACCCTGGAAAGAACGTGGTTGTAATCGGCGGCGGAGACGTTGCTATGGACTGTGCTACAACTGCAAAGCTGTTAGGCGCTGAAAATGTAGCTATTTATTATAGAAGAACCTTAGAAGAAGCTCCTGCAAACATGGCTGAAATCCAGTATGCTACTTCTTTAGGGGTAACGATCACAACGAACTTTGCTCCTGCAGAATTAGTTGGTGACAAAAATGTAGAATTTGCTGTATTCAAGGGAAGAGACGGCGCTTCCAGTGCAAAGGTTGCAGCGGATACTGTTGTATTTGCTATCGGCCAGGCTCCGGAAGATATGACCAAGATTGCCCCTGTAAAAGTAGCTGACAAAGGTACGATTGCAGCAAACGCAAAAGGTAAGACAAACGTTGCTGGTATCTTTGCAGCTGGCGATATTGTAAACGGCGGAAAGACCGTTGTGGAAGCAGTAGCGGCAGGAAAAGAAGCGGCAGCTGAAATCATTGAGTACCTCGAAAAGAAGGAAGGTGTGAAATAAGATGGCTGTTAAGAAAGATTTATCAATAAATTACTTAGGTGTTAAATGCGAAAACCCATTCTTCCTGTCATCCTCACCGGTAGGTGGAAATTATGACATGGTTGCTAAAGCTTATGAAGCCGGTTGGGGCGGAGTATTCTTCAAAACCGTTGGTATTTTCGTAGCTGACGAATGTTCTCCAAGATTTGACCAGACAAATAAAGAAGGTCTTCCTTGGGTTGGATTCAAAAACATGGAGCAGATCTCCGACAAGCCGACAGAAAAGAACTTCGAATTCATGGCAAGATTAAAGAGAGATTATCCTGAAAAGATCATGGTAGCTACTATCATGGGCAGCACAGAAGACGAATGGAAAGAGCTTGCTAAAATGTGCGAACAGGCAGGAGCAGACCTGATCGAAGGTAACTTCTCATGTCCACAGATGACAAGTCATGCAATGGGTTCTGATGTAGGTTCCACTCCGGAATTGGTAAAACTGTACTCAAAAGCAGTATCCTCCACTACAAAGATTCCTTTCATTGCAAAGATGACTCCAAACGTAACCAATATGGTACTTCCAGCACGTGCTGCCATTGAAGGCGGAGCTGCCGGAGTTTCCGCGATCAATACAGTGAAGTCAATCACAAACATCGACTTCGAAAATATGACTGCTATGCCGGTTGTAAACGGTAAATCCTCTATTTCTGGATATTCCGGAGCTGCTGTTAAGCCAATCGCTTTAAGATTTATTGCACAGATGCTGCAGGATGAAATTTTAAAGAACGTTCCAATCAGCGGTATCGGCGGTATCGAAACATGGAGAGACGCAGTTGAATTCTTACTCTTAGGATGCAGAAACCTTCAGGTTACGACAGCAATCATGCAGTATGGCTACAGAATCGTTGAAGATATGATCAACGGTGTAAGCCACTTCATGGATGAAAGAGGATATGACAAGCTTGATGATTTCATTGGAAAAGCGATCGGAAATATCATCCCTGCAGAAGACCTGAACAGAGATTTCAAAATCCTTCCAAATTTTGATCACAAAAAATGTATCGGCTGCGGAAGATGCTACGTATCCTGCTATGATGGTGCTCATCAGGCAATTGACTGGGATGCTAAGAAAAGAAGACCAAACCTCAACGAAGAGTGCGTAGGCTGTCACCTTTGCTTAAATGTTTGCCCGGTTCAGGGTTGCATCACTCCAGGCGAAATCAAGTGGAAAGAAGGCAGAAAGCCGGTTGAAATTGCTCTGAAGCACGACTACGAATAGGATACTTTTTCGTTGGCATCTGAGCCAAACGACAGAATTCTAAAATAGACACCTCGGTGCTTTTGCGCCGGTAAACAATAACCATATTCCTTAATAAGATGAGAGCGCCGTGTATCAGTATACGGCGCTTTCCTTTTTAGCGTGGGAATAGCCGAATGGGAACAGCGCAGCAGCCACTTTTTAATAGAAATCTTGTTTCTTGGATGAGTGTATTGTATAATGCAAATAATATAGCAGGACTGTTTCTAGGTCCGGCACGAAGGTAAGTAGTGCAATGGAGGAGTGTTATGCAAAAGATTTTAATTATAGAAGACGAACCCAATATCAGAGAACTGGTTCTATATAATTTGAAGGAAAACGGCTATGAAGGCATCGGAGCGGAAGACGGATTGCTGGGCTTGCAGCTGGCTCACGAAGAAAGGCCGGATTTGATTTTGCTGGATATTATGCTGCCGGGGAAAAACGGCTATGATATCTGCAGAGAACTGAGAGCGGAAGGCAGTAAGACACCGATTATCATGCTTACTGCTAAAAATGAAGAAATCGACAAGGTATTAGGTCTGGAATTCGGAGCAGATGATTATATCTCAAAGCCCTTTGGTATCAGAGAATTAATGGCGCGGATCAAGGCGGTGCTGAGAAGATATGAAAGTAATTCTGATAAAGACTCCCTGATGATCGGGGATCTGGCCATCGATATTGAACGTCATGAAGTAAGACTGGGAGGAAAGGTTCTGGATCTTACCCTAAAAGAGTTCGATCTTTTAAAGACCCTTGCGGAAAACAGGGGAAGAGTTATGACCAGAGACCAGCTGCTGGACAAGGTTTGGGGATTCGAATACATCGGCGAGACCAGGACGGTAGATGTGCATGTCAGGTATTTGAGAAAGAAGCTTGGCGATGAAGATAACGAAGGCAAATATATACAAACCATTCGTGGTATGGGCTATAAGATGCCGTAAAAGGGAGACAAGATGAAAAAGAAATTTCTGCTTTTTTCCATAGGCTTAATCTTGCTGAGTGTAATTTTAACCAGTTTTATTTCCATTAATGTCAATATCAGTAATTTTATTGCGGAGAAGGAAAAGGAACTGCTCACTTACTCTAAACTGATTAATAAAGCCATCATTGAGGACTATAATGACGGAACTCAGGCTGATTTTGTGGTCTATGCCAAGGATTTTTCCGACGAAATGGGATTGAGGCTTACCTTCATCGATATAGACGGAACGGTGCTTGCCGATTCTGCCGAAGGCGAAGACTACATTTATATGGAAAACCATGCCAACCGCGAGGAAGTGAAGGAAGCCCTGTTATCCGGTGCCGGCGGAAGCAGCAGAGAAAGCAGCACGCTGGGGGAAGAATTTCTTTATGTAGCCGATGCTCTGGAGTACCAGGGAGAAACGGTGATGATTACCCGGGTTGCCATGGAAATCGATAAATTGAAAATGATCAATGATTTTGTAGTGAAAGCCTCGCTGATCTCATCTTTGGTGGGGATTCTGATTGCGGCCATTATCGCTATCCTGTATACCAGCAAGCTTATCAAGCCCATCAATGAAATGGAAAAACAACTGAAAATTACTATGGATGAAAACAAAAAAGCGGAAAAAATCAGGAAGGATTTTGTTGCAAATGTTACCCACGAGTTGAAGACGCCCCTCACTTCCATTTCAGGTTTCGTAGAGACACTTCAGGACGGTGCTGCCGAAAATCCAGAAATCAGAAGGAAGTTTCTTGATATTATCGCCATTGAATCCGCCAGATTAAAACGGCTCATCGAGGATATTCTGATCATTTCCGATATCGAAAATAAACGTGAGGTGAACACGGACAGCGACATCAATGTAAGGGAGGCCATCGAGGAAATTTTAGCTGCTTTGGAGCCTATCCTGGAGGCAAAGAAGGTTAGCGTATCCACGTACTTTGCTTATGAAATCTACATTGGCGGAAATTATGACCGGTTTAAGCAGCTCATGATGAATCTCATAGAAAATGCGGTAAAATACTCCCATGACGGGGGAGCGATCTTTATCGCTGCAAAAAAAGTAGAGGGTAAGGTACACATTAGTGTAAAAGATCAAGGTATCGGCATTTCAGAGGAGCACCTGCCGAGGCTTTTCGAACGTTTTTACCGGGTTGATAAATCCCGTTCCCAGAAGGTAGGCGGCACAGGGCTCGGTCTTGCCATTGTGAAGCATATTGCAGCATTGTTCGAAGCGGAAATCAAGGTGGAAAGCGAATTGGGGAAGGGATCTACCTTTACCGTAATTTTTAAATAGGAATTAGTCTTTTGCCGGTTTCGCATAACGAAAATTGATGATGCGGTTGTATCTGGGAATTGTCACTTCTTCTTGTTTTTCTACAGTCACCTGAAGCGAATAGCTTTGCCTCATCAGTTCGGCGATTCCATATCGAATAGTCAATGCATACTCCAGCGCATCGGGGTCACCGATAGCTTTTATCAAATAAGGCGGCGCGGTAGGCACGGTGTTGATATTTACGTTGTCACCAACAAAAATAATTTCTGTAGTCGCTAAAATTCTCTGACCATTAATGGAAATCGCTTCAGCCCCGGCACTTTTTAATTTGTTCACCAGACTTATCAATAAATCGCAATTTGACATAATTATGCTTTCGTCCTTTTCCAGGAGATTTTCTTCCAGAAGAACAGGATCCATTATGGTTATCTTAATCCCTGGCCCTTTTACGTCCGTAAGTGCGGCATCTATCTTGTACTTGTCAACATCTTCTACCAGCGATTTCAAATAGGCACTTTTGCCGGCTTCGTCCTTCTCGATTTCATCTATTCTGCTCTCGCATTCCAGAAGCTGTTTACCGGCTGACTCTTTTTCTTCCTGTACTTTCTGAAGTTCCTCTTTATACATTTGTGTTTGAGTGATGAGAACAAGCCCTCTTTGTCCGGAGTTTTGTGCACCGATCTGTGCCGATAGGACCACTCCTATGAGGAAAGTCATTCCGAAGATTGTAATGATACGATTCTTTTTATTCATCTTGTAGTCTCCCTACACCGCATTACCGGCATTATTTGTGAACATAGCTGTCTCTTTATCATAAAGCATTTAACACTTTTTATACAAACTATACATCATATTGATAAGTTCGTCCATTTACATTTTAACATACTCTTAACATTTGGTTTATTGGCTCTTAACATTCACTATGTATGATAAGAAATGTAAAGAGAAAGAATAACATCAACAATAAAACAAGAAAGAGGGAATTAAAAAATGAAAAAGATATTATCCATTACTTTAGTAATATTATTGGCTCTTGGAGCACTGGCAGGCTGCGGCGCCAAAGACAGCACCGGAGATGACGGCAATAACGGTAATGCAAGCGATGTAACCGGAACTGTAGTAACTGCGGGATCAACCTCAGTGCAGCCTTTATCAGAAGAATTAGCGGCAGCATTTATGGATGCCAATCCTGGAATCTCTGTAGAAGTACAGGGAGGTGGCTCAGGACAGGGAATTAAAGCCATACAAGAAAAAATCGCAGACTTTGGCGCATTATCAAGAAACGTAAAGGATGAAGAAAAGGGTTCCGTAGCAGAAGAATTTATCATTGCAAAGGACGGTGTTGCCGTTGTTGTGAATCCTGAATCTACCGTAACAGATCTTACGATTGAGCAGATCAAAAAGATCTATACCGGTGAGATTAAGAACTGGAAAGAAGTCGGCGGAGAAGATGCTCCCATCGTCGTAGTATCCCGAGAAGAAGGTTCCGGAACAAGGGGTGCATTTACTGAGATTACCAAAGTCATGAGCAAAAATGAAGCCGGAGAAGAAATTGACGGAACAACAAAAGACGCTTTGGTACAAGGTTCAACCGGGGCAGTTATGCAGACTGTTGCCACTACCCCGAACACCATTGGATACGTATCTCTGGGATCACTGAGCGACAGCGTAAAAGTTGTGAAAGTTGAAGGGGTTGCGCCTTCTGAAGAAACAGTACTCTCAGGCGAATACAAAATATCCAGACCATTCATCTATGTAGTAAGCGGTGAACTGACAGAAGCAGCAAAACTTTACATCGACTTTGTGATGAGCGAAGAAGGTCAGGCAATCGTTGAAGAAAGTGGGTTTATCCCGGTAATATAAGCTTCTCCTCAATTTTATATAGATAGAGCAGTTTGTGAAACAGTGAGCCTTGCCGTAAAATTACGGGAAGGCTTTCGCTGAGACTGCATAGGGTAACGCAGATGAAAACATATGAAAGAATAATCGAAAAGTTAATATTAATTTCTGCTGTCGTAGCAACCATATCCGTAGCGCTGATTACTATTTTTATATTTCAGTCAGGTTTACCGGTTTTGGCTAGCTACGGAGTTTTTGATTTTATTTTAGGAACAACCTGGTCTCCAACCAATGGCAGCTACGGGATTCTACCATTAATCGCAGGAACCCTCTCCGTAACCTTCGGGGCGCTTGTGATTGGAATCCCGACCGGCATTGCCTGTGCTGTCTTTTTGGCTGAAATATTACCTGCAAAATGGGCGAAAGGTTTCAAATCCGCCATTGAACTGCTTGCGGGCATTCCTTCGGTGGTTTACGGATTTTTTGGGCTGGTGGTGCTGGTCCCTGCAATACGAAATTATATTCTTCCTATCTACCAGTTTTTTAATCCGGATAAAAGTACTACGGGCTTTAGCATCTTAGCCGGTGCTGTTATTCTGGCAATTATGATACTCCCCACTATCGTGAGTATTTCGGAAAATTCCATAGCCGCGGTGCCCAGAGAGTATAAAGAAGCATCTCTCGCATTGGGAGCCAATAAAATGGAAACCATTATAAAAGTCTTGATACCTGCTGCCAAATCGGGGATCATCTCCTCTATCATTTTGGGTATGGGAAGAGCCATCGGAGAGACGATGGCGGTATTGCTGATCACGGGAAACATGGCAAAAATTCCGGGAAGCATACTGGATCCGGTGGCCACTTTGACAGGTACCATTGCCATGGAAATGGGCTACGCGTCACCAACTCATCAGCAGGCGCTGTTTGCCGTGGGAATTATCCTGTTTGTCATCATCATGCTGTTGAATATCATCGCTCAGGTCAGCATGAAGGGGATAGGAGGTAAGGCATCATGACAGATCAGAACATAAGAAATACAAAAATAAATAAAGACAGGAAAAAGATAAAGACAACCAAGAATGTCATCTTTTATGGACTCATAGGATTTCTGGCTGCAGTTACGCTGGCTGCACTGATCATTATTATCGGATACATTCTGATTAACGGTCTCTCCCATATCAATCTTGAATTTTTAACAGAAGAACCCAGAAGAATGGGTAAGGAAGGCGGAATCTTCTCTATTATCATCGGAACCTTGTATGTAACCGGGGTCGGCATTCTCATTGCAACTCCTATTGGCATTGCGGCAGCCGTTTATTTTACCGAGTATGCCAAAGAAGGCAAAGGTGTCACTCTGATACGATTCTTTACAGAAATTTTAGCAGGTATTCCGTCTATTATATTCGGTTTATTTGGTTTTGCTTTCTTTGTCATCTTCCTAGGGATGGGATGGTCGGTACTTTCCGGGGGCCTGACTCTGGCTATGATGGTATTGCCTACTCTGATACGGGCTACGGAAGAATCCTTAAAGACGGTTCCTATGGCATATCGGGAAGGAAGCTTGTCTCTGGGAGCAACGAAATGGCAGACTATCATAAAGGTCATTATTCCTTGCTGCAAACCGGGAATTTTGACAGGCCTGATTCTTGGAATCGGGAGGGCCATTGGTGAGACGGCAGCCATTATGCTGACAGTGGGAGGATCCCTCAGGGTGCCTGACTCTCTTTTTGACTCCACCAGAACCATGGCAGTACATCTCTATATCCTATCGGCGGAAGGATTGTCACAAGAAAAAACATATGCAACTGCTGCACTTTTAATTGTCATCGTGCTGCTTATCAATACGGCAGCCAATCTCATCGGCAGCAGTCTAGGAGGAAGAAATGGAAACTAAATTTGATATCAAAAATCTGGATTTGTATTATGGCAGTTTTCAGGCTCTAAAAAGTGTGGATATGACCATATATGGAAACAAGATCACGGCGCTCATCGGACCTTCGGGCTGCGGTAAATCCACATTTTTAAGAACTCTGAACAGAATGAACGACCTGATTACAGGTATTAAAATAGAAGGAAACATCCTTTTTGACGGAGAGGATATCTATGGAAAGGACTACGATATCATCAACCTGAGAAAAAAGGTGGGTATGGTATTCCAAAAACCCAATCCATTCCCGAAAACAATTTATGAGAACATTGTTTACGGGCCGAGGATTCATGGAGAAAGGGATAAAAGCCAGCTGGATCATATCGTAGAAAGAACTCTTCGCGAGGTTGCCCTGTGGGATGAAGTAAAGGACAGACTGCATAAACCGGCTATGGGTCTTTCCGGCGGGCAGCAGCAAAGGCTTTGCATTGCCCGGTGTCTGGCTGTAGAACCGGAAGTGATTCTCATGGATGAACCCACATCCGCACTGGATCCGGTGGCTACCTCTAAAATAGAAGGTCTCCTTGAGGAGCTTGCAGAGAAG
>NZ_JAGSND010000002.1:0-335324 GCF_018128545.1 Sinanaerobacter chloroacetimidivorans | reverse complement strand
CTCTTTCTTTTTAAGCGGCAAGGTAATCGAGACGGACAAAACAGAAGTTATTTTTTCGAATCCAAGTGACAAGAAAACAGAAGATTATATTACGGGGAGGTTTGGATGATGGCAGCAAGACCGCAAATGGATCATGAAATATCTGTCATAACAAATGAATTGTTGGATATGACCAACTTGGTTGAAGAAACCATACGAAATGCAATCAAGTCTCTGGCGGAAAAGAATTCCGATCTGGCCAGGCAAATCATTGACGGGGATGAAGGAATCGATGATTTGGAAGATAAAATTAAAGATAAGTGTTTAAAATTTCTTGCAACACAGCAGCCCCTTGCAGGGGATTTACGCTATATGATTTCCATTATGCAGATGGTACGTGATCTGGAAAGAATCGGGGATCACTGCGAGGATATTGCAAAATATACGCTGCGTTTTGAAAACGAAACCTACATCAAAGAGCTGGTGGATATCCCCAGAATGGCGGATATGTCCGCCAGAATGGTGAAGAATGCCATTGATGCTTTTGTTAACAAGGATCTCAGGCTTGCCAGAAAGGTCTGGAAAGCGGATGAAGAAGTAGATGAACTTTTCAGAAACATCTATGATGAACTGATGGGTATCGTTGATCAAGATGCTAAAAAGGCGAATCAGAGCGTTATGTTTCTGTTCATTGCAGCGCACCTTGAGAGAATTGCAGACTATGCCACCAATATCTGTGAAGAAACAGTCTTTGCGATGGAAGGCAATTATGAAATGGAATAAGATTCATAAATAAATAGAAAAACCAACGATAAAGAAAACATGAAAGAAGAAAACTTGAAAGAAAGAAAACGGAGAGTCATGCGTTTTATAATTCTTTTAAAGTTTTCTTTTTTTCATTATAAAAAAGTATTGCATAAATATTTTAAATAATGTATAATTATACATATAATAAAGTTTCCCAATGAGACTACATAAAGCAGTAGAAATCTACAAATCGAAGATTTGTGATTTCCTTGCATAAGTTCGCCGGCAATTTGCTTCGCAAATTGGGCGAGCTAGTATAAGAAAGAAAGGTTTATAAGGCATGAATATGAAGAAATTATTTGCAGTATTATTGGTATTGGTTATGGTTTTATCCTTTGCAGCTTGCGGAGGCGGAAAAGAAGCAGCAACGGACGATACGGCGGATATTCCTACCTATAAAGTAGCTATGGAACCGACGTTCCCTCCGTTTGATACAATTAATGAAGAAACCCAGGAACTGGATGGTTTTGATTATGATTTAATGAACACAATTGCTGAGGATCAGGGATTTAAGCTGGAATGGGTCAACATGGGATTTGACGGACTGATCCCGGCATTACAGGCTGGTAATATTGATATTATCGCTTCCGGCATGAATGCCAGTGAAGAGAGAAGAGAAAAAGTTGATTTTTCAACAACTTATTATGATTCCGGACTGGTTTTGGCAGTAAAAGCAGGAAATACAGCGATCAAGAGCATTGACGATCTGACTGCAGATATGAAAGCAGGAGGGCAAATCGGTACAACCGGAGCGGATCTGGCAACGGAGCTTTATGAAACCGGAAAAATTAAGGAAGCAAAGATCTACAACGGATTAGACGTTGCCGTAATGGATCTGTTGAACGGAACCATTGATGTATTGATCAACGACCTTCCTGTAACCAAGGCTTATATGGATGCAAAACCAGGAACGATAGAGATCGTTGGTGACGTATTAAATGCTGAATCCTACGGTTATGCCGTAAAGAAAGGCAATACAGAACTTTTGGAGAAGATCAACACCGGT
The DNA here is from genome assembly GCF_018128545.1 of Sinanaerobacter chloroacetimidivorans. Lineage (GTDB taxonomy): Bacteria > Bacillota > Clostridia > Peptostreptococcales > Anaerovoracaceae > Sinanaerobacter > Sinanaerobacter chloroacetimidivorans. The sequence continues at coordinate 333,532 of NZ_JAGSND010000002.1, read as the reverse complement.
ATGCAGAATATGATCGACAACGGAACCTTTGATGAAATATATGCAAAATGGTTTGAATAAAAAGTATGATAGGTCTATTCAAAAATAAGAAATTGAAGTATAATAGAGCGGAAGGTTTGCCTCAGGGCAAACTTTCTGTCTGTTATCAGCCCATACAATTTGCGGATCGAATTGATGGTAAACTTATGCAAGGAAATCACAAATATCGGCTTTCTTGCTTCAGACATACAAATTAAAAGAAGGAGAACGTCGTTGGAAATTTATTTAAAAGGAATTAAAATTGCATACAGCGGAATTTCCGTTACGATGCAAATCACCATATTTGCCGTTTTGCTCGGGGTAATCATCGGACTCTTTGTGGCTTTGGGCAAGATGTCACAGAATAAGGTGGTTCGCGGTATTTTTTCAGTTTATGTGGAGATTTTAAGGGGAACGCCTTTGGTGGTACAGGTCCTGATTATGTACTACGGCATCCCTATGCTGCTCCTGAGCCGGGGGTTTGAGTTCAAATGGGAAAATCCTGTCATAGCAGCGATCCTGGTCTGCGGAATCAACAGTTCCGCCTATGTGGCAGAGATCATAAGAAGCGGCCTTCAGGCGGTGGACAAAGGTCAGATGGAAGCGGCCAGATCCCTGGGAATGAATCATGTGCAAGCCATGCGTTTTATCATTATTCCTCAGGCATTTCGAATCATTCTTCCGGCACTGGCCAATGAATTTATCGCCTTGTTAAAAGAGACGGCAATTTTGAGTGTTATTGCAATCGAAGAGGTGACCCGAAAAAGTATGCTGTGGGCAGCGGCTACCTTTGATGCATGGCCTGCCTATCTGGGAACAGCCTTTGTCTATCTGACCATAACCATACCGCTGTCCAGAATTGTAGCATATATGGAAAGGAGGATGGCACAAAGTGATAGAGGTAAATAATCTGACGAAAGAATTCGGCAGCCTGAAAGTATTGCGGGGCATTACGGAAACCATCCGGGAAAATGAAGTGGTTTGTGTCATCGGACCGTCAGGTTCCGGAAAAAGCACTTTTTTAAGGTGCATCAATCTGTTGGAATCTCCTACTTCGGGAGTCGTAATGATAGACGGAGAACAAATCAACAGAAAAGAGGCGAATATCAATAAGATTCGTCAAAAGCTGGGCATGGTGTTTCAAAATTTCAATCTCTTTCCCCATATGACCACTTTGGAGAACATCACCATCAGTCCGATTCGGATCAATAAAGTACCAAAAGCCGAGGCGGAAAAGCAAGCCTTGGAGCTGCTTAAAATGGTCGGCTTGCAGGATAAGGCCCGGGTTTACCCTTCCTCTCTGTCCGGCGGGCAGAAACAGCGTGCGGCCATTGCCAGAGCCCTGGCCATGAAGCCGGAAATCATGCTCTTTGATGAGCCTACTTCAGCCCTGGATCCTGAAATGGTAGGAGAAGTACTGCAGGTTATGAGAGATCTTGCCCATCAGGGAATGACCATGGTGATCGTGACCCACGAAATGGGCTTTGCCAAGGAAGTGGCGGACAGGGTTCTGTTTATGGATGAAGGTGTCATCGTAGAACAGGGTACGCCGGAAGAAATCTATGGGAATCCTCAAAATGAAAGAACAAAGAGCTTTTTAAGCAAGGTGCTGTAGAAGACATAAAGACGAAAGCTTCTTTTTTTGTTTTGTTTTTTATTTTATCCGATGTATAATGATGACAGAAGCAGTCATAAGTTTCATAATAGGGGGAAATAATGATGAATATCAAGTTTTTAGGAGCAGCAATGTCTGTAACCGGATCCTGCCATCTTATCACTACGGATCGATACAAAATACTGTTTGATTGCGGTCAGTTTCAAGGAAGCAAGGCTTTAGACGAGCTGAATTTCGGAGATTTGGGTTTCGATCCCAGGGAGATTGATTTCGTGATATTAAGCCACGCCCATATAGATCACAGCGGAAGGATTCCGCTGCTTACAAACCGTGGTTTCAAAGGAAAGATTTACTGCACCGATGCCACTGCAGACCTGGTTAATATCATGTTGAAGGATAGCGGATATATTCACGAGAAAGAAGCGGAATGGACCAATCGGAAGGCCGAACGGTCAGGAAAAGCAATGGTGACGCCGCTTTACACCTTCAATGACGCGGTTGCTTCTTTGGAGTATTTACAGCCGGTACTTTATGGACAGATGATTGAAGTCAATCAGGACATCAATCTAAGATTTCATGATGCCGGTCATATTCTGGGATCAGCAATCACGGAGCTATGGATCCGAGAAAACGGAAAAGAAACCAAAATCGTATTTTCAGGAGACCTTGGAGTAAAAAACAAACCTATATTAAGGGATCCGCAAACGATAGAAGAAGCTGATTATCTGATCATGGAAACCACTTATGGGGACCGGGTTCATGAGTCCAATGTGAAAAGCCTGGAACAATTTATCGACATCATATTAAAAACAATTAAGAGAGGCGGAAATGTAATCATTCCATCATTTGCTGTGGGGCGTACCCAGGAGCTGATTTATCAATTAAATATGTTTTATGAACAGCATGAGGAATACAAGGAAGAATTGGATAAGGTAATGGTCTATGTAGACAGCCCTCTTGCCACCAGTGCAACGGAGATCTTCAGAAGGAATGCCCAGGTGTTCGATGACGAGACGAGAGAATACATCCTGAAAGGCGACAACCCTCTGGATTTCAAAAATTTGAAATTTACCAGAACCAGTGAAGAATCCAGACAGCTCAACTTTAATACCCAGCCTAAAATTATTATTTCTGCCAGCGGCATGTGTGAAGCCGGCAGAATAAAGCATCATTTGAAGCATAATCTATGGAATCCGAAGACAAGTGTGGTATTTGTAGGATACCAGGCAGAAGGCACCCTCGGCAGATCCATTGTGAATGGGGATAAAGATGTTACCATTTTCGGAGAGAAGATACATATCAATGCTGAAATCTATTATTTAGAGGGATTTTCCGGCCACGCAGACCGGGATGGCCTGCTGGAATGGCTGTCAGGATTTCAAAGACCGCCGAAGAAGACATTTTTAGTTCATGGAGAAGAATCCTCCAAAACTGGATTTTCTTTTTTAGTAAAACAAACCTTGGGTTATGATTGCATCGTGGTGGAAGATGTATCCGAATATAATCTGGATGAAGATGTACGGGTCAGCCTCGAAGATGTGAGGAGCAGAGTGGCCACGGAAGAGCAGATGATGCAGGTGAAAGACAAGCTTTCCAGGATCCACGATGAGCTTGAAACCATCTTATACAATACCCATTTGGCAGTAAATGACAGTGCCTCCGGTGAGCGGATCCGGGAAATTTCAAATATCATCCTGGAGCTGGAGAAAAGCTCAATTCAGCTTGGTTCAACGGTTACAAAGGAAGAGGCCGCCAATGAGTAAAGCTATTATTATCGGAATTGCAGGGGGAACCGGCTCTGGTAAGACAACGATGATCAATCGTATTAAAAAAGAATTTAATAATGAGATTACCATTCTCAGCCATGATTTTTATTATAAGGAAAACAGCCATCTGCCCTTTGAGGAAAGGGAAAAGTTGAATTATGACCATCCCAATTCCTTCGATACCGACTTAATGGTAGAACATATCAAGCAGCTGAGGAACGGAGATCCCGTTGAACGGCCAGTTTATGATTTTGTCATTCATAACAGAAAGAAAGAAACGGTTACGGTACAGCCTGCAAGAGTGATTATTGTGGAAGGTATCCTGATATTTGAAAATAAAGATCTTATGGACTTGTTTGATATCAAGGTTTTCATCGATACCGACCCGGATGTGAGAATTATCAGAAGAATCCTCAGAGACGTGCGGGAACGGGGAAGAAGCCTGGATTCTGTCATCAATCAGTATATGACCACGGTAAAACTGATGCATGAGCAGTTTGTGGAACCCAGCAAGAAGAATGCGGATATCATTATTCCTGAGGGGGGCTATAATATAGTGGCCTTGCAAATGCTTAACGACAGGATCAAATCCCTGCTGATGAGGCCGGATGGACAATAAGTCCCGGCGGTAGGAGAATTCGAAATGACGTTGGAAGAGTTTTATAAGGAAATCCTCGATAAAATTGAATCTTACAGACATGTGATCGGTAAAATCGGATTTTGCCTGCCTGAAAATCAATTGCTGGAAAGGAAGCCTTCCACTCCGGAAGAAGCGTTAAAAGCGATTGATACGATTATCAACTCCAGCAAGGAACTGAATCAGATTTTCGAGAGCAGCCCGGATAGCATTTTTGTAGCCGACGGAGAGGGAAGAACTTTAAGAGTCAATAAATCCTTTGAACGGATTGCTGCCCTTTCCCGGGAGGAGGTCCTTGGCAGGAACGTTACCGACATCGAAGAGGAAGGAATTTTCAAACCTTCGGTTTGCCGCCTGGCTCTAAAAGAGAAGAGAAGTGTTTCCGTACTGCAAAGAATTAACGACGGCGGAGATATCATCGTAACCGGAGTTCCTGTTTTTAACGAAAATGGGAAGCTATTCCGGGTTATCACCAACGCTTTTCCAATGGAAATGGTAAAGACTCTGACATCCTATATTGCCAACAACCAGAAATTAGCCGGCAGCTTTCAGGAAGCGGTTCCAAAGATCATTGCCGAGAGCGATGAAATGAAAGCAGTAATCAATCTGGCGAATATGATTAAGAATACGGAATCCAGCATATTGATTACAGGAGAGACGGGCGTCGGGAAAAGTGTCGTGGCAAAATATATCCATGAAAGCAGCAGCCGCAGTAAAAACAGAATGATGGAAATCAACTGCGGTGCCATTCCTCAGACACTTTTGGAATCGGAGCTGTTTGGTTATGAAGGCGGCGCTTTTACCGGAGCGGATCGGAAGGGAAAGCCAGGGTTGATTGAACTGAGTGACGGCGGGACTTTGTTTCTGGACGAAATCAGTGAGCTGCCTCTGCTGCTGCAGGTCAAGCTCCTGCATTTTCTGCAAAATAAAAAATTGACCAGAGTCGGAGGCACTAAGGAAATCACCATGAATTCCAGAATTATTGCTGGCAGCAATAAGATGCTGGAGGCCGAGGTGGAAGCGGGAAAATTTCGCTCAGACTTATATTACCGGTTGAATGTAATTCCCATCGTCATCCCTCCGTTAAGAGAAAGGAAAGCGGATATCAAACCGGCGGCGCTGTTCTTTCTGGATAAATATCTGAAAAAGTACAATAAAAATTTCGAAATCACGGAAGGTTTCCTGGAAAGTCTGATGAAAAGACCGTGGAAAGGAAATATGCGCGAATTGGAAAATTATATCGAACGGGTAGTGGTGACCAATGAATCGAGTTATCTGTTGAAAGAAAGAGACCCGGAGGAGACCGGAGATCGGGAGGCTCAAAATGAGCAAAATACAAACAGCGGCAGAAAACTAACACTATCCTGTGCCATAGATGAAATGGAACGTGATTTGATCGTCAAAACCTATGAGAAGTATAAGAGCAGCTATAAGGTGGCGAAAGAATTAGGAATCAGCCAGGCAACCGCATACAGAAAGATCAAAAAATATATTGAATCAATTCAAGAATGAATTACATAAGCCATAAATGAATTAAAAATACCTTGCGTAGAAATGTAAATTTTACACGAGGTATTTTTTTTTAGTGCTGCATCGTGAATTTTCAGACATTTCGGTAAAATGAATAGGGCTTTGCTCTGGATTGGCATAAATATTGCGGATTATAGATTGTGATATCACAAAAATAATTCATATATGAATTAACTAATTCTTAGCTGGCTTGTACAAAGCGTGAAAGGAGTTCCTACATGTCTGATAAACTGGAAGAAATAAAACACTTTCTTATGGTATGGAATGATAGCAACGAAGAGAAATACCACCTGGCGGCAAAAGAAATCTGGGAGAACCCCGAATTATCCATGCAAGAATTTAAATCTTCAGCCATATTAATAAGATTGCTTGAAGAAAACGGATTTATTGTAGAGAAAAATGCGGCAGGAATGCCAACGGCATTTATTGCAGCCTTTGGTGAAGGAAAACCTGTGATTGGAATCAATGCGGAATATGATGCTTTGCCGGGCCTGTCACAGAGCGATTCCGACCTGACAAAGACAGCCATAAAAACCGGGGCGCCAGGGCATGGCTGCGGGCATAATCTTCTGGGCAGTGCGGGAGTCAAGGCCGCAATAGCGGTCAAAGAAGCCATGGTGCGGTATAAATTACCGGGAACCATAAAAGTGTTGGGTTCGCCTGCGGAAGAACTGTGCCTGGGTAAGCCGTTTCTGGGAAAAGAGGGCTGTCTTGAGGGATTTGATGCTATTTTAGACTGGCACCCATGGTCCTATAATAAAGCGAATTATGACAGCTGCTGCGCCTATTTCAGTGTGAAGTTTCATTTCAAGGGGAAGACCGCCCACGGCAATTCGCCCTGGCATGGCAGAAGCGCTTTGGATGCAGCCATGCTGCAGGCACACGCTGTGGAAATGCTGAGAGAACATATTTATCCGGGTTGCCCGCCGGATGCTGCAAATACCATTAACTACACGTTGACAAACACCGGGCCGGAGTTTCCCAGTGTCGTTCCGGATACGACAACGGCGTGGTATGTCGGAAGATTCATTACAACGGAAGATGCCGGAAATGCACTGGAACGCATTACAAAATGTGCAAAGGGCGCTGCCATGTCAACGGAAACGGAGGTAGAAAGGGAGCTGATTGCAGCCACTCATCACAAGATTCCCAATAAGGTGCTTGCAGAAGTGGTTCATCAAAACTTTCTTCGGGTGGGCCCTCCCGCATTTACGATGGAAGAACAAGAGGCCGCGAAAAAGATTCAGCAGGAAATGGGTATTCCCCAGACTGGACTTGCCACTGAAATTCTGCCATTTGAAGGCGGATACACAGTGGTATGCGATACTTCGGAATACAGCTGGAATGCTCCATATGCCGCCCCATGGATTGCAATGGCACCGGAGAATACCGGGTGGCATCACTGGGGTGTGGCTCGATGTGCTGCTGATACCATGGGTCAGAAAAGCATGGATACGGCTGCAAAAGTCATCGCGCTTTCAGCTGTTGAGCTTATCTGCGAAAAGGATGTGCTGAAAAGAGCAAAAGAAGAATTTGACGAAAGACTGGATGGGAGATCGTATACCTGCCTCCTGCCTGAAGATTATAAAGCACCGGTCGGCTTAAATGCAGACATTATGAGCAAGTATCGGTGAATGAAGCATTTGTCATCCGTTTGCAGATGACTGAGGAATGAAAGATAACTTTCATATTATAAAGAGAAAAGAAAGGAGAACTGAAATGGGTACCGTAACAATTTCCATGATCGTCCTGATCATTTTAGTTATTGCATTTATTGGTGCGGGAATTTGGTTTAAGAGACTGGCAACTTCGGCAGATGACTTTTTGCTGGCCGGAAGAAAAGCACCTTTTTGGCTTCTGGCTACGGCTTATCTTGGGGGATATGTGGGAGGCGCCAGCGTCTCCGGATATGTAGGGATAGGATTCACCTCGGGAATATCCGGTATGTGGGCATCCTTGTTCGTCGTGTCCGGCTGTGCGCTGTTTATTGTTTTGTTTTCGAGGAGATTAAACTATTTCGGAAGAAAAACAGGCGCAGTCACCATCGCGGATTTTGTATGTGCAAGATATGGTGAATCCCTAAGATTGCCTGTCGCTATCGTTGGCTTTATGAGGCCGGGGTTTTTAACAGGAATGCAGTTCCTTGCCATAGCGGTTGTAATGAACATTGTCTTTGGTACGAGTATTAAAATTGGAGTTATTGCATCCGCAGCCATTATTTTGTTCTATCTTATTACCGCAGGACAGTATTCCGCACTCATTACGCAATGGTTCCAATCTGTGCTGCAGTCGGCGGGCATCATCCTTTTTTCCTTAGCTGCTTTCAAGGCCATCGGCGATCCGACCACGGTAACAAATGCATTTTATGAGATATTGCCGGAAAACTTCGTCAACTTCTGGGCGATTAATCCTTCCGTATTCACCGTCTATCTTTTGACACTCGGTTTATTCTACCTGGTGGATCCGTGGATTTATATGTGGTCATACATAGGGGAATCACCAAAAGTAAGTTCAAACGGCATGCTGGCGGTATTAGGCGGCTCCTATTACAACGTCCTTCCATTTTTAGCCGGCATGGCAATCCTTGTAGGGGCGACCACCGGAAAAATATCTGTTCCGGAGGGGCTCACTGGAGATGCTCTTTATTCCTGGTTCGCGATTCATTTCACCGGTACGGCAATGGGGGTAGTCATTCTTGTTGGTCTGTTAATGACCATTATTTCCTGCGGCTCTTCTTTTGCCATGAACGGTGTAACCATACTGACCAGAGACATCTATCAAAAGTGCATCAATAAGAAAGCTACAGACAAACAAACCATACTGGCAAGCAGGATCTCGCTGGTTGTCGTAGTCGTTATCGGTATCGTAAGTGCTTTGTGGCTGCCGATCTTAGTTCCTCTTTGGGTATTGGCACAGGCAATCGGTATTTCAGGATTGTTTGCCACCACCATAAGCGCATGGTTCTGGAGAAGATCTACCACAAAAGGGGCATTGGCTTCCACGATCTGCGGGGGACTTGCGGCCTTTTCCTGGGCAATGATGGCATGGGTGACAACGGGAAGCCCCGGATCTCTCGTATATGGCTTGCATGCGGCGCATATCGGACTTTTGGTATCCATTCCCATGATGATCATTGTCAGTCTGGCTACGAAACCTGAATATGAGCTGACTGAAGCTACCAGCTATAAAGTGCTTGGTGAAGAAATGAAGACTACAAACCTTATCCGGGAAGAAGATAAACAGACAAGAGAAGGTATTTTTGGATGGCTCGGAGCAGAAACTTCAGGCTGGAAATCTTTCTGGGTTGTCGTATTTACCATTTTTGCCCTGCATTATATCTTATCTTTCTTCTTCTCCAATCAGGCTATGGGCCTGGGGATGGTTTGGATTGCATTTGTGGTAGGTGTCGTGATGATCTTTATGCTTACCATACTCGGAGGCAGAGATATTATAGATATGGTAAAATCAAGTAAAACAATCCGGTAACATAACATGTGTAATGATTGAAGGGCTGCTGTTTTTTGCTGCGGCCTTTCATCATTTCATAGCATTTTTGCCCAACTCGCTTGATTTGCCCCAAACTCGCTTGATTTGGCCAAAAGGACAGCGGCGAGCAAAGCCGCCGAACGGAACAATGATTATTAAAAATAAGAAATTTGTCTCAAATCTGTTCCTAAACAAAAAAATTTGGTATAATATACAGAAATACTTAATTCTTGAGTTGTGTCAGGAGGATCAGATGTCTTTATTGAAAGAAATTGCGCCAAGTGTGCAGCAGGTGGCGGAAGCGATTGCCATTGCCATCGGTGTTGAGGTAGAAATCGTAGACAACCAGCTCACGATAGTGGGAGGCACAGCCGTATATACAAACAGGATCGGCCAAAAGGAAGAAGCTGGAGAGCTGGACGGAAACTACCTTTATGCAAGAGTACTAAGAAGCGGAATGACGGAGTATGTAGCAGATGCAATCAGTGATCAATATTACGGAAATCCCGGTGATGGCTATAATGAACTGGCCGAAATCTGTACACCGATTAAATCGGACAACCAGATCATTGGGATTATTGGTTTAGTTGCTTTAAATGAACAACAGAAGGCAATTCTTTTAGATAAAAACAGAAGTATGGTAACCTTTGTTGAAAAGATGGCAGATTTACTGGCAGCGAAGGTAATGCAGAAAGTAGCGCTGAATAATATCGAGCTGAGCATGAACGAGATGGCGACTGTTCTGGAAACCACCCATGAAGGGATCTTTGCCATTGACAGCAAAGGCTATATCCGGCACTGCAACTATATGGCCGAAGAACTTTTTAAAACTACCAAGGACGATATGATCGGCAGCCATATCAGTAAATTTATGAGGGGTACGCCTGCTTTGGAAGTGCTGCGTTCCGGCAACGGCTACACGGAAAATGAAGAGGTCTACACAAATGACAGAGGCAGCTTCCATTTTATCGTGACGGCAAAACCCTTCTTTACGGAAAGCAAAGTGGCAGGAGTTGTTATTTCCTTTCGTGATATTGAAGAGGCACAGAAACTGGTCTATAATATCAATACCAGAGCGCTGAAGTATACCTTTGATGATATCATGGGAGAGAGCGAGGCGATCAGAAGGGCTAAGAACCAGTCGCTTATTACTGCCAGGGGAAATTCCACCGTTTTGATTACAGGAGAAAGCGGCACCGGAAAGGAGATGTTTGCGAAAGCGATACACTATTCCAGCTCCAGAGCCAAGGGACCTTTCATAACGGTAAACTGCGGCGCCATACCCGAGAATCTGCTGGAAAGTGAGCTGTTCGGATATGAAAAAGGCGCCTTCACAGGGGCCAATGACAAAGGAAAATTCGGAAAGTTTGAACTGGCCAACGGAGGGACCATTTTTCTTGATGAAATCGGAGACATGCCCCTGCATCTCCAGGTAAAAATTCTTCATGTACTCCAAAATATGAGGTTTGAAAGAGTTGGGGGCAACAAGGTCATCATCGTAGATGTAAGAGTGATTGCAGCTACCAATAAAGATTTGGAAGAAATGATACGGGAAGGTACCTTCCGGGAGGATCTCTATTACCGGCTTAGTGTCATTCCCCTTACCATTCCGCCTTTACGCGGCAGGAGATCGGATATAAAACTGCTGATGTATCACTTCCTGAATAAATACAATACCTTTATGAATAAAAAGATCAAAGGCTTTACGGAAGAGGTGGAGCGTCTTTACGAGTCTTATGATTGGCCGGGAAACGTCAGAGAGCTGGAAAATGCAGTGGAATACGGCACCAACATGGCTTTTGGCGATACCATAGGTATCGACGCGGTTCCCGCAAGATTGTTAAAGGATGAACTCAATTTAATACAAATTGAAGACAGTGATCTGCCCCTTAGCGAGCAGGTAAGATTTTATGAAAAGGAAATTCTTTTACGGAAACTGAAAAAGTATGGAAGCAACAGCAATGCTAAGGATAGAGTGGCCAAAGAACTGGGCCTCAGCAGAGCGACCCTTTACCGAAAACTTGCAGAATTGGATATAAAATAGGAAAAAAGAGGATGCTTTTTTCTCATATGTGAGAAGTTTTTTTCCACTTTTGTAAACAATCATAAAAAGTGAATTTGCAGTAGTCCTTAGAGCCCTGAAATTGCAAGGGTTTTCTGATATAATAATTTTTTTCAATAAAATATTTCTTCGGCATGAAATTTGTATGCTACAAGAAATGGAATCAAATCATACAATTGGCTTTTGCCAACATTAGTTCAATCGTTTTTAAAAAGCATATGTACAATCTATTATTGACATATGGAAAAAAAGGAGGATACAAAAAATGTTAAGAGATGCTTTACCAAAAATAGTTACTCCGCTCCCGGGTCCAAAGGCAAAGGAAATTATCGACAGACGTGCTAAAGCAATGCCCAATGCAATCAAATGCATTTACCCATGCGTAATCGCCAGAGGTGAAGGAGCTATGTTCGAAGACGTTGACGGCAATATTTTCCTCGACTGGATTGGCGGAGTTGGCGTACTGAATATCGGATACAGCAATCCTGAGGTTATTGATGCGGCAAAAGCACAAACTGAAAAATATTTCCATGCAATGATGAACATCACCACTCATGAGAGATACATAGAACTTGCTGAAAAAATGAACAGCATCGTTCCTGTAAAAGGAGATTCCAAGAAAACCATGTTCGTTAACAGCGGTGCCGAAGCTGATGAAAACGCTGTAAAAATTGCGAAGAGCTATACCGGAAGACCAAATATTATTGTTTTCTCCGGTGCTTTCCATGGCAGAACCATGATGACCATGACCATGACGGCGAAAAAAGCATACGCTATCGGTATGGGTCCATTCCCGGATGGTATTTACAGAGCTGAATTCCCGAATATGTATAGAAAACCTGCAGGCTTAACAGATGAAGAAGCCATTGAATATTATGTGAAAAAACTGGAAGAAGTGTTTGTGGATGCTTCTCCTGCTCAATATGTTGCAGCCATCGTATTTGAACCGATCCAGGGAGAAGGCGGATTCGTACCGGCTCCGATAGAATGGGTAAAAGCTGTAAGAGAAATTTGTGATAAATATGGCATTCTGATGATTACCGACGAAGTACAGACGGGCTTTGCACGTTCCGGCAGAATGTTTGCTTCCGAATATTATAAAGAAGCAGGCTGTGCTCCTGATATTATGACCAGTGCGAAATCCATCGCAGGTGGACTTCCTCTTTCCGCAGTAACGGCCAGAACAGAAATCATGGATGCCGTTACCCCTGGTACTATCGGCGGAACCTATTGCGGTAACCCTGTTTCTTGTGCTTCGGCTTTAAAGCTTATCGAAGTAATGGAAAGAGAAGATTATCCTGGAAAAGCGTTGAAGATCGCAGATAAATGCATGAAGAGATTCAATGAATGGAAAGAAAAATATGAAGTAATCGGAGATGTCAGAGGCGTTGGCGCTATGATGGGTGTTGAATTTGTTACGGACAAAGCATCAAAGAAGCCAAATGCAGACCTCGTAAATGCTATCGTAAATGAAGCTGTTCAGCATGGTCTTCTTCTTGAAAGTGCAGGGACATACGGAAATGTTATCAGATTCCTCTGTCCTCTCTGTGTAACAGACGAGCAGCTGGAAGCTGGTCTGGACATTTATGAAAAGGCTATCCAGAAGTGCATAAAATAAGGATACCTATCTTTGTATATTGAAAAAATAAAATACTTCTAAAGGCAAAGATACCGGATATAGGAAAACGCTTATATCCGGTATTTTCTATAAAAAACCTTACCAGTTTTCAGCTTTTACCTGGAAGTAGGCCTGTGGATGCTGGCAGACCGGGCATACCTCGGGAGCCTTTGTTCCCTCCATGATATGTCCGCAGTTTCTGCAGATCCAAGTGACTGTTTCCGGTTTTTCAAATACGGCATTGCTTTCCAGATTGTGGAGAAGTGCCAGAAATCGTTCTTCATGGTGCTTTTCGATCTCGGCGACTTTTTCAAACAGATAAGCAAAATTGGTAAACCCTTCCTCCTTTGCATCCTTTGCAAAGCCGGCATACATGTCGGTCCATTCGTAATGCTCACCCTCCGCAGCATGCTTCAGGTTTTGCTTTGTATTTCCGATTCCGTTCAATGCTTTAAACCAGATTTCTGCGTGTTCCTTTTCGTTTCCGGCTGTCTCTTCGAAAAAGGCGGCGATTTGTTCGTAACCTTCTTTTCTTGCAACTGAAGCGAAATATGTGTATTTATTTCTGGCTTCTGATTCGCCGGAAAAAGCATTTCTTAAATTTTGATCCGTTTTTGTTCCTTCTAATTTCATGGGTACCTCCGTTAATTTTATCATTTCATCAATGGTTGATTGGCTCTTACCAACCATTATTTCCAGCAAACAGGAAATTATTACAGTCCGCGAACATAGAATTCACAAAAGCGCCCCTCTTTTTCAGTTGTATTTTATGACTGATTATGGTAATATTATATGACATAAAAGACATAAGTTCATATAGAAGCAAAGTGCGTAAGATAAGGATATAAGGAAAGACGAGATATGGAAATTGAAATGAAGTACAGCATAGGGGATAAAGAGACTGCTAAGCGCATTTGGGATGATGAGTATCTTTTGGGCATAGAAGAGAAAGACTCAAGAGAAAAAGTTTTTATGAAGGCTTCATACTTTGACACTGACGATTATATATTATCAAAAAATGATATTGCTTTTCGTATTCGTATGGAAGGCAACCGTATCGTTGCTTCACTGAAGTGGAATGGAGAAAGCGTAGACGGACTTCATACCAGAGAAGAAATCAATGTTCCGGTGAATGATGAGGCTTGTTTCATCATGCCGGATTCAGAAATTTTTAAAGAAAGTGATATCGGTCAGTATATGATAGAGCTGGTGAAAGGCAAACCGTTGCACAGCCTGCTGGAAACCCGGTTTTTAAGAAGCAAGCTTCGGGTAGATACAGGCAAGAGCATCTGTGAGGTGGCCATTGACGAAGGAGATATCATTACTGATTTCGGAACGCTTCCGATTTGCGAAATGGAAATAGAGCTTTTTTCAGGGGAAAAAGAAGATGTAAGAAATATAGGCGCGGTTTTAGCTGAAAAGTATGGCTTGGCAGCCGAGGACCGGAGCAAATATGCAAGAGGGTTAAAGCTTTTGGAAGAGAATAAATATATCGGATAAGAAGAGAAGCTTACCTTTACATGTTTAAAAATAGTATGGAACGTAAACAATAAAACGAAAGAAAAAAATAGCTGTGAAAACAGCTATCTTTTTTATACGTCTTCGGCGGAAGCGGCAAACTGCATTTTGTCCTTAAAGGAGAGCGGAGAGAAAAAATTGCTTCTTTCTTAATAACCCTTTACATTACATAATTGAAAAGGTATAATAATATGCGCGCATTATGCGTTTCAGACCAATGGGTATCCATTGGTCTTATAGATGTTTATAATATTAGGAGGATGAAATAAATGAAATCAACTTTTATCTCAAAAGAAAAAAATGAAGTAAAGTTCACAATGGAATTTACTGCAGAAGAATTTGAGAAGGCAGTAAATGATGCCTATCAGGCTACCAAGGGTAAATATGTAGTGGACGGCTTCAGAAAAGGGAAGGCTCCAAGAAAACTCATAGAAGCGCGTTACGGAGAAGACGTATTTTTTGAAGATGCTATTAATCAGATGTTCTCCAAGGGTTATCCGGCAGCTCTTGATGAGCTTGCAATCAACCCGGTTGACAGACCATCTGCTGACTTTGATAAAATTGAAAAGGGCGAGGGCTTCAAGGTTACCATTACTGTTACTGTAAAGCCTGAATTTGAAGTAAAGGATTACAAAGGGGTAAAAGTTACGAAAGTAGAGCATGCGATTACGGATGAAGATGTCAATAAAGAATTGGAATCTCTGCAGAAGAGAAATTCCAGACTGGTAGCGGTAGAGAGACCTGCACAGGATGGAGATACGGTGCTCATTGACTATGCAGGATTTGTCGGAGAAGAACAATTTGAAGGCGGTACCGCTGAGAGACAGCCTCTGACCCTTGGTTCCGGCACTTTTATTCCAGGCTTTGAAGAACAGCTGGTGGGTGCTGTTGTCGGAGAAGAAAGAGACGTTAAGGTGACTTTCCCAACGGAATATCACAGCACTGATCTTGCAGGCAAGGAAGCCATATTTAAGTGCAAGGTTCATGAGATCAAAGAAACCGAAAAACCTGAGCTGAACGATGAATTTGCCAAGGATGTCAGTGAATTTGACACACTGGAAGAACTGAAAAAGGATTCCAGAGAAAAGCTGGAGAAAACTGCTGCATCCAAAGCGGAATATGAAACAAAGAATGCTGTTTTGGAAAAGGTTTATGAAGCCAATGAAATTGACATTCCTGAAATCATGGTAGAGGATCAGATTGACGAAATGATGCAGGAGTTTGATCAGCAGCTCAGATACCAGGGACTTGACCTTCAGAAGTATTTTGAATATCTGCAGAAAGATCCGAAGGAATTCAGAGGAGAACTCAGAGCAGATGCTCATAAGAAAGTAAAGACCAGATTGGTTGTAGAAGCAGTTGCAAATGCTGAGAAACTTGAGGTTTCTCAGGAAGAAATCGACGCAGAATTAAAAGCCATGGCTGACCAGTATAAGATGGAAGTTGAAAAACTGAAGGAAGCTATGCAAGCTGAAAACATGATGTATCTGGAAAAAGATATTAAAATGAGAAAAGCTGTTGATTTCATGTTTGAAAATGCTATAGTTGAGTAATATATAGTAATATAAAATAGAATACTAATCTTTAATTAGCAAAAACAGTACTATAATGAGTGAAAAGGGGGTAGATGAAATGACACTGATACCAATGGTGGTAGAACAAACCAATCGAGGTGAGAGGTCATATGATATCTATTCGAGACTTTTAAAGGATAGAATCGTATTCTTGGGTGAGGCTGTTGATGAACATACGGCAAGTCTTATAGTGGCTCAGCTTTTATTCCTGGAATCCGAAGATCCGGATAAGGATATCAACTTCTATATTAACAGCCCAGGCGGCTCAGTAACGGCAGGATTGGCCATCTATGATACAATGCAATATATTAAGCCGGATGTTTCGACGATTTGTATTGGAATGGCTGCCAGCATGGGTGCATTTTTACTTTCTTCAGGGGCGAAGGGAAAGAGATTTGCACTGCCGAATGCTGAAATTATGATTCATCAGCCTTTAGGAGGAATCAATGGTCAGGCGGAAGATATCAGAATTCATGCGGATCATATCATAAAGACAAGAGAAAAATTAAACAGAATCTTAAGTGAAAATACCGGTCAGGATCTCACACAAATAGAAAAAGATACCGACAGAGACAATTTCATGGATGCAGAAGCCGCAGTAAAGTATGGGATTATAGATAAGGTAATGAAAAGAAAGTAAGGGGGTTTAGCGCATGAGCAAATATGATGCTACAAAACAACTGAAATGTTCATTTTGCGGAAAGCCGCAGGATCAAGTGCGAAGACTTGTGGCTGGACCAAATGTATATATTTGTGATGAATGCATTGAACTTTGCCAGGATATCATCAAAGAGGAATTTTCAAATTCTCTGGATGAATCCGGCAATTCATCTGCTAAGTTTGAACTGCCGAAACCCAAAGAGATTGCCGGCATCCTGTCTGACTATGTCATAGATCAGGATAATGCCAAAAAATCTCTGGCAGTTGCTGTTTATAATCATTACAAAAGAGTGAACAGCCTGGGTAAATTAGATAATGACGGCGTAGAAATTCAAAAAAGTAATATCGTTATGATCGGTCCTACCGGATCGGGCAAAACACTGCTGGCACAAACCCTGGCAAAAATTTTGAACGTTCCTTTCGCCATCGCCGATGCTACTGCGTTGACAGAAGCCGGCTATGTTGGTGAGGACGTTGAAAATATTCTGCTAAAACTGATTCAGGCAGCGGATTACGACATTGAAAAAGCGCAAAAAGGAATCATCTACGTAGATGAAATTGATAAAATTGCCAGAAAATCCGAAAATCCTTCCATCACAAGAGATGTAAGCGGGGAAGGCGTTCAGCAGGCGCTGCTGAAGATTTTGGAAGGCACCGTCGCCAGTGTACCTCCTCAGGGGGGCAGGAAGCATCCGCATCAGGATTTTATCCAGTTTGACACTACCAATGTATTGTTCATATGCGGCGGGGCTTTTGACGGCTTGGATAAGATCATTCAAAGAAGAGTTGGAGAGAAGACCATCGGCTTTAATGCAGATATCAAATCCTCGAAGATGGAAGCTTCTGAAATCCTGAAACAGGTGCAGGCGGAGGATCTGCTGAAATACGGCTTAATCCCCGAATTCATCGGAAGACTGCCGGTAATGGTAACCTTGGATGAATTATCAAAAGAAGCTTTGGTACGCATCATTAAAGAACCAAAGAATGCGATTCTGAAGCAGTATAAAAAGCTGTTCCAGATGGATGGCGTAGAATTGGAGATTGAAGATGATGCCATCTCCAGAGTAGCGGAAAAAGCAATCGAAAGAAAAACGGGAGCCAGAGGTCTAAGAAGTATATTAGAGCACGTTATGACAGATATTATGTATGAACTCCCATCGAGAGAGGACATCAGAAAGTGTATCATAACAAAAGGAACAATTGATTATAACACGGGGCCGGCGCTAGTGCTTGTAGAGGCAAAACGAAACAAGAAGAACGAAGAGACTGCATCATAAGAACAGGCGGCTTTATGCCGCCTGTTTTTGTTCAGAATGATATACGGATTCACTGTTTTTGCCGGAATTATTTTTCAAAGGGGATTTGAAACAGGAGGATAATATGACAGAAAAAGAGGAAAAGAAAAAGGGCAGAAAAAAAGAAGAACTGAAAGAAGAGAAAGAGAGCCTGCAGGAAGCGGCTGAAGCAGATTTTGCAGAGGAGCCGGAGGGAATACTGGGGCAGATTGGAGAAGCAATTTCCGAGGAAGCAGAGGAAGAAGAAGAAGTGAAAGATGCTTCTGTGAAAAACATGCCGATGATTCCTCTTAGGGGCTTGTCTATCTTCCCTTATATGGTGCTTCATTTTGATATAGGGAGAGAAAAATCCATCAGTGCGTTGGAAAAGGCCATGATGATGAATCAATTGGTATTTCTTTCAGCACAAAAGGATGCTGACACAGATCTTCCGACACATGATGATTTTTATAAAATAGGAACCATTGCTAAAATAAAGCAAATGCTTAAATTACCAGGGGATGCAATTCGAGTTTTGGTGGAAGGCGTCAGCAGAGGAGAAATCCGGGATGTCATCTTCGAGGTGCCATATTTCAAATGTGCCATTAAGAAAATTGCAGAACAAGAGTATGATGAGCTTCCGGCAAAAATTGTTGCTTTGATGCGTTCAACCCTGGGGAATTTTGAGACCTATCTGGATCTCAATCCAAAGGTTTCTCAGGATATCTTCCCCTCAGTAGCTTCCATAGATCAGCCGGGCAGACTGGCGGATATCATAACCTCCCATCTGGACATAAAAACCGATGAGAAGCAGAGAATCCTGGAAGCCTTCGACCCGGAAGAGAGACTGGAAATTTTAAATGAGATCCTCAGCAAAGAAATAGAGATCCTGACCATTGAACAGGATATCAATATTAAGGTTCGTTCTCAGATCAACAAGGTTCAGCGGGAATATTACCTGAAAGAGCAAATGAGAGCCATTCAGGAGGAACTGGGGCAGGATGGTGCCATTGAAGACGAAATCGATGAGTGGCTGAAGCAGTTGAAAAAGCTGAAGCTGGCTCCGAAAATTTCGGAAAAGGTGGAGAAGGAGATCAAGCGTCTGTCAAAGATACAGCCCTCTTCCGCCGAAGGCGGCGTCATCAGGACGTATATTGAATGGATTTTGGCGTTGCCATGGAATAAAACCTCAAAAGGCACCATAGATTTGAAGGTGGCACAGAAAATTCTGGACGAAGATCACTACGGCCTGGAAAAGGTGAAAGAGCGTGTGCTCGAATATCTAGCGGTGATGCAGTTGTCTAAAAGCATGAAGGCCCCCATTCTTTGTCTGGTAGGTCCGCCGGGTGTAGGAAAAACCTCTGTGGCCAGATCCATTGCCAGAGCTGTAAACAGAGAATTTGTAAGAATGTCTCTGGGTGGTGTCAGGGATGAAGCGGAGATCAGAGGCCATAGAAGAACGTATATCGGTGCCATTCCCGGCAGAGTGATCTCAGCTATCAAGGAAGCAGGAACCAAGAATCCGGTATTCCTGTTCGATGAGGTTGACAAAATCGGTGCGGATTTCAGAGGAGATCCTGCCTCTGCGCTGCTCGAAGTCCTTGACCCGGAACAGAATAAAGAATTCGGAGATCATTACCTTGAGATTCCCTTTGATCTATCTCAGGTTATGTTTATTACAACGGCAAATACCACGGATACCATTCCAAGACCGTTGCTGGACAGAATGGAAGTGATTCAGGTACCCAGTTATACGGAAGAAGAAAAGGTGAAAATCGCCGAGCGGTATCTGGTACCTAAAAAAATTAAAGAGCATGGATTGAAGGATGAAAACCTCACCGTGTCGGAGACCACCATAAGAAGCATTATCAATTATTATACAAGGGAATCCGGCGTCAGAAACCTGGAACGGGAAATTGCCAACGTATGCCGTAAGGCTGCCAGGAAGATCGTTGAGGGTGATGCCACAAGAATTCGAATTTCTGCCAATAATATTGAATCTTATCTTGGCAAAAAGAGGTATCGATATGATATTATAGAAGGGGAGAACGAGATCGGTGTAACAACAGGTCTTGCCTGGACAGTAGTGGGCGGCGACACTCTGTTTATTGAAACTACCTTGATTCCCGGTAATGGAAAACTGGTCTTGACCGGACAGCTTGGAGAGGTGATGCAGGAATCTGCGAAGGCAGGAATCAGCTATATTCGCTCCATCAGCAAAGAGCTTGGCATCAATGAGGATTTCTATAAAGAAAATGATCTGCATATTCACATTCCGGAAGGGGCTACACCAAAGGACGGTCCTTCTGCCGGAGTAACCATGTGTACAGCCATTATCTCCACTTTAACGCAGATTCCTGTGAGGAAAGATGTCGCCATGACAGGTGAAATTACCCTGAGAGGCAAAGTTCTTCCTGTCGGCGGAATCAGAGAAAAAGTACTGGCTGCACACAGAGCCGGAATCAAGAAGGTGCTTCTGCCTGCAGACAATGCCGTGGATATCGAAGAAATCCCTGCAAATGTGAGAAAGAAGCTTGAATTTGTATTGATTAATAACGTGAGTGAAGCTTTGGAACATGCTTTAATGAAAAAAGTAGAACTCGATGATGATAATCATTGAATCATCGTGAATGCTTAGGATATGATATAAGGAAACAAAAGATGATCATTAAAAAAGCCGATCTGGTAGCAGTAGCAGTGAAAAAAAGCCAATATCCGGAAGATGAGATGAAGGAAATCGCTTTTGCAGGAAGATCTAACGTTGGAAAATCCTCACTGCTGAATCTACTGGTGAACAGAAAAAATCTTGCCAGAGTCAGCGGCAGCCCGGGAAAAACCAGAACCATCAATTTCTATCAAATCAATGACAGCTTTCGCATCGTTGATTTGCCTGGCTATGGCTATGCCAAGGTTTCCAAGTCCGTTACGGAAAATTGGGGAGATATGATAGAAAGCTATCTTGCAGGCAGGCATAGTTTGTTGAAAGTTATTCAATTGGTTGATATCAGGCACACCCCAACAGCCCAGGATGTCCAGATGTACGAATGGCTGAAGCATTACGGACTGGACGGGATCGTGGTGGCGACCAAAGCCGATAAAATATCGAGAAATGAATTGAGCAAAAATATCGGGGTGATAAGAAAGACCCTGGGACTTTCTGCGGAAGATAAAGTAATCCCGGTTTCCTCTTTAAAGAGAACGGGATATGATGAGCTTTTCGTAGAATTGGATAGGCTTTTGGAGGAATAAGGCGATGCAATTTATTTTTTTCCAGGTGTTGATCAAAAGAATAAAAGCGATCAAATTCTTTTTGAAGGATAAAGCAGTCCCGAAGCGAAAAAAAATCATTATCATCGCCGGGATTCTTTATCTTCTCATGCCCATTGATCTGATCCCCGCACCCATTTTACTCTTCGGATTTGTAGATGATATCGTTCTTTGGACCTTTATCATCTGGTATCTGAAGGATGAACTGGATAAATACTGGCTGGGAGAGGTAGAGGTCAAGCCTGAAAAAAAATATCGCGGAAAGAAAATCATAGACGACGTTAAATTTGAAGTGGAAAAGGAAGATGTAAAAGAGGAGCAAAAGTAGATGGAAAACAACTGTACATTCGGAGAAGTAGTGATAACAGAGGAACAACTGAAACAGCGTATCAAGGAACTGGGCGCACAGATTTCAAAAGATTATGAGGGAGAGGAAATTCTGGTCATTGGTATTCTTAAGGGTGCTGTTCTGTTTTTAAGCGACTTGATCAGAGAAATTACGGTAGACACCAAAATCGATTTTATGGCAGTAACCAGTTATGGAGCCTCCACAAAAACCTCCGGAGTCGTTCGAATCTTAAAAGACCTGGATACAGGAATCGAAGACCTGAATGTCATCATTGTGGAAGACATCATAGATTCCGGGATAACCCTGCATTATCTGAGAGATTATCTTCTGGGAAGAATGCCGAAGACTTTAAAGATATGCACTTTATTGGATAAACCGGAAAGAAGGGAAACGGACATCAAGGCGGATTATACGGGCTTTGAAGTGGAAAACAAGTTCATCGTAGGCTACGGACTTGATTTTGATCAGAAATACAGAAATCTTCCCTATATTACTTGTCTTGAGGAAGGCACAAAGTAACCGGCATCCCGGTTATTCAGAAGTCAGAGCGTCATGTAACAAAATAGTAAACGATAATTTAATATCAATAGCAGTAGAAATCTACAAATACAATATTTGTGATTTCCTCGAAAGGAGAAAAAGGAAATGGGTTACAAAGCAGAAGTAGGATTATCAAACAAGCACCTTCATTTAAAGAGTGAAGATATTGAGGTTTTGTTCGGCAAGGGACATACACTGACACCCACCAAGCCTCTAAAGCAGCCTGGTCAGTTTGCCTGTGAAGAAAAGGTGGACATTGTAGGACCTAAAGGCGTTTTAAAGGGTGTTAGAGTTCTGGGTCCGGCCAGACCGGAAACTCAGGTAGAACTTGCAATGACAGATGCAAGAGCCATCGGGGTAACCGCGCCGATCAGAGAATCCGGGAAACTGGATGGAACTCCGGGATTAAAGCTGGTTGGTCCTGTCGGAGAGGTGACTCTTGACCATGGTGCGATCATTGCATTGAGACATATTCATCTATCTCCTGCCCAGGCTATAGAAGCCGGCGTTAAGGATAAAGATATTGTAAGCATTAAATTTGAGGGTGAAAGAGGATTGGTCTTTGACAACGTTCTTGTTCGTTCCGGAGAAGGGCATGAAAGCGAGATCCATCTGGATACCGATGAAGGTAATGCTGCCGGCCTCGCAAACGGTGTTTTGGGAGAGATTATTAAATAGGAGTAAGTGATGAAAAAATTAAATCAGTATTTCGATCATACAATTTTAAAGCCTGAAGCAACAGAAGAAGATGTGATCAAACTATGTCAGGAAGCAAAGGAATATGGATTTTATGCTGTCTGCGTAAATTCCTGCTATGTACCTTTGGCAAAAAAGGAGCTGGAAGGCAGCGATGTAAAAATTGCATCCGTAATCGGTTTTCCTTTAGGTGCCTGCAGCAGTGATGTGAAAGCTTATGAAACGGATTGGGCATGTAATGAAGGTGCTGATGAAATTGATATGGTGATCCATGTGGGAGCACTGAAAGAAAAGCGTTATGAATATGTCAGAGATGATATCAATATCGTTGTGGCAATAGCAGATGAACACGACGCTATCGTAAAGGTCATCCTGGAAACCTGTCTTCTGACTGACGATGAGATCGTTAAGGCTTGTGAACTTGCCGGTGAGGCAGGAGCTGCTTTCGTGAAAACTTCAACGGGCTTTTCCAAATCAGGAGCCACGGCTCATCATGTGTCACTTATGAAGAAAACCGTAGGAGATTCTATGGAAGTAAAGGCTTCAGGCGGAATCAGAGATCTGAAAACTACCATGGAAATGATCGAAGCAGGGGCTGACCGTATTGGGGCCAGTGCATCAGTTCAGATCATGAAGGAAAGCCAATAAGAGAAAAAGAACATAAATAGAAGCGGCTGGCTATATCCTGGCAATTCCCTCAGCCTTCGAATGTTAGATTCTATAAAGAGGTACATTCGAAGACTTTGAAGTCATTGCCATGACATAGCCAGCCGCTTCTTTTTTAGTTCTTGAATTTACTCTGCAAAATTTATGATACGGTTTGCCTTCATAACTGGAGGTTAACAGGGGCAGTGCTCATAAGACCTGATTTTTAAGAAATTCTATATACTGACTGCCCCAAGTTTCCAAAGAGTCTAAAACCGGCATAAATTGCTTTCCGAGTTCACTTAAAGAATATTCTACTTTAGGTGGTATCTGATTATATACGGTTCTGATAATTAATCCGTTTTCTTCCATCATACGAAGCTGTTTCGTCAGAGTTGCCTGGGTCAGGCTGGGAAGCTCCCGCTGCAGCTCGTTGAAACGCATCGTTTTGATGCTTAAACGATGTAAAATGAGCAAAGTCCACTTGCCTGTAAGTATTTTTTGAGCGGTTACAAAGGGACAAATTCCAAATAAGTCTTCTTCCATATTTCCTCCAATAGTATCATTTAAGATACTTACTATACTAAAAAATCGTACTTGAAGTGTATGTTGTACAATATATAATAGTATTGTTAAAAGGATGAATTGTCAATCCTAAATTTATAAAGGAGAAATGAGTGAATAATGGAAAAAATTTATGAGTTTTTAAAAAAGTGCGATACTTATTATCTTGCAACGGTGGATGGTGATCAGCCAAGGGTGCGGCCTTTTGGTACGGTTAATATTTTTGAGAATAAGCTTTACATCCAAACCGGCAAGGTGAAGAATGTATCTAAGCAAATCGGAAATAATCCGAAAATAGAGATTTGCGGTATGGCGGATAACAAATGGATTCGAGTGGAAGCCATTGCTGTGGAAGACGATAGAATTGAACCCAAAAGGGCTATGCTGGAGGCCTATCCGACATTGAAATCAATGTATTCGGCAGAGGATGGCAATACCCAGACATTGTATTTAAAAGATGCTACGGCGACCATCTACTCTTTTACAGAAGAACCCCAAGTAATAAAGTTTTAATATCTCTGCGATTATCTGTATGGATTACTGGTCCCTAACGATAACATACCCACGATGTTCCCTTAGGAAGCCTCCTCTGGTTAGGTTGATTAAACGAAAAGAGAGCGATTCGTATATTTGCAATGACTTCGAGGATGAGAATGCACGCCGGCTGTTCCTAACGATAACATACCCACGATGTTCCCTTAGGAAGCATTGGCCGCATTCCAGCCGAAAGGCTGGTCTTATGACGCGCTGCCACCGCGACTAAGGAAATCTCGTGGGTATGACTTTATTCGTACCTCAACGCCTCTATCGGATCCAGCTTGGCTGCCTTTCTGGCCGGATACAGTCCAAAGAACATACCGACCAAAGCGGAAAAGGCCACAGCCAGCACAATAACTCCGGGCTCGATAATTACCGAGATGTTTGCAAATGACATTCCTATGGATGCGATTCCAACCCCCAGCAGTGTTCCTATAACTCCTCCAATAGCAGAAATGATCATGGATTCTATCAGGAACTGCAAAAGAATATCTTTGGTTCTTGCACCCAGAGATTTTCGTATGCCGATTTCGCGGGTTCGTTCTGTAACGGAAACCAGCATGATATTCATGATGCCGATACCGCCTACCACAAGTGATATTGCGGCAATGGCTCCAATGGCGATGGAAAGGGTACCCAGTACATTGTTGATCATACCCATCTGGGCTTCAGCAGATTCGAATATGTAAAATTCGGGTGCTTTATCCTTGATCCTGGCCAAATACTTGGTGATTTCGCCTCCAATAACGGCTTGATCCTTTTCGGCATTGGTATAAAGCTCTATGTAGGAAGTGGATTGATCACCGGCTTGTAACAACGGATAAGGTACGTAGGTTTGGTAGGAGTCGCTTACCATCATGTTATCAAATATGCTGGCTTCCTTCTCATAAATACCTACAATAGTCAAATCCTTAGGCTCACCATTGATGGTTACGCTCAGAACCTCCCCAACGGCATTATCCTTGTTGAAAAAGTGCTGGGCTGCGTCTTTATCTATAACAATACGATCCCGGGCACCGTCAACATCGCTTTCGTTGAGCATCCGGCCGTGAATGAGATTCATATTATAGAATTTATTATAGTCAGCCGCAACTCCCGCCATGCGGAGTTTGCCGGTAATACGCCGAACCTTCGTTTCGCTGTCGGCGGAAATAGAAGGGCATATATACAGAATATCATCCGGAAATCTCTCTTTCAGAGCCTCAATATCTTCCGGAAAGATCAAATCAGAATATTCTACGCCGTCTTCCGCCAATCTCCAGTTGATATAAACATACATGTTGTTCATACCAAAGCTTTCGAATTCCTTGCTTACCACTCCTTTTGCACTGGCGCCGATAGAAGTAATGGCTATTACGGAGCTGATACCGATGATAATCCCCAGCATCGTGAGAAAGGAACGCATTTTATTGGTTCTAATGGAGGTTAAAGCCAATTTGATATTTTCAATCAAGAGCATGGTGTCACCTCCGTCAGATTCTCATCCTTAATGATATGACCATCCTTGAACGTAATGATACGATCTGTAAATTCAGCAATATCTCGTTCATGGGTTACGATGATCACCGTATTTTTATCTTCCCGATTCAATTTCTTAAAGATCTCCATAATCTCAACCGATGATTGAGAATCAAGATTTCCCGTAGGCTCGTCTGCCAGTATGATCTGGGGCTTGTTCGCCAGGGCCCTGGCAATGGCCACTCTCTGCTTCTGCCCGCCGGAAAGCTCGTTGGGCATATGGCCGGATCTTTCTTTCAGGCCTACGCTGTTTAAGAGCTCCAAGGCTCGTTCTTTCCGTTCATCAGCCCCCACTTTGCCATAAACCATGGGCAATTCTACATTTTTTAACGCACTGGTTCTGGCAATTAAATTGAAAGACTGAAAAACAAAACCGATTTTTTTGTTTCTGACGGCAGAAAGTTCATTGTCGTTCTTTTCGCTTACATCAATCCCTTCCAGATAGTAGTAGCCATCCGTAGGCCTGTCAAGACAGCCGAGGATATTCATCAAAGTGGATTTCCCTGAGCCGGAAGCACCCATGATTGAAATGAATTCCCCCTGCTGTATGGTTAAATTAATTCCCTTTAAAGCGGCAACCTCTATTTCTCCATTGCGGTATACTTTTGTCAGGTTTTCAATAACTATGATATCTTTTGCCTTCGTGTTATCGGATTTCGTTATATTTTCATTTGATCTCGTTCCATTTGTTTTCGTTTCCTGTGTCATAGCCGCCTCCCTTACTGTTTTGGAAGAGTGGTGACTTCCATGCCTTCCGTCATATCAAAAGTAGGGCTGAGGACCACTTGGTCTCCGGACGACAAATCTCCGGACAGGATTTCAATGTTAAAATCGCCCTCTAAGCCGATTACTACAGGAATCTTATGAAGAATGGTGCCGTCGACAACCATCACATAACTTTCTCCTGTAGCCGGGTCTTCCATAATGGCATCAATAGGAACGGTTAGGGCATCTTCCTTCTGTTCAATTTGGATTTGTGCCTTTGCGGTGACTCCTGCAATTAATTTGGAATTGCCTTTCATAACGTCAATCTGGACGGGAATCACCATTTCTTTAGAAGTTGCATCTTTCGGTTCTCCGGTAGGAGAAATTCTGGAAACGGTGCCGGTAACGCTTTCCTTGCCCAGAACTTCCGCTGTAATGGTGACCTTTTGGCCCACCTTTATTTTGCTGATGTCATATTCGCTGATTTTTACATCCATCTTTAAATTGTCCAGATCTTCAATAACGAACATGGGCTCGCTGTTTTCCGTATCGTTGGCATAGCGCCCCAAATTAACATTCACTCTTGTTACCGTTCCTGCGATAGGGCTCTTGAGGTTGGTTTTATCGGCCACATTATAGGAATCCAATGTAATTTTGTCGTTTTCATATGTATTTTTGGCCTTGATGAACTGTTCTTTTGAAATAGCTCCTTCCTGATAGAGCAGTTGAGAAGCTTCATAGTTGAACTTGGATTCTTCCAGAGAGCTCAAAGCTTTTTTATAGTCATTTTCCAACGCTTCCCCGTCAAGCACAGCGATAACCTGGTCTTTTTTAACAACGTCTCCCTCTTTCACCAATATGGAAACGATTTCATAGTTTAAAGAGGAAACCACATCTGCCGATTCGGACCCCTTGATCGTACCTTTTATGGCAACGACTTCTTCAATGTTCATCTTTTCTGCAGTTCCTGTGGTGACAACAGGGGCCTGAGGGCCTCCCGAGAAGGTCTTTGACCATGCGAACAGTACTGCAATCAGGAGTATGACGATCGTGATGATTAGGATCCATTTCTTTTTCCGGGACATTTTTTTTCTTTTTTTAATAACCTTTTCTGTAGTCCCCCCGTCTATCTCCGTTCCCTTATTCTTCTTTAGAAACATAAATACCTCCTCTTAAATAGACACTCTTTCATATTTTCTATAACGAATTATACCATAAAATATCTTCATAAAATGTTAACTTTTTCTTAAATAATCAAATGTGACAAAAATGTAAGTTTATAATCGTTTGGGTCAAAATATAAGTAAGGCTGTGCAGATTGGATATTTTAGTGTATAATATTAAGCACTAATTGGATCAATCCAGCTAAGATATTTGTATTGGAAGAATCATTACAGGAAAAGGAGGATACAAGAAATGCCGATACCTAATCCAATTGCTTTTACCATCTTTGGAATTGACATCATGTGGTATGGAATCTTAATTGCTGCAGCGATGGTGCTGGCTGTCATTATCATATATAAAAGGGCGTCTTTGCATGAGATTTCACCCGATCGGACCTTGGATTTTGTTTTGATTTGCGTGCCTCTGGGAGTGATCGGGGCAAGACTTTATTATGTGGCTTTCAATTGGGATGCTTATGCCGGGGACTTTTATAAGATCATCAACACAAGAGGCGGCGGCCTTGCCATCCATGGGGGCCTGATTTTCGGATTTATTGCAGCCGCATTGCTTTGCAGAGCATGGAGAGTCAGACCGCTCAATTTACTAGACCTGACGGTTCCTGCTATCGCACTGGCACAATCCATCGGACGTTGGGGCAATTATTTCAATTCAGAGGCACATGGAGGGCCTACGGATCTTCCCTGGGCAATCAATGTTAACGGGGAAATGGTGCATCCTACCTTCCTCTACGAATCTATCTGGTGCTTTATATTATTTTTTGTACTGATCGTGGTAGATAACAACAGAAAATTTGAAGGGCAGACCTTCCTGCTTTACGGTATTTTATATTCCTTTGAGCGGTTCTTTGTAGAAGGACTTCGTACCGACAGTCTGATGATTGGACCCTTCCGTCAGGCACAAGTGTTAAGTCTGGCAGTTTTTGTCATTTGCTTAGTCGCGTATATCATTAAAAGACAGAGAAGTAAGTATAAAAACAGAATTTTTTATTAAGACGATACCTTCACCTGTTCATGAAAAAAAGGTGTAACAATAAGAGGAGAAAAATAATCTATGAAATTAGGCATTGTAGGGCTTCCTAACGTAGGAAAAAGCACATTATTCAACGCAATCACCAAGGCAGGAGCAGAAGCTGCCAATTATCCTTTCTGCACCATAGAGCCCAATGTGGGCGTGGTTACGGTACCTGACGAAAGATTAAGGGTTCTTCACGAGATGTACAACTCAAAGAAGACCGTTTATACAACGATTGAATTTTATGATATCGCCGGACTGGTAAAGGGTGCTTCAAAAGGAGAGGGTCTGGGTAACAAATTCCTGGGCCATATCCGTGAGGTGGCAGCCATTATCCATGTGGTCAGATGTTTTGACGACCCCAATGTCGTTCATGTAGACGGGAAAATCGATCCGCTTTCCGATATTGAGACGATTAATATGGAATTGATTCTATCCGATATGGAAGTCATCGAAAGAAGAATCCAGAAGACCCAGAAAAATCTGAAAGGTGATAAGAGCCTGCAAGTGGAGCTTGACACCCTGATGAAGGTAAAAGATACCGTTGAAAAGGGACTTTCTGCAAGAACACTCCAGCTGAGTGATGAAGAAATGGAAATTGTCCGTTCTATGGACTTGCTGTCTTTTAAGCCTATCATCTACGCTGCCAATGTGTCGGAAGAAGAGGCCGCTGCTGAAATTGACAATGAATACGTGAAAAAGGTACGAGAATTTGCAGCTACGGAAGGTTCTGACGTAGTGGTTCTTTGTGCAAAGCTGGAAGCAGAAATTGCCGAACTGGAGGAAGAAGAAAAGACCGCATTCTTTGAGGATCTCGGCATCAGTGAATCCGGCCTTGACAAACTGATCAAGGCTTCCTATCATCTGCTGGATCTGATTTCGTTCCTGACTGCCGGACCCCAGGAGGTCCGCGCATGGACCATCAGAAAAGGAACCAAAGCACCTCAGGCCGCAGGAAAAATACATACGGACTTTGAAAGGGGCTTTATCAGAGCAGAAACCATCGCTTATGACGAGCTGATCCAATGCGGGGGTAACCTGGCCACGGCAAAGGAAAAAGGTCTGGTACGGTCAGAAGGCAAGGATTATGTAGTCAAGGACGGGGACGTGATTCTGTTCCGGTTTAACGTATAAAAAAATTCATTTTTACATTTTTAGAGATTATTTTGTAAAAAGAATATATAGAGTCAAATGTTTTAAAAATAGAATGTTTGGCTCTCTTTTGTTACAAAGGCTTGCAGGCTTGAAAAAATACAAGCCTGCAAGCCTTGACATTATCGCTCTTGTATTACCAGTTGTTTTTTTCCTCGGAATAAACAGCTGGCAAGATAGCAGCAAGGTTGGTGTATTTGTATTTTAAGGGGTAAGAGTATCAGTAAAGAAAAAAGTTGATTGCATTTGCATTGATCCTTTCCATTATTGTTATGCGTTGCATTGACGAGCAGCAACCCGATATAATATTGTTCGGCGGGGACATTGTAGATGACAAGTTATCGTATCATCAGCATTCATGATCAGACAATCAACCTTTGCGGCGTTGATGATGCGGAAATCGGTGAGAATCGTATTTAGCGACAAAACCTTTATTGTGAGCCGTGGACTTGCAAAGGAGTCAACCCGTATTCCAAGAGTTTTTAATCCGCCGGAGCTTGTGATTGTTGATATTGCACCAGTAAACTGAAATAAAAAGAAGTGAACGAGGAATCCGTAATAAGTCTGAGACAAATATTGTAATAACATTGAAATGCTATAATGAATTTAATAAAATAAAATAAATAATGAAAACGCGGAGGTGGAACCATGTCTGTCTTAATCAAAAATGGGACAATCGTAACTGCAGAAAATGAATTTACAGCGGATATCTATATTCAGGGAGAATCAATTCATGCGATTGGTGAAAACCTGGAAAAAGAGGCTGACGAAATCGTGGATGCAAAAGGGAAATATGTGCTGCCGGGCGGTGTTGACCAGCATGTTCATTTCTCATTCACCTACAAAGGAAGCAAGGTAAGAGGATTTGAAACCTCAAATGCTGCAGCTGTAGGAGGAACTACCACACTGATTGAATTCGTGAATCAGGTTCAGGGAAAAGGCCTGGTAGAATCCATCGATGAGTACCGGAAAACGGATGCGGATGGCATTGCAATGGTAGACTATTCCTTTCACAGCGTTATGACTGATCCCAGACCGGAGGTTATTGAAGAGATTCCAAAACTGGCTGAGGCGGGGTACCCGACCATGAAGCTCTTTATGGCATACAAGGGAATGTTTTTTCATGCCGACGATGATGCGATTCTGAATGCACTTTTCAAAGGAAAGGAAGCGGGAATCACGGTGATGGTTCACGCTGAAAATGCTGAAATGATCGATGTTCTGACAAAGAAACTGATTTCAGAGGGAAAGACGGCTCCCTATTACCATGCGGTTTCCAGACCTCCCGTTGTAGAAGCGGAAGCGACAAGACGTGCTATCTATCTGGCAGAACTGGCAGATGCACCCCTATATGTTGTTCATGTTTCTGCGAAGGAAGCTCTGGAAGAAATCAAACAGGCCTATGGCAGAGGACAGTCGGTATACGGGGAAACCTGCTCCCACTACCTGATTTTGGATACAGATGATTTGGCAAGGCCTGGCTTTGAAGGCGCAAAATACGTCTGCTCACCAGCTCTGAGAACCGAGGAACACAGGGATGCGCTGTGGGAAGCTGTCGATAAAAAATGGCTTAACGCGATCAGTTCCGACCATTGCGGATTCGATTACGAGCATCAGAAACATATGGGCTTCGGTGAGGGCAATTCCTTTGCGGATATCCCCAACGGTGCTCCGAGTCTGCAGAACCGCTTGAATATACTCTGGACCTACGGTGTATGCGAAGGGAAGATAACAAAGAGCCGGCTTGTAGATCTCTTTGCCACAATGCCGGCAAAGATCAACGGTCTTTCGAAGAAAGGCCAGATCGCAATCGGCTTTGATGCGGATATTGTGATCTTTGATCCGGATTATACGGGTACCATAAGTGCTGCGAATAATCTTGAGGGGGTTGATTACTGCCCCTTTGAAGGTTTTGAACAGAAAGGGAGAGCTGAAACAGTCTTCCTTCGCGGCGGCAAAATCGTGGATGGCGGGAAATACATAGGACAAAAGGGCCAGGGTAAATTTATCGCCGGAGAACCTTATGGCTATGTATATAACAAGTAGGGAACAGTTTTCAAAATAACTTTGTTATCAGCGGCAATTATGAACGGAGAGGCAACATGAAAATATCCGAAGAAAGACTTCTGTCTGATTTACATCTATTAAAATGTTTTACCGATACGCCGGGGGTTGGTGTAACAAGATTTTCATACGGCGAGAGCGATAGAAGAGCCAGACAGTTTATAAAGGAAGCGGCAGAATCCCATGGATTTTCGGTAAGAACGGATCCGATTGGGAACATGTACATCGGGCATCAAGAGATGGATGGAAAAAGAAACAAAATACGGATTGGATCTCATATTGATACGGTCCGGAATGGCGGCTGGCTTGACGGGATTTATGGTATCGCAAGCGGGCTTGAGGTATTGCGAACGCTTTCAGAAAATGAAAGTGAGCGTGTATCGGAAGTTGAAGTTGTTATTTTTGCCGAAGAGGAAGGCTCGAATTTCGGCTCCACCATGACCGGCAGCAAATTTGTTACCGGCATTTACGGAGAAAAAGATCTTGATCGGCTGAAAAATGATGATCAAATCTCATTAAGGGAAATGTTAATGAATTGCAGCTTCCCTCCGTATCAGGAGGAAGAAGTATTATGGGACTTTTCCAGTATGAAAGCCATGCTGGAGCTGCATATCGAACAAGGGCCTGTTCTTGAACGGGAAGGAAAATCCATCGGAATTGTGGATGGGATTTTCGGAATGAAAACCATAGAGATAACGATCACAGGAACCGGCAATCACGCCGGAGCTACACCGATGAAATACAGACGGGATGCACTGGCCACAGCAGCTCTTTGCATAGCAGAGGTAGAACGTGTAGCTAAAACGGATCCGGAAGGGATCGTCGTAGCTACCGTTGGAAAAATGTCTGTTTTGCCGAATTGCTCCAACGTGATTCCGGAAAAGGTGATATTCACTGTGGAAGTGAGAGATAAGCGAGAAGAAAGAATAAGAAGTTTCATAAACAAAATAGAAGAGGCGATCAAAATGATTTCGGATCAGAGAGAGACAGACCTTGAAATAAGAAGTCTTGCAGATTCCAGGCCTTTCCGTATGGATAACAGAATTATGAAGCTTATGGACAGGCTTGCTTCGGAAGCCGGTATTCATCACCGGATCATGGACAGCGGGGCGGTCCATGATACTTGTATCATCGCTCCTCACGTTCCTTCGGGTATGTTGTTTGTACCTAGTATAGGAGGCAGAAGCCATGTACCCTTTGAAGATACAAACGCGGATGATCTGGTCGGAGGGGCACAGCTGCTTTTGGATACGGTATTAAACATTTGATTCTGAGGCAAGGAGTAGAACCGGAATACAAATTCGTATTCAATCCGGAATGTACACAGAATTCCCTGCGTTGTGCGAAGGAATAACTTTGTTGGTTCGCTCACTGGCAGGGAATTCTGAAGAGATTAGGAGTTCTCCGGTATAATACAGTAAACTTTGTTGTAATAATCTTACACCTCTTCAGATGGTGTCTGCCGGACTTCCCGCGCCTTTACGGATTTCCGGCAAAGTCAAAGTACACGGCACAATACTTTCTGAGACATCTTCCTATCATTAATACTAATACTGGATCCATGTTTACCGCAAGTTACAATACGATTCAACAGTGAAGCAGGATGTACCATACGAACCGAAACCGTAAAATGTAAACCCGGGTTCACATTCTGGATTAGATTTGACTTAAAAAAGAATTTGACCTATACTGGGGTTGAGAATTGAATGGTATCGGAGAGAGGGAAAGGAATGAAAATCGGCACGTTTGCAAAAAAAATTGATATGAATATCAGCACGATTCGATTCTATATCAACAATGGGTTGCTGACGCCCTGTAAGGTAGGGGGACAATATGAATTTGATGCGGATTGTATCTCTGATATGGAAAAAATATTGAAATATAAAAAATACAATTTTTCGTTAGAAGAAATTCAGATATTGTTTTTCATGGAGAAAGCATCTCGTTTTAAAGACGAAGTTGTAATTGATGTGTGTACAGATATTTTAAAGAATAAAAGAAAATTATTGATTGAGGAAAGAGATAATCTTACAAAATCTATTGCTGATATAGAGAGGGAAATAGAGAATCTTCCGACTTTAAGCAACGAGGAAATAACTGATCATGGAGTACCTTTTACCATGATCCCGTACCTTTATTGCCCCAGTTGTCAGGTTCCTCTGAAATTGGATTCCGCCAGTCTTTCCAACGGCAGTATACAGAAGGGTAATCTATCCTGTGAATGCGGTTACACTGCTACGATAACGGAGGGAATGATCCTTTGTGAAGAATTTGCCGAGGAAACTCCTTTTAAGGCTTTTGAAAACATAGAATCCATCATGGCCATGAAAGATCAATTCAGCCCAGCTTACAGAAAACTGATCGCAAAAACCTATATATGGATGTACAGCCAAATTGCTGCCCAGGTGGACGGTGTGAAGTTTATTATGGCAGGCCCCTTTACCTTTAATTTTTTACTGGAGTATATAGAAAAACTGGGAAAAGACCATATCTATATTATTTTTGATCCGTCTTTAAAAAGAATAACAAAGATCAAGAAATATTTGTCCTCTTGGAACTATAGCATCGTTTATATTGTTGGGCAACCAACACATCTTCCGATTAAAAGTGCTGCAATAGACCTTTATATTGATGATTATTCAACTGTTAATTCTCTTTTTACCTATAACACATTTTCGACTGATTACCTTGCTTCTCTGATAAAAAACTCAGGTGAAATAATCGGGATTTTTACGACTTATCTTCACGCAGCAAAAAGTATTCGTAATTTTAAAAAGAATCATCCTGATTTTATGCCGGAAAAGATGACGTTAGGCGGATTGAAGTATCATTGGTCTATGGAGGGTGTAACTATCATTCATGAGAAAGTGATGGGCTCGACCTCGCCGAATGAAATTCACTTTCCTCAGAATGTAATGGGAGAACCGGTAGAAGTTCTCGGCTATCATGCTAGAAAGAGTGTACGTTAAAAAACACAGGAAGACTATCTGTTCGTGGATATCTGCCTGTGTTTCTTGTTTTTAAAAGGGCCTGCGGCTCTTTTTTTTGTAACCAGTTTGTCAGATCCTTTTCTTTAAAACCATGGCGGTACATTTGCCCATACGCAAGTGCAGATCTTATCGCTGACATTTCTTTTGGAATGGGGGTCCGTGGAATTGAACGTGATGCTGTCCCCTTCTTTGAGAAGATACACCTCCTGCTTGATCTGCACCACCAGTTCGCCTGATAAAATAAGCCCGCATTCGCTGCCGGGATGGGAATAGAGTTCCGGGCCGGTGGTACTGCCTGGATCATATTCGTTATAAATAAACTCGATAGGTCCTGTTAAATTAGGATTTAGCAAATAAAAACGAATACCCTTACCGGGTGAAAGAATTTTTCTTTGTTCCCGGTGTACCACTGGAGACTGGTTGTTCAAATTCAGTGTCGGCAAGCCGCTCAAAATAGCTTCCGGATTCCCTAGTTGGCTGACCAGGGGTACTGCGGAGGTCGGAGTATATATTTCAGCATCCTCAAACAGTACGCTTAACGGGATCTCCAGAGCATTTCCGATTTTCTTCAAAGTTTCTATGGATGGTGAAATGATGGATCGCTCTACCTGACTGATCATGCTTGGCGTTAAGCCTGTCGCATTGGCAAGATCGGTAATCGTCATTTTTCTGGATTTTCGAATATCACGGATTCTTTGACCCAATAGTAAAGATATAAAATCAGTGTTGGAAGGATTCGCCATAAAAATACCTCATAACTGGAAGTTCCATATTTTTTATAACTTAGGAAATAACGTTACTCAAACGTTATTTCCGTATGTTTCTTATTAAAACATGATTTTTAATTAATGTCAACTATACTTAATTATTTCGAGAATTTTTCATTTATACTTAAACTTATAATTTGTAAAGTAATCCGACAAAAAATATGATCTTTCTGTGAAAAACAAGTCTTTTTTATGGATTTATTGTGCTTTGATAATCTGCAAAAATAGGATTGACACAATTCAATACATAAACTATAATGAATCCGTAATTAAAAATTTTAAGTGTTAATGAAATTCTAGCCGATGATTTCTTGATGGTTTGGCCTCATTGCACGTATCTTAATAACTAGTTTTTTCCTTAACACGCTCTTTCCACCGTATCCGAATTTCACTGCTGAAAAATGCAATTAAATATTTTATCGTTCATTAGGAGGAGGTATCCAATACATGAAAGAATGGCAATTTGCATTATCCAGTGCTGATGATGCCGGTCCTACCGCCCCTATTCTGCTGATAGGAGATATTTGCAGCAATTTGATCCAGGCGGCCCAGCTTGGCTACCATGCCATAGAAGTCCATACACGGGAAACCGCACGCTGGGACTATGCTTCTATTGAAAAAGTAATGCAGGACTGCAATATGAAGATTGCAGCCATTGTTACAGGCAGGCTTTGCACAGAAGGGCAAGTAAACTTGATTGATGACATTCCTTATGTGACACAATCCGCCATGGACGGAATGAGACAATATATTCAAATGGCACAGCGGTTTCAAACAGACATTGTAATAGGATGGGTCAAGGGAAGAATACCTGCTGGGGCAGGTGCGAAAAAATACTTGGATCGGCTGGCTTATCACCTTCAAATTTTGGATGAGTTTGCGGGAGAACGGGATGTACATATTCACTTAGAGGTCATTAATCGGTATGAGACCAATATTTTTAATACTGCAGCTGAAACCATGGAATTTATTGAAAAAAATAAACTGGAAAACTGTTTTGTTCACTTAGATACCTTTCATATGGGCATTGATGAAACAGATCCGGCAGCGGCTATACAACTCTGCGGTAAAAAATTAGGTTATATGCACCTTGCGGATAATTCGCGCTGCTATCCCGGCAGCGGACAATTTGACTTTCGTAAAATTCTTCAGGCGTTAGATACAATAGAATATGGAGGATATCTCTCCGTTGAGTGTTTGCCTAAACCGGATGGTATAACGGCAGCACGGTATGCAATAAAGCATGTAATGGAATGTATCGCTTCAAATTGAAAGCTTTGCTTTATTTTCTAGATAAATAAAAAAGACGATGAAAATCTACGAATCACAGATTCGTGATTTTCCAGCCTAAATTCTACCAGGTGGCTCTGAAGAGCCGGGCAGAATGTTAAAAGGAGGATGAACAATGAGAGGGTTTTATGTTACCGCAGATTGGGAGCCTAAGGAGGGCTATATACTTTCAGAGCGAGAGACTTCAACAAAACGCTCTAGAAGAGGCAACTCCATCTGGAGAAATATTCAAGGTGTCGTAACCGACCGACCGATACCCGTACCTGCGGAAGATGAAGTATTACTTAAGGTGGGGGCTGCGGGGATCTGCGGAACGGACGCTCATCTATTGCAAAAAGATGAGGATGGCTATACAAAATATGACGGTCATTCCAAATATCCAATCATCACCGGGCATGAGTTCTCAGGGGAAATTATCGAGGTAGGAAAGGCTGTAAAGCAGCGCCTGAAAGCGGGAGATCTGGTAAGCGTGGAATCTATGAATTGGTGCGGTGAATGCGATGCCTGCCGGATGGGAATGTTCAACCAGTGTCAAAACCTTGAGGAGCCCGGGCTTACCTTTGACGGCGGCTTTGCGGAATATGCGGTGGTTAAGGCAAAATACTGCTACCTGCTCAATGATATCGTAAATTTTTACGGTGATAAAATGACAGCCTTTGAATTAGGTGCCATGATTGAGCCCACAGGTGTTGCCTATAACGGGTTATTTGTAAGAGGCGGCGGTATCCGCCCAGGCGGGCACGTGGTTGTGTTCGGTGCAGGCCCTATCGGATTATCTGCCATTTCCCTAATGAAAACCAGCGGTGCGGCAAAACTGATCTGTTTTGAGACCACGGAAGAGCGTCGTCAGCTGGCAAAGGGCTGCGGTGCGGATTACATATTCGATCCCATTGCACTCAGCAAAGAAGGAATCAATCAATCCGAACTGCTGATGGATCTCACAGAGGGAAGAGGAATTTCCTTGTTTGCCGAGTGCTCGGGAGCTACCAATGCTACCTATCCGGTTATGGCCGGAGCTCTGGCCATCGGCGGCAAAACGGTTCAAATAGGGCATTCTATTGGAAAAACCAGCATCGACCTGTATCCCTATATGTTTCATGCCGGTTGCATCAGTGGTTCCAACGGACAGTCGGGACAGGGGATTTACAGTGATGTCATTGCCCTGATGGCCAGCGGGCGCATCGATATGCGCAAAATGGTAACCGACCGCGTTCACCTGGAGGATATTGAAATCGGGCTGGCCCAGGCGGCCAACCGTACTTCCGGCAAAGTGCTGGTAAGTATGGATTATCCAAGAAAATGAAAATTACATACAGAAATGGAGGAAAAAACAATGTCAAAATGGCAGATTCCCGCAAAAGGCGGCAACATGGAAAGCAGCAACGGTATCTATTTTCAGAACATGACCAACCTTGAAGTAGCAGAAAGGCTCAAGAAAAATGATGTCATTCTGATCCCGGTAGGATCAACGGAGAATCATGGGCCCAACGCCCCCTTTGGAGAGGATACCTATCTGGATACCCGCCTCTGTGAGCAGGTTGCCAAGGCTACCGGCTGTACTGTGGCGCAGCCCATCTGGTACGGTTCGCATCCTTATCACCATCTGGGCATGCCTGGAACCATCATGATACCGGAAGAAACTCTTGCGGACTATCTTTGTTATGTTTTTGCCGGATTCTGGAACACCGGATTCCGTAAAATGATTGTCGTCAATGGTCATGGACAGGATTATGTAATTCCTCTCGCTATACATAAATTCGGTAAGAAATTTCAGGTTCCCGGTATTACACTTTATGTACACTTCTGGAATGCAGCCAAAAACCCGGAAACCGGTCTGACGGATCTTGCTACCAAAGAACAGGGAGGGGTTTTCGATACGCCCTTTATTCACGCCGATGAGGTTGAACAGTCTTTTTCATTAGCGTTGTTTCCTGAACTTTGCAAACAGGAGCATGCGGTCGCCACAAAGCCTAGTCCGATGCTGCCTCCCGGCCACATCAACAACTCTGCGGAAAATGGCGTTGGACCGATCAAATGGTATAACGCATTTGGCAGTGTGGGTATGGAATGCATTTGTACACCGGAAGGAGTCATCGGTGACCCAAGAGGTGCCGATGCGGAAAAGGCAAGGCCCGGCGTGGAAAATGTGCTGAACTATCTGGAAAAGCTCGTGAACGATATTCTGGAAAAATATCCTGCCGGAGAACTGCCTCCCATTGAGCTGGTCACACAGCGCAAGCGCGAGGATATTGAAGCGGTCATCAAAGGCCCTGTCAATGGAGGGCGTCATATCTATACGCTGGCGTACTAAGCCGCTTCGGAAACAAACTATTTTTTAGGATGTAATATGTTGTAAAGAAAGGAAAAGGGCTGTCCGAATGTCATTGGTCGGTTTCGAAACAGCCCGGGAAAAGACAATGGAAGCGATTAAGGGAAAGGTTGCATTTCTGTACGGACCTAAGGATCTGCGAATTGAGGAAGTGGAATTTCCTCCTCTGAAACCCAATGAAATTCTGATCAAACTCAAAGCCTGCGGCATTTGCGGCTCGGACGTGGAGTGCTTTGAAGGAGAATCAGCCGAAGGACGCTACGACCTGGGGCCCTATACACCGGGCCATGAATGGGCCGGCCAGGCCGTTGCTGTGGGCAGCGGCGTTACCAGTGTAAAGCCCGGTAACAAGGTGGTTGGGGACTGCGTTCTTCCCTGCTACAATTGTGCCAATTGCAAAGACGGAAAAATGCCCTCTGCCTGTCTGAATATGAGGGAGGTCGGATTCCGGCCTGATTCTCCGGGCGGTATGGGAGAATATATGATCCTTGAAGAATGCTATACCCACGTGATACCCGATGATTGGGACTACGAACTGGGCGCCTGGGTGGAAACCTTCAACGTCGGTTATTGGGGCGTTTGGGGAAATGGCTGTGCACCGGATGCCTCAGACGATTGCGTGATCATTGGGGCAGGTCCCATCGGGCTCTGTGCCAGTATGGTATGCAAGAACTCCAATGCCAGAGTCATCGTCATCGATCCGCTGGAATCCCGGCGTGAGAACGCCCTGAACTATGGTGCGGATTTTGTGGTAGATCCAACCAAACAGGATTTTCAGGATGAAGTGCTCAGACTGACCAACGGCCGGGGACCTTCAGTGGTCATCGAGTGCTCCGGCAACGATATCGGCATCGCATCCTTGTTCGATCTTGCAGGGCACAGCGCACGAGTTGGGCTCATCGGACATTCCATCGGACGCAAGGTTCCTGTGGAAATCGGAAAAACCATCTGGAAAACGCTGCAGATTTCCGGCTCTGGCGGAACCGACCGCTGGTTTCCGCGCACCATCCGATTTATGTCCACTATCAAGGACAAATATGATTTTGCGGCACTGAACACCCATCATTTCGATTTTAAAGACATCCACCAGGCATTTGACACGGCCTGTCACGATAAAGCCAACGCACGCAAGGTCATGCTTACCTTCGGTAAGTAATCTTCCCATGGAGGTACGATATGAAACTGGGATTCAATGAAGCAACCTGTATGAAGCGCTCTACGGTAGAGCAGGATCTGGCTCTGTGCGAAAAATATGGATATGACTATATCGAACTCCGCCTCGACATGCTGAAGGACTATTTTGCCCGGCATACCGTAAAGGAGCTGCAGTCCTTTTTCGCCTCCAGCAGGATTAAGCCATATGCCTTGAACTCCATAGAAGATATCAATTTCTGCACACCTGGGCAGTGGCAAAAGCTGCTTGATTTGTTCCGGTTCGGCTGCGAAACTGCACAGGCAATTGCAAATCCGTACATCATAGTCGTCCCCACTATGGGTGATGATATGTACCTAAAAACACAGAGTGAGGTGTTTGATGACAGCACGGAGGTTCTTGACAAGCTTGCTGATGCCGCAAAGCCCTATGGTGTAAAGCTGGCCTTTGAGCCCATCGGCGACAGGCGCTGGTGTGTTCGCAGTTTGGAGCAGGCATTGGAAATCGTTCAGGCCGTCCATCGGCCGGACGTAGGGCTGGCGCTTGATTCCATCAACCTCTTTCTATACAACCGCCTGGAGAATATTGATGCCGTTGACGATGTTCCGCTGGAAAAATTATTTGTCTATCACATTGACGATTGTGAAGATCTGCCCTTGGGTGTATTGGACCACTGTCACCGCTTATTTCCGGGTGAGGGGGTAATTCCTCTTGCAAAAATCAGTGAAAAGCTGCACAAAAAGGGGTATGACGAAATTTGCTCTATCGAGCTGTTCCGGCCTGCATACTGGGAGTTGGATCCGGAAGAGGTCATTCGGACAGCAGCTCAAAAAACACGACATTTCCTGTGATATTGGAATAGCGAAGCTGTTTAAATAAATACAACCATTCAAATTGAAAGAAATGAGGGAGAATACTCTCGTTTCCCATAGAATTGATTTAATTGGAGGAAGAAGAAAATGAGTAAATTTTCAAAACTGACAGGATTGTTTTTAGCGGTGGTTCTGGTACTTCTGATGACAGTGGGCTGTTCAGAAAATGCATCCGTACCGGAAACCGAAGGACAGGCAAAGGATATCAAGGATATCAAAATCGGCGTTTCAGTCGGCCATACCCAGGAAGAACGATGGCAGCGTGAAATCGATATGTTCAAGGCCTATGCGGATGAGCACGGCTTTGAATTACTGGTTCAATCGGCCGAAAACAACGCCCAGAAACAGGTTTCTCAATGTGAAAATCTCTTTAACCAGGGGATCGATGTGCTGATTCTTCAATCACTGGATGCTTCGGCCGTAGCTCCAATCATCGACACGGCTCATCAGGAAGGGATCCCGGTGATTTCCTACGATCGCTTTGCCATGAACTGCGATCTGGATTATTACATAACCTTTGACTCTTACAAAGTAGGGGTGAAGCAGGCCACCTTCGTAACGGAAAAGGCTCCGAAGGGAAACTATATCTGGCTGAAGGGTGCTGCAGAGGACAATAATGCCCATCTGGTTGCCGCAGGCCAGGAAAGCGTCCTGAAACCTTATGTTGACAGGGGGGACATCAACATCGTTCTGGAACAGTGGTGCAAAGGATGGGATCCCAATGAAGCTCTGAAAAATACCGAGAACGGACTCACGTCAGCTAATAACGACATTCAGGGTGTTATCGCATCCAATGACGGAACCGCCGGAGGAGCCATTCAGGCATTGGCAGCCCAGGGGCTCAATGTACCTATCTCGGGGCAGGATGCGGATTTGGCAGCCTGTCAAAGGATCGTGGAAGGCAAGCAGACCGGAACCGTTTATAAGCCTCTGGCAAAGCTGAATCTCGCCGCCATAGAACTGGCAGTGGCCCTGGCTACCGGACAGGATCCCATGACTGCTATTGACTCCTCCTTAGGCGAGTGGACGAAATTGAATAACAATTTTAAAGATGTAGACAGTTTTTCCGTGGATGTTATCGCCATTGACAAGGATAATCTCTATGACATTATCATCGCCCAGGACAAATTCCATTCATTGGAAGACGTCTATAAAAATGTTCCCAAGGATCAGTGGCCAGCCCAATAAGCAGGGGCTGCTGAACATACCAAAAATCAGTAAAAGGTTTGTTCAGGTCGAATAATTTGGCAAAAGAAGTAAAAAAATTTCCAGCTTAGCGGCTCTTGACCCACACCTGAGCAGTGGGGGTCTTTGAGCCGCTTAAAGAGATAAAAGAGGTGATACTGTGCAGCAACCGGATTATATTCTGGAAATGAGGGGAATTACCAAGCTGTTCCCCGGTGTGAGAGCCTTGTCGGATGTTGATTTCAAAGTGGCTCGGGGACACATACATGCCCTTGTCGGAGAAAACGGAGCAGGAAAATCTACTTTAATTAAAATCATCAGTGGAGTATACCCTTACGGCAGCTATGACGGACAGATGTTTTATGACGGAAAAGAGATGAAGTTTCAGAGTATCCGGGATGTGGAGAAGGAAGGGATCGCCTGCATTCATCAGGAACTTAACGTTGTGCCGGAACTCAGCGTTTCTGAAAATATTTTTTTAAATGAAAAACCAACGCGTTTCGGGTTTATAGACTTTGACAAAATGTATGTGGATTCCATGAAGCTGCTCAAGCAGATCGGACTGAATACGGAGGGTAATTTGACTATCAGTCCCGATGAAAAAGTGAGGAATCTGGGAATCGGTCAGAAACAGATGGTAGAGATTGCCAAAGCTCTCGCCAAGGAAGTTCGTTTATTGATTCTGGATGAGCCTACCGCCGCCCTGACGGAAGCGGAGGTTGATGTGCTGCTGGATATTGTGTGCAAGCTCAGAAGTGAAGGAGTTACCTGTATTTATATCAGTCACCGTCTGGATGAAGTGATGCGGATCGCCGATGAAATCACGGTGCTCCGTGACGGGCAAACCATTGAAACCCGTAAGCGCACCAATCTGGATAAAGAAACCATGATCAGCCTGATGGTAGGGCGGGAACTCACGAATATGTTTCCGAGGGTGCCTCATACAAGGGACGAACTGGTGCTGGAAATCAGGAACTATTGTGTCAATCATCCCGATGTTGCAGGGAAAAAGCTTATTGAAAACGTCAGCCTTCAAGCCTATCGGGGGGAAATCCTGGGGATCAGCGGACTGATGGGCGCCGGACGAACGGAGCTGTTTACCGCGCTCTTTGGAGCATACCGGGAAAAGGGTCAGGGAGAAATTCTGATTAATGGTAAGCCGGTACAGATTTCAAGTCCCATGGATGCATTAAAGCACGGTTTTTTTCTCATCAGCGAAGACCGAAAGAAGCTGGGTCTGAATCTGATCATGTCGATCAAAGAAAATACTACCTTGGCCGCATTGCGTAAGGTGTCAAAATATGGAGTACTGAATGATGATAAAGAAGTTAACTATACCAACCAATATAAAAACAATCTGCAAATTGCGACTCCTGATATCAATTCGGCAGTTTCCTGCCTGAGCGGGGGGAACCAGCAAAAGGTTGTAATTGCCAAGGCTCTTGTCTGTGAACCGAAGATTATTGTTTTGGATGAACCTACACGAGGCATTGATGTGGGCGCAAAGTATGAAATCTATAAGCTCATGAATCTTTTGGTGGATCAGGGCGTGGTGGTCATCATGATTTCGTCTGAAATGGAAGAAATCATGGGGATGAGCGACCGGATTATCACCATGGCAAACGGGAAAATCACAGGTGAATTCGATATTTCCGAAGCAACGCAGGAAATCCTGCTGCAGGCATCGGTACCAGGGAGGTAACGCTATGATACAAAAAGAAGAAACATTACAACGGTATACTGTTGTGAAAAAAATAGACATTCGAACCTTCACCATGTTTGCGGTGCTGGTTGTGCTCTGGCTGTTTTTCACCTACTTTACCAGTGATGGATTCAGCAATCTTTCGACATCCTTTTTATCTACAAGAAATTTATCCAACCTCATGCGTCAGATGACCACGGTTGGGATCATGGGAATCAGCATGGTGCTGGTTATCGTC
This sequence comes from Sinanaerobacter chloroacetimidivorans, assembly GCF_018128545.1. GTDB lineage: Bacteria > Bacillota > Clostridia > Peptostreptococcales > Anaerovoracaceae > Sinanaerobacter > Sinanaerobacter chloroacetimidivorans. Next base: position 289,015 of record NZ_JAGSND010000002.1, on the reverse strand, counting down.
AGCGGCGGCATCGATCTTTCCGCCGGAGCGGTGGTGGGCTTCATCGGCTGTGTTGCCGCAGCCTTGCAGGTTTTTTGGGGCATGGGAACGGCGGAAACCATTCTCATCTGTCTGATTGTAAGCGTTGCGGTTTATGTAGTGCAGGGCTCGTTGATCGCTTATCTGGATCTGGCACCCTTTATCGTTACGCTGGGAGGGATGCTGGTATTCAAAGGGTTGATTCTAGTGGTAACCGAAGGGGCTACCATTGCACCTCTTCAGGAATCTCTCCTTTATTTCGGCCAGGCCTATATCAGCAAGCCCATGAGTCTTTTCATTGGAATCCTGCTGTCCATCCTTCTACTGCTCAACGGGCTTCAGAGACGTGCGAGCAAACGCAGGAACGGTACGCTCACCGAAAGTCCGCGTGATATGCTGATACATTGGGCTTTGACGACGGCAGCCATCCTGATCGCGGTATTGATTATGAACAGCTATCGGGGCATGCCGGTTCCGGTGCTGATTATGTTTATTCTTGTTATTCTGCTGACCCTGGTGGCGGAGCGCACCACCTTCGGGCGCAGTATCTACGCCATCGGAGGAAACCTGGATGCCGCACGGTATTCGGGGATCAACGTGAAAAAGAATCTGGTACTCGTATACTCCATTCATGGACTTATGATCGGTGTCGCAGGACTGGTATTGGCGGCAAGGCTGAATGCCAGCACCACCACCGTGGCCAATATGAGCCTTGAACTGGATGCCATCGCTGCTGCAGTCATTGGCGGAACCAGCATGACCGGCGGGATCGGCAAGGTAGCAGGTGCGATTTTAGGTGCGTTGATTATGGCTACCATTGATAATGGCATGAGCATGATGAATCTGGACGCCTTCTGGCAGTATATCGTAAAAGGCATTATTCTGGTGGCAGCTGTGTGGTTCGATATCCGCACTAATAAAAAGAGAAAGAGCTAATAAAATATTGGTAAAAGAGAAAGAGCTAATGAAATATTGGTAAAAGAGAAAGAGCTAGTGCATGATTGGATAAAGAGAAAGAGGTAAGGAGTCTTGGATATGGAAAGGGAACTGAAAATCGGAATGATCGGTGCGGGACGCATCGGCAGACTGCATGGCAATAATCTAGCCCATTCGGTACCGGGAGCCAGGCTGGTTTCCGTAGCGGATGTGCATTTGACCGAAGATATGAAAAGTTGGGCTTCCGAACTAGGTGTAAAAAATATAACCTCCGAACCGTTGAATGTGATCAACGACAAGGAGATCGATGCTGTCTTCATTTGCTCTTCCACCGAATCCCACGCCGAATTAATTATGGAAGCGGCTAAGGGCAGCAAGCATATCTTTTGTGAGAAACCCATTCACACCGACATCGCTGTTATCGAAACAGCGCTGGATGAAGTGATAAAGGCAGGCGTTAAGCTTCAGGTCGGCTTTGTACGCCGCTTTGATCATAACCATAAAAAGGTGCGGGACACTGTAGCATCCGGCAGGCTGGGAAAGCCTCACATTGTAAAAGTGACCTCCCGGGATCCGGAGCCGCAGTCCATAGAATATGTTGCCACCTCGGGCGGCATCTTTATGGATATGACCATTCATGATTTTGATATGGTGCGGTATTTATCCGGCAGCGAGGTTACGGAGGTATGCGCCTATGGATGTATTATGATCGATTCCCGAATCGAAAAATACGGAGATGTGGATACGGCTATTGTAATTCTTAAGTTTGAAAACGGTGCTATTGGTGTCATCGAAAACAGCAGGGCCGCCCGCTACGGCTACGATCAGCGTACCGAGGTGCACTGCGACAAGGGCTGTATTCAGGTAGGCAACGATCTGATCGATGCTTCCATGATCAGCACGGCGGAAGGCGTCACCTGTGAAAAGCCCACCTGGTTTTTCCTCGAACGTTACAACAATGCGTTTATTGCAGAGGCAAGAGCCTTTGTGGATGCCGTTCTGCATGACAGTGAACCTCTTGTTACGGGAAGAGACGGGCTGATGCCCGTATATATAGCAAAGGCCGCGGAGAAATCTCTCAAGGAGGGGCGAAGCGTAAAACTAAGCGAAGTAATGGCATAATTCTCTCCTTCATTTTTACATAAATCACGAAAAGTGGGATGATCGATTCTCCCACTTTTTGTTATAATCAAAGCAAGAGATATTGAACTATCAATACCCTTACGATATAATAAATTTTACTTGGGATACAAAAGATGAGTATGGATTGGTAGGTGCAAGCATGACAATGAATGTAAGAGAATACGGAATCTTATCGAGCGGTGAAAAGGTAAGTCAAATCACAATCAAAAATAGCAGGGGGATGGAAGCAAGGATGATAACCTATGGCGCCGCCATTACCCATTTGTTTGCTGCCGATAAAAACAGTCAGCCGGTTGATGTGGTTTTGGGGTATGAATCTCTGGAGCATTACGAACTCGGAAAAAGTTCTTTTGGCGCTGTAGTGGGGAGGCATGCAAACAGGATTAAAAATGCATTTTTAAAGATTGACCAAATGGAGTATACATTAACCGCAAATAATGGGGGAAACTCTCTTCACAGTGGTCCTTCCAATTTTGTCAGAAAAAACTTTGATTATGAGATCATAAATGATAGTACGGTGAAATTAACCGGTGTCAGCCCTGACGGAGAGGAAGGGTTTCCGGGAAATCTGAATTTGGAGGTCACTTACACCTTAAGTGATGAAAACAGACTGATCATTCGTTATCAAGCCGTAACCGACAAAGCCACTGTGATTAATATTACCAATCATGCCTACTTCAACTTAAATGGACACCAATCGGGAACTGCTATGGAGCACCGATTATTTATTGACAGCGATACCATAACCGAAAATGATGAAACCTCGGTTCCTACCGGACAGTTTCTCACGGTTGCTGGAACTCCCTTTGACTTTACGAAAGAGAGAAGCATGGGAGAAAGGATCGAGGAGAATCACCAGCAGCTTGCATATGGAAAAGGCTATGATCACAATTATGTACTGAATAAGAGAAAGGGTTCACTGGAACCTGAGCTCGCGGCCAGACTGACAGGTGATAAAACGGGAATCATCATGAATACCTATACAACCCAGCCGGGAATTCAGCTTTATACCGCAAATCATCTTACAGGTGAAATTCCGGGCAAGGATCATGCGGAATATGGAAGGAGGATGGGTGTTTGCCTGGAAACACAGCATTTCCCCGGTACACCTTCAAATCCACATTTCCCTGACGTCATTTTAAGGCCCGGTGAAGTCTTCGATGAAACTACAATTTATGAATTTACAGCTTAGGTATAAGACCTGAGCTTTTCTTTATGATGGTTATCCGCATTGTATAGCTAAAATTAAGTACGAGGTAAATATGGTTGAACGATTGCTTAAAGATATTTTTTTAATCAAGGTGCCCTTGCCGGGAAATCCATTGAAAAATTTAAACAGCTTTCTGATAAAAGGAAAGGATAGAAATTTGCTGATAGACACCGGCTTTCACTCGGCCAAATGCTTTCAAGCCCTACAGGATGGCTTAGAGAAGATCGATGTGGATATGAGACAAACCGATATCTTCCTGACTCATATGCACGCGGATCACGCAGGCTGCGCTTCCTTGATTGCGTCAGAGGAAAGCAGGATTTTTGTCAGTGACGAAGATAAAAAGGGAATGGAGAATTATTTTGTACCGGATTATTGGAAGCTGGTTTTTCAGAAATATCTTTCTCTTGGGTTTTCGGAAGAAGAGTTAACCGCTGTATTTCAGCAACCCGGATGGAGGAATCCTATCGGGGAGCAGGGAGACTATCACGGCCTGGCGGATGGGCATGAATTTGATTTGGGAACCTACCGGTTTCAGTGTATCTTGACGCCGGGCCATACGCCGGGTCATATGTGCCTTTATGATAAAGCGAAAAAAGTCTTGTTCTGCGGGGACCATGTTCTCTATGATATCACGCCCAATATTACCGGATGGCTTGAAATGGAAAACTCCCTGGGAAAATATCTGGACAGTCTGGAAAAGATGAAGGGACTTGAGGCGGAATTTGCCTTTTGCTCCCATAGAAAGCCTCTGGGAAAATTTCAGGCAAGAGTCAATGAACTGATGGAGCACCATGAGGAAAGGCTGGAAGAGACGCTGGATATTATGGAGAAATCCGGCAAAGCGACTCCTTATTTTGCTGCGTCCAAAATGAAATGGTCCGTTCGAACGGAGAACTGGGATAAATTTCCAGTCGAACAAAAAATGTTTGCTGTCGGGGAAGCAGACTCTCATTTGGAATACCTTTTTTATAAAGGACGCCTGAAGAGAGAACTCTTGGACGGGCTTTTGGTTTACTTTGCCAAATAATAGGAAAACCATGGAAAAAGAAGGGAAAATTAAGTCGAATCAGGACGAAAAAACACTTGAACTGAAAGCAACTCCTTACTATAATCTAAATAAAATCTAAACATAGTTGCATACTGAAACGAAAAATTACCAAACAACGAAAGTAGATTATTGACCCAGTGGATCATAGGATAGTGAGGAAACAAGTATGGAACGTTTTATTTCTATTGTTCAGAAATTTAGACAGATCACGATAACCCCCTTTTTTATTTTTGGATTTCTTGCATTGCTGATTTTTAGTATTTTTTTTATTGTGAATACCTGGAATCAAAGCATGAGGGAAACCGAAGAAGAAGCAATGCAGTTGGCGATGGCTGCTGAATCGGGGTTTCAAAAATCTCATATAACCAACCTTCATATTGACAGAAGCGACTTAGAAAGAGAAGAATATGGAGAAATAAAAGACAGCCTGATGGACCTTGTCCTTCAAAGGAACGATATTCGTTTCGCCTATATTTTTGTTCAAAAAGAAGAAAAAATATACTTTCTCGCCGATTCGGAACCTCCTGAATCATCCGACTATTCACCGCCCGGTCAGGAATACTGGGAAACAGATGAGGAATTTTTAAGGTTGTTTCATCAGAGTGAGCCGATCCTTATGGGTCCCACTACCGACCGCTGGGGAACCTGGATGAGTGTACTGGTTCCCATGCTGGACTCTCTGACCAATGAAACCTATGCGGTTTTTGGTGTGGATTATCCTGCCGAGTCCTGGGAAAATCATGCGGTTATCCATTCTATCCAAGCTGGCATCGTTGTTTTTTGCATGTTTTTAATCTATTTCGCATTCTTTCTCGTTTTTAACCAAAATAGCAGTCTCCGTCATGAAAGAGAAAAGCTTTTAGCACTGGACAAAAAATTGAGAGAAAGCGAAACTTTATTCAGAACGGTATTCGATCAAGCTCCTATCGGAATTGCAATCGGACGCAATGATGAACACGGAGGAACTTTGAATACGGAGTATGGTGTCAGTATTAATCCCATGTTTGAAAGAATTACGGGGAGAGAGGAAGCTGAACTGGCAAGGGTAAACTGGACCGAGATTACACATCCCGATGATGTTCCTGTGGATTTGGCCTATTTTGAAAAGTTTAAGTCCGGAGAAATCAAAGGATATGAAATGGATAAACGTTATCTGAAACCGGATGGGTCTGTGGCCTGGGTGCATATGATGATTGCCCCGTTAAACCTTGCCAGCAATCCAAAATACAATCATATCTGCTTGATCGAGGATATTACCGTCAGAAAAGATATGGAGAAGGCACTGTTTGACAATGAACGAAGCAAGGCCGTACTGTTGGATAACCTGCCGGGAATGGCTTACCGATGCAAAACGACAAGGGATTGGACCATGGTGTTTATCTCTCAGGGCTGCTTTCAGTTAACAGGTTATCAGACCGAACAGCTCCTGAATAACAATGAACTCTCTTTCAGTGAGCTGATCGTGCCGGAGTATCGTGAGCTTTTATGGGAAGAATGGAGTCGGGTCTTGGATTTAAAGGAACAATTTAAATCTGAATATGAAATTATTACCGCTGCCGGCGAGAAAAAATGGGTTTTGGAAATCGGGCAGGGCGTATATGGTTCGGACGGCATGATAGAAGCTCTGGAAGGCATTATTATCGATATCACGGAGTCTAAGAGAAATCTGCTGCAAATTCAATATATGAATGACCATGATTCCATGACGGATTTATATAACCGGAGATACTTTGAAGAGGTCAAGCATCTCATGGATCGTGAAAGCTGCCTTCCATTGTCAATCATAGTAGGTGACATTAATGGCGTGCGTCTGATCAATGATGCTTTCGGCATAGAAGAAGGCGACCGGATTATCCAAGAAACGGCGCGAATATTTCGAAGCTGCTGCCGTGACGGAGACGTGCTTGCAAGAACCGGAGGCGACGAATTCTGCATGCTTCTGCCAAACACGGAACACTATGAGGTGAATGAAACCTTAAAGAAAATAGAATCCTGCTGCGAAGAATATAATTTAACATTAAAGGATAAGGCAAAATCTATTAACCTTTCTATCGGATACGGTACGAAGCAGAATTTGGATGAAAGCATTCAATCAGCGGAAAAAGAAGCGGAAGAATCCATGCACAAGCGCAAACTTTTAGAACGAAGCAGTTATCACAGCGCTATTGTTTCCTCGATTATGGCAACCTTGTACGAAAGGAGCCAGGAAACGGAAGAGCATGCAAAACGGTTGGCCTGTATTTCTAAATTGATCGGGGAAAAAATGCATTTACCTAAAAAAAGCTTGGACGAAATAGAACTCTTTGCAATGCTGCATGATATCGGTAAAATCGGAATCGATGACCGCGTGTTAAACAAGCCTGGAAAGTTAAGTGAAGAAGAATGGGTGATCATGAAAAAGCATCCGGAAATCGGTTATCGTATTGCCATGGCAACCACAGAGTTGCAGCCAATTGCGGAATATGTACTGACCCATCACGAGAGGTGGGACGGTAAAGGTTATCCGCAGGGATTGACCCAGGAGAGCATTCCTCTTATTTCCAGGATCCTTGCAGTAGTAGACGCATTTGATGCCATGACAGAGAACCGGGTATATCGTAAAGCAATGGCAAGAGATTTTGCGCTGGAAGAAATAAGACGGAATACAGGAACACAATTCGATCCTGATATTGTTAAAATTTTTTCGTCAGTCATAGAATCCTTTTCTTAAAAGATGATCCTATCCTGTAAAAACGTTTCAGGGGTGGGGAGAACCATGATTCAATCTATGAATTAGTTTCTCCTGCCCCTTTCTTCTTATCGTTTTGAATGAAATATCAAAAAAGATGAAAAATAATTGTGCGGGAAATGGTATGATAGATCTGTCACATAGGGTATTATGATACCAGACCTTCAAAATGGATGAGAAATTGAAAATAAAATTCGAAAACGGAGGTGTCATTTTTTTGGGTAAAATATTGAATGGTTATATACTTCCGCATCCGCCAATACTGATACCTGAGATTGGCGGAGGCAGAGAGGAAGAAGCCGCTGCTACAATCAAAGCGATGAAAAAAGCGGCAAAGGAAATTGCAGAGGACAAACCTGATACGATCATTCTATCCTCACCGCACGCGCCATGTTTTCGGGATTATGTCTATTTCACAGAAAAAGAGCAGCTTTTTGGATCCTTTGGCGGATTTGGCCATCCGGAGGTTGCGTTATCCTTTCAAAATAATTTGTCTTTAGGTGCTCTTATAAAGAAACACGCTGATCATGCCGGAATACCATCCGGATCATTAAGCGGCAGGGAGAAGGAATTATACGGAATTACGGATATCCTTGACCATGGCGCTTTAGTCCCCTTGTATTTTATTCAAAAAGAGTGGAAAGACTTTAGACTTGTGCTGATCTCGACACCGTTTCTACCTTTAAAGGAAATCTACCGCTTTGGGCAGGCCATTGGAGAAGCAGTGAAATCTACAGATGAAAGAATTGTATACGTTGCCAGCGGCGATTTGTCCCACAGGCTGACAAAGGAGGCCCCTGCCGGTTATCATCCGAAGGGCAGGGAATACGATGAAAAATTAATTGAATTGCTGGAAAAAAATCAGGTAGACGAAATCCTCCAAACAGAAGAAAAATTTATGGAAGCAGCAGGGGAATGCGGAACCAGATCTGTGGTCATGATGCTGGGGGTGTTCAATGGACAGCAGGAAGGCATCAAGGTCTATCACTATGAGGGCCCCTACGGAGTGGGCTATCTCGTGGCAAAAGGGATACTGAATCATCAAAGCAAAGAGGAGAAGGAGTTCAGAGATAATGAAAGATAACGATTATATACGCTTGGCAAAAGAAAGCCTTGAAACTTATATTCATGAAAACAGAAAACCGGAGACACCGGAATGGATTTCGTCTGAGCTGAAGGAACGGCGTGCCGGCGTTTTTGTTTCCATTAAAAAGCAGGGGAATCTCAGAGGCTGTATTGGAACCATCGGCCCTACAAAGGGAAATATTGCGGAGGAAATCATTCAAAATGCCATTCATTCCGGTACGGAAGATCCTAGATTCCCGCCTGTAGGTCAAGACGAACTGCCGGAACTCAGCTACTCGGTAGATGTCTTGGGTGAGCCGGAGATGATATCTTCACTGAAAGAACTGGATGTTAAGAGATACGGAGTCATTGTGTCTTCTGGTTTTCGCAGAGGGCTGCTGCTGCCGGATCTGGAGGGTGTCGATACGCCTGAAATGCAAGTGCAGATCGCATTGCAAAAGGCAGGGATAAGACCGTCTGAAAATTTTCAACTGGAGCGCTTTGAGGTGATTCGCTATCGATAGGAGGAACCGGATGACAGATCATAAAGAGGCTATGTTTTATCATAAAGAGGAAAACGAAAGTGTCCGTTGTTTTTTATGTCCCCATCAATGCAGCATACCGCATGAAAGGGTGGGCGTTTGCGGGGTTCGCCAAAACATCGGCGGTACTTTGTATGCTTTGAATTATGAGTGTGTTTCCTCGGTATCTCTGGATCCTATCGAAAAAAAACCGTTAAAAAATTTTTATCCCGGGAGCTTGATCTTGTCTGTCGGATCCATCGGCTGCAACCTGAAATGTCCGTTCTGTCAGAATCACAGCATTGCCAGGGTAAAAGCCGGAGAAACGGAAACGGCAAGGATAACAGGAAAAGAACTGGTAGAAAAGGCGTTGGAGTGGAAGCCCCGGGGAAATATCGGCATAGCTTATACTTATAATGAGCCGTCGGTTTGGTACGAATTCGTTTATGAAACCGCAAAGCTTGCAAAAGAGAAAGGACTCCTGAATGTGTTGGTTACCAATGGATTTATCAGTCCGGAACCGATGGAGAGGCTTCTCCCGTGCATTGATGCTATGAATATAGATTTAAAAGCCTATCAGGAGGCGTTTTATAAAAACGTAGTAAAAGGCGGACTGCAGGATGTGAAACGGGTCATTGAGATGTCTGCAAAACATTGTCATGTGGAGATTACAACGCTTATCATTCCGGATTTAAATGATTCCAGAGAAGAAATTTCGGAAATGGCAAAATGGATAGCGTCAATTTCACCCGATATCCCCCTGCATTTATCCAGATATTTTCCACGGTATGAAATGCAGGATAAACCCCCGACTGCGGAAAGAGTTCTGATCGGCCTGGCTGAAGAAGCAGAAAAATATCTGAAATACGTTTATCTGGGAAACGTATAATTTTTAAATATCAAACCTATTAAGCATAATAAAAGCACTGGCTTTTGAGAAAGAGGAGGATCATGATAAAATTAGTAGCAGTCGATTTAGACGGAACCCTGCTGACGGATGAAATGAAAATTCCGGCAGAAACAAAAAATTTGATCAAAGAAGTTGTGAAAAAACAAATTACCTTTGTTATAGCAACCGGCCGCCCGTATAAAACCGCGAAAAAAGTGTTGGAGGAATTGGAAATCGACCAGCCCATGGTCTTACATAACGGTTCGATCTTAAGAGATGAGACGGGAAAACTTCGTATCTGCCGGGAAATCCCCTATGAGACATGCAGGGAAATCATGGACTTTTGCAATCAGAAACAATACGTCTGCAGCGTAGTTTATGGTGATTGCGACCGTGCTATTGTCAATATGAAGGATGACTTTACCGTTGCTATGCATAGAACCAACCATGCCACCGAGCCGGAAATTTCGGAACATCTTACGGAGGGCAAGGAGGCCGAAGCTGTTACCAAAATCATCGTTACCGATGAGAGGGAAGAGCTTATTGACGGCATGCTGGCAGAATTGCAGGCTGCCTTTAGTGAAAAGGTAAATGTTATGAAATCGGGAAAGTACTACATCGACCTGGTACCGCTGGGGGCCTCAAAGGGCTTCGGCGTAAAAATCCTGGCAGAACGCCTGGGAATCCAGAACAGGCAAATCATGGCTGTCGGAGACAGCGGCAATGATCTATCCATGTTAAACTTTGCCGGTTGTGCCGTCGCTATGGCAAATGCGGAAACACAGGTGAAAGAATGCGCCGATCATACCACCTTATCCAATAATGAACAAGGAGTAGCTGCCGCAATCAGAAAGTTCATCATGAATGCTTAATTTATTTCCTGATAAAAGCCTTTCATATGATCTTCGTTGCTTTCCTCAAAATAGGAAAGAATTTCTTTCCCGCCTAGGAGCTGTATCTGCAAAACATACAATCCTTTACTTTTATCGTAAAAACGGGATCGGGACCGAATGCGCCCGATGGGTATGTAAATCCAGATTCCCCCATAATCCGCAAGCTTTTGGGATTCCGGGTCACAGACCAAAATCAGTTCTTGATCCGTCAGGATATGTAAATGAGAAGGGGATAGCTGCCTGAACAGTGTTTTGCTGAGTATTTTTAACCGCGGCTGCAAAATGGCAGACTGAAACAAGCTGTTGCTTATGGTTTCACCCGGCATTATGCTTTGCTTTGCATAATTCATAAACTTAAAGTTTACCGCTCTGAGGTAATTCAGTTTACTTTTCTCATCAGGCTGGTCCTCGGGATCTGCGGAAATGAATGTACTTCTAATGATAGAGATAAATTTAAGAAAGAGAGAATCGATGACGGTATTGAATTCTATGATGGTGGTCGTCGTTTGGTTGTCCGTAGTAAGACCTTCCAGCTTGATCCAGGAAGTGAGCAGAATCGTTCCGTGTTCGATATAATCAATCGATTGAAATGGATAGATAATAGTGGAAATCTTTCCTTTTACATTTGTAAGAATAAAGATCTTGTTATCTTGTGTAAAAAGCAGGCAGGCATCTGATCTGCCTCTTTTATTCCGGTAGGGAGGAGAGAATACAGTATAGGGGAATTCCGCATCCTGACGGACGAAAGAATGAAAGGTATCCGTAAATGCTCTTGGCAAATCCTCCTGATACTTGATCTCACGAGCCCAGGTTTTCATAGTTTGAACTGATGACATAATAATACCTCCTATTGACATTTCTTAGCTGGACTTTTATTCTTTTAATGCCTTTCTAAGCAACTGATGGAGCGTGTCCAGCGACTCGCTGATTTTTATTCGTTCTTCTGCAGTTAAATACACCAGATTTTCTTCTGCGTTGCCTTTCAATTGCTCCAGGGTAGCCCGAAACACTTTCCTGCCTTCTTCTGTGATGCTGACCAGGATGACCCGTCGGTCTTTTTCATGAGCACTGCGTTTGACCAGCCCTTGCTGAATCAATTTATCCACTAAATTCGTCGTATTTGGTTTTGAGATAAATAAAAATTTTCCGATATCCGACATGGTCAGATACTCATACTCTGACAGGATAAAGAGTATTTCATGATGATGTCTTGAAAAATCGTTGCTTGCTTTAATGCTGGCAATGCTGAGTGTCCTGTTCAATAAGGGAATCAATTGAAATATTTTTTCGGTTACGGTATTCATATTCGGGTCCACCGGGATCCTCCTTCAACTTGTTTAGTAGTTCTATAATTAAATAGTTAAAAAAATGAATTAATTTAATTATAGAGCATTTGATTGCGATAATCAATAAAATAATGGCTTCGCTGCTTCCGCCCGGAGCCCAACGGTTTCCTGGCAGATAAAAAGCAGCCAAGTAAAGAGCTTTACATGGCTGCCCTATTATACTTTCTATAGAAACCTAATCGGAAACCAATCGTTTTTCTCCGGTAATTTCCTGAATAGGGGCAATATTTTGCGTTACTTCCAGGGTTCCCAAATACTCGCCTTTTTGGTCCCGGACTGCAAAATAACGGATATAGACATACTTTTCCCCCATTTTAATCCAGAAATCTTCGTGGTCTTTTTTTCCGGATTTAAAATCGGCAACAATGCCTTCTACAATATGAACGCTCGCCGGGGGATGACAATTTACCACCTTGCGTCCAATAATTGCTTTTGTTCTGGGGAATACACGCTCTGCTCCCTGAGAAAAATATTTGACGACATCGTCCTTATCGACAAAGGTGATATCAATCGGCAGCGTATTCAGAATTCCTTCTAATTCGTTGATAGAGAAGACCCCTGTAGGCAGCAGGATATTGCCGGAGAGAGCCGCGGAAGCCGCCTCGGTTTCTGTCGCCGTCTGCTGGCCGGGATTCCAATCCGGTACCTTATCAATAAGGCAGTAGCCCAAATCTTTCATTTCATTGGAAATCGACTTCCATTCCTCCAGAGTCAGGGTCTCCAGAAGCATAGGAAGGAGGATGTTCTCTTCTTTGAAGATCATTTCCCTGATTCGATGAACGGCGGATTCAATGGCTTCCTTCAGTTGAGACAGATTCCCCTCATAATTTTCAAGGCTTCGGATACATTCCTTTATTTGTGCACGAATTTCATCATCTACTCCCCACATAACCTTCGGCGGTGCGGTAATGCCATACTTTTCCATATAGGGGAACAACAGGTTCTCTTTTTTGATATAATGCAGATCCAGTTGTGATAAAAGGGTAAAATCCTCTCGCAAAGCATGGATCGCCGATTTGTCCTGTGACTTGGCTAAAGTCTGCAGATGCGGGCCGATTTTCTGTTCCAGAAGCTCTTCTATGGCACGGTTTTCCAGCTTTACCACCTGTGCCGGATGCCCCGGAATTCTGGAAAAATCCTGCTGCTCCTGTACCTCCTGGATGGAGTCTTTAAAAATAGAAGCGTGAACATCACAAAGCCGTTGAACCTCTTCAACAGGGAGCCCTTCCGAAATGAGCCCTTGTTCCGCTTCGGAAATTTCTGCTGCTGAAACGCCCTCGAATGCCTCTGCGAACTGTTGCTTGACCTCATCTACCGTTTTCCCTTCGTGAAGCTGTGCGATCAGATCCTGAATGACCTTTTGCCTGTATTCCCGATTGTTAATTTCTTTACTCATCATAACACCTCCAATATTTACTTCTATTTTTAGTATAGTAGAGAAAAATATACCGGACGTTGCATTTGCAACGGAAAAAAAGAAAAATCAAACAGGATTTATGCTATAATGAACACAAAAGCTTGGGCTGAAAAGTCATGGCCGGGAAGTAGAGAGCAGGTGAAAAGATGAAACGAATCGAATTTTATAAAAATGTATATAAACTCGTACACGAGATTCCGATGGGAAGAGTCAGCACTTATGGTGCCATTGCTCAAATGTTAGGCCAGCCTCAATGTGCAAGAATGGTGGGGCAGGCCATGCATTACGCTTCCTTTTTTGAAGATGCTCCATGCCATAGAGTGGTAAACCATCAGGGAAGGCTTGTACCGCATTGGGGAGAGCAAAAAGAACTTCTGTTAAAAGAAGGGATCACTTTCAAGGATAACGGTTGTGTTGATCTCAAGCGTCATTTATGGCCGGAATCCTCTATTTTATATATTCTGCCATGAAATTTTGCATAGCCAGTATGGAATCGCTGCTGATGACATGTTCGATTGCGCAAGCATCGTTATCGGCAATTCCGGAATCGATATTCAGGACGGAAGTAAGAAACTGATGGATGACATGGTGCTTTTTTGAAGTGAATTCGGCAAGTTTATAGCCTTCCGGTGTGAGGAATACTTCTTTATATTTCTCATTGGTAATAAGGCCTTTTTCGGAAAGGGTAGCCATCGCACTATTGGTACTCGCTTTTGTTACATTCAGCTTCTCTGCAATATCCGATATTCGGGCTCCATTTCCGCTCTTTGAAAGCTCATAGATAGCTTCCAGGTAGTTTTCCATAGTAAAGGTTAGCTTCTGCTGCATTGCGGTTTCCTCCTTGTGAACGGTGTGAATGGTGTAAACAGTGTGAACGGTGAAAAACGGGATTCTCTTTACCACAGATTATACTCCAGTTCGACAGAAAAGAAAAGGATGATCCGTCAGCCTAATTGAATCCGGAAAGAAAGCTGGTAAAGAGTCTCCTTCTTTGCAGGATCCAACATATCAAGATACTCATAGAATCGATATTGCCAATCCTTATTAATATCTTCTGTTCTGATCCTCTTTAAAATAGGGTCTATTGGTAATTTTTTTAATAAAATTGCCAGTTCTGTCTCTTCCAGAGCTTTAAAAACATCATCATATTCCTTTTCAAAAAAGCAGGAGCCTTCCAGCAGATCAATAATGTCCGCAATGCTGGCAACTTCACTCTTTAGGATTGCGATTTTATCGGAAACGTATCTGCATTCTCTGATCGCGTCAGCGAGCGTTCTAAATGCAGTATCATTCATCTTCCTATCATCCGTATACTGCAATACAAAAGACGGATCTGTCTGTCGGAAGGAAATGAAGAATTCCCCTATTCTGTTTTTTTCTAAACTCTGCTTCAATCTTGCCGCCAAAGGCCGGATATTCTTTAAAAGGTATTGCTGTAGCTTTGGCTCGGAGAGGTTGCATGCAAGGCACAGGGTCATCACGGCTTCCTTCAGCAGATTTTCGAGCTCCTCTTTGCTGTAAGGTGAGAGCTTTTGCTGCAGTAAGCCGGCGGCGTGAACACTGACATCCAGTTCCAATGGGGAACGGTCTGTCAGTACAGCTCCCAACGCATTGGTGAATACCAGAAAGAAGATGTTGATTAGCAGCTCTTGATAATGTGGGTCGTATCCCCTCAGTAGATGATGAATGTTCTCATTTGAAAAGCGAATGCAAAATTGATTTTCAAGGAGTAATGTTTCCAGATAGTGATTCATATATTCAATTCCCGTTAACTCCGTCTTATCAAGGGCCAGCGGATAATCGACGGATCCGGGATTTTCCTGGGCGGCAAAATCAAAATCGTAGCAGGAAAAGAATGGGGGCAGTCCCTGATCCAAAGTGTCATTGTAGGCCATAAGGTCCGTGGTAAGACGGGCAGCATTAACCGATTCTAACAGACATTTTCCGTAATGGAATTGCTGCTCCAGCAAGGTTAACCCCTTCTGATATAAGTCTGATACGGATTCTTTTTTCAGCATTTCAATGCATGTTTCTATATTTGGCAGGCTCTTAAAATAGAAACCAAGGGTATAAAAAATGGTTTGATGGAGGCTTTGGCCCGTTTCCACAGTAACGGAACTGCTTTCTCCATTGGTATAACGTTCAGCCCTTACCGCCATCAGCCGGATGATTTGAAGCTGAATTTTTTCGATTTCGGATTTCGACAGCAGGTTGATGCGGAATGCCTTTTCCAGAAGCCCTTGAAAGAAATCTCCGGCGTTCATAGAATCTTTTTCTATCGTGATAAAAGGTTTTTCAACTGTAATAAAAGTTTTCTCAATATTGTTCATCCCAATCCTCCTCGTCCCATTCCCTGTCCGGATCTTCTTCTTCGCCATAGTCGAGATCCGTATAATCAGTGGTACCATAGCGAATATTGCGCGCCAGCAACTCTAATTCTCTGCTCTGGAGCAGTTCTATGGAGCCTTGGCATCGCCGGTCAAAGTATTCCTTCATCAGGGAAAGCAATTCATCATCGCTGATTTCATCCAGAGATTCATTTTTAAAATAGTAAAAGGTTTCAATGAGCTCATTTAAAGTAGGTGCATAATGAAATTGAGAAAGGTAGGGGGAATCACAAAATTCAATGATTAATTTATTGATGATTCCGCCTGAAAATTCTATTCGCCCATTGCTTTTCAGAACTTCATCCCGAGTTTCAACAAGCTGATGTACTTCCGGCGCAGATAGGGATAGGCCATATCTTGCAGTAATTTCGTTGCATTTCAATACTTCCGTAATGGCAGCCTGCCGAAGCAGCTCCGTTGGCAGAAAGTCAATACTCATGGAAAATCACCCTTTCAAAAAAATTTTTTAGTTTACTATTGACAAAAGGTCAATTGCGTGGTATATTATAATTGGGTAAATATAATTATATATTTATATAGTAAACTAAATTTTAGTATATCATTGAACTTTTCCGAAGTCAATGGTATTTTTTTATTATAGAAGTAAGCGCTTCCGCGCGAATCAAGAAAGAAGGATTACGATGGGCAAATTACAAAGTCTTCCCAATATCGGCAAGGTGGCTGAAGGATTATTACAGGAGGCAGGGATTGATACTCCGGAAAAATTAATTCAAATCGGAAGCAAAGAAGCTTTCCTGAAAATAAGACAATTGGATCCTACCGCCTGCATTCATATGCTCTATGGGCTGGAAGGAGCGGTGAGAGGTATCCGGGATACGGAGCTCTCCAAGGAAACAAAAGTAGAATTGAAAGGGTTCTTTAAGGAAGTCACCTACTGATCGATTGAACCTAAGATGATTTAAAATGAATGATAAAATTTCAAAGGGAGTACGGGAAATATGAAGTTGGAAATCAATAATATTCATAAAAGTTTTGGTGAAAAACAGGTTTTAAAAGGGGCAGGCTTTACCTTTGAGCAGGGAAAAATCTATGGCCTGCTGGGAAGAAATGGAGCAGGCAAAACGACGTTATTCAATTGCCTATCCGGCGAATTGGAATTGGATCAGGGCAGTAAATTGCTTATTAACGATAAGCGAGAAAACGGCAATGATAACCATTCTGAGAAACTGGCCCCGGATGATATCGGCTATGTATTCTCCACTCCCATCCTGCCGGAATTTTTGACAGGCTATGAATTTTTAAAATTTTTTATTGATATTAACAAAGATAAGGTTTCCATTGACAAAACCATAGACGATTATTTTGACATGGTAAAACTGGAAGCCTCCGATAAGCATCGCCTGATCAAAGGCTATTCTCACGGAATGAAAAATAAGCTGCAGATGCTTTGCTTTATGATCAGTAAACCCCCGGTAATCCTGCTGGATGAACCTCTAACCTCCTTTGATGTAGTGGTAGCCCTCGAGATGAAAAAGCTTCTGAGAGAAATGAAAGAGACTCATATTATTATTTTCTCGACCCATATTTTACAGCTGGCTTCTGATTTGTGCGATGAAATTGTAGTGCTTTCAAAAGGCAGGCTGCAGAAGGTAGACCATGAATTGCTCCATAGCCGTGATTTTGAAGATCGAATTATTGAAATGCTGGGAGATGAAGGAGAAAGCCAGGAGTCCGGCGGACAGGGCAAAGAGGTGCAGTAAAATGAAAAAAGTGATGAGGATACCTCTTACAATCTATCGCATCCAAACTGCGGTTTATACCAATCTCGGCATTTATTATATCAAGAAGCTTCCCCTCATTGGGAAACAGATACCCGACCGGATTTACGGGGATAGTGACCTGAAGCTTACCGCTTCCGTTATCATGCTGCTGTTGAATATCATCCGAAAATTCCTTGGAAAGTTCATGATCCTGGGATTGATGATTTTTCTTCCTTTGTTTTTTATTTCCGAAAAACTGGAGTCAACAACGCTTCCGGAGGCCTTTGTTCATCTTTTCTTTTTTCTTTATTTTATTGGGGGCACCGTGCAGATTTCTGCCTTAATGGAACCCGGAAAGATCAAATATATCTGTGTCAGACTGATGAGATTCCGTGCAAGAGACTATGAGATCTCTGCGGTATTGACAAGACATCTGTCCAATTTTATTTACTACTTTCCCTCGGTATTCTTTCCGTACCTGATGATGGGGGGGAACGGGCGGAAGGCGGTTTTACTGCTTTTGCTGCTTACAGCTTTCCGCTTTATCAGCGAGGGACTGCAGCTTTTGCTTTTCCAAAAAACCGGAATCCTGTTCCCTAAAAAATTTGCTGTACAATGGCTTGTGATCATACCCGCTCTCGCAGCGGCATATTTGCCTTTCTATTTGAAAACAATCTGGCCGATAGAGAGCATCCTGTTCAGCCTGCCTTTTATCCTGATCGTTTTTACCGGTACGTTTGCAAGTATTCGTTACATGATAAGGTTTCGGGATTACAAAAAAGTGGTGATTGCTTCGGTAAAAAGCGATGATATGATGCTGGATATGAATAAAATAAAAAGCGAAGCCATGTTCAGTAATGTAAGAGTAAAGGAAAGTGACTTCAGTGAAGCGGTTTTATCCTCCGGAAAATTCGAAGACAAAAAAGGGTATGAATATTTAAATGCCATTTTCTTTGAACGGCATAAAAAGCTGCTGGTTACACCTATCATAAGATGGCTTTTTATCATTGGTGTTGTCTTTGCTGCAAGTACGGCGGCTGCTTTTCTGTTTCCCGGAATGGTGGGAGTACTGGATCAATCCTTATCAGGGCTTCTTCCGTCCTTTGTTTTTGTCATGTATTTTACTTCAATCGGCGACAGGGTTTGCAGAGCCATGTTCTATAATTGTGACATCAGTCTCCTGCGATATGGATTTTATCGGGATAGAGATGTGATTTTAAAGAATTTTATGGTCAGACTAAAAAAAATCACCGGATTAAATCTCATTACGGGTGCCGCCATCAGCATTGGGCTGCTGGCCTTCATCCTGATTACAGGCATCTCCTTTCATATTTCGGATTTTGCTTTATTTGTAGTTTCTATCCTGTGCCTCTCTGTCTTTTTCTCGGTACATCATTTGTTTCTGTATTATGTACTGCAGCCTTACACGACGGAGCTTAACATAAAGAATCCGTATTTCAGAGTAATCAATACCATCGTCTATTTACTATGCTTTGGCTGCCTGCAGCTCAGGAAGGTGCCAGGATTCTTTACCATTGCCGTAATCGCAGCTACTTTACTGTATATCCTTACAGCATTAATTCTTGTTTACCGATTTGCGCCGGCAAACTTCAGAGTAAAGTAACTTCGAGTCAGGATCGTCAGAGAAGAAGGCAGGGAAAAAAGGTTAGGATAAAGATCGGCAGGTAAGAAGGCAGGGAAAAAAGGTTAGGATAAAGATCGGCAGGTAAGAAGGCAGGAAAAAGGTTAGGATAAAGATCGGCAGGCAAGAAGACAGGGAAGACTGGGGTGTCAGCAGGGAACGAATAATCATGATATTGCATATTATCTAACTATATAGAAAAGGAGATGATGCTTGATATGATTTCGTTCCAACAGCAAAATCAGGATGAAATAAGAGACCGGCAG
Organism: Sinanaerobacter chloroacetimidivorans; assembly: GCF_018128545.1. Taxonomy (GTDB): domain Bacteria; phylum Bacillota; class Clostridia; order Peptostreptococcales; family Anaerovoracaceae; genus Sinanaerobacter; species Sinanaerobacter chloroacetimidivorans. The sequence continues at coordinate 269,782 of NZ_JAGSND010000002.1, read as the reverse complement.
CGATACACCATTTCGGACGCACAACTGAATCTAATGAACGCTCTTCGGCAGACATGGGGAGATCTGTCCATGTGGACCCGAGCTTTTTTGGTCAGTACTGCCGCCGGATTGGGTGATGCAGGCAATATCAGGGACCGGCTGGCGCAAATACCCGATGCCTTCGCCTCAGAGCTAAGCCACATATATGAGCCGGAGCAGACAAATCAACTGAGAGACTTGCTGAATCAACATATCTTACTTATGGAAGCCTTAATAACAGCGGAGAAGAATGGTGATGATGTTACGGTAAATCAGTCAACGGTAAGATTGTATCAGAACGCCGACAATGTAGCGTCCTTTCTCTCTTCCGTCAACCCCTACTGGGAGGAGGAAAAATGGAAGGATCTTTTGGATGATTACCTTGAAATGAACATAGCGCAAATGGTTGCCAGGCTCGGAGGAAATTTTTCCGAGGATATTATCATTTATAACAGTATAGAAAAACAAGCAATGCAGATGGCGGATTATATGTCAGAAGGAATTATTCAACGATTTAATATATGATACGATCTAAATCGTTCGATGTTTGATAAAGATACGTATAATCAGCTGTGGTCCATGCATATCTTTTATAAAAAATAGAAAAAAAGGAGATGTGTGATATGGTTACCGCGCTTGATATGCTGGAAAGGAAAACCAGTTGTATTCATTTTGGTCAGATGAATTTGCTGAATGAAATCAGAACTTTATGGATAGAGCATGTCTTATGGACAAGAACTCTGATTATCAGTATTGCTTCCGGACTCATGGATCAGGAGGCAGTTACGGCAAGACTTCTTCGTAATCCAACAGACTTCGCCAATGTTCTGGAAATCTACTACGGCAAAGAGAAGGCGAATATCTTTCGGAATTTGCTGGAAGAGCATTTGAAAATCGGAGGCGCACTGGTAACCAGTGCAAAAGAAGGAAATGCAAAGGCAGTAGAACAATATACAAAAAAATGGTATGATAACGCCGATGAGATTGCTGATTTTCTCGCCCTCATCAACCCTTTCTGGGATAGGCAGACCTGGCAGAACCTTCTTTACGAGCATTTAAAAATGACTACGGACCTTGCTGTTGCCAGAATTTCTGGAGAATATACAAAAGATATCGTTATCTTCGATATGATTCAGGATCAGGCCCTGGAAATGGCTGACTATATGGCTACCGGCATCATCAAGCAGTTCCGCGTTTAATGATTAGAATTTAGAGATAGATAAAAACATTAGAAAAGAGAAACCTATGAAATACAATAAGATAAAGAGGGGCACGTTTCTTTCCAGGCCCAATCGCTTTCTGGCAGATGTTATCATTGACGATATTCCTCAGAGAGTCCATGTAAAAAATACCGGGCGATGCAAAGAGCTTCTGGTGGAAGGGGCGGCCGTATATCTTGAGGATCATGAAGCAGATCTTAGAAACCGTAAAAACAGGTACTCCCTGGTTGCGGTAGAGAAGATAGATCACAGCGCAGAATCTGAAATTCGACTGGTAAATATTGATTCTCTGGCACCTAATAAGGTAGTGGCAGAAGCTTTGCAAAGCGGTGACCTCATTTTGCCCGGACTGGAAGAAGGGCTTTTGAAGATAAAACCCGAAAGCACCTTCGGTGATTCCAGACTTGACTTTTATATTGAAGGAATTACAGGAGAAAAAGCATTTATTGAAGTAAAAGGAGCTACTCTTGAAGAAGCGGGAGTGGCTCGTTTTCCTGATGCCCCTACGGATCGAGGTGTCAAGCATGTATTGGAGCTCTGCCGGGCAGCGGAACAGGGCTTTTTTGCCTATATCATGTTTGTAGTTCAGATGAAAAATGTTTTATACTTCGAACCTAATGATGTGACTCACGCTGCTTTTGGTGAAGCTTTGCGTTATGCCGATAAAAAGGGAGTACAGGTACTCGCTTTTGATTGCAGCGTAACGCAGAACAGTATGCATCTTGGCCAGCCGGTTCCGGTAAGGCTGTAAGGCGGCTCTGCAGCCGCCGAAGAAGTTCCGTGACGGAAGCGGCATCAGCCGCTTTTTTGTATGCAGCTATTGATTCATAAATAATAGTATGTTATGCTGTAATCGACTATTAATTATAAAATGGTAGTTGAGTGTATCGAACAATAGGTTGAATGTATCTAGCAATAAGTTGAACGCAATGAACAGCAGTTGGATGCTTTGAACTGCTGTTGAATGTACAGCAGAGTGCTTCAATGATGGGCAAGGAATTATAATTTGGAGGTAACGATGAAAAAGGAAGAGTTTTTGCAGGAACTTAGAAATGCTTTGGACGGGAAGCTTTCAGAAGCGGATATAGATGAAATTACATCGGATTATGGAGATCTATTTGACAACAAAACCGCCGGAGGTTTAAACGAAGATGCTGTTGCAGCTGAGATCGGCTCACCGGCAAAGATCGCCCGGACCATACTGGAGGATCTATCCGGATCAGACGGACAGGCAAATCACCGGAATTCTGGGGGCCAGCGGGAATATACGGATTTTCAAAAAAATATTAATGAAAAAACAAGCAAACTATTTGATAAGATAGTGGAGCCGGATAAACACATCCCTCTTCAGGAACTAAGCCCTATGTCGAGGAGGTTGGGAGCCTACATCATCGACAGTATTCTGCTAGGTGCCGTCTTTATTATTTTAGCTTTGGCGCTTTACGCTCCCGTTGCCTATATGGGATTGAAGTACCCTTCTGTAGGTGTAAATGTCAGACCTATGTCGGGAATGATGGGATCTTTAGTCATGGGAAGACTATTTATGCTATTTCTTATCGGAAGCGGATTTAATTTCTTTACGGCTCTTTTTCTCTGGGCAACCAATGGCTATACGCCGGGGAAATGGCTCCTGAAAATGCGGGTGGTAAAGATCAACGGAAAGAAACTTTCCTTTCTCGATGCGCTGCTTCGTGACGTGGCTATTAAGTGCATTGCCAATTCCATGCTTTCGGGCTTTTTAAACATTGGATCCTTTATTTGGGGCTGTGCAACGGAAGATCACAAGACCGTTCATGACCTTGCTGCACAAACCAGAGTGGTGGACGTAAGGGGAGCCGCTCATCAGGGTACGCGTAATCCCAATCCTTTAGAAGACTAGGAAGGAGGACTTCCATGGATACCCAGTTAAAAAAAGGGGTTTTGGAAATGTGTATTTTAATACAGCTTGGTAAAAAGGATATGTATGGCTATGAGATCATGAAAATTATTCAGGATGTTTTTCCGGAAGTATATGACGGATCCATTTACACCATCTTGCGCAGAATCCATGGAGAGGGTTATACGGAGACCTATATGAAGGACGTACCGTCAGGAGGTCCTGCAAGAAAATATTATCGAATCACGGATTCAGGGAAGAAATATTATAGCAGAATGATGACCGAGTGGAGCCGAATGACGGAAAGCGTGAAGAAGCTCATAGACAACTAAATAAAAAAATGGAAACGACGGTATAATAAAAAAAGGGCAGAAGATCAAATCTTCTGCCCGAATTTATCTTACCAGCTGCAGCCGTTACAGCCATTAAACTGGAAAGCAGTTCTTACTTTTGGCGAGGTTCTTGCGCCTGCTACTCTACCGCCGTCACAGTCGCATTTGGTTCTTATTCCTCTGACATCTCCGTCACAGTCACATCCAAAAGTGCCATCAGTGCCGAGCCCTCTTACGGCTCCGTCACAGTCACAGTCTCTGTCGTCCAGAAGGTCATCACAAATATCGCTTAAGACTTTGTCTCTGCAAAAACGATCGTCTCGGATTCCTCTGACGTCATCATGTTTTTTTCTGTCATCTCTTCTGATTCGAAGATCTTCAATGTTTTCACAGTCGTCACAGTCTCCTGCTCCTACGGTAACTCCTCCTACATCAAAACCTCCGCATCCTTTTCTGAAATCGCGCCAGTCATTATCACATTTTCTGTCTCGAATTCGATCTACAATTGTTTCTCCTGCAACGTCTTCAAGCAAGGGTCGGGGTCTGCCGCATCTGCAGTCAGGTCCGAATAAATCGCAGTCTTCTTCCTCTTCTTCCTCGGCAGCGAGTACATTACCTTGGCAAGGCTGAAGGGCTTCGCAAGCATTGACACAGAATAATGTTCTGCGGACGGTTTGCACATGTACAGTAGGCTCAATTGCCAGGGTCGAAATCAAGGACACACTCAAGGCTTCTACATCCGGGCATGGCGGACATGGCGGCGGACAGCAGCTATTTGCAAATTCAGCGTCTGCTCCGGCAACTCTAGGTTTATGATGTCTTGAGGTATCTCTCACTACCAGTCTTGGATTCACCAGAGATATATTGGCATTGAACTGGAACAGGATATCGGGTGAGATTCCGTCTATGCTGCAGGGCAGACTTAAGTTCGGTATGGCAAAGCTTGATAGACTGCCTGGCGGAAGCGAAGTGTTGCTTGTTCCCGGAGTGTTGAAAATTTCGGCGCGGAAGCAGCAATTTCTTCCATCAGTATTTACCGTTCCTTCCAGAACAAATCTGGCTCTGAAATCCCAAGGACCCGCATTCGTAATCAAGAAGAATACTTTTGTAGGAAGATTTCTGTTCAGACATCTTTGTTTCTGTACTTCTGAAAGTACATTTGCAGTTGTTGCTGTGTACTGACCATTGGCGTATTTTACCGCATCAACGGTTTCGCCGTCTACTGTTACTTGAGATGCATTGATGTTTCCAGGAGGTCTTGTGTTAAAATACTCAACTACAACAAAAGAGTTTTCGATGTTGAATACGGCATTGGGTGAAAGCGTGCAAGGGATTAAGCTGTTTGTCTTGCTGCAAAGTGTGAGTTCTACCGTAAACTCATCTGTGTTCCTGCCTCCGGTATTCAAGTTAAAGAGCAACGGGCAGGAGGTATCTTCATTGAAGGAAAAAACTTTATCCATGTAAACAAGGTTTGATTGATTATTGGTAAAGTCGATATTTTCGATGTCCACGTTGGTACCGCAAGTCTGGCAGAGACTGCTGCGGACTCGTGCGGGTAAATAGTGTCCGGTTTTTCTATGTCGTTTCATAACTGATAACCTCTCTTTAATATTTTTGATTAATAGTAAATTAAGTGTTTTTAGTTTACTATGTAAAGAGGTCTACCAAGCATGATACATTATATGATGGAAATTTTTTAGTGTCACAAAAAAGTTGAAGACAATCCAAGGTTTCCGTCGTTATATCTTGCAGAAGGGATATTCTATTCAAAATTTGTTTCAGGGGGGATGACAGTTTTGAATAGTGAGGATGGAAAGGAGGGTGAGAATTATCCTGAAGAGAAACGGACAAACAATAGAAGCTGCTATGAATGACTATGCCGGGCTAATTTTCACCATCTGCTACTCCATGGTAGGAGATTATTTCGAAGCGGAAGATCTTTCCCAGGAGACCTTTGTGGCAGCCTATAAAAACCTTGAACGGTTCGATGGGGAAAATATGAAGGCCTGGCTCGTTAAAATAGCTTCAAACAAATGCCTGGATTATCTGAAAAGTGCCGGGAGGAGAAACATTCCTTCCACGGATGATTTCCTGGAACAGGTGAAAGACCAGGATCCCATCCCTGAGGACAAGGTCGTTCAAAAGGATCTGGAGAAAAGGATGGAGTATTTTTGCAGCTCTTTGAAGGAGCCCTATCAGTCCATTGCCTTTTCTTACTTTTGCAGAAACCGGAATGCTCAGGAGATCGCGATGGAAACCGGAAAAAATTTAAAAACGGTACAGACACAAATTTACAGGGCAAAATCGATGATTCGTAAATTATGGAAGGAGGAATTCGGATGATGGTCATAAACAGACACTTGACCCGGGAAGAGATCCTAAAATTGAAAAAAGGAATACTTCCTTTAGAAGACAAATGCAACGCTCTAGCTCATATTTCCCAATGCAGCCATTGTGCCGATGCCCTGGCTGGGAACTATGAAAGCCGGGATTTGCTGAGCGCTCCGCCTGATTTTATTTCCGAATCTCTCACTAAAATAGAGCAGCTTCCAAAATCCATAGCAGGCAGCAGGATAAGGAACCGGAAACGGGAACTGTATTTTTATGGCTTCAAAGTAAGCGTAGCTGCCTGCATAGCATTGGTGCTGCTGTTTTCCGGGACCTTTAACTATGGGATTACCTTGCTGGGAGAGAGCAGGATTGCGGAAGCCGATTTTTCTAAAGTGAATATCATTACGGAAAATCTCAGGGGATTTTCTGATAAGTTGATTCATATTCAAGTAATTGACCGATTTGGAGGAGGAATTTAAATGATAAAGAAGAGAAGTAGGTTTTGGACGGTGATATTTTCTTTCCTGCCGGGAGCAGGTCACATGTTCAATGGTTTCATGAAACTGGGAATTTCTTTTATGGGCTTGTTTTTTGTGGTATTGGCAGTTGCCTCCTTTCTGAATATCGGAGCGTTGGCTTTTTTGGCCCCGGTAATCTGGTTTTATGCCTTCTTTGACTGCATCAACAGAACCTTTCAGGATGATGAGGAATTCTATACCCAGGAAGACTATTTCCTGTTTACCATTGATCAGCTTGCCAATTACGATTTTGGATTTATAAAAAGAAAAAGCTTGATTATTGGGGCGGCATTGGTTGCAGTAGGGGTTTATTCTCTCTGGAATAACGTTGTCATGTATCTCATTAACAGGTATGATTTTTTACCCAGAGAAGTTTACTCTGCAATTTACAATCTGAGCAGCATATTCCCGCAGCTGGTCATCGGGGTACTGATCATCTGGGCCGGGGTTACCCTGATCCTTGGGAAAAAGAAACAAATTGAGATCCGGGAGAAAGAGGAGGGGGTGAACGCTGATGACTGCGACCAGGAATAGAAGAGTGGGTACTCTGACCCTTGGCATTTCCCTTATCGGAATGGGAGGACTCTTTCTGACTCATATCCTTATGCCTTCCCTGATCAGCTATTCCTTTATTTTCAGACTGTGGCCGCTTATCCTGATTTGTCTTGGAATGGAAGTCATTCTCGCCTATGTGATCAATAAGGAACAGCATTTCTTATATGACGGCTGGGCAGTCTTCATTATGATCGGGATGATGTGCTTCTCCGCAGCCATGGCGGCGGTACAGATATTGTTTGAGTACGGAAGGATCACAGGGAATATTACAATATAATGCTTCAGCATATGAAAACAATATATACTTTTATAAAATAATTCGATTCAATTCAAGGATAGCCGTATCGGCAAAGCTGTTTTCAGAACTGATACTTATGTAAATTTAATTCGTTGGTTTTCAGACAGAAAAGCAAACTATTCCATAATCAGGTGCTTTTCTTCGCCTTACATTATAAATGCTTGCTGAAAACTATATTCATTAAATTTATAAGTATTGAAATTCCTCAAAATGCTTTGCCGATAAGGCGATCCTTTTTATTGGATCCCTTTCATTCCTTTCGCCAATATTTTGTTGGCGAATTTTTTTGTGAATACAATATCTTGTGATTTAACTCTAATGGATAAATTTTCCTTAGTACAAATTCAATAAAAAGTTATAATTTTTGCTTATTTTTGTTGTCTGGTGGTTGAAAAGTGGAGTGAAGTGGAGTATAGTGGTGATAAATCAAAATTTATGGTGGGGAATTGTCTCATGTTTATTGGTGAATATCAAAACTCCATAGACACGAAAGGCAGAATCATTGTTCCGTCCAAATTTCGGGATCAGCTTGGAAGCAAGTTCATTCTAACCAAAGGATTGGACAATTGTCTCTACATTTATCCTATGGAAGAATGGAATAAATTCCAGGATAAACTGGTCAATCTTCCGGTAGCCAATAAGGATGCCAGAGCCTTTGTGAGATACTTCTTTTCCAGCGCTGTAGAATGCGAGGTGGACAAGCAGGGCAGACTCACCATTCCGCAAAATTTAAGAGAACACGCAAAAATAGATAAAGAATTAGTAACAATCGGAGTTTTAAGCAAAATAGAAATTTGGAGCAAGCAGGAATGGGACAACTATAATGAAGGGACCAATCTTGGGCCGGATGAAATTGCTGAAAAAATGGCCGAGTTTGGAATATAGGGATGACGATGGAATTTAAACATACCTCGGTACTGTTTTCCGAATCCATTAAAAATTTAAAAATAAATCCGGATGGAGTATATGTGGATGGAACCCTGGGCGGTGGCGGACATGCCTCTGGAATTTGTGAAAAATTAAATCAAAAGGGGATTTTTATAGGCATTGACAGAGATCATGACGCTATTGATGCGGCAGCCTTGCGTTTGGAAGGCTTCCAATGCCAAAAGATATTTGCGCAGAACAATTATGCGAATATCAAAGACGTTTTAGAAGAACAGGGGATTGAAAAGATTGACGGAGCGATTTTGGACTTAGGGGTTTCATCCTTCCAACTCGATAATCAGGAAAGAGGCTTCTCCTATATGCAGACTGCTGCATTGGATATGAGGATGAATGCAGGGGATACTCTTACAGCCGAAGTGGTTGTCAATGAGTATAGCCAGAAAGAATTGACGGATATCATCAGAAAATATGGGGAAGAAAGATGGGCATCCAGGATCAGTGAGTTTATCGTAAAAGAACGCAGCAAGAAGCCGATCCGGACAACAACGGAGCTGGTGGACATCATTAAAGCAGCCATACCGGCATCCGCCAGAAGGGAAGGCCCTCATCCGGCAAAACGAACCTTTCAGGCGATCCGAATTGAAGTCAACGATGAACTTTCTCAGCTTGAACGGGCTGTAGATGAATTTGTTGACGTTTTGAAGGACGGAGGAAGGTTATGCATCATTACTTTCCACTCACTGGAAGACAGAATTGTAAAAGACATATTTAATCAGAGAGCGAATCCATGCACTTGTCCGAAAGAGTTTCCCGTTTGCGTATGCGGAAAAACAGCAGACGTAAAAAAGATCAGCGGGAAGCCGATCTTGCCGACTCCGCAGGAGCTGGCAATCAATCCGAGAGCAAGAAGCGCAAAACTGAGAGTGATTGAAAAGAAGGGGTAAATTCTTATGATGGCAGCGGAACAATGGTACGAATATCAAGACAGCTATAAACGATATGGTCTTGACATGAAACCGAAGACTGAGAAGAAAAACATTACAAAAGTTAAGAATACAAGTTCAAAATTATCGGCAAAAGATAGATTTCGATTATTGCTGTTAACCGTATTTATGGGAGCCCTCTGCGTTGGATTGATTTTAGCAACTGCCTATGCGGCGAGTATTAAATTCAATATTAACAGCTTAGCAAAAGAAAATGCGGTGATTCAGGGTGAGATCGAAAATCTGAACGTAAAGATCGAGAGTGCGAATAATATTCAAGTGATTGAAGCAAAAGCTACAGCAGAATTGGGTATGGTATATCCGGCTTCAAGCCAGTTTGTATTTATTGATGAAAATAAGGAAACTGTGAAGGATTTTGCATTAGTCTTGAAGGAGCAGGCATATAATTAAGGATATCCATATATAATAGAGTAGAATTCAACAAATCGCACGAATAATTGCATATAGATGAAAGTAACCAGATAACTAAATTATGGAAGTAAGGATGTAATCTGGTTTTTTATTAGCACTGAACCATTTGTCTCTTAATTTGGGCGGGCTAATTTACAGTTGGAATCTGACAGACCTATTTACTTGCTATAAGGAGAATCGAAAATGTCACCCTCAACGAATAAAAATAAAAGAAGATTGGTATTTGTTTTTCTCTGTGTATGCCTGCTGTGTACGGCATTAGCCTTCAGAGTGGGCTGGATCCAGGTGGTCGCCAGTGAAAAATATTCAAAAATGGCTGTAGAACAGCAGACAAGAGACGTACCCATTCCTGCTAAAAGAGGTGTCATCTATGACAGGAATGGAAAGGAACTGGCGATCAGCGCAGTAACAAACAGCATCTGGGCAAGGCCCGGTGTCATTAAAAATGCTGACTCTGATGAAAAGTCGGCCGCACAGCTGGATAAGACCGCCGGAGTACTGGCAGAAATACTGGAGATGGATAAAAATAAAGTTTTAGAAACCATCAGTCAGAACAGAAGTCTTGTAAAGGTGGCAAAATACGTAGATAAGGAGAAGGCCGATAAGATTCGGGAACAGGGACTGAAGGGAATTGAAATTGCGGAGGATGTGAAGAGATATTACCCTCTCGGCGCCTTTGCCTCCCATCTCATCGGAAGCACCACGGACGACAACCGAGGATTGTCCGGCCTGGAACTGAAATACGATAAATATTTAAGCGGTGTACCCGGAAGATGGATCAAAAATACAGACAGAGACGGTGACAGCCTCTCTTATGGAGTAGAAAAATATTTTCAGGCAGAAAACGGCTTGAATCTGGTTCTTACTATAGATGAAGTCATTCAGCATTACATGGAAAAAGCTTTGGAAACCGTACAGGCGAATACCCAGGCAGATCGTGTAATTTCCATTATGATGGACCCGAAAACCGGGGATATTTTAGCCATGGGTATGACTCCGGATTTTGATCCCAACAATCCAAGGGTACCACTGAATCCGGAAGCAGCTGCTTATGTGGATAGCCTTTCGGATAAAGAAAAACTGGATTACTGGAATGCTATGTGGAGAAACCCCATGGTCAGCGATACATACGAGCCGGGCTCCACCTTTAAGCTTCTTACGACAGCCATCGCTCTGGAAGAAGGCGTCACTTCACTGGATGACCGGTTTGTTTGCACCGGTTCCATTATGGTAGCCGGTCAGAAATTGAAGTGCTGGAGATCCTACAACCCCCACGGTGCTCAGAATTTAGTGGAGGCTGTAGGGAATTCCTGCAACCCCGTTTTCGTTACCCTTGCACAGAGAGTGGGAGCAGATAAATATTATGATTATTTAGAGCTCTTTGGTCTCCGTGATAAAACAGGAATTGACTATCCTGGAGAAGGCTATGCCATTCTTCAGAATGAAGATACTGCCGGACCCGTTGGCCTGGCTACCATGTCCTACGGTCAAGGTATTGCAGTAACGCCCATTCAGCTAATCACTGCCGTATCTGCCCTGGGCAATGAAGGAAAACTGATGCAGCCAAGATTGGTAAAAGAACTGAGAGATGACGACGGAAATGTAATCCAAAGCTTTGATACCAAGGTGGTCAGACAGGTGGTTTCCAAGCAGACCGCAGAAGAAATGTGCCTGATTATGGAAGCGGTAGTAGGAGAAGGAGGCGGTGCTACCGCAAAGATACCCGGGTATCGAATCGGAGGAAAAACAGGAACAGCCAATAAAGCACAAGGCGGCGGTTACAGCAATGAAACCTACTCCTCCTTTATCGGGATGGCTCCTATGGATGACCCTCAAATAGCCATACTGCTTGTCGTAGACAATCCGAAGGGTGTCAAGTTCGGGAGCCAGACTGCTGCACCGGGAGTTAAGCTGATCCTTGAGGAGACTTTGAGATATTTAAATATACAGCCTTCGTACAGCCAGGAAGAAATCGAGAGCATGCAAAATCAACTTGCAGTGGTTCCCGATGTAACCAATAAGCTGTTTAGTGAAGCAATTGATCTGATTTCAAAATCATCCCTTAATTATGCAATTTCCCCTGCCAACTCAGATGGGGAAGATTTTACCGTAGTTGACCAATATCCAAAGGCTGGAGAAAAAATGCCTCAGGGAGGGACCGTTTACCTTTATAAAAATTAGGTGCAGATAGAATCAAGGAATTTAACAGCGAAGGGGGACCAGCTAGTGAAATTGATTCATCTATTACATGGCACCGATGAAAAATGCCCGGAGAACTTTGAAGATATCGAAGTTACTGGGGTAACCAATCACTCCCGTCAAATAGAAAAAGGAAATGCCTTTGTCTGTATCAGAGGATACCATACAGACGGCCATATATATGCTGCGGATGCAGCCTCTCGGGGCGCATCTGTTATCATTTGTGAGGAAGATCCCGGACGGGTATCCACCCCGGTGTTACAGGTTCAGGATACCAGAAAAATACTGTCAAAACTGGCTTTGAACTTTTACGGGGATCCCTCAAAAAAAGTGCATCTTTACGGTGTGACAGGAACCAATGGAAAAACCACCATCACCTATATGATGCAAAGTATCCTGGAGGCAGACGGCAAGACTTGCGGACTGCTGGGAACCATAGGATACCGTTTCGGCCAAAGAAAATACGAAGCTGTGAATACGACACCGGAATCCTGTGATCTTCAGAAAATGTTCTATGAAATGAAATCGGAAGGAATCGAACATTGTGTCATGGAAGTGTCTTCTCATGCACTGGCCATGGGCAGAGTGGATGATATTCACTATGAATATGGCATATTCACAAACCTGACGCCGGACCATATGGATTTTCATAATAGTACGGAAGAATATTTTATAGCGAAAAAGAAGCTCTTTTATCTTACAGAAAAAGCAAATGTGATCAATCTTGATGATGAACACGGGAAGAGGCTTTACCATGAATTGAAAGAAACAAGACCTGAGACAGTTACGCTTGGATATTCTTTAAAGGATAGAAAAGCAGAGTATTATGGAGAAATTCTGGAAACCACAGAAAAAGGTTCTATAATCAATGTGATAGAACATATGGATAAGACAGAATCGTTGAAATTGAACACTCCTGGTATATTTACGATATACAATGGTCTTGCTGCTCTTGCCTGTGCCAGAGCGGCAGGCATATCCTGTTCAACCGTTCAAAAGGGACTGGAAAGCTTAAAAGGAGTTCCCGGAAGGTTCGAACTTGTTGAAAACAGCAAAGGCAAATTAGTGATCGTGGATTATGCCCATACGCCGGATGCATTGGAAAAAGTTCTAAAAACCGCATCCGAATTTAAAAAGGGAAGACTCATTTGTGTCTTTGGCTGCGGAGGCGACCGGGACAGAAAAAAGCGGGCGCTGATGGGTGCTGCGGCAGGAAAATACAGTGATTATTGTATCATAACCAGCGATAATCCCCGGTCGGAAAAACAGGAGGACATTGCTGCTGAAATTGAAGCGGGAATCTATGACACGGGATGTCGTTATGAAATCATAGAAAATCGTTATGAAGCAATCAAAAAAGCTGTTTCCATCTGTCAAAAAGGAGACATAATAATGATAGCAGGAAAAGGTCATGAAACGTACCAAATCATAGGAGCCAAAAAGTTCCATTTTGACGATCGGGAAGTTGTAAAAAAAATTATAGAAGACGGTGAATGATATGATGAGAATAACAATAGAGCAAATCGTAAAAGCGGTTAACGGAACCCTGATCCGAGGTACAGGGAAGGGAGAAATAGAAGGTGTGTCCATTGATTCAAGAAAAGTGACGCCGAAGGATGTTTTTTTTCCGCTCTTAGGTGAGAACCATGATGCCCATGTCTTTATTCCTGAAGTTGTGGAAAAAGGATGCAGTGCCGTGGTGGTTTCAAAAGAACCGGAACTCCCGGCAGCAAAGGATACCGTTCATGTAATCCTTGTCAAGGATACCACAAAAGCGCTTCAGGATCTGGCAGCGTACTACCTGTCTCTGTTTGAACTAAAAAAAGTAGGCGTCACAGGCAGTACGGGCAAGACCACAACAAAGGAAATGCTCTATTGGATCTTATCTGAAAAATATCAAACTGCAAGAAATATCGGCAATTTTAATAATCACATCGGGCTGCCCCTTACCATTTTCACACTGGAAAAAGGAACTGAAGCTGCAGTCTTTGAGATGGGCATGAGTGAATTCGGGGAAATTGACCTGCTGGCGGATCTCGTCAGACCGGATATTGGCATCATCACCAATATCGGAGCCTCTCACATTGAGAATCTGGGTTCCAGAGAAAATATCCTGAAGGCAAAGCTGGAAATAACGAATTATTTCCAATCTGACAATATCCTGATTGTCAATGAAGATCTGGAGTTGCTTTCCAAAGAAAAAACCAAAGGAAATTATCGCCTGATTACTGCCGGATCCACGGGAAGGAGCAGTTTTATACTTTCGAACATCCGAGATCACGGCGAAGACGGCATTGAATTTGCTGTGGAACATAAGGGAGAGCTTCAGGATTTCAGACTGTTTGTTCCGGGAAGGCACAATGCCTATAACGGCGTTCTTGCCGTTGCTGCCGCAGCCTGTCTTGGCATTTCCATGAAAGAAGCGGCAGAGGGATTAAAAAAGATGGTGATTACCGATAAACGTCTCAATATTAAAGGAAAAAACGGGATGAAGATCATCGATGACACCTATAATGCCAGCCCTGATTCCATGAGGGCGGCTATCGATGTGCTGATCTCCACTATCGGAGTCAGAAAAATCGCAATCCTTGGAGATATGTTCGAACTGGGAGAAAAAACAAAACAATTCCATTATGAAATCGGACAGTATGCAGGAGAGCAAGGCGTGGATCTTGTCATCGCGGTGGGCAGCCTTGCCAGGCATATTGCCGAGGGCGCACTTACAAAACTGGAAAAAAATAAAGTGATTCATTACGAGACAAAGGAGTTGCTGATGAAGGACATTGGTAGTATGATATCATCTGGTGATGTTATATTGCTGAAAGGCTCACGTGGCATGGCAATGGATCAAGTAGTGAAAAGAATAATGGAGTGAACGAAGCATGGAATATTTACAAATTGGAATAACAACAGCAATTGCGTTTATTATAACAGTAATCGGAACCCCGCTGACGATACCCGTTCTGAAACGCATCAAAGCAGGTCAGAGCATTCGGGAAGAAGGACCTAAATCTCATATGGTAAAATCAGGAACTCCCACCATGGGAGGCATTGCTATCATTGGTGCTGTTTTGATTACCTGTTTTACCGCAGGAAAAATTACAACGGATTTGGTCATTATTATTGTCGCCTTTGTCGCTTTTGGGGCCCTGGGATTTATAGACGATTTTGTAAAGGTTTCCCTGAAAAGAAATCTGGGATTGACTGCAAAGCAGAAGCTTTTGCTGCAAATCATCATTGCAGCATGCCTGGCGCTGTATCAATCCAGGGTTTCCGTCTATGGCACATCCGTATTTATTCCTTTTGTAAATATGTATCTGGACTTTGGCATCTGGTACATACCATTTATTTCTTTTGTGGTGGTTTCCATGGTAAACAGTGTAAATCTCACAGACGGGCTGGATGGTTTGGCTTCGGGAGTGACTTTGATTGTCGCACTGTTTCTGGCTTTGGTGGGAACGACTTATGGATTTACCACAACGGCTATATTTTGTGCAGCCATGGCAGGAGCTTGCTTTGGATTTCTGATGTTTAACAAGCATCCGGCGAAAGTCTTTATGGGGGATACCGGATCTTTGGCATTGGGAGGAGGCATTGCGGCTGCTGCCATCATGATGAACATCGAACTGATTATACCCATTGCCGGCGGCGTTTACGTTGCAGAGGCGCTTTCGGTTGTCTTACAGGTAGCAAGCTTTAAGCTCAGAGGAAAAAGGATTTTTAAAATGGCACCGCTGCATCATCACTTTGAGCTGTCCGGATGGAAGGAGACCAAGGTGGTTGGGGTGTTTTGGATGGTTACCTTTGTCTTATGCGCAATCAGTTTGTTGGTGGTCTAAGCAGGAAAGAAGGGATAAAATGAATCATTTGGAAAACAAAAAAGTACTGGTAGTAGGTTTGGGAAAATCAGGAATTGCAGCTGCTCAAGCTCTTTTAAAGTTGGGCGCTGTGGTTTCTGTCTACGATAAAAAACGGGAAGAGCATATCGACCCGCAGTTAATTCAGTTTCTTCGCAACAAGAATGTAACTTGCTATTTTGCAATGGAACCGGATGAGACCGATAACCTGGATATGGTGGTCATCAGCCCTGGCGTGCCATTGGATATCGAGTTTGTCCAGAAGGCAAAGGCAGCAGGCGCGGAGGTCATCGGTGAACTGGAGATCGCCTACCGGGTAGGCAAGGGCAAATATGTTGCGATAACAGGAACCAACGGTAAAACCACAACCACGACACTGGTTGGAGAAATCTTCAAAAATGCCGGCAGAAAAACCCATGTGGTTGGAAATGTGGGAGTTGCAGTCATTTCCAAAGCCTTATGCTCTTCCGAAGAGGATTGGATGGTGACGGAAACCAGCAGCTTCCAGCTGGAGACAACCAAGTATTTTCAGCCAGAGGTTTCAGCTTTGCTGAATATTACACCGGATCATATGGATCGTCATAAGACTTTGGAGAACTATGCCCAGGCGAAAGCCATGATTTTCAAAAATCAAAATGAAAACCAATATTTTGTTGTGAACTATGATGACGAGGTATCCTATGGACTCATCAGTCAATGCAAAGCAAAAGTCATTCCCTTCAGCAGAAAAAGCGTTCTGGATCAGGGCTGCTTTGTACTGGATGGGGATATTGTCATCAAGGATGAAGAGGGTACGTATATTGATATCTGCGGTGCGGACGAATTGAAAATTCCGGGAGCTCATAACCTGGAAAATGCGCTGGCTGCCGCAGCGGTAAGCTATTATGCCGGAATTTCAAAAGATGTTATTGCAAAAACCCTGAGAGAATTTGAAGGGGTCGAGCATCGTCTTGAATTTTCAGGGGAAGTAGACGGCGTTCGTTTTGTCAATGATTCCAAGGGCACCAATCCGGATGCTTCCATCAAGGCTATCGAAGCGATAAACGGCGGAATCATTTTGATTGCGGGCGGCTATGACAAAGGCTCTCAGTACGACGAATTTATCAACGCCTTTAATGGCAAAGTAAAGCATCTGGTACTGCTGGGCAAGACCGCGCCCAAGATCAAGGAAACTGCTGAAAGACTAGGTTTTACCAACATTACCATGGCAAAGGACATGGACGAATGTGTAAAAGTCGGATACAAGCATGCACAGCCGGGAGATACGGTATTGCTTTCACCTGCCTGTGCCAGCTGGGATATGTACACCTGTTTTGAACAAAGGGGAGAACATTTTAAAAATTGCGTTAGGGATTTGGAGAAATAAATGGCTGCTAAAAAAAGGACCCGTATGAAGTCGGGAGATTTTGTGTTGACCATTATCGTTCTGGGGTTGGTGGTTTTCGGAGTTATCATGGTTTTCAGCTCCAGTTATTATAATGCCATCAATGATTCAGGAGATCCTTATTTTTATTTGAAACGAGATATTGTTTGGGCTGCACTCGGTTTGGGTGCCATGCTTTTTTGTGCTATGTTCGATTACCGAATGTATGCCAAAATAGCGCCGGGTATTCTTGCAACCAGCGTCCTTTTACTGGCATTACTGTTTACTCCTTTGGGAATCACAAGAAATTACGCAACAAGATGGATCGGTGTCGGAGAATTTACGGTGATGCCGGGTGAAATTGCCAAAATTGCGGTAATCATATTTGTTGCCTGGTATCTGAGCAAAGATCCAAAGCGGATCCGGTCCTTTACCAAGGGGGTTCTGCCCCTTCTTGGCCTTTCCGGCGTATACTTCGGCTTAATTATCCTGCAGCCTAACTTGTCCACGGCCATTACCATCTGTGGTATCATTATCGGAATGATGTTTGTGGCCGGACTGAATATATTATATCTGGTAGGAATTGTGGGAATCGGTGCCGTTGGTATTACCGGTATGATTCTCACCGACGAAGGCGGTTATCGTCTGAAAAGACTCACCAGTTTTCTTGATCCTTTTCAGGACCCGCTGGGGGACGGTTATCAGGTAATCCAATCTCTTCTCGCTCTGGGATCCGGCGGACTTTTCGGCGTAGGCCTTGGAAAAAGTATTCAAAAGACTTTGTATCTTCCCGAACCCCAAAATGACTTTATCTTTGCAATTATCGGCGAGGAGCTGGGTTATATAGGCTGTCTTCTTCTCATTGCCTGTTATCTCGTTTTAATCTGGAGAGGGATTCATATTGCCATCAATGCTCCCGATATGTTTGGAACACTGCTGGCTTCCGGTATCACCATCATGCTCGCTCTGCAGGTAGTTTTAAATATTGCCGTTGTGACATCTTCCATGCCTCCAACGGGAATCACTCTTCCTTTCGTCAGCTACGGAGGGAATGCCTTGATGCTCTTTATGGGGTCAATGGGAATTTTGCTGAATATTTCAAGGAGGACGGTAAGATGAAAGTTATTATGACCGGAGGCGGTACCGGGGGACATATTTACCCGGCTATAGCCATTGCGGATAAAATAAAAAGAAAACATCCGGATGCGGAAATCTTATTTATTGGTACGGAAAAAGGAATGGAAAAGGATCTGGTGCCGAAGAACGGGTATGATATCAAATTTATCACCGTAAGCGGATTTCACCGTAAAAAGCTGTGGAAAAACGTGAAAACAGCCAGGGATCTGATCAAGAGCAACAGACAGACCAAGAAAATTCTGGAGGAATTCCGTCCCGATTTGGTTATCGGAACCGGCGGATATGTCTGCGGGCCTGTGGTGAGACTGGCCCACAAGATGGGAATTAAAACTTTTATTCATGAACAAAATGCATTTCCAGGAGTTACGAATAAACTTTTGGAGAAATATGTCGATAAAGTATTTGTGAGTTTTTCTGAATCCAAGGAATACTTCAAGGATGCCGATAAACTTGTGGTAACGGGAAATCCGATTCGAAAAAGCTTTTTTATCAGCAGCGGAAATACCAGCAGGGAAAAACTGAAAATAAAACCCAGCGAATTTGTCATTCTCTGCTTTGGCGGCAGTCTTGGTGCGGGGAAAATAAACAGCACCATGGTGGGTGTTGTGGAAGCGCTCAATCAGATACCGGATCTGAAGCTGTTTTTCATCACCGGAAAAATATATTATGAAAGAATTTGCAATGCCCTGCAGGAAAAAGGCATTCAGTCTTCCGAGCATATCAACATCATGGAGTATGCGGACAATATGCATGAATATCTTTCTGCTGCGGATCTGGTCATCAGCCGGGCAGGCGCTCTTACCGTATCGGAAATTACTGCCTGCGGAAAGCCCTCCATCCTGATCCCGTCTCCCAATGTTACCGGAAATCATCAATATTTCAATGCAAAAGTCGTGGCGGATAAAGGCGGTGCCGTTATCATAGAAGAAAAGGACTTAACGGAAGAAAAACTCATTGGAATCCTTATGCGTTTGAAAAATAATAAGGAAGTGTTGAACGGCATGGCAAAGGCCAGCGAAAAAATCGGAAGGATCGATGCAGTGGATATGATTTATGACCATCTGGGAATATAACGAGGTTTCGTTTACGAAACGCTATCTTTTGCCACAGCTTTAGCTGTAACGGCAAAACGCAAAATTCTCTGCGGTTGCGTTATAATGTAACACCTTTTACAGAGCTTCATATTATAAATAAGGGCTGCTTTCAAACCGAGAGTATTAGGGTAAGGTTTGCAAGAACAGATGAAATCTGGGAAAGCAGGCAGAAGTTATGAGAAACCCTGCTTACAGCCCTTAAAGTGTCCGATGAATGAATCGCATGTTCAAAGGGCATGAAATGAGCGCTAAAATAATGCGGAATATGTTATTCTGCGGAGGTGTAATTTTTGTGGACCATTATCGTATAAACGGTGGAAATAGGCTGTCTGGGGAATATGAGCTCACCGGCGCGAAAAATGCAGTACTTCCCATATTGGCGGCAACCATCGTGACAGGTAACAAAAGTAAAATCAAGAGCTGTCCTGATTTATCGGATGTCAGAACCATGTTATTCATTCTACAGGAGCTTGGATGCAAAGTAACTTATGAAAGCGACGGTATCGTCGTTGACTCTTCAACCATCGACTCTTATACCATATCGGAATCTCTGATGCGTGAAATGAGATCCTCCGTATTCCTCATGGGACCTATGATTGCACGATGCGGCAAAGTCATATTAAGCTATCCCGGAGGATGTGAGATCGGACTCAGACCTATCGATATTCATCTTTCTGCTTTGAGAAGACTGGGAGTTTCCATTAAGGAATCTCATGGATTTCTGGAATGTACGGCAGATAAGCTTGTCGGCAATCGCATTCTGATGGATTTCCCCAGCGTAGGTGCCACTGAAAATGCCATGATGGCAGCTACAGCGGCAGAAGGTGAGACGAGAATCATCAACCCCGCCAAAGAACCGGAAATCGTAGATCTGCAAAACTTTCTCAACAGCTGCGGTGCGGAAATAAGAGGTGCCGGGACGGGTGAAATCGTGATTAACGGAGGAAAATCATATCATGAAATTGAACATAAGGTGATCCCTGACAGAATTGAAGGGGGAACCATCCTGGCGGCAGTGGCAATGACCGGAGGCAATGTACTTTTAAAGAATGCAATGCCGGAACATATGAGTATCACACTCTCAAAACTGAGAGAGGCTGGGTGTAAAATCAAAGAAGGAAAGGACTTCGTGGAGCTCATTGCTCCCAATAGACTGAAGGCTATTGAAACCATAAGAACCCAACCGTATCCGGGTTTCCCTACGGATATGCAGTCGCAGCTTTTGACAGTTATGACGGTAGCCCAGGGAACCAGCGTCGTGACAGAGACCATTTTTGAAAGCCGATTTAAGCATGTAGAAGAGCTTCGCAAGATGGGAGCAAAAGTGAAAGTGGATGGACGGACTGCCATCATAACAGGCGTAAAAAGCCTTACCGGAGCCAGGGTATTTGCAAGAGATCTAAGAGGCGGTGCCTCTCTTGTGATTGCAGGGCTTGGGGCTGAAGGGGAAACCATAGTGGAGAATATTCATCATATCGACAGAGGTTATGATAGATTTGAATCAGCGCTTCAAAGAATAGGAGCGGATATCGTAAGAGCATAGCCTGAAGATAAATAACTAGAGGGCAGGACACAAATGAAAAAAGGTGAAAAGATTAAGAAAAAAAAGAAGCGGAAAAAGAAACATTATTTCCTGAAATTTTTATTGATTGCAGCGTCTGCAACAGGGGTATATTTTCTTTTAACTTCCAGCGTCTTTGACATAGACAAAATTACGGTAGAAAACAATCGCTATTATACGGCCGAACAGGTAATCAGCCTTACAGAAGCGAAGACGGGTGAAAATCTTTTTGAGGTATCACTCTCCGGGATGAAGGATAAACTTCTGGCTGATCCTTATATAAAAAATGCGAAGCTAAGCAGAAAGCTTCCGGGAGAAGTAGTCATTCACATCGAAGAGAGGCAGGAAGATGCAGCGGTTCCATACGGAGGGAACTATATCATCATAGACAATGAAGGTATGGTTTTGAGAAAATCCGAAGTAGAGCCTGCGCTTACCCTGCTTCTTGGCATGACTGTAAAAAATATGGAGCCCGGAACCCCTTTGGAAGTTGAAGAGAATGCTTCCTTGACGGATACTTTGAAGCTGCTGGAAGAAGTAAAGAAGCACGAACTGTTTTTCAAGAAGATTGATATCAACAAAATTATTATTAAAGCCTACATCTACGATCAGCTTACCTGTGAAGGAACGCCGGAAAATATCTTGAATAATCTGGACTCTTTGCAGGAAGTGCTGTATGATCTATATACAAAGGGTATTGAACGTGGAGTAATAAAGATGGGCAGCGATAAATATTTTTCCTTTAGTCCATTGGTAGAATAAGAGATTGGGAGAGAAAAACAAATGAAAAAGTACAGCGGTATGATTGTAATAGGACTTCTTGCCCTATTTATCGGATTGGTTATTTCCATTCAGATCACAACGACACAAGGCTCCGACCAGGGAGGTCTGGTTCCGGTTGCCAAAGCTCAGGGATATTTGGAGGAACTGAAAAAGGTAAGAGCGGAAAAGGACGCAGCCGTACAGGAACTCAATGAACTGGAAGCGAGAATGGACAAGATTGAGAAAGAAAAGGCGGATGAAGACTTTTTCCTGAAAGGTGTTGTTTCCGACCTTGAGAAATATAAAATGGCGTCCGGTGTTATTGACGTCAAAGGGCCGGGCGTTACCGTTACCATAGACGATCCGATTCCCACAGATGAATTCGGAGATGAATACAGCGTCATCATGCTTCGGTATGAGCTGCTTTTAAGTCTGGTAAACAAGATGAAGGATGCAGGGGCTGAAGCGATTTCCATCAATGGGCAAAGGATTATCGCCACCACGGAGATCAGTCTGGCCGGGGACAATGTCAATATCAATACGGTACCCACGGCTCCCCCATATATCATTAAGGCCATCGGAAATTCGGATACCATAGAATCAACGCTAACCATACGGTTTGGAATTATAGAACAGATGAAAAGTTATGGCCTCAGGATCGATATTAAAAAGAAGGATGAAATAGAAGTTCCAAGATACAGTGGTATTTTAAAGTTTCGATATGCAGAGCCTGTAGTGGAAGAGTAGGCTGGTGATTTTAATGAAACTGCGAACAATCGGTATTTTTATCATGAGTCTGGTCATAGGGTTTTCCATTATTGTACAGTCCCGGGTAACCAATGGCCAGCAGCTCTATGTCTCGGCAAAGGCCATTTCCGACTATCAGACCACCATAGCCAGTGAACAGGAGGACATGAAAAGAATCTACAATCTTGTAGAGGATGCAAAAGTAAAGCTTTCCGAGTATGAAACTCTGGCGGAAAACGAAGACAGGTCGCTTCAGGACAAGCTGCTGGAAGACCTGGATTATTACAAGCTGATCAGCGGAGCTGCCAAGGTACATGGGGAAGGTGTTATCGTCTATATTGACGACGGCACCAGAGAACTTTATGAGGGGGAAGATCCCAATGCGGTGCTGGTCCATGACATGGATATCCTCACGATCATCAACGAGCTGAATCGATCCGGAGCGGAAGTGCTTTCTGTGAACGGGCAGAGAATTACAAATATGACTTCCATATCCTGTTCCGGCTACACCATCAGAATCAATGACCAGTTTTTTGCCAGGCCCTTTGAAATAAGAGCCATTGGCGATTCCAAGAGAATGGCTGCGGCATTGATCGGCCCGGAAGGATACGGCACATTGCTGAAAGACTACGGAGTTATCTTTAAATTAACGATAGAAGATGACCTCATCATATCAAAATATTCTGAAGAACAGAAATATGAATATATGACGAAAGTTAAAGAAGGTGAATAAAATGATAATTGCAATGATAATCGGACTCCTGGGCGGAATTATTTTGGGCTTTACGTTTAATATCTCCTACCCTACCGAATACTCTTTCTACATCACGATGGGTCTTCTGGCAGCTATCGACTCCATTTTAGGAGCTGCAAGATCTCATCTGGAAGAAAAATACAATAATCTGATCTTTATTTCCGGTTTTATCACCAACGCGCTTCTGGCAGGCGTACTTGCCTATCTGGGAGATCGTTTGGGAGTACCGCTGTACTATGCTGCAATTTTGGTCTTCGGCGGAAGATTATTCCAGAATATTGCGGTAATCAGAAGGCTGCTAATTGACAAGTATTTTATAAAAAAAGATAGCAATATCAACAAGAAATAGGTGCATTGGCGCCTTTCCTATGATATAATAGCAATTATTAAAGTAACGGGAGGTTGCGGGACTATGTTACAATTCGAAGTGAATGACCAAAGTACAGCGCAAATTAAAGTAATAGGTGTTGGCGGCGGCGGTAGCAATGCTGTCAATAGAATGATAGATGCAGGTCTTAACGGTGTAACTTTTATGACAGTAAATACGGACAAGCAGGCACTGGCAGGATCGAAAGCCGAAACAAAATTTCAGATCGGGGAGAAGCTTACAAAAGGTCTGGGGGCCGGTGCAAACCCTGAAATCGGGCAAAAAGCCGCAGAGGAAAATATTGACGATCTGACCAAATTCATAGCAGGTTCCGATATGGTATTTATCACGGCAGGAATGGGCGGAGGAACAGGAACAGGGGCAGCGCCTATCATTGCAAAAGCGGCAAAGGATTTAGGAATCCTGACCGTCGGTGTGGTAACCAAGCCTTTTACCTTTGAAGGGAAAAAGAGAAAAGATCATGCCGAATTGGGTATTAAGTTTCTAAAAAAATATGTTGATTCTTTGGTAGTAGTTCCCAACGATAAATTATTACAAATAGCGGAAAAAAATACATCCATGATTCAGGCTTTCGCCATGGCGGATGAGGTTCTGAAGCAAGGTGTTCAAGGAATATCGGATCTCATTGCGGAGGCCGGACTTATCAATCTGGACTTTGCTGATGTAAAAACGGTAATGAGTGACCGAGGCATTGCCCATATGGGTGTGGGCAGAGGCGTAGGAGAAACCAGAGTGGCGGATGCTGTCAAAGCAGCAATTGAAAGTCCATTGCTGGAAACCTCCATTAACGGCGCAAAAGCCATTCTGTTAAACATTATGGGTGGTTATGATCTGGGCATGCTGGAAGTGAACGAGGCAGCAGATCAGATCGAAAAGGCAGCAGATAAGGATGCTATCGTAATCTTCGGTGCTTCTGTGAAGGAAGAGATGAAGGACGAAATCATTATTACCGTCATTGCAACGGGATTTGAAGACAGACCCTCGGATATACTTTCTCCCAGCAGAGAAAAGGCAGAGGCTCATGCCAAAGAGGACGAAGATGCGTCAAATGCAGAAGGAGAGGGAGAAAATCAGTCACCAGATGATATTTTTAAATCAAAGATTACCGGTGCATTTGATATTCCATCCTTCCTCAGCAAGGATAAAATGGGTAGCTTTTAATTAAAGATACGAAGGATGAGCCGGTAAAACTGCCGGCTTTTTCTAATGGAGTGCAGAAAATGACACTGATAACCTCGACGGAGAATCCCATTTATAAAAAAATTTTTCAATTAAAAATGAAAAAAAATCGAGATAAAATGGGAAAATATATAATAGAAGGTCCCAATCTCATCGCTGAAGCGCTGGACAACCAGGGAGAAATTGAGGTGATCCTGAGAACTCCGGACTTTACCATGCAGGAGTACGACCTGAAGGGGCGGAAAATACCGGTATATACCATGGAATCCGGTCTCTTCGGAAAGCTGTCCGATACGGAAACCCCCCAGGGGGTCATGGCTGTTGTGAAGAAACGGATCTATTCGGAACAGGAATTTTTCCTGGACCAGGGTTCAAAATCCAACATCATCCTTCTGGATAGGCTTCAGGATCCGGGAAACATCGGCACCATACTCCGAACAGCGGATGCGGCAGGTTATTTGGGAGCCATT
The DNA here is from genome assembly GCF_018128545.1 of Sinanaerobacter chloroacetimidivorans. Lineage (GTDB taxonomy): Bacteria > Bacillota > Clostridia > Peptostreptococcales > Anaerovoracaceae > Sinanaerobacter > Sinanaerobacter chloroacetimidivorans. The sequence continues at coordinate 244,820 of NZ_JAGSND010000002.1, read as the reverse complement.
CTGATGAAGGGCAGCGGAGATATCTATTCTCCTAAGGTGGTTCGTTCCGCCGCAGGCTCTCTTTTTCGGCTTCCCGTACTGATACTGGATACGCCGGCGGAGGCGCTGAGTCTGTTGAGAAAATATGGGAAACGGATTCTTTGTACGGCTTTAAAGGAAGCAAAGATCTATTATGATGCGGATCTGCGTGAAAACACGGCAATCATCATCGGAAACGAAGGAAATGGAGTTTGTCGGGAGTTTTTGGAAGGCGCAGACAGCAGAGTGAAGATCCCGATGGAGGGTACAATCGAGTCGCTTAATGCTGCGGTATCCGCAGGAATTTTCATGTATGAGTCGGTTCGCCAAAACTTCCGTCAGTAACAATCAGGAAATCAGACTTGTTCATAAGAACAGAATTTATAAAATTATAATAGAAATGGAGATAGGTTTATGCAAAATCAGTTAACGTCAATTTTGCAGGAGGCAAAGGAACAGCTTTTAAAAGCCTCCTCGATGTTGGAAACGGAAGAGATTAGAGTCAAGCTGCTGGGGAAAAAAGGGCAGCTTACGGAAATTCTCAGATCCATGGGAGCTATGAGCCCGGAGGATCGTAAGGAATTCGGAAAAGCAGCGAACAATGTCAGAATGGAGATAGAGCAGCTCCTGGAAGAAAAATTTGCTGCCATGAAAGAATTTCAGAAAGCAGAACGTTTTAAAAAGGAAAAAATCGACGTTACGGAGCCGGGCAGTAAGATTACCCTGGGCGTAAAGCATCCGATTACCATTACCATAGACGAAATATCCAAGGTATTTATGAGCATGGGATTTTCCATTGCGGAAGGTCCGGAAGTGGAAACGGTGTTCAATAATTTCGATGCGCTGAATGCAGGACCGAATCATCCTGCCAGAGATTTTTCAGATACTTTCTATATCACCGAAGACACCTTGCTCAGAACCCAGACCTCACCGGTTCAGGTAAGAACATTGATGAAGGAAAATCCGCCTATCAAGGTGATCTCTCCGGGAAGATGCTTCCGCTGCGATACGCCGGATGCAACCCATTCTCCCATGTTCCACCAGATAGAAGGGTTGAACGTAGACGAAGGCATAACCATGGCAGACTTGAAGGGAACCCTGGATTCCTTTGCTAAAAATTTCTTCGGCTCCAGGGTGAAAACCAAGTTCAGACCCCATCACTTCCCATTTACGGAACCCAGTGCAGAGATGGACGTTTCCTGCTTCAAATGCGGCGGCACCGGATGCCGGGTCTGCAAAGGAAGCGGCTGGATTGAAATACTGGGCTGCGGTATGGTTCATCCCAACGTTTTAAGAGTAGGCCATGTGGATACGGAAAAGTATACCGGTTTTGCTTTTGGAATGGGTGTTGAGAGAATCGCAATGCTAAAATATGAAGTGGATGATATCAGACTGTTCTACGAAAACGACATGCGTTTCATTCAACAGTTTAAATAAGGGGGTAATCGAATGTTAGTGCCTATTGAATGGTTAAAAGAATATATAGACGTAAAAGCGGATATAAACGAATTTTGTGAAAAAATGATTATGTCAGGCTCCAATCTTGAAACCGTGGAGCATTTCGGTGAAGACATTGAAAATGTAGTGGTCGGAAAAATCGTTGCCATCGAAAAGCATCCGGATGCGGACAAGCTGCTGGTAACGCAGATCGACATCGGGGAAGACGAGTTCCTTCAGATCGTAACCGGTGCGGATAATATTTTTGAAGGCGCTTATGTGCCTGTGGTATTGCACGGAGGGAAACTTCCGGGAGATAAGACTATTAAGCGAGGAAGACTGAGAGGTGTGGAGTCAAACGGTATGCTATGCTCCGCCGGGGAACTTGGCTTTGCAGATAAGGTTGTTCCTGTTGCCCATAAAGACGGTATTTGGATCCTGGATCAGGAATACCCCTTGGGAAAGGATATCGTAGAAGTCCTGGGCCTGAAAAATGCGGTGGTGGATTTTGAAATCACACCAAATCGTCCTGACTGCCTCTCCATGATCGGAATGGCCAGAGAAGCGGCAGCAACCTTTGGCGGTACCCTTTCCTATCCGGAAACGGAATGTGAAAAGGAAACAGGAAAAGCAAAAGACTTTATCGATATCGAAATCAGAAGACCCGATCTGTGCAAACGATATGTAGGACGTATTGTTACGGACGTTAAAATCGAGCAGTCTCCCTGGTGGCTTCAGAAACGGCTGATCTATGCGGGAATGAGGCCGATCAACAATATCGTTGACATTACCAACTATGTCATGCTGGAGTATGGACAGCCTATCCATGCCTTTGATATCAGAGATATCGCAGATCAAAAAATTATTGTGGACACAGCGCAAGAGGGGGAACTCTTTACTACGCTGGACGGCACCGAACGCAAGCTGAATCAGAACATGCTTCTGATCAAAGACGGAAAGCGCGGCGTAGCCATTGCCGGCGTTATGGGAGGCCTCAACTCCGAAATCAAGTCGGATACAAAAACGATTCTTGTGGAAGCCGCCAACTTTGACGGCAACAGTGTCAGATCCACATCCAAAAAATTGGCGCTGAGAACCGAAGCCTCTTCCAGATTTGAAAAGGGTATTGACCCGAATCTTTGTGAGACAGCAGCAGACAGAGTCTGCAAGCTCATCGAAATTCTCGGAGCCGGTACCGTTGTGAAAGGTGCTGTGGATGCTTATCCAGAAGTTTATGAAGCCGAACCCGTAAACGTAAGAGTGGATCGTGTCAATGCAGTGCTTGGCATCGAGCTTTCCGGAAAAGAGATGGAAGAAATCCTGGAAAGCCTCGAAATGAAGGTTTTGCGAGTGGGAAACAACATGAAGGTAACGCCTCCTACTATCCGACAGGATTTAGAGGAGGAAATTGATTTTATAGAAGAGGTCGCAAGAATTTACGGGTATGACAAAATGCCGGTAACGCTGCCGAAAGGAAATTTAGAGGCGATCAAATCCAGAGAGAGGACGCTGATCGACCTGTCCAGGGAAACCCTGACCGCCATGGGAGCCAACGAAGTGCAGACCTATTCCTTTGTCAGCCCGAAAGGTGTGGACTATATAGGTATTGCGGAAGACTCCTGGGAGCGGAATTTTGTACGCCTGATCAATCCTCTTGGGGAAGAAAACAGCGTTATGAGAACCATTTTGACTCCTAACATGATGGAAGTTCTGGGGCGAAATTTCTCCAGAAATATCAGCAGAGTAAGAGCCTTTGAAATCGGAAATACTTTCTTTAAAAGTCTGGACGAAGAAGAATTGCTGCCGGAAGAAAGACAATCCATGGTGGCAGCCTGCTACGGAGAAGGAGAAAGCTTCTATACATTAAAAGGAATGCTGGAGGAGCTGTTTGCAAAACTGGGTATTGATGAAACCTCTTATATCCCCGAATCGGAATACGGCGTTTACCATCCGGGAAAATGTGCAAGAATCCTTTCCAAGGGAATCGAGCTGGGAATCATGGGAGAAATTCACCCGGATGTTGCTGAAAAGTACGGTATTGGAACCAAAAGCTATTGCTGCGAGCTGGCTTTTGATCAGGTGATGAAGCAGGCGAATATCGAACGTTTTTATAAACCCCTTCCCAAATATCCTGCCATTACGAGAGATATTGCGCTTAGCGTAAAAGAAGCAGTTACTGTGGCGGAAATGGAAAACGTAATCAAAGAAATCGGAGGGAAACTGCTGGAAAGCGTTGTTCTCTTTGATGTTTACCGCGGCAAGCAGGTGCTTCCTGGTATGAAGAGCGTTGCCTTCTCACTGACCTACCGGGCTTCTGACAGAACCCTGACGGACGAAGAAGTGGTCAAGGTTCATCAAAAAGTACTGGGAGCGTTAAAAGAACAACTGAATGCCGTATTGCGCGAAATGTAATATTGCTTCACAAATTGGGTAAACAATTACGAAGGGAGTTTAGAGAGCATGGAGGAAAAAAACAAGGTTAGTGTAAAAATCTATGGACAAGAATATACGATAGCCGGCAGTTCACCGAGAGAACATATTATCAAGGTAGCGGACTATGTTAACACGAAAATGCATGAAATCGCAAAAGCCTTACCTGCCGGCTCCGCATCATCCTTAGCAGTTCTGGCTGCAGTCAATGCGGCAGACGATCTGTTTTCGGCCATGGATCGAATCAACAGCCTGAAAGCCCAGAACGAACAGCTGGAAAAAGATACAAAGCATTATGTCCAACTTTGGGATGAAGCGAAAAAAAGTTTTCTGCAATATAAAGAGGATGCTCAGGCCAGCATCGAACAAAAAGAAGAACTCCAGCGGCTGTTTAATGAAAAAACAGTGGAATTGGATAAAATGAATACGGCCTATAAAGAATTGGAAGAGAAATACGTCGCTCTCCTGGACAAAAATGAAAATTTGGCAGACCGCATAAGACTCCACCAGGAGTCCAAGGATAGTGAAATAACTGCTATGAAAGAACTGGAAGCCAGATGCAAGGATATGGAGAGCAGCTTCTTTGATCTTCAGATGGAGAATATCAGACTCAAGGGAGATCTGGACCGATATAAAAAAATAGTAGACTGATAAAGGACAGCCAATGAATCAAAAATCATACCGCGTTTTAGAATATTATAAAATATTGGACCTGTTAAGTACGGAAGCAGCTTCCTCCATTACGCGAAAAGCTATCGGGGAGCTGCGTCCCGGTCTTGAACTGTATCAAATTCAAGAAATGCTGGCGGAAACCACAGAAGCGGTTTCCGTTATTATGCGTAAGGGGGCCCTTCCTCTGGGAAGCTTCTACGATATCCGTGACAGCATCTATCTGGCGGAAAAGGGCAGCACCCTGACGATGAAGCAGCTTCTTGAAGTTTTATACAATTTGCAGGTGGTGAGGAATGCGGCGAGCTTTCTGAAGAGCGATCTGCCTGAACTGCCCATTGTGAAGGGTCTGGCAGAGGTCTTAAGCATACAGAAAAGACTGGAAGAAAATATAGACCGCTGCATACTCTCCGAGGATGAAATGTCCGATCAGGCCAGTCCTGAGCTTCGGAATATCAGAAGAACCATACAGAGGCAGAATGAGGCTATTCGGGCTAAAATGAATCAGATCTTGAATTCATCCGATAACAGGACCATGCTTCAGGATGCCATTGTGACCATGCGGCAGGGGAGATATGTTATCCCTGTCAAACAGGAGCATAAGAGCAAATTCTCAGGAATCGTTCACGATCAGTCTGCTACCGGCGCCACACTTTTCATCGAGCCTCAGGCCATTGTAAATCTGAACAATGAATTGAGAGAGATGGAGCTTTCGGAAAAGGTAGAGATCGAACGGATCCTGGCTGAGCTTTCCGCAGAGGTAGCATCGGTGCATCAGGAGCTTCTGAACAATCAGGATATTCTGTTAAAGCTGGATTTTATTTTTGCAAAAGGCAGGCTTTCTGTCAAAATGAAGGCCGAAGCGCCGATGATGAACACCAGGGGATTTCTCAGGATCAGAGATGGAAGACACCCGTTGATCCCCAGAGACAAAGTGGTTCCTATCAGTATCGCCCTGGGAAAAGACTATGACACCCTTGTGATCACAGGACCGAATACAGGCGGAAAAACCGTTACCCTGAAAACTGTGGGACTCTTTGTGATGATGGCTCAATCGGGATTGCATCTTCCTGCCGGATCAGGAACCGAAATGCCCGTATTCAATCAAGTATATGCCGATATCGGAGATGAGCAGAGTATTGAGCAGAGTCTTTCTACTTTCTCCTCTCATATGAAAAATATTGTGGATATTCTGGATCACTCCGACAGCCGGACACTGGTTCTGCTGGATGAGCTGGGAGCCGGCACGGACCCCACGGAGGGTGCCGCATTGGCGATATCCATACTGGAATATCTATCCCGCAGGGGAACAAAAACCATTGCAACGACTCATTATACGGAACTGAAAAAATATGCCATTTCTACCCACAGAGTAGAAAATGCCTCCATGGAATTTGACGTGGAGACGTTAAGCCCTACCTATCGTTTGACCATCGGTACTCCGGGCAGATCCAATGCCTTTGAAATTTCAAAGAAGCTGGGTCTTAGTGCGAGTATTATAGAAAATGCAAAAGGGCTGCTGCAGAGGGGTGACATTGAATTTGAAGATGTGATCAGCTCCATCGAGAAGGACAAAAAAGCAGCAGAAGAAGAAAGGGACGAGGCAATCCTGCTTCGTCTGGAAATGCAGAAGCAGAAGGAACAGTTTGAAAAGGAGAAGAACCGTCTGGCAGAGCAGAAGGACAAGATCCTCAGCAAAGCCAAGGAAGAGGCCAGAGATATGATTCGGGAAGCGAAAGAAGTCGCGGATCAGGTTCAGAAGGAATTAAGAGAACTGGAAAAAAATCAGAATGCTTCCGACCGAAATAGAAAATATGAGGAGGTTCGGAAGAAAATCCGAACAGCTTCCGATCAATATAGAGATAAAATACAGGTGGAAACGAACCCGAATCCGGTAAAACCGGAGGAGTTGAAGCTGGGTGACCGGGTAAAGGTTCTCAGCCTTGATCAGAAGGGGAATATCATTTCTCTGCCCGATGACAGAAATGAGGTACAGGTCCAGGTAGGCCTCCTTAAGATCAATGTCAGTCTGGACAATCTTGCAAAGATCCAGGACGGGTCCGGCAAGAAAGATCAGAAAAAATCAAGATACGGCTCACTGTACCGGAGCAAAGTCCAGAGCATCAGCCCCAGCATCAATGTCAGGGGAAAACAGCTGGACGACGCGTTAATGGATGTGGACAAATATCTGGATGATGCCTATATCGCAGGACTTGCGGAGGTGACCGTCATTCACGGACGGGGTGAAGGGATTCTGAGAGACGGCCTCCAGCAGATGTTCAAGACCCATAAGCACGTGGCGCAATTCAGAAAAGGTGCCTATAACGAAGGCGGAGACGGGGTTACGGTAATAAAGTTGAGATAAGGGCCGAACGGTGATTGTTTTCACAACCGCTCGCTCTTTCAAGCATATACTGCAAAATGAAAGGATTATTGATATGTATCTGGTCAGTGCCTGTTTGTTGAGCGAGAATTGCAAATACAGCGGCGGTAACAATGAGTGTCGATGGGTAAAGGATTTTCTCAAGGATAAGGACTATCTGCCCGTATGCCCGGAAGCTCTGGGAGGGCTTCCGACTCCCAGACCACCTGCGGAACTCATCAATGGCAGAGCCATAGATAAAAACGGCAAGGACGTGACGGAAAATTTTATCATAGGTGCGGAGAAAACCTTGCAGGAAGCAAAAAAGAAAGCGGAAGAACTGGGACAAACATTGGAATTGGCAATCCTGAAGGCAAACAGTCCTTCCTGCGGATCCGGCAGGATTTATGACGGTACTTTTACAGGTAAACGGATCAACGGGGACGGCATCTTTGCAGAGCTGCTGAAGAAGCATGACATTCCTGTGATAACAGAAGAAGATGAAATAAAAATCAAAGGATAGATAAAGTTCAGGAGGAGAAATATAATGATAAATTTCAAAGAAAAGATAGCCGCCCTGCTGGCTGAAGCAGTGGAAGGTTTAAGCGCTGAAGAAATTAAAGATATGCTGGAAATCCCAACGGACAGCAAGATGGGTGACTATGCTTTCCCCTGTTTTAAACTGGCAAAGGCACTGAGAAAAGCGCCGCCGATCATTGCTCAGGATATCGCGGCAAAGCTGAAAGAGCAGGATCTTTTTGAGCGTGTTGAGAATGTCAATGCCTATGTAAATATGTTTCTATCCAGAAAATTCTTTATGAAAGAACTTTTGACTGCAGTGACTGCAGAAAAGGAAAACTACGGCAGCAGCGATGTAGGAAAAAACCGCAAGGTGATTGTAGAGTTTTCCTCTCCCAATATTGCAAAGCCCTTCCATATCGGTCATATCAGGAGTACGGTTATCGGAAACTCCATTTATAAAATTTATGATTTCCTGGGATACGATACGGTGAGAATTAACCACCTGGGAGACTACGGAACACAGTTTGGAAAAATGATCGTTGCCTACCGAAAATGGGGAAGAGAAGAGGATGTCACCAACGAGCCCATTAAGACCTTATTGGGTTATTACGTGAAATTCCATGAGGAAGCGGAGAAGGATTCTGCTCTGGAGGACGAAGCAAGAGCCGTATTTACCAGGCTGGAAAACGGTGAGCCGGAGGAGGTAAGGCTTTGGCAGTGGTTCCGGGATGAGAGCCTGAAGGAGTTCAACCGGGTTTACAAGATGCTGGGCATCGAATTTGATTCCTACGCCGGAGAAAGCTTCTATTCCGACAAAATGGAACGGATCGTCAACATGCTGAAAGAAAAAAATCTCATGGTGGAATCCGAGGGTGCACAGATCGTCGAACTGGAACAGTACAATATGTCGCCGGCCCTCATCATGAAAAAGGATGGATCAACCCTTTATATTACCAGAGATATTGCGGCTGCAGTATACAGAAAAGAGCATTACGATTTCTATAAGAATTTATATATCGTTGCATCACAGCAAAATCTGCACTTCCAGCAATGGATTAAAATCATTGAGCTTCTTGGCTATGACTGGGCTCAGGATTGCGTGCACATACCCTTTGGTCTGGTCAGCCTCGAAGAGGGTACCATGTCCACAAGACACGGAAGAGTGGTATTTCTGGAAGAAGTATTGAACAGAGCAGTTAATCAGACGAAGGAAATCATCATTGAGAAAAATGTGAATACGGATAATATTGATGAAACTGCCAGACAGGTAGGAATCGGTGCTGTAATCTTCCAGGAGCTTTCCAATAACAGAATCAAGGATTATGTTTTCTCCTGGGATAAAGTGCTGAATTTTGAAGGAGAAACGGGACCTTATGTGCAGTATACCCATGCAAGAGCTGCCAGCGTTTTAAGAAATGCAGGAGAAATTGCAGAGAAGGCCTTGGCCCGTGCATCCGGTGCCAATATGGATTACGTGATCGGAGACAGTGCGTATGAATTGGCCAAGCTGATCTACCGGTTCCCGGAAATTGTGGTAGATGCTGCTGAAAAGTATGAACCATCCATCGTTACAAGGCATATCGTAGATATTGCGCAAAGTTTTAATAAATTCTATCACGATGAGCATATTTTGGTAGATAATGAAGAAGAGAAAACGGCAAAGATCATTTTATCCTTTGCTGCTAAACAGACCATTAAAAATGGCTTGCAGCTTTTGGGTATGGAAGTGCCGGAAAGAATGTAAGCTTAAAAAGGAGTAAATATTTATGAGATATGAAGGAAGAGTTTATCGGCCGCCAAGTGAAGCGTACAGCCTCATTGTTCAGGTGACCATCGGGTGTGCTCACAACAAGTGTACCTTCTGCAGCATGTTTAAGGATAAAAGATTCCGGGTGAGAAAAATCAATGAGGTTCTGGAGGATCTGCAGGCTGCCCGGCAGTATTACAGAAAGGTGGAACGGATCTTCCTCGCTGATGGTGATGCCCTGGTGCTGCAGAATAAGGACTTGCTTGTGATATTGAGAGAAATCAGAAAGCTGTTCCCGGAATGTCAGAGAGTCGGCATTTACGGGTCTCCCCAGGATGTTCTGAGAAAGACTGAAGAAGAGCTTGCAGAATTGAGAGAAAATGGAATCGGCATCGTGTATATCGGCGCTGAATCCGGCAGCGATAAAGTGCTCAAGGATGTGGTAAAAGGCGCCACCAGAGCCGAGATCATCGAAGCTGTCAGGAAAATTGAAGCCAGCGGTTTGCAGGCTTCCGTCACCTTTATTTCCGGTCTCGGAGGAAAGAAGGACTGGAAGGAGCATGCCATAGAATCCGGTACCATGATCAGTGAAATGGAGCCGTCTTATGTGGGTCTGCTTACCTTGATCACGGAGCCATTGGCGGAATTGCATGACGATATAGAGAAGGGCCGATTTGAATTGCTGTCTCCTTTAGAGGTGCTTCAGGAAACAGAGCTTATGCTGGAAAACATCAACGTGAAGAAAACCTGTGTTTTCAGAAGCAATCATGCGTCCAATTACGTGTCTCTGAAGGGAGACCTGCCCCAGGATAAACGAAGAATGCTGGATCAAATCAGAAATGCCATGAAAAATACTGATATGCTGAAGGATGAAAGGTTCCGAATGCTGTGAAAATATTACTTACCACGCTGAATTCTAAATATGTGCACTCCAACCTGGCACTGAAATACCTGTATGCCAGTGTGGAAAAGACCAGACATTCCATCGATCTTTTAGAATTTACCATTAATAATGATGAGGATTATATTTTTACCGAGCTGATTAGCAGGGGATATGATTTGATTTGTTTTTCCTGCTATATTTGGAATGTGGAAAAAATCCTGTATCTTGCGGAGAATCTGAAAAAGGCAAAGCCGGAGATCCGCATCTTAATGGGAGGGCCGGAGGTAAGTTTTGACACCATACCATTCCTGAGCAATCATAAATTTATCGATTATATTATTTCGGGAGAAGGAGAAGCCATATTTGCGGAGTTTATGGAGGAATTGTCCTCAGAGGAGCCGCGTCTGGAAATCATCAAGGGGCTTACCTATCGAATGGACGGGAAGATCTATGTAAACCCTCCGGCGCCGCTGCTGGACTTCGATTCGGTCCCCTTCCCCTACCTGAATCTGGTCTGCGAAGAGGACAAAATCATGTATTATGAGTCCTCTCGAGGCTGCCCCTATCAGTGCAGCTATTGCCTGTCTTCTCTGGACAGGAAAGTAAGAGCCCTGTCTATGGATAGGGTAAAATCTGATCTGGGCTATTTTATTTATAAGCAGGTAAAACAGGTGAAGTTCATTGACAGGACCTTTAACTGGGACCGCAGGAGAGCATTGGAAATCATAAAATATCTCATTGCTTCCGACAATGGATTCACTAATTTTCATATGGAGCTCTGCGGTGAATTGATTGACGACGAATTGCTGAAGGTGTTGGAAGGTGCCAGACCGGGGCTGCTGCAATTTGAAATCGGCGTCCAGTCTACCAATGAAAAAACATTGGCAGCCTGCAATCGCAGCTCTGATTTTGCAAAGCTGTCAGACCATGTGAGAAAATTGACAGCCCTTGGCAATATCCATATTCACTTGGATTTGATTGCCGGGCTGCCCTATGAAGACTATCTGTCTTTTCGGAAGTCCTTTAATGATGTTTACGGTCTTAAAGCTGACCAGCTCCAGTTAGGATTTCTGAAATTGATCAAAGGCTCGCCTCTTCGGGGAAAGGCGGAGGAATATGGGTATATTTACCGTTCCAAAGCTCCCTACGAAGTGATTTCCAGCAATTATCTTTCCGCTTTAGGTCTTGCAAGATTAAAGAAGATAGAGAACGTACTGGATTTATATTATAATAGAGGAGGCTTTCAACATACTTTGGATTTTGCATTGGATTACATTGCAGAAACTCCCTTTGATTTTTACGAAGAACTGGCTGATTACTATTATCTGAAAGGTTTTCAGCACAAATCCCATAAGAAAGAGGACTTATATCGCATATTATTCTTATACGCAGGCTGGAAGGAACGTTTTATCCCCAATATTAAGGACAAGATGAAAGAATTGCTTACTTTGGATATGGAAGAAACCCTGAATCCGGATGCAGTAAAAAAATTTATGAGAAAGGGATGGGAAATCCTGTAGGTGAAAAGATGGTAGGATTTTTAAAAAAGAAAGAAACGCAGACAGAAGCACCCCTAAAAAAACCGGAGGAATATGATATCAGAAAAAGACCGGACAGAGTCGGAAGGTATTTCAAAAAATATACCAAGACCTTTGTCTTTGACGAATTCAGCGAAGCCTATCTGAAAAGAGTGAATAAAATCGATTTTATGCGAGGGGTTCCGATTCCGTTAAGAAAGCAGGATATGGAAGAGTTCAAAGGCGGAGAAGGTCTGAAGGTTCTTCATATTGCGGAAAATATGGCCTGGATCTTAGGAATTGACCCGAAATTCCAGTATGCAGACAAATATATTGAATTTATGGATAAGCTTTTTCATAAAAAAATAGTGATGTCTCTGGTGAAGGAAGGACGTGACGCTGCGGAAGAGAAAGACTACGATAATGCAGCGATCCATTTCAGGGCCGCACTTTGCCTCAGCCCGGACAATCTCCACGCCTTGTACAGCTATGCCAGAGTCTGCAGGGAATTATACCTTGGAAGCAACAACGAAGAGTATGTCGGCCGATTTAAAGCCGAAGCCATGGAATATTTCGAACTGGTCGTAGAAGGATATCCAAGATTTGGCCAGGCATATTATTATCTGGGTTATGCCTATTTGAATATGGGTTTATACACCAAGGCCAAACTCACCTGGGAACAGTATCTGAAGAAAAGCAACGTAATGAAGGATAAAAAAGAAATCAGAACAAGGCTTTCTCAAATCGAACAGCCTGTTGAAATAGAAAAAGGTTATACAGCCATACTGGCAACCAGATATGAAGAAGGAATCCGGATCCTGGAGCCTTATTTAAAAACCAATTTCAAAGACTGGTGGCCGATGTCCTATTATTTGGGTATCGCTTATACAGCTCTCGACAGAAACAGCGATGCTATTGCCAGCTTTAAAAGAGTTTTATCCATAAACGGCTCTCACGTGGAATCCATGGACGAGCTGGCCGCAATTTATGGTGCCAGCGGCGACACGGAAAATGAAAGCAAATACCGGAAGAAAGCCGAGCTATTACGATCAGGTGGACATAAAGAGAAAAAAGGAGGAAAATAACTTGAAACAGCTGATGACAGGAAATGAAGCAGTTGCCCGTGGGGCCTATGAGGCGGGATTAGCCTTTGCCTCTGCATACCCGGGAACTCCCAGTACCGAGATACTGGAAAATATGGTGCAATATAAAGAGGATATTTATTGTGAATGGGCTCCCAATGAAAAAGTAGCTCTGGAGGCCGCTATCGGAGCATCCGTTGCCGGTGCCCGTGCTATGGCAGCCATGAAGCATGTTGGAGTCAATGTAGCTGCAGACCCGTTATTTACCTTTGCCTACACCGGTGTAACCGGAGGTTGTGTGCTGATCTCAGCCGATGATCCCGGCATGCACAGCTCACAAAACGAGCAGGACAACAGAAATTATGCCACTGCTGCCAGAGTATTGATGCTGGAGCCTTCGGACAGCCAGGAAGCGAAGGATTACATGAAGCTGGGACTCGAACTCAGCGAACAGTTTGATACTCCCGTGCTTCTTCGTATGACTACCAGAGTCTGCCACAGCAAAGGCCTTGTTACATTAGAAGATCGAGCGGAAAAAGATTTGATTCCCTATGAACATAATATCAAAAAATATGTAGCCACTCCTGCAAACGGAAAGGTGCTGCGCAGAAAGCTCATTGACAGACTGAAAAGGATGGAGGAATATTCCAACCGTGCTTTAATCAATAAAGCTGAGTATAACGGTACCAAAATAGGTGTTATCAGTGCTGGGGTTGCTTATCAGTACGCCAGAGAAGTGTTCGGCGAAGAAGCATCCTATCTGAAGCTGGGTATGACGTATCCAATGCCGATGGATCTGATTAAGGAATTCGCCGGAAAGGTTGAGAAGCTCTATGTGATAGAAGAAATGGATCCATATATGGAAAACCATCTGAAGATGGCAGGTATTCCATGTATCGGGAAAGAAATCATTCCTGAAATGGATGAGCTCAATACGGATATCGTTCGTCAGGCAGTTTTCGGCATCACAGGAGAAACCATCAAGGCAGAGCAGGAAGCAGTCATGAGACCGCCTACTCTTTGTGCAGGATGTCCGCACAGAGGTATTTATTACGCCTTAAGCAAGAAAAAGAATCTTATTGTTACCGGAGATATCGGCTGCTATACTTTAGGGTCGGCACCGCCGCTTTCCTCCATGCATACCTGCTTCTGTATGGGAGCAAGCATCAGCTCCGGCCATGGAGCCGCTACCGTATTAAAAAGGGCAGGGTCAGACCTGAGGGTTGCTTCCATTATCGGAGATTCCACCTTCTTCCATTCCGGTATCACAAGCCTGATGGATGTGGTCTACAACCGAGGGACCCATGTCACCCTGATTCTCGACAACCGAATTACCGCAATGACCGGACATCAGGAAAATCCGGGAACCGGATATACCCTCATGGGGAAAAAGGCTGTTGAAGTAGATATTCCGATGCTCTGCAAGGCAATCGGAATCAAGAGTGAAAATATCTATATCATCAACCCTCTGGATCTGAAAGAGTCCGGAGATGCCCTCGACGATGCACTGGCAAAGGATGAACCTACCGTTCTTATCGCGAAATGGCCTTGCATCCTGAAAAAATTCACCGAAGAGGATAAGAAGCAATTCGACCTCACTCCGAAATCCTGTGAGATCGATCAGGAAAAGTGCAAAAAGTGCAAAGCCTGCGTGAAGACCGGCTGTCCGGCTATCTTCTCCGGCGACAGCATCACCATAAACAAGGAGGCCTGCACAGGCTGCAGTGTGTGCAAACAGGTTTGTCCTTTTGATGCCATCAAGGAGGTGAAATAATGAGTAAAGTAAAGAATATACTTCTTGTGGGTGTTGGAGGGCAAGGAACCATCCTTGCCAGCAAGATCTTATCCGAAGGGCTTGCACAGGCCGGCTATGATGTTAAAATGTCCGAGATCCACGGAATGTCTCAGAGAGGCGGAAATGTAAGCACACAGATTCGATACGGAGAAAAAGTATACTCTCCTATCGTTGGAAAAGGCGAAGCAGATGTTATCGTTGCCTTTGAAAAGATGGAAGCTTTGCGTTGGATCGAGTTTTTAAAGCCTGACGGCAGAATGGTAATCAACGACTTTGAGATTCCTTCGGTACCCATTCAACTGGGGTCGGCCAAATACCCGGAGGGAATTCTGGAGGAATTGTCATCCAAGGCGAAGGTCTCCGTGTTTAAGGCGGGAGATATCGCAGCAGCGCTGGGCAATTCCAAAACCATGAATATCGTTCTCTTTGGCGCATTGGTAAAGGCCATGAACATCGAAGGGATCGATTGGGAAACGGTAATCAAGGAAAATGTAAAAAAAGGCTTTGAAGACATCAACATCAAAGCATTCAGAGCAGGCGCCGAGCAAGTGCAAGCTTAAATACATATGAGAAGGGTAAGAACTCGAAAGAGATCGTAAGTAATTATCAATGATCCCAAGTGATTTCAAGACGGCAAAAGCTCATAAGAGATCATGAAGAGGCCTTACCCTTTTACTGTTTTTACTAAGCTTAAACTCTTAATTGAATCCATCAAGTAAAAAGTTTCAAAAATGAGTAAAAAAATTTTAAATTTGGCCATAATTATATTGACAGCTATAAAAGTTTTGTTGTATAATAAACCTTGTCGTCAGTGATGAGGACTGGTATTCCAAGGTAGCTCAATGGTGGAGCACTCGGCTGTTAACCGATAGGTTGTGGGTTCGAGCCCCACCCTTGGAGCCAATTAGCCGGGGTGGCGGAATTGGCAGACGCACAGGACTTAAAATCCTGCGATCTTTATCGATCGTACCGGTTCGACCCCGGTCCCCGGCACCATTTAATATAATGAACAATCAACCCAATGTTAGCATATAATGCTAAAGACATCGCGGGGTGGAGCAGCTGGTAGCTCGTTGGGCTCATAACCCAAAGGTCCAAGGTTCAAATCCTTGCCCCGCAACCACGAAAATATCCCTGAAACCAACGGTTTCAGGGTTTTTTATTTATCTCATTAACACCTAGCAAAACTGTTTTCTACAACTATTCTCCAACTTTCATGTTGCAACCACTTCCTTTTAAGTGTAAGATGAAGAAAATGAACCCAGTTCTTTTATGATGATAAGGAGGTAACAATGGCTTCAATACGAGAGTACAAAAATAAAGATGGCAAAGTTGTTTCTTATGATATCAGAGTATACAAGGGTAGAGATTCCTCCGGCAAACCACTTAAACCATACCTTTTAACTTGGAAAGTACCAGAGGGTTTAACGGAAAAACAGGTTGAAAAGGAGCTTAACCGGCAAGCCGTATTATTTGAGCAGCAATGCAAACAAGGATTAGTCGCGGACAGCAAATACACCTTCGAAAAGTATTCTCAATACGCACTTGCTTTAAAAGAACGCAATGGAATTAAGTTTAGCACGATTGAGCGTTATAAACTTTTACTCAACCGGATCAACCCAATAATAGGTCATTTGAAAATAGCTGATATCCGACCACAGCATTTAAACAAGCTATATGAGGAACTTGGAGCTCCTGACATCAATAAAAGAAACGGCTGCGGATTGTCAAATAAGACTATCTTGGAACATCATCGCATTATCTCAACGATTTTTTCGCTGGCAGAAAAAGAAATGCTTGTACCCTATAATCCGGCAAGCAAAGCGACACCTCCAAAGGTAGAACGAAAAGAAGCGAATTATTTTCAGACTGATATAGTAAAAAGCATTTTGTCTTGCTTAGAATCAGAATCCCTTAAGTGGAAACTTATCGTCCATATGCTTTTAATCACTGGTGCAAGGCGAGGTGAAATTTTAGGCCTCCAATGGAAGAATGTCGACTGGAAAGAAGGACGTATTCACATATGCAATAATTTGCTTTATTCCCCTTCTAAGGGCATATATTTAACAACTCCCAAAACTAAAAAATCTAAGAGACCTATCAAGCTTCCGGCTGAAACTATGGAACTATTAAAAGATTATAACGATTGGTATTTAAAAGAAAAAATATCGTTAGGTTCTCACTGGCAAGATAAAGATTTTATATTTGTGCAGTATAATGGTGAACCAATGCACCCAGATAGCGTAACTGATTATTTAAAGAAGTTTGCAAAGAAATACAATTTGCCTCATATAAATCCCCACGCATTTAGGCATACAGCGGCAAGTCTTTTAATTTTTTCTGGGGTGGATATCGTAAGCATTGCGGATAGACTCGGCCATGCTCTGCCCTCAACCTCGGCTAATTTGTACGGCCACCTTATTAAGGAGGCTGATGAGCAATCAGCTGAAAAACTTGCTGATATTGTCTTGCGATAGTCTTGATAGACTATCGTGTTCAAATACAGTACCGCTATAGCATAAAGCATAACAGAACAGTACAAGCCCTTAAGCCCCTTGGATATTGCAGCCGTAATAATACCAAGCAGGATAGTACCGTTCATATCAGCCATTACAGTTAGCATTACAGTACAAGCCCTTAAGCCGCTTAAGTCCCTTTATCCCAATTGAACATATTAATTTGAAAAAAATATAAAAATCTTTTTTCTAAAAAACTTTTTTCCTTAATTTGCGGTATAATAATAGGGATGGTATTCTAAGAAGACCATTTAACGAGATTTTGTATTTGACAAAATCCAAGGAGACTATTTACAGAGATTTTGCTATTTAGCAAGATCCAAGAAGATTATTTACAGTGGTTTTGCTGTTGGCAAGATCCAAGAAGATTTTTTAATCGGATAACTTCCGTAAATGAAGGAATTTGAGGTATATCAATTGTTGATGTGCCACTAATAAGGAGAAAAGAATCAGACACTATGGGGTGGGGTCAGCCCCGTAGTGTTTGATTAATAACAAGTCTGCTATCGCAGATCCCAAGGAGTATTCTAGTAGAATGCTCTTTTTTATTTGGATTTAAGATTAATACACTATAGCTCAGACCAATTAATGGAAGGATAAAAAATGGAAAACTCAAATTTACAAATACCTACCCTATGCACAATAAACGATGCCAGTAAAGCAACAGGTATACCCGCTTTTCGTATACGTCAATGGTATCTAAACTCTCAGATAGTCGGTGTTCGCTGCGGGCATAACAAAGAACGTGGCAAAATACTCATTAACATGCAGATGCTAGTTCATTTCCTCAACACGGCGAAAAATGGGGAGGTAAACAATGGCTAGAAGCACTTATATTCCAGACGATATCTGGATAAGGCTGCGGGGTCTCCCAAGTAATGCTAAGCTTTTATATCTGTATCTACTAACTAACCGGCAAAATAATATAACTGGTTATTACAATTTCGATGCAGAAACGGCAATAAAAGAACTTAAGTTTGAAGAGCAGGACTTCAAAGAATCTATCAACAATCTTGTTGTCAAGGAGCTAATCATAACGGACGAGAACAATATGAAGATTTTATTACTTGACTACCTGATGATTGATAAGGTGTCTAATATAAACCAATTTAAAGGTGTCAATAAACAGATGTCTGGTATAAAACCCAACAGGCTGCATTTCGACTTCTTTTATGAGCTAATGTGCTATGCGCCAAAGTGTCTGGATCATCTTGACGACATTATAAAACACTATCTAGCTAATAATTTCAAAAGTAGTGGAAGCATAAAAGATAAGCAGATTGAGTCATGGATTGCAAGAAAATTAACGGCACATATAGGTGACGACTATCTGCACTAAAGTAATTAGCGATCCGCCATACCTTTTTCGCGGCGCGCACCGTACAATCCTTGGAATTTCTTACCTTGCGCGCCTGTGGTCAACCATTGTATGCTTGACCACAGGCGCGCAACGTCAGGAAAATATATTAGATTGTTCTGCACAGAGTGCAACAGGTGCGCGCGCGTAATCGGATGGCGAACGGTAGTAGTAAAGGAGGAAAATATGAGCAAAAGACGTGTTGTAATTAATGACAGGGATTTGGATATCTTGAGGATTTGTTTTAGGTTCAGGTGTGCTTTTATATATAGTCTGGCAGTATTAGGAGGTTACTCGAGTGACAATTACGCAGAAAAACGGATTGCCAAACTTACAAGGTACGGATATTTGAAAAAAGAGAAGATATATACTCGATATCCCAACTTGATAACCGTAACGACAAAAGGCATGGCATTAATTGACTCTAAAATTAAGACCTATGACATGAGGACTGCAAATGCCTTCCATGAAGCATACATATCAGTTGCGGCAGCTTATTTTAAATTAAAATATGGCTTGAATATGGATGATTTGATTACAGAAAGAGATCAGTTTGCTTTGATAGGAAGTAGGGGGAGATTTAGGCAGGATAAAAAGCCTGATTTAGTTATCCCCATATGGAATACATGCGTTGAGGTGGAACTGACTCCTAAATCCCGTGAACGGTTATCGCAGAAGATTTATAACAATCGAATTTATGGCAAGCAAATATGGGTTGTTAGGGATGCAAACAAAGCACTCCAAAAACAGATAAATGAAAGTAGGAATAAGTACTCTGAATCGAAGTATTGGGATTCAGATGTTGAAATCTTAACTATCGAAGAAATTGAAAGGACGGTACGGGAATTTGAAAACAAACAATAATACATACATGCGTCAAAGTACAGAAAGCATGATATTGAAGTTCAGAGTAGCGGTTATGTTAGCGGCAACGTTGTTTTCGCCGATAGCCTTAATACTTGGAGGTGTTCTAACCATTACTGCTACGAAATATCTTGCTCCTAAATATGGACACATAAAAGTTAAAGCAATATCAGTGGGTGCCATGCTAATAATACTGGTACTAACAGTTACTATAGTAGGCAGTGGCGGAATCGAGGCTGTAATTGTCGGACAAATGCAGCACATTTCAAATAATATGGCAAGCATTTTTGGCACACAGGAGATGAAACTATTTAACTGGTTATTCAATCCCATTCCCATTATTCTGTCAACGATCGCCATTACTGGAGCATTGATTATACTTGAGCCAGCATCCTTAGAGGATAGAATTATACCTAAAACTGTCTATAAGGACATAGAAAGCAGCAGTAAGGGCTTTCATGGAAGAGAGTACGCGGTGATCGGATTCTCAAATAACCGTCAGGTGACGATTCCAACAAAAGAGGGTATTAACTGCATCGCTATAGGCTCAACCGGATGTGGAAAGACTTCTGCGGTTCTGAATATCGCAGAAGCATATGTTCAGAACGACAACGTCACCATTATTATTGACGGTAAAGGGGATAAAGGGGATTTCACATTTTACGATGTTATACCAAAACTATGCAAAAAGTATAGTAAGAAACTCTATGTCGTAGACATGCTTGATCCTTACCATACTCATAGAATAAACACGTTTAAAAACTGCAACGAAACCCAAATAATCGATCAGATTATTGGTTTATCAGATTGGAGTGAGCCGCATTACAAAGCTCAGGCAGCTGATTTCTGGCAAGTAATGGTTCAACTTATGGAATTAGTTGATGAGCCAATTGATATTCATAACGTCGTCAGATGCTCAAATAAAAGTACTTGTTTGGACTTGCTTGCATTCGCTAAGAAAAACGGCCTTATCAAGAATGATGAATACTCAGATTGGAAACGTGTGATTGAAACTAATAGTAAAAGCGCTGAAGATGCAATCCCGAGACTTGGGCGATTTATTAGAGGCACTGGTGGAAAGATGTTTTCAAGCGAGGGACTAGATCTGATGGATGTGTACAATGAAAATGCCTGTATACTGGTTTTAGTCGATGGACAATCCTATGCAGAATTCGCAGAAATCATGGGAGCATTAATAATACAAGACTGTAAGAAAATGATTTCAAAAATTAACTCCATGCCTCAAAGCGAGAGGAGGAAAGTATTAATAATCTGCGACGAAATCCAGACATATCTATCTGACGATATTTTAAGCGTATTTAATAAAGGAAGATCGGCAGGAATACAGGCAATAGCCATGTGCCAGTCCTTATCAGATCTATACTGTGACGATAATGAGAAGTTAGCGCATCAAATAATCGGCAACTCGAATGTGTTTCTTGCTTATAGGCAAAATGATCCGGGGGATGCCGAGGAATTAGCAAAAATTATGGGGACAAGAGATACCATCGAAATGACCAGCCAAACTCAGGGGCAAGATTTAAGTGGTATGGGAACAGTGAAAGTTGTAAAAAGTTTTAAGGTACCTCCAGATAAAATTAAAGAGCTTCCTCAAAATGTCGGTTACTACTATAACAAGCACTTTAGAATTAATGAGAAGAATGCTAATGAACCTGTAAGATTCAGCAATAGATTTGTGAATTACAATTAGCAAAAAAAGCCCTATTAAATTGATAAATTCAAATTAGTAGGGCTTTATAAATTAAAGTAAGCAAATAAGATGGAAGATTATGTTGTATTTTAGTAATTGTTGGAGTAAATTAGAAGTAGATCGGACAACTTACTTTTCCTCGCCAGAATGTTAATTATAAAAATGGAGGTCTTATGGATCTAAAAGAATCCCTAATAATTGCAGCAATCTCTGGGATGTTTTCATTCTCTGCTATATTGTTTGCAGGGTATGCTTTGCTAAATGGTTATTTTAATAGAAAAAGTATTGGCGTACCAATGATGAATATGTTTCGTTTTAAAGTCGAACTATTACTTTTGCCAAGTTTATGGACTTTGATCTGCTATTTTATTATTTATTTTCAAATTGGTATATGGAAGTATAGTTTTAAGGCAGCTTTTTCGGCCATGTTATCAATTTTCATTATATATAGCATGATATATTTATATTTTATACTAAGACCGGTTCTTGATCATCAGAATTTTATCACAAAGGAATATCCGGATTATGTTAAGAAAATCATTATTAAAGAATTAAAAAGAGATAAAGAGTATAGGCTTGGTTATTATTTAATGGAAATTCAAAATTCAATAACCAAAAGTGATAATCTTGAAGATAAGCAATTAATTAAGATACATCTCGAGAAACTAATTCCAATATTTAATACATCTTTATCGGTAAAAACAACGGCTGCGGATAGTTACCTCTTTCTTAAAATATTTTATTATTACTGTAATATCAATGGAAGAACAATAAACTATTATTGTGAGGAATTAATTGGAAGTAATATAAAAACTGAATATAAAATAATCTCCGTATGTGAAAGTGTAACAACAGGATGCTTTAATAATAAGGAAAATGCTTTTTTAAATACACTTCAAGAATTATTACAAAGCAAGGACTATGAGATTAATGAAATCTTGAGGGATATCAATAATGCCTTGTTGTACATCCTAAAAGAAAAGAAAGAATTTGAATATTTATATACATATATGACGTTAAATATAACGGTCAATGATTTTACTTTTTTTAAATTGCTTATTAGTTTTTTGAGTTATATAGACAAGGATTATATTGATAAAATAGAAGGAATATCGAAACAAAATAAAAATATTAAACTATTTTATATTAATTATAAAAAGTTGATAGAGGAACAAAAAAATGAGTGATAATGATAAAAAACTTTATAACCTAGATGAGCTTGAGCTACAATACTCTGTAACTGAAGATGTACGCAAAAAGATTGAAATAATTACGGACATATATGACCTAGGTTATTATGATAATGCTGAAGAAAAACTAATTGACTTAAATACCAAAAAGACTAAAGGCCTGTCTGACGAGGAAGGCTATTATGAGCTATGGCTAAATATATATGAATTAAAAAAGAAAACCTTTGAACTGAATAAAGTTAAAGATATATTGATAAAAGAATTCGCAAAGGACGAGCGATTTATTAATCTAAGATTTACGGAAAATGGAAAAGACCAAATAAATCAACTTATGAGAATAATTAACGATAAAAAGTTTCTTATAAGTTGGCCGAATTATTTAGGTAAAAGTATAGTTTTATGTCTACTAATATACGCACAAAATATGACATTAGAATCACCGATAATCAATCATAATGGATTCCGGAGATTCGTGGAAAAGTATTTATATGATTTACTTGAAAAACCAAATCGTGCTCTTAAAGATATTATATGCTTGTCGAAGTTTATCTCTGTTATTGATCTTAATCATCATGCAATCATGAAAAATTGGAGTTCTTTAAATTTAGAAAGATTTCTCATATCGTATGATAGAGTTATTTTTCCTTATATTGATTTGTTTTCTGACAAGAAGAAGTCGGATATATGCAGAACAATAACAGGAGTCAAAAAAATGCTTGCAACAATAAAAGACGATAAAAAATATGAAGATGAGTTAAATAAATTTATCCAGGACTATTTTATGTTTTTAGATCCATTTTCTAAATATGTTTTAGGTTTTAACCAACATACGAATAACCTAAAGGAAACAATTCAAGGCTTAAATTCTTCTGACAATATTTATATGATGAAAGATGTTTATCAAGTATTGATCAATGAACTATTTCATAATCATTTTGATGGTATTATTGGTTTAGATATTGAACCTAGAAATGAAAATATTAAAGTTGTGTTAGATTTATTTATTAGCCTTTCGAAATTTTACAAGGGGCAAATCATAGATTTTGAGGAGATACAAAAACAAGAAATAATAGTAGAAAAAGATATCATTCTTTTTGTAAAATATGACAATAAACTCATCCAATATGAAGACTTTTTAAAAGAATTAGCAGAGTGCAATGAAATAATCTGCACTTTGACAATGTTTGAGAGATATTTAAAGGTCATGAAAGAAGCCCCCAATAATAATTGGCTAACAATTATTATAAACAAGTTAAGTATAGAGAATGTGCAAGAGTATGATAGGATAATTCTATATATATTGACACAGATTAAGAAGTGTGAGATCGCTTGTGAGTTTAATGATTTTGAAAACATATATAAATCAATTAGAGGCAATTCATTTGACAAACTTAACTTTATAACCTTATCAGAATTATTTCTTATATCATATTATACTTTCGGAGTGAAAGCAGATGAAATTAATTCGCTTTTTTCATTATTATTAGAGAAACTAGATGAAGTTGAATATTTACATAACGATTCAATCGAAGCCTTCCTATATAACATGGCTTGCTATATAAGCGAGAATAGAATAGGGGGGATAGATTTAGTAAGAATAACTGATCTATGCAATAGAAAAGGATTATCAAAAGGAATCCTATTGGTATATAGTTTTCTAAATAAGAGAATAAAAGATGAAGATTATTTAGATTTAATTCATTACATCGACATACTAATGAATAAGAATATCAATGATTTTACAGACTTAGAAAAAGCTATTACGCACTTTTGTTTTATTAATACATTGGGAGGTGAGGATTTCACATTCTGTGAACAGGATATTATTTATTCATCAGATATGAAATTTTATGCTATTAAAAATGATGACTTAAATGAAATCTATGCAAGGAATGGAATTGAAATAACAGATACAGTTGATTTTGATAAATCAAAACCTCTCTCTTTAATAATGAAGATGGTTACAACTATAGTATTTAGTAATGATCAAGCCTTTAATTTAAAGAAAATTACAATACCAGATAATACAGATGAGATTTTTGAAGCGCTTAATAAAGCAATAGGCAAAGATAAAACTGATGAGTTGAAAAATAAGATTATAAATAATGGTGAATTTATTACAACGTTAATGAATGTATTTACTCTTGAAGAGTATATGAAAACACTAAAAACCCTAGATAAAAATAATAGGATGTTTGATAATATTAGCAATGATATTGTTACAATTAAAGGGAAAAAACTCATTCATGTATCGACACTTTTACTTGCGGGATATTTAGATTGTCTGGATATAATAGAAAAAAATGAAACATGCTTTTTGTCAGGCAACTTATGTGAAGAGATTATTGAAAAATATAGTGTGCCAACTATTGATTTAGCTGAAGGTAGGTGCGGGACGCCAATTTATTATGACGATATTTTGCAACGTATAGCAGAGAGTATTTTAAGAATTGATGATAGCCGTAAACTTTATGTTCCTTTTTTAAATTATAATAACAAAATTAAGGTGCATAATCCTGATTCATACGATAATGATACTCTAAACATCTTACTATATGAAGGTACAAAACCACAGGGTTTTGTGTGTGATGATATGTTCTGGCATATAAACACAACAAGGCTGGTCTCGGGAATTTTTAGCTTAGCGTTTGAAGCCTATTATTTAAAACTAATTGATTCTAGTCAATTTTTAAAAATGGTAAAAGGATTAGATCAAATAAATTATAAGAATATGTATCCCCTCCAGCTGATTAATGTTTTAATGGAGGATTTGCAAGACTCAAATATTTATGAAATTATTGATATATGTAGTAAGCAAGCACAATGAAAATTCTACAACTTTTCTCCAACTTTTTCACTGGAAGTTGGAGAAAACTAGAATAAATTACAACAAGAATACAAGGAGATTGTGTTGAATTACAAACGATTAGTTGAATATGGAATAAAACAAAATAAGTAACAATTAAAACTCATAACCCAAAGGTCCAAGGTTCAAATCCTTGCCCCGCAACCACAAAAATTATGATAGGTATCACTACCTATCTTTTTTTATGCCGGTCATAATTTTTGCTATTCCAAAGGGGTAGGGATTTGAACCTGAACAGGCGTCCGACGTAAAGAAAACAGTCGTGGACTGTTTTTAGGCGGGCGGTCCAAGCTTGTCGCACAAGCGCGGGACGGCAGATGTGCTTATGTAAAGTAGAAAAGCACATCTGTGTAAATCCTTGCCCCGCAACCACAAAAATTATGATAGGTATCACTACCTATCTTTTTTTATGCCGGTCATAATTTTTGTTATTCCAAAGGGGTAGGGATTTGGCAGGTTTTCATAACCTGCTTTTTTTAGTGAAAGGCATGGGAAGGCCATGCCCATAAGGCATCTCTGGTCAGAAAAGATTGTGCTTATCTGAATCAGTATTACATTGAAGCACGCTACCCGGCTGACACACCGTTGACAGTAACGGAACAGGATGTAGAAAAATGTATGAACATAGCCAGAAGAGTGATGACAACGTGTTGTTGCCCTTTGGGCAACATAAGCGAATAGAAATCTTCTATTTCGTTTATCACCCCTGTACTAAAAAAGTTAAATTTATCGGTCACAAAACATCTCTCAGAAGGGTCTTAATATATAGAAAAATCATTTTAGCACAGTGATTTCAAATATAAAAAGGAGGCAAAGGGATATAAGTTATTAATCTTTGCTTATCATTAAATTATGAACAAGTTTAAACAAATAAATGTAACCTTTGCTGTAGTCTGTGTTTTAGTCGTATCCATATTTATCATATTTTTTACTATAGAAAAAAATGAGATAGGCAAAGACATCTCGGAGAAATATCAAAACACTATTATTTTGTCTGAAAAGAATACAAAAGTGACACAAATTGTTTTCTTTTCTGTTAGAAAGACTGAAATAGGTATAGCAAATTACATTAAGATTCCTCTTTTGGACAGATATTACTGCCAAGAGAGCTACGTATTGGATAATACAGAGGGCCGTTCTGTAATCAATGACGTATTGAAAGGCGGATGGCAAGGATATGTAATCGAAGCCACTCCAGAAGCTATTAAAATACAAAATATTGATCCAGGTTATGGAGTCTATTGGTATATAGTGTATTTTGGTTATTTAATTTTTTCCATTGAAGCACTATTATATTATAGGCAAAAAAAGAAGTCCTGAAGATTTTTTGTAAATAAAAGAATAGGAAAATTTCCTTGCTGTCAACAAGTACATTCAAGAGAGGAAGTTTTTTTAATGGGAATAAAAATAAACGATACAGTATTTAACGTTCAATAAAAGTATTTTATTTAAATTTGTTTACATAAGCAGAAATAATTTACCAAACTGATATTGAAGATCACCTCATATTATGGTATTATTTGGTAAATGTCTGTGTGGGATTAAGGCCGTGCATTGAGAATGCGCCCTCCTGCTTATATTACTTAACTGTCTATTATACAAAAAATTGGGATGAAGAACTGGCAGCATAATCTTCATTAAGTATCGAACCAAATTCAATATATAAGTAGGTAAAGCCATTAAATCACTGTGAAGAAACAGTTAAATAAAGTCACCATCTTACCTATTCCGGAGGTGTTTATTCATGAAGAAAAGAGCTGTTGTTATTGCGCCGATATTATGCTTAATAGTCATTATTACAACGTACTATTCACTTCCATCCCCAATAATAAACAATTTAGATGATGTTAAAATTTATCATGTTGCTATAATCGATTCCGACTATAGAGAAGAAGCTATTACATCTCAGCTTGATTGCGGAAAGCTAGCTGAGATTATTAGTTCGTACTCTCGAAGCAAGATTCGTCTCCCTTTTGCTCCAACTCAAATAACCGTTGGTGATATTGAGATTGATGCCATAGATGGAAATAAAACCATGCACATTTTGCTCGGTAATACCAATGTAATATACGAAAGTGCTGATAAAGGTGGCTATAAAATTCATCAGAGTGAAAAATTAAAGGATGATATTCTACGAATGATTCAATAGATGTTGACTAATAATCAGATGAATAAATAGATTCAGCTCTTATTTAAAATTAACTCACCAAACGAAAAGTGCAAAACCAATTCTCTTGTTTAGTGTTATTAATTAAGAACCGATTCCGAATTGAAAGAGATAGGATATCTCAATGACGAGCAGTATATGGATAAAAGCAAAGCACTGAAAAAGTACTGTAATATTGAGTAGGGGAATGTCTGATTTTGAAGACTTAGTTTTCATTCTCAGGAGTTGGTTTGTTGACATATGAGTATCTTTTTTAAAGTTGTATACATAAGCAGAAATAATTTATCAAACCGATATTGAAGATTACTTCATTTATAGTACAATATCCTATATGTGAAGGTTATTTGTATAACTTTTAGATTAACAGGTATTTGGAGGTGGTAGAAGGATGTCATTTTCGGAAATTAGTATTTATCAGGTAAAGCCAGATAAGACGGATGAGTTTGAAGCTATTATGAAAGACGCTGGTAAAATGATGAAAGCAATAGACGGTTGTCAATCTCTTCGACTTATACAGCGTACACATTATATAAATGATATGAAAACTATTAAGGATGGACTTCAACCTGACAAACTTACTCGTATTGTAAAATGTGTTCGCTATGCACTCTACTGGGAATTTGATACAGATGAAAATTATGGTAAATCTCAAAAACAGTTGTATGAAACTTATTGGAAAGCGATAGAAAAGTGCTTGATTGTTCCACATGATAAAATCTTAGGTGAAGTCATCATTTAACAGTACAAGACCGACAAATTCTAATTTGGTGATGAGATTATGAGTATGATCTATGTTGACATCTGGCCTGAAAATTAAAATTAGGACATCAGATTCCAGCTGTACATTAAAGTAATAACAGGAAGACTTAATGATATGATAATTACACATTCAGAAAGGAGAATTGGAGGGAAATGAAAATATACGATATTATTAAAAGGCTGAAAAAAGAAATAGGGATATATTTAGAAGTATTCGTCAAAGTCAAAAGCCATAAATGAATGTTTATAATATAGACTATTATTTTGAAGGGGATCATTATGAAAACGGATACTTTCATAAAAAAGTGGGAGAAGGGTAGTAGGTTCTTTGTATTTTCCAAAGAGGGATTATATGAAAAGAAATACGTTCCAGCTTCTTGCTGTTAAGGAGGAATGAGTTTGAAAAGATATTTGCCCTTACTGCCGGTAATTATTTTCCCATATTTGGTTGTATTCACGCTGCTATGCATGTTTAATGAGAATTTTATGAAAACATTCTGTTCTAATGATGGTTCTTACCTTCTTTTGGCTTTGCTGATTTTATATGTTATTGCACTTGTCTTCTCCATAGTAGTGTTTATTACAGGCCTTATAAAGAAGCGGGAAGCACAAGATTTGCTGCGTATTAACATGGTCATAAAACTGATACATATCCCGGCATATATACTCATATTTTGCGTCGGCTCAATATGCTTACTTACAATATTTACATTTGGCATATCAATTGCTTTAATGATTCTGGACGGAATGACGATCCTCTTAAGTGGATTGATAGGATTAGCTGGGGTAATAAGAGCCTTTCATGAAGAAAAGCTATCTAAAAAAACAGCGATTATCCATGGTATATTCCAGTTTGTATTCTGTGCAGATGTTATTAATTCAATTATTGTATACAGAAAAGTAAAATTGCTAGGTGAGATTATTAATAACCCCTTACAAAATAGATTGTAAAGGGTTATATCACTAGCTTAGTTTATGGACCTCTGAACAGCGAACCTCTATTGCATGTATCAGTTGTGTTTTACTAGTTTTTGTAATAGTCAAATTCTAAATTTCGGTTTCTTTTTTATTAAAATAAGAATTTTTGAAGAATGCAAAATTTTTACAAGGCAATATGCGATGATACTTCCTCCGATGGCACTTATTAAAAATGGAGGAATGAAAAACAGTGCTGCTACTTCGGTACCCATTATAAGATTAGCTATAGGAAAAGCCAACAAACCTCCTAGAATGCCTGTACCAAACATCTCCGCAGCTACAGCAGCCAGAACATTTTTTGTTTTATAAAAAATGATTCCGGCTAAAAAAGCCCCAATCATGCTTCCTAGAAAAGCTAGAATGGAACCTGTGCCAATTATATTTCTTATTAATGAAATGCAGAATGCAATGGCTGTACCGTAGTATGGTCCCAGGACTACAGCGGAAACGACATTTATTGAGCTTTGAATTGGAAAACATTTAGATATCCCCACTGGGATATAAATCATGCTGCCTGCTATGACTCCAATAGCGGTAAATAATGCGGATAAGGTCAATTGTTTTGTTTTCATTTCGTTCTCCTCTCTTCTTTTGGAGAATGCCGCATAGGATTTGTGCTTTAATAGCCAAAATAAAAAGACGCCAATTCGTAGAACCGGTGTCTAAAATACTATAAAAATATAAGTATTAACAACTCCCTACGCTAGTATTATCCAGATCAGGTATAGGGTAAAAGATTTGTGGTTCTTACTCTCAGCTGGCCAATCCCAGCTCCCCTGTGCAATTATTTATATACAATAAATTAAACCATAAAACGGTCTTATTTTCAATAGCGAAGAAGTACACTTTATTTTACCGTTTACAAGGTGGCAGCTATGATGTTAATGGTATAATAAAAGAATGAAGACCTTTTGTCAGTGACAAGGAGAAAATCAAAATGAACGAAGAGCAAGTAATAAAAAAAACAAAGATATTGAATACCAGGGAGAGTTTAAAAAAGGATTTTGTTAAGCTTGGCATCAAAAAAGGTATGGTACTAATCGTTCACTCATCACTAAGTTCAATCGGCTGGGTTTGTGGTGGGCCTGTTGCCGTGATCCAAGCCTTAATGGATGCAGTGACGCAAGAAGGAACACTCGTTATGCCTGCACATTCAGGCAATTATTCAGATCCATCCAAATGGCAAAATCCTCCTGTACCAAAAGAGTGGATCAATGAAATAAAGAAAACGATGCCGGCTTTTGAAGAAGATATAACTCCAACTAGTGGAATTGGTGTTATACCAGAGACTTTTCGAAACTTTCCCCATGTAATTAGAAGCTCCCATCCCGCGATGTCATTTTGTGCCTGGGGGAAATATGCACGAGAAATCACAGAAAATCATTCTATAGATTATTCACTAGGTAAAAATTCTCCATTGGAAAGGGTATACGATTTAGATGGCTATGTCTTGCTTCTGGGAGTGGGCTTTGGTAATAATACTTCTTTTCATCTTTCTGAATATAGGGCCACAAACCCAAAGACCGAAAAATTAGGGGCCCCTATTCTTAATAAAGGAATCAGGGTTTGGCAGGAATATGATGATATCGAAATGGATTCGGATTTATTTGAAGAATTAGGAGAAGATTTTGAGAAACACTCAAAAGCAACGATTGGTTATATCGGTTCTGCAGAGTCAAAATTCTTTAGACAAAAGGCGGCAGTAGATTTTGGACAGAGTTGGATTAATAATAAAAGGGCGCAATTGTAGGGACGATCAATGGCCGTCCCAGCTCAATATTCACGAACAAGGCTATACCATAACATTAACGAATTGATAAATAATGAGAGACATTTATGATTGCTAACTTGGTTAAAAGTTAATAAGAAACAGAGAAAAGGAGGATGATTTAAAATAGATATTCCTATCCAAAGGCCGGTTTTTCGCGCATTACTCCGATCAGGTATAATAGCACTGCTAACAGCAGTAATTTATTTTACCAATTTGTCAAAGAATGTTTTTAATGCATTCGTAGTATCTATACTAATTGTATCAATCTATAGATATTTAATTTACTATACTATTTTTTTCAATAGTGAAAAAGGAAATAGGAGAATGAAAACATGTGATTTTGAAGGAGCAATTATTTGTTTTCATAAATGTAATACTTTTTTTACAAAGCATAAAATACTGAATAAATACGGATCCATAATTTCCTTAAATCCTTTGAGATACACGTACAAAGAATTAACTTTAGCCAAATTAGCATATTCATATTCCCAAAAAGGAGACCTCGATCAGGCACAAGAATATCTTAAAGAATGCTTAGCGCTTAATCCAAAAGATGGGCTAGTAGTCAGTACACAACATGAAAGGAGCATCGAATGAAAACACCAGTTATAGAAACCGAACGATTAATATTAAGGCCATTAAAAATTGAAGACGCGGAAGCTATATTTGAAAGCTGGGGAAGCGATCCGGAAGTAGCGCGCTTCATGAGATGGAATTTACATAAAAATATTGAAGAAACAAAAGAATGGCTGGTTAGCGAAGAAGCTGCAGAAATGGGCGATACTGTTTTCAATTGGGGATTTGTTTTAAAGGCAAATAAGAGGTTGATCGGTTGTGGGGGATTAATTTATTCACAGAAGCATCAGATGTATGAGATTGGGTATAATCTGGCGCGGGATTGCTGGGGAAAAGGATTTGCAACAGAAGCAGCCAAAAGAATTGTGGAATTTGCAAAAGATGAACTCAAAACGAAGCAACTGTTTGCTGCTCATGCTATAGACAATGTTGCCTCAGAAAAGATAATAAAAAAAATAGGCTTTACCTATATGAACGAGGGAACATATACCAGCTTTGACGGAAGCAGGGTGTTTCAATCAAAAGAGTATATTATGAATCTTCAGTTAAACATTTCTATGATTAATGAAAGGAAATAAACAGTGAAAATGAAACGCATTATCCCTTTATTCATCCTATGTATTCTTTTAGTCCCAACAGCAGTATATGCGAAATCTGCAACGGTTACGATTCCGGATTTTCCGGTAACGGTAAACGGAACCAAGGTCGATAACAGCTACGATAAATATCCGTTTATCATATATAACGACATCACATATTTCCCCATGACTTACAGCGGCAGCAGATTTTTGGGCCTGGAATCGGAATGGAAAGGAAATTCGGGAGGATTGTTAATCGAGAAAACGGGAATCGCCGCGGCCTGGAAGCCTTACAAATCAAACACCAGAAACAGCGGCAGCTATAGGGCGACCGTACCGGGCTTCCCCATCAGGATCAATGGAAAGGCAGTAGACAACAGCAGTCAGAAATATCCGCTGCTGTCCTTCCGGAATATCACCTATTTCCCCATGACTTGGGAATTCGGCGTCAATGAATTCGGTTGGGATTACAGCTTCAGCAACAAAGACGGGCTTGTCATCAATTCTGACAACATCAGGCTGGAGCAGAAAAAGCCGGCAACCGCCGTAGCGAAGCGAGAATATGAAAGCACTCCCGGCAGTGCTACGGTGACGGACCAATACATTTACTACGAAAACCAAAAAGGGCAAATCATACAGGCTAAGCTGGCCGACCCATCACAAATGAAAACCGTTTACCAGCTTCCCGTATGGTCATACGGCAACGGAGAATATGTTTATCCCAACCTGTATGTTGAAAACGGTACGGCGTATCTGAAATATCATCAGGGCGGAGCCGTCATGGGGTCCGATTGGCTGCTCCGGCTTAACGACGACGGTACGACCGATGAGCTGCAAAATAGCTATACTCGAACCAAGACCTTCGGCGACAGAAGCTTTTCCTATTTTACAGGCGGGGCGCCGGGGCCGGGCAATCTTTCCATGAAGATTGGAGACGGCGAATACAAGCCGCTTGGAAGCACGGATTACCTTTACGGCTGGGCATGGACGGCACAGGAAGATGGCAGCAGCGGCGGAAGTGGCTCGGACGATGTATATCTGGTGGGAGATGATCTCTACATTCTTGCATTCAAGGATCCCCTGTACAGTTCCGCTGACGGCATGAAACCGGACGCCACAAACGGAATATACAGGGTGGATATCAATACAGGTGAAACGGTCAGGGTCAGTGATAAAGAAGTATTGGCATTCAAAATGGAAGGAGATTTTCTTTATTACCACAGTGATGGCACCTTCTACCGCCAGTCGATCAAAGACGGAAAGGAAGAGAAGATCAGGCAGGTAGTTGTCCCGGAACCGGGAAAAGTGACGCCGAACACATTTGCCCTGGAGCCGAAAGACATTCAGAACTTCCTCGTACTGAACGGGAAAATATATTGGATGAAGCGTTCCGATCAAATCCTTTACGATATTGAAGGAAAGAACCTGAATGAAGGCGCTGTCCTTGACGATATGGCTATCATGGGCAGCAGCGGGGAATATCTCGTCTGCACCTTCGGGGAAACAGATACGGCAAAATACAGGATCATGGTATTTGACAGGGGCGGAAACGTGATCTTCAAGACTTCGGATAAGGCATATTGCCGGAATATTTCCATCTTCGGCGATCGGATCTATTTTTACAACCTCACTACCGGAACGGTCTGCATGGGAAAGATGAGGTAAATGCGTATGTCTAATTTGATAGACCTTATAACTGCTGCGCTGTCATCTTTCGTACGTCATATCTTCGATAAAGTATAGGAATGTAATATTATGTTTTTGAGGCGAAAATGGGAGAAAGAAATAAAAATAAAAAAATTATAGAAAGTGGAAGATAATCTTAAAAACATTACTGGGAACAATGTTTTTGGTATGTACCAATTAGTTTTTTTGACTTATCTTTTAACTTCCATGACAAAAAACGTGATGTCGTCCTGCGGCTTGCCGCAGCCGATAAACCGGAACACATCATCCGAGATTAGTTTCGTAAGCTGTGAGGTACTTAAGCTCTTGTTCTTTTGCAGCTGACCTTTCAATCTTGAGTCTGAATATTGATTTTTCTGCGTGTTTTCCGCATCGGTGAGGCCATCTGTATAGAATAAAATTTTGTCTCCATTTTTCAGTTTGACGGTAGAGTCATGGTATTCCACATTCTGGATGTTCGGGAACTTACAGATCGGAAAGCCCTTGATGCTTAATTCACTGACCTCTCCCGAAGCGTTTAAAATCAGAGGGGGTACGTTTAAACCCGCTGATGAGAATGTAAAATCCCTGGTTTCAAGGTCATAAATACCATACAGCATAACGATGTATACTTCGCTTTTGAATTCTGTTTCGTTAAAATCCAGGAAAAGATTCTTCAAAACCTCCGAAGGGAGCAGAACCTCTTTGGCACCGCCGTGCGCGTTATCCTTTTTTGCCTTGACACTCTGATTAAGGAATACCGTCAGCATTGCGGCAGATACACCATGACCGGATACGTCCCCGATGTACATGCCTATTTTTGTTTCATTAATTTTGAAAATATTATAAAAATCACCGCCCACCCGGTCTGCCGGAAAATAGCATGCTTCAAACACTGCATTCTGGGAGTTTGGAAGCTTTTTTGGAAGCATTGACAGCTGGATGTCTCTGGCGTATTCCAAATCATCAAGAAGTTTTTGATTGATTTGCTTGATCTGTTCCGTTCTTTGCTCAACGATCCTGTCCAGATTGTCGGCATAATTTTTGATTTCATCCTTCGCGATGGAAAGATCAAGATAAGGCCGTTTGATATTCTGTATAAATGTGACCCTGAAGATGATGAAGTACAAGGTGAACTTAAGCAGATGACCGAGGAAATTATAAACGCCGTATACATCGACATAAAGCGTAAAGGACAGTTCGCTGAAGATGCCAATGATCAGTGCAGCGGACAGTAACATCAAAGTTCTGTCACGGCTCTCTCGATATTCTCTTATTAGAAATAAAACCGCGAAAAGATACGATAATATAACGACAGCCTCAAGCAGGATTTTCGTATCCGTCAGTCCTTCCTTCTCGATATACATCAGGGGAAGTACTCCCGGATGATAAATGACCAGATTCAAAATCAACAGACTGATCACTACGGGCAGAATGAAAAAAAACACTTTGTTAAGTCGAAACTTCAGTCCGGTAGGTATGATGCTGGCAGCCAGCAATCCAAATCCCCCAATCAGTCTGGCAATGATCCAGAAGGTCGTAGCCGTATTGGAAGTGGTGATCGGAACAAGGAAGACAGGCATTCCTTTATAGGTCATTGTATGGAAAAAATCGATAAACGCCATAAGGAGCAGCATACTGCCCAGAAACAGATTTCTGAAATTCCGGTTTTGCTCAAATGAGTAATATGCGACACAGAAGATGCAGATCGAGATAATGATACTAGAAAACTCAAAAATGCTATGCCATGTAATATAGGAGACAACGGACAGCAGTTTTACCAACGGTTCATGGAAGAAAGGAGCGCATGTTAATAAAAGTATCATTGATATTGCAGTAACTAGAAGCATGTAATAATGTCTGTTCTTTTTCACAATTTTTACTCCCTATCTATCATCTCATATGACCTTCTGCGGTATTGGATTCTCTCAGATCTATGGTATTTGTGCGATGTTCTCCGAATGTATAATTAAAGACATTTTAACATCATGGACTTTGCATTACAATAGACAAAAATGGAACCGTCAGGTCAGCTTTCGTTTTGCTTACAGGCAAATGTAACGGAATAGAAGGGAGTAAAAGGAAAAGAGAGTGCACGAATAAACATTTATAGTATAATAGGTGTTAGAAAATATATCCAATCATTAAAGGCGTTAATTTATTCAGATAGAATGGACGCTCATTGACTGACCATCCTGATATGGAGGCTTTGGGAGGCTTATTTATGTTAAGTGATAAAATTTTAGAGGCAAAAGCAGATGAAAATCCTATCAAGGAAATACGTTTTGAAAATGAGACAATCACAGAAATGGACATGACTAAGGTTGATTTTGAATCCGTACAATTTATAAAGTGCAGGTTTATAGCTTGTGATTTTACAGGGGCCGCTTTTTATCATGTGACCCTCGAAAATTGTGATATTTCAAATTGTATATTTTCCAAAAGTTATTGGAAAAACGCAGAAATCAGGGACTGCAAGGCTGACGGAAGCAAGTTCAATCAAACTGTTTTTAAAGAAGTTCGGTTGGTTGGGAGTTCTTTTCCTTACGCAAATTGTGTCAATACTATTTGGGAAAATTGTACGATAAAAGAATGTAACTTTAAAGAAGCCTTTCTGTCTGAAGTGAAATTTAAGAAAATAAGTCTCAGCAAAGTAGATTTTACAAAAGTTGATTTCTTTAAAACACCACTAAAAGGAATTGATTTAACAGAGTGTACGATAGACGGCATTATGGTATCGGATACTCATACGGAATTACGAGGAGCGAAAGTAAATATGATTCAGGCTTTAGATATAGCCCAATTATTAGGTGTACGAGTCATTTGACAGATGTCATTTCAATATGGACATTTCAGTCATTCGTACTCAGTTTTTAAAGATTTCAACGATCTGCATCAGCACGACCAGCAACCCGCACGTAATGAACGGCCCTACCGGAAGCCCGTTTAAAAGGGATGCTGCAATGACCGCACCTATGATTAAAGAGGGCATTACTTCGCTATGCCCAAGGGTGGTAAGAAAATCCAGACCCTGACCGCTCAAATAAGTTGTGATAAAAGATAACACTAACGCGGCTATTCCAATCCACGATACAAATATATTTTTGATACTGTCAACCGTTATGGTTCCGTTCGCAATGGGTAACAGTATTGCTGCGATCAGGATAATGATGCCGTATGTGATACCGTTTTTTTCTATAAAAGGATATGTATATCTATCCAGGCCCATCAATTTGAGAATGAGTAAAACTCCCGCCGCTATGGCAACCGTATTTGCTTTGCCGAATAAGGCTGCGGCCACAATCAACAATAATATAATATTTGCACTCAAAATAAACATCTCCTTCGTTATGAGCTGGTGAAATGTATTCCTATAGGAAAATAATAGATGTTAAATAAGGGGCTATCCCAATCTTTGAGAAAGCCCCATTTCATGTTTCTCTAATATCCTAAGTAGATCAAATAAATGATTTCTCCCGGGTAGATCCGGTTTGGATTGATTAATTGCGGATTTTGAGCAATAACTCTTCCATAGTCCAATCTGTATTTTTTTGCTAGATTAAATAATGTATCTCCGGGTTGAACAACATATTCAATATATCCCTCTGAGGGAAGGGTGACGGCCTGTCGTCCTGGAATGGTTAAAATCATGCCAGGATATAAATTGATAGAGTTTAGTATCGGATTTGCTCTTCTTAGTTCATCTACTGTTACGCCATATCTTGAGGCCAGGGAATTCATTGTTTCCCAGGTTTCCCAAGGCTGAACGATATATTTCATGAAATCAGCTCCTTCGTTTCATACTGGAATAGTAAGTTTATTCAATATAAAATGAATCATATATCGAATTGACTACTATATAATATTCCAATGAAAGATAAGAGTTACTGAATCGTGTTCTACAATAAATATATTTACAAACATCGGAAAGAATTGGTAAAATATCATAGTGGCATGTTTCATTTGTAACGCTTACAAATGAAAATTAAAATCGATTCAAAGGGGGAGTTTTGAATGAACGAATTTAAAAGCAAGTTTATAACCAACAGTGTTGTAGCAATGATCCTGGTCTTAGGCATTATCGTATCTTCCGTGGTGATGGCGGGCGGTATTGCTGAATTAAAAGGAAGCGGCAATAAAATCATTGTCACCGGATCCGCAAAACAGCAAATAACATCCGACTTGATTGTTTGGACCGGATATTTTCATACGAAATCACCATCGCTGCAGGATGCTTATACGCAGCTCGAGGTACATAAAAATATTGTTCAGGACTATCTGATCAAGAAAGGTGTTGAAAAGGATAAAATTGTTTTTTCATCAATCAATACAAACCCATATTATGTTATTTTGCCGAACGGACAGTATACCGGCGACATCGAATATTACGATCTCAATCAAACCGTTACCATCAGTTCTGAAGAAATAGAAAAAATCACGGATATATCCAGAAATGTTACCGAGCTTATTAACGAAGGTGTTCAATTTCAGTCAAATGCACCTCAATATCTGTATACAAAAATTGCGGACTTGAAGGTTACCATGATTGCCGAAGCTACAAAAGACGCAAAAAAACGAGCGGAAATGATTGCAGAAAATGCCGGGAATAAGCTGGGACAATTGAAATATGCAGACATGGGGGTTATTCAGATCACGCCCCTTTATTCAAACGAAGTATCTGATTATGGAATGAATGATACTTATTCGCTGGAAAAAGAAATCACGGCAATTGTTCACTGTGAATTTGAAATCAAATAACCGGAATAGAGGTAATATCCCATAATAAAAGATAGGTGCAGGCCTATCTTTTATTTATTTATGGCATCATCCGTTACATCATACCGCCGAAACTAAATCCAGTGAAGCGATTTCAAAATCCGCCAGCCATCGATGATATCCGTATCCATCTATCATGAGATCATAGAAAATCACAGGATCTATCACTTTTATAATACGTACTGTCATTCCGGGAAAGATATGTTGCGGATGACCTTCGGAGGTTATGATCCGGGCCATGGATCCCGGGCAAAGTATTCTGTCGGTATATTTCAGCGAACGATCCGGCTCCAATTCAGAACCGGAAAACCAGCGGTGAAGTTCGCCGTCGGGCAGTTGTACGGTATAGAGACTGCCTATTCTTGGTGTTAATATGGTTCCTTTTGTTCCGGGCATAATTTCAGGGGGATGATGATATACCAAAGATACGACCCTGTCGTTGTGCTGAAACTGAGAACTTGCACAATAAGATAACATGATGTTTCACCTCTTTTATTCTATCCTTTATAGTATTTAGAATAAAAGATAAATGTGAGGGCTGTCAGCCGGATGGACCGTAGAAATTTAAAATGGTTACACCGGCAATAACCAATAGAATGCCGATAACGCCGATGGCGCTTAGATGCTCTTTGAAGAGATAAACGGAGATCAGGGTGGTCACCGCAATTCCCAAACCGCACCAGGTTGCATAGGCAACGCTCAGGCTGATATTTTGCAGTGCTTTTGAGAGAAAGAAAAAGCATAAACCGTATAATGTCAGGGAACTAACAGATGGTAAAAGCTTTGAAAAACCGTCTGAATACTTTAACAATGTTGTTGCAAATAGTTCAGCTCCTATGGCCAAACCCAGGTAAATGTATGCCATATGTCACCTCGGCGATTTATTTTAGACGAGTATAGCAAATTTACACGGCAAAGTCCATCTAATGCAAGCAGGTTATAGAAAAATGAAAAGAAGATCTAACGAATCTGCATGACTCCAAAACAATTTTTGAGAAAGCTTTTCTTTCGTGTCGAATCTTTAGACAATCCGCCTTGAACGTTATATAATGATAGAGGATCGGCAGCAACTGAGGTTGCGGAGCCCGCAACGATTGAGCTGCCGGAATCAATAGAAATGAAGCAAAGGAATCGAACAACAATGGGAACCATAGCACAACAACGAAAAGCAATGTTATTCATGGTATTATGCGCAGTAATGTGGAGCATCGCAGGGATTTTTATCAAGTGGATATCCTGGAATCCTCTTTTAATAGCCGGAGCCAGGAGCATCCTTTCGGCAGCCGTCATTGGAATCTTTATGGCGTCAACGGGCAGGAAATTAAAAATAAATAAGTACTCTGTCTGCGCGGGGATAGGCTTGTCCGGCTCCTGCATAAGCTTTGTCATCGCAAATAAATTGACCACTGCAGCAAATGCGATTGTATTGCAATATACGGCACCCATTTTTATCTTGCTGTTTTCGGCATTTCTGTTCAAACGAAAATTGAAGAGGGGAGATATTTCCGTAGTATTGGCAACGACAGGAGGAATTGCCTTGTTCTTCTTTGATCAGTTGTCACCGGGAAGTATTGTCGGTAACATCCTCGGCATTATAGCAGGTTTTTTCCTTGCCGTCATGTTTGTTTGTGTAGGGCAGGCAGCTGAAGATGATTCCGTTCGGATGAGCGGCATCCTTCTGGCGCATATCTTTACCTCTCTTGTGGGCATCTGCTCCCTGCTGTTTGTGGATTTTCATACCACATCGCTGGAATTGCTGTATGTAATCATACTAGGTATCTTTCAGCTGGGGATACCTTACGTGCTTTATTCTATCGCATCTAAGCACTGCCCGCCATTGGCCTGTTCACTGATCGGAACTTTGGAACCGTTGCTGAATCCGGTGTGGGTATTCCTGTTCGATGGAGAGGCGCCCGGGTTGTATGCATTGTTTGGAGCAATCGTGGTAATTGCCGCAATTTCCGCCTGGTGTGTTTGGCAAAATAAGAGCTTAAAAGCATAATGCTCCCTCGGTACGATTGGTATTTACATGAAAAGACAGAAATGGTACAATAAACGAATGGATTTTGGTCGAATAGAACAATATATGAGTATTGGACAAGATTAAGACATAAAAGATATTTTTCAGAAAGGGCTTTCCATGGCATACATCACTTATAGCAAAAAAAATAAAAAATTAACCAACATCTCTCCTACCAGAATCATTGTATCCAGCTTTGTCATGATTATTTTTGTGGGTGCATGTTTACTGAATCTTCCGATGGCTTCCAATGACGGAAAAAGTATCGGATTTTTGGATGCGCTTTTTACCGCAACATCGGCTACCTGCGTGACAGGTCTGGTAGTTGCAGATACTTTGACCCAATGGACATTGCTGGGTCAGATTGTGATCCTCATTTTGATACAAGTCGGCGGGCTCGGTCTCGTTACCCTGACTACCTTTTTCTCGGTCTTGCTGGGAAAAAAAGTCAGCTTAAAAGGCAAAATTATTGCACAGGAATCAATCAGCGAATACAGTTATACAGATGTTTTGGGAATGATAAAGAATATTGTTTTGATTACGGCTGTCATTGAGCTCATCGGCGCTGCATTTCTCTCCATCAGTTTTGTGCCGCGATTTGGTGTAAGAGGGATCTATCTTTCAATCTTTCATTCCATTTCAGCCTTCTGCAATGCCGGCTTTGACCTATTTGGCAACTATAGCTCCCTGACAGGGTTTTATGAGGATCCTCTCGTCATTTATGCTACGGCGCTGCTCATTATCGTAGGGGGGTTGGGTTTCATTGTCTGGAAGGATCTTTATCACTTCCGTATTGAACACAAACTTTATCTTCATACCAAAATCGTACTCATCGTGACTTTTTTCCTGATCGTATTCGGCGCTGTTTCTTTCTTCGGATTGGAATATTCCAATCCGGATACCATGGGTGGTCTTACGCTGTTCCAAAAGGTGAATGCGGCGTTCTTTCACTCGGTTACTTGCCGTACAGCAGGATTTAATACGCTGCCTCTGGATGAGATGAGCGAAGTATCTAAAATGGTCAGTATTCTGCTCATGTATATTGGTGCGGCACCGGGATCTACGGCTGGCGGTATTAAGGTAACAACCTTTGGAATTATTTTGATGGCTATTATTTCAAATATAAAGGGCGATAGTGAAACTATCGTCCTTAGAAGAAGAGTGTCTCAGGAAGTTGTCAGCAAAGCCCTGTCAATTGTGGGACTCAGCATGGTTCTGATCTTTATTATGACGGTTATCATTAATGG
This sequence comes from Sinanaerobacter chloroacetimidivorans, assembly GCF_018128545.1. Taxonomy (GTDB): domain Bacteria; phylum Bacillota; class Clostridia; order Peptostreptococcales; family Anaerovoracaceae; genus Sinanaerobacter; species Sinanaerobacter chloroacetimidivorans. The sequence goes on along the minus strand of NZ_JAGSND010000002.1, from coordinate 203,317 downwards.
AGTAGAGAAATTAAGCTTCATCAATGTGCTCTATGAAGTTACTTCTTCCTTCGGAACGGTAGGTCTATCCACCGGGATGACTCCGAGCCTTCATAATATCAGCAAAATCCTTATTATATTTACCATGTTTCTTGGAAGAGTCGGCCCTCTGACCTTTGCCATTGCCATTGCCATGAGAGCAAATAAGCGAATGCAGAATGCCGTTTTCCCGGAAGGTAAAATCATGGTAGGCTAGCTTCTATGGAAGCTTTAGAATATTTGGAGACTCCTTAGAATATTTAGAGACTCTTTCACAAAGATTATTCGGAAGCACCTACAAAAAGATCTCTGAGAAGTCTTTTGTTTTCGTGATCCGATATCACAATGACAGAATCTCCTTCCAATAGAACCAGATTTTCTGATGGCCTTAGTACCTCCTCGTTTTTAATAATGGAGGCCAGCATGCAATCCTTTGGGATTTTTATGTCTTTGACTTTTTTGTTAAATACCGGGGAGGTTTTTTTAATTTCAATTTCACTGATAATTAATTTATTATTCTTTATGTTTTTTATGGTCTTCATTCCTGCATAATCCACCTCTTCTTCGATGATATCGGCGATGATGGTGGTACTGCTTACAGGGATATCTACACCCAGAGTCAGGAATACCTTTGTATTTTTAGGATTATTGACTCTCGCAATTGTTTTTCCCACTCTTAAATTATTTTTTGCCAATTGGCAGGCAATAAGGTTTTCCTCATCAAGTCCGGTAACGGCAATAAAAATATCGGCCTTGGACACATCTGCATTTTTCAGGACATCCACCTTTGTGGCGTCTCCGTTATATACAGGTATATTCAGTTCGTCTGCAATTTTTTCACAGATATTTCGTTTGATTTCAATTACTTTTACTCTATGATGATAGGAAAGCAAGGTTTTCGCAAGATAATAACCGACTTTCCCTCCGCCTATAACTACAATATCCATTGGCATCTCCTTTATAATTTATTGACAATGACAATTTCATCATCGATTCCTAATTTCAATGAAGGCTGGTTGAAGTGAAGCTCCCCATCTTTTATTAATCCCAGGATCATGCTATCCTTGGGGACCGATAAATCACTGAGCTTTTTTCCGATATCACTTTCTCTCACGCGCTGATATTCAAAATCTATAATGTTATTGTCAATATAACAGGCTGTTGTGCTGCATTCGCCCATCATTAGTGCACGAAACTCCTGAACTGCCATATTGGTTGGGCACACGGTATGAACACCGAATTGATAAAAAACCTGTTCTCTGATAGGATCCTGAATTCTGGCAAAGATGCGCGGAACTTTAAAAATTTCTTTCGCTATCTGACATGCCATCATATTGATATTGTCATCCGGTGTTAATGCAGCCAGACCGTCGGCACTTTCAATACCGGCCTGCTTTAAAACATCTTCATCGATGGGAACCCCCAACACTTTTAATCCACGAAAATTTTGATCCAGTAACTTGAAATTTTCATTGTTATTATCTACAACTACGATATCATGTCCTTCTTCCGACATCATCTGTGCGAATCTGGAGCCTACCTTACCGCAACCTACTACGATTATTTGCATTTTTTTATCCTCCTGCAGTAATATTATGCTGCTTTTTTCTTGAGAAATTATAGCATAGAACTATCAGTCAATCTAGTATTACCTGAAAAAACGATAACTTGCAAGGATAATCCTTAAATTTAATTTCTTTATACCATCTTTATATCCGGCCTGCGTTCCTTTACACCATTTTAATAAGAATGTTTTTATAATGATTTTGTTGATTGAAATTATAATGCATAGAGCCTGGGAGGATGGTGTTCGGATATGAAAATAAAGCAGAAGGATCTGGCAATTATAGCCGGCTGCGGGAATATGGGTGCAAGTATTGCTTTCATGCTTTCGGAACAGGGCAAGGACGTAAAAATCATTGATATGGATAGGGACTCCTTTCAAAATTTGGGAAACCATTTGGAGATTGAAAAGTTAGAGGCAGATGCTGCGGATATCGACATCCTGAAACAATGCGGTATCGAGCGTGCGGCAATTTTTCTGGCGGCAACCGGCAGTGACAGAACCAATATCATGATTGCTGAAATTGTGAAACAGGTCTTCAAAGTGCAGAAAGTCGTTGCAAGAATTTATGATTATAAAGCGAATGAACAGTTTGTGGACGGTTCGGAGATCATTCCCATTTATCCGTATTTGCTGACGGTTCAGGAATTGGAAAGGTGTTTTAATGAATAGCGTAAATTTTATTATATTGCAGGATGTGATTTATCTGATCCTGCTGATTGGGCTTTCGATTCCCTTAGGCCTATATATGTATAAGGTCTTAACAGGGCAGAAGGTGTTTTTAACCCGTGTGCTTTCTCCCGTTGAATCGGGAATCTATAAAATCATGGGTGTTCGTGACGATGAGGAAATGGAACCAAAAAAGTATGCCTTTTCGGTAATCGCTTTCAGCGGCATTTGTCTTATTTTTCTTTGGGGGCTGCAGATGCTGCAGGGTTTTCTGCCTTTTAATCCGGAAAAGTTGGGAGGAACAAGCTGGCATCTGGCGTTTAACACCTCCGCAAGCTTTGTTTCCAATACAAACTGGCAGGCGTATTCGGGCGAATCCACATTGTCCTATTTTACACAGGCATTGGGACTTACCGTTCAGAATTTTGTGTCGGCAGCGGCAGGAATTGCAGTATTGTTTGTTTTGATTAGAGGTTTTCTTCTCAAAAAGCAAACTACCGTCGGAAACTTTTGGGTAGACCTGACAAGAACAGTACTTTATATTTTAATTCCGCTTTCACTCATCGTTGCGGTTCTCATCGCATCCCAGGGTGTGGTGCAGACGTTCAGCGCCTATCAGGATGCCGTCATGCTGGAAAGCGGAGCTGCCCAGACCATACCATTGGGACCTGCGGCTAGTCAGATCGCCATCAAACAGCTGGGAACGAACGGAGGCGGTTTTTTTGGAGTCAATTCGGCTTTCCCGCTGGAAAACCCAACGCCATTCTCCAATTTTATACAGTTATTGTCCATTCTGCTGATTCCGGCATCACTTTGCATATCCTTTGGCAAAGCCGTAAAAGACAGCAAGCAGGGCAGGACCATTTTTATTGCCATGATGATACTCTTTGTGTTATCTCTTGCGGCGGTAACCGTCAGTGAGCAGTTTGCCGCTCCAAGCTTTGAAGGGGTAACGGCATCAGCCAATATGGAAGGCAAAGAAGTGATACATGGCGTGGGAACATCAGCCTTATGGGCGGCAGCAACTACCGCTGCTTCCAATGGCTCGGTAAACTCTATGCACGACAGCTACACCCCGTTTGGCGGGATGGCGCTCATGTTTCTGATGCAGCTTGGTGAAATTGTTTTCGGCGGTGTTGGGAGCGGCTTGTATGGTATGCTGGCTTTTGTACTGCTTGCGGTATTCATAGCAGGATTGATGGTTGGCCGGACACCTGAATATTTAGGAAAGAAGGTTGAACCCTTTGACATGAAGATGGTTTGCCTTATCGTTTTGACTCCTCCGCTGTTAACTCTCCTTGGCACAGCCGGTGCTGTCATGGTTCCGGAGGCGGCGTCATGGCTGACAAATTCCGGCGCACACGGATTCTCAGAGCTTCTGTATGGCTTTTCTTCCATGGGCAACAACAATGGAAGTGCTTTTGCAGGATTTAACGCGAACACCGTTTTTACCAATGTCACAGGCGGAATGATCATGCTATTGGTTCGCTTTGTTCCCATGGTGGCAGCAATTTTTCTTGCCGGTAATCTTGCGCAGAAGAAAACCGTTGCTGCAGGTGAAGGAACGTTGTCCACTACAAATACTATGTTTGTCGGGCTTTTGATTGCCGTGATATTGATTATCGGCGCCCTCAGCTTTTTGCCTGCCTTGGCACTTGGCCCAATTGCTGACTATTTTACAAACCTATAGTACATTTCAATCATGATGAACCGAAAGTACTTTGCAGACACAATTATAACTAGACCTATAAATTGAGGTGATGATAGATGAAAGATAACAGTACCGGCAGAGGCATATTCAAAGATGCCGTACGCCAGTCCTTTGTAAAGCTTGCACCCCGCGTGCAGGCGAAAAATCCCGTAATGATGGTAGTCTATATAGGGGCGATCCTTACAACTGCTCTCTATGTCCTGTCTCTTACGGGAATAAAAGATGAGAATCCGGGATATATCCTAGCCATATCCCTGCTTTTGTGGTTCACGGTTTTATTTGCAAATTTTGCAGAAGCCGTTGCGGAGGGACGAGGGCGCGCGCAGGCAGACAGCCTGCGAAGTGCACGTAAAGATGTAAAAGCAAAAAAATTAAAGTCACCGTCAAACCTGGAAGACTATACCGAGGTGCTGTCCAGCAGCCTGAAAAAAGGTGATATCGTCTATGTAAAAGCAGGGGAACAGATCCCCATGGACGGGGAGGTCATTGAAGGAGCAGCATCTGTTGATGAAAGCGCCATTACCGGTGAATCTGCGCCAGTTATCCGTGAGTCCGGCGGAGATAGAAGCGCTGTTACCGGAGGAACAACACTGGACTCAGACTGGCTTGTTATTCAGATCACCGCAGAGGCGGGGGAGAGTTTTTTAGATAAGATGATCTCAATGGTAGAGGGAGCCTCCAGAAAAAAGACCCCCAATGAGATTGCACTTCAGATTTTGCTTGTCACGCTTACCATCATCTTTCTGGTGGTAACCGCCACGCTGCTTCCTTTTTCAGGTTTTGCAAGCCTTCAGGCAGGATCGGGATCGGCAATTTCCGTTACCAATGTGATCGCTCTTCTGGTCTGTCTGGCACCGACAACCATCGGAGCTCTTCTTTCCTCTATCGGTATTGCGGGAATGAGCCGGCTGAATCAGGCCAATGTTCTGGCAATGAGCGGCCGTGCTATTGAAGCGGCAGGAGATGTGGATGTTCTTTTATTGGATAAAACGGGTACCATTACTCTTGGAAACAGGCAGGCCAGTGAATTTATACCGGTGCAGGGTGTAAGCGAGCAGGAACTCGCCGATGCGGCTCAGCTATCCTCCATTGCCGATGAAACTCCAGAGGGGAGGAGCATTGTAATTCTCGCTAAAGAACGCTTTGGCATCAGAGGCAGGGATTTATCCAAGCTGGGTGCAGCCTTTGTTCCATTTACGGCAAAGAGCAGAATGAGCGGTATCGACTACCAGGGAAATGAAATTCGAAAGGGAGCAGCTGATGCGGTAAAAAAATTTGTGGTTGACAAAGGCGGCGAGTATCCTGAGGAATGTGAGAGGATTGTAAAACAGGTGGCCGGTGAAGGCGGAACGCCTCTTGTGGTTACGAAGAACAACAGCGTTCTAGGCGTTATCTATCTGAAGGATATTGTAAAGAATGGTGTCAAAGAACGTTTTGAAGACCTGCGTAAAATGGGAATCAAGACCATCATGATAACCGGTGACAACCCGATGACAGCCGCCGCAATCGCTGCCGAGGCTGGGGTAGATGATTTTCTTGCCGAGGCAACACCGGAAACGAAGCTGGCATTAATCCGGGAGTATCAGACAAAAGGCCATCTCGTGGCAATGACCGGTGACGGTACCAATGACGCTCCGGCTCTCGCTCAGGCAGATGTGGCAGTGGCAATGAACACCGGTACCCAAGCTGCGAAGGAAGCCGGAAATATGGTGGATTTGGATTCGAATCCCACCAAACTGATCGATATTGTGAGAATCGGAAAACAGCTGTTGATGACACGAGGAGCACTGACTACCTTCAGCGTAGCTAATGATGTAGCAAAATACTTCGCTATTATACCCGTCCTGTTCTTTGGCATTTATCCGCAGCTATCGGCGCTTAACTTTATGGGGCTGACAAGTACCACAAGCGCAATCCTCTCGGCTGTTATCTTCAATGCACTGATCATCGTGGCACTCATACCGTTGGCCTTGAAGGGTGTAAAATATCATGAGATGCCCGCCGGGAAGCTTTTAAAACGAAATATGAGTATCTATGGTCTGGGAGGGATTGCCGCCCCCTTTGCGGCCATTAAACTAATCGATATGCTGCTGACCGTATTGGGTCTCGCATAAAGCAGAGATCATGAGGTGAAGAAAATGATAAAAAAGATTATAAATGGGTTGAGATCGGCATTTTTATGCCTTCTTATCATGACGGTACTCTGTGGTGTTATTTATCCCGGCATTGTAACGGTCATTGCCCAGACTATGTTCCCTAGTCAGGCTGACGGCAGTGTCGTGTCGGTAACGTTACAGGATGGAACCCAGAAAGTTTATGGTTCGTCTTTGATTGCTCAGGAGTTTTCCGATCCCAAATATTTGATCGGAAGGTCCATGGGAACAACCAACCTGTCTCCGGTCAGTGAGGAGCAGGAGAGGCTTGTAGCGGAACGGATTGCGTGGTGGCATTCCCTGGATCCCGATAACAAGAAGGATATCCCTATGGATTTGGTTACCGCATCCGGCAGTGGTGTGGATCCGAATATCTCACCGAGCGGTGCCGCTTATCAAGTGGAACGGATTGCCCGGGAAAGAGGGATCAGCGAGGAGTCCGTTAAAGCGATTATAGCAGAAAATACAGCCGGAAGATTTCTGGGATTTTGGGGTGAACCTTCCGTGAATGTGTTAAATGTTAATTTAGCACTTGATGGATTGCGATAAAGCGAGTATAATAGCTTACCTAGGTGGTGAATTACAATGACTAATCAGGATGATCAACGTCCAAATCCGGATTTACTTTTGGAAAGTATTCGTTCCAATGAAACCTGTAAAAGAGGAAAACTGAAGATTTTCTTAGGCTATGCGGCAGGAGTAGGCAAGACTTATTCCATGCTTGACGATGCACGGGAAAAATTCCAAAGCGGCATTGATGTTGTGGTGGGATATGTGGAGCCTCATGCGCGCCCTGAAACGATGCAATTGCTTGAAGGATTGCCGGCTTTGCCGCCAAAGGTGGTGAAGCATAAAAATATTGAGCTTAAAGAATTTGATCTGGATGCAGCACTTGGCAGGAAGCCCGAATTGATTCTGGTTGACGAGCTGGCACATACCAATGATATTGGCATGCGCAACAGAAAGCGGTACCAGGACATTGAAGAACTCCTCAACGCAGGGATAGATGTTTATACAACGGTAAATATCCAGCACATTGAAAGTCTGAATGATATCGTTCAGGATATCACAAAGGTGGCTGTACGGGAAACCATTCCCGATTATATTTTCGACAATGCCGATACGGTGGAGATTATAGATTTTGTCCCTGACGAATTGTTAAGGCGTTTCGAGGCAGGAAAGGTTTACCGGCCGGCAAGAGCCGAAACCGCCATGAAGAATTTTTTTACCAAAGAGAATCTTCGTCTCCTTCGTGAAATTGCCATGCGAAAAGCGGCGGACAGAATCAGCCATGATAACCAGCTTGAATTCTGTATCGCAAATAAAATGGCAAATGTTAAGCTGCTGGTCTGTGTCAGTGAATCGCCTTCTTCCGCAAAGTCCATACGATGGACTGCGAGAACCGCAGAAGCATTTCATGCACCATGGACGGCTATTTATGTAGATAATATAGGAGGCCGCCTTTTTGACGATGGTGAAAAAAATGATATCCAGGCAAATCTGGACCTGGCAAAGAGGTTAGGCGCTGAAACCGTGCGATTAAACGGTCATGACATTGCGGCTACCATCGCGGAATATGCAAAAATTTCAGGCGTAACCAATATTGTAATCGGTAAAAGCAAAACGAAAAAATCACTGAAAAGCCTGTTTGAAACAGACCTGGAGGATAAGCTCATCTCGTTGCTTCCAAACGTTGAAATTCATATTATTCCGGGAGCGCCGCAAAAACTGTACCGAAAGCAGAAACGAATACGGATCAGAGAAAACCTGTTCTTGTCTTGGCCCGATACCTTGAAAACCATCGGAATTCTCCTGGCAGCTACATTGCTTTCCATGGGACTGCGAGCCGTTGATATCGGCGATCAAAATGTAATCATGGTGTTTATCTTGTCCGTGCTGGTAATTTCAAGGATTACGATGGGGCATCTTTATGGAATGGTGGCATCTGTACTGAGCGTACTTTTGTTTAACTTTTTCTTTACAGTTCCCTTTTATACTTTTAATGCAATACAGCCGGGCTATCCGATAACCTTTGTGATTATGTTCCTTGCAGCATTTATTACAAGTACACTCACTGTCCGGATAAAAACACAGGTACGTCTTTCCGTGGAAAGGGAGCATCGTACAAGAGTGCTCTATGAAATCAATAAAAAGCTTCTGGTAACCAGAGGGCTTGAAAATATAGTAACGCTGACAAACGAATATATTACGAAAATCTTTGACCGATCAGTAATTTTTTACACTCAGGATCCTGAGGATAGCTCTACAGGGGTTCTCATGCAATCACCTTCAGATTCGGAAGCCTCTTTCCTGCTTAAGGATGATGAGAGAGCCGTAGCGCATTGGGTATTCCTGAATAAAAAACGGGCAGGTGCGGGTACGGATACCCTGATGGGGGCCGGCGCTTACTATATGCCGATCATTTCACAGGGCAAAGTACTTGGTGTAATCGGTATTTCCTGCGCCAACGGCAAGCTTGACCAAAACAGCCGCTTGTTTTTGCGAATGCTGACCTCTCAGGTGGCCATGGCTTTGGAGCGTCAATCCTTGTCGGATGAGCAAAGACGAATCGTCATAGAATCGGAAAAGGAAAAAATGAGAAGCAATTTGCTTCGTGCCATATCCCATGATTTGAGGACACCTCTTACCGGTATTTTGGGGGCTAGTTCCGCAATCCTTGAAAATGGTGATAATTTAGATAAGCACACTCATGACGAATTAATTTCCAATATAAAAGAGGACTCCCAATGGCTCATTCGTATGGTGGAAAATCTCCTGTCGGTTACCCGTATCAATGAGGGAACCATGAACGTTGCGAAATCCCCTGAGGCTGTGGAAGAAATTGTTGCGGAAACCCTCAGCAGAATTCGAAAAAGGTTTCCGAATCGGAAAATTTCTGTGAAAGTGCCGGATGAGTTACTGATGGTTCCAATGGATGGAACCTTAATAGAACAAGTACTCATTAATCTTCTCGAAAATGCGATCAAGCATTCGCCGGAGGAATCGGCTGTTGAGCTGGAAGTGAAGAAGGAAAGAAAATTTGCCGTCTTTGAAGTACGTGACAATGGAGAGGGTATCGCAGAGCAGGATTTCCCTTACTTGTTTGAGAGTTATGTGCCAAACGGAAAACGCAGTTCTGATTCCTCAAGAGGAATGGGAATCGGCCTTTCTATTTGCATGTCCATCATTAAAGCGCATAACGGAAAAATGGAGGCCGCCAACAGAAAAGAAGGAGGAGCTGTCTTCCTGTTTAAACTGCCTTTAGAGGGGAAGTGAGCAAATGAATAAGAATCCGCTGGTTCTCATTGTTGAAGACGAAGAAGCCATCTGCAGTTTTATTTCTGCAGTGCTGGTTTCCAATGATTTTAATGTTATGAAAACAGCTAAAGGAAAAGATGCCATTTCTCTGACCGCTTCGCATAGTCCGGATTTGATACTGCTGGATCTTGGCTTGCCGGATATGGATGGGATAGAAGTATTAAAGACAATCCGGCAGTGGTCTGCAATCCCGGTAGTGGTGGTTTCTGCCCGGGGCTATGAACGGGAGAAAGTGGAAGCGCTGGATTTGGGGGCAGACGATTATATTACCAAACCCTTCGGCACATCGGAAATGTTGGCAAGAATCAGAACAGCACTGCGTCATAGTCAAAAAGCGATGAACGATAATCAACCGGATTCGGAAAAAATAAGCGTCGGGGATCTGGAGATCAATTATGAGAAAAGGCTTGTACTCCTTGCGGGGGAAGAAGTCCATCTAACCCCGATAGAATATAAGATCATGGTTTTACTTTCCAAGTATATCGGAAAGGTGCTTACCTATGACTTTATCATAAAAGAAGTCTGGGGGCCCTATGCAAATGAGATACAGGCTTTACGGGTAAACATGGCCAATATTCGAAGAAAGCTGGAGGTAAATCCGGCAGAGCCGAGATATATTGTAACGGAAGTAAGCGTAGGGTACCGTATGGTAGAGGAAGTAGATAAATTCCATCAGCATACAGTGGGCAAAAAAGGGTACTAAAAATAGATTCCTAGATTTGACATGGCAAGAATTGGTATGATAAAATTAATTCGTACGTATGTACGAATTAATTTTTTATTATGAAGGAGATATTGCTGAAAGCGATATTGTCGGAATATCAAAGAAAGGGTGTCTGTTATGGGAACTCTCGCCTCAAAGGCAAATCAATCACAGAAAATACTATGGACAGCATTTCATTGCCTATCGTCAAAAGGCTATGCGAATGTCTCCATGCGGGATATCGCCGAGGAAGCAGGGGTTGCTCTAAGTCAGCTGAACTATCATTTTAAAACCAAGGAAGGCCTGTATATGGAAGTAATTCGGATGATGATGCAGCAATTTCTCCTGGAAGTTGACGAAGAACTGAAGTCTGTTGCCGATTCAAAGGAAAAGATCGGGTCACTCATCGGATATTTTAACAGGCTGTTGAGAAAAAGAACCGAACTATTCCGGTTGTTTCTTGATTTTACGGCCCAGTCTATATGGGTTCCCAATTTTAAATCCTTATTAAAGGAACTGTTTCAAAATTTGTCAGAAATCATTGAGAAACATATCCTGACAGATGAAAACATGAACGGCAGGAGAGAGCAGTATTCTCCGAAGTCCTTATCAAAGCTCATATTAGGGGCCCTGTACGGTACATCCGTACAAATCCTGCTTGAATTTGAAGAGGAACATGATTTTGCATCGTTAGATTTGGTAGAAATGATTGTAACATAATGGATATTCACAACATACTAAAATGTAGAAAACACTGAAACAAATAACGCTTAGGGGGGCTAGAGATGATGGAATATGTTACATATATGATTTTACTTTTTTCCGTTTATTCTTTTTTGGGTTGGCTGCTGGAATCGATATTTGCGACGGCCTGTGAAAAGAAATTCATCAACAGGGGATTCCTTACCGGCTGTTTTTGCCCGATTTACGGATTTTCCGCCGTTCTTATCGTGCAGTCCTATGAGTGGGTCAACAATGCTTTTCATGGATATTTTCAGTCTCAATTTGTCATCATACTAATGGCAATCTTTTCGGTGACCGCATTAGAGTTTGTAACCGGATTTCTCCTGGAAAAATTTTTTCATTGCAAGTGGTGGGACTACAGCAGCAATGCCCTGAATATCAAAGGGTATATCTGCATCAAATATTCGCTGCTATGGGGCTTGCTAGGCTCCTTATTGGTTCAGATTGTGCATCCGGAAGTTTCTGCAGTTCTTTCCGAGATTCCGGTATCTGTCCAGAGGGATTTGTCCATCTTGCTTGTGATCTACTTTCTGGCGGATATCATGAAATCCGTAGCCGGCGCATTGGATTTGAGAAAGGTCCTTCTGAACTATTCTCAAATTCCGGTGGATAAATATTACGAAAAGATCATTCAATATGAACGGCTGTTTTTTGCTTTCCCAAGGTTATTGATCCTGAATGCCGGTATTATAAACAGAGATATAAGGAGTATACTCAGTGAGCAGATTGATAAAATCAAAATGGAATTCAAGAGCAGGTTCCTGTAGTGTTAAGGAATATAAAAAATATATCGCTGAATTGATTGAAGATGAAACGGTACGCTCCATGGATCATTTTAAGCACCATGGCCGCACCTCCTGTCTGCTGCACAGCCTGAACGTATCCTTCTACAGCTATCTGATCTGCAGAACCCTGGGCTTGAACTATATCGCGGCAGCCAGAGGGGGGCTACTGCATGATCTTTTCCTTTATGACTGGCATTGCACGAAAACGGAGAAGGGGTTGCACGGCTTTACCCATCCTCATGTGGCTTTGAAAAATGCCCTGAGCCTGTTCCCCTTGAATGAATTGGAAAAAGATATCATTGTAAAACACATGTGGCCCCTGACATACAAGATGCCCAGGTACAGGGAATCCCTGATCGTAGCCATGGTTGACAAATACTGTGCCTGCGTGGAAAGCCTGGGTCTTTCCATTCCTCCCGGCACTTATAGAAGGATCATCGGAACCATGGATAAAACTGAAAGATAAAAGAAAGGTTGTGACACTGATGGCAGAAGACAAAAATGAAGACTTTATTATTACCTATTCAAAGCTGAAATTTTCACCAATTGCAGGAAAAGCCGAACATATTGACGTGATTGATATTGCACATGCTTTATCCCTGATGTGCAGAGCAAACGGCCATATAAAGCATTTTTACAGCGTAGCGCAGCATTCCTTAAACTGTGCTTTGGAGGCAAAGGTCAGGGGCTTGCCGGATCGGATACAGCTTGCCTGCCTGCTCCATGATGCCAGTGAAGCCTATTTGTCGGATATTACACGTCCGGTAAAAAGGAGTCTTCCTAAATATATGGAGTATGAAGACGTTCTGCAGACTGTTATATACCGGAAATTCTTCACAGAGGATCTGACTGAACGGGAACTTTTATACGTGAAGGGAATTGATGATGCCATGCTGTATTATGAATTGCTGGAGCTTATGGATGAACCAATTTTCGCAAAAGCACCGGAGCTGCAGAGCCTTCCGGACTTTCGTCAAAGGGAGTTTCAGGAAGTAGAGAAGGAGTTTATTCGATTGTTTGATTCACTATTTAATAAATCAACTCTATAGCTTTCTTTGATATTCCGTCCATACCGCTGAAAGCGATATGGACGGAATCATAAAAAAGATTGAGAGGTTCAATCATGCACCTCTCAATTTATTTAAAAATATGAAGATCGAATAGAAATGTTTTATCTGATAAATGAAGGTAATTAAAAAACTATCTTCTATAGGATTCAAGTAAACGTAAATAGTGATTTGCTTCTCTGAGTGTGTGGTCACCTAATAAAGGGATAATAATTGACTTTACCTTACACTCAAGTATTCCCTGAGTACCCTGAGCCTTAAAGTCACGAATCGCTCTAGTGGCTGTCAGACTTTCACTGGTAACTTGAGACAAAGGCAATGTACGATCCATAGCCCTTCTTGCTTCTTCCGTGAGCTGGTCAAATTCATATCCGAAATTATTTGCTAAAATAATCAAATCATTTTCCGTTGGATCTAATAAACCACGGATAAATAATGAATGTTCTGCCATGATTCTATTCCAGAATAATTCCTGTTCTAAAGCCTCTTGCTCTAAATTAAAATCTTCCTGGTTTTGTAATCTTTGAATTAATGTAAAATAGAATTTTGCTTCTCTTAATATGTGATCAATCAAGAGCGGATAATTAACAGTAAACAATTTACAGGATAGTACGTTGGACAGGAGCTTTGTCTTGAAATCAATAAGACCCTCCAGTAAATCCATTGCCCTATGATTCAGCATATATACTTTTTGAATAAACGCATTGTTAATATCTCTACAATGATCAGCAGCAGCCATTAGATTTTTTTCTTCTTCTGTAAGAGATGTTTGAATTCTTATACCTGTATAATATGCAGATGCTTTTTCCGCAGCAAGTGTATACTGAGTTATTACCTCTCCGGAATGAAGAACTTCCGGACTAACGATGCCATTGGATAATGTAATGGCTTCTTCTAATAAGCTGTCAAAGCCCTTTCTAAAATCATCTGCTTGCTCAGATAAGATACTGTCTTTTGGTGTAAAACCAATTTCTAAAAAGAAAGAGTGTTCTTTCATAATTCTGGCAAAAAAAAGATGTGTTTCTAAAGATTGCCTAATATATTCCAAACTTGATAACACACGAAACCTCCTTTAAAAAGTTTTTAGTACATAATATTAAGTTCTCATTTTTATGTTACTTCAGAGATTGGCATTTTTAAAAGGGACATTCATTATTAAGAAATTCTCTTGACAAATAATATTATAAAACTATAATAGTTATGTGAGTATAATAGTTATTCAAATATAAATATTATATATTCAAAAATAATCTGACAAAGAATGAAATCAAAGTTTAAAGGAGAAACATCTATGGAAAAAGCAAAAAAAATATTGATTCCTGCAGTCATTGCATTGATTCTCATTGGCGGCAGCATCGGCGGATATTTCATCTATGAGTCGATAAATTACTTTAAAACCAACAATGCATCTGTCTCTGCCAACATGGTCAATGTAATGCCGCTGCTGTCGGGCACGATCTCAAGCTGGGAAGTGAGAGAGGGAGAGGATGTCAAGCAGGGACAGCTGCTGGGAAAACAGGATTTGTCATCTATGGTAAACAGCAGCAAGATCGATCAGAACGCCCTTGAAAACTCAGCAGATTCTATCCTGTCAAAGGCAGAAATCAAGGCTCCCATCGATGGAAAAATCGTTCAGTCCAATGTGATCAAGGGGGTAACTGCATCAGCCGGTTCCACCGTTGCTGTGGTAGCCGATACTTCGGATCTTTTCATCAAGGCTAACGTAGAAGAAACAGATATTTTTAAAATCAAGGAAGGTCAAAGGGTCAAAATTAAAATTGATGCCTATCCGGGGAAAAACTTTACAGGATATGTAGAATCAATCGGAGCCGCAACTCAAAATGCTTTCTCGCAATATGCATCACTGAATACCAGCGGAACTTACAGCAAGGTGACACAGCTGATCCCGGTACGGATTACGCTGATCAATGATGAAGAACTTCCTATGGTGATCGGCATGAACGCTACCGTAAAAATCAGCATTAAATAAGGAAAGGAACTGGTAATATGAAATACACAGCAAAAATAACCGTAATGCTTCTGGCAGCAGCAATGGTACTTGTGCTTCCCGGGTGCAGCGGTGACAGCGGAGAAATGAAAGTAAAGACAGAAGTCGTTAGAACCGGTCAGATCGAAGCCGCTTTTACCATCACAGGCGCTGTTGTTCCGGCTCAAACCGCAGAGATCTCCGCTCCTTTCATGGGGAAAGTGGCAGAAGTGAATGTTGAGGAAGGAGATTCCGTCTCCCAGGGTCAAATTCTTGCCAGAATGGATGATTCTCAGCTGAACACTCAGATGATGCAAGCCGCAGCTGCCTATCAGGGCACTCAGAATACCCAAACCCAGGCAAAAATCAATTTGGACAATGCTTCAAGAACCTTGGAAAGAACAAAGAGTCTTTACGCAGAGGGAGCCGTTGCGAAGACACAATTGGAGGCAGATCAAAAGGCATATGATCTTGCAAAAAACCAATATGAGTCCAGCATTTCTTCCCAGGCTAATGCGGCCAAGGCCTCGGTGGATACTATCAGAGTTCAGATTGAAAATGCTTCCATTAAGAGTCCCATCGCCGGAGTTGTATTAAATAAAAATATTACGGCAGGTGAGAACGCTGCAGTGGGCAGTACGATGCTGACGATAGCGGATATGAGTGTTTTGAAGCTGAAGGGTACGGTACCCCAAAATGCACTTCCCTACATAAAGAAGGGAGACCTGGTGGAGTTGACCATTGATATCTATCCTGACCGCAGCTTTCAAGGGAGAATTGAAACCATTGGCTCCATGTCGGTGAGTACAGGGACTTATTTTCCGGTAGAAATCCGTTTGGAAAATACCGAAAATTTCGCATCGGGTTTATCCGCTCATGCAGAGATAAAGGCAAAAGGGGTTTCTCATATGGTGGTACCTTCTTCCTCAGTCGTAGAAAATAATGGGGAAAGCTATCTCTTTGTAATAGAGGATGGCATTGCCAAAAAGAAAATGGTTATTACCGGATTGAAAAATGACAGCGAGATAGAAATTCTAAAAGGTTTGAACGGCAATGAGTCGGTAGCGATAACAAATGCGAATCATTTATTTGATAGTATGCCGGTTCAAATCGCGAACGAATAGATATGTTTAAGATATTAAAAAATTTAAAACCATTTTCTACGATGATTTTTTTCATATTATTGTTCATATTCGGGCAAGCCATGGCAGAGCTGGCTTTGCCGACATTGATGTCCGATGTGGTCAATAACGGGATGATGCAGGGGGATACCGGATATATCCTCACATACGGCGGCTATATGCTGCTGGTAGCCTTAGGCAGCTCGCTGTGCTCAATTATAGGCGCATTTTTCTCGGCCAAGGTTGCACTGGGTGTTGGAAAAAATCTGAGGGATATGGTATTTACCCGGGTGGAAAATTATTCACTCCATGAATTCGATAAACTGGGAACGGCTTCCCTGATCACCAGAACCACCAATGACATTGTTCAAATCCAGACGGTTCTGGTTATGATGCTCCGCTTTATGATCTATGCACCGGTAATGTGCATCGGCGGAATTGTTATGGCAGTATCCAGGGATAAGGGGCTGACGGTGATTCTGCTGGTGGTTATCCCTGTTTTGTTGGCATTTATGGGAGCGGTCTCTCTGGCCGTGATGCCGCTATTTAAATCCATGCAAAAGAAGCTGGATCGGCTGAATATGGTCCTTAGAGAAAATCTGACAGGAATCCGGGTCATCAGGGCTTTCAATAAGCTGAACCATGAACATAACCGATTCAAGGATGCCAATGGGGATCTGACCAATACGGCCATCAAGGCAAATCAAACCATGGCGGTGATTCAACCGGTGATGATGCTTCTATTGAATGTGACGTCCATTGCCATTACCTGGTTCGGAGGCTGGAGGATCGCCCAGAACAACATGCAGATCGGTGATATGATGGCATTTATCCAATACGCCATGCAGATTATGTTCTCCTTTGTCATGGTAGCGGTGATGTTTGTAATGATACCAAGGGCTCAGGCTTCTGCGGAACGTGTCAATGAAGTCCTGGAAATGGAACCGGAAATTCTGGATCCTGAAGAGAGGAGGCCGTCTGGCGGTAAAACCGGATTTGTGGCCTTTGAGAATGTTTCCTTTTATTATCCGGGAGCAGAGCAGCCGGCATTATCCAATATTACCTTTGAGGCAGGGCCTGGCGAGGTTACGGCTATTATAGGGGGAACCGGCTCCGGAAAATCCACTTTGATCAATATGATACCCAGATTTTATGATGCAAGCCAGGGGGCCGTTTTTGTGGACAGCATCAATGTAAAGGATTTCTCCCAGGAGGAGCTTCGCAATAAGATTGGATTTGTACCGCAGTCAGCAGTCTTGTTTTCCGGCAGCATTACGGAAAATCTCAGCTATGGAAAGATGAATGCCACTGAAGAAGAAATCTGCCATGCAGCAGAGATCGCGCAGGCTTCCGACTTCATTGCGGATATGCCCGACGGCTTTGATACGATCATTGCCCAGGGGGGCACCAATGTATCCGGAGGACAAAAACAACGGCTTTCCATTGCCAGGGCTTTGGTCAGAAAACCGGAGATCTATATCTTTGACGACAGCTTTTCAGCACTTGATTTTAAAACAGATGCAAAGCTCCGGGCTGCCTTAAAAAATGAAACCGGGAATGCGGCGGTGATTATTGTGGCACAAAGAGTCAGTACGGTTATGGATGCAGATCAAATCCTGGTTCTCGACGATGGAGAACTGGTTGGGATGGGCACCCATAAAGAACTTTTGCAAAGCTGTCAGGTTTACAGAGAAATTGTATCGTCCCAGCTTTCTGAAGAGGAGATGAATACTTATGAGTGATGAAAAAAAACAGCCAGTGAAAAGCCCCATGGGGGGAGGTCCCATGGGAGGCGCCATGGGAAGGCCCACTGAGAAGGCGAAGGATTTTAAAGGAACCCTGAAGCGGCTGGTCCGTTATCTGGAGCCTCAGAAAATGCGCTTTTTCGCAGTTGGGATACTAGCCGTCGTCAGCACTGTTTTTTCTATCTTCGGACCGAAGGTGCTGGGAAAAGCGACAACGAAAATCGCTGATGGAGTAATTGCTCAATATGCGTATATTGCAAAGATTCAGGCCGCTGTCAGTCAGCATGCGCCGGAACCTGTCATAGATGGATTGAGAAAATCGCCGATTCCTCTTTTTGACTTCGGCTATATCGGCAGGATCATGATCCTGATGATCTTTCTGTATGTCATCAGCTGTCTGTGCAGCTATGCCATGTCCTTTATCATGTCAGGGGTTTCACAGAGAACGGTTTTTATCATGCGAAATGAAGTAAAGGAAAAATTGGATCGGCTGCCGCTAAAATACTTTGACGGCAGAACCCATGGAGAAATTCTAAGCCGTGTAACCAATGACATGGATAACATTGCCACAACACTGCAGCAGAGCTTGACACAGCTTATCACGTCCCTGGTTACGATTATCGGGATTTTGATCATGATGCTGTCTATCAGCCCGCTGATGACTTTGATTGCCTTGGTTACGCTGCCAGCTTGCGGTATTTTGACAGTATTCATAGCTAAAAAATCTCAGATATTTTTTGCCCGTCAGCAAAAATCTCTGGGAGAATTAAACGGCCATGTTGAAGAAATGTATACGGGGCATAAAATCGTAAAGGTCTTTGGACACGAAAAGGAATCCATTGAGCAGTTTCGCAGGATCAATGAGCAGCTCTACCATGCAGGATGGAAAGCCCAATTCATGTCTGGTGTCATTATGCCGGCACTGAACTTTGTGAATAATCTCGGTTATGTTTTCATCTGTATCATAGGAGGTCTGCTGGTGGCAAAAAAGGCCATTGAAATCGGCGACATTCAGGCTTTTATTCAGTACATGCGTCAATTTACCCAGCCCATCGTTCAAACTGCCAACATCGCCAATATTATTCAGGGAACCATCGCAAGTGCGGAGAGAGTTTTCGAGGTACTGGATGAGGAAGAGCAGATCCCGGACCCCGTTGATAACGTAAGAATTGAAAAAGGGAACATAACGGGAAAGGTTGATTTTGAGCACGTAAGCTTCCGATACAAAGAGGATGTTCCTCTTATCGAGGATATGAATATTCACGTAAATCCCGGACAAATGATAGCCATCGTCGGACCTACAGGGGCAGGAAAAACAACCATGATCAACCTGCTGCTGCGGTTTTATGAATTAAACGGGGGGCGGATCACCATTGATGGTATCGATATAACAAAGATGACGAGAGGGGATCTCCGGGGATTGTTCGGCATGGTGCTTCAGGATACCTGGCTTTATAAAGGAACGATCCTGGAAAACATCGGTTACGGTCTGGAAAATCCCGATCCGGAAAAAATTATAGAAGCAGCAAAAGCTGCTCATGCGGATCATTTTATTAGATCTTTACCCCTGGGATATGATACAATATTAAATGAAGAGGCATCCAATATATCGCAGGGTCAGAAACAGCTCATAACCATTGCAAGAGCGCTTCTTGCCGATCCCCCGATTTTAATCCTTGATGAAGCCACCTCCAGCGTTGATACGAGAACAGAAGCGCTGATACAAAAAGCGATGAAAAGCCTGATGGAGGGACGTACCAGCTTTGTTATCGCTCACCGCCTGTCTACCATTAAAAATGCAGACTTGATTCTGGTGATGAAAAACGGCACTGTCATCGAGCAGGGAACCCATGATGAGCTGATGAAACGGAAGGGTTTTTATGAGGACCTCTATAACAGCCAATTTGCAAAGCGTTTCGATGCTAAGGAGGAGGAAAATGAGTAAGGAATTAATACGATCTATCAGTGATTTGCTCATGAAATTACGCTTTTTAGTAGGAGCACACTTTATCAAACCTATTCGGGAAATGGAGAAAACCACCAACTATCCGCCTGGATTTATTCATGTAATGCGCTGGATCCTGTCAAAAGGCAATAACCCCGTTTCCATGTCGGACCTGGCAGTGTCGGCATGCATCTCAAAGCCAAATTTGACAACCATGATGGATCGGCTTTATCAGGATGGATTGATTGAACGAACTGCAGATAAAAACGACAGGAGAATTGTAAACGTTTCATTAACCCAAAAGGGTGTTGATTTCCTTCATGAACATAAGGCAGTATTAGCAAAATACGTTGAAGATCGATTGACTGTATTGGAAGAAGAGGACTTGATAAAATTGAAAAGGGCTCTTGAGGATATCACGGACGTCATTCGGAAGATGGGTCATAAATAAGGAGCGGCAACGGTTAATGTGCTTTCTTTGATATTCCTATATAAATGATGAAAATAAATAAAAAATAAAAAAATGCACCTCAACAGGCAATAGGAAACTGCCTGTTGAGGTGTTTTTCTGTTTAAGATGGGGATAGAAAGCATTTTCTATTGTATCAATTATATATCTTATAGAACTGTCAGTTATTGGGAGCATGGATGATGAATATATAACGTGGTTTGAAGAACTGTTTCAGAGTACGGAATGCATCGATATTATCGGTGTTTGCAGATTCTTCGATGATGACGGAAATACGGATTATATGATAAAATGTGGTGATGTTTTACTTAAGAGCTATGAAAAGGTTCGTGAGATATTAGAGAATCATAATCATGAATTCGGGAACAGAGATAAATCTGAAGTATAGCTTATTGCAGAGCGCTGGGGAGCAAACCTTACAGAGATGTGGGGAACAAACCTTACAGTCTCGTTTGGAAATGAGGAATCAATATGAGAACCACACCTCTTGAAAGCTGGATCGTAGACAGGACCGGCATCTTGGAGAGAAGCAGAGAAAAATTGGAAGCTTATCAATTAGTCAGGATACGGGAAATGATAAATCATGCAAAGAAAAATAGTATCTATTACAAAGAAAAGCTGAAAGACCTTCATGAAGATGATATAAAAACATTAAAAGATCTTCAGCGTTTGCCGTTCACATTTCCCCGGGATATCAGCTGTAATCCCTTTGACTTCCTTTGTGTACCACAGCATGAAGTAAAAAGAATCGTAACGTTGAATACTTCCGGTACAACCGGTGATGGAAAAAGAATATTTTTCACGGAAGAAGATCTAAATCTAACGGTTGATTTTTTCAAATTCGGTATGAGCTGTTTAACAGATAACAAAGATCGTGTACTGGTTCTTCTTCCGGGAAGCTCCTACGGCAGTATCGGAGATTTATTGCAAAAAGCATTATCAATGTCAAAGACAGAATGTGTGGTTCATGGAGTCCTTACAGATACGGAAGAGGTTGCAAAGTGTATTGAAGAAAAGGACATCAACTGTATTGTAGGGATCCCTCTGCAGATTCTATATCTAAGCAGAGCAAAAAGAGAATTATTTAAAAGAAGAATTAAAAAAGTATTGTTAAGTACGGATTATGTACCTTCCATATTGGTACAGGAGTTGGCACGCTATGGGTGCAGCGTCTTTACCCATTACGGGATGACGGAAATGGGATACGGAGGAGGCGTGGAGTGTGAAGCCTTGAATGGGTATCACATGAGGGAAGGTGATTTGTATTTTGAAATCGTTCACCCTGATACTGGGAAGGCTGTTGAAAACGGACAATACGGAGAAGTAGTGTTTACCACCTTGAATAGACAGGCCATGCCTTTAATCAGATATAGAACAGGAGATATCGCCTCCTTTTCATCGAAAGCTTGTTCTTGCGGCACCTTTCTGAATACCATGAATAAAGTTCTGGGAAGGCTGAATAACCGGGTCGTATTACAAGAAAACCAGTTTCTCTACTTGAGAGAACTGGATGAAATCGTGCTGTCCTTTGAAGAAGTGATGGATTATAAAGCCAGTATGGACACGAATGAAAATCTGGTTTTGGAATTGGCGGTACAGGATAAAGAGGTTTTTCGGAGGATAGAGGGAAAAGCAGCCCGCAGGATAAAGGAAGCTCTCCAGTATAAGCTTGGATACGAACCGGAGATAAAGGTTTTATTTAACGGAGAAGGGAAACCGACTCAAATAACCAATAGTATGATCAAAAGAAAAATTTACGATCATCGGAAAGGGTGATGAAAGATGAGCGATATTGACCACTTCAAAAGGAGACTTTTGATTTGCAAATAGGAAGTTTACTTTACAATTCACCTTGAATGCAAGGATGTGTAAAGTTAATTATAATATATGTAAAATATAATTGACATTATATCGCATATATGATACTGTGAATGCAGGGTGAATACAGAAATGCGAGGACATGCCGAAAATAAGATAATGTATAAGTAAAATGAGGTGGTAGTTTGGGAAAAAATTTGAGGCTGAAATCAGCACGGGCAGCCAAGGATATGTCTCAAAAGGACATAGCCGACGCCGTAGGAGTCACGAGACAGACGGTAAATGCTATAGAAAACGGGGATTATAATCCCTCGATTAATCTATGTATTGCAATTTGTAAAGTATTGGGGAAGACCCTTAATGATATCTTTTGGGAGGATGAGAGCAATGAAAAAAAATAACTTGGATGAAATGCAGATGCAGAGGAGAGATAAAATCGGAAACCAGTCTTTTCTTCTTTTACTGTATCTTTTATTGATTGATACAGGACTTTACGGTTTTGGATTCCGCTGGATTGCATATCCGGCCAATATCGTGATCCTGTTAACGGTATGTTCCGGTATTTATGTGATCCGCTTGATTAAGGGAAATGCCTATGTAGGCCCCGTCTCGATGAACCGGAAATCAACTTCAGCAACAGCTTCTATTGTAATAGGTGCTATAGCAGCCGGAGCCTGTGCGGCCGTTACGGTGTTTATACTTTCCAGATACCAGCCTGATTTGACTGCCGGCAGTCCGGCGGGCGGGGGACTGAAGGATGCGGGAGCTCCAATCCTTTTTCTTGTTCCCGCAATCGCTCTGATTATTGCGGGCATTACGGCCGCAATCAGAAGAATACAGAATAAGAAGGATGATGAATAGAGAAAGGCTGCCCGTGACGGGCAGCCTTCAGCATGCTTATCTTTTATGCTTGTTTTTTACATATTTCATGGTCTGCTTCATTTCACCTTTGCTTCCAAACATTCTTTTGATTTTTTCCTGTTCCAGCTGCCGGGAGTTCAAACCTTCATATCCAAGTTCTTTTTGCAGTTTTTGATAGCTTTCAAAGCGTTCCCTGGAAATGATCCCTGTCTCGATTGCTTTTCTAAGAGCGCATCCCGGCTCTGTCGTATGAGAACAGTCCCCATACTTGCACTGGGAAGCAAGCTCTTCGATCTCTTCAAAGGTTTTGGAGAGATTACCGGATTCCAGCTGTAATTCCCTCATTCCCGGTGTGTCGATGACAACACCGCCGTCCGGCAGCAGAAGTAATTGCCGGTGAGTAGTGGTATGCCGGCCTCTGTCGTCTTCTCTGATTTCCTTTGTCGCCAGAACCTCACGGCCCATAAGCCTGTTGATTAATGTGGATTTTCCAACGCCGGAAGAACCGATAAACGCGATGGTACTGCCTGTTTTGAGATAGGGGAGGATGCTTTCATAGCCGTTTTCCTCCATACCTGAGCAGACAACCACATCAGAACCCGCACTGACCGCTGCAATTTCCGAAAGCCGCAGGCTAAGATCATTGCATAGATCAGATTTTGTGAGAACGATTACCGGTACAGCCATACTGTCCCAGGCCACTGTCAGATAACGCTCCAAACGCCGGAGATTAAAGTCGGCATTCAGTGACATGCAGATGAACAAGATATCAATGTTTGCGGCCACAATCTGAATGGTTTGGGAGGTACCCGCCGCCTTTCTCTCAAAGACGCTCTTTCTGCGCAGAATCTTATGAATCACAGCATTCCCGGAATCATCTCTCTGCCTGTCAATCATGACCCAGTCACCTACCGCCGGATAGTCAGCGGCATCGTAGGCTTCATAGGCAAGCTTTCCTGAAACACCGGCATTCAATTCTCCCTCTTCACAGATTACTTTGTATAGATCTCGGTGCTGTTCACTGACTCTGGCCAGAAAAAGTTCCTCATACATAGTGGCTTCCTGTTCAAAACGTTCTGTCAGACCATATTTTTTTAAGTTTCTATATTCCATTTTTTCCTCCAAAATTTCGTGCTTTTGATTTTACTTTTTTGGAGGGTAGCAAGTTTAATGAACTTTAACGCCCTCCATTAAACCTACAATGGCCGCATTTTTTTGAATTTTCATAAAACAAGTCTCCTTTCCCGTCTTTCTTGGGCATATTATTTGAATTTTGCCCTTATTCTATTATTTTACCACTTCATCCATGAAATTTGCAAATTCCTTTATCATATCTTCCCGGATATTTGAAGTGTCTCCCGTAATTTTCGAAACCTTTTTTACGATGGTTCTCTCCATAAAATTCATTTTTTTAAAGTCGAACATTCCGCCGAAGTTGCTTTTGACAACGGCTATATCCAATAACTCTTTTGGAAAAGAGGTTTCCAATTGCTTTTCGGCAGTTTCTCCTTCTCCCATACAGCAAATGAAAAGACCAAGTTTTTTCTTCTTCAGCAGCTCCAAATTCTGATTGCAGAACTCAGAAACTTCTTTCTGTATCTTTCCCATATAGATGGATCCGCCGATAATGATATTGTCGTATAGCGTGAGCTCCGGAACCTTTTTGCTTTTCAGCGAGTAAAGATCAACGGAACCTTGCAGCTGACCGGAAAGCTTTTCTGCACAAAGCTCTGTACAGCCATGTTTGGTTGAATAGATCACAAGTGTTTTCATTTTTATTTCCTATTCCTTTCTTTTGGCTTTTCGCCGGTTTTGATCCGATCACAAATTTTTTCGTTTACACCGGACTTGTTGGGCGATCCTTTAAATCTTAACGATTCAATGCATTTTCAATTGATTTTAAGTAAGCTTTACAAGTTACTGTGGATCCTGAGACGGCATCTATGGCCGTTGTCTGTTCCTGTATAACACGGCTGATCAACTCACCGGTTACCTCCGGCTTTGGAAAACGGACGTCTTTTACAACTTCTATTTCTGATATCTGCTGATTGGTAATCGTAACGTTCACCTCGTTGGACCAACGTCCACCGTCATAGATTCCATGGTATGTTCCGTCCGAAAGGGAAGGGGGATCGACGCCGTTCAGAGCCAGATTCTGTCCTTCTTCCAGTCCTCGGCTGATATAGAATATTCCTCCGGCGCAAATGACTGCAATTAAGATCAATATGGAAGCTGCTATTTTCAGTAATCTTTTCATTGGAAACCTCCTTATTTTTTATTTTTAGAAATACTGCCTGAAGCCATATTTAAGATCATGACTTCAACATAATAATCGATGAGCCTTGCCTGCTGCTCTTGGTCGATGTCCTTTTCGATAATGAGCTTGATAATCAATCCGAAGGTGGAAGCGGCAATGAGCTGGGCAGTGAGCTCTATGGTGCTGTCGCTTGCATCCTGATTCGGATACATTTCCTTCAGACATTGAGAAAGAACTTTTAAAGCCGGTTTTTTTGCAGAAGCTCCTTGGAACATGGATGAAGTGAACTGCAAAGAGGCCGGTGAGCCGGAAAGCTGGACCTGTTTATATTCCTCAGGCATCTTCAAAGCCGTTTCGATGTAATTTTTTGTAAGTAATTTTAACTTTTCCTCGGGATCTCCTGAAGCTGCATCTGCGGAGACCAGTGCCGACATGATTTTCTGATACCCTCTGGACATCAGCTGATTTAAGATATCCTCTTTATCTTTGAAATAGTGATAGATGATGGCCGGAGAATATTCCATTTGGTTTGCGATCTTGCGGATGGAAAGCTTTTCGATTCCTTCCGCCGCAATGATATCTCCCGCTGTTCTGATGATCAGCTCCCGCATTTCTTCCTTTTCGCGATCTCTGCGTTCTTCTATAGTCATGTTAATTGCCTCCTGTGATTGTAAACGGTGTTAGGTTATTGAACACTGTTCAATATGTAATATATTCCAATGGCTAGAAATTGTCAAGGAATAAAATAAAAAAATTTTTTGTTTTTAATTAAGTGGTACATACCCCCAGGATTGAAATTCCAAAGGGTCTATGTTATGATGAACTCGATACGGAAAAGATGGCAATAAGAGGTGACAGTCATATGAATCAAATGCTGAAAAAGAAAGACAGAATCAGTAAATTAATTATGGAGAACAAAGGAATCCTGAAATGCCCTCTCTGCGGAAAGCAGATGCAGATTCAGGCATCCTCCAGTTTGACTTGTAAATCAAAGCATTGCTTTGACTTGTCTAAAAAAGGCTATCTGAATTTACTGACATCGCATTATGATGCGGTGTATTCCAAAGACTTATTTGAAGCAAGACATCAGGTATGCAGAGCCGGATTCTTTGATCCCCTGATGGACGTTCTGGAAGAAATCATAAAGAAGCATCAGCATAAAGTCGGAGACAGGAAACTTGCTGTCTTTGATGCAGGTTGCGGTGAAGGCTCCCACCTTTCCAGCCTTACACGGCGGCTTGTGGCAGCGGATGAGGGAAAATCCACGGAGAAAGAAACCGGGAAGAAAGAATATTTTTTTGCCGGTGCTGATATTTCAAAGGAAAGCATTCATATCGCAGCAGGAAGTGATGGGGGAGATATCCTGTGGTGTGTAGCCGATCTGGCTAAGCTGCCTTTTCATAACGGAAGCTTTGACGTGATTCTGAATATTCTCTCTCCGGCGAATTACCTTGAATTCACACGGGTTCTCCGCAATGACGGGATCATCGTAAAGGTATTTCCGGACTCCCGGTACCTGATGGAACTAAGAAATATACTGTATCATGGAAAAGAGAATATTTCCTATTCAAATGATAGGATGGTCGATTACTTTGCTCAGAAGCTCACCGTAACAGATACCCGTAAGATAACCTATTCTTTCGAAATTTCCAGGGAGCTTTTTCCTCAATTGATGAAAATGACACCACTGACCTGGGGAGCGGATGAGGCAAGACTGGAAGTTCGGGATTTTGAAATGCCGACTCATATTACGGTGGATCTGACCGTTATGACGGGCATAATGAAAGAATAATTTCATTGCTTGACAAAATAAATTTTTTTATATTAAAATTGTACCAACCGGTAGGTAAAAGAATGTCGCTGAAAGGAGGCGGTGTTATGTCTCAAAAACGTCAGGAAATTATTAAAATAGCAGCAGCTTTAATTGAATCAAAAGGATATGAAAATACGAAGCTGAGCGACATCTTAGAAGCGGCCGCTATTGGAAAAGGCCAATTTTACCATTACTTTTCATCGAAGCATGAACTTGGATTAGAGGTTTTGGATTACTTTTATGAAATATTTGACAGAGAAGTTCTTGAGGGCATTTTAAGCTCGAAAAAGAGCCCGGAAGCCAAAATAAACGAAATGCTCCAATGGGTTCTTGAGAATCATACCTCCAAACAAGCTCGATGCGGCTGCATATTCGGCAATATCGCGCTGGAATTGAGTGAACATGATCCGGCTTTCTCTAAAAAAGTAAGAGAGGTATTTGATAAATGGATCGATAAACTCAGCATCGTTCTTGAGGAGATGGCACGGGGAAAGGAAGGTTCCTCTTGTGTCGAAGTTGCGCAGGGTGTCGTGGCCTTGATTGAAGGGGGAATTATGATCATGAAAAACAAACAGGATATCAAGGTGCTGGAAGACATTTTAACCCTGGCCAGGCGTATGATTGCCACTAGTTAAAACAAAATAAACTGGGATAGTCAGAAAGATATGGAGGAAAATATGAATACGACAAAAGTGGAAGTGAGCAAAATCATTACGAATGCGGTGAAATCATCCGGGTTGAATAATTTTCACAGCCTTGACCTGCCGGATGAACCCATGTGGAACTTGCCTATGATAGGATTTGCGTCAGGCAGTGACGAACTCTTCCGTTTTTATAAAGAGCATATCGGTGACTTTTATTGGTCGCCTTCCGAAGCCTTTTCGCTGAAATACCACGATGACACGGTAACGGATGAGGACTTGACAGTAATCAGCTTTGGATTCGCACAAACAGCAGAAACCAAAATGGTTCAGAAGCAGGCGGAAGGGATGCCGAGCCTCAGATGGATTGTCACCAGAGGAGAGTGGGAACCTTTTATCTATGATGTATGCGAAAGAGTTCTAAAGGAGTTGGAAAAGAAGGGAATCAGAGCCGTTGCCATTGATCTGCTTCCGGAATGGAGCCGGATGACTTCCGAAAAATTGGGAATCGCTTCCAAATGGTCCCACAGGCATACTGCCTATGCTGCAGGACTGGGCACTTTCGGCTTATCTGATGGTCTGATCACAAGGCAGGGAAAAGCCATGCGGTTTTGCACCATCATTATAGAAGGACGTCTGCCGGCGGATCAACGGACTTACCAAAGCCATTACGAGTGGTGTAAGTTTTATGCCGATGGAACCTGCGGCGCCTGTATTCAAAGGTGTCCGGTAAATGCCATAACGAAGGAAGGCCATGACAAAGATGTCTGCAGTGCTTTTCTGCAGAAATTAAAGAATGAAATCGGACCGGATATCCTTACCAAGAGCAGCTATATTTCCGGGTGCGGATTGTGCCAATCCAGGGTTCCGTGCCAAGATAAAGTACCGGTAAGAGTCAAAGAATAATCATATAAATAAAATCTATAATACATTCAAAAGGGAGAATCATATGAATCAGATATTGGAAAATATTATGACAAGAAGAAGCATCCGAAAATTTCGTTCCGAACAAATAACGGACCAGGAACTACAGGATATCCTTCTGGCAGGAAGCTATGCTCCTTCCGGGATGGGGCTGCAAACCTGGAAGTTTACTGCGATCCAGGGGCGGGATGCGATGCAGAAAGTGAATGAATCCATAAGGCAGGCTTTGCTGTCCATTCCGGTTACAGCGGAAACACATCCCTATGTGGCCAGCTTGATTGAGAAGGCAAAGGATGAGACTGCCGATTTTTTATATCATGCACCAACCTATATCATTGTATCGAATCTGAAAGACAGCGGAAATGCGATGCCGGATTCCGCATTGGCCATCGGCAATATGATGCTGGCGGCGCACTCCCTTGGAGTCGGATCCTGCTGGCTGAATCAATTGCCCGGATTGACCCATATGCCGGTGATCCGACAGCTTTTAAATGAACTGGACATTCCGGAAAATCATATCATCTATGGTACGGTTGTTCTGGGGTATCCGGCTGATGAACCAAACCCCGCAGCACCCAGAAAGGATGTCATCAATATTATTCGTTGATGTGTTTACAATTTACGGCTGGAGCTTCATATCACCCATTATGAACTTTTCGGACTTTGGGACGCGGACAGCTCCAAAGAAGATCTTTTTCATCAATTTGGGATTATGAGGGATGATTACTCGCCAAAACCTGCGTACGAAACATTTAAGAAATTAATACAGGAGCTTTGGCTGCTGAGAAATAATAAAACAAGGAAGCTGTTCTCTTTTGATAAGAAATTTGATGGATAAACGAACAGGATGCGACTCTCGGAAGGAAGAGCCGCATTCTTTGTTTTGAATATCCTTTGCTAAAAAAGATGCAAATCATATTTAAGCAGCAAATAAATCCCCAATGCGGCAAAGACAATGATTGTACCAATCGCTTTTCCCATAAAAAATCTGTTCATTCTGTTACCTCCCTTTAGATCATATTTGAATATCAGTATTCCTGCCAAAAGGATACTCAAAATAATTATTAATATTGGAATGAAGTTGGAAGACACGCTATTGTTCAATATCATCCCAATAGAAGCACCTGCTAATAATAATGCCGATGCGATAAACAGAAGCTTTTTTCTGATTGAAGATATCACTTTTATATCATCTATTTTTGTTTCTTTTGGTAAAGCATCATTTTCAAATTCAAGGAGGCAGCTTTCACAACTTTTCAGATGTTCTGATACCAGTCTTATGCTATCCTCACTTGCAACATGGTCCTTTACAAGCGGGATTAGATCCAATATAATATTGCATGCTATTTTCAAATGAATTCCTCCTTTTTTAAAATGGACTTTTTCGTTTCAAGCAATTCCATGACCCTGTTTGCTAATAATTTTGCATTCATGGTATCCACTATATTGTCAGCCACATAAAATTCTAGAAGGTCATTATATTCTATGGCAGACTTGTCTTTCCGTAAATTTTGCAGCCATACATGACGGGCAATCCCAAACAGCCATGTTTTAACCGATGAATTCTCCTTGAAATTGCCTATAGAATAGATCGCCCTCACAAATGTCTCTGAGAGCAAATCTTCTGAAAGGGCAGGATTCTGGGTAATACTCAACAAATACTGATAAATGTCCTTTTTATATGTAAAATACAGCTTCTCTATTTGTTTCATCTAAATCCTCCTTTCTTTTAATTAGTCGCATAAAATTAAAAAATATTACATTATTTATAAAAATATTTTTTCTCCTGCTGGAACTTCCGCGAGATTTGCAGGTAAATATATTTTATATATTTTGATGTTACGTTCCAAAGAATACGTACTAATGTTCGGGAGAGAATAAAAGGAAACTATACCAAGAAATATTAATAAAAAACATATTGACCGATGGTCAATAAAATGTTAATCTCATACTAACCGACGGTCAGCATAAGATGAAGGAGGTACTACTCATGCCGTTACAACTTTATGATAAAGAAAAAATTTTGGACGCTTGTTTTCATGTGTTTGCCCGATATGGATACGCGAATACTTCAACTACAATGCTCGCGGAGGCGGCCGGCATATCCAAAGCACTGGTCTTTCACCATTTTAAAAGCAAAAAAGAGTTGTATCTCAGCGTTTTGGATCGATGCATAGAAAAAGGAAGGATCGAAATGGGTTTTGACACACTGTTGGAACACCAGGACTTTTTCGAAACAAAAGAAAAATTCAGCATCATTAAATTTCATTATTACAAAAAAAATCCTGGCTTAATGAAAATTATGAGAGAAGCTTTTTACACAACACCGATTGAACTTAAAATAGAGATTCAAGAAAAGTATGGAATGCTGCTTGCCGATAATGAAAAAGAGTGGGAACTGTTATTTGAAAAGGTTCCCCTCAGAGAGGGCGTGGTTCGTGAGCAGGCTTTCCGATTAGTCATGCTAACGCTGGATTATTTCGATAACAAATTTTTATTGGAATTAGATCATAACGATGACTTGGAAGAAACGTATCTTCGGGAGTTTCTCGAAGATAGGAACAGTTTTCTTTCTATGATTCGATTTGGAATTGAAAAGTAAAGAGGGTGTGCTTTTATGATAGATATGGTAAAAAGCTTTAAAGAGTTGACTCCTGAGCTTCAAGCTATTGCAGGAGGAAAAGGCGGTATGTTGGCCAGAATGTATCAGGGCGGATATCCGGTACCGGAAGGCTTTGTCGTTTTGCCATCGGCTTTTCAAGGAGAAACGCTGAATAACGAAGCATGGGATGAGATCCTTCACTTTTTGAACAAAATCAGAAGGAACAATGAAGGAGCGCTCTTTGCAGTACGGTCCTCTGCTTTAAGCGAAGATTCGGTCCAGGCCTCCTTTGCGGGTGAATTTGAGACTGTTCTCAATGTGAAAACGGATGACAAGGTTCTGGAGGCCATCTATACGGTTCTCCAATCAAGACAATCGGAGAGGGTAAAAGTATACAGCACCGTTCAAGGTATTGACCAATCTCATCAAATTGCTGTCGTTGTTCAGTTGATGGTACCCTCAGAAATCTCAGGGGTATTGTTCACTGCCGATCCGATAACGGGCAGTTATACAAGCATGATAGGCAATTATGTACATGGACTGGGAGAACAGCTTGTTTCCGGAGAAGCAAATGCGCAGGACTTCAGATTAAACAGACCGAAGGGAAAATATGACGGTCCTGATGAGTTTAAGAAATATGCCGATAATCTGTATCAATATGCAGCAAAGCTTGAGAAGGAATTGGGAAGTTCTCAGGATATCGAGTGGGCTGTAGCCGGGGGAAAACTGTACCTTTTGCAGGCAAGACCGATAACCACTTTGACAACGGGTAATTTAGATACCTATGAAATAAACGAAAGCTTAGCAGGAGATGCTCTTTGGGTAAATACAAATGTAGGAGAGGCAATCCCTGATGTTGTTTCGCCGCTTACATGGAGTATCGTAAGAAGCCTGGACAATGAAATTAGTTTTGTTCCCGGATATTATCTATGGTCAGGCAATATTTGCGGAAGAATATACTCAAATATCAGTCAAAGATTATCTGCCATTACCGCATTGTATGGGAATGCAAAAATAGGTTTTAAAATTCTTGGTGAAATATTTGGTCAGGTGCCGGAAGGATTAACGATTCCTGTCTATCCTTTTTCAAAGATGGAGTTACTAAAAGTAATAATACCGAGGATTCAATATTATCTAGGGAATTTTAAAAAAATCTCCAAAGATATGTCACGGTATATTGAAAGAACACCGGATTGGTGCAGTGAAACAACTGAAAAAATTAGAAAAATAAATACGAAGGAAGAACTGCTGACTCTATGGAAGCATGAACTAGAGCCTTATAATACGAAGGCCTGGTGGGGGCTGATAGCCAGCGGTACCAAAGCCGTTCTTGCTCTGACCTTGAGCAAGAAGCTTACAAAGCTGGTGGGTACCGAAGATGCCAACACTCTTTTGTCCAACCTCAGGGGGGATTCTGAGCTGGAAAGCCTCGGGCCGGTTATCGGCATCTCGAAGGTGATCAAAGAAGAAATGAGCCGTGAGAAATACTTGATAAAGTACGGGCATAGGGGGCCTCATGAGTTTGAGCTATCGATACCGGATCCCTCTGAAGATAGGAACTGGCTGGAAAAGCAGATTGAGGAATTTCAAGAGTTGAATACTGATGCGGAAGAACTTCTAAAGAAGCAGCATATTCAATATGAGGCGGCTTGGAAGAGATTCCAGGTGCGTTTTCCGAATAAAGTAAAATGGCTTGAGAAGCAAATGTCAAAAGCATCGGCCGGTGCTCGTGTCCGAGAAGCAGCCCGTTCAGAGTTCGTAAGGGTATTTAGAGTGATTCGTACCTTTGCAATGAAGACGGGAGAGCTTACAGGAATCGGAAATGATGTATTTTTTCTCTACATGAATGAAGTAGAGGATCTCCTGGCTGACAGAGACGTGAAATTAATGCATATTCCGGTAAGAAAAGAAAACTATGAAAAGTACAAGGCGCTGCCGCCATTCCCATCCGTGATTCGGGGACGCTTCAATCCTTTGGAATGGATAAAGGATCCCAACCGAAGAATGGACTTCTATGATTCAACCATGCCGATTGTCAATGGATCTGAATCTGAGATGCTCAAAGGTTTTGCCGGAGCAGCGGGCAGAGTAGAAGGTACGGTGCGTATTCTGGCAGCCCCCGAAGAAGGCGAAACACTTCGACCAGGGGAAATTTTAGTTGCAACAACCACCAATGTCGGATGGACCCCTCTTTTCCCGAAAGCGGCAGCGGTGATAACCGACGTAGGCGCACCCTTATCCCATGCGGCCATAGTTGCCAGAGAACTTGGGATTCCTGCCGTTGTGGGATGCGGGAATGCAACATTACGACTTAAAACAGGAGATAGAGTTCTGGTTGATGGCGGACAGGGAACTGTGCTTATCTTGGAATAATGTAGTCTATTGAATATCTAATGGAATAGTGAAAAAGATGATGAAGTAAAAGATGATTTTAGAGGCTATTCTTGCAAATAGTAAAAGTGATGATTTTAGCAGCAAAATTACTTTTGAAGGTATGGATGCTATAAGCAAGGAATTTGATGAATGCACTTCAGTTTGTATCCGTCATTCTTATGGTGATCGGGTTGTTCGGAGTCTCATAAAATAAAACTTGATAAATAGGGCTAAAGTAGTATTTTCTATTTTGGGTATAATACTAGAAAAATCAACTAACAAAAAAAAGAATGTATCAATTAATAAAATAGATACATTCTTTTTGTATTAAATTAAAATAAATGAAAACCCAAAGTAACATTGTGTGTTATCTTTGGTTGGTAGATTATTCGGTAAATTATTGTACAATGGTTATAAGGGATGTGAAAAGTATGATAAGTATAAATTTAAAAAAATTAAGAAAAACGCGTAGATATACACAAGAAGAAGTTGCTGAAAAAGTCGGTGTTTCAAGACAAGCTGTTATGAAATGGGAAAACGGAGAAACAGTACCGGATATCAATAATTGTATGGCTTTGGCAGAATTATATGGAGTGGCATTGGATGATCTGGTAAATTATTCGAATGACAAGGGAGAAATAGGTATTCCGCCAAAGGGGAAACACATATTTGGACTAGTAAAGGTTGGAGAACGAGGACAAATTGTGATTCCTAAAAAAGCCAGAGAGATATTTAACATTTGTCCCGGAGACAGCTTATTGGTTCTCGGCGATGAGGCGCAGGGAATTGCAATCATGAAAAACGAGAATTTCCTGCAGTTTGCACAGGAAATTTTTAATGCACAGGAATACAAGGAGGAAGATGAATGATTGCTATACAAACAACGAATTTAACAAAGAAATTCCAAGATAAGACCGCTGTGAATTCTCTCGATATTTCTATTGATCAAGGTGAACTTTTTGCTTTGCTCGGAGTGAATGGAGCAGGTAAAACTACAACAATAAAGATGTTGACTTGCCTTAGCAAACCTACAAACGGCGATGCAATTCTCCTTGGCAACAGTATTGTCTCCAATCCTCATGCAGTAAAAGAAAAGATTAATGTTTCACCGCAGGAAACTGCTGTGGCTCGCAATTTATCTGTTAAAGAGAATCTTGAATTAATTGCCCAAATATACGGCCTCGGCAAGAAAGCTGTAGATATAAAAGTGGAGGAGATGCTTACAACTTTTAGTCTTACAGAAGTGTCCAAAGATAAAGCAAAAACTTTATCCGGAGGAATGCAGAGGCGACTCAGTATTGCCATGGCACTTATTTCGAACCCACAGATACTTTTTCTTGATGAACCTACTCTGGGACTTGATGTTATTGCAAGGCGGGAGCTGTGGGCTGCTATTGAGAAATTAAAAGGAAGTATTACCATCATTCTCACTACTCACTATATGGAGGAAGCAGAAGCACTTTCGGATAGAATCGGTATTATGTCGAAAGGCAAATTAAAGGCGGTTGGAACGGTATCAGAATTGATGGCGAAGACGGAAACCAAAACACTCGAGGATGCCTTTGTTTCACTAGGTACCAAAGGGGAGGTAAATTGATGAGATTGTTAGCATTTGCTACACGTAACAGCAAAGAGATTCTTAGAGATCCTTTGAATTTGGCATTTGGTATAGGTTTTCCATTGGTTATATTATTACTGCTATCTGCCATTCAAGCCAATATAGAAGTTGAAATGTTTGTCATTGATAAACTTATTCCGGGAATAACAGTTTTCGGTCTTTCCTTTATCTCGATATTCTCTGGAATGTTAATAGCGAAAGACAGAGACACCTCATTTTTGATGCGGTTGTTCACAGCTCCACTTTCTGCCTCTGATTACATCATGGGATACACACTTCCGCTACTACCCATGGCGATTCTTCAACTTGTCATAAGTTTTATTGCCGCATTCTTCTTTGGATTAACAGTAAATGCCAATGTTTTGCTGTCTTTTATTGTACTTATGCCAACAGCTGTACTATTTATTGGAATTGGATTGTTAGCAGGAAGTATATTTAATGAAAAGCAGGTGAGCAGTATCTGTGGAGCACTCTTGATTAATCTCAGCGCATGGTTGAGTGGTACATGGTTTGATTTAAATCTGATTGGCGGTTGGTTCAAAGGAATTGCCTATGCGCTTCCATTTGCTCACGCTGTGGATGCGGGCAGAGCTGCCATTTCCGGAGACTATTTATCAATTTTACCACATCTTTGGTGGGTAATTGGATATGCGGTTGTCATAATGGTGATTGCGGTTATTGTATTCAGAAAGAAGATGAGCAGTGACAAATCATAGTTTATAATGAAATTAGAATTCATATAACATTCAAGTAAAATAAAGGATGCTACTTTTGATTTTAGTAGTATCCTTTATTTTTCAGAGTATACTAAATTATTATATTGCACATTAACGATGAGAAAACTTCATCAACCTATCCTCCAGTTGAGCAAGAACCAGAGGCCATGCCTGTTCATGCCTGTCCTTCGATTCTTCATCTGGAAACCCTGCATGATTTAATCGTAATACTGTTCCACTCTCAACCTTTTTTAATTCCACAGTCACAACCGTTTCAGCACCTTTGGTTCCGTCAGCACCCGTTAGCCATGTAAGTTCAACCAGTTGGTCAGGCACAAGTCGAAGAAAACGTCCATAGTGAGGATGACGATTCCCTTCATAGGCTGTTTCAAAGTAAAAAACAGTATTGACTTCCCCTTTCATCAGGACTGAACCTGGTTCTGCAAACCAGAGGTCAAACTGTTCAGTCCAAGCACGGTACAATACATTGGTTGGAAATGACATCGTCCGCTCTACAGAAAGACTAAATGGTCGTAATGATAAATCAGGAACACAAACTGGTATTGTTGCCTTCATAGGTTAATCTCCTTTAATGTAAATTGTTTATCGTACAAATAATATATTTTAAAATTAAAATGCACTTATCTATTCATTATAAAATATTTAATATTTGTTATAAATAATAGGATGGATAAAAATTGAAATAAATATCATTATTCGGAGTAATAAACTTTCATTTTTAATTATAAAATTATACGTATTGAATGCAATTAATTTGTATATAGTTTTAAAAAAAGGAAAAGTGCAATAATATGTTTGTGAATAAGGAGTTCATAAGGAAATATATTTTTAAATCAATAATAATTACATTAATTATGATTCTATTTTTAGTTACTGTATTCTTTAAAACTCACTTCTATCCTGGTACAGTAATAAATGGAGTCGTAAATGTATCCTGGCTGACTACAAAGGCTGCAGATGAAAAGTTGAATAACTGGGCGGCCTCTTATACATTGGCCCTGCATGAAAGGGGCAATATTGAGGAACAGATTAAAGGAACTGAAATCGGACTGAAATTCGATAGGGTATATGGAAGCTATTCACTTAAAAAGGAGCAGAATAGAACATTATGGTTTATTTCATTTTTTAACAGAGATGTCCTCAATATCGGTAATGTATTTACATATGATGAAAACTTATTACAGGAACGATATAGTAAACTCAACTGTGTTGACAATTCTAATGTAGTTGAACCAAAGAACGCTACACTTAAATACTCAAATGGCAGCTACTATATCGTAAAAGAAGTATATGGAAATAAAGTGAATGATGCATTGTTATATTCTTGTATTAAAAACGCTGTAATAAATGGAGAATCAGAACTGGACCTAGATAAATTAAAATGTTACGAGAACCCAACGATCAAATCGGATTCAGAGATGGTTAAAAATACGAAAGCTGTTGTGGAACATTACATAACTTCAGAAATCATCTATACTTATGCTGGCGGCAGTGAAGTTGTCGATGAGAATGTAATCAGTAATTGGATTGAGTTTGACACAGATTTGAATGTAATTATCAATAAAGTTAAAATTAAGGAATTTTTAAAAACACTTGCAGTTCACTACGATACTTGTGGTAAAGTGCGTGATTTTGTCACATCAACAGGGACTAGAATCAAAATTGGCGGCGGTGATTATGGATGGAAGGTTGATGTCAATCAGGAAACTGCAGAGCTAATTGAGGACATAATGAGTAGAAGGACAATCATAAAAGAACCTAAGTACAGTCAAAAAGGAGCATTTCATAATGGAAATGATATAGGCTATACTTATGTTGAAATTGACCTGTCAAAGCAGCATTTGTGGTTTTACAATTCTGGAATCCTTATCGCAAATGGGAATGTGGTTACAGGGGATATATATGATGGTTACAAAACCCCTGAAGGAATCTATAGTCTCAAGTATAAAGTAACAAATACAGTTTTAAAAGGAGAGAACTATAGCGCGATTGTATCATACTGGATGCCGTTTAATAATAATATCGGCATTCATGATGCAACATGGAGAACTGAGTTTGGAAGAGATATCTATTTAACAAGGGGTTCCCATGGCTGTATTAATGTTCCTTTTTGGTTAGCTGAGAAAATATACAATAATATCTCTGTCGGAACACCTATAATTTGCTATTATTGAGTAGAAAGCATCCGGGAATAGCTTGTACTAAAACCTATAAAAAACTCATATTATGAAAGAGAACTATTCCACCTCAATTTCGGAGAACTATTCCATCTCAATTTCGGAAACGGGTTTGACTTGAGCAAACTGGGATAAAATGCTGTTATGATGAGCAATAATCTGCTTAGCTAAAAGCAAATCCGAGTCAAAAGTACTGTGGCAATCGGCCGCTAATTCAATATTAAATCCGTGTGAAAAAGCACTTTTACAGGTTGTATCAACACAAAATTCTGTTTGTATACCACAAAGTACAATATTCTTTATTCCCTGTTGGTTCAATAATGTTTCCAATTTTGTTTGTAAAAAAGAATCCGCATAGTATTTTACAACCAGTTTATCCCTCTCCTGAGGTGCAATTTCTGGATGTACCTGCCAAAGGGGTTGGCCTTCTGCTCTTGGTGATTCTCCCTTTTCAGTATACATCACATAGTAAATCGGAGCATCAGCGTTTCGTGCTTTTTCAATGAGTTGTTTTGTATTAGCTATCAAAACCTCTTCCGTATATAGAGTTTTACCGCCGTAGTCCTTCCAAATAAAGGGCATAATCTGCATATCAATAATAACAAGCGCTTTTTTCATTTATTCCATCTCCTCAATCTATCCAGTTATTTGCCGAAATAATAAAAGTGTTGAGTTCGTTCCCACTTCTGCATATCAATTTGTTCAAATGTGAAATTATTTGTCATTGCAAACCACCATTTCATATATAATTTGTAATTGTTCTTCTAGCATAGTCTCAGTGAAAGACACTACTGCAGAGGAGAGTCTGAGTCCTTCCAGGAAAATAACGATATGTCTTGCTGTTTCTTCTGAATCACAATTTCTAAGCTCATGTTGTGATTGGCCATACTTTATTAATTTTGCAAGAGTATCAACTGCTGAAGAAAATCGCTTATCCATATAATCTTTTTGCTCTGCCTCAGTGGTGCAAAACTCATAAACAGCAATTGACAGCCGTCCTATACCATTTTTTATTTCCTGTTTTTGTTTCTTTATAAAGTAGATGAACACTTGCTTTGCAGGTATCCTGTTTGAAATAGCTTTATCCAGCTCTGCTGAAGAATTTTCCCTATCAAAATTCAACATTTCAATGAAAATTTCCTTCGTTGAAGCAAAATGACGATAGAGCCCTCCTCGGCTAAGTCCACTTCTTTCGCAGAAGTCTTTCATAGTCACAGCTGAATAACCTTTTTCTGAAAAAAGTTCTTTCGCTGTATTTAATAATGCTGTTCTTGTCATATCTCCCTTTTTTATCATTTGTTTCTCCTTATTTCACAATAAGCGACATCGGTGTCTCTTATTATTATGCGACATAACTGTCGCTTTGTCAATGGGTATGGTGAAATAAATAATTCAAGATTAATTGATACATCTAAATTATGAATCATCATATTCCTATTTACATAGGAAATATCAAAACACATCAAAAAGAATACAAAGATTTCGTTTGGAGAAAATAGATAAGTAATCTGTTATTAATAATTTGAATAAAATAAGGAAGTGATGTCCTATGACAAAGAATAGAGAAACTAATCGATTAATCCATGAGAAATCACCATATTTATTACAGCACGCCCATAATCCTGTAGACTGGTTTCCCTGGGGGGAGGAGGCTTTCCAAAAGGCCCAAAAAGAGGATAAGCCCGTGTTTTTATCCATTGGCTATAGCACATGCCATTGGTGCCATGTAATGGCTCATGAATCCTTTGAGGATAATGATGTGGCACAAGCTTTAAATAAGGACTTTGTTTCCATAAAAGTGGATAAGGAGGAAAGGCCGGATATTGATGCGGTCTATATGACAGTTTGCCAAGCGGTAACCGGTCGCGGAGGATGGCCCCTTACCATCATCATGTCTCCGAACCAGAAGCCGTTCTTTGCCGGTACCTATTTCCCTAAAACCAAACATTATCAAATACCGGGGCTTTTGGATATTTTATCGGCTGTGACTGAGGAATGGAAAAAGAACCGAAGGGATTTGGAGGAAACCGGCGACAAAATTATTCAGGCATTAAACAAGGCCGAAGGAGAGGAGAAAGGAATTCACTGGGATACCGAAGCAGGCTTTGCTGCAAGAAGAATGGTCACCGAAGCAAAAGAACTGTTTCAAAGCAGTTTTGATGAGAAGTACGGCGGATTTGGAGAAAGTCCCAAGTTCCCGTCTCCCCACAATCTGATGTTTCTATTACGGTGCTATAAGCTGGAAAAAGATGAATCGGCTCTGTATATGGTAGAAAAGACACTGCGTTATATGTATCGAGGAGGTATTTTCGATCATATCGGTTTCGGATTTTCACGCTATTCCACCGACAATAAATGGCTGGTGCCCCATTTTGAGAAGATGCTGTACGACAACGCTTTACTGGCGATAATCTATTTGGAAACCTTTCAAATAACAGAAAAAGAAATTTATAGAATGATTGCAGCCAAAACTCTGGATTATATTCTGAGAGAAATGACTGACAGTGAGGGAGGCTTTTATTCGGCACAGGATGCCGACAGTGAGGGGATCGAAGGGAAATATTATGTTTTTGACCCTGCGGAAACCATCAGACTTCTGGGGGAAGAAGACGGAGCCTACTTCAATGAATACTTTGATATTTCAGAACGGCCGAATTTCGAAGAAGGCAGTATCCCCAATTTGATAAAAAACGAATTATACGAGCAGAATGATTCCAAAATTGATGATCTGATAAAAAAAGTTTATGAATACCGGCTGACAAGAACCATGCTGCACAAGGATGACAAACAGCTGACATCCTGGAATTCTCTGATGATCGTTGCCTTTGCCAAGGCTTACAAAGCTTTAAATGATGATAAATATCTGCAGGCAGCTGAAAAGGCGGCGGCATTTATATCTAATTCACTTTCCAAGGAAAATGGAAAGCTTTTTGTTCGATACAGAGAAGGGGAAGCCGCAGGAGACGGGACCCTGGACGACTATGCATTTTTTATCTGGGCCTTGTTGGAAATCTATGAAGCAAATTATAATAGCAATTATCTGGATCAGGCAATAAAACTTAGTAAAATCATGCAAAAACAGTTTTGGGATGAAAAGTCAGGAGGTTTCTTTTTAACCGACAAGGATGCAGAAGGGTTGATTTACCGGCCGAAAGAAACTTATGACGGTGCCGTTCCATCGGGAAACTCCGCCGCATGTTATGTTTTGATAAAATTAAGCAAGCTAACCGGAATGCAGGAGCCAAAGGAGCTCGCAAACAAACAGCTAGGCTTTCTGATGAAACATGTCGCAGGTTACCCCGCAGGGCACAGCTTTGCTTTAATGGCTTTTATGATGGAGTATTATACGGAAAGCTTTTTATGTGAAAACGGGGTTTGTTCATAAAGAGAACTGATAATTTAATAAATACATTGCGGTTTTTGTTATTTTTTGTCGTTTTTATGATATACTGTTGCTAGTTTTACTGAAAATTGGCAGGAGATAGCAAGAATGAAGGATTTTAATATCAGCAGCGTACTTTCTATTTTGTCCAGAGCTTTGGATTGCATTGACGAAAGACTCATTGACCACGGAAATAGGGTAGCTTATATGGTTTATAAAATGATGCAGGCTGATGGAAGTTATAGCGACGAAGATATGAGAGAAATTTGCATCACAACGGCATTGCATGACATCGGAGCCTTTAAAACCGAAGAGATTGACAATATGGCTGTCTTTGAATCGATGGATGTTTGGGAGCATTCTATCTATGGATATTTGTTCATAAAAAATATGACGCCGCTTAGAAAGTGGGCTGAGCT
This sequence comes from Sinanaerobacter chloroacetimidivorans, assembly GCF_018128545.1. Taxonomy (GTDB): domain Bacteria; phylum Bacillota; class Clostridia; order Peptostreptococcales; family Anaerovoracaceae; genus Sinanaerobacter; species Sinanaerobacter chloroacetimidivorans. Next base: position 161,696 of record NZ_JAGSND010000002.1, on the reverse strand, counting down.
TGTACTGTATCATCATTTGGATTTTGAAAAATACCCCAGTATCGAGAGTGAAATCCTGAAGCTGGCTGATATGATTCACCTGTCAGACAGAATGGATATCGTTTTATACAGCAGAGAAATTTTAATCAACGCTGATTTCTTTAGCATTTATCAAAGCAATAAGTTCAGCAAAGATGTAATCAGCTTGTTTTTGGAAGCAAACAGGAAATATGAAATTGAAAAGCATATCCGGGATGGCTCCTATATGAAGGAATTGCAATCATTTGTATCTGAGATGGATTACGATGAGAACACCTTGCTGGACTATATCAAAATGATTGCATATTCCATCGACTTTCGTAGTGAAACTACAGTCAGCCATGTAATCACGACAGTAAGTATCAGTGTCGCTTTAGGAATCATATTTGGGCTGGATGAAGAAGAACTAAAAAAAATTCGTCTGGGAGCATATATTCATGATATCGGTAAAATTGCAACTCCGTTAGAAATTTTGGAGAAACCGGGCAGCCTTACTAATGATGAGCTGATCATCATGCGAAATCATATCGTCGATACCAAGAAAATTCTGGAGGGAAGGATCAGCAGCGAAATATTGGAGATTGCTTACCGTCACCATGAGAAAATGGATGGCAGCGGCTATCCTGAGTGCCTTATGGGTGAGGAACTGACCTTAAGTGAAAGAATTGTTGCGGTAGCTGATATTATGAGTGCCTTAACTGGAAAACGAAGCTATAAGGATAGTTTTGACAAAGAGACCGTAATTGACATTTTAAGACGTCAGGGAGAGAAAGGAAAACTCTGCGGCGATGTTGTGCAGGCCGCCATTGTGTTTTATGATTCCATTATGAAGCGGGCCAATGACAACAGTAAAAAGACCTTTGAAATGTATCGCAATATACGGCAGGAGTTTGATGATAAACTGAATCGGGTAGGTGCTTGGGTATGAAGTACGCAATTTACATATTAGCAGGATGGAACCTTATTACTTTTCTTATTATGGGTTTAGACAAATATAAATCCAGTCATGGAAAGTGGAGGATCAGCGAACAGACCCTTCTAAACTGTTCCTTTGCCATGGGAGGCCTCGGGTGCCTTCTCGGCGCCTTGATCTTTCATCATAAAACATCAAAGTGGAAATTCAGGATCTTTCTGCCCATTGGGCTTCTCTTTAATTTATCTGTCATTTATTTAATTTGGTATTATATATTATAGGGAAGAGTGCTGGGGTTTGAGGAACAGACGAGAACGCCGGCCTTTTTATTTGATCATAACTTTTGCTTCCAATCAGAGAAAAGGGAAGGCGTGCTTGAAAAGCTTCCTGAGATTATGTTTTAAGAATAGAAAAACGTTTTACTAATTTGCTCGGGGGTTTGCCGGAGGGTTTTCTACTCAAAGTGATATACCTAGTGTTTAGCAGAATGGAAATGAGGGTATCCAAATTCCATGAAATTACTGGCCGCAGCGAGCCATTAAGTATGGGAAAGCGACAATGCGATTAAAAGATTGGAGGAAAGTAAGATGTTAAAAGAAGGAACGAAAGCACCTGATTTCACATTAAATGATAAGGATGGAAAGCCGGTAAGTTTATCAGATTTTTTAGGCAAGAAGGTCGTGGTGTATTTTTATCCCAAGGATAATACGCCTGGCTGCACAAGACAAGCCTGTGCCTTCAAAGAGGCTTATGACGGCTTCAAGGCAGAGGATATTGCAGTCATAGGCATCAGTAAAGACAGCACCCAATCCCACCAGAAATTTGCGGACAAGTACGAGCTCCCTTTCATTCTGTTATCGGATCCTGAATTGGACGTCATCAAGGCTTTTGATGTCTGGAAGGAGAAAAAAATGTATGGCAAGACCTCCTTCGGCGTGGTCCGGTCCACCTTTATCATCGATGAGACCGGAACCATCATCAAAGTATTCGAGAAGGCCAAGCCGGATACCAATGCCTATGATATATTGGAGTTTTTGGGGAAGTAGGGAAGAGAACGATCCTATAAGTAAGGGAGCATGTAGATCTATGCTCCCTAATAATAGGTAGCTCTGCCCACTAATTCTCTGTACTTGAGCCTGTATTTGAAACCATCTTATTCTGTTCATCAATTTCAGCTTGTGATGTATATGTAATAGAAAATGACTTAATACTCCTCAAATCCTTATACAGAGCAATTAGCGTAATTCCGCAACTACAGGTAGGATTCAAAGTCATTACATGACCTTCAATGCTTAAACCTTCAATGCCAACCTCTGGGATAAAAACTGTTTCAGATTTTACGTCTATAAACTTATTGAATAAGGTTCTGCCAACACATCTTAACTGCTGTTCAATCGGCTGTTGTCCTTCTGTAAACTGATAATCACTAATACCTAGCAATTCTATACTTATAATCTCATCCTTAACAATTGGAAGGGCGTGGTTAGGGGTTATACCACGCCTTCTGCAATCAGTATCTATAGCATTTCTAATTTCCCCATAGCATTTTTCTACTATTTCTTGAGGGGGTAGGTTATCTGTGTTTTTTATTTCCCAATCAATGGGGATTTCATTGCTTATAAAATATATATGAAGCCCATTTTGAATCGGGATTACTTTTGTTATTTGAACCTGTTCCAAACGATCACCATCCTTTTATACATTGGACATGGTTAAAAGATTGTTTTTAAGTGATAATGATTCTGCTTTGATCCATGCGTCGGAACGCTGAGCGGTGCTTATTCTAGTTTCTCCCACAACACCACTAAAATAATTTCCTGAGTTATTTTGGCTCCCTACATGTATCGATGCCGTTGAAGTAGGTGATGAAGTGAGCGTATTTGCAACGACAATTTTTCCCTGTAAGGCCGAGTCTAGAAATAATTTAGCATTATTCGCATTGGAGCTTCCATCATAAGATACCGCAGATACGTACGTTACGTTCTGTGTGAGAGTTGCTACCGTATTTACACGCAACAAGTTTGCAGTATAATTATTACGCAGTAAGAATTCAAATGTATTAGTGTCTCGTATATCAATTGCCCATCCATTATATGGAGAGACGTTTATCATCTTACTAAATGGCGTCACGAACTTATTTAGTTCATTGAGTTTGAGTACGGTCAGCAACGTAAACGTATCTGTCCTCTCGAAATTAGCTATACCAGTGCCGAAATTAACCGTAGAATTTGTACCATTAAAGCTTCTAGCTTTACCAAACTCTGTGTTAATTATAGTCGTTCCCGTCGCTGTTCCGTTATTGCCGTTTCCGGTAGCATCTACTAAAGTATCTCCCATATGTTGAATCATGGCATAGTTTTGGTCATAGATGGTGTCGAAGTTTGTACAGAAGACTACGTCGGGGCCGTCTATTTCAAATTTGTTAGGTGGGGTGAAATTTGTTGTGTGCGGGGCACTACCTTTTTCTACTCTTACACCGAGTATGTAACCGGTAAATAGTGACGAATTATTACCATTTTGACCTATCATTATACTGGCTGATGAATTATTTAAAACAATAGAACCAATACTTGTACTATGTTTTACAACGCCATCAATGGATAGATATAGGTACGAACCACTTCGCCCAACCTCGATATCATGTAAATTAGAATCAACCTCACAACCAGATACACCGCCAACAGTATATGCTGTACCTCCTGCGTATACGTATAATTTTGCTAATTTACTACTATTAATTTCAAATGCAAACGTACTAGTTGAATTTGTCCCAGTATATTGTGCCAAAATAGTGCCGTACGTTGCTTGGTTTGTAACCTTTGCAGAAATTTTAAAATCTCCACTACCAAAATTCCAATCATCACTGTCAGTTAGTGTGAAATAATCCCCATTCCCGTCAAAGTGGGCACTTCTAGCACCATCGGCATGGGCAGTTTTAACAGGTTTTACATTACCGTATGTTGTAAGGGATTTTCCTGCTTCGTCTTTAAAAAGAGTCTCAAGCCACATCTCCTTTACCGTTGAGGTTATTGTAGTACCTGCGTTACAGTTTGAGAATATGATGTAGTACTCACCAGAATAACTGCTGATATCAACCTCATGTATAATATCTGTACCAGATATCTGTGGCAGGGCTACTAATGTGGCTGTGGTGTTATCAGTATTTATATCATTAAATATAACTCGCCTTAGTCCTGTCGTTGTAGAATCGTATTTGATTTTTAGTTTTGCGTAAGGCGTCAGGTTTATCTTATTATTAGTGGTTATACCTGCTTGTGTATTATTTGTGCTCGAGGTAATGGTATAATTATTCCCATTCTTCGTTACGGTACCCAAGCCCCAGCTACCTTCTGTAAATGCAGGCATGACTTTTATTCCACCAGTAAAATCTACAAATTCATCCCCACGCTTGTACATATAGCTAGTATCACCACCATCAAAGTGTATCAGCAGTTTGGTATATTTATCTACTGTGTAAGGTTTGGTCTCTGTGATATAATTACCCATATGTCTAGCTATGTTACTCAATCGTAATTCATCAATATAACCATTAAAATAATTACCATTATATTCTCCAGATCTACCTATACTTAATGCATATGAACTACTATTTATAGTTACACCAGCTACATTAACAGATCCAACACTATCACCATCAACAAATAAAGTCAGAATATTATTATATCTTTCTAGCGCTATATCATAGTTTTTATTTATATCCGTATATGTGGCACTTGTAGTTATTAAATACGCCGTGCTACCTTGTCTAACCTGTGCAGTTATTGTATTGTTTGCATTAAATTCTATAATATATGAAATAGTTGATACCGTAAGACCCGAATTGCATTGTCCAATAAATGATTGTAGAGTTCCTATTGTGGCACGTCTAAGTGTTATGTCTATACAAAAATCGCTATTACCTACATTAAAGTCTGTATGTACAGGTATACTTATATAATCTCCACTACCATCAAAATATCCAGCTTTCCCAAACTTAGCAACATTCGGGACTAGCTTTACATTACCATTATAGGTAATTGGTTTTCCTGTCTGATCCTGCCATGCTTCTATACTGGTATTATAGGTGTTTTCGTTACCAAACCACATATAAAATTCAGTATCAGTTAAAGATGAGACTTTTGGGATAAGGATGTTGTAGGTTGCTTGGTATGCTATCGGCTCCATCATTTCTATCTCTAGAACTCTCCAATCATAACCACTAGTCAGATTGGCATTTGCAAGCAATCTCCAATACGAATGCGTACCAAAGGAATCGAGGTTTACTATAGATGCTACGGTGGTTGATGTCACCCATGTATATACGGAAGTCCAATTGGTTCCATTATCAGAATACTGTATGATATGACTAGATAATGAGTTGGTGCTACCATATGGGACAAGCCTAATTCTTCTTATCTCTCTCGGTTCACTAAATTGATATCCTATATAGGCATTTCCACTAAGTAAACTATAAGAAGTAGCCGACCTCCAAAATGTAGTTGTTTCAACATTATCATATGCCTTACTCGGGGGGTCGCTAGCCCCACTTGCGGATGAGATAGGTGTACCATTAGTACATAAATCTACAGAATATTCTGACGGGATATGCTCCTTTCTCTCAAACTTCAAAAAGTTAAGGTTCTTATCAGTGAAACGTATATCACTTCCGTCTGGTTTACATTGTGAAAAATTAAAATTAGCTGGAATAATAAGTTGATACTCCATCATTTCAATTTCTGCTACTTTAAAATAATAACCATTATCAATATTTCCAGATGCAAGACATCTCCAATATCTCTTTGGAGAAGATGATATTATTTCAAAAGTCTGTACTGCGGTAGATGTTTTTGATGGTGTTAATAATTGAATATCTACCCATATTGCACCATCATCGGAACTTTGAAGTTTTATGGAGTCTGGATTTCCAGCAGAAGTAGATACTGCGTATTGAAATTTTATTTTTCTAATGTGTTTTGGAATTACAAAATCATACCCAATATATGCTTTATTTATTACATTTCCAACATCTACTTGAGATGACTGCCAATAAGTTCCTGATAAATTATCAAAAGCATTAATTGGAGATGAACCACTGTATGTACCACCAGATATAGCAGTACCACCTATACATAAATCTTCAGTATAATCATAAATATCGTTACCATTTAAATAAACCGTACATGGAAAATTAACCATGTCTTCATCTATACTATTAGCTGGAATTGTAATTTTCTTGCCATACTTCCAACCATCTAGCATTAGCCTACTTTGAGATGATATTGAACCGAATTTTGTTAATAACATTCAATCACCATCCCTTATTCCAATGAACCATAAATTCGCCAATCATTTAAAGCAATTTGTTTAAGTGTTACTGCACCATATTGATCTTTTATATCTCGTTTCTCCCTAGCACTATGTAAAGTGACATTTGTAATTCCATTGATAGTAACTGCACCTGTTCCATCTCTTACGATTACAATCTCTGTATTTATGGGAAATATGTTTAACGGAATTGTTATAGTAATAACTGAAGCACTTAAGCATTTCTGCACAGTGTTTAAATCCGACAAATCTAATGTTTTATTGGCAGTTACTAGAATGGTTGGAGTCTTTTCTATATTTTCAATTTTTGTATCTGTACTAATTAATTTATCTTCTATTAATTCGCCATCAGTTGTAGTGATAGCTTTCGTAGTTGTTCTAGGGTAAATAATATTACCTGTAAACTTGTCTTTGATCGTTTGTATTACGGTTGCCATTTCATCACCCTTCTTTTATGTAATAAAAAAGAGAGTTGTCAACCAACTCTCTTATAAACTGTAAATTATGATTGCCAACTTAATCAACACTAAGCAACAATTTCTTTCGCTGCTAGCAAAGTTGTTAATTCTGTATACTGTTCCTGGATAATCCGGTCATTTAGCAGGAAAACATCAAGCTTTTGTTGCATATCGTCTTTCTCTTCCTGGCTCTTGTAAATAGTATTTGAAATTACCTTTTTACAATATGTATATGTCATTTCTTTTTCCTCCCTATAGTCCTAATTCAATTTTAGAAATACGAAAATCTAGATCAATTAAGTAATCTTCTGTTGCCGGCTCAGCTTCAGGTGGCGTTATTACCTCTGGTACTTCCTCATAAAAAAGTCCTTTTTCTTTATCGTATTTCATGCCCAGTTTAACGTCTGTCCGATCTCCAATATCCACACAAATTACAGCAGGGTGCTCTATTGGCAAACCTTTGTCTGAATCTCCTATTAGGTTTACTCTCATATCAGTTTTTAATACTTGTGCATACATATTATTACCCCCAAAAATCAATAGCAAAGAATCAACAGTCCCTGTGAACCGCCGCCATTAGATATTACGGTATTATTTGCTAGACCAGCATATTTACCATACCCGTTTGTCGCAGTCAGTCCATTACTTGTTGTTGGGGTTCCACCGTTCCCAGCCGTTCCAAAGTCTAACCCGTCTATTAGGCTGCTTAAGAACTCGCAGAAGTATACTGGGATTCTGGCAGTATTACCTACAATGGTTTTCGCCCCTGCGCCGCCGCTACCTGACGCCCATTTTCCACCGCCGCCGCCGCCGAACCCGAACGCGCCGCCGTTTCCTCCTGATACGTCGGTTGAACCTCCCGCGCCGCCTCCCGCGCCGAATCCTGCGGCCCCGCCGCCGGACGCCGCGTTATTTCCAAGCGGGGAACCTGACGACGTACCGTTTGCTACCCCGTTGTCACCTTTAACGCCCATGGTAAACCCGAATAAATTAATATTCAATGACTCGGAGATACTCGCCGCGACTAACGTAAGAATTGCCGTAGCCCCCCTTTTTATGATCGTGTTACCTGTGCCTACTGTTATGCCAAGAGTCTCTCCGGGGGTTACGGTTATAGGGGTACCTAATGCGTATTGACCCGCTAGTATCGCCCCGCCAGCAGCACAGCCGAACGCATAAATTTTAGTTACTCCTGGGGGAACGACGAACGTTTTAGTAACTGTATCTGAAACGTAAACTTTTTTATTTAGCATAAAAAGTGATTGTTTGGCCTTCTTAAGGGCCTCGTCAGCGGTTGCACTTCCACTAAGTTCGTAGAGCGTAGCTGTGTCTGTTGGTAAACCAATATCATTGGTCTTTAAGCCTGTGATGTCTCCTGAAAGTGTGCTGACTAGTTCAGCAGTTGCAAAATAACTTGCATCATGTCCACCCAACAAATCAGCTTCCCTTGGCAATGGCTCAGTGGGTATCTCCTCTGTAAATTCTATGGAGTCTACAACCATGAACAGTTTTGACCAATCTGTAGACACATCTTGAGGTACTGAATTCAAGTTGTTATTATTCGCTACCCATAATGTATTGTTATGTACAACCAAATCACTAGTATAATATTGAGTTATATTGGACCAATTCTTTCTGAATGAAAGTCCAGTTCCGCTTGCACCCGGCTCACCACGCAGTGTTAACGGAACGAAGTAAGCTGAGTTTGTAGGTAATGTACCAATAGGAATATTTGTAGAAATTCCCATAAAATATTGTTTTGCACCAGCCATCAAATATCCAACCACGTCATATTTGTTGTATTTCGTGGTTTCTGCAAAATCACCTTTAAGTTTTATAATATTCATTAAATAATCACGAACATCATCCTTATAAAAACGTCCCTGCGCTTCTACTGTGTCTTTTAAATAATTCCATTTTTGCGCATTATGCAACGCTTTTCTTAAAGTGGGATTTGCTGTTAATAAAGCATTCATACCATCAAAATCACCCATGTTGTATAAGGAATAATATTGATCAATAAGGGGTTTGATCGCAGCATTTACGTCAATCATATCCTCGTAATGATCAATCATCTCTGGGTAATTTGTATGAACTAAATCCGGATAAAGATTACTCAAATGAAATCCTCCTTTCAATAATAAAGGACTAGAAAATCCAGCCCTTTTTAATCAACAATATATGGATATAAAGGATAAAACCTTATCATTTCAATTGTCATTGTCCAAGACAATAAATTTCTATTAATTCGTTTTACTATATATTGTTGTATTTCTCCTGTATTTTTAGATAGATACGAAACCTTCTTATTTACCCTTAACCAAGGAATCATAATTGTATCTACAGCAATTCTGTCTTGTAATCTTGTGGCTTTCCAGTTCTCATATTCAGCGCGTTCCATACAGCGTAATTCTGAATAAATATTGTCAAACTCTTCACCACTCAAAACCTGTCTGATTTCTCCAATCTTATCTACACAATATGGACTATCAGGGTTGATGATATATTTGATGTTTGTTGTTCCTTCATCAATAATATCCTGTGCTTTAAATTCAGCAGAAGGTTCAACTGAAAATTCTTTTACAACTGCATGAATTTGAAATTGCCCCTGATAATAAAATTTTCCATCATAATATTTAACAACGTAAGCTTTATTAGCTTCCAAAGCAACATTGGCTTCGTTTGCATCCACAATAGGGTATGCAGTCAAAGCATTTATTTTTAATGTAGATGATACAGTTGCGATATTTGTTTTAAATCCTATATACATATTGGATTCCAGCGTAAAATCAGCTAAAGTAATATTGTACTGGGTCCCTGTATTCGTAGATGTTTCAGCAAACCTATCTGCATCTATACACTTACCCCATATATCAGTGACATTCTTTACATTTTCAAAGGAGTTAGATAAATTTTCACTGATGACTAAAGGGGATAATGTATCTGCATCAAGAATGATATCCTCATTCTCACAAGTAGGGATTTTCTGACACATAAAAACCAAATCATCAAAATAAGTTTCCCAGGCAGGATACAAGTCACGCAACTCAGAAATCATTTCGTAAACAGTTGCTCCTGTTCCGAATTCTAAATCATATGGTACTTTCTTTTGAGAATCCTCAATAATATAATCAAATGTACATCCACCTTCAGACAGAGTAGAAATAATTGATGACCTGATATCGCTATCAACTAGGATTTTATGTGATAAACCTTTTGTTTGCCCATTTCTAATACCGGTTAGTTTACTCATTAAATCAAGTAAATTCACACTTAATGTTTTCGTTGTAGCATCGTAAGTATAGCTGTTTTCATTAAATAGAAAAGTTCCCATAGAATACCAGAGTATGTCTTGGGAACGTTGATATAATACACCTATAAATAATTTTACATATTGATCCAACCAAATTTTTCGGTGATTACCTGTTAAATAACTAGCATCCTTTAGTATAAATGATATGGAGGCAGTATTTCTTATGTCTGACTCAGAATCTTCCGTATGACTTCCGTCAATCATTTCACCTTGAAGATTATCAATTACTTTATAGTTTTTATCAAGTAATTCCAGTTTGATATATATTATATGATCTGATTGTCTAAAAACCCTTAAATCATTTTGTGTTGGTTGGTAACTCATTCATTATCACCACCCTATAAATCAACATTAATAAAGTTGTAATCATAAAGATCATTACTTGATTTCGCATCACCAGTTTCAACCCAATTAAATGTTGTTGTAATCTTCTGCGGATGCCCATCAGGTTGTTCGGATGGATTATCAACAATTGAAACCAACCACATACGACCATCATCATATTTTAAAATTTTTGGTTTTCCATTCTGCAAAAATTCCATAAGGCTTTCTCTGAATTTCCAACCATCATTTATTTTAAAATCAGAATTATTATCCTGTTCAATAAATGTAGCACTTACAGAGCCACTGTAATAATTATTTTGGCCATTAGATACTACAAATGGATATTTTCTATCAATGGTATTTACTATCGTATTGGGTCTATTTTTCTGTGATTGTAATTCTATATCTAGAATCGTCTTGAAAACACGATCTTTTTCTAAAATAAAAATACCCTCAAACTCACTTAAAACTTCATTAATACTCATAGTACCTTCAATATTATTGATAACAGGTACTAAAGCATACTCATATTCTATATTAGATTGGTTATAAAAGTCATATCTTTCAAATATGAAATCAGAACTATCAGATACAGGAATTTCAAATAATGTAATCCAATCATATGTATTTTTAATTCGTCTTTTTAAGCGAATAGAAGATACTTGAGAAGATGTGTACTCAATATTGCCTGCTAATAAATTATTTTTAAACATAGCGTATAATATTGTATTAAAATCCCAATCTGTAGGTATTTCACTTGAATCATTCATGTTGCCATTTTTAGACACATATAAATCATCAAATATCCCATTTTTAATTTTCATGAATGTAACATTTGGAATATATGTAGGAGTGTAATCTAAAGAATACTTCCCACTACAAAATGAAATTCCAGAAAAAATCATAATTACACTCCTTTCTATACACTCTTATTTACAATAATCAAATCATATAAACTGGAAACTCGTCTCAACCAGATATGTATTCTATCAGTATCAAGAGGTACATCAATAAGATTGCTGGTTAAATAATAATTGGTCAAAGAATTATACACCTTCAAAACACAATAAACTTTTTCACCAGATTGGCCTGTAAAAATTCCTTTGGCGTATGATAATTCGATTTTATAAGTTCCATTAGACAACTCTAATATAGTAGAATAATCTTTAAACCCCATACCGTTTATTTGAATTACAAAATCATCTGTTATTTCAAATTGATTATCAAATTGAACATAAGAACCCGCAACACTTAAATCTACCATTGTATCGTTTATGTAATTTAACGTTGCTGGATTTGAAACTCCTTCTATATCAATAATATTAGATGATATTTTTATACAACCATCAAATTTCATATTCTCTGGAATGACCAACGAGAATATAGAAGGGGAGATATATTCAACAGAAACTTTAATATATCCTGTGTCTAAATCCATCCCATTTAGGGTTTTGCTTGTTGCTCTAATATAATATTGAGCATTATCATTCAAACCGGACAATGTATAGGATAAAGAGGTTGTATCATATATTAAACCACTTTGAAATATTAACGAATGAGTAGAATCATATAGAAATAATTGGTAGAAGTTTAATAATTCTTCTTCAGTCTGAGAATATGTCAATTGTAATTCATATGATGAATTATGTATAATCTGATTCTCAACTAAATTAGAAAACTCCCAAGAAGGAGTTGATAAACATTTAAATACAATAGTATTAGAAATTGATGACTGAATATTGTTAATATCAATCGAATAAATAACCGCATTATAGGTTACACCATTAATTAGTGCATTGGCAGGAAGCGTATGTTTTAACTGAAAAGTTGTCTGTACTTGATCGTAAACAGTCTCATTTGTAATATTATTCTTTACAACAAGTCTATTTTTTACAGACTGTGCACCATTCCAGTTAAACGTAAAAATGGACTCCGTTGTAGAATCAAATGCTGACTTTCCGTATAGAACAGGACTTGGCATTATTTCTTCCTCCTTCCGCTAATCACTTTATTTTTATTATCATTCTGAATTATCGTTACCCATACATTTTCATTAACCATATATGTCATATCAGACAAAGACGGGATTGTAAAAACCCCGTCATTAATCTGAACGTTGTAAAAATTATCTGTTAAAACCTCAGTAATCCTACCTTGAACTGTCTTGTCAAAAGGTAGGGTAGGGGAGTACAATTTCAATGCATTTATAATAGTATCGATCATTACGTCAATACTTCGTTTATTTTTATCCACTTTCAGAACCTACCTTTTATATAATTTTTGAATAAATGTGTTGGGAAATTGTTGAATAACCGCATCGGCAAATCCATTTGCATCCTGTACGCCTGACACGTGAATGTCGCCGATGGATAGGTGAATACTGCCTGGTAGTTCGGAATTTAATCCAATGCCTGGCATAGGTCTGATAAGATTGCTGAGTACCATACCGGCTAAATCAGAAGTATTGTTGTTATGTATAAGGTCATAAAGCTTGCTGCTGTCAGTCGAATTAAAAATTGTTTCAGCTTTTGTTGGTGATCCGTCAAGTTGGGCCAGGCCGGTAAAATCCGCAACGCCCCCTTGAGCATAAGTTTTTTTATTATCAATTTTTATACTTGTATAACTTCCGTCAGACTTAACACCCGTTATTTGATATGTTCCTCCAGCAGTTCCAACTTTTGTTCCAACAGTTAATCCTGAAGGCGCTTTCCCGTCTTTTCCTGCCTTTACATCATAACCTTTGTTATCATTACTATCCCTAGAACTTCCAGTATAACTACTGCCACCTAGATTTGCCATTATTGCAGCATATTGTTGTGCAAATCGTTGTGCCAAGGCAAGCCGCTCTTCATAACTGGCGCTTTCAGATCCGACAAGTGCTTTTAAATCTCCCTGATATTCAGTGATCTCTTCCTCTAAATCAAGACTCTCGTTCCAAACAGATGACAACTGTTCAATATCTTTGATCTGTGCTCTGATATTTTGCTCGTTTTCTTCCTTGGCAGCTTCCCAATCTTTGATCTGACTTTCAAGGTCTAGCTTCTTTTGATATTTATTCCAATCGGACAGCATTTCGTCAAGCTCAGACTGTGCATCTGAAACAGCTGTTTGATCCGCCTCCCAAACATATCCCTGACCCTCTCTGTATATTCTTGAAGTTTTCTGATCTTGGGATTTGGCAAGAGCAATCTTTGCTTTTTCAATTCTGAGAAGCCGATCTTCGGTTTCAGCCTGTTCGTTAAGTAAATCAAGTTCTTCTTGGGCTGCTTTTATATTATCGTCTAATTTACGATTTACATAGTTTTCACTATTTTCATCCAAGCGGGATTCCAGAGCTTTCTTTTCTGAATCAAGCTGTTTCAAGGCAGCATTCTGCATACCTTTATAGGCCTGATTAATGGATTCTTTTCGGGCAGTATACAAATTCTTATCAATTTCTCGTATGGATTCTGCATATTTTTCGTGTGAAATAGTGCCTTCTCGATAATAATCCTCTGTGTAGGCTTTTATACGTTCCCAAGCTGCAATTTCGCTGTCGGCACCCCAGTCGTTGTAAAAGTTACGATCTTCAATATATTGTTTTGATAAGGAAAGTCGGGAATCATACTGAGAATCGAGAATCTTTATTTGGTCTTCTTGATTTTGTCCCTCTTTTGATTTTTTGTCAAAGATATTATTACCCGTAAAGACACTATTTGATTTTGGACTATGTACAGAGGAGATAAATCCCTCAAACAACTTATTGATTTCAGAAAGCGCGTTATCATAATCAGCATTATCTTTTCCGTAATACCAATCTGTTAATTCTTTGTATGAAGCGGTATTGCTTTTACCGGCCATCGCCATATTTGAGATGATGTGGGATATTTGTTCCCGGTTATATCCTGAAGCAACACCGGTCATCTTGGTTATCGCGTTTGATGCTGCATGAGCTATGGCCAGTTTTTGCTCTTCTTTTGTCTTGAAGTTTGTAAGATCAACTCCATATTTTTCTGCCAAATTATCGATTATATCATCTTGAATGTTACTGATATTAGAGTAATATCCATTTTCCAGAGCCATTTTGAGTTGTAATAATGTACTAAAGCCTGTTAAGTCAATATTATAACTCTCAAGAAATCTTGCAACCATTTCTGAGTTTTTTAAAATATGAATGTTGTAGTACTCTTCCGCCTGCTCCATCGGCAGGCCATTTATCATTTTATCAGCAGCAACTGCCAGTGATTCAATTTCTTCCTTATACTTTTTACCAGATTCCGTAGACACATCCAGTTGATTCGATTGCTCCTCTAAATACTGTATCGTTTCTATCAGATATGATTTGGATTTATCCTGTGCTTTGTTATTATTTTCAAGTTGGCCTTTCAAGTTTTTTAATTTACCATCATAACCATCTGTGCTTTCATCAAGATTCTGAATCTGATATTCTAAATTTTTACCAGCCTCTTTCAAAGACTTTAATTCATCAATGGTATGCTGGGCAGCTTCTAGCTGAGTGACCTTTTTAAACTGATCGACTGTAATGGTACCTTCTTTTGCTGTATGATATGTTTTTGTGCCGGTTTTTATCTTTTCTGTTTTATATTCGAGAAGTGCAATGGTTTCCTTAGACGATTCTTTCAGCTTAATCTTTGCTAGTGTTTCTTGACTACGAATCTGCCTTTCCAACTGTTCATTTTGCTCTGTTAGTTGCTGCTTTTCTTCTTCACTTAAAGATAAATTGTCTTGATTATATTCCCGGAGTCGGGTTTGATTCCCTTCAAGCTGCGTATTCAGAGAATCCAGCTCAAGTTCCATCAGCTGATACTCTGCAGTAGTTTCTGCGACCTTTTCCTTTTGTTCTTTCAGAGATGTAGTCATAAGGTCGTATGCCAGTATACCGCCTCCTACAATCAAGGCAGCCGGAACTAATAGGCTGGCCGCTCCTGCCAGGGTTCCAACACCTGCGGACGTACCTGCTCCGGCAACTGTTGAACCGGCTGTTCCGGCAAGTCCTGCGGCAACACCGGCTCTACCTGTGGAGGCGGCCAATTTTACGATGGCGGTTTCCGCAGCTTTTACAATTGCAGTCTCTATACCACTTGCAGTTTTTGATACTTTAACAGCTTCGGCGGCTTTTGCCTGGCCAGATGTACCAGAAGGGAAGACTCCTTTTGTTATATTGTCGACTAAAGTCTTCATAAGGGAAGATTTTATCGCTTCGCCAAAATCTCTCACATTTCTGTCTAAGTAACCGGCAACACTGTTGTCAGCATTTTGCATCCCTGATTTTAAGGCATTGATTTGAGACGTAATCCCATCCAGCTTTATCTGTGTATTCAGTTCATTAAAAGCCAGTTTCAACTCGTTTACACTCTGGTTAAGCCTTTGAAATACACTGGTGTCAATTGGGAGCTGAAGTGATTTTTCGGTATCTATTTTTAATTTACTGAGGCTGCTTTGGTCAAGCTCAAGGCCAACTTTGATTTTCAGACCATTTTGGATTTGCTTCAGCTGCGCTTGAATTTCTTTTTTGGATCCTGCCTTGTCCAAAGCAGCAAGGAGATTCAGTTTTAACTCATCGCTCAAATTATTGTTCAACTCCTTTCTTTTAATTTAATGATTTCATTGAGACTGTCCTCTATAACCGGAACTCCTATTTGTTCAGTTTCATTTCCACCCTTGTGATTCCGGTATATACCTTCTGGCAGAGACGGTCATGCTCCTTACTATCCTCTTTCAGGTCCTGGAGCTTCGTATTGTAGTCCTCCATGGAGTCGCTAATTTTGGAATAGAACCTTTGATGGTTTTCGTTTACCTTGGTGTTTCTTTCAATGGCCTGGGTGTTGTTTTCGATGATAATGTTGCTTCTCTCTGCAACTGCGGTGATGGTTTTCATCATGGTGTTCATAACCTGGCTCTGCTCATCATATTGTTTTTGCCGGCAGTTGTAATACTCTCGCTGCTCCTGTCTGGATTTTTCATCAGATTCGTTTTTCGTCTCCACGGCAGCGAGATAGCCATCCAGAAATTTCGGTATGTATTTTACTGCAAGAAGAATGACGGCAGCACAGATGATCAAAGGAACACCCTGGGTGGAAATTCCCTTGAATAAAGTCTCATATTCGCTCATGGTATGTTCCTTTCCTGTAATTTGAGGGGAAAAGGGAAATAGGGCAGGGGACAGTGAACGGACCAAAGCTTCGTTCACTAACCCAAGGCAAGGGTAATAGCGCCCGGACCAAGGCTTCGCTTCGCTAACGCAAGGGAAGGGCGATAGCGCACAGACTAAAGCTCCGCTTCGCTGCCGATGATGGCATTCTTTAGTTTTATCACAATCTCTTTTCCATACCAGATTAATCCTGCTGTTATGGTAAGCTGGATTGCAGTGGTGATATTGACATCAACCTCATTAACCGTCATCACCAGAACATTTGGAATGAGATTACCGATGGTATAGGCAGCAAAAGTCGCCATGATGATCCCTATGCCCTTTACAATCCCCTTTTGGAATTTCATCCATTGAAATTCCTTATTGATCCAGGCATCCAAGGATCCAAGAAAGATATTGATCCCGATGAACCCTATTAAAGCAAGTCCGTTGATATAATCCTGACTCGTTGTCAGGAAAGAAAAAAGGTTTTTAATAAAATCCATTCTTTTTCCCCTTTTATGTGTGAAGAATTTTCTCGATTTGTTTCAATTTATCCTGTAATTGAAGAGATAGCAGCTCGGCAGCTTCCAATTTTGAAAGGGCATTTTGATATAGAAGCTTATAGTCAGCCGCTGGAGACGCTTCTTCCTGCCACAGGATACCAAAATATTTTAATATCCCTCTGGCATCAGCCTGTGAACAGCGTTTCTGAAAATTATCAGACTTGAGAAGCTTCAGTTCCTCAAGGTTTGTATAGAAACCATGCTCAATAAGAACTGCAGGCATTGTAGTTTTTGATGTTACCGTAAGGGCATCAGTTTTGATACCTCGGTTTTTCAGCCCTAGAAAGGGTATACTCTCGATTTCAATGGATTTGGCAAGGGACAGGCCCTTTGTACTGCCTTTATAAATGTAGCTCTCCCATCCATTGGCGCTATTCCAGTTTGTTCCGTAGGCATTGGCATGGATACTGACAAAAATATCGGCCTTTGCCTGGTTGGCTATGCTGCATCTGGAAGTTAACGGTACATCCTCATCTCCGGAAGCGGTGATCAGGACCTTAACTCCATGTCTGATTAAATGAGCTGCAATTTTTGATGCTATCGCACGATTGAATTCATATTCGAAAAAGGAGGAATCAAAGCTTCGTTTTCCGGCTGTTGATTTCCCGTGTCCCGGGTCTAAACAAACTAACATATTTCACCTTATCCTTAAATCATTCATTTCATTGAAATAGCGGCCTGCCTGATAAGGGCCTCCAATTCCTGAGGATCAAGCTCCCGTATCTTGGCTGTGATCTGGTCAATTGTTTCTGCGGCTTTACCAAATAGAAGGAATATACGCTCTGACAGTTCCTCACTTTTGCTGGAACGAAGGGAAAGCTGTTTTCGATATTCCAGCTTTTCATCAATATATGATTGGAGGTTTTTGATTGTGGAATATAACGTTTCATCTGCCCCCATGATACCCGAAATCAAATCCATCCTTACGGACCATTCGTATAGTATCAAAAAATCAATCTGTTTATCCTTCGTAACAGGCAGAGGCAAGTCTGTCATTACGTCTATTACTTTCCACGCAAAAACTAAATTCCGATATTCCGGAGCATAGCCCTGTTCTGAAAAACAGCCTTCTACGGTGCCGTCTACAATGTCGGATATCTCCTGAATGGTAAGATAGGACTTGACTTTCAGGATGACTTCTTCCTCTCCCAGGCGAAAGGGAACCTTAATGAAACTTTCAGGCCGGGGACCCATAAGCTTCTCTAACTGAATACTTGTTAACTTAGCCATATCCTGTTTCCTTTCTTCATTTTAAATTAGCAGCGATCCAATCCTTTCGGAATAGATAATAATTATCTTTATATATAATGATTATCTTTTGTTTATAATCTGAGCCGGGATCCCACAAGGGAATCCACGGCTCTATCGAAAAAAAGATGCTGCCTTAAGGTAGCATAAGTAATTAGAAATCTTTGATTTCGTAACTGACTCTTTCTAAGCCTCGATTAAATGGTAATCCAGGATATTCTTGTCTGCATCTGCCAGCAAATCAAAGGTTACGCTGAAAGTGCCGGGATCTCCGGTGCTCTGGAAGCCCATTTTGAAGCTGCCCTGCGGCTGTGCTTTGTAAGCGTGCAGCTGGTAGCCGTTCAGACTGCCGTCCTCTCCCTTCATGACGGTATCTCCGTAGAGGACAAATTCCTTCGGAAAACTGTCGGACTTATACTGGATGGTTTTCACCGAATCATCACCGGCGATTTGATAGTAGCATACATATTCTCCGTCAGCCGCAGCTGCAGTTGTAAAAGTAAACTTATTTGCAGACAGTGTTCCCTGAACTGCTGCGGATTCCATGCAGTCGGAAGCTGCCGGATAAACCGCCAGGGTTCCTTCAATAGGAGTCTCTCCGGCAGGGAAGGTCAGGCTTGTGGATTCGGAAATCGTCTCACTTACAAGGACCTTTCTTTTAAAAACATTCTGTCCGGTAATCACCTGAGATCCAGCCAGTACGGCGATAAGCTCAGGTGTGATCATTTGTGTTTCCAGCGTAAGGGTGGACACTTTTTCTCCATCAAAACGAATTCTTCTGGGAGCTCCCTTTCCACCCTTGGCAAATACGCTGGTTGATTGATTTTCGTTGGTTGTTACATTGGCATAATCAATGTACATAAAAGGTTTTTTCGTAGCATAATCAAGAAGAGTCAGGTCGCATACCTCTCTGTTTGCCATAATGTTGCTCATAATTTAGTACCTCCTAAGGTTTTAATCTGTATCGTGCAAATCCCGGAACCAGTCGGAAGGGGAAAATTCGCCTCCCCAGTAGGCATAGTTCATCGCACGAATATCAATGGTGTTGATATAATTTTGTTTATAAAATTGGTCATAAAATTGAAAAACAGTGATATCCCAAATGTTATGGATATTTAGACTGTGATGCTGGGCTGCCAGAGAAGAAATAAGATTTCCTAAATTCATATTCCTGTCGGCGTACCGGTGTTTACTGGTCTGCCTTTTTAACTTTCGAATCCGTTCTCCAATTTTACGAGCCTTTTCCGATGCATAGGATGGGGGTTCCGAATCATCTGAGATCAAATAATTCATCTGCAGGATCATGCTGCGCAGCTCGTCATAATTTGAACTTTGGATAACACCTTTGGTTTGGGAATCCGAGGATGCCGTCACCTCCGAGACGAGAAATATTTTTTCATCGGGGAGGTATTCCACTGCTCCGCAAATGAAAAAAGAGAATGCCTGAAGGAGCAGTTCTCTTAATTCCTGATTTTGTATCAGGATATCGTAGATCCCAATGAGGTTTCCCAGTTGGTCCCACTGCTCTCTCGTTTCCTGCTCCAAAGTACTGAGATACAAATCCATATCGATCTGCAGTATTCTCATATATTCTGAGTATTGCCGATATCGATATCTCAGCTTGGAGATATCCCGCAGGGTTGGGGATCTGATGAGGCCCACTCCATCGAGCCGAATTGGTTCGGGGCTAAGCAAATCGAAATATTCCAGCTTTTTCATTCATAACCTCGCTTAAATTGTGAGATTGTGTAAATAATTTTCCTTCCATAATATCCGGCAAAAGGTTTTGTAATATTGCTGGATTTGAGATTCATCCGGATTCCGAAATTCTCCCGGACCAGGCAGGAGTCGATGCGATCGGATAATAGATCGATACGGTTTGCCGGTCCTTCTGGTAAAACATACTCCATAAGGGATTTCACCGTGAAAATATGAATTGTAATTTCCATTTCCTTTATGGTGCGGGAAGGGACTCTCGTGATATCTGCATCAACACAGAGATAAACTGTTTCTGGGTCTTCGGCTTCAGGTGTAAAATCGAAATCAAGCACTTGATTCTGCAGCTGTTCTTCTGTGGTAAGGTTGGGATTCAGTTGAGTCAACAGTAGTTCTGTGATCTCATTGGCAGAAATCAGATGATTGACTAAAGTTTTTTTATAGCTGATCACATCAGTGAAATTTCCATTCATTGCTAACGCCTCCTTTTTTCTGGTTTCAGTGAGTGCACCTCCTATACTGGTAACATAACAACAAGAACCGGGGAGGAGGAAAGGCTTTTCAAGGAAAGCTTCCATTGTAACTTCAGATTAAAAATTTCCACAGCCCAATCCCCCTCCTTTTGATCTTATGGATGCTCAATATGCTGCTACTGTCTGGTTCGATAAATGCGCTGCTTTTCTGTTTTTATTTTCCGGTTGTAGGATTTCTGACAATCATTACAACGTTTTTTGTTTTTTACAATACCCTTCAGTTCAATCTGCTTCCCGCAGGAGATACAGGTAATGACTTTGGTTTCAATAGGCTGATACTTGTTGCAAAGGTTGCATTTAAACCGGTTGTTCTTTTTATTCTGAAGGAACAGCCCTCCGCAGGAGCAGCGCTGGATTTTTACATTTCTTCCGCGCCGGATTCCGTAATAGTTTTTTATGTAATTGCTCATATACCCATCCAGGCTTTTACAGATATATCGAATGATAAAATGATCCTCCAGCCAGATATCCACATCCAGGTATAGTTCCTCTTTCTTTTCAAAAGCTTCCAGGGGGATGTAATTATCAAAAATCTTGCAAAGAAATTCCGATATCAATTCCTGATACTCGGACCAGGAGAGTTTTAATTTGGATTTTGCACTGAGTTTTCTTATGCATTCGGCCTCTTCCATGCAATGGGATATATGCTCTGACAATTCATTAGCACTTGGGATTTCTTCTCCTTTTCGCCAAAGGTAATAAAGTCTCTTAGGGGTTTTTAAAAGATTCATGTATTCCTTTTCGGTGCAAATATCCGGATCACATCGGATGGAATATAGATTGTTGATCTTCTGGCGGATAAGATCAACATAATTTTTCTCCGTTGTACTGTTTCTATAGGAACGGTAGGGAATCGATTGATAGTTTTGAAAAATCCTCCCGGTATCACAAGGAGAGAGCTCAGGCAATACCCTGAATTTAATATATTTCGTTATTGTGAGGCGTTTGTTTGGGCATTCCCAAAGAGAATTTATAAAGGCCTCGAAAATTTCTTCTTTATGATCACTGAATTGATAATCCTCGAGAATCTCATAAAGATATTTTTCTTTCGCATTATATTTTTTTTCTGCATCAGAATTTTCTCCTGAATCATAACTCATTTTCTTTTGCCTCCTCCTGTAATTCATAAAATCTCCCCAGGTATTCCTGGCTCTTTTCCTTGCTAATCGGAGTTTCCAGAATTTTGAAGCCGAAATGAGGGGGAGAATTGCTTTTTAGATTTTGCAGGATCACGTCTCCATATAGCTTCCAAGCCAGATATTTATTGATGGATAGGTTGGAATAGGAGACTGAGATTACATAATTTGCAAGTAAATAAGGGTCCGGTACTATTTGAGAGAACCATACTTGATACTTGCAAAGCAAGGATTCCATGATTTCTTCACTGGATTGCTCCTTTTCATGACGATGGGCTTTCTCACTCAGCAATCGCTTCCATTCTGCCGAAAAATCGTGAATCCCGTGCTTGATCTTGCGGATGATTTTTTGATCGGTTAGTTCCAGACCTTGATCCAGGATGAGAGATCGAGTATCTGTCACGGAACGATCCCACAGGATTCCTTTCTCCCAGCGGCAGATGTAATCACAGAGCTCATTCAGCGGGGATGGGGAACGGTATCCGTTGAGCTGAGCTTTCTCCTCACATTCCGGAGCCGATTTGTTTTTCTGCAGCATTTGTTTATAGGCTTGCAATTTCTCCGGATAATTATAGAGAAGGAAATAGGGGAGCTGCTTCATATGGTTTCTCAATTGGCTGCTCATCTGCCACCGTACACCGGTTTTTAAATAATCGATTTCTTTTCCCTGATAAATGCGGAGAAGTGAAACAAAATCATCATATAATTTCTTTACCTCGGCATTTTCCGTATATCTGTTTAAGATGCTTGTTGCCGTGTTGGTGATCTCGCCGATTCGGTTATCCCGGCTGTTGATCTCATATTCCAGAATGGATTTCTGATTGTAAGGCTTCGGATTTACGGTAATCTTATCGTCCATATCGATAATGATGGTTTTATGGATCTTGGCAGAAACCAGAAGTTTATCATGGCATAAAAACACCGCATCGCCGTCTTCATCCATGCCGCCCTGCTGGGGAGCAGAAAGATCATAGAGATTCAGCATAACGATATCCTGATCCTTAAAATGAGGGAACCATTTCTTTGTTAAGTCATTCTCCGTGATGGTAATATCGTTAACCTCAGAAGGGCAGACCAGCGGACTGCGAAAGGACAATGCGGCGCCTTTCGGAATGGTCTCGCAATAAAATTCCTTTGCATGCAGGCACCCTTTCGGATCCAATCCGGCGGCAAATTCCAAATAACCGATCATATCTCCAACAACCGTATGATAGAAACCGTCACTGTATAATTTGCCGAGTTTCATCTCAGAGATAGCTTTCTTCAGTTTACGGTAGAGATATTGCTTGATGGCAGGATCCCGCAGCATGATGTCGTTGATTAAGATGGCCTCAACATACCGACTGTTACACTCGCCGTTTTCATAGCTGTCTGGGGATTCGCAGGCGTTTAAATCATCTGTGGATCCGATTCCCAGAAATTTATAGGTATAGAATTTATCCCCTTTAATGATCTTTTCATAAAGCCCGGTGGAGTAGGCTGCCAGCTTGATGATGGGCCCCTGATGGCTTGGATCCAAGGGATCAAAGGATTGCAGGGTCTTATCGTGATAACATTCAAGCAGCTTTGGATTCCATAAATTTAAGCACTGGAGGTATTGGAAATTCATTTTTGATTTCAGGTTTAGATCCTTTACTTGTTTGCTGTATTTGCTGATGCCCAGCTTGATCTCATATTTATCGAGCACCTCCAGATATTTCGTCCAACCATCGCAGCCGTATTCCCTTCTGAACAGATCATAGCCTTTAAACATGCTCACATTCCAGATACAGTCGATGTCTTTTATATGGTGTTCTTTGCCGAAGATATCTGTAATCCGGTCTACTCCTATGGACTGATAATACTCCTTGAAAGGGACTTCTACTGAGTATCCTTTAAAGAATGGAAGCCGTATCTGTGCGCCGATAGCAATATAGTCCAGTCCTAAATAACGGCTGATGCTCTCGCTAAACTCATGGGAATGACATCCGCAGCCGTCGAAGGGGGATAGGGGAATGTCCCTGAATCCTTCTTCGATACCCCTGTGAAGGTAAGTTTTCAGCTCTCCTGTTTCTTTATCCGTATACTCTTTTCTTTGCTCTACCACATATTTAATCCTTTGGTTTGGGATGGTTTTCTTATACTCGCCAACAACCACTATATAGGGGAGAGGCCTGTCAATGACGGTACAGGTGCTGAAGATGAGGCAGCGTTGGGTTTCGTATTTCGATACCACGCAGTCCGTTACCCGAAGATCAAGCTGACTCATTCGAAATAGCTCTTCAAAGATGGTTTCTTCTACGAAGGCGGTGATTCCATCCTTGCTCTGAGAAGCGCTCTTGCCGAATCTAAGATACCGGAGCCCATTATAGGAAAATCCTTCATGAATCAATTGCTCCAGGGTATTTTCCTGTTTTTTGTTTCTTTTCGCCTCTACCAGGATCATTTCCTTTACTCTCTTGGTATCGCAGCCCCGGATTCTTTTAATCTGATCAAACAATAGGGAGTTCTGCTGCTTTATGATCAAATTATTTTCAACTTCCTGCTTCGGAGTGAATACTACATTAAAATTCTGAGATTCGATTTGGCGTAATGATAGCTTTATTAATTCGTATTCGGCTTTTTTCATTTTGCGGCCTCCTTATCAATGGTGATTAATTTGGAAATAATTTATATTCTGCGGATCATAATAATTTGGAAATAAGTCATAAGTAATAAAAATGGATATTTTTTAATAACTAATGATCACGATCAGTTAATTTTACGTTCTCCCGGCCGGCTAACCGGGTTGTGTTATTTTATGTACTGGATTAAAGCTTGGATTTGTAAGAACTGATAAATGATTGGAAGATATGAATCATATCATGATCCCAGGAGGTAATACAATTACCCGACCTCAGCAGACTCTCGTATTGATAGCCGGCAGCTGCACCGGACAGTCCGCACAGGCATCGGATCTCGTCTTCCGAATGTATGTGCAGAGCCTTTAATACGGGTGGAGGGGCCAGCAGGATGGAAGCAAAATAATCTGCTTCTTTCTCTAATAAAGGATAGCGGCTGAAATAGATATCATCTTCTGCAATATGAGAACCTTCGATCATTAAAGAGTGGCCAAGAAACACATGGCCCAGTTCATGGGCTTGGGTCCAGTTCTTTCTCCCCTCACAGGCCCTTTTATTATACATGATGATATAATGTCTGGATTCGGGATCATAATGCAAACAGCCGCTGACACTTTCGTTTAATTTGATGACTTTACTGACGGGAATTTTAAATTGAACGGAAAACTCCTGATAGGTAGTGATTACACAATCGTTTCTTAAACCGACAATGTCGTTCATGTTTACAGGCAGTCTGCGTTTTTCCGCCGGCAATTTGGTAAATATCTTGAGTACTTGGTTTTCGATATATCGATATCTTATCTTCTGTGGAATCTGCATGCTCAGTCCTCCTTGAAATGATCCTTAAAAGCAATTTTTAAGAAGGTCATCATCTCTTTTTTATTTTGATCATCCATAGACTCTCTTGCACGCTGGATGCTGATGATATCTGAATCCTGCAGGATATCGTCGGAAGTTTTTGTACTTTCCGAGCGTCCTGTAAGATAATCAAGAGATACGTCGAAAAATTCTGCTACGGCCAGAAGGCGGTCGGTAGAAGGGCTGCTGATTCTCCATTTGGATATAGTGCCTTCACCGAAATCCAGCTCTCTTTCAAGCTGCGCAATGGATAAGGATTTCTGTTCACATAGTTTTTTTATTTTGGTAAAATCGACGGAATTGTATTTCATATTACACCTCAAGAATTTGGAAAATTTTCAAATTATATATTGACTATCTGAAAATATGCTGTTAATATGGGTAATGTGACGACGGAAAGTTTTCCGGTTTACAGGTACAGTATAAGTTAATATTCCAAGATTGTCAAGGCTGTTGACAAAAAAAAGAAAAGAAAAACCTTGCAGGGGAGGGTGCTAGATGAGGGGTGTTACTGTGGATTTGCGAGATGAATTATTAGTACAACTGAAGCATTTCAGAGAATTTAAGGTGGTGAATCTGGTTTGCGCAGAGGATTACGAAAAGAAATTCGTGTTTCAAACAGCCATTTATGACCATGTTGCTCTGGTATGGGGAAAAACATACATAAAATTTTGGGATGGAGATGAAAAAAATACATATCATTATATGTTTATAAATGCTGATATCATAAAAGCTGACTGGTTTCAAACTGACGGCGGGGGAAGCAAGGCGGTTATTCAGATATCGGGTTGCCCGGATCCAGTTGAAATTATATGTATAATATAACTTATTTCCAAATATCATAGATCTTAAATATATTGACATTTTCCAGAAACATGGTAAGATTAATAAAATATAACCAAATTATTTCTGAAGATATAAAGGGGAAGATGTCATGTATCGTGAACATCAAAAAAATGAATATTTGAATCATATTCTTGACAACGGTGAAAAATATATCTCCAATATGCGTTCTCTATTTCAGAGTCTCCAGGAAATTGAAGAAAGTACCGGTAAGGATTTCTGCGAGTTTACACAGGCGGAGGCAAAAAAAGCGCTGGCTTCCATCAGCAGCAGAAAAAAGGCAACTAACGCATGGAGCATCACAGCGCTGAGAGACTATATAAACTGGTGTATTTTAAATAGTAAAACTCCTCTCAATGAAAATGTACTTGATAGGGTCAGAATTTCCCAAGTGGATAACAGCATGGCTTTAAAACAGGAAACGGTTCCCAATATCGAATATTTGATTCGTATATTGGAGGAAGGCCTGCCGGAAATCAATGAGGATTTGTCAATGAACACCATTTATAAAGCCTATTCATTATTATTATTTTTCGGATTTTCGGAACAGGAAATTGTGTCGATGACAAAACAGGAGGCTGAAAAATGGCTGAATGGGAGTTTGCATTATGGGAATAAAATAATTCCGTTACATCCTGTTTTGAAAAAATATTTGGATAAGATTTTAGATTATGATGAAATCGTTTGGATCAAAGGAAAGGGTGTGGTATGCTATAAAAAATTGATAGGGGGAAATCAGCTGATCGGTGCTGTCTATAATCTGGAAGGCAGAATATCAAATTTTAGGAATGTATTATCAAAATTGAATAGAAGCTATGCTGCAGAAACGGGTAAGTCAATAAAATTATCGGTAAGAAGGATCTTTGAGTCAGGTATTTATTACCGGCTTTTGCAAAAAGAACTGATAGAGGGTGCGCTGACGGAGCTTATGATGAACGAGGCCTTTTCGATGGACCGTTCGAAATATAAAAACGATATTTCCTATCAGAATCAACTAATTAACCTCAGAGATGATTATTCCGCCTGGAAAAAAGCATGGAGCTATGAATGAGGAATCACCTAAGGGCAAAGGCCCTTTCAATTCTGACTATAACTTATTTCCAAATTAATTTACGCTTTCTCAATTTCGAAGTTAGTACAGGAAAAGGAGAACCCAAAATAGAAAAGTTAAAAATTGCCTTATAACTTATTTCCAAATTATAAAAAGGAGTATACAAATGAATACAAAACAAGCATTTTCAATTATGGTAGCCAGTTTGCTATGCGGTATTATAAATGAAGACTTTAATAACTGTGACTACTGCCCAATAAGAGTCAGCTGTGACAAGTGTTCCTATGAAACGTATCAAAGCAATCCGCTGTCGGAATATAAAGTACATAAAGCAATAACGACGCTCTGGGATGAAACCGTTTATGAAACCCTGCTGCCATTACTGGTTATCGCAAAATCTTACCACAGCAACAGGTAAATAAAAAAGACGAGGGTGAGATCATGAGCAATGTTAAAAGAAAAAGTAAAAAGAAAACTTTCCCAAGGTCTGAATATGAACCGATATGCGGGGACGTGGTAAAAATAGTAAAAGGCAGATTCAAAGGAATGACCGGAAGAATTTATGAAACCGATACGATAGCCAATGCACATTTTACTGTAAAAATAGATAAGACGGACGAGCATGGAGAGTTTTTAGCTTATATAGAAAAGGATCATGTAGAGTAAAAGAAAAGAAAGAGAATTGCTGTTAAATCAGACGTTCTTATATAACGGTAATTCCCTTTCTCTTATTCTTATTTCAATAAATCATCTTTTAAATAAATAACCTTCCAATGGACGCCACAATAAAGCAAAGAGTAAATCCGGCAGCTGTTGGAATCAGGAAGGCAAGCAGGGTCCACTTAAGGCTCTGGGTTTCTTTTTTGATCGTCAGGCAGGTGGTACCGCAGGGGAAATGCAGGAGGCAAAGGAGCATGGTGCAAAGAGCGGTAAGCCAAGTCCAGCCGTTATCCACAAAAAGTGCCTTTAACTGATCTAAACTATCCAGTTCTGTAATATTTCCGGTTGCCATATAACACATAATCATAATGGGAACCACGATCTCATTTGCAGGAAACCCTAATATGAAGGCCATTAGTATGACACCGTCGATGCCCAGAAGCCGTGCAAAGGGATCCAGAAAATCGGTACAGTGAGCAAGCAAACTTGCTTCGCCTACAAAGGTATTTGCCAGCGCCCAAATGATAAGACCTGCCGGTGCGGCAATGATTACAGCCCGACCTAATACAAATAGCGTTCTGTCTAAAATGGAACGCAGTATCACCTTGCCGAATTGAGGGCGCCGGTAGGGAGGAAGCTCTAAAGCAAAGGATGACGGTATTCCCTTGAGGATCGTTCCGGACAAAATCTTTGACATCATCAGCGTCAGAAAGATTCCCAAAAGAATCACTCCCAGTAAGAGCAGGGTTGATAATACGGTCTGTGTCGGACCGGCATCGGAAGTAATAAAAAACATGGTGATAATGGCAATGAGCGTCGGAAATCTTCCGTTGCAGGGAACGAAATTATTCGTCAGAATTGCAATGAGCCGTTCTCTGGGAGAATCGATGATTCTGCAGCCGATGACTCCGCAGGCGTTGCACCCAAAGCCCATACACATAGTTAATGACTGTTTGCCATGTGCGGAAGCTTTCCGGAAAAATTGATCCATATTGAATGCTACCCTGGGAAGATACCCAAAATCCTCCAGAAGCGTAAACAGCGGAAAGAAAATCGCCATAGGCGGGAGCATTACGGAGATGACCCAGGTTAAGGTTTTATAGACCCCTAAAATAAGAGAGCCTTCCAGCCAGGTTGGAAGCTCCAAAGCTTCGGACATTGTGAGGAGTTTCCCTTCAAGGTGCAGAAAAAAATCCGACAGAATGCCGGAAGGATAATTGGCACCAACAATGGTGATCCAAAAAATCATTCCCAATAGTAATATCATCAAAGGAATTCCAAAGGTTCTGGATGTGACGATCCGGTCGATTTTTCTGTCAAAATAATTGTAATTCCTGTTTTCTGTAGAAACACATTGACGATAAATGAAAGAAGCCTTTCGAATAATATTCTCGGCTTCTTCCTCTGTAAAATGATGGCGGGAGTTCCCGGATCCCGCATTTTCAATTAATGTGGCAAAGTAAATCTGTTCCTTTAGCTTTTCCAGGCTTTTTTTCGACCTTGCCACAGTACCCACCACAGGAACTCCCAATAGATTTGAAAGGGAACCTAAGTCAATATGAATTTTTTTCTTTTTCGCTTCATCTAAAAGATTTACGCAAACGACTACATTTGTAGTAATCTCAAGAATCTGGAGAACCAAATTTAAATTGCGCTCGAGACAAGTGGCATCTGTTACCACTACTATTACATCTGCTTCACCGGAACAAATATAGTCTCTGGCAATTTCCTCCTCTACAGAGGTCGCCATAAGTGAATAAGTCCCGGGAATGTCTACCAATACAAAGGATTTATCTTTGTATGTAAACTTTCCCTGCGCATTTGTTACGGTTTTGCCCGGCCAGTTACCGGTATGCTGGTTCAATCCTGTCAGGCCGTTAAAGACAGTGCTTTTGCCAACATTTGGGTTGCCTGCAAGGGCAATGACTTTTAGTTCCATAATGCTATACCTTTCAGCTTAAATCTTGTATGAGCACTTTTTGGGCATCCTCGCCTCGCAGTGCTATGACTGCCCCCATAATAAAGTAGGCCGTTGGGTCTCCTGTGGGACTCTTGTGAAGTGCTTCTACGGAAGCGCCTCTCACCAGACCAAGGTCCAGCATTCTTCGTCTCTCGGTACCGACAGCGGTAAGATCCGAGACCACGGCCTTTTTACCAAGGGGCAGGGTGTTCAATGATATGTTTGCATTCATAGTTCAATCTCCGATTCCTATAAAGATCTAGGACAAGAAAACTTCTCTATGGTAATATATGAACATGAAAGAAATATTGTGCTATAATGTATGGTAAGCTGTACAAACCAGTTTGAAAAAGTTTATTCCTGATATTCAATCACTTATAAAATAAAATTGTATTCGCAATTATAAATCACTCGTATAAATCGTAAACATAAATCACTAATTTATAGATCGGCAGGTTGTATATGGACAAAGAGAAAAAGTTTTATACTACATCAGGCATTGAAATTAAAAGGGTGTATGTACCGAACAAGGAAACAAATCATTGCGGCGAGGACGGCTCCCTGCCAGGAGAATTCCCTTATACAAGAGGGATCCAGTCGGAAATGTACCGGACAAAGCTGTGGACCATGAGACAGTATGCAGGTTTTGGCACTCCGGAGGAGTCCAATGCCAGATATCGTTACCTTCTGGAGCAGGGGCAGACGGGCCTGAGCGTTGCCTTTGATCTTCCAACCCAGATCGGTTATGATTCCGATCACGAAATATCCCAAGGCGAAGTTGGAAAGGTAGGAGTTGCTATTGACACTCTGGATGACATGGAACTGCTATTGAAAGACATCCCTTTGGATCAGGTCAGCATTTCTATGACAATCAATTCTTCTGCGGCAATTCTGC
Organism: Sinanaerobacter chloroacetimidivorans; assembly: GCF_018128545.1. Taxonomy (GTDB): domain Bacteria; phylum Bacillota; class Clostridia; order Peptostreptococcales; family Anaerovoracaceae; genus Sinanaerobacter; species Sinanaerobacter chloroacetimidivorans. The sequence goes on along the minus strand of NZ_JAGSND010000002.1, from coordinate 131,149 downwards.
TGGCCATGTATATTGTTATGGCGAAAAAACAGGGGATTCCCCTGGAAAAACTCAGAGGCACCATACAAAATGATATATTAAAAGAATATATAGCCCGGGGAACTTATATTTTCCCGGTAGAGCCGTCCATGCGGCTGATTACCGATATCTTTCAATACTGCTCCGGGCATATCCCAAAATGGAATTCTATCTCTATAAGCGGTTATCATATCCGGGAGGCCGGAGCCAATGCAGTGCAGGAAATTGCATTTACTCTGGCAAACGGTATTACTTATGTACAGGCTGCAGTGGATGCAGGGCTGCAAGTAGATGACTTTGCACCCCGGTTATCTTTTTTCTTTAATGCGCACAATCATCTGTTTGAAGAGGTGGCAAAATTCCGGGCGGCAAGACGGATTTGGGCTAAGCTTATGAAGGAACGCTTCGGGGCAAAGAATGAAAAGTCTATGATGCTCCGGTTCCACACCCAGACCGCTGGATCGGCCCTTACCGCACAGCAGCATGAAAATAATGTGGTACGTGTCACAATACAGGCCCTGGCGGCCATTCTTGGCGGTACGCAGTCGCTCCACACCAATTCCAGAGATGAGGCATTGGCATTGCCCAACGAAGATTCCGTAACCATTGCTTTGAGAACCCAGCAAATTCTCGCCTATGAAAGCGGAGCAGCTGAAACGGCAGATCCTCTGGGCGGGTCCTACTTTGTAGAGAGCCTGACCGATGAAATCGAAGTGAAAGCTTTGGACTACATGGAAAAAATAGAAAAAATGGGAGGGGTAGCCAAAGCCATTGAAAAAGGATATCTGCAAAAGGAAATTCAGGATAGTGCCTATCGATATCAGCGGGAGGTTGAGGAAAAACGGAGAATTGTGGTAGGCGTTAACAGCTTCGAAACGGAAGAAAAAAAGAGCGGCAATCTGCTGCGTGTAAACCCTGAGGTTGAAGAAAATCAAAAGAAGAGACTCGCTGTTTATAAGAAAAACAGGAATCAGGAAAATGTAAAACTTGCACTGGAAGCTTTGCGGGAAGCTTGCGGCAAGGATCATAATTTAATGGAATACATTATCAAGGCCGTTGAAAAGGAAGCAACCCTGGGAGAAATCTGCGGAACACTTCGTCAGGCCTTTGGCGAATATGTACAGACCGTGAATTTGTAGGAGGAAAAGCAAGATGCGACCAATTAGAGTAATCATAGCAAAATTGGGTCTGGATGGCCATGACAGAGGGGCTAAGGTCATCGCCAGAGCGTTAAGAGATGCCGGTATGGAGGTTATTTATACGGGTTTAAGGCTAACACCGGATCATCTTGTGGAAATGGCCATTCAAGAGGATGCGGATTGTATCGGTATCAGCAGCTTGTCGGGCGCACATAACCATTTGTTTCCGAAGGTTGTGGAACTGCTCCGGGCAAAGGACGCAGAGGATATTCTGGTCTTTGGCGGCGGAGTCATTCCGGAGGAGGATATCGTATTTCTGAAGCGTCAGGGGGTCAAAGAAATTTTCACTCCTGGAACCAGCACAAAGGACGTTATCGCCTTTATTCAGAACAGTATACAAAGATCGTAATAATTGGGGCAAGGCTCATTGAATCTACTTTAGTATGAATTTTAGCGTTGATCTTAGTGTTGATCATTGTATCAACCATTGAGAGAAAATTGAGGTGTTGATCATTGAATCTACTGGATGAATTTAAAAAGGGCAGCAAACGTGCCATCGGCAGGCTTATTTCCGAAGTGGAAAATAAAACAGAGATAGGTTTGCAGATCATGAAGCAATTGGGTGATTTGCCGGAGAAGTCGGTAGTGGTAGGTATTACAGGACCTCCTGGTGCCGGGAAAAGTACTTTGATTTACCAGCTTACTAAAAAAATGATTTCCCAGGGCAGCACCGTTGGAATTATTGCGGTAGATCCCAGCAGCCCTCTTTCAGGCGGTGCGTTGCTTGGGGACCGAATCCGAATGTCTGAGTTAAGCGGAGAAAATAATGTGTTTATCAGAAGCATGGCATCCAGAGGCTCCCTTGGAGGGATTTCAGAAGCCGTCTACGGAGCCGTAGAGGTATTAAAACACTGCAAAATGGATTATATTTTAATTGAGACGGTTGGGGTGGGACAGTCTGAGGTGGAAATCAGAAATCTTGCCGATTTTGTGATTTTTGTTACGGTACCTGGCTTGGGAGATGATATCCAGGCGGAAAAGGCAGGAGTCCTGGAAATTGCTGATCTTATCGTATTGAATAAGGCGGATCGAGAGGATGCGGATCATGCACTGAGATATTTAGAGAATTCAGTCAGGCTTTCAGAAGACTATGACAGCGAATCCTATGTTTCTGTACTTTCAGCTGTTGCTGTAAAAGATCAGGGAATTGATGAAATTTTAAATAAAATCAAAGAAGGGAAACATTTCAATGAAACGTAAGATGATGATCATTATGATGCTTTTGGCATTGGTTCCAACCTTTCTGATCGGAATTATTACAAATAATTATATGTTGAAATCTTTGGAAGTTTTTCAGGAGAATGCCCTTTCCGATACGGCCGGTGTGATTACCTTGACGGTAAGCCGCTTTTACAACGAGCAGTATATGGCGGTACAATCTGCTGCAGCGCAGGAGCCTTATATTAAAATCCTGGAATCAGCAGCCACGAAGGACAATACAGCTGTGATGCAATGGGAAGCACAGGCAAAAAAGCTCATTGCCGACAGCTGCTTATTAATCGGGGAAGCATCTCTGATTGATTTGGACGGAAAAATCATCATGGCCTACGATTCCAGGGAAGTAGGGATTATGCTGAATAAGACAGAGCTATATAAAACCATTTTATCCGGAGCAGAATATTACAAAGGTCCGGTTATATTCGGTGACGGTTCCCAGAGAATCGACCTTGCCGTTCCTGTGAAAAATCAGCAGGGGAAATTGGTCGGTATTCTGAAACAGCGAATTCATCTTGATTATATGAGGGAATATATCCAAAATGCCAAGATCGGAAAAACGGGGTATGTTTTCGTATTGTCAAAAAATGGGACCCTTATTTACAACGGCAAAAAAGATCAAGGCTTGTCTACTATTTACAGCGAATTTGAAAGTATGAGCGACCTGGATCAATTAATCAATGATTTTAGTGCCGGTCAATTAAAAGATACGTCGGGAATCATAAAATACAGAAGCAATGGGGTGCAGACCATCGGTGCCTATGAAAAAGCGGAAAATACAGACTGGCTGGTGGTAACTGCTATGGAACAGAAAGAAGTTTATGCAGAAGTGGAAAAGGTTCGGGATATCATTTTTGACGTCTGTGTGCTGATCGGATTTTTAGGTGCAATTGTTGGTTATTTGATGAGCCGTGTCATGATACATCCACTTACTGCTTTGAATTTGCACCTGAAGCGGATTGCTGCAGGGGACCTAACCACCCGGTGCAATGTAGAAGGAAAGGATGAGTTTAAGGAGCTGTTTGAAAATGTAAATCATCTTGCTGATAATTTGCAGCGAAGTGAAAAGGAATTGCGGATGTCCGCCAGAATCGACAGCCTGGCTCGTATTCCCAATCGCTATGCTATTTACGAGGTTCTGGATACGCTTCTTTACAAACATAAGAATCAGGCAATCCTGATGCTTGACATAGATGGCTTAAAACAGATCAATGATAATCTGGGCCATGATATGGGAGATCGGGTATTAGCGGAGGTCGGAGAAGTTTTACGGTCTCTTCCTCAGCATATTTGTTATCCTTCAAGAATCGGCGGCGATAAGTTTCTCGTTTTTGTTACCGACTGGGATGAAAAGCGATACCCGGAAAAAATTGCGGAACGCTTGATCAAAGATATTAAAGGCATTCGTTTTATTGATGACGTTCGTGTCCATATCAGCGTGAGCATCGGGGTCGAATATTTGTCCGAAGACAGAATGGATAAAAAGAAGCTGATCAAACGAAGTGACAACGCAATGTATAAGGCAAAGGACATGGGTAAAAATACCTATGTGGTTTATTCTCAATTCAATAAAAAAGAGACCTGAACGGCAAATTATGACAAAAAAAATAAATTAAAAAAATTAAACAGAAAAACGGCTTGACATAGGTGCTCTGAAATGGTAATATCTTTTTTGCGACGTGTTGAACGTTGTGTGGATATGGCGGTGTAGCTTAGTTGGCTAGAGCGTCCGGTTCATACCCGGAAGGTCGGTGGTTCGACTCCACTCGCCGCTACCATTTTTCACAATAAGTAATCACACTGCAGTATAAATGGGCGCATAGCTCAGCTGGGAGAGCACCTGCCTTACAAGCAGGGGGTCATAGGTTCGAGCCCTATTGCGCCCACCATTTTTTCAAGATGCAGATGCATGGAGGATACTCCAAATTTAATTCGCGGTCCGGTAGTTCAGTTGGTTAGAATGCCAGCCTGTCACGCTGGAGGTCGTCGGTTCGAGCCCGATCCGGATCGCCATTTTAAAAATTGCATATGCTTCAAAAAATGGAAAATTAAATCTGTGGTGGGCGTAGTCAAGCGGTTAAGACACAGGGTTGTGGCTCCTGCATTCGTGGGTTCGAATCCCATCGCCCACCCCAAAAACCCTTATTAAAAATTAAATAACCAATGACATTGGGGTATCGCCAAGCGGTAAGGCAATGGACTCTGACTCCATCATCCGAAGGTTCGAATCCTTCTACCCTAGCCAATTTTTTCTAACATGCACATGAAAGTCATTTCTGTGCATACAATGGAAACATACGCCAATGATAAGTTGGCAAGTATGCGGCGACATAGCCAAGTGGTAAGGCAGAGGTCTGCAAAACCTTTATTCCCCAGTTCAAATCTGGGTGTCGCCTCCAAAGTTAAAACTCTAAACACATTGAATTTTATGGGTTTAGAGTTTTTAATTTGTTTTTGGTTTATGCAACTATATGCACTACAGATGTCATTGTTTTGGCAGCTTTTCTTGTGTTGCCCAGTGTGAATTGTTATAATTCTACTGTGACAAACTTAGGGAAGCGCTGATTAATTCCGTGCGCACATCTGATCGGTTAATTTTTCGCTTGGCGGCGTTCCTAAGACAAAATTTTTTAGAATAGAGGATAACAAAAATGATTCAAGTAGAAAAACTATCTTTTGGTTTTCCTGCAAAAGATTTATATAAAGAGGTTTCGTTTACATTGAAAATGGGGCAGCATTGCGCTTTTATCGGAAGCAATGGCGCTGGAAAATCAACTCTTGTTGATATGATTATTCATCCGGATAAGTATTTGTATGATGGAAAGATAATCAAAGATGAAAGTTGCCGTATTGGTTATGCCAGCCAGTTTGCTGTGAGAGATAAAGAGCAGGAATGCACTGTTTTTGAATATCTAAGTGAGAGATTCGTGGAAAATCAGCAAGTGACAGCTGCTGTGTGCGAAGAAATGGCAGTGGCTGAGGATGCGGAGCCGTTATTTGAGAAATATCAGGCTCTTTTAGATGCCTTTGAGGCCATGGACGGAGATCATTATGCAAACAATATCCGTAAGCAGCTATATGTAGCTGGTATGCGTGAATTAGAAGAAGCAAAGTTATCACAACTGAGTGGCGGAGAGTATAAATTACTTCAGATTATGAGAGAAATGTTATTATCTCCAAATCTTCTTGTTTTGGACGAACCGGATGTATTTCTTGATTTTGGCAACTTAAATAGACTTAGTCAGTTGATTAATAGTTATAATGGCACATTATTAGTTATTACACATAACAGATATTTATTGAATCATTGTTTTAACAAGATTTTACATTTAGAGAATGGTGATATCCAGGAGTATGATGGTAATTATACAGAATATCGTTGTTCCCAGCTAAAGGAAAAATTAAAACTTAAACTGCAGAGTACTTCCGAACAGGAAGAAATTGAGCGTACTGAGAAAATGGTTGATATTCTTCGCAAAAGAGCTACAATACTTGTCAATCCTGTTATTGGAAGTGCTGTCAATGCAAAGCAAACACAGCTTGACCGGTTACGTGCAAGACAAATCAAGGCACCTTTTATTGAAATTCGTGAGCCAAAGATTGAACTTCCGGCGATAGAAGCTGAAACAGAGCAACCTGTTTTAAGCATTACAGATTATCATGTTTCATTTGATGAAAGTTTATTGGAACATATTAATTTTGAATTACTAGCCGGCGAAAAAGCAGCCATCGTTGGTGCAAATGGTACCGGAAAAACTACTCTAATGCGCGATATCTTAAAGAATAACCATCCTTCCATCCATATCGATGAGAATACAAGCTATGCATGTTTATCTCAGCTTCAGGGCGAGAATATGGATGAAACAAAAACGGTATACGAAGTTATGGAAAGCTTAGGTTTTGAAACAAGGGAAAGTATCCGTGAGTATCTCGGGAACTATTGTTTGGAAGGTGATACCTTAAAGCAGAAGGTAGGCCAGTTATCCGGCGGAGAAAAGAATTTGCTCCAAATTGCGATGATCGCTAATACAAATGCAGAACTTCTTATTCTTGATGAACCGACTAGCCATTTGGATCTTTATGCACAAATGGCTCTCGAAAAAGCCATTTCCGAATATAAAGGTGCTGTACTCATGGTAAGCCACGATTTCTACCTTGTAGCGAATTGTGCGGATTACGTTTTACTTGTAGAAGACAATACGATTAGACGTATGCGTACCCGTTCTTTCCGTAAAATGGTATATGATAAATATTTCGATCAGAAGTATTTAGAAATAGACAAGAAAAAACAAGAATTAGAAGCCAATATTACATTAGCTTTTAAAAAGAATGAGCTGATAACTGTAGAAAAACTTTGCAACCAGTTAGAAGCACTTAGCGCTGAATAGCGAGTAGTAGTATGGAGGAAAAAAATGACTGAATTATTAGCTCCAGCTGGAAATATGGAAGCTTTAAAAGCTGCAATTTCTAATGGTTGTGATGCAATATACTTAGGAATGCAAAAATTTGGTGCGCGTGCATATTCATCTAATTTTGATTTAGACTCGTTAAAAGAGGCTGTTACGTATGCGCACCTGAGGAATGTTAAAATCTATGTTACAATGAATACCATCGTTTTCGAAAACGAAGCTTTCGAGATGAAAGAGCAGATGCACCAATTAAATGAAATCGGTGTTGACGGAATTATCGTCCAGGACCTGGCTGCTTTCGATTACATGGTGAATAACTTTCTTGATATGGAAGTACATTGTTCAACTCAAATGGGAATAGACGATTTAGACGGAACTTTATTATTGAAAGAACTTGGTGCTAACAGAGTTGTTCTGGCCCGTGAGATTGAGATTGAAAAAGTAAAAGAGATAAAAAGAATCGCGAAAATACCTTTAGAAATTTTTGTTCACGGTGCCTTATGTGTATCTTATTCCGGAAACTGTCTCATGTCCGGATTAATCGGCTATCGAAGCGGAAATCGCGGAAGATGTGTTGGCTCCTGTCGTAAGGAGTATGAACTAATTGATAAGACAACGGATACATCTTTAGGGAAAAACTATATTCTATCTACGAAGGACTTAAACACAATCGATTATATCGATGATTTAAAAGAAATTGATTCTTTAAAAATAGAAGGTCGAATGAAAGAGCCTGCGTATGTTGCGAATGCTGTATCAAAATATCGCATGGCCATAGACAATAAAATAACCGAAGAAGATAAAGAAAATCTGAACAAAACATTCAATAGAACATTTACGAAAGGATATTTGTTTCACGAAGATAAGAAAGATATTACAAACATTTTAAGACCTAACAACTTTGGTTATGAAATCGGCAGAATTAGCAAGATTGTGAAAGACATGTATGAAATAACACTGACACGTACTTTAAATCAAAACGATATCATCAGAATAAGTCATAACAATGAAGATGTTAATTTAACTGTTGTAAAACTGTACGATAAAGATGGCAATTTAATCAACAAAGCAGATGCTGTCTGCTATATCAAAATCAAAGAAAAACTGTCTAAGGGTGATTTCGTATATATAACGAAGGAATATTTCTATTATAAAGAGTTAGAATCATCACTGGAGAAAGAATTTAAGCGTTTTAACCTGGATATTAGAGTGTATGCATATCCGGATTCAAAGCTTATCATAGATGGGTCGGGCTTAGGCTTTCATTATGTATACGAAAGCGAGGAAATACTAGGGGTCGCAATTAATAATCCAACAACAAAAGAGCAGGTAATAAAACAATTTTCGAGATTAAATGATACGATATTCGAACTGAATCGTGTGGATTTTGAGGAATGCAATGCATTTATACCAGCGAAACTGTTAAATGCAGCAAGAAGAGATATTGTACAGGGTTTATACGACTTAAAGCTTAACAGCCAAAAGAAAAGAACCAAGGCTTTGGAAGCGAAAGAAAAAATAAGCTTTGCCTCTAAAAAACCATACCTTACGGCCTCTGTAACGACTCAGGAACAGTATGAGGCTTGCGTGAGCTGTGGAATTAAGGAAATCTATTTTGAAAACGTTGTTAGGAGAAATCAGAACGATTACAAGGAAAAAGAAGGGCAGCTGCTGATCGGAGGATATGGCGGAATTTATCACTACAGAAAAACGAATCCTTTTGTTGCGGACTATTCTCTAAATGTAGTTAATTCTGCCAGTTGCTATGAATTATATCGATTAGGTGCGAAACGAGTAACGTTATCTTATGAATTGAATAAGAGACAAATTGAAGATTTAATCAATGCCTATTATGAAGAAAATGACGGCTATCCTGCACTGGAAATGATTGTATATGGCAAGGCTCCTTTGATGTTTACAAAATATTGTCCGCTGAAAAAAATGAATCAATGCGCTACTTGCAGAACGAAGAGTTATGAGTTAAAAGATGAGCACGGAACGTTCCCTATCATTTCTCATGATGATTGTACAACGACGATCCTGAATGGGAAGACACTGAATCTTTTAGATGAGCTGCCAAGCATAAAAGGAATTGAGGCATTCAGATTAAACTTCACAGTTGAATCAAAAGAGGAGGTTGTGAAAACCATTCATAAGGCCTTAAGTAAATTAAACGGCTCAATGGATAAAGCTGTCTTTCGCCAGGAAACAGACACAAGAGGACATTTTAATAAAGAGATTTTGTAGGGAAATCCCAGTTCAAATCTGGGTAACGCCACGAAGGCTGAAACTCCAACTTATTGGATCTAATGGGTTTGGAGTTTTTGTTTTGAGATTATTTTGCATGTATAACGGGTTATAAGGTTGAATGAAAACCTAAGTTCTGATATCTCTATAGAATAAAATGCGCAGGAGAAAACGCTAATCCAGATAGATATATAGTGAAATATTGCTTAATATATGGTATGATCTGGAAGTGACGAAGGGCAAACAGAAATTATCTATGGGGGAATAGAATGGGAATTTTTGATAGAATCAAAGAACCTGTAATTTTGAAAGAAGATAGCAGTGCAAAGGAGCAATTAGATGCTCTCGAGAAATTACTTATGGAAACAAAAAATCTAAAAATTAAATCTGCGCTGGAAAATGACATAGCAGCTGTTAAGGCCGGTATTTTGGGGGAGGACACAATCCTATTTGAACTAAAGAACAGTCACATTCCAATGTTTATATTACACGACTTATATCTAGAATATGAAGGTCTCTCAGCTCAAATTGATTTCCTGATTATCACAAGAAGGCGCCATTTTGTAGTTGAATGTAAAAATCTATACGGGAACATCACTATTAACGAAGCAGGGGATTTTATTCGAACAATAGGAAATAGAAAAGAAGGAATTTATTCTCCTGTTACCCAGAGCAAGCGGCATTTGGAACTGATTAAGCAGATTCGTAGTGCAGAGCGTGGGAATGTTTTGACTAGATCTCTTCTCGAACAGTACTTTTATGATAACTACCGTTCTGTTGTGGTACTGGCGAATCCTAAAACAATATTAAATGAAAAGTATGCCCCAAAAGAAATAAAGAATCAAGTAATTCGCGCTGATCAATTGATCAAATATTTGATTAAAGTTAATAAGGAACGAGATGCCATTGACAGCAGTGAGAGCTCCATGGAGCAGTTAGCAAAATATTTTCTATCCAAGCATTGCAATAGTAAAATAGATTACACTGAAAAATATCGCACTTTAATAAAGGAAGAGCAAGAAAAAGAACAAACTCAATCTAGTTTTATAAATACTACAGAAAACGATGCAGTACCTATATGTCCTAGATGCGGGGCATTGATGACAAAGCGTAAAGCATCCAAAGGAGATAATATTGGTAACGAGTTTTGGGGTTGCTCTAACTATCCGAAATGCCGTGGGATTATAAATATTCTTTAGAAAAATTCGATTCAAAGAGGAAAACTGTGGGATGTTATTCAATTTGGATTCAAGTATAGTAAAAGGATGTCCCAAAGTTGAGGCATCCTTTTCTACTGTTTTAATTCTCAAAATTCTTATCACTGCGTAAATTATTGACTTTATTGTTCTTGTTATTCTTCTCATCTTTTAAATTCTTAGCATTGCTTACATCGCCTTTAATGCCGTGTCCAAGATTTTCTTTATTGTCAAAATTATTTTTGTCCATTTTTATCACCTCCCAATGTAAGTATTTGTAGTTATAATTTTTACTATGCATGTAATGGTTGAAGGCTATCATCATGCTCGGCTTTATATTTGAAGAGGGTTTAAAGCGAAAATCATCATGCGACTAATTATTATGAATATATTATGTTGAGAATAATATTAAGGAGATCGAAAATGGTAAAGGAGAATCAAGTTGCAAATATGATAACCCCTGCTCAAATGAATTTAATTAATCGCATCAGAAGGCTTATGATGCAGCTTGCCATGTGGAGAAGGGCGTTTCTTATTAGTGCGGCAACGGATCTTGCCAATTTAGATATCGTGTGGCAAAGGCTATATCGTATTCCCTCTGACTTTAAAGTCCTATTTGAAATTTTCTTCGGAGAAGAAATCGCTGAACAGTTCCAGTCTTCTCTTTCTAACCAAATATTAATCGGGGCTGAAATCATGGATGCACAAAAAGCAGGGGACATCGCTGCGATAGACGATGCCACTATAAGGATGTATCAAAATGCAGATGAATTAGCAAATTTTTTAGCAGAAATCAATCCATTCTGGGATGAGGAAAAATGGAAAGACTTGCTTTATAGTTATTACAGAATTACAATACTGGAAATGGTAACCGTTCTTGCCGGAAGATATGAAGATGCCATCGCTTTATATGAAGGACTAGAAGATCAGGCCCTTAAAATTGGAGACTATATGGCGGAAGGACTGAATGAGTATTTATCTATTAATTAGATAATTACATTAATTTCAAAGGAAAACCCACCATTTGCCGCCTCAAAATCAAAGCCTAGAATTTCAATGTTCTAGGCTCTTTTATTTCTTGAAATAAGCGTTTGAAGTTTACAGATCTTTTTTAATTTGTATAAATTCCAGGATAAACTTTTAATTTAATATAATTACCCTGTATAACTTCTGTATCATTTTTTTGGGCACTTCCAAGTTTCTGGTTATTAGTGTTCTCTGAGTTATTCCTGATATTGTCCATTTATTTTCACCTCCTGACCTTATTATTTGCAACATATTTTGAATAATGCTTTCATTATTTTTTTAAGTGAAATTTTTTATTGTTCAAAAAGAAAGCGGTTAAATGGAGATATAAAAATAGATGGCAGGCTACATAATTTGATAAATTGCGACATCATTTTATGATATTGTAAAAAAGCTTACTGATTTCGCAATAATAGATGATAAGTCATAGGAGGGATCATAGATGGATATATTATTCTTTTTACTCTTTCTTATTTGCTTGGTCGCTTTAGTTATAGGACTTTTTAATCCCAAATTGGTAGTCAGGTGGGGTGCACAAGAAAGAAGAAACAGAACGAGCGTTTTTAAATATTACGGTATAGGAATCCTATTATTTTTTGTCCTGACAGGGGTATTCGCTGAAAATACCGATTTAGAACGGGAAAAAGAGAATCCCAATATATCGGAAACTTCTATTGAAGAAACGGTAAATGCCGACAAGCGTGCAGCAATTGAGGTTGACTCCAAAATAGAGTCTTTAGGAGATATCGATTCTATTACATTAGAGAAATCGAATGATGTGGAGGTAGTAAGAACAAATTTTGATTCTTTAAATTCCGAACAGAAACGCTATGTTACAAAACTTGAGATTTTAATTCAGGCAGAAGATAAGCTTCTGTTTCTTCAAGAGGAAGCGGATAAGGAAGCTGCCGCCCAGGCTAAAGCCATTGCAGATCAAGAAGCTGCCGCCCAGGCTAAAGCCATTGCTGACCAAGAAGCAGCAGCCCGGGCAGCTGCTGAAGCACAAACAAAAGCAGAGTTGGAATCTGCGCAGAGCCAAAACAACTATACTGTTTATATAACAAAGACCGGAGAAAAATATCACAGAGATGGGTGTCAATACTTAAGACAAAGTAAAATTTCCATATCGAAATCGGATGCCGTTAATGTAGGGTATACCCCTTGCAGTAGATGTAATCCATAATGAATACCAGTTTTTCTTATAAACTTTCTAAACAAAAACAGCAGCCATCGGCTGCTGTTTCCCATAATCTCATATCTATTAACCTTAACTTGCATTCTGATATCTAGATTTCAGCAGCAAATCACCGAACTTTTTCCAAACCGTCTCTATTTTTTCATCAGAATCATAGATCAGACCGCCGCTTCTGCTGATAATCGCTTCAAGGTCCTTGGTATAGGCTCCATAGGGTCGTTTGGAATGATAGCCGTAAATATGATCCATCGTCTCGTTCGCCATTTTTATCCTGTCGGACAGCGAATTTCCGGCTTTGTCCTTGTCGATTCTCACCACTAAAGCCGGGCGCCGGCTTATGATGCAGTGCTCTACCGTCATGTGCAGGCTAATGGCTGCTTTTTTAATGAAAGCCAATGCTTCCGTATCATTATCCTGACGTAAAAAACTGATATATGCCCCGTCATGTTTGACATCGTTATAGGGATGATCCTTTTTTAAACCGGAACAGGAAAACTTTGAGATAAAACCTGCATGGTTGATTTTTTCTACAATTTCAGCAATTGAATAATCGATTTCATTTGCAGTTCTTGTATCTTTTGTGACGGTACCTTTCTTACTCAATTGACCATCTTGAGGAACCTTTATCTGTTTTAGACTGGTCTTACTTACATGTGTGGAATTGCTATCTTTGCTCATAAACATAATAAATCTCCTTTCATGATTAATTTAATAATAAAGTATTTAATTAATTTTATTGATGGGATAATAATATTATTATATGATTATAAACAAATTTCAACTAGTACAACAATATTACAAATAAATACCAAAAAAATAAACCTTTTAAGCAGTAAAATAGATTAAATGTGTGAAAACTGATGGTCAAATTAACCAGCCCAAAACCAGCGGTCTTGTCCATAACACTAAAATCCCCGGATCTTGTGGAAACATGCTTTCAGGACATGTTTTCAGGAACATGATTCGGAGATTTTTAAGTTTTTGGTACTAATTGGGAATTGATTATGGTACCATGATACTGGCATGAAAGAAATAAAATTGGAGAAAAGTTACCGTCAGACAGAGGTGGAATCAGGAAAGTTGAGAGATATAACCGATTTGTAAAAGAAAAAAGTTAGAAGGGGGATTAAAAATGTTCGAAGCTATCATCGCAGCAATTATCACATTGATTGTTTCTTTCGCAGGCGTGAGCATAATGGGTGAAATGTTCCTTTACCTCGGATTACCGCCGATTCTCATCGGCACAATTGTAGGGGTTGGAACTGTATTGTACAATAAATTGGATGATTGCGCAAATGAAGTAATGATTGACAAAAAAGAGATTGAAGAACTCATTAAGTTACGGGATATGGAGCTATTGAGTGACATTGAATTGGAAGAAGTTATTGAACTATATGAAAGCAGAAATGCAGCAAATGCGAAATACGAACAGTATCAAAATGGAGAAAAAGTATTCAATGAATTGAAAGTGCTGGGCTATTTGACCCAGGACCAGTACACTGACAGACTTAACGGCTTAAAGAAGCATTTCTATGAAGATTAAGAGTCAAATGTAAGTGTAAGAATCGATTATTACGAATGCAGTCACTAACTGGCATGGTTTTTGCGCAGTAATATTTTAATTTCAGTTAACGCCGGTAAGAAAACAATCCGGGCAAACTACAAGTAAAACGTGAAATTAATATTTTAAAGTCGAGGTGATTGTATGAAGATCATGGATGAATACCGAAAAAAGTGCGTTTCAGCAGATGAAGCAGTGAAAGCTATAAAAAGCGGTGATTGGGTGGAGTTTGCCTGGGGGGCAAGTTTCCCCGGCTTATTGGGTGAAGCAATTGACCGGCGCAAAGAAGAGCTTCATGATGTGAATATGCGGGGAGGCGTGATTTTAAAACCGCTGCCCTTCATAGAGAATGATCCCGCAGGTGAACATTTTACCTGGAACAGCATGCACATGGGCGGCTATGAACGTAAATTGGCCCAGAAAGGTTTCGCTTATTATATTCCCATTAAATACTCCGAAGTTCCCCGCTATATGAGAGAAAATTGCAGGACAGATGTTGTGGCGATTCAGGTTGCACCAATGGATGCTTATGGCTATTTCAACTTTGGAGTGACCATCTCCCACTATGCTGCGGCAATTGAAAAAGCACACACTGTGATCGTTGAAGTCAATGAAGATATGCCAAAGGTCCACGGCGGGTATGAACATACCGTTCACATTTCAAAGGTGGATTATATAGTAGAAGGCGGTCATCGGGGGCTTCCGGTCCTTCCTTCCGCAGCCCCGTCGGAAATTGATAAGAAAATTGCAGATCATGTTCTGTCAGAGATCCGGGATGGATCCTGTATTCAACTGGGGATCGGCGGTATGCCCAATGCCTTGGGGAAGATGATTGCGGAATCGGATCTGAAAGATCTTGGAGTCCATACAGAGATGTTGGTCGACGGATTTGTTGACATGGTGGAAGCCGGGAGAGTAACCGGAATGTGCAAGAATTTAGACCGGGGCAGAATGGCCTACTCTTTTGCGGCTGGAACTCAGAAACTCTATGACTTTATGCAGGATAATCCTGCAGTGGCTGCTTACCCTGTAGATTATACAAACCATCCTTTTATTTCTTCGAAGATTGACCAGTTAATTTCTATCAACAGTGCCGTCGAAATCGACTTGGCTGGGCAGGTCTGCTCCGAGTCGGCAGGGCCCAATATTATCAGCGGATCCGGCGGACAGCTGGATTTTGTAGAAGGAGCCTATAATTCCAAAGGAGGAAAGAGCTTTATCTGTCTACCCTCCACTTTTACGGATAAAGCAGGAAAGGTACATTCCCGTATCAAGGCGATGATGACATTAGGTTCGGTGATTACAGATACACGTGCAGGTGTTCAATTTGTTGTGACTGAATACGGAAAAGTAAATCTGAAAGGCATGTCCTCCTGGCAGAGAGCGGAAGCTTTGATTTCTATCGCTCATCCGGATTTCCAGGAAGCACTTATCGCAGAGGCGAAAGAACTGAAAATCTGGCGCCGCAAATAATATTGAAAAAACTGCAAAATCATTATTTCAAAACGGCTGAATCATTAGTTAGAAACCATGAAATCGTTATTGGTAAAAAGTGGTAGAATAATATCGTTGTAATGATCGCCCTGTTGACTGTTCAATTCGGTTAGTAGGGTGATTTTTTGTTTGATCAATAGGGTGATTTATTATTTCGCCAAACCAGATTGGAAATTTCTGGACTGTATACTTGTAACCGTACAGTTGTATGACGAACCGTACAGTCAAAAAACCGTACAATCAATAGAGGCCAAATGTAGGAAAGGGATGAATAGCCCTTCGTGAAATTGATAAGCAATTTTTAAGGTATAAAAAAAGGGATGATATTGTTTGGCATAGTTCTTGCGGTTCATATAGAAGAAGCAACGCAAAAGACAAGGGTGAGTTTAAGAAATTTTAAGTTTAAGGAGGATCAAAATGAAACTATCAGACGTAAAATTAACAGCCCAGGAATTAATGGACATGACAAACAAGTACATGATTGAGACCTACCAGAGATTTCCTTTCGTTGCGGTGAAGGCAAAGGATATGTACTTGTATGATGAGGAAGGGCAGCCTTATCTGGATTTCTATGGCGGCATTGCGGTAAACAATGCAGGAAGCTGCAATGAAAAGGTGGTTGCGGCAATCAGGGATCAGGCAGGAGACATTATACATACCTTTAACTATCCTTACAGCATACCGCAGGCAATACTTGCAAAGCTGGTTTGCGAAACCATCGGAATGGACAAAATTTTCTTCCAAAATTCCGGTACGGAAGCCAACGAGGCTATGATCAAGCTGGCTAGAAAATATGGAACTGACAAATATGGACCGGAAAAATATCATATCATCACAGCAAAGAAAAGCTTCCATGGAAGAACCTTTGGGGCCATGTCAGCAACCGGTCAGCCGGACAATGCATGCCAGATGGGCTTTAAACCAATGTTACCAGGCTTTACCTATGCAGAATTAAATAATCTTGAATCCTTTAAGGCTGAAGTATCAGAAAACACCATCGCTATCATGCTGGAAGTCGTTCAGGGTGAAGGCGGCGTCGTTCCGGCAACAAAGGAGTTTATGAAGGGAATTCAGGAACTGTGCAAAGAAAAGGGACTGTTGCTGCTGATCGACGAAATCCAGACCGGATGGTGCAGAACAGGTAAAATTATGGGATATATGAACTATGATATCAAACCGGACATCGTATCCATGGCAAAGGCTTTAGGAGGCGGTGTTCCAATCGGTGCAATATGTGCTACAAAAGAAGTTGCGCAAGCTTTTAATTTAGGAGCTCACGGCACTACCTACGGAGGAAGCCCATTATGCTGTGCGGCAGCTTATGCTCAAGTAAACGAACTGCTGGACAGAAAACTGGCTGAGAACGCAAAAGAGGTTGGAGACTATTTTATGGATAAGCTCAGATCACTGCCTCGTGTAAAAGAAGTCAGGGGAATGGGACTTCTGGTTGGAGTAGAATTTGACTTTGGCGGTGCAGCAGATATTAAACATGGATGTATCGACAGAAAACTACTGGTTACGGCAATCGGTACAAGTATAATTAGAATGGTACCACCTTTGATTGCAACGAAAGAAGATTGTGACAAAGCATATGAAATCTTAAAGGCTTCTGTTGAGGAAGTAATCAATAAAACAGAAGGCTGAGAGAATACTTTTTAGAATGACTGCAAATTGTATATGGAAATACTGCAAATTGCACGCTGTGTAAAGTTGATTGAATTCCGAAAGGGGCTAGGAGGTAAAAATCATTGAATGATCCTTTACTGCTAATTCCATTGGTTCTTTGGCTTTTTACATATGGAGTTACATCATTTTTTCATCAAATTGTGAAAAAAAAGTTGGGTGTTCATAGTGAAAGCTATGAAAATTTAAGACTGCCTAACTTTATATCCAATCTGCTCAACTCCATTGTATCGGTATGTCTATTGTTATATATCATGAATCGTTCTGTACCGCCTGAGTATACTACTTATCTTACGGTGCCTTATTTTGGCATTACAGCTTACTACATAACGAGTGCATTCAGAGCATTGAAAGATGCTAGAAATAACTGATTACAAAACTTTGACAATTAAAATTTACTAAAATATGCAGAAATGGAAGTAAGACCAGAAAATAAAATAAGAGGCCAATAAAATATTAGGAGGTATCTAATATGGCTGAAAAGAAAAAGGGTTTAAATTTACTTGACTTCTTTATGTTAGGCTTTGGTTCCATGGTTGGTGTAGGCTGGTCGGTAGCTGTAAACGGCTGGATGGGATCTGGCGGCGGAGTAATCCCTGCAGTTTTAGGATATATATTTGTAACTTTATTCATTATACCAATCGGATTCTGTTATGCGGAGCTAACTTGTGCTATGCCTGTTGCCGGAGGAGTCGTTGCTTATTCCTATAAGGCATTCGGCACTTTTCCGTCATTTCTCGGAGGCTGGTTCGTCGCTTTGGCATATGTCATTATTCTGCCCTGGGAAGCAATCTACATCAATGATGTATTGGCTCTCATCTTTCCGGCATTAAAAGCAGGTGAACCGCTTTATACCATAGCAGGCGTTGGAATCTACGGTCAGGGATTGATCGTAGGAATTCTCTTATCCTGCGGACTCATCATTGTCAACTGGCGCGGTGCAAGACTGGCCGGAAAGGTACAGACCACACTGACATGGATCCTGGCCGTTACCGGGCTATTTGTTATCGTATTTGCTTTCCTGAAGTTTAATCCGGAAAATCTCCAACCTATTTACCAGAACGTAGGAAAAGGCACCCATACATCAATGTTTACCGGAATCATGGCAATGATGGTCGTCGCACCATTCTTCCTGGGGGGATTTGATACGATTCCGCAGGCTGCAGAAGAAGGAGATTCAGGACTGAACGTCAATAACCTTGGTAAAGTCATTGTAATGGCAGTTCTATCGGCAGGTATTTTTTATTCTTTGATTCTCTTGTCAACAGGCGGAGCAATCCCTTGGGCTGAATTTTTTGAATACAAAAGACCGGCTACGTCCTTAATGTTTCTAACGCTTTATGGCGGTGCGTTCGGTACATTCATGTACTGGGCATCCCTTATAGGTGCTTTGGCCGGACTTCTCACAACATGGAACGGGTTCTTTATTGCATCTGCCCGCTTGCTTATGGGTATGGCACGTGCCAGATTAATTCCTCAGTTCTTCGCAACAGTTCATCCCAAATATGGCACTCCAAGAGGAGCAAACTTGTTCCTTTCCATTGCATGCTTCGCAGGACCATTTATTGGAATGGGAGTTATTGATCCTTTGACCATAGCCGGAGGCGTAGGCTTTGTTATCGGCTGGTTTGTGACTTCTTTGTCCGCCATCAAGCTCCGTTCCAGTGAGCCGGATATGCTTCGGCCGTACAGGGTGCCGGGGGGCAAAGCAAGCATGGGGATCGCCGCTGTTGTATCCGGAATCGTCATTCTGATATCTTTCGTGCCGGGTTTACCAAGCTTTATGGGATCTCTTGCAATCACCATCTTTATTGTATGGACGATCATCGGCCTGGTATTCTATGCAGCAACCAGCAACTTTAGAAAAGCGATATCCGAAGAAGAAAGAATCAAATCGATCTTTGAAAGCAGCAAAAGTAATAAATTTGTGGAAACACCACAGTAGAGCTATCATCAGAGGTTATGAATGCTTCATAGCTTTCAATCAAAATTTCTAAGAAAATCTTAAAAAAGGAGATGGGAAACATGGAAGAAGATAGGGAATATGTATCCGAAATCATTAACCGAGCTCGAAAGGCGCAGCAGGTATTTGAGACTTATTCACAGGAACAGGTGGATCAGGTGGTTCGTGCAGTGGGCAAGGCAGTCTACGACAATGGTGAGGAGCTGGCCCGAATGGCGATTGATGAGACTAGAATGGGTAACTATGAAGACAAGGTCATGAAGAACAAGGGCAAAGCCATGGCCACATGGAACTATCTGAAAGGAAAGAAGAGTGTTGGGATTCTCCAGTATTTTGAAGAGGATGGGATTGTGGAGGTTGGAAAGCCTATCGGCATTATCGGAGCTGTAACACCTGTCACGAATCCGGTAATGACACCGATGCACAATGCAATGATCGCATTAAAAGGAAGAAATGCTATTGTAATATGTCCGCACCCCAGTGCAAAAGACTGCGGAGTCAAAACCGTTCAGTACATAAATGAATATCTGAAGGAACTGGGCGCTCCGGAGAACTTGGTTCAGGTAGTGGAAAATCCGACACTTGAGATTTCCAATATGGTCATGAAGATGACAGATGTTTGCATCTCCACAGGAGGACCGGGTATGGTAAAAGTTGCTTACAGCAGCGGAAAACCGGCTTTTGGTGTAGGAGCAGGAAACAATCAGTGCCTGATCGATATGGATGCTGATATCAAGGATGCCGTTCCGAAGATTATCAGGGGCAGAATCTACGATAACGGTGTATTGTGCACTTGTGAGCAAAGTATTATTTGTCCTGAAAGCAGGTATGATGAAATCATAGCCGAATTTAAAAGCCAGGGAGCTTATTATGTCTCAGAGCCCGCCGAGGTTGTAGCGTTGAGAAACGTCGTATTCCCGGAAGGAGCACTGAACAAGATCTGCGTAGGATTGAGCGCTGCAAAGATCGCTTCAATGGCTGGAATCACGGTAGATGAAGGTACGAAATTACTGATCGTAAAAGCTGACGGTCCTGGTACTGTCGATCCCTTTGCCAAAGAAAAGCTGTTCCCGATTTTATCGGCTTACAGCTACAAGGCTTGGGAAGAGGGAGTTGCCATCGTCAATGCCAATCTTGATTATGAAGGCAAAGGCCACAGTATGGTAATCCATTCCTTTACGAAAGAACATATTGAATACGCAGCAGAGAATATCCCGGTTTCCCGTTTCCTGGTCAACGGAATCGGCTCCAGCGGACTTGGCGGAGCTTATACAAACGGACTGGCGCCAACAGGAACCTTGGGCTGCGGATCATGGGGGAATAACAGTATCAGCGAAAATCTCAACTACAGGCATTTGATCAATATCAGCAGAATTGCCTATACAAACTCCAACGCTCATATCCCTACCCCGGAAGAAATTTGGGGCTAAGGGGTAGTTTATACAAGAATCTAAGGAGCCGCTACGGTTACGATACCGGCGACGGTAAGGCTGTTGGATCGTCCCGATGGATTGGTAGAATCAATCCATCGGGGCTTTTTTTTGCCTTTTTTTATCCCGGTGGAGGTATCCTACCCCTTTATTGTATCTCTGACCGGCTAGCGCACAACCGGTCAGGAAGCGTACAGGGTAACCGTACAGTTGTATGGGTAACCGTACAGTTCATGAAAAACCCCATGGGCAGATGGCCGGATCATACAGCTTGTTATCGGCAGAACTCATGGAATTTTATACGGTTCTGGCCCTGATTAAACAGTGATTTTTAAAGGATAAATAAATATATGGACTCTTCTGAAACAGTGGCATAGTTCTTGCGACATTAAAGTATCAAGTAAGCAATTATTTTTAGTTCTCTGCTGTATCCTTTTACAAAGAGTGAATACCATTCGATTTCATCGGGAGCTAAATGGGTCCAGCACCATTTCAATAAAAAGGAGGTATTTTTCATGAGTAAATTGGTTAGTCCTACGGCCGGCAAGATTCAGGAAATCAACGTGAAGGTAGGCCAGGTGATCAACGAAGATGATGAAGTGCTCATCATTGATTCTCTGAATGCAGCTAAAAAAGCTCTGAAAGAGGTTGATGAGTACGAAGAATATCCGCGATATCAAATGTTATACGAATACTTTACCTGCAGTTATTTTTCGGCTATTTAAAGTCCGAAGTATTTTTCATAAATAAAGGAGGTGCATATAATGGCAGAATTAACAAGCCCAATAGCAGGCAAGGTTCAGGAAATCAATGCGAAGGTAGGTCAGATGATCACCGAAGATGATGAAGTATTCATCGTGGAAGCATTGAAGATGGAAACCGTAGTGTACGGAGAACCCGGTGTGGTAAAAGAAATTTTAGTCAACGTCGGCGACCGAGTTGAAGAAGACCAGCTGCTGGCGGTAATTGAATAGGGGAATACCCCCGGCCCGGGAAGGATTCAACCGGACATTGGCCTCGATCCGGATGACAGCCTGGTGCCGGGGGACTGACCTTAAAATGATATCTTTGACACTGAATAAAAAAATGATGTAAGAGGAGGTTTCGTAATGGATTTTGGATTGACGGAAGAACAAAAAATGGTTCAGGACATGGCCCGCAACTTTGCTGAAAAGGAAATTGCACCCTATGTTGAAGAGGATGAGGAAAACCACTATTATCGCAGAGAGATCCTGACGAAAATGGGAGAGTTAGGCCTTTTAGGGTGGAGTATACCGGAGGAATACGGCGGTAACGGCATGGGCTGGATGGAAGCGGTAACGGCACTGTATGAAATTGCCAAAGTTCATACAGCCTGGAGATTGAGCATCAGCGGTAACTGCTGGGGACCTGCTATGACCATCAATGAATGGGGAACAGAAGAGCAGAAGCAGAAGTACATACCCGATCTGGTAAGCGGAAAAGCAGTAGGCAGCTTTGCCATGACGGAAGCAAACTCCGGCTCTGATGTAGGCAGCATGAAGACCTTCGCAGCAGACAAGGGTGATCACTGGCTGCTCAACGGCTCGAAAATGTGGATATCAGGTGGTCATGCCAGTGATTTGGGACTGGTCTATGCGGTGACCACAGAGGGCGGAGGACCCAAGGGGCTGTCCTGCTTTATCATCGACTATAATAACACGCCGGGAATTACCAGAATCCCCATCACCAAGAAAGTGGGCATGTGGACGGCACCCACTTCAGAAATCGTATTTGAGAATGCAATGGTTCCCAAGGAAAACCTGCTGGGTCCAGTGAATAAAGGGTTCCAGATCTGCATGTGGATGCTGAATAACACCCGTATGGGCTGTGCAACAGGTGCTGCAGCATTGTCGGCAGCCTGTCTGGAAGGTTCGGTCAACTATGCAAACGAAAGGACACAGTTCGGTCAGCAGATCGGAAAGTTCCAGATGATTCAGCAGCAGATCGCCGAAATGAAGCTGGAAGACGACGCAGCCAAGTACCTGGTATACAGGGCTGCATGGCTGAAAGAAAATAAGCTGCCCAGCCAGCAGGCAACATCCATGGCAAAATTGTTCGGCTGCAACGCTGCCGTACATGCAGCCAACATGGCGATGAAAATCTACGGTTCCTATGGTTATTCCACGGAATATCCCTGCGGCAGATGGCTGCGTGATGCCAAACAGTTCGAGACGCTGGAAGGAACCTCCAACATACATATGGGGATTGTCGCGGGAATCGAGCTAGGTTATCAGCCAAACAGATAGCAGGCAGCCGACCGGCCAAACAGATAGCAGGCAGCCGACCGGCCAAACACAGCCCAGGTAACCGGCCGACCGGCCAAAAGCGCTGGTAATCGGCAGGTAAAACAGATAATCGACGGCCGAGCTTTCAAGGGAAAGTGCGGGCATTTGATGAAAATTAAAATTTTATAAAGAGGAGTATGAGATATGAATTTTGATTTAAATGAAGACCACATGATGATGCGTAAAATGGTACGCAGCTTTGCTGAAGAAGAATGTGCACCGGGAATGGAAGAGCGCGACGAGAATGAAGAATTTCCGATGGATCTATGGAAACAATGCGGTGAGCTTGGCCTTACCGGAGTTACCTTCCCGGAAGAATACTGCGGCGTAGGAGCGGACTATATCTCTTATGCGATTACTGTTGAAGAGCTGTCCCGTGTGGACCCATCCTTAGGGGTTACTATTTCTGCCCATTCCAGCCTATGCGCCAACCCGATCTATCTCTTCGGAACGGAAGAGCAAAAGCAGAAATATCTGGTTCCTCTGGCCACCGGTGAAAAGATGGGGGCGTTCGGCCTGACCGAATCCATGGCCGGTTCCGATGCATCCGGAACCCGTACAACCGCAGTTCGTGACGGAGATGATTATATCATAAACGGTTCTAAGATTTTCATTACCAACGGTTACTATGCGGATACCTACGTCATCACAGCTCAAATGGATAAGAGCAAAGGCAATAAAGGTATAGCAGCCTTCATTCTGGAAAAAGGAACCCCCGGATTCACTTTCGGCAAAAAAGAAAAAAAGATGGGAATTCGTTCTTCCGCCACTTATGAGCTGGTTTTTGAAAATGTCCGTATCCCGAAAGAAAATTTGCTTGGAGAAGAAGGCCAGGGATTTAAAATTGCAATGGTGACCCTTGATTACGGGAGAATCGGTATTGCGGCTCAAGCTTTGGGAATTGCACAAGGGGCCTACGAGCAGGCGCTGAAATACTCAAAAGAAAGAGCCCAGTTCGGGAAGACCCTTTCGGAATTTCAGGTGACCCAATTTAAACTGGCCGACATGGCGCTGCAGATTGAAGCTGCCCGTCTTCTCCTGTATCAGGCTTGTTATCTGGCTACGGAACACAGACCTGTTTCAAAACATTCTGCCATGGCTAAGGTATTTGCAGCTGAGACAGCAAACAAGGTAGCTACCCAGGCAGTTCAAATATTAGGCGGATATGGTTATACACGTGATTACCCTGTGGAAAGAATGATGCGTGATGCCAAGATTACGGAAATCTATGAAGGCACCAGCGAGATACAACGCATTGTTATCGCGGCGAATATCCTGAAAGATTGATAGATTGGAGTAAGTAAGGAGGAAATCGTATGAATATTGTCGTTTGTCTGAAACAAACCTTTGATACGGAAGCGAAAATCGTATTGGACAGCAAAGGTAACATTGATGGTAATGGAGTAAATTTAATCATGAACCCTTACGACGAATTTGCTGTTGAAGAGGCACTGAAGCTGAAAGAAAAGTTCGGCGGAGAAGTCACCCTGATCAGCATGGGAAACGAGCGGGTTCAGGAAGCCCTAAGGACCGCACTGGCCATGGGCTGCGACAAGGCTGTTCTGGTAAATGATCCTGCCCTGGATAGTCCCGATGAATGGGTCACCGCCGAGATACTGGCAAAAGTGGCCTCTCAGATGCCCTATGACATTATTTTGGCAGGGCGCATAGCCGTTGACGACGGATCCAGCCAGGTGGCGGTCCGATTGGCTGATGCTTTAAAAATTCCTTCCGTCAGCTGCATCCTGAAACTTGAAGTGGAAGATAACAAGGCAACGGTAACACGGGAAATAGACGGCGGAACCGAAGTGATCGAAGTTAGCCTGCCGGCAGTCCTGACGGCTCAGAAAGGCTTGAACGTACCCCGTTATCCGACCATGCCCGGGATTATGAAAGCCAAGAAAAAAGAAATAAAAGTTTTGTCCCTGTCAGATCTGGGATTGAATGCTTCCGATCTGCAGAGAAAAATGAGCATCACAAAATTCAGTTTACCGAGCCCTCGCAAGGGAGGCAAACAGATTTCCGGTGAAGCGGCGGATGCTGCAAGAGAATTAGCCCGTCTCTTGCGTGAAGAGGCAAAGGTTATTTAGAGAGGAGGAATTCATATGGCAAAAGGAATTTGGATTGTTGTTGAACAAAGTAAATTGGAAATACGCAAGGTTTCTCTAGAGCTTCTGAGCCAGGGACGTATTATAGCCGACAAAACGGGAGAGCCGCTGGTAGCAGTCATTTTGGGAAAGGGTGTGGCAGAACTCGCAGGAGAGGTCATTCCCTACGGAGCGGATAAGGTCATACTCGTTGATAATGAGAAATTAGCCGATTATACGACTGGCGCTTATACCTCAGTACTGAATCAATTAATCCGGAAGGAAGAACCCCAAGCTGTTCTGCTTGGAAACACGGCTGTCGGAAAAGATCTTGCACCCCGTCTGGCCCAGCGTCTGGGGGTAGGCATGGCCTCCGACTGCACAGGAATAGAAATAGATGATGCCAGCTTCCTGTCCTTTAAACGCCCGATCTATGGCGGAAAAGCTTTTGCAGAGGTGGTTTCGGAAGTCAGGCCGGTACTGGCCACAATTAGGCCGAATACCTTCCCGCTGGCACAGCCGGATGCATCCCGCCAGGCAGAAGTGGTCACCGAAACTGCGGCGATCGATCCTGAAGATCTCAGAGCAATCGTTAAGGAAATCGCTATTGCGACTTCACAACGTCCTGAACTGATCGAAGCAAATATCATCATATCCGGCGGGCGTGGCATGAAAGGGCCGGAAAATTACTGCATCCTGGAAGCATGTGCCGATGTCCTGGGCGCAGCGGTAGGAGCATCACGTGCAGCGGTAGACGCGGGTTGGATTGAGCAGAAGTTCCAGGTTGGGCAAACGGGAAAAACGGTTTCGCCTACCCTTTATATAGCATGCGGAATATCCGGAGCGATTCAGCATCTGGCAGGAATGGGATCTTCAAAAGTAATTGTGGCAATCAATAAAGACCCTGAGGCGAACATCTTTAATCTGGCAGATTACAGCATTGTAGGAGATCTTTTTGAAATCATCCCTCTATTGACCGAAGAATTCAAGAAGCTCTCCTGAGAAAGGGAAATTGCCCGATTCGGCATAGAATCGTACGATAACGCGGAGCGGAAACCCTCTCCGCGTTTTTAAAGATGATACGGGGGGAGATATTCCATGGAGCGTCAACTACATAATACTGAAGAGACTGACCAGAGCGTCGGCAAGGCTGCTCAGGCTGCTGAAAAAGCAGATCAAATTACCGGAGAAGCTGATCGGAAAGAGCTTGCCCGGCTTGCCGTTGATATGCTGCACAGGACGATGGTACATCACATCTTCTGGTTCAAGGAAGTAGAGCATCAGATGGGATTTGAAAAAGCCCTTGAAATCATGGGAACGGCGTATGAAAGAAGCCTGGGGATTCAATTGAACCGTTTGGGTAAACTGCTTGGTTTCGAGCTTAGTGACGGAATTCCCGAACCGCTTTTGAACTTACCGCAAGAAAAGCTTGAAAAACTCATCGAAGGTCTGGCAGTAAACTGGCTGGCCGGAGATGGCGTCTGGTTCCAGACGGTAGAGTCCAGGCACGGTATGCTTGAGGCAAAAAGGTGCAACGATTCCTGTTGGGCATGGTTTTCCCCCTTTGAGGCATGGTCTGTAAAGAGACTTCTAAACCTTCCGGAACAATCGGGAATCGAGGGACTGAAAAAAGCGCTGCAGCTGCGCATGTACGCCAAAATCAATGTTCAGACCATTATCGATGAAAGTCCGAACAGCATACTATTCCAGATGAACGATTGCCGGGTACAAGCAGCCAGAAAAAAGAAGGGAATGGATGACTACCCCTGCAAATCGGCAGGAATGGTCGAGTATACCAACTTCGCACGAGCCATTGATTCCAGAATCAAAACTGAGTGTATAGGATGCCCTCCCGATGCGCATCCGGAAGAGTGGTTCTGCGCTTGGCGGTTTTACATAGAGTAAAGGCCGCGGTTATAGAAACTCAAGAAATATCGGTGAGGGCGAAAGCCTGAAATGATAATCAAATGAAGTAAGGAGTGAGGAATACAATGATTGAATTGACACCGTTGAATCTGGTAATAGGAGCAGGAGTGGCTTTATTCATTGCGTTTGTTTTTATCTATAACATAAGAAAAGAACTCAAGTAGATTTTTTAAGATATGGAAAGGAAAAAGAGTTATGAAAGAATCCATTCTGATTGCGTTAGAAGTTTATTTCATTGGATTTGTTATTTCGATACTCATTGCAGCTTTAATTAAGGGAATGCAGGCCGTGCTGCGGCGTGTGGCCCGGGGAAAAGAAATGATAGATGAAGGAAAGTGAGGTGTCGATATGAATTTATCCTTTTTATTTCAAGGTTTTGGAACTCTTTTTTATCAAGAACCTAAAATTGCCATTGCCAGGGTAGTATTAATTGCCATTGGTATACTTTTGGTATATTTGGGAAAAAAAGGCACTTTGGAACCCTTGATCATGATCCCTATGGGTTTTGGAATGTCAGCCGTAAATGCAGGTGTTTTGTTTTTCTCGGCTGCGAAAACCGGAACTCTTTTTGTAGATCCACTTGTTTCTGATACCGACGGATTGATGGGAGTCCTTCAAATTGATTTTCTGCAGCCGATTTATACCTTTGCATTCGGCAATAGTCTGATCGCTTGCATTGTATTTATGGGCGTCGGTGTTCTGGCAGATGTGGGCAATGTCCTGCGTTATCCGTTTACCAGCATGCTTATCGCTTTATTTGCTGAACTGGGTACAATCGTCACGTTCCCTATTGCAACTGCAATGGGACTGAATTACGGTGAAGCCGCCGCTATCTCCATTGTAGGTACCGCTGATGGACCAATGGTACTTTTTACTTCGTTGATGCTGG
Organism: Sinanaerobacter chloroacetimidivorans; assembly: GCF_018128545.1. Taxonomy (GTDB): domain Bacteria; phylum Bacillota; class Clostridia; order Peptostreptococcales; family Anaerovoracaceae; genus Sinanaerobacter; species Sinanaerobacter chloroacetimidivorans. Next base: position 103,305 of record NZ_JAGSND010000002.1, on the reverse strand, counting down.
CACCGGAACTTTTTGTTCCTATCACCGTGATTGCCTATCTCTATTTAAGCTTGACCTACGGAGGATATCCATTCCTCGTACGGCTGATGATTCCAAAGGAAATGAGAGGTATTGCCGTAAAAACTTCTAAAAAGAACGATATATCATCGGGACAGAAAATTGCCTTTGATATCATTGCATGCACTCTTTTAAGCTTGTTGTTCCCAGTGGCCGGGCCGTTATTTTTAAGCTTCTTCCTGGGTAATGCCATAAAGGAATCCGGCATAATCAAGTATTCACAACTGATTGAGGATGTTTTTCTCTACACGGCCACATTTTTCTTAGGCCTGATGCTTGGTGTGCTTTGTGAAGCAAGCACCATCATGAATCCTAAAGTCTTAATTCTTCTGGTACTCGGAATTATTGCACTTACCCTTTCCGGGGTTGGCGGAATTATTGGCGGCTATATTGTCTATCTGATCAATCATAAGAAATTCAATCCGGTCATCGGAATCGCAGGAGTATCCTGTGTTCCATCAACAGCGAAAATAGCCCAGCATGAAGCTGCCAACATCAATAAACGTGTTGTAATCTTGCAGTATGCCATGGGGGCAAGCATCTGCGGCGTCATAACTTCGGCGATCCTCACAGGCATTTATGTTACACTGATCCCGTTACTTTAGACATGAGCTTAAATCGTAAGAACACGGAAAAATGAAAAACGGCAGAACAATTCATCGTGCATCTGCCGTTTTTTAGATCTTTAAGCACCGTACAGTTGTATGAGAAACCGGACAGTTCAAGAAGATACCGGACAGTTCAGGAAGAAACCGGACAACAAATTGAATCCGACATCATTATTTAGAACGATAAAAATCCATTGATATATCTGGTTTAAGGACTGAAAACGTTGCAGGAAGAGCATTCTGCGGTTCTGATAAAATTCATAACCAAATATCAAAGTCAAATATTGAATTCTCATGATTGTGGCATAGTTTTTGCGATTCATATCATTAGGTTACTATTTTTTAATCAATTAGGAGGTACATATAATGGCGGAATTAACAAGCCCAATAGCAGGCAAGGTTCAGGAAATCAATGCGAAGGTAGGTCAGATGATCACCGAAGATGATGAAGTATTCATCGTGGAAGCATTGAAGATGGAAACCGTAGTGTACGGAGAACCCGGTGTGGTAAAAGAAATTTTAGTCAACGTCGGCGACCGAGTTGAAGAAGACCAGCTGCTGGCGGTAATTGAATAGGGGAATACCCCCGGCCCGGGAAGGATTCAACCGGACATTGGCCTCGATCCGGATGACAGCCTGGTGCCGGGGGACTGACCTTAAAATGATATCTTTGACACTGAATAAAAAAATGATGTAAGAGGAGGTTTCGTAATGGATTTTGGATTGACGGAAGAACAAAAAATGGTTCAGGACATGGCCCGCAACTTTGCTGAAAAGGAAATTGCACCCTATGTTGAAGAGGATGAGGAAAACCACTATTATCGCAGAGAGATCCTGACGAAAATGGGAGAGTTAGGCCTTTTAGGGTGGAGTATACCGGAGGAATACGGCGGTAACGGCATGGGCTGGATGGAAGCGGTAACGGCACTGTATGAAATTGCCAAAGTTCATACAGCCTGGAGATTGAGCATCAGCGGTAACTGCTGGGGACCTGCTATGACCATCAATGAATGGGGAACAGAAGAGCAGAAGCAGAAGTACATACCCGATCTGGTAAGCGGAAAAGCAGTAGGCAGCTTTGCCATGACGGAAGCAAACTCCGGCTCTGATGTAGGCAGCATGAAGACCTTCGCAGCAGACAAGGGTGATCACTGGCTGCTCAACGGCTCGAAAATGTGGATATCAGGTGGTCATGCCAGTGATTTGGGACTGGTCTATGCGGTGACCACAGAGGGCGGAGGACCCAAGGGGCTGTCCTGCTTTATCATCGACTATAATAACACGCCGGGAATTACCAGAATCCCCATCACCAAGAAAGTGGGCATGTGGACGGCACCCACTTCAGAAATCGTATTTGAGAATGCAATGGTTCCCAAGGAAAACCTGCTGGGTCCAGTGAATAAAGGGTTCCAGATCTGCATGTGGATGCTGAATAACACCCGTATGGGCTGTGCAACAGGTGCTGCAGCATTGTCGGCAGCCTGTCTGGAAGGTTCGGTCAACTATGCAAACGAAAGGACACAGTTCGGTCAGCAGATCGGAAAGTTCCAGATGATTCAGCAGCAGATCGCCGAAATGAAGCTGGAAGACGACGCAGCCAAGTACCTGGTATACAGGGCTGCATGGCTGAAAGAAAATAAGCTGCCCAGCCAGCAGGCAACATCCATGGCAAAATTGTTCGGCTGCAACGCTGCCGTACATGCAGCCAACATGGCGATGAAAATCTACGGTTCCTATGGTTATTCCACGGAATATCCCTGCGGCAGATGGCTGCGTGATGCCAAACAGTTCGAGACGCTGGAAGGAACCTCCAACATACATATGGGGATTGTCGCGGGAATCGAGCTAGGTTATCAGCCAAACAGATAGCAGGCAGCCGACCGGCCAAACAGATAGCAGGCAGCCGACCGGCCAAACACAGCCCAGGTAACCGGCCGACCGGCCAAAAGCGCTGGTAATCGGCAGGTAAAACAGATAATCGACGGAACTTATCTGTAAAGATACTATATTGAAAGGAGAATGAAAATGTCAGAATACGGATATCCTTTACATCCCTATTTTAAAGAAATGCCGGGTATTGGCAGTGATTTGCCCCGTACTTTAAAGAAGAATATCGAGGAGATGCAGGAGCAGGAAGCGATTATTGCTAAAGAAGTGGAACGGGTAAAAAATAACGGCAAAGCTACAGAAGCTATGAATGAAAAGGGTGAGTGGACGGCGTGGCAGCGTCTGGAATATCTGGTGGATCCAGGAACCTGGTGCCCATTGCATACGATCTATGATCCTTTGGGAAATGAAGAAGGCAATACCGGCGTTATTGACGGATTGGGCAAAATCGCAGGCAAATGGGCTATTATTATCGCGTCTAATAATAAAGTTATGGCAGGAGCCTGGCTTTCCGGCCAGGCAGACAACGTTCTGCGGGTTACCGATATCGCCAAGAGACTCCATCTGCCTCTGGTATGGGTGCTGAACTGCAGCGGTGCCAAGCTGATGGAACAGGAAAGGCTTTACCCGAATCGAAGAGGCAGCGGCACACCATTTTTCCGGCATGCCGAACTCCAGAAACTTGGCATTCCCATTATTGTCGGCATATACGGAACCAACCCGGCAGGGGGGGGTTATCATGCAATAAGCCCAACCATATTGATCGGACATAAAAAATGTAATATGGCGGTTGGCGGGGCGGGTATCGTCAGTGGTATGGCTCCGAAAGGATATATCGACGATGAAGTCGCCGATGCCTTGATTGAGCAGACCAAAAAGTTCAAAGCAACGCCTCCGGGCAGGGTAGAGATCCATCACAATGGAACCGGGTTTATAAGAGACGTTTGTGATACGGAAGAGGAAGTTCTGGATGATATCAAACGGTATATGAGTACACTGCCGGCCTATGACCCGCAGTTCTTCAGGGTTGCGGAACCTGTTGAACCGAAATTCTCCGCATCGGATCTTTACAGTCTGGTACCGCTCAACCAAAAACGTACCTATTCCATGCACGAAGTACTGGCACGGCTTTTTGACAACAGTGAGCATATGGAGTTCAGACCTGATTACGGACCGGAAATGTACTGCGGCCTGGCCAAAATAGACGGCTTCCTGTGCGGATTTGTAGCCAACAACCAGGGAGGACTGGGATCTGGTTATCCTCAATATGCGGATTACGAGGGAATCGGCGGAAAGCTGTACCGAGAAGGACTCATTAAGATGAATGAATTCGTGACTTTGTGCGGACGTGACCGCATCCCTATGATCTGGGTGCAGGATACAACCGGTATTGACGTAGGCGACACAGCGGAAAAAGCGGAGATGCTGGGTCTTGGAATGGCGTTGATTTATTCTATCGAGCAATCGGATAATCCGATGATGACCATTGTTTTACGAAAGGGCACAGCGGCAGCCCACTATGTACTGGGCGGTCCTCAGGCCAACAACAATAATGCATTTACTCTTGGAACTGCCGCTACCGAAATTTATGTCATGCATGGCGAAACAGCCGCCGCGGCATCCTATGCACGCCGACTGGTAAAAGATCAGGAGGAAGGAAAGCCTTTGGATGCTACCATTGAAAAAATGAATGATATCATTCAACAATACAATGACAAATCCAGACCAGCTTATTGTGCTAAAAAGGGATTTGTTGACGAGATCGTAGATCTTCCAAATCTGAGAAATTACTGTAAGGCCTTTGTAGGATCCTACTATCAGAATCCGAAGACCATCTGCGCAGTTCATCAAATGCTGACTCCCAGGGTGATCAAGGGCTAGCCGGAAGCGGAACTCCGGCTGATAACAATGTTTTACTGCTGGATCCCCTTCGTCTTGACGAAGGGGAGACTTTCATTTTATACTATAACAAGAATAAAAATGAAACAGTACTAATTATGGATAAGTGTATTATAAGAATTACATAAGAATCAGCCGCGATGAAAGGAAGGAGAAAAATGGATCATTCCAATTCTTTAAATCCTACTGCATGGTTAACCGTAGGACAGATGATGAATAAAAATTTTCAGGTTCTGCATCTTGGAGACACTTTACGAACAGTTGTCGAGTACTACCAGAAATACAAGATTAATACACTTCCAGTAGTTGATGAAAATGAAAAGTTAATAGGTGTATTTCCTAAAAAAAGACTGTTTAAGGCATTGTTGGAAGGTGCCGGTCTGGATGCTCCCTGCAAAACATATATGGTTGATAATCCGGTTTTTATCACAGTCGACAGAACCTATGACGAGTACTCGCTTGTAGTCAGAGTGACAAAAAGCCGGGTTGACAATGTGGTTGTCCTTGATAGTTCCAATAAAGTGGTTGGTATGATTGGAACAGCAGAATATCTTCGTGAAAGCCTGAATGTGATTATGGCCTCATCTGCACTCCTTGAGTCCCTGTTCAGAGTCAATAATGAGGGCATTATCATTATTGACAGGGAAGGTTACATACTACGGATAAATCCTGCTGCCGAAAGAATGTTCCAACTGAACTTTACCGAAGTAAAAGGAAAACCCCTGAAAGAGGTTCTTCCTGAGATTATGATTTCCGATGAATTACATATTGGATTAAAAAGAACTGTAAAATCTCTGCCTGTTATTATCAACCAGGTTCCGATCATTGAAAATGATGAACAGATCGGTTCCAGTTTTGCATTCCTGGACATTTCCGATATGGAAAAAATCGCTCAGGAACTGGAAATTGTAAAGGAATTGCAGACTACTATCGATGGCGTTCTCAGCGCTTCTTCCGACGGGGTCTTCGTATCCGATATTTCAGGTGCCATTAAATATGTGAACGAAAGGGCTTGCCAGCTGGTTTCCCAGACGCCGGAGCAAATTATCGGCAATCCGATACAAAGCATTCTTCAAACAAACAGTCCTATCAAAATAACCAAATCAGGGTCTGCCGAAGTAGACTCCTGTGATATCTATGGGAAAAAATGTATTGTCTCACACATCCCATTTAAAAAAAGCACGAAGCAGGATGCTGAAATTACCGGTATCGTAAGCACCGTATATCTGAATGACAATGTGGTGACAGAGGAAATCGCCAGAAAATGGTTCTATTTAAATCAGCAGGTGCAATATTACCGCGATGAACTGGAAAAACGCAATGGAAATTGCAACCGGTTTGATCAAATCGTCACCAACAATTCGGAATTTAAAAAAATCAAGAAAGAGGCACAATTTATTGCACGAAGCAGCTCCACAGTTCTGTTAACCGGAGAAAGCGGAGTCGGTAAAGATATGTTTGCACGGGGTATTCACGAAGCAAGCCCCCGGGCAAAACGTCCCTTTGTGAAAGTCAACTGTGTGTCCATCCCGGAAACATTATTTGAATCCGAACTCTTTGGATATGCCCCGGGTTCTTTTACGGGTGCGCTGAAAAACGGAAAACCGGGTTATTTTGAAAGAGCCCATCTGGGAACGATTTTTTTGGATGAAATCGGCGATATGCCGTTATCGATACAGGCAAAGCTGCTGCAGGTACTGCAGGAAAAGGAGTTTATGCGCGTGGGAGGGACTACGAAGCAAACCGTAGATGTGAGAATTATTGCAGCTACCAATCGGGATTTACGGGAAGCCATCGTCAAAAAAACCTTCAGAGAAGACCTTTTCTATCGTCTCAATGTCATCGAATTCCACCTGCCGCCCCTTAGAGAGCGAGCCGAAGATATTACTGCGCTGGCCGAGTCGTTCATTGAAAAATACAACCATATTTTGGGTTCAAGAGTAACGGGGATCAACGAACAGGCAAGGAAAGCCCTGCAGGATTATTCCTGGCCCGGCAATATCCGGGAACTTGAAAATGCCATCGAACGTGCGGCCAATTATGTGTGGGAGGGTGAAATCGGGATTGAAAACCTGCCCGGACAAATTATACAGTTAGAGCATAAACCAACGGTTGCCTCCGCCTATCGCAGTTCACTGGTCGATTTCGAGAAGGAGATGCTGCTGGACGTTCTGAAAAAAACCAACGGAAACAGGAGTGCGGCGGCACGAATGCTTAACTTGAGCAGATCTGCCTTTTATGACAGACTGGCTAAATATAATCTAAAATAAGGAAGAAGTGATAATCAGATGAATGTAAATGCCGTATATTTCAGCCCAACGGAAACAACAAAGAAAATCGTAGAAGGTATTGCACAGAAAATAGTTAGAATTTTATCTGAAAATACCTATTATATCAATGATTTTACACTGAAGAATGCAAGAGACGAAGCTCTATCTTTTCATGAAAAAGATCTTGTTATTGTTGGTGTTCCTGTTTATGCTGGAAGGGTTCCCAATGTACTGCTGAACTATTTGAACTCGATGAGAGGAAACGGTGCTATGGCAGTTTGTGTTGTTGTCTATGGAAATCGAAATTATGATGACGCTTTAATTGAACTGAGAGACATCATAAAAGAGGATGGATTTCAAGTAATTGCCGCCGGTGCATTCGTCGGAGAACACTCATTTTCGAAAATCCTGGCTATGGGCAGGCCTGATGAAAAAGATATGGCTGTTGTTGACCGGTTTGCGGATCAGATCTGCAAAAAACTGGCGGAAGGTTCTGTTCATGATACGATAACAGTTCAGGGAAATGAACCTTACAGAAAATACTATATGCCCAGGGACAAAGCCGGAAACCCTGTTGATATCAGGAAAGTGACACCCAGAACAAATATAAACTGTAAAAACTGCAGGATATGTGCGAATATCTGTCCAATGGGCTCCATAGATCCCGTTCAACCTTCGAAATTAAACGGCATTTGCATTAAATGCGGCGCCTGCATCAAAAAGTGTCCCTTTGGAGCGAAGTATTATGACGATCCGGACTATCTGAGGCATCAATATGAGCTGGAGGAAGAATTTTCGGATCGAAGAGAACCGGAATTGTTTATTTGATATTATGAATGAAAGGGGGAAAGTGTTACCTTTCCCCTTATTAGATACGGATCTAATATCTTAAAACAGACCTCATGTCTTATCTAAATTCTCTTCTCTGATTTAATTGGTTTTTCTCAAGCACATGAATAGAATTCAGGGCTTTTCCTGTGCCCATTGCCACACAAGATTTAGGATCGTCAGCTACGACCACTTTTATGCCCGTACTTTTTTCAATCCTTTTATCGATGCCGTAGAGAAGTGCTCCGCCGCCGCTGATGACAATACCTCTGTCGTTAATATCAGCCGACAGCTCAGGCGGTGTTCGTTCCAGAACTTCATGAACAGCTCCGCAGATAACCTGTACGGATTCCTCCAGCGCTTCCCGTATTTCAGCAGATGTAATGTTGACGGATTTTGGCAAACCGGAAACCAAATCTCTTCCTTTGCATTCCTTTACAATCTCTTCTTCTCTTTGGTACGCACAGCCAAGGGACATTTTTATTTCTTCGGCAGTACGTTCCCCGATGCAGAGGTTGTGCTCCTTGCGTATGTATTTCATAATTGCTTCATCGAAGTTATCACCGGCTACCTTTACTAAAGTGCTTGTCACAATTCCGCCAAGGGAAATTACAGCAACGTCAGTGGTGCCGCCGCCGATGTCAATGATCATAACTCCGTCGGGTTTTGCAATATCTATACCTGCACCCATTGCAGCGGCAACAGGCTCTTCTATCAGATATACAGCTTTGCCCCCGGCTTGCGTAGCAGCTTCCTTGATGGCCTTTTTATCTACTTCCGTTACTCCGCTGGGAACGCTAACGATGATTCTCGGCTTAGAAAACCTGCTGTTTCCGCAAATCTTTCTGATGTAATATTTCAGCATCCTTTCGGTTATGCTGTAATTGGAAATAACGCCGTCTCTTAATGGTCTGACGGTGATGATGTTGCCTGGCGTTCTGCCAAGCATCTGTCTTGCTTCTTCCCCGACGGCAAGTATGTCGTCTGTGTCTGAATTTATTGCAACTACCGATGGTTCGTTTATCACTACACCTTTCCCTTTTAGATAGACCAAAATATTCGCTGTCCCGAGATCGATCCCCACGTCATTTGTAAATCCCATTGAATACCTCCTGTCTTATAAAGAACTCTGAAACTTTGTAATACCATTTTACCACGGTCAACGGATATTTTTCAGAACCAATATTAACCAATGCATGAAAGGGAATAAACCCAGGAAAGGTGACACATTTTACTGTTTAAATGCTTTTATCCTATGGATAATTATGGTATATTAGAATCTAAGCATCAAAATACTTGGAGGTAAAGTATGAATTTAAAAAGAATTAAGGAAAGAACCTATGCCAGAAAACTCCTGTCATTTATTGTAGGTTTGATTATCGGTTGGGTTTTCTATTTGTTTATTTTCGCAGTATTTACGGAAGGAGACCAGGAGATACCTGATAAATTTGTGTATCTTTCCATGATTTTATCCTTCTTCACAATGGTGATTTACAGTATTTTCAGTGATTTCAATTATTTGAAGAGATTACAGCTGACTACGAGCGCACTGTATAACAACATGAGTTTTTATAAAAAACGGGAAAAAGAGCTGCTGACAAAATCTGAGGGAATTATATCAAAATTTTTAAATCACGAAAGTGACATTCAAAAAACAGTGGCAATGTCGAGAGCGGGAAACCCGGAGTTTAACTATAATACGGAATTAGGTTCTTTGTCGGACTTGAAGGTGACCATTGAAAAATATCCCGACTTGAAAGCAGATAAACATATAACGAATGCCCTTGCTCAGATTGAGGAATCACAAAACATCATATTAAATTCAAAATTAATGTATAATGACTATGTTACTTATTATAATTCCGCCATAATCAGTTTCCCTGCAGTTTTATTTTCAGGGTTTTGGGATTTAACTCCTATGGAATTTTACGCAGATCTTGATGATTAACAGAAACTTTAAGTTTAATATTTAACGAAAATAACCTTCGGATTGGAGACAGAAACACATCGGAGGTTATTTTTTATTGGTATCTAAAGAATAAAAAAGTTAAAATATTAACAAACTCATCTGTACTTCCATATTTGAACATGATATAATTGTACAAATTATGCATTTAATATGCATATGAATGGGTAAAGTATAGATAATCATATTAGGCAAGCATGTAAAAAGAAATATATAAACTAGACAAAACGAAAGAGTTTACAAATCAAGGGAGGCAAAAAACATGATTCAACACAGTATTAAAGAAGGTCTTACAACAACTTACAAAAGGGAAACAACTGTTTCAGACAGCGTCACCAGTTCCGAAACCATGGCGCTTGATTTTCTGCTATCAACTCCGGCGGTGCTTTCGATGATTATCGAAGCTTCAAGCAGAATGCTTGATCCTCTGGTTCCGGCAGAATATATCACTGTGGGAAAGAACATAGAATTATCCCATGAACATCCGACGATTATCGGATCCACCGTGTCACTTGTGCTAAAAGTGATAAACGTAGAAAAAAATACGATTGTGGTTACAATTGAAGGGCATGATGATGAGGGGATTTTCTGCAGAGGAAAACACGAGAGAGCCATCGTCAGCCGAGCCAAGTTACTGGAGATCGCTTACAAGAGATCCCCTAATTCGCTTTAAACATTTCTCTATAGAACCTAACCGGTAAGGTATCGGGAACCCTTCATTTAGTTAACAATGCTAAATCGGGGGTTTTTCCATTTTTTGTATAAAGTTATGTCGGTTTAAGTCGAAATATAGTAAGTGGTTTTAACGTCGATAACAAATTCAGAACATGTTATCTTTAACGTGAAATGGATCTACGAAAGGATTGCCGGGAGGGAAAGAAAATGAAAGCATATCAAAATCTAAAATTAGGAACAAAACTGCTCTGTGGTTTTTTAATTGTATCTATTTTGTCAGGTGTTATCGGATCAATCGGGATTATAACCGTTTTTCAAATGAAAAAGAGCAATGAAGTATTAATGCAGGAAGCAATTGCTCCCATGAAACAAATTACAGGTATTGTAGATTCTTTTCACCGTATGCGGGTTGTCATAAGAGATGCCATTATCGCCGACTCTATGGAAGAGCGGCTGACAGAAATTGAGAAGGTGGAAACACGCAAAGCTGAAATTGAGGAATTCAACTCACAGATAGCGGACACATGGCGTACGGAAGAAGATAAGGCGCTTTATCAAGCTTATATTGACCATTTAGACACTTTATATCCGCTTTTGGATCAACTGACTGCAGCCGTTAAAAAAGGAGATGTTGAATCGGCCAGGGTCATGATCAAGGATAATTCCAATCTGGGAAAGGCTTTTTCAGATGTTCAGGATTCTATCAATATGCTGGCAGCTCAAAAAGTAAAAAATGCAGATGCAATTTCGAAAGATGCGAGCGACAGCAGCGGACAATCCACTGTTTTAATCATCGGGATGGCATTGGCTGTCGTATTGCTTGGACTGATATTGGGTGTTGCAATAACAAGAATGATCAGTAAACCCATCAATACACTGGTTCAGGCTGCCTCTAGAATATCGGAAGGAGATATTGACGTTGCGGTAGCATCATCCACAAAGGATGAAATTGGAATTCTTACGGAGTCATTCGGCAAAATGATTGAGAACATCAAGCTTCAAGCGGAGTCGGTGCAGAGAATCTCTGCGGGAGATTTATCTTTGGTGGTAAACCCCAAATCCAACAAGGATGTACTTGGAATGAGCCTTGTATCGATGACGGAAACATTACAAAAATTGGTATCGGAAGTACAGGGAGTGACTGAGTCAGCCGTTGAAGGAAGACTGGAGAAACGGGGAAATACGGAAGGCCTTTACGGCGGGTACAAGGAAATTATCACAGGCTTCAATCATACCTTGGATGCCATCGTGGATCCGCTGCAGGTTGCTCTTGCCTATATTGAAAAGATGGCCAATGGTGATGAGCTGGAAGCAATCGAAAACAACTTCCCCGGGCAATATGGCGTTTTAATCCATCATTTAACCATGGTAAGAGAGTCTCTGTATACGCTAATCGATGAGACTGCAAAATTAACCCAGTCAACTGCAAATGGCGATTTGTCCTATCGGGCCGATGTGGGCAAGATTCAGGGCGGATATGCACAGATTGTGGGAGGCATCAACGAGGCGCTGGATTCTGTCGTTGGCCCGCTCAAAGTGGCGGCCGGGTATATCGATAGAATCGGGAAAGGAGAGATTCCTCCTGCTATTACGGATACCTATTACGGCGATTTTAATGATATCAAAGAAAGCATCAATTCCTGCATAGATGGTCTGGGAGGGCTGGTTGAAGGAAGTGACATTCTCAGAAAAATGAGTTTAAATGACTATACGGAAAAAGTACAAGGAGAATATCTGGGCATTTACAATGAGATAAGCCAGTCCACAAATCTGCTGAATTATCGGGTTAATCGTATCATGGACATATTGGATCATGTGGCGTCCGGCGACCTTTCCGATTTGCAGAATATAATAGATGGCGGAAAACGAAGCGAAAATGATCGTGTGGTTCCGACTTTAATATCCTTTATCGAGAGCATTAAGGGGCTGCTGGAGGAGACCAACGAATTGTCCCGCTCAGCAGTAGAAGGCAAGCTTGATGCCAGAGGTGACATGAGCAAGTTCAGCGGTGATTTTGCAATGGTCATCAAAGGAATCAATGACACCCTAGATGCCGTTGTTGCACCTATCGAAGAAGCAACTGCCGTGTTGGAAGAAATGGCAAAAGGCAATCTGCAGATCAAGATGATCGGTGACTATAAAGGGGATCATTCCGTTATGAAGAAAGCCCTGAATGAAACGATTGATAATCTGCAAAGCTATATCAGTGAAATCTCAGATGTGCTGACCGATATCGGCAGCGGCAATTTGAACCTATCTATCACTTCCGATTACAAAGGTGATTTTGTTGAGATTAAGAATTCCCTGAACAATATAATCTCATCTTTGAACCAAATCATGGGTGATATTAATGATGCAGCTGATCAGGTAACCTCCGGATCCAGACAGGTCTCTGACGGAAGTCAGGCATTGTCTCAAGGCTCCACAGAACAGGCAAGCTCTATTGAAGAACTTACAGCATCGATTGCAGAAGTAGCGGGACAAACAAAGCAAAATGCCGTCAATGCAAATCAGGCAAGTGAAATCGTGACAAATGCAAAAGAACATGCAATGACAGGAAATCGTCAAATGAAAGAGATGCTCCATTCAATGGAAGGCATCAGCCAGTCTTCTGCAGACATCTCTAAAATTATAAAGGTAATAGATGATATCGCCTTCCAGACAAATATATTAGCGCTGAATGCCGCAGTGGAAGCAGCCAGAGCAGGCCAGCACGGTAAAGGGTTTGCCGTTGTGGCAGAAGAGGTTCGAAGCCTGGCGGTCAGAAGTGCGGATGCGGCGAAGGAGACAACAGAACTGATTGAAGGATCCATATACAAGGTTCAGGAAGGAACGAGAATCGCCAATAATACAGCTGCAGCTTTGAATGATATTGTAGAAGGTGTGGACCAGGCAGCAAACCTGGTAGGAACTATTGCGGTCGCTTCCAATGAACAGGCATCCGGGATTGCCCAGATCAATAAAGGGATAGAACAGGTTTCACAGGTAGTGCAAAACAACTCTGCCACTGCGGAGCAAAGTGCCGCAGCAAGTGAAGAATTGTCCGGTCAGGCTGAGATGCTGAAGGAAATGGTGAGCAGATTTCAGTTAAGCAATCGAACAGGGGCCCTTGCATCAGCTGCTGCTGAACTGCCGGCAGGCAAGGTCTCGATAACAGATGATTTTAGCATGAAAATAGACTTAACAAGCAGTACATTTGATAAATATTAAAAAACAGGCAAACTGTTGCTTGCTTTCAATCTTCCTTAACTCCAGCGAAAACTCTCAAGCCTTTCAAATAAGGTTTGAGAGTTTTGCTATTCTCGTCCGGGAACTGATTTTTTCAATTCTTTTCAACCAAATATTTTTGCTGCCCCATTTTTTTGATAGAACGTTACGAAAGTATTAGGTGACCTAAAAGTAAAGACTGTAGCAATTCGATCGAGTAAACATAAGAGTTTCTTCCGCCATTGTTATGAGAAAGGATGCAGTTAACATGATAGGTACTTCTTTTACAGCAATATTATGGGGATTAGGTGTGACAATGATCTCAGGCGATTTGATTCATAAAAAGCAAGCTTCAAAAAAAAGAGGGCTAAATAAAAATAATGAGATAGAACATTACCTGAAAAAATTAAACAGACAAATTGTAAAGTTATCTAAAAAATATGAAAAAGAATTATATCTCATAAACTTTCATTATGATAATGATTCCATTATCCTAAAAGAAGTCTGGTCTGCAATGATTCTATGTGTCAATTCTACTTTATCTCTTTTTCCCTATCAAACGAATCAGAAAGAACATCAAATAGAAAAATTCAGAACCTATGAAGAATTCTTCCAAAAGTATGACAAAACAATCTCAAAATATGAGGTGTTTTATAACGATTTTTATTTTGAGGAATTTAATATTGTAAAAAATATATGTCACTTAATAGGACAGGCTTTAAAATATAATATATTAATTTCGAATTCGAAACATCCAATGTCACTGGTGTGCAGAGCTAACAATCTCATCAGAAACAAACATACCTAAGCAATATCCTCCTGGGCAATCGAATACTCGTTTTTTGATAAGCAAAAGTGGCGTCAGCCACTTTTTTCTATCTAACAGAAAATATTTTTTTCTGATTTTTATTCTTCTGGTGTAAAATATTTGAAATTAGAAGTTGATATTATTGGAAAATAGCGATAATATTAGACTATCAGATAAAATCATGTTAGATTTATAGAGTAATTTACTATGCAAATGTTAAAAAAATGGGGGATAACATGGGATTACATAACAATAAACATAACAATAATGGCGGAACCGAGGATTTTGCAGAGGATATGTTTGAAACGATTTTGTATTATGCGAAGGAAAATAATAAGGCTTTCAGAAAAAATATAGCCAGGGATTACCATGTGACCCTATTTGTTACTTTCTTTCTGATTTACGGAATCGACCTTGTAAACTACTTTTTGTTAAATAAGTATGGTGAAAATAACAAAGAAGTATCTGCAAAGCTTTTTTCATTAATGAATGAAAGGATTCATTACAGTTTTTCGAAGGAAGAAGCAGAATTGCTGAATGACTGTATTTCTGTTATGGAAGATAAAATTTTGGAAGCATTGACATTACCATTTGAAGACGCAGTGAATAATCCTTTTTATGAACTGTCCGTCTACATTCCTTCTATAATAGACATCAGAGATCATTACGACAAACAATATGCAAACATGTTGCTTTTTAATTGTCTGGGAGAAACATTTTCCGGTATTGGAAAAATTGTTGCAGAACGGAAATTAACTTAAGTGTAAACAGGGAATCTTGCATTTGCTATCCATAAATGCCAAATTATCATTGTAATAGTATATCTGAAAGGACAAATACTATTACAGGAGGTGATAATAGATGGGTAAGAAGAAAAACAAAGACTTGAAAAATAGTCGGAAAAACAATACTCAGTGCAGCAGCACTAATAATTTACGAGATGTAAACGAGGATGTAAGAGATATCAGAAAGAATTTCAAAATCGGATTGTCGTAAATCGAATTAAGGTTATCATTTTCAGAGTCAAAACCTTCAAAAACATTTTTCTGTTTTTGAAGGTTTTTTGTTTTATAACACTTATCGGGGTTCTTTTCTTTGCAGTACTATCACGATGAGGAAAACAGCAATTTTAAATATTGGATAATATTACCTGTGAAAATTCCTGCTAATTTGCTTAAGTTACAGATGTAAATTTCGATAATTAATTACAAGCTCATAAGGAGGGGTAACAAGTAGCATTTAAAGAAGAACATAAAGGAGGTGACCGAATTGTATAAAAAAAATGTAAATGGATCAGTTTGGGGGCAGAAAAATCAAAAGGGGAAAGGCTGCAAAGGCCAGCGTAATTGATGAAAAGGGAATTTATAACCGGAAAGGAAGACTAAAATGTTAAAAAATATAAGCCTTATGAAGAAGATTCTTGTTTTTATCGGAATCCCTATTGCACTTGCATTTTGTATTACCGCATTCATCACACTAAATTCGGTGAATCATTCCGTATCGAAATTAACCACCAATGAATTATCAGCCAGATCGCATTCAACCGCAAACGAAATAGAGATTCTTTTTACGAAATATTTGGAGATAGCCAATCAAATGGCTGCCAACAGTCAGATAGAAGATCTCCTTTTGAGGACTGCGCCTGGCATGGTGATCACTTCTGTTGAGGGGTTTCCCCAGGTGAAAAAAACCCTGGATAATGTAAAAGCAACGAATGATGATGAGATTATGGTTTCCTGGATTGCAGATGTTGATTCAAGCCAATTTACACAATCAGACGGCTATGTGTCAGGAGCAGACTATCAAATTACGGAAAGATCATGGTACAAGGATCTCGTAGAAAAAAAATCAGTTTTTATTACAGAGCCTTATGAAGATACCGTAACAAAGAGCATTATCGTCAGTGTTGTAGCTCCGGTATTTAAGAAAGGAACCCAGGAAATAATCGGTGCGGCCTGTATTGATGTATCCATTGATCCCATTAGAGCAATGCTAAAGGAACAGACTATCGGCAAAACAGGATTCTTTATTTTAACTACCGGAAGCGGTCAGATTTATTACCATCCCAATGAAGAACTCATAAATCAGAATGTCGCTGATGCGGATCTGTCGGAAAACATAGAAGATGCATTTTTAAAGAAAACAAAAGGTGATATCACCTATACAATGGGGAAGGAAAAAATTCATGGTTATGTGTCCCCCGTTGGAAACACGGGCTGGGTAGTTGCGTCCGGATTACCGGATAAAGAATTCGGCGGTACCTACGATGCTGTAAGGATTACTATTTTAGGTATTTTTGGTCTGGCACTTATCATTATTATCGTGGTCCTTTATATGGTTTCAAGAAGAATCGTGAATCCGCTGAAAAAGGTCGTTTACATGATTGAAGAAATGGGGAAAGGTCATTATAAAGAGCGCTTATCCGTAGATTCACATGATGAGATCGGGCATATGGCAGAAATTATGAATGCGTTCGCAGACAAGCTGCAGTCAGATTTAATAGGTACCTTAAACAAAATCTCTCAAGGGGATGTCAGTGCAAATCTAAAGGCCGTAGATGATAAAGATGAAATAACACCTGCACTGATCAAAACCACGGAAACCCTCCGAAGCTTGAACAGCGAGATTAAGAGCCTTATTCATGCAATTACGGAAGGGAAGCTGGACACTAGAGGAAAAGCCGATTTATATTCAGGAACCTGGAAAGAGCTGCTGACCGGTATCAACGGATTAGCCGATGCTTTTACGGCCCCAATCAATATTACAGCAGAATATGTAAACAGAATCAGCAAGGGAGATATCCCTCCCAGAATTACGGAAGAGTACAAAGGTGATTTTAATGAAATAAAGATCAGTCTCAATACCTGTATGGATGCTATAGGAGAACTGGTTGCGGATACCAAAATGCTGTCAGAAGCGGCTATTAACGGCGACTTCCTGAAAAGGGCAGATCTGGAGAAGCATCAGGGGGACTTTAAAAAGGCGATCCAGGGCATTAATGATACGCTGGATGTGGTTGCCGATAAAGCCGTCTGGTATATGGCCATTATCGATGCGATACCTTTCCCGATACATGTTACAGATGCCAATATGAAATGGACATACCTGAACAAAGCCTTTGAAAAGCTTATGATCCAACAAGGCGTTATCAAGAATCGTGAGTCGGCCTATGGAATGGATTGCTGTAATGCCGGAGCAAATATCTGCAACACGAAGGGTTGCGGTATCCGTCAGCTTGTGGATGAAGGAAAGACGGAAAGCTTCTTCGAATGGTGCGGAAAGAGCAATAAGCAGGATACCGCTTATCTGAAAGACCGAAGAGGCGAAAAGATCGGATTTGTGGAGGTTGTGACAGATTTAACACCGATCATAAGAGTTGGAAACTATACCAGGAATGAAGTACATAGACTTGAAAAGAATTTAAAGCTGTTGTCAAGCGGTAACCTTGATTTCGATCTCAACATAGAAGCTGCCGATGAGTATACGACAGAAGTCGGTGAGCAATTTAAAGCCATTGGGCAGAGTATTGCAGAAGTAAAAAAAGCGGTGGGTTCGCTCATTGATGATGCTGCAATGATGACCACTGCAGCAGTAGAAGGAAATCTGAAGAACAGGGCTGATGTCGGCAGACACGGTGGTGAATTCGCAAGGATTATGGAAGGTTTCAATAAGACTCTGGACGCAGTCATCGCCCCTGTTGAAGAGGCTTCGGCCGTGCTGAAGGAAATTGCAAAAGGCAATCTTCATGTAACCATGGACGGCAATTATAAGGGTGACCATGCGGAGATCAAGGATGCGCTAAACGATACCGTAAAAAATATATTGAGCTATGTAAGCGAGATCTCTAATGTTCTTTCAGAAATCGGAAACGGGAACCTGAATATCGCCATTACGGCAGACTATAAAGGAGACTTTGTTGAAATTAAAAACTCTCTGAACAATATCGTTGAATCATTAAATCAAGTAATGGGAGAACTCAACGAGGCGGCACAGCAGGTTTCCTCAGGCTCCGTTCAAGTATCCCTTGGAAGCCAGACACTCTCCCAGGGTTCCACCGAACAGGCGAGTGCGATACAGCAGCTGACGGCATCCATAGCGGAAATCGCAACGCAAACGAAACAGAATGCAATGAATGCCAATGAAGCCAATGAATTGGCTACAGACGCCAGAGAGAATGCCGAAAAAGGCAATGAACAAATGAAGGGAATGCTGAATTCCATGATAGAAATCAATGAATCTTCAACGAATATTTCAAGAATCATTAAAGTCATTGATGATATTGCATTTCAGACCAACATCCTTGCACTGAATGCGGCGGTAGAGGCAGCCAGAGCCGGGCAGCATGGCAAAGGCTTTGCGGTGGTAGCAGAAGAAGTCAGAAACCTGGCAGCCAGAAGCGCAGATGCGGCAAAGGAAACCACGGTATTGATAGAGGGCTCTATTAACAAGGTACAAACAGGAACAAGGATCGCCAATGATACGGCAGCAGCTTTGAATGATATCGTGATCGGTATTGAAAAGGCCGCCAACCTGGTAGGAAACATCGCCACTGCATCGAATGAGCAGGCAACGGGTATCGCCCAGGTCAATAAGGGAATTGAGCAGGTATCTCAGGTTGTTCAAAACAACTCGGCTACGGCTGAAGAAAGTGCAGCGGCAAGTGAGCAGCTATCCGGCCAGGCAGAGATCCTGAAGGGCATGGTAGGAAGATTTAAGCTGAGAAAAAACAATCACAGCCATATGCTGCCCCAGCCAAATTCCGGTGCCCACCAAATCATGCTTGGGACTGACGAATTCAGCAAGTACTAAAGGAAGAATCATTTTCTGAACCGTTAAAAGCCTCCCGGTTATGTGAAATAAACACATAGCCGGGAGGTTTTGGTTGCGTTTCATTGAGCGTTTCTCCGTTTTTCTTTTTTGCATGATGAGAGAAAAGCTGCAAATACTATCAATCAGATATCGTTTCAAAAGTTGAAAATTGACAGGAAGCGAAAATAAAACAAAGAAATACTCAGGAGGAAAATAAAATGATAACAAAAGATACGACTATAGGCGATCTGGTTAGAAAGCATCCGGAAGCGATTCCAATTCTCATGGAATTTGGTATGGGATGCGTTGGATGTCCTTCCGCTCAGGCTGAAACCCTGGAGGAAGCGGCAATGATTCATGGAATTGACATCAATCAACTGGTAGATAAAGTAAATAAAGCAATATCGAAATGAGAGGATAGGTAGATGAGCCTGTTTTTAGGAAAAATTCATTATTGGCTGTATCATAAGATTATTTGGTCAGAAAAAACAGAAGAAGAAATCGTCCGATGGGCGGAGGATCACAATCTCCCGGCAGAAGACTGGGTAAGACAAGGGATTGAGAAGTATGGAGCACCCACAGAAGAAAAGCCGCTGGAAGAGGTCATCGATACATCAAATATTCATGGATGGCTTCAGGAGCGAATCAAAAGCGCCGAACTGCGGCAGGCAGCCCTGATAACCTTAACCCTGGCAGAAGACCCAGACTTTAAGAAGGATCTCCTTGAAATCTATAAGAAACAAGGGGAGGCTGCAGCCTTGGAGTATGGATCTCAGCCTGATTCCCCGGAAGGGATGTACCAGGCTTTCAATGATTTTGTCCTCGAGGGAATGCCCTGTGACAGGGTAAATGAAGCCATATTCGAAGACAGCAATGAATATGTCTGGAAGACCAATACATGCATACACACTCCGTACTGGGATGAGGTAAAAGGAGATGTGAACCATTTCTATGATCTCAGAGAAGCATGGGCAGAAGCTTTTATAAAAAAATTAAACCCGGAATTCACCTATGAAAAGACGGATGGTGAACATAGGATTGTAAAATCATAAAGGAGAAGGAAATCATGAACTGTTTGGAATTAATGACAGACGAGCATAAGTATATTAAGAGAATGCTGGTAATCATCCGGAAATATTGCTACAAGATCATAAAAAACGAAGATGTTCAGTATGAAGATTTTTTTTCTTTTATTGATTTTGTAAGAAACTATGCTGATAAGCATCATCATGGCAAAGAAGAGATCCTCTTGTTTGACAAAATGATAGAAGAACTGGGAACACCGGCTGAGAAACTGGTGAAGCATGGCATGCTGGTTGAACATGATTTGGGAAGACTCTATATGCAGGATTTGGAATCCGCTGTAAAACGGGTGATGGGCGGAGAGGATGAGGCCCGGCTTGATGTCATAGCAAATGCAATCTCCTATACGCATTTGCTGTACAGGCATATTGACAAAGAGGACAACGTCGTTTTCCGGTACGCCCAAAACAATATATCAAAGGAAAACCTAGAGGAACTCAATCAGAAATGCGCTGAATTTGAACAGGCGGCGGCAGATAGAGATTTACAGAAAAAGTACATTGATATGGTTGCTGCCTTTGAGGCAAAGGTCTGATTTATAGAAAAAGCGATCCCGCGAAAAGGATCGCTTTTATTTTTGGCCGGGTTCAGTTATTCAAGTGCCTGTTCTGATACTCTCTGGGTGTAATCCCATATTTCTTTTTAAAAACCTTGCTGAAATGAGCAGAGTCATTAAATCCCCATTGGAAGGCTATTTTTGTTATGCTATCCTTATAGGCATTTAAGTGAATCAATTGCCTGCGGCATTGTTCCAGCCTTTTATCCATTATGAGGTGGCTGACAGACAACCCTTTTTCCGCAAAGAGCAAATGCAGATACCGTGTGGAAATATGAAAGGTACCGGAAATAGAGGATGGACCTAAGTCATGCTGATCTAAATTCTTTTGAATATATTTGACGATATCATCGAAAAGATCCTGTCTGACTTTCGTCATTGGCCGAGAGGTATAGTTGGTTTGCAAACAGGTTGTGATGAGCTCAAGGGTCAGGTCAATTGCGGAATCCCCTAATCGTTTGTCGATGGCATTGACTTCGTTTCCCAATGCTGCAATATGAGACGCAGCTACGGCATGTAAACCACGGCTGAAATCAATATGCTTACCCAGATAGTCATCCACTTGGGGCAATTGTGTTCTCATTCGATCCTGCGGAACCAGAAGGGTGACTTTTTTCGTGGCTGAAAATAGCTTGAATTCAATTGGCTTAGTAGAATCCCAGATCATAAAACTGTCTTTTTTCAGCTCAACCGCCTGACCTTCGTGAAAAACCACTTCCGCACCATCGTATATGTATAGCAGGCCATAGTATTCACCGTCACTCAGATTGACTTCTCTTGAGGTACGCTTTCCGTAACAGGGCTCGCAGTCGCAGCATAACAGCCGGATACCTCCTAGATGACGCATTTTTATTTTACCGTAAAATTGTGCGGGGGATGAATTATTCAGCGCCCATTTCAGATGGGAATCACTCAAAGCTGAACACCAGGCTTCAAACTGATCTTGAGGCGCATATTCCAAAGAATTCCATTCCTGCCAAAGTTCTTTTGATTCAAATCTCATTGGGTATCCTCCTGTCTTTTAAAAATAGGAAATAGTTCCCTTTCATTATAAAAATACTTCTCTGACAGACAAGATATGTATATTTCATGAAGTTAAAATTTAAGTAAATCAGAATTTGGCTGTTGCAAGCAAATTCTATCATTACACTGTGGGAATGTCAATGAATGAATCCAACAGGGTAGAGAACCGAACCATTGAGAGGAGGAAGAGGATGAAAAACAAACTCAAAGAACCGGTGTACATTTTAGGAGTCGGATGTACCAGATTTGGAAATCTATTGGAAACACCTGAAATCAAAGGATTGACTCTTCAGGAAATGGCCGCGGAAGCGGTAAAAGAGGCATTGGAAGATTCCGGAACTGATCCGGGAGAAATTGATGCAATCTTTGTAGGAAACGTCACAATGCATACTTCAACCTTGCCTGCCACCTATAGCCAGATCGCCAAGTGGACAGGAATGCAGTTCAAGGCAGGGGTTCATTTTGACGGGGCCTGCTCTACGACAAATATCGGCATCACCTTAGGGGCTATGGGAATCGCATCCGGGGTGTACAGAAAGGTCCTCGTCGTCGGCCTGGAATCAACATTAAGCCAGCCGAAAAAGCTGAGCCCCTTCGACAGGGAGACAATCCCTACGGAAGAAATGTGGCTCTGGACGGACTATTGCGTAAACCAGGCATATTCAGTCCCTCAGGGGTATGATATTTTCCCCAGCTATAACGGTATCATTGCACAGGCTTACTGCAAAAAATACGGATACACCATTGAAGAATTCGAAAAGGGTATGTATGAGCTCTGCAGAACAAGGAGACTTCATGGATCCATGAATAGAAAGGCGATCATTCAGGAGACGTTGGAAGACGAAGCGAAGCGCTTCGGATTTGATGATCCCTACGCCTTCTGGTTATCCAATTATAATCCTTTCCTGGCCTGGCCTTCAAGACTCAGGAGCGCTGTTTCCGCAGCGGACGGTGCTTCCGCTATCGTAATCAGCAGTGAAGAGGGCATCGGGAATGCGCCTAACCTGCCTGTCGAGGTAAAGGGCTGGGGAGTTACCATCAGTGACCTGCCATGGTATGAAGAAGATCCCACTTATATGCATTATGATACCTTGTCCTTTGAGAAAGCCTTTGATATGTCAGGAATTACGGCTGCGGACATCGATTACCTCCATGTTCATGACTGTTCTCACATTTCCAGTATTTGCACCGCGGAATTATGCGGATATCTGCCAAAAGGGGAAGGTCTGAAATACGCAGAAGCAGGGAGATTACGGTTCGATGGCGACCGTCCGATGAGCACACATGGAGGCCGCCACGCTTTCGGGCATGCCTGGGCTGCCAGTGCAGGAGCCGATACCTATGAAGCTGTGAAGCAGATGCGGGGATTATGCGGGGAAAGACAAATCAAGAAGATCCCGGATATATCAGTGATCCATACCCATGGATACGCAATGGTCAGCACCGTCATGGTCTATGGAAGGAGGTAACGGTATGCAAAAGTCAATCATAAGAGGATATTATGAAGATCTGGAGCAAAAGAAACTAATCGGTAAAAAGTGCAGAAAATGCGGCAAAATCACCTTTCCGCCCACCGCGATCTGCGAGCATTGCGGAAGCAGAGAGATCGATGCCTTTGAGCTGTCGGGTGAAGGAGAGCTTCTCTTTGTCTCCCATAGCATGGCACCGCCTCCAAATCCCAGATTTAATAAAATCGCTCCCTATGCCTACGGCCATGTTCGTCTGCAGGAAGGAGTTTTTGTACAGGGTATCATTACCGGTGTAGGAATCGACCCGGAGAGTTTACTGGAATTTTACCAGAAGTGCCCCGTCAAAGTGGTCCCTGATATTATTGAAGCGGAAGGTCTCTCTATCCTGGCTTTCAAAATTAAATGAGGTGACGGTACAACCAGATAGGAAGGAGAAAGAAATAATCCAATCACTTAAAAATTAAGATAATTGGATTATACGTGTTTATCATGACGAAAATCGATCAAGAGGTAATGGAGATTGTTGCACAGGTAGCCAGAAAAAATACGGAAGAGCTTTGCCCGGAAACAAGGCTTGCAGAAGATTTAATATTGAAATCAATGAGCAGAATTGAGCTGGCTGCGCTGCTGTGTGATAAATTTAAAATTTCCTTGAACAACTTTGAAATCCGTATGCCGAAAACCGTTGAAGAAGTGATTCAACTGGTAAATAGCAAGCTATAAGCTCTGCATAGTAAGGTAGTAAAGTGAAGATTGGGATGGGCAGGGATGGTTCCGTGCCCGTCTCATTTTACAGAAGGAAAGGAGCTTTCTATGGATCTGGTAAGCCGCTTAAAAGCTGAAGCGAAGAAGAATGTAAAGACCATTGTTTTTCCAGAGGGGGAAAACCCTGCAATTATTCAAGCCGCTGTAAAAATGCAGAAGGAAGGTCTGGCGGATCCCATTTTGATCGGCTCCGTTCAAAGAATAAAGGAAATCATGAAGGATCTGCTTTTAAAAAACGACCCTGTAATGAAAGACACGATAAAAGACCTGGCTGCGAAAGGCCTGGCTGTGAAAGAACTGGTTACGAAAGACCTGGTCATCATTGACCCGGTAAAGAATGAATTGCTGCCCGATTATATCGGCAAATATTGCGAAGAACGCAAGATGCCGGAAGCTGCAGGAAAGCGCATTATCTCCCAGCCGCTGTACTTTGCGGCCATGATGGTAAAAGAAGGAGCTGCTATGGGCATGGTAGCAGGAATTGATCATCCGACGGAAGAGGTCATTATGGCCAGCGAATTAATCTTTGGACTACAGGAAAACATCAGTGTCCCGTCCAGTTTTTATTTGCTGGAGATTCCAAATTGGGAAGGTGCTCAGGGAAACATGATCATTTTTTCCGACCCCTCCATGAACCCTGACCCCAATGCTGCGGAATTGGCTGACATTGCCTGCACTACGGCTCATAGTGCCCGGACACTTCTGGGATGGGAGCCAAAAGCAGCTCTTCTTTCATTTTCTACGAAGGGAAGCGGCGACCACCCTTGCGTTACAAAAATACAGAACGCCGTAGAACTCTTGAAACAAAGAAATTGCGATTTTCTTTTCGACGGAGAGCTTCAGGCGGATGCAGCGATCAATCCGGCAATCGGTAAGAAAAAAACCGGCGGGGCTGGTCAGGTGGCAGGTTTTGCAAACATTTTAATCTTTCCGGATTTAAATGCCTGCAATATTTCTTCGAAATTAGTGCAGCAGATGGCCGGTGCAAAATGCTACGGACCCATATTGCAGGGTTTTCGATTTCCGGTTAGTGATTTGTCCAGAGGGGCATCCGTTGATGATATTATCGGAAGTACACTCTTAACCGCCGCAGCAAAGTAGTAAAATTTGCCGGACATGTATACCCGGTGCTCCTGTTGACAGCCGTCGATTTAGTAGATAAAATGTTAGAAAGGGATAACCTTTCCGTTACGATTGGATTGTTGGGGATAAGAGTACTGGGTGAATTGCATGAACCTTTTTTTGAGAATTGACACGAATGTGATAGCAATGATTTTGCTTGGAATTGTAATATTTCTGGCCTATCATCGTCTTGATCGTGAAGAAGAGATGAATAAAGTCTTTCTGCGAGTTTCCTTGATCATTGTGGTAGAACTTTTTTTCGAAACTGCCACTTGTATGATAAATGGAAAACCGGGGACTTGGAGTTACGTGATATCCAATATTTTACACATCTGCTTATTTGTCGGAGCTCCCATCTTGACCTATTTCTGGTATCGCTTCATCTATAGCTGGATTCTTCCGGAAAAAGCATCCTATTTAAGTTTTAAGTCCTTTTTGATTCTTCCGGTTTTAGTGAATGCGGTGATCTCCGTACTATCACCTTTTTATGGATTTGTATTCAGTATTGACCCCTCGAATAATGTTTATCATCGGGGATCTTTATTCATTCTTTCGGCAGTTATCATTTACTTCTATATCGTATATTGTCTAGGGCTGGTCATAAAGCACAGAAAACATTTTATAAAACATGAGTTTTTTCCGATGGTGATTCTGGGGATATTGCCCATGGTCGGGGGGATACTCCAAACGCTCTTTTATGGGGTCCTCTTAATGTGGAGCAGTACGGCCTTTTCTCTGGTAGTGGTATATAATTTTCTCCAGCAAAGGATGATTCATCTGGATGAATTAACAGGCGCGTGGACAAGAGGTTCCTTTGATTATTACATATCCCAAAGAATAAAGTATCAGGAAAAAGACCGATTCGGTGTAATCTTTATTGACTTGGACGGCTTAAAAAGAATCAACGATGAATTTGGACATTGCGAGGGTGATTCGGCAATCAAAACCTCTGTGGAACTGATTAAAGCAGCAATCAGCAAATCCGATATTTTGATTCGATTTGGCGGAGATGAATTCCTGATCATTGTAAATTGTGATAAAGTTGAAGTACTAAAGCAAAGAATCAAAGCGATTCAGCTTTCTTTTCAGAATTTCGGCAAGAATGCCGACCAAAAATATCTGTTGGATTGCAGCTTTGGAGCGGATCTTTACAGCTCAAAGTTTTCCAGCATCGAACAATTTCTGCATCATGTAGACAGCATCATGTATAAAAATAAAAAGGCAAAACAACAAAAGGAGAATTTCTCTTCCTGGGAAAACCTCATGGAGTAAGAAGCTCATTTAAAACTTGTTTGTCATTTCTGATACAAGCTCATCTACATGTTTCATAAAAGCCATTCTTTTATCCGATTCGTTGTAGGTATACGGTGCTTTAAAGTGCTTCGACTCTAATTCGGCACGAAACGTTTTCACTGTTACGGCAGTATCAAGATCAGGGTATGTTGCAATAAAATAATCAAAAGCTTCCACGAATCCCGGATCTACTTTATTGGTGTCATAGAGAACCAAAGGGGTATTATCCAGACCTCCCAGGAAAGCCCGCAGATAAAAATTGTATTGACGGATGACTTTATCCTTCAATATGGATTCGGGGTACGTATGTATGTATTGTTCAGCCATTGCAATTCGGTCGGCCAAATCTGTAAGCGGAATGATGATTCCGGCATCGATAGCCCAAGGCTCCTCGGAATCCAAAATCATAAATTTGCTGTAATCTGAAATTTCAGGAGATACCATTTCGGTATAGGCTTCAAGAAAATGATAGTCAATGATTGCAGTAATAAAGCCTTCTACATGGATAAACTTAAAACCGGCATTCTTAAAGGTTTGATAGACTTTCATAGTATCTGAATCCTGTATGGAGCTTTCATCTATCGTCCAGGTATCATAATCGAAATAGTCTTTCAGACTCTGCATCTGCTTCTCATATCCGGGGAAACCATTATACATAAGCGATTCCATATAATTCAAATATTCCAAAACCAACGCGTCGGCTGTTTTGAGGCCGGCATTTTGAATTTCATGATCCAAATAATCTTTCACTTTAAATGGTTCATCCGTCTGCGCAATCAGATTTTGGAACTCCTGTAATTGCTTTTCGTTTACAGACACATCGTCCTTTTGCTTCACGCATCCGGTAAATACAAGTGCTATTATCAAGAATAGCAGGATCCGCTTCTTCATGATACCCTCCTTCTCTCCATACAATTTGATGGCTTTGGTAATACGAACTTCATTTTTTGTTTCGCTGCAGTTTCGCCTTTGAATGATGCTATCGTATCGAACTGCACTGCAAAGGTCAAGTTACAAATATATTTCATGCGCCTTTGAAGGATGGAACTTTGTGGAAGCTCCTTACGTCTTATATGGTAGTTGGTTAACTTTGGAATAAACGGAGAAATAATTAGAGCTGCAGCGGCTGGATGAAGCAGGCTCTACTTATGAATATTTGAAAGGAGTACGAAAAAATGATGAAAAAGACCATGTATACCTCCTTGGCTGTTTTGCTTATATTTCTGCTGCTGGGAAGCATCTTAGCTTTCGCATCGAATGGGGCACAAACGACGGATCAGGCAATCTTTCTTCATGTTGGAAGCCCTTTGCTGCTGGATCAGGGAGAAATAAAAACACTTGATTCGGAGAATCCGGATGTGGCTGCTACTGTAGTGCAATCACACACGCTGCTGCCCCTAAGGGCCCTTTCGGAATATTTTCAGGCCAAGGTTGCTTATCAAGCGGATACACGGGAAGCAATCCTCGAGATCCATGGAAAGCAGTATGCCTTTCCGATCAATCAGAAGCAGTATTATGTCGTAGAGGGCGGAAACCGGAAAGCTGTTGCCATGGATTCCAAAACCGTAATTTTAAACCAGCGAACCATGGTTCCGATACGGGTTATCTGTGAAGATATATTGAATCTCAAGGTGTCCTATTATGACAGGGTTATCGCCATTGCTGAAAAGGAGATTGATCTGCAAGGAAACAAGGAGCTGGTGGCTGCGGTCAAGTCGAAAATCGGTACAGCGATAAAAGCACCGAATTTGAAAGAATTAAAGATTGCGCTGCATGGCAGCCAGCTAACCTTTACCAGTGAGTCTGAAATAAGCACGGCTCAAAATGATATGGCAGAGGCAAAGGAAGCTGCTCCGTCAATGAATACTGCAGATCAGGGAAGCCAATATTCTGCAACAAACACCCAGGTGGAAGGAGTAGATGAGGCAGACATCGTGAAAACCGACGGCAAATATCTCTATATAGCCGGAGGGAATGCCATCCGCATTGTAGGAGCAGACCGGGGGAAGCTCAGTGACGATGCCATGATCAGAATGGCTGAGAGTAAATATATCCAGGAAATTTATGTTGATAAAGACAGGCTGATATTGCTGGGGAATCGATCGGAGCCTATGCAGATTTATCCGGATATGTTGCCATATTCCGTGAAAGAGGATTCCTTACGGATGATGCCCCCATTTTATCGATCCCAAAATTATAGCTTTATCGATGTTTATGATATATCAGATCCAAAACGCCCTGTATTTGTAAAAGGGCATGAAATGGAAGGTCTCTATCAAACCAGCCGGAAACAGGAAGATGTTGTATATATGATCACCAATACCAGCCTCTATGGGGATATCCTGCTGCCCATGATGCGGGATACGGTAACGGGAACAGAACCTGTCAGCATGAAGCTTGACGATGTGATGATTCTGCCCTCCATGCCTTCTCCAGGATATATTGTAGTTTCCGCTTTAGATATTCAGAACCAGGAAAAGACAGAAGTGGAGGCTGTGGCAGCCTGGGGTTCTATTACGTATATGAATGATCATGCTCTCTATCTGGCATCCAATGCTTATGACGGAACTACCATAACAAAGCTTCAAATAAATGGTACAAAGGTAGGATATGCCGGGTCGGGGAAGGTAAAGGGAACTCTGTTAAATCAATTTTCCATGGATGAGTATGACCAGCATCTTCGCGTGGCAACCACTGACTGGAATAACGATAACGGTTTGTATATATTAGACGGTTCCATGAATGTATGCGGATCGATAGCGGGGCTGGCCGAAAATGAGAGAATTTATTCAGTCCGATTTATGGGAGACCGGGGGTATGTCGTAACCTTCCGAAATATGGATCCGCTCTTTGTTTTTGATCTTTCCGACCCGACATCGCCGAAGCTTACCGGAGAGCTGAAGATTCCGGGGTTCAGCAATTACCTGCACCCGGTTGGGGAGGATTTGCTTTTGGGAATCGGAGCAGAAACCTATGAGATTTACAGAAAAGATGAAAACGGCAAAGATGTAGTTATCGGAAACCAGCAGGGAGGAATCAAATTATCCTTGTTTGACGTATCGGAACCAAACAAGCCGAAAGAGATTTCTAAACTGGTTTTGGGAGACTCGGGAAGCTATACGGAGGCCTTCTACAACCATAAAGCGGTTATGGTGGATCAAAGCCGAAAAAATATAGCGTTTGAAGCCACGGTCTCCGGATTGCAGAAAACAGGCGAGTATAAGCAGGGTGCCGCTATTATAGGCTATGATGATAAAAAAGTAGCATTAAAAGGATTTTTAGACTTCAAACCCATGGAGACATTTGGGAAATATGTTCCTTATGCAAGACGAGTTCTCTATATAGGTGATGAGCTTTACTACATTCAGGATGGTCGAATCACATCCTATCAATATGAAAACCTGACACCGATTCAGAGCATCGAACTGCAATAATACCGCCTATTTGTTTTGCATCTTGCTGAATCTTGCATATTACGGCCGGGAAGAGAAATACTAGATAGGGAAGCTAAATAAAATAATCGTGAGGAGGCCGCCAATGACAAAGGACAGTCAGCCGGATAATAAACAGGCAAGAAAAGAAAAAGCAAATAATCAGACGCCGATCACTCGTGAAAATCAGAACCAAAATAGGAATGCAAAAAAGCAATCTATTAAAAATAATGATGTTTAGGGGTGAATACAATGGCAAAAGCAGGTATGAGAAGACCGGATCCTAAAGATCCGCATGGTACGGAAAGTAATCACAAATTGCATATCCCTAAAAATGATGCACCGCCGGTACCTGAAATTCAAGGGAAAGCAAAATATGGACATAAAAAAGCCGATGATAAAGAATAAGTGTGCAGAGAATGATGACCGTGTGCATAGGGACACATTCTGAACCATAGGATTTTAGTAAGGCAGACAGTAGATTTAGCTGTCTGCCTTTGCTGTTCTCCGGCTATTTTTGATCGTTGTATAGATGACAACTTTATAGCGCGATATATTTCGCCGTTATTGATTGATCACAGTGTTTTAATTCTTGAGGAGTTCCTTCAAACATAATTTGTCCTCCATTTACCCCACCCTCCGGGCCAAGGTCTATGATCCAGTCGGAGGCTCTAATCACCTGTTGATTGTGCTCTACTACAATAACCGAGTTCCCTGAATCTACTATACGATTCAAGAGCGTGAGGAAATTCTCAACGTCTACCGGATGCAGGCCGGTTGTGGGCTCGTCCAACAAATACAAACTGTGCCTGCCGGTATTGTTAATCAGTTCTTTTGCCAATTTTAAGCGTTGTCCTTCACCGCCGGATAACGTCGTCAATGTTTGTCCAAGCTCCAGATAGCCTAACCCCACGTCTTGAAGCAATGACAGAATTCTCTTGATTTTGGGATACGCGTGAAAGGTATACAGAGCATCTTCAACACTCATTTTAAGGATATCTTTTATCGTGTACCCTTCGTACTTTACGGATAAGACTTCGTCATTAAATTGCTTTCCGCCGCAGACCGGGCAGGTTACTTCAATATTTGCAAAAAACAGCATATTGCTGGTCACATATCCCAAACCTTCACAATTTTCACAGCGGCCTCCCGGCGTATTAAAGGAAAAGTGTCTGGCGGAAAGTCCTTTATCACGAGCTTCTTTTAACCCGCCAAAAATTTTGCGGATTTCTGCGTATACCTCCGAATAGGTTGCAACATTGGAACGTTTCATTCGGGTGATTGCCGACTGCTCTATGGTGACAATTTGGTCAAATTGCTCGATTCCGGATACGATATTGCTGGAAGTGTGCTTTTGACCTCTTGCCGCTGCGAGCACTTCAAATACCAACGTAGATTTTCCGGAACCGGATACTCCTGTAACGGAAACGAGACAGCCAACAGGGAAACGAACGTCAATGTTTTTCAAGTTATACAAATTGGCATTTCTAACTTCGATTACATCTCCGGTTCCTTTTCTCAATTGCGGCTCATCCGGCTTGTTTTTCCGCAAGTACGCTCCTGTTACGGAAGTCTCTTGCCTTTTCAGATCAGCTAACGTCCCTGTACCGATAATCTCACCGCCATGTTTCCCGGCGCCGGGGCCGATATCCACGATATAATCGGCTTGTACCATAACGTCAGGGTCATGCTCAATCACGATAACGGTATTGCCCATATCACGCAGATTTTTGAGTATCGCTATCATTCCCTCGGTATCTTTGGGATGAAGACCAATCGTTGGCTCGTCCATAATATAAATGATCCCAGTCAGATCAGAATCCAAAGCAGCAGCGAGTTTTACTCTTTGCATCTCACCGCCTGACAGGGTAATGGTCTGACGGTCAAGTGAAAGATATCCCAGACCTACGTTTACAATTCTTTGAATTTTTGTTTTTAAGTCCACTAAATACGCTTCGACGAGACGGTGTTCGGTATCGCTCATTGAGCTTTCCAGGCTTCGTATCCACCCATATAATTCTTCCAAAGTGAGTGTAGACAGTTCCGGGAGCCGTGTCTCTTTCACCGTTGCACTGCGGCTTAGTTCTCCCAGCCGCTCTCCCATGCAATCCGGGCAAGTGTTGAAATCAAAATAATGATTCAGTTGTTTTGCATCGCCGCCCTTATCGGACATCCGCCTCCAAAGCGTCGGTAGAACACCCTCAAATCTGCCTGCCGCAACGGTCTTTGGTGGTTGAATTTCGGGGAATGCTCGCTTTACATCATCACTTTCGACCCCATTATAAAGAATGGATTTTTGAATATCACTGAAATCCACGATAGGGGTATGATCTTCTATAGGAATGTTATAGTGACGGAAGGCATTGTATAAGGACGAAATTTGATATTCTTTATATTTCTGCTCCCAAAAGTCCACCGCACCGTTTTCCAATGATAAAGATTCGTGCACCGCATGATCTTTATTGATTGTAAGAACCTTTCCCAACCCTTCACAGGTCTTGCAAGCCCCTTCTCTGGTATTATAGGAAAAATGCGTTCTGGTCAGTTTTTCCATCCGGTAATTGCATTGACTGCAATACATAAATACCGTAAAGTCCCCATCCTTTTTTTCGAGTTCTTCTTTACACTCTGCGGCTGATATAACTTCATGGCAGTGGGGACAAGCCCGTAATCCCAGCTTTTCATAGATCATTCGCAGGTCTGTATAAATGTCGGTCAGTGTCCCAACGGTGGAGCGTGGGTTTTTATTCGATTCTGTTTGCGTAATTAATATTGCTGGAGACACGTTGCGAATAAAATCAATTTTGGGTTTATGAATTCCCTGAAGGCCTATTGCCTCTAAATACTGCCTCTGACATTCATTAAAAATAACATCAATGGCCAAAGTAGATTTTCCGGAGCCTGATAATCCGGTAAAAACAACCAGTTTATCGCGGGGTATCTCCAGTGAAATATTTTTTAGGTTTCCTTCTTTGGCACCACTGATTATGATATTAGACATATAATTCCTCCTTGCTTTCTTAACAACCCTTTATCTTCATTATACTACCTTAATGCAATACGTAAACCTTATCGACATAGAACCATTGGAATCACGCATTTATATTGAAAAAAGTTTGAACCTATATTATAATGTTGTCACCATCAGGAAAGGAGACGTCATGATGCGTCCAGTCGATATTTCCCGTAAATTTGGAATCAGCACTGCAACAATACGAAAATATGAGCTGCTTGGACTGACACCTCCCGTATCTCGTTCACACGCGGGATACAGAGTTTTTTCCAGTGAGCATGTCGCATATATCGCCTGCGTCAGAGAGATGCTGCCTGCTTTTAGTTTGATAGAAATCACAAAAATCTTTGAGGCGGTTATGTCAGGAGAAATTGATACTGCCCTATGGATAGCAAACAAAAAGCAAGCAGACTTATATCGGGAAAAACTGATAGCCGAGAAAATAGCGAAAAGTCTCCTTCGTAGAAATGGTCATCAAATCAATGTGAATCGCAAAGAGTTGACTATAAATGATATTAGCCAGGAAACCGGTGTACCTGCCACTACGATCCGTCATTGGGACAGGGTTGGCCTTATATCTGTGAAGCGTTCTCCGGAAAATAACTATCGAATCTTTACAACAGAACATATTAAACAAATCTTAACGATATATGCACTTAAACTTTCTCTTTATTCGAACCACCAAAAATATTCTATTGAACAAATCCGGGAGAGTATGTACTCTTTTGACTACAACGATAAAAACGAAATTTTAACTATGATAACCGCTATAGAGCAACATTTATCAGATATGAACCGGGATCAAATGAAAGCAACATCAGCACTTTTCCATTTATGCGTTCAAGTTGAAACAAACCAATTCGATTAAAATGCACTGGTAACTTAGCATTTCTTTATAAGCAAACCTTCTGTGCTTCTTTTCTTGGAAATTTATGGTTTTTAAAATTTTTCGGAACTTTTTCTCTCTTTCCTCCGTCTATATTATTACAAAAGGTGTTACAAGAACTACGGAGGGGAAAATGAGAACAGGAAATACACTTAAAATAATTACTTTTGCATTGCTCGTTATCGCGTTTATGTCCGCTACGGCATTTGCAGCGGTGGCGCAGCCGTCTTTAACGATGGATGAGAATGTAAAAGTATCCTATGATGAGGAGAAGGTGGAATAAGCAGTTATAAATCACCTGTAGGAGACATATCCTTTAGGATAGGGAGGTGATTACATAAAATGCCTTGGTACAATATTAGGGCTTCACAATACGGATCAATTTTAGTAAATGGTTATGCCTATCCATTCATCCAACAGGGGGTATTGGAAGAGTGGCTTCCGGATTTAACCTATGTTTCATCCTTCAGTTATGGCATTAACAGGGCTGGAGAGCTGATTCCGCCGAATCCGAATGATGAACAATTGCTGCAGACGGCTATGAATAACGGTGTGGCAACACTCTTGGTGCTGACGGCTATGGATGCAGAGGGAAAATTCAGCAGCGAACTGGCTCATCAGGTACTAACGGATCCAGTAGCTCGAGACAATTTGGTAAATAACATTTATACAATGGTAGATGCAAAAAACTTTTACGGGGTAGATTTCGATTTAGAGTTTATTTACGCAGACGATAGGGATGACTATGTCCAACTGGTTTCCCAAACTGCAGCCAGGTTAAATCCGGCAGGTTATATTGTCTTGGTTGCCTTGGCTCCGAAGACCTATACGGAACAGCCGGGACTTCTTTATGAAGGCCACGATTATCAAGGTTTAGGAAGTGCAGCGAATCTTGTTTTACTGATGACTTACGAATGGGGTTATACCTATGGACCCCAAAAGGTAATAATTTAATACCTTTATTTTTTTTTTGTTTTTTTCATACATTTTTTATTTGATAGGTCTAACAAAATTTGGTTGACATTCTGACAAATTATTACTAGAATAGACATAGAATCTGACGATTCGTCACAATAGACTTCGTGAAAGAATTGAATTTCCATTCAGTCATGCATTCTCGAAATGTTGTTTCAGCAATCTAAAAGAGTTTTTTCATTTGGAAGCATCCGCTTCACGAATTCAAAAATGAGTAAAAAAACAGGCAAACAGTAGTTTCTGCATGGGCCTTAGCTTCATGTTGCGCTAACATAAATTACAGGAGGGAGGCTTTCATCTAATTTTCTTTCATTTTAATATTCAGAGAGGTAAGAGTCATGTTTAAAAATCGCAAAATCAGCACTAAAATTATCATTGGATTTGTACTTGTCTCCTTCGTAGCCTGCCTGGTAGGTGGAATTGGTATCTATAACATCGATACGGTTTCGGGCAATGATACCATCTTATATAACCAGATGATGATACCGATTCAATATCTGGCAGATGTGGATGTAGCGTTTCAAAAAATGAGGGTAAATGTGAGAGAAATCATCTTAAACCCAAACCCGTCAGAGAAGCAGGCACAGCTGGATAACTTCAATAAGAGAATTGCGGAAGTTGAAGTACTTAATAATAAATTTAAAAAGACGATTCAATCTGAAAAAATGCAGTCCGCCTTTGATAAATATCTCGTCGCCTGGGAAAATGTGAAACCTTTAATGCAGGAATCTATCGATACTGCCATATCCGGCGACAGTCAGGGCGCCTATGCAATGATTAAGGAAGCAGGAAAAGGTGGAATTGCTGCTAAAGGAGTTCAGGACAGTCTGAACGAATTGATCCGGTTAAAGGATGTGGAAGCAGATAATCTGGAAAAGTCAAATAACGAAATCGCTAAAAAATCCATCTTTATGATGTGCGTTTTCATTGCAGGAGGATTTCTCCTGTCTGTTCTGTTAGGAATCTTAATCTCAAGAATCATCAGCAAGCCAATCATTCTCTTAAGAGACGCCTCTACGAAACTTTCCCTGGGAGACACGGATGTTACCATAATACCCCGCAGTAAGGATGAAGTGGGTCAGCTCATGACCGCTTTCGGAATGATGGTGGAAAACATTACGGCACAAGCAGAAAATGCCCAGCGCATTTCAGACGGGGACCTGTCGATTGAAATCACTCCCAAATCGGATAAAGATATTTTGTCTTTCAGTATGAAAAAAGTTGTGACGGAATTGAAAAAGCTCATTGAAGAATCGGAAATCTTAACAAAATCCGCGGTAGAAGGAAAGCTTGCAGTCAGAGGAAGAGCAGATCAGTTCCACGGAGGCTTCCGAGAAATCATTGCGGGTGTCAATGAAACTATGGATGCTGTGGTGAATCCGCTCTATATGGCTGCAGATTATTTTGATAAAATCAGCAAAGGCGATATTCCGGAACTCATTACAGAAGAGTACCGGGGCGATTTCAAGATGATCATTGATAATCTGAACACCTGTATTGAGGCCGTAAACAGTCTTGTTTCCGATGCGGACATGCTTTCCAGGGCTGCTATTGAAGGTAAATTGGATGTCAGAGCGGATGTGGAAAGACATTGCGGTGACTTCGCCAAAATCATTCAAGGAGTTAACGAAACGCTGGATTCAGTAGTGAATCCGCTGACTGTAGCCGCAGAATATTTCCAGCGAATCAGTAAAGGAGACATCCCTGAAAAGATAACCGAAGAATATCAGGGTGATTTCAATGTGATTATAAATAATATCAACACCTGTATCGATGCGGTAGACCAGCTTGTATCCGATGCCGATATGCTTGCCAGAGCGGCAAAAGAAGGAAGATTGGATGTTCGAGCCGAGGCTGACAAGCATGAGGGAGACTTTGCA
Organism: Sinanaerobacter chloroacetimidivorans; assembly: GCF_018128545.1. Lineage (GTDB taxonomy): Bacteria > Bacillota > Clostridia > Peptostreptococcales > Anaerovoracaceae > Sinanaerobacter > Sinanaerobacter chloroacetimidivorans. Next base: position 66,795 of record NZ_JAGSND010000002.1, on the reverse strand, counting down.
AAAATTATTATCGGTGTTAACCATACCCTGGATGCGGTGATTCATCCTCTCAACATTGCAGCGGAATATGTTGAAAGAATCAGCAAAGGAGATCTTCCGGAAAAGATTACGGACAATCATTACCATGGAGATTTTAATGTTATAAAGAATAATTTAAATATTTGTATTGATGCCATTCAAAAGCTCATTGAGGATGCAGGAATGCTCGCGAATGCCGGAATCGAAGGTCAACTGAATGTCCGGGCAGATATCAGCCGGCATGAAGGAGATTTTGCCCGTATCGTGAAAGGTGTTAATGATACGCTGGATGCGGTCATCAAGCCTGCACTTGAAGTTTCGGATGTACTTCAGCAAATTGCCATAGGAAATCTCAGTCAGAGGGTTGTGGGAGACTACAAAGGAGATCACGCGGTAACGAAAGATGCCTTGAATTATCTGGGTAAAACCTTGCAGGGATATATTGAAGAGCTTTCCGATGTGCTGGCCAATTTGGCAGACAAGGATTTTACCGGTGGAATTGAAAGAGACTATCTAGGGGATTTTGCCAAACTCAAGGATTCTATCAATGTCATCATTGGAAATTTCAATGTCACCCTTTCAGAAATCAATTCCGCAGTGGAGCAGGTAGATACAGGTATAGAACAGATTGCCGCAACAAGCCAGACCCTCTCACAGGGTGCGGCAGAGCAGGCAAGCTCAGTGGAAGAAATCAGCGCCACCATTTCCGAAGTAGCGGAAAACACTAAACAGAATGCGTCCAATGCAAATCTGGCAAACGAATTGTCCATGAGGGTGAAATCGGATGCCCAGCGAGGGAATGATCAGATGGTGGAGATGCTCACCGCTATGAATGACATGAAAGAATCGTCAAAGAATATTTCCAAAATCATAAAAGTAATTGATGACATCGCTTTTCAGACGAATATCCTTGCACTGAATGCCGCAGTAGAGGCAGCGAGGGCAGGGGCACATGGAAAAGGATTTGCCGTTGTAGCGGAGGAAGTCAGAAGTCTGGCTGCCAGAAGCGCAAAAGCTGCGGATGAAACCACGGTATTAATTGACAGTTCCATCAGAAAGGTCGACGATGGAAGTAAAATTGCGAATGATACTGCGGATGCTTTACATCAGATTGTAAACAGCGTATCCGATGCTGCAGATATCGTTGGAAAAATTGCAGAAGCGTCTGTTCAGCAAGCAGGAGCCATTGCCCAGATTGACAGCGGCATCAACCAGATCTCCAGGGTTACACAGACCAATTCTGCTACAGCGGAAGAAAGTGCCGCTGCCAGCGAGGAAATGGCGGGACAGGCCCAGTTGTTAAAAGGTATGGTAAATGACTTTAAATTGAATAAAGCTGCTAAAATGCTGGCACAGGAAACCAGATTAACAATAGAAGGACCTGTGACCCCGGAAATGGATCCTATGGAAATTTCGCTGGAAGATGAGGGAATGGGGAAGTACTAGAGAGCCGTTACAAGTAGAAACAATGCGGATCAAAAGTATAGGACCGTATTTCCGATACGGATAAAAAGTACAGGATAATACTTTCGTATAAAGGCTGAGAACACGTTGGGAAATAGACGTGTTCTCGGCTTTTTTCATAATCATAAACAGGCAGAGCGAAGAATATTCTAGTGTAAGAATAAAAAAAGGGGATGGAAAAATGAAAGAGCCGAAAAAGGTGACAAGACTGCTGAATGAGAAAAGAGAATTTCGGAATGCGGTAAAGACGGGAATTATTCAGCAGCTCTACAAAGAGGACTATCTGACCCAGGCCCAGTATTCTAAATTACTAAAACGAACTAAGCGCTTTAACTGATGGAGAGCCGATCGATGACTCTAAGAGTGGCAGTCTACTGCAGAGTATCTACAGACCGAGAAGACCAGATAAACTCTCTGGACAGCCAGATTCGTTATTTTACCGAATACATCAACAAACATGAAGGCTGGGAGCTTGCAGAAGTTTATGCAGATGAAGGAATTACAGGGACCAACACAAAAAAAAGGGACAGTTTTAACCGGATGATTACAGACGCGTTCCAGCATAAAATTGATTTGATCATCACAAAAGAAGTATCCAGATTCGCGAGAAACACGGTGGATGCATTGTATTACACCCGAAAATTGCGGTGTGAAAACATCGGAGTTATTTTTATCAATGATCATATCGATACAAGAGATTCGGACGGCGAATTCCGCTTAACTATTATGGCTTCCGTTGCTCAGGAGGAAAGCAGAAAAACTTCTGAGCGCGTAAAATGGGGAATGAAGCGAAAAATGGAACGAGGATTCGTATTTGCAGGTACGATTTACGGCTATGACCTATGTAAAGGACAATTGTTTGTAAATGAAGACGAAGCTCGGGTGGTAAGGACCATATTCAGCAAGTTTGTTCATGAAGGGAAGGGTGCCTATACCATCGCCAACGAATTAAGAGCGGATAAAGTTCCTGTCTCGGCAGAAAAAAGAATGAAGAGATGGAGTGCGGTATCCGTTACCCGTATTCTAAAAAATGAAAAATACGCAGGGGATCTCCTGCAAAAAAAAACCTTTACACCCAACTATTTGGACCATAGATCAGTACGTAACAGAGGGCAGGAAGAGCAGGTATTTATGAAAGATCATCATCAGCCGATCATTGACCGTGCAACCTGGGAGCAGGCACAGCAGGAATGGATAAGGCGTTCTGGGATGACAGTGACGAAAACAAGGCATTCCAATGCATACTGGTGCTCAGGAAAGCTGTTTTGCGGTTTGTGCGGATCCCGGTTTTATATCAGATCGAAAAAATTAAAGACAAATACTTATTATGCTTGGAGATGCAAGGAAGCTGAGTGTAGGAACCGGCAGATAAACGAGAAAGCCCTTGCAGCCTGTATTCAGTTTGCGTTACAATCAGCAGAGCTGTTGGATGCTTCCGTCCTGAATGAATTGCTTCAGGAAATCCATGCGATTCAGGCCAAAGAGAGAAAGCCGGAGGATGATGCCGGGTTTCAAGCTGCAGTCGCCCATATTGAAGGCAAGAAAGAGAAACTGATTGATTTATTGCTGGAAGGAGAAATCACCAAAGAGGAAAGGAACCGAATGGAGCAGAAATATAATCAGGAACTTTTGAGGTGGGAGAAGAAAAGGAAAGAGACGGAAGAAAAGGAAAAGAAGGGGATCGCGGAAGAGGATACGATACTGCAGATTGAGAATAAGATAAAGGATATTCTGGCACAGAAAGAACCCACAAGAGAGTTATATGGACAATTGATTGAAAGGGTCATTCTTTACCCGGAAAACCTGTTAAAAATTTATTTTAAATATGAAGTTGATCCAATCCTTGTAGGGTATGAAATCAAGGGAAGAGGCGGAGGATATCAAACCTGCTGCTATCTTCCGGAACAGTAAGACCATTCATGATGAATGAATCTTTATGAATTTTTTATTAAATTCACGCCCGACATTTCGATAATTCGGTGTGTTTTTGCAACCATGGGACCCCCGATGGCTGTAGCTCCGCTAAACAATGTACGCCAGGTTATTGAATACGGCATCACGCAAATACCGCCGGAAAAGATCCTGATGGGGATACCGAATTACGGGTATGATTGGACCCTTCCTTTTGTACAGGGAGAGTCCGCTGCTGAGAATATATCAAACATAGAGGCTGTAGAGAGAGCAGCCAGATATGGTGCGGAAATCCAATTTGACGAAACCGCTCAATCCCCCTTTTTTGAGTATACTGATGAGCAGGGGCGTCAGCATGTAGTCTGGTTTGAAAATGCGAGAAGCATAGAAGCGAAACTTAGATTGATCAACGAGTATGGCCTTGCAGGAGCCAGCATCTGGACGATTATGAGGCCTTTCCCTTATGGGGCTTCAGAAGTATTAAATTCCCTTTATACCGTTGCAAAGGTAGAGTGAATTTAAATTCTGAAATTTAGAAAGGAACCATCAGACCTTCAAAATTTCTACACATAAAAAGATTATCTTATAAAAAAGGATAATCTTTTTTTATGAAAAAAAGAAGGAGGCTCAACAATGAAAAAATCAAGAAGATATACAATAACTGCCAAAGGGGCTGCTATCATCCTGTCATTTTGCATAACCACATCTTCCGCACTTGGATTTTCCGGCGGAATGCTGGTAAGCAGTTATGCGGGCAAAACAGGGCTTGAAGAAAATACTGCGGCCAATCTTTTCTTAACACAGCAAAATGAAGCGTATCTAACCTCCGCGTCTTCCGGGAATGCCACGCTGTCGGTAGCGGAAGTAGCCGCGCTGACTGCTAATTCCGTAGTGGAGATTACGACAGAAACCGTAACCACAGACAGCTGGATGCAGCAGTATGTCACAAATGGAGCAGGCAGTGGAGTCATCGTTTCCAGTGATGGATATATCGCTACCAATAATCACGTTATAGACGGAGCCGGGAAAATATCTGTAAGATTAAAAAACGGTACCGTTTACGAGGCGAAGCTAATAGGGACAGACGGCAAAACTGACGTTGCCCTTTTAAAAATTAACGCTTCCGGCTTAACGGCCGCAGTTCTGGGTGATTCGGACAGCCTCATGGTAGGACAAACCGCTATAGCCATCGGAAATCCGCTGGGACAACTGGGAGGTACCGTTACCGAAGGGATTATCAGTGCACTTGACAGAGAGCTCGTCATTGACGGAAAGACCATGACTTTGCTGCAGACGGATGCTGCCATTAATCCGGGAAATTCCGGAGGCGGGTTGTTTAATGATAAAGGAGAATTGATCGGGATCGTGGTGGCGAAATCCTCAGGTTCTGATGTGGAGGGGCTGGGATTTGCCATTCCATGCAATGCGGCCAAGGCTGTCATCGATGAGCTTGCTGCGTATGGTTACGTAAAAGGGCGGGTTGATGCAGGAATGACCTTTCTGGACCTTACTACTGCGCAAAAGGCACTTCTTTATGGGGTAAGACAACTGGGCGTATATATCCAAAAAGTAGATGGGGGATCCAATGCGGAAAAAGCCGGTTTTCAGGCAGGCGATCTGATTACCTATCTTGGCGATACCAAAATCAGCAGCAGCGCCGTTCTGACTCAGGCACTGGAAAAATATAAGGTGGGTGACACGGTAAAAATAACGATAGTCAGAAACGGTAATACCAAACAACTTTCTATGCAGCTGGAAGAATATCGACCGGATTAACCCTGGCTTGGGTTTCTGAAAGCTGCCGGGAGCCGGCCGGCAAATTACCGATCGAAAGCCAATCAAACTGAAACCAAAATAAGCTGTTCCGATAAATTGAAAAGGCATCTTAAAATAGCATGATAAATGGACTATTTCAAGATGCCGTTCTTATTTTGTTTTGTCTTCCGCTTGAGTATCCTCATCTGCTTTGTCTTCCGCTTGAGTATCCTCATCTGCTTTGTCTTCCGCTTTAGTATCCTCATCTGCTTCGTCTTCTGCTTGTGTATCTTCATCTGCTTCGGGCTTAATTTTGATCGTTCCTACCGTAATTGCACCTACTGCTATCACTTTTGCCAGATTCTTCGTTCCCTTGACTACTTTTTTACGGTCTCTTTCTTTTACACCTTCAAGTATTTCACCGCTGTTATTCACTACGGTTTTCACATTGCCGACGAAGTTCTGAATGACTCTGTTGCCTGCTGATTTCAGGTCTTTTTTTCCTTCCTCGATTTTTTGAGGCGTATTCGTTATTTTACCGGATACCAGGGAAGCTGCTCCGCTGGCGATATCCCCCGCAATTCCTCCGGTGAGTATGGTGGAATCGACGACGCTTTCTCCTAAATCATCAATAAATTTCTTCTTAGACACTTTGCCGATAACTGAAATGGTGCCCCCAATCACACCGCCAACCACAGCACCGGTTACAATGCCTGCTTTTTTAATATTGTTCACTTGATTCATCCCCTTTGAATTAAAACATTGAAAAAAGCTCTTTCTCTATAGTATACTATAATTTAGAAGATTTTAACAGAGAAGAAAAAGAAGCGAGAGTAGTTTATGAAGCAAGCGATAAAAGCGGCGTTTCCCGTCACTGTCCCGGTCATGCTGGGCTATCTGTCCATCGGCATCGCCTTTGGATTACTATTTGAAAATGCAGGGTACCATTTTCTATGGGCTTTTTTTATGAGTTTGATTGTATATGCCGGGGCCATGCAGTTCATTGCGGTGAGCTTTTTCTATGGCGGTATCGGTTTAATTCAGATCGCAATCATGACAATTGTAGTCAATATCCGCCATATCTTTTACGGCTTATCCTTTTTGGACAAATTCACCAATATGGGATGGAAAAAGTGGTATATGGCCTTTGCCCTTACCGATGAAACCTATTCTCTTCTTTGCGGTATCAACATCCCTCCATCCGTTGACGGGAAGAAGTTTTACCTCTGTGTGGCGATGCTGAACCAATCCTACTGGATTTTGGGGTCCGTGATCGGCTCTCTGGCAGGTTCCTTCATAACCTTTAATACCGAAGGAATGGATTTTGCCATGACCGCTTTATTTATTGTGATTTTCTTGGATCAATGGAAAGCTTATGCCACCCATATTCCAGCTCTCATTGGAGTCTTCTGCACCATTGCCGCTCTGACAATCTTTGGTCCGGGAAACCTGGCCATTCCTGCAATGATTCTGATCCTGCTGGCACTAATGTTGGGTCGGAAATGGATCGAACCGAAAACCGTAGAGCGGAAAGATGAAAAGGAGGATCAGATTCCATGACCTTGAGTGTTGGCTATTCTCTCCTGATTATATTTGTCATCGCGTCCATAACCTTTGCTTTGAGAGCGGCTCCCTTTCTGCTGTTCAGCAGAACCGGCAGGACACCGAAGGTAATCACGTACCTTGGAAATGCCCTCCCGCCGGCAGTCATGGGAATGCTGATTATCTACTGTTTGCGGAATGTAGACTTTTTCAGCCGTCCTTTTGGAATCCCTGAAGGGATTGCCGTTTTGGCTGTCATCTTTCTTCACCTTTGGAGAAAAAATAATCTCTTGAGCATTTTGGGCGGTACGGTGATTTATATGGTTCTTGTACAATTAATTTTTTAATTCTTAATAGAGCCCCAAAAACATAGTTCGATAACACAGTTCGGTAAGAACTGTGTTTTTTAATCCATATTTTAACATAAGGTTAATATAAATTTTACATCCTGCAGATAAAATGATTATAAAGCTGATTGGCTTATCATTTTATGAAGGAGTATGCTTATGTACGCAGTAATTGACATTGGTTCTAATACGATACGACTTTCCGTATACACGATTCAGGATAATCATATAAAACCCATGTTCCACCGTAAAAATATGTCCTCATTGATCGGTTATGTCGATGAAAAGGGATGTATGACCGAGCGTGGAATTCAGAAAGCCATAACTGTTTTATCAAACTTCAAAAAAATAATAGACAATATAGAAGTTGAAAATATTTATGTATTTGCCACTGCTTCTTTTCGCAATATACAGAACCGGGAACTGGTAGTAAGAGCAATAAAAGAAGCCGCTAATCTTGATGTCACCATTATTTCCGGTGAAGAAGAAGCCATTTGCGGATTTATTGGAGCCGCCTACAATGTCAACGTAGATTCCGGCCTTTTGGTTGATATCGGAGGAGGCAGCACAGAGTTGGTTTTTTATAAAGACAGGAAAATCTGCAAAGTATATTCCATTCCCATGGGATCCCTGGATCTTTATGTAAGATTTGTGTCGGGTCTGCTGCCTACAAAAGAAGAATACCGAAGAATGAAAAAATATATCCGTGAACAATTGGAGTCCATTGATCCGGGAGAAGTCCCCACCACGATTCTTTGCGGAGTAGGAGGAACCAACAGGGCAGCCTGCAAACTGAGCAATGACTACTTTAATATGCCGCTGTCTAACCGCAGTATGGAACTGAACCATATTAAAAAACTTTTAAAGTCTTTTTATCAAGAGAAAGATGGAATTGAAAGAGTTTTGCGAGTGGTTCCCGAGCGTATCCATACCATCATACCGGGTATGACAATACTAAAAACCATTTCGAAACAGTATCAATGCGAGAAAATGATCGTCAGTGAATACGGAGTCAGAGAAGGGTATTTGATTAAAACGGTAATTGAGTGGGAAAATGGAGAAGAATGATTGCAGATTACTCCGGCCCTATATGCAAAACAGAGAACTGTCATGGCTGAAATTTAATGAACGGGTTTTGCAGGAAGCTCAGGATCCGGAAGTGCCGCTTTTTGAAAGATTAAAATTTATTTCAATTTTTTCTAATAATCTGGATGAATTTTTTATGATTCGGGTAGGAAGCTTATTTGCCTTGTCAGGTGAAGAAGATGATACAATTGATAATAAAACCGGCATGACAGGGAAAGAACAATTGAAAAAAATCTATGAAGCGGTGAGACCTTTATATATACAAAGAGACAAAACTTATTTCACTATCAAAAAAGAGATGAAGGAATACGGAATTCGGCATCTTGCTCTGAATGAGCTTACCCAACACGAAGACCGATATCTAAAAGAATATTTTAAACGGCATATCATGCCGATTCTCTCTCCCCAAATTGTGGACAATCACCATCCCTTTCCTTTTATTCCAAATAAAAAACCTCTAATTGCATTGCATCTGCAAAATAAAAACCAAGACCTCCTTGGGTTAATTCCAGTGCCGAATACCGTACCGGAATTGATATTCCTACCCGGTGAGGAAATTCGTTTTGTACCTTCTGTAAAGGTCATCTGTGAGTATTCGGAACTGATCTTTGATATGTACTCCATACGCGATAAAATTATCTTTTATGTTACCCGTAATGCGGATATCAGCCTTGAAGATGAGGATGCAGAAATGAATGAAGATTTCAGAAGTGCCATGAAAAAGCTTCTGAAGAAAAGGAGACATCTGGAGATCATTAGGATGGAATGTGAACAGAAAATCGATGGGTGGCTGAAGGACATATTATGCAGCAAACTGAGAATACGTAAGGAGCAGATCTTTATATGCAGTGCACCCGTATCAATGAACTTCGACTCTCAAATCGCAGTGTTCCTGGACGATAAGTTAAAAAACAGATTCTATTATAAACATTTTGTACCCCAGCCTCCTCCGGAGGTTTCCCCTTATGAGAGCATGTTTGTACAGATTTGTAAAGGGGACATTCTGTTGACCTATCCTTATGATAGTATGGAACCATTTCTTAGAATGATCAGGGAGGCTTCTGAAGACAGCAGTGTGGTCTCAATCAAAATGACTATTTATCGATTGGCGCAGAAAGCCAAACTGGTAGAGTATCTCTGCAATGCGGCCGAAAACGGGAAAGAAGTGGTTGTTCTTATTGAATTAAGAGCCAGATTTGATGAGCAGAATAATATTGACTGGTCCGAGCGTTTGGAAGAAGCGGGATGCAGGTTGATCTACGGGCTCGGAGAATATAAAGTACATTCCAAAGTCTGCCTGATTACGAGAAAAGCGAACGGGGATTATATGTATATTACCCAGGTCGGAACCGGAAATTATAATGAAAAGACTGCCGAACTCTATACCGATTTTTCCCTTATTACTGCCAACCAGGAAATTGGTAAAGATGCTGCTAATTTTTTTCACCATATGACGATTTCCAATCTGGCAGGAAATTACCTTCACTTTTTGGTTGCCCCCAATAACATGAAAAAAAGAATCATGGAATTGATAGAAGAAGAAACAGAGAAGGGGGGAGAGGGAAGAATTGCCATGAAGGTAAATTCGGTTACGGATATTGATATTATTGAAAAACTGAGGGATGCCTCCTGTTCGGGTGTGAAGATACATTTGATGGTAAGAGGAATTTGCTGTATTTTGCCCGGCATTCCCGGTGAAACGGAAAACATCAGTGTTACCAGTATTGTAGGCAGATTTTTGGAGCACTCAAGAATTTTTCGATTCGGAATCGGGAAGGAACAGCGTCTTTTTATTTCATCGGCGGATATTATGACAAGAAACATGCATAGGCGGGTAGAGGTTGCGTGTCCTATTTATTCGGAGTCCATAAAAGAAAAAATCAATGAGATGTTTGATTCTATGTTTTATGATACCGTAAAGGCCAGAGTCATGCAGTCGGACGGATCCTATTGCAGGAAACCGGATCGGCTCAACAAAATCAACATTCAGGAGCTTTTTATCGATAAAGCAATTCAAAGAGCAAGAACCCTGCCAAGAACCGAGATGAAATTTACAGAGAAGATGATTTCCTTTAAGTCATTCCCGATACAACGTTTTGGGTCTTTTTTACAGTGGCTGAAAGGGGCAAAAGTGGAGAATCAAAATGAATGGCCTGCAATCCGGGACGAATAGAAAGAGGCAAAAGGAAAAAGCAGTCCGTTAAGGACTGCTCTTGTAAACTACCGGTATAACTATATTATTAAGGTCTGATAAACATCTGTACCCAATAGGTACCGCCATTGCTGTCTGTTACATATCCGACGCCGATTTGAGTGAAGTTTTTATTTAAAATATTATTTTTATGTGCCTGAGAGTTCATCCAACCATTCATTACTGCAGATGGTGTCTGCTGACCCCTGGCAATATTTTCTCCGGCTGCCTTATATGTGATGCCAAACTGCTTCATCATATCAAAGGGTGACCCGTACGTTGGTGATGTATGTGAGAAATAATTTTTATCCCTCAAGTCTTCCGCTTTTTTCTCGGCAACTCCTGCTAACTTTGTATTTAATGTAAGAGCGGGTAAGCCTGCAGCGGCCCTCTCTTTATTTACCAGATCAATAACTTGTTGCTCATAGGAGCCGACACCTTCCGTTGATGGCGCGGATACCGCAGTGTTCGCTGTATTTTCCGACTGATTGCCTAAAACGGAATCCAGTGTCAAAGCATGTGCAGGTACAGCCATCAGGAGCATAAAAGCAGCAGCTAACGTCATTTTCATGAATTGTTTTTTCATAAACATCCTCCAAATCATATAGAAACTATCATCATAGTTTATAAAATTGAAATAACTCATATATGAAATTCTAATGTTTCCCCCGTCACATATATAATCATATCGGAATGGTGTTGTTAAAGATAGTCCTCAAATATTCCCATGGAATTTTTGCCTGAACAAATAGGTCCTAAGAGGAAGTAATGTGACAAAACTAGGGAATTCTTAATAATTTTAGGGATTTGGTGAAAACATGCACTTGACATTATTTAGAAAAATATATAATATAACATCATGAGAACGATCGCATTCCTATTGAATGCTTTTACTGTTCTATAAGTTGATTTTATAAAATTCATCTGAAACTTATAGAATTTTCTTTTCCTTAAAAATGAGAACGTTTTCATTGGAGGGCGATAAGATATGGCTGCAACAATTTTAGATGTTTCAAGACTGTGTGGATATTCCAAGGCGACTGTGTCGCGCGCGTTTGCCAGCCCGGATCAGGTCACTGAGAAAACGCGCCAAAAGGTATATGAAGCCGCACGTGCACTGAATTACACGCCGGATGCGATTGCCCGCGCGATGGTGCGTGGGCGTACGGACAATATTGGGTTTGTTATTTATGAAAAGCAGTATCCTGTGGTACTGAATCCGTTTTATTCTCCGATTTTTGAAAGTGTGCTGCAGACGTGTGCTCGCAAGGGTTACAGCCTTTTCATCTCATCCGATCGGGATTTGCGTTTGCCGAACGGACAGACCTGTGTGAAAAAGCAAATGGATGGCATCATTCTTGCCGGGCAATCTGACGCGCAAATGGTGATGGATCTGAGGCGGCAGAATATGCCGGTTGTGGTGCTCAACAATGCGCTTGATGTAGATGATTTGACGTGTGTTACTACTGATCAGTATGGGGGCGCTCTGCTTGCCATGCGTCATCTGACCGAGCGGGGGCACCGTAAAATTGGGCTTATTGCGGGCGCTTTTTCACCTCACGTGTGCACTTCTCGTTACAACGGCTACTGTGACGCGCTGCGTGAGATCGGGCAGACGATTGATTTCCGCTTCGTGCAGACGATAGAACCAACAGCAGAGCAGGCCATGCAATGCGCGTCGATGATGCTGTCTTTGCCCGACCGTCCTACCGCTATTTTTTGTACCAATGATACAATAGCCGTTGGAACAATGAAGGCGGCACTGCGTGCTGGACTGTGCATTCCGAAGGAGCTTGCCATCGCAGGCTTTGATGACAGCGAAATCAGCCATTTGGTGGAGCCTGAACTGACTACAGTGCGTGTAGATAAGGCTACGATGGGCCGCCTTGCGGCAGAGCGGCTGATTGCCCAAATCGAGGGGGCGCCGCCGCAAAAACAAGTGATTCAAACTCCGGTAGAGTTGGTGATACGTCAGACTACTTAAGTCTTAACAAAAAAAGAACTGTGGTGAGGTGATGTCTTGGAAGTAACATTTATCAATGTAGGCTATGGTGATGCAATTTTAGTGCAATCAGATGGATTTTCACTGCTGCTGGATGGCGGCAGCGCAATGGCAGGGGAGTTTGAGCATTTCCCGCACCGCATACGCGCGGCAGAATACTTAAAACAAGCCGGGCTGTCAAATATCGATTTACTGATCCTATCGCACATTCACGAGGATCATGTCTGCGGCTTAGAGGCTGTTCTTAATCAGTTTTCGGTGGGTGAAATCCGCTTGCCGTATGATCCCGCGCTGTTTTCAGAAGCTCGGGCACTGGCTCCCAATGCATCTGCACCGCCTAGTGTGCACCTGTTTGCCGCTGCGTTCCGTGCCACTATGCGTATTCTGGAATCGGCGAAGCTTCAGGCAATTCCGGTTGAGGTGCTGCAAATTGGAGATCGGTTGTCCTTGCCGTCAGGTATAGAGCTTGCTGTACTCGCACCGTCCACGGCAGTGCGGCAAGACTTTGAGCGGCTGCTTGCCGAGTCGTTCGCAGCGCATGATCCCACGGACGCTCTTCTTGAGCTGGATCGTACCGCAAATGACAGCAGCCTGCTTCTCAAGCTGTGCACGGGGAACGCCGAATTGTTGCTGGCAGCGGACAATTGCCCGGATAAATGGAATTTGGAGGATTTTTCAACGCTCAAAAATGTAAACGTTCTCAAATTGCCGCATCATGGGCAAAAGGACAGTGTATGCGAAGAAATCATCAGTAAAATACCACTTACGCATGTAATCACGACCGCATCTTCAGATCGGCGTTATCACAGTGCGAACCCGGAAGTCTATAACACGCTATTGCGCTTGAATCCCCAGATGACTTTACTCTTTACAGATGAGCGGGATTATCTCCCTTATTTCAAAAACCCGGATGGCGCACGCGCCATAAAGCTTGTGATTGATTCTCGTGGTATTCACACGGAATTTATCAAATAAATTTGTTTGGATAAGATTGGAGGAATTACAATGAAACGCACGACGAAACGATTATTCAGCGCACTTTTGGCGTTTGTTCTGCTGATGTCGGTGACCGCTTGTGGTGCAAATACCGCGGCGGATGGTTCAGCGGAAGAAGGCTCAAAGTCTGCGGATGGTTTTCCCGAAAAGCAGGTTACCATTATTATGCCATGGAGTCTTGGCGGCGGACCGGACACGATTGCACGTCAAATCGCATCCTATGGTGAGAAATATCTTGGTGTACCTGTGATTGTAGAGAACAAAACCGGCGGTGCGGGCACAATCGCAATGGCGGCGGCGCTGCAGGCCGCAGATGACGGCTATTCCATGATCGTGGCAAACGGCCCATTGTTTTCGCTGACCCCAAGTTTTCAGAATGTCAATTATTCAATAGACGACATTACGCCTCTCATCGGGATGCGTGAGGTTGAGTTTGTTGTGCTGTCAAACCCAGGCAAAAGCGGTATCGAAACGCTGGATCAGCTAAAGGAATACGCCGCATCCGGAAAGACCATTAAGTATGCGACGACCGGCGGACCGGGCAACGACAGCTATACGATGATTTCAGTGCTCTTTAAGCGGCTGGGTCTGCCGGCAGAGGCCGTTCCGTATGATGGTGGTCAGGATGCGATCAATGCGCTGGTCGGCGGACATGTCGACATTGCCATTGGGTCACCTCCGGTTTATCGTGATTATGTCAAGAGCGGAGAGTTGGCTTGTCTTGGCACCTTCATTCCGGATGGTATCGAGGTCGATGGCATTGGACGCATTCCGTCCTTTAAGGAGCAGGGGATTGACGCTGAGTTTATCGGTATGGATTATTTCGCAGTACGCTCCACGGTGGATGATGCAAAGAAAAAGGTTCTTACCGAGTTTATCCAGAATGTGTATGCCGATCCTGATTTCCAGAAATTCATGTCTGAAATGGGTATGAAGGCATGGGATGGTACGGAAGTTGAAATCCTGCAAAAGATTGATGAACAGAGCAAGGCAATGGTAGATTATATCACACTCCTTGAATAACAACTACATAAGCGTTCAGTGTGGCAGCGGACTCGCTTTCCGATCGGGTCCCGCTGCCGCCCCTGTGAAGACGAGGTGATAGAATGAAGCTGAAATATAATTCGGAAATTATTTCGGGGGCTGTATTTTTGGTTGCAGCGGCGGTACTGTGGCTGCTGATCCCAAGTCAGATCAATACAATGGAAACCTCGGCGATTAATGCACAGACAGTGCCTAAAATCGTAATTGGAGGAATGGGTTTATTCTCTCTCGGTCTGCTCCTGCAAGGCATCTTCACCTTGCCAAAGAAAGAAGTTGTCCTAACAAGGGCCGGCCTGATCTCAGACTGCTTTCGCAAGGAGCTCAAAAGCGTGGTTTACGCGATCATCCTTTTGGCCTATTTGGCAGCGCTCACCTGGATGGGATTTTTGATTTCCACTGTGCTGCTGACCATTGCGATTTTGCTGTTTTATGGTGCGCGTAAGTGGTATTATTATGCGATTCCGCTGGCAATGGTAGGCGTCGTGTATTTCGTATTCAAGATGTTACTGAGAGTTTCGCTGCCGTAACAGGAAAGGGGAGAAAAATGGACTTATTCCTTGCCGGTCTGCAGACGCTTCTGCAGTGGCAGAACTTTTTGATTATCCCGATTGGGTTGGCGCTTGGCATCGTCGTTGGCGCAATCCCGGGGCTGACATCGGACCTGGGTATCATTCTCTGCATCCCGCTAACCTATGGCATGGAGCCGACAATGGCAATTCTGATGCTGCTTGCAATCTATTGCGGCGGTACTTATGGCGGTTCGATTACCGCAATTCTAATTAACACGCCAGGCACTTCGGCAAATGCCGCCACGTTGTTTGACGGTTACCCCATGGCCAAAAAAGGAGAGGCATATAAGGCGCTCTCTATGGCGTTGTTTGCTTCGACCATCGGCGGTTTGGTCAGTGCACTTTCGCTGATGTTCCTTGCACCCCAGATTGCGAAAATTACTTTGCTTTTCGGTCCGGCGGAGTATCTTGCCCTTGCAGTATTTGGCCTGTCCGTCATTGCCGGGGTATCAAACAAAAGCATTTTCAAGGGGTTGATCGGCGCGTGCATCGGTATTTTCATTTCTACCATCGGTATGGACAATATCAGCGGAACAACGCGTTTTACTTTCGAAAAAATTAATCTGATGAGCGGGATCAATCTGATTATTGCGCTGATTGGACTCTTTGCGATTTCGGAAATCATGGTGAAATCGCAGTATAATCCGCGTACTGATAGAAAAACCGTCAACGCATCCAGCATCACCAAATGCAAGGTGACTCGTGAGGAATACAAGCGCTGCCGCAAGCCCATCGGAATTGGTTCGCTGATCGGCATGATTATCGGTGCAACACCGGGGACCGGAGGCGGCCTCGCGGCATTTATCGCGTATAATCAGGTCAAAACGACCTCCAAACATCCGGAAACATTCGGCGAAGGTGAAATCGAAGGTGTTGCGGTTTCAGAATCGGCCAATAACGGTGCCTGCGGTGCAACCATGATTCCGATGCTGACACTTGGTGTGCCGGGTGATGGTGCGACTGCGATTCTTATGGGTGCATTCATGATACACGGAATGGTGCCGGGTCCGATGCTGTTTCGGGATCAAGGAAATATTTTGTATGCAATCATGCTGGGGCTGATTGTGGTCAATATCTTTATGTATCTCATCGGCAGTGTGTTTACAAAATTCTATGCGCACATCACTCGTATTCCATATGAGATTCTCGCGTGCATCGTGCTGACGTTCTGTGTTGCCGGTGCGTATTCCACCAGCAACAGCCTGTATGACGTCTATATTATCATTGTGGTAGGAATTTTGGCATATTTCCTGCGGCGGATGGATTTTCAGCTCGTACCGATTCTTCTTGGAATTGTACTTGGACCCCTTGCAGAAATGAATTTTCGGCGTGCACTCATTCTGTCGGATGGCAGCCTCAGTATTTTCGTCACTCGTCCGATCAGTCTCGCATTTTTGCTCATTGCGGCCGGCTCACTGCTCCTGTTTGCCTGGAAAAATCATCGTGCTAAGGTAAAGGCGCAAAGTGAAGCGGAGTTAGCCGGAGAAAAGTAAAAACTATGACATTGATGGGAATAGAATTGCTGATTTTTGAATTTCCCTCTACTAGCTCGCTCAATTCGTGAAGCGAATTGTTAGCGAACTTATGCAAGGAAATCACAAATCTTTGATTTGTAGATTTCTACTGCTCTTAGCTCGCTCAATTCGTGAAGCAAATTGTTAGCGAACTTATGCAAGGAAATCACAAATCTTTGATTTGTAGATTTCTACTGCTCGAAGATGAAAGGAGGAAGAAATCAATGAAAAACCGCACCAAACGATTTTTGAGCATTTTGCTCGCAGCAGGATTAGTTTTGAGCATGGGAGGTATGGCCGCAGCCACCTCGCCGGAAGGAGAAGAGGTTACCCCAGAAGCGGAGGTAAGCGCCTCAATGTCATATCAAAACAATACTGTGACCTTACAGGGTTCAGGGGGAATCCAGATTACAAACGGCACTTTCACAGTGAAAGAACTGAGTATTACTCCGGGACAAGATCCTAATGGGCGTAACTATGTCGGACAGGTTCATACCTTGTCGAACGGGCAGTTTTCCTTTGAGGTCGGGCGCAGCGGATCGGAGACTGTGGCTTCCTGGTTCAATGCAAGGCTTTCAGGATTTAATGACGACAGTGTGAACGGAGACCGCACAACCTTTGACCACACGGCAGGAGAGCTCAATTTTGCATTCATTGGAGACCTGACGCTTTCGCTTACCGCTCCGGGCTTTCCCCAGGGTATAACGGTTACCTTTTCAGATGCTGCCTTTGCCCAAGGCAAATCCGGCCTGAGCAATAATTGGTGGTTTGGGCAGAAGCAAGGGCAGCACACACGTGACAGTGACGGTCCTAACCGCGTGCTTGCGTTTGGTACCGATAGCAGCGGACGCACGGTGTATGCTTCGTTTTTACGAGGAGGAAATTCTGTTAGCACAGTGTCGCTGGAAGCTTTGTATGTTCCCAGCGCTGCGGCAGACCGCGCAGCAGCGATTCCCAACGTCAAGGCTGCTTTCGATGCATTGCCTGTTAACGGCAGCTTGACAAACCTCCAGGGATTTACCGGAAATTATGATGCTGTTTCATGTCACGTTCAGGGGTATACACAGTATGATAATGCGGAAGGAAACCGCTACGCCCTCTTGACACACAGCGTCTCAACTGCTTCTTATGCCCATATCGTTGCCGGTACGAAGAATGGTAATGACAAGTATGGGTTTAAGACCTATCGAAAGGACTGGAGGCATCCGGGAGGGGTACAGGGGATAGGCGATTATCTTCTGGTGCCAACTGAGCAGGAGACTCAGGCTCATATCGCGCTGTATGATCTGCGTTCTCTGCCGGTGCAGGAGCTGCGCAGGGTTGAATCCTTTGACCTGGCGGTGAATCATAAGGCAGGGGCTTTGGGCATTACCACCTACGAAGACGCAACGGGGACCGCATACTATCTGCTGATTGTTGCTCATTTGGATGAGAGTAACAGTGTTTATCATATTTATCGTGCGCCAGCTGCCGGAGGGCTTGAAAATGCATCCTTCTCTGAGGTGGGAAGCTTTGGTTTCGAAAAGGATTTTCAGGGGTTTGGATTGGTCACTGAAGAAGATACCAATGATGTTTATCTGATTGGATTATGGTCCCGGAGTGAAGGGGTGTCCTATGCAGATTATGCATATCTGTATCAAATCGATACGCGAAACTGGACCATCGGAGAAGAGCTTGACCAAATTCATATGATCAGCACAGGGGGCGGAATCGGTACTTTTGGTGTGCATTTCCGTTATGGTGCGGGAGTGTTTGTCACACCGGATCAGAAGCTGGTTATTTCCGCTACGGAGCGTAATCGTGGCAGCTCACTGGCTGTAAACGACTGGATGAATTAAAGCGGGTTTGCTGGGACGTTAAAAACAGCTCAGAAACGCGACTTCCTGAAGTTTGGCAGTATAAATAATAGAATAATCTCTCATTATATCAATTTGTGTCCTCTAAACAATGCAATTTAACTCCTCAACGCGAAGGTGTCCTTTGGTATTTGGTAATACCATTAGGACGCCTTTGTGTTTTAATTTCTCCGAGAAAAGATGGCGTCGTAATGCGGAGGTGCTGCCACCAAATCGAAGTTTATTGCTTTGGTTTTCCAAGGCGGTAGAAACCATTATATGTTGAAAATTACCAAAATATGGAGTAAAATAAATAGGTCATTTGTTTATTCAGAAGGAGGAAGTTATGAAAATCAAAAAAATATGCGCAATAATTTCAGTATTGACGATTGCAGCTATGTTACTTAACCCAATTTCGGTTAGTGCCGCTGGAAACACCTTTAAAGAGGGTGATAAGATTCAATTCGGTTCATATTTAGGCGAAAAATTGACCTGGACTGTCATTGACATTGATGAAGCCGGAAACCCCTTAATATTTGCTGATAACCTCATCGGGTCAAAGGCGTATGATGTTCCGGATTTTAATAAGCAATTTACTTATACATGGCATTCCCCAACCGAAACTGCAACTTCAAAGCTTTACGCAAGGTTTGAATGGGGAGTCAGTACTTTGCGCGACTGGTTGAATTCCGTAGAATCGGATGCTTCAAAGATTAAATATACAACAGAAGTAAATCCGTATGAGAGTAGTTTTGATTCCGGATACATTCCGGGTGAAGGTGGATTTCTCAGTGCCAAAAATTTTTCCACAGCTGAAGCTAGCTTAATAAAAGAAGTAAATAACAAATCCTATTTAATTCAATACGAACAAAATTTAAAAGAAAGCGGAAGTCGTTATATTGAAATACCCCAAGGTACATGGGATATGTATGATGCGGCAAAATACTTTGATAATGCATACAGCAGGACGGTTTCCGATAAAGTATTTCTTTTAAGTCTCTCTGAATATATCAAGGCGTATGAGGTTATGGGAGATCGTGTTGGTAAAACCGACTTACTACCGACTGTAAAAAATATGCTGAAGGATAATTATAATTTTACAAGTAATATGGAGGCATATCTATTAAGGGATAATTATATGTCTGATGATAATCTGATCCCTTACAATATGATTATGAGTACCCAGTATATAGGTGATTATAGGAGCATAGGCGGGTATACCGGAGCAGAAGGCAGATCTATTGAGTTAAAGTTATATGGGGTTCGTCCTGCTTGTTGGATAGATTCCTCAAAAATAAGTTCCTTGGGGGGTCTTGGGATCACAACATATCCATACATACTAAACGGAACACCATACCAAACGATTAAAGGAGCTGTTAATATTAATATTGATGGTTATGATGTCAAATTTATAACCGAATCAGGGGTTCCCTTCATTGATGGCGCCAGCCGCACCCAAGTTCCGCTTAGAGTAACGCTGGAAAGCTATGGTGCAACAGTTTCTTGGAATAGCTCAACAAAGACGGCAATCGTCGAGAAAAACGGGATAAAGGTGGAAGTACCAGTTGGGAAAAATTATATAATTGTTAACGGAGTACAGCAAACCATCGATACCGCTGCTCAAAACGTCAACGGAAGGATATATCTGCCTATCAAATCGGTTGTTGTTGCTCTTGGCGGAGAAGTGGTCTGGGATTCGGTCACAAAAACCGTTCTTATCAGCAAAGATAAATAGCCATCAAATTTATGGCCCTGTGTAACTATATAATAAACTTCAAATACCCTGAAAACCTCCCCAAAACATGTGAAAAGGAGCTGGGCACAAGCGATTTTTCAACGCTAGTGTGACAGCTCCCTGGTTAATGTTGACAAAATAAATGCAAGCCTGTTTAAAAACAAGTGCTAACCTGCGTTAAAAAACAACCTTATTCTTTCCGCCGCTTTTGGCTAAATATAGATTATTGTCAGCTCTTTTTATTAAGTCATCTTTTTTTGCATTTGTTGAGCAGCATACTGCGCCAACACTAACTGTCAGGTTGCCGCCTGGCTGTTTGTCCTGAAACATAAAATCATAATTTTCCACAGCTTTTCTTATCTTCTCTGCAACTATTCTAATCCCTTCCTCTGAAGTTTGGCAACAAATAACGGCAAACTCTTCTCCACCATATCTGCATAATATATCAGTTGGATACAACACTTCTTTAACAACAGTAACAATTGTTTGTAAAAGTTCATCTCCTGTCAGATGACCGTTGTTATCGTTATAGATTTTAAAATAGTCTATATCAAACATAATTAATCCAAAATTATTAGCTCCTTTGCATGGTTCCTGACCATAGATCTGTAGTCTGTTTACACGGTCAATCTCTTGTTGTAATCTTTCATCAAAGAAATATCTATTATATGACTGCGTCAGCCAATCTCGAGTTGCCAAACTCTGCAGCTTTTCATTGAGCTGCATGACTTTCTTTAAATTGTTTTTATGCTCCGTGATATCTTTTTTTAAAATTATGGTTCCTATATGATTGCCGCTGATATAAATAGGTGTGATTTCCACCATATAATAGGTGAGATCTTTACCTACGGATCTGGATATTTCAAAGCTTACTTTTTTTTGCTCATGAACTGCCTCGTCTAAAACATCCATAAACTTCTTAAAATCGGAATCACTATAATTTTTTTTGATTATCTCCATAATGCCAACTTTTCTGGCTGCCCCGGCAAAACCACCTACAAAAGCTTTATTGTAATCAATGATTTCAAAATCCTCATTAATAACCACATAGCTGTCAGAAATCAAATCAACGACTGTTTGCAAGGCGATGGGTATTACATTTAGGAAATCAAACTTTACCGTCGCTAATATAAAGAAACTAATGGTAACGGCAAAGGCAATATTTTCAATTGCTGTTGACCAATCAAAGATCTTAAATGTGCTTATAGCATCAATGATCAATGAAATCATAAGGCCAATAAATATTAACAATGATTGTTTAGAAAAAACGCCATAATTTTTAATAGAGAAAACTATAAGATAAGCCAACCCGATCCCGATACACAGATAGGAATATATCGTATGTATGGTAAAATAGATTCCAAAATTTTGCTCGGAGGGTATCAGGCTAAAAGTAGTATAAAACAAGTGATGACTCTGATTCGTAAGAAGAACCGCGATAGAGATGACGGGAACGATAAACAGCAATGTATGCTTCCAGGTAAATTTTATTTTGGTTCGAGCAAATATTAACCCGGTAAATAATATTGAAATCGATATTAGAATCGTACCCAAAAAGTACAATCGTTCACAAATTGACAATATCCACGGGACATTGTCAAAAGTCTGATACAATAATACTGCAACATTCCATATTAGAATACTTATCGTTATACTTAAAACAGCATAATGAATTTGTTTTTTCTGTTTTCTTTGTGCTACTAACAATAAAAAATATAGCACAACCAATGTGGATAGAATCAGCAGTGTATAAACCATATCGACATTGTCCAAATTATAAAACCCTCCTCATCATGGGCTTGCCTTTCGTAATTCTCTCCTGTTTTAACATCAGGATTTTAGTGCTAATTATAATATCGGCCATAAGTTTAATCAATTTAGCAGTAACAGCAATTTCCCGGAGCAATAACGACATTTCCAATGTACTTCTCGTTGCTCGGCATCTTTATTTTATCCGCGCCCAGAGGGATTTCCACAAACACTTCGTGTTTGCCGTCCTTGACCGTAGGTCTGCGGACCGCCTGACTAAATGCAAAAATGAGATACCCCTAATTTTTTATGGGATATCTCATTTTTTCAATGGTGCGCCCAGAGGGATTCGAACCCCCGACCTTCTCATTCGTAGTGAGCGACTCTATCCAGCTGAGCTATGGGCGCATACCTCATGAAATTCAGAGTACGGTGTAAATTATACTACAGAATGAAATGCTTTGTCAAAACAAAAAAAATTTATTTTAATTAAATGGATAATGATACCAACTTGTTGACAAACGAAAAACTGGAAGAAATTGATACCTTATGGTAGAATAAAGGAAAAACGGGAAGGAATATGTCGTTCATGGAACTGGCTCAAATCATTCAACTGAATATCTTTTCTTTCATAATTCTGGTTCTGATTTACTCTAATGAACGGAAGATGAAAGAACAGCTGGTTACCTATAAAATATTTAAGTTTATCGTCAAGGTAGGCATGCTTCTGTTGATTGTTGATACCTCGGCCTGGTACTTCAATGAAAAGTCTGGGAATCTTAATTTATTCGGAAACCAAATCAGTAATCTGATTCTCTATATTTTTGCCATTGTGCCGGTTGCTCTTTGGCTGCTTTATGTCTATTTTCAAGTAATTCACAATAGAAACAGAGCTACAAGAGTCATCATTGCGGCTTGTCTCTTAGTCTTTGTTAACGGATTACTCTCTCTCATGAGTATTAAAACAGGATGGTATTATTCTATCGATTCTAATAACGTATATCACAGAGGCCCTTATTTCTGGGTTCATGTGCTGTTATGCTATTCTGTGGTAAATTACACATTTTTCTTTATCCTCTTTAACCGTAGAAAAATAGATAAACGATATTATAAATCTCTGCTTTTGTTTCCCATTCCTCAACTGGTGGGGAGTGCGCTGCAGGTGGCATTTTACGGTATCTCCCTGAATTGGAGCGGCCTGACCATTTCCTTACTGATTGTATATTTTAATATTCAGGATATGGGACTGAATACGGATTATTTAACCGGAGTTTTTAACAGAAGGATATTGGATTATCATTTGAGAGATAAAATCAATAACACCTCTAAAAACAAGACCTTTTCTGCCATTCTCATCGATCTTGACGACTTTAAGAAAATAAATGATAACTTTGGTCATCATGTGGGAGATGAGGCTCTTCAGGAGACGGTTGGATTGCTGAAGAGCAGTTTAAAAAAGGAGAGCTTTATTGCCCGTTTCGGAGGGGACGAGTTCATTGCTGTGCTGGATATTGACAGTATTAAACATCTGGAAATGATCATCTATCGTATCAACAACAATGTGAGGGCATATAATCAGACCAGCGGAAAGCCGTATGAAATAAAACTCAGCATGGGATACTGTGTTTATGACTATTCTTCCAAGATGAAAGTGGAGGAGTTTATCAGGCAAATAGACCAACTCATGTATGAAAACAAGAAAAAAGGAAAGTAGCGAAAGACGCTCTTTCCTTTACACGATCTATATCAATATTTATGATGTTTCAGCTTCCGTCTTCTGAATCCAATCTTCCGCCGGCAGCGCTGCTTTGGAAAGATGAATGGTGGTACGGGTTCCAATGTCTTTCCTGCTGAGGACCTCAATGGTCCCGCCGTGCCTGTCAATAATCCACTTCATAATCGAAAGCCCGAGACCGGAACCGCCTGTTTTTCTGGCTCTGGACTCATCGGATCGATAGAATCGATCGAAGATGTAGGGAAGATTCTGCGCATCGATTCCAATACCGTTATCCTGTACGGAAATTCTTATCTGATCCGTTTCACCCTTTACACCAACCACAATTTCACCATTTTCAGGTGTATATTTGATGCTGTTGTCAATGAGGATCCGCAATGCCTGCTTCATAAGCTGACGGTCTGCATAGATCAGATTGGGTTCAGTAGCCTTCATCCGGAAAGTATGCAGGGGATCGATCATTTGTGTTTCCTTTATAATTTCCTCAATCATCTCTGAAACATCGAAGACCTCAGGATAAAGGTGGAGGGTTTCGTTGTCTCCCCTTGCTAGGAATAGCAGTTGCTCGATGAGTTCTTTCATATTTTCGGACTCGCTTTTTATTGCGTCGATAGCTTCCTGCATGGTGACCTGATCGTTTTTACCCCATCGATCCAAAAGATTGGCATAGCCTTGAATGACAGATATCGGTGTTCGCAGTTCGTGGGATGCATCAGATACAAAACGAACCTGAGATCCATAAGCTTCGTCAATTCGGTTCAGCATACTGTTAATGGCAGAGGCCAAAGCGGAAAGCTCACTTTGAGAACCGTCTACCGGCAGCCGTTTGTCCAGCCTGGAGGCATCGATGTTGCTTATGGTTCCTGCCAGTTCGCGCAGTCGTTTCATTTCCTCAGGAGGAAGAGAACCGACAGAAGAGAGATTTTGCGCTTGTTGAGTCATATCGGAAAGAGGACGGAGAATCCGGCGTACGCTTCTTATCCCTTTAGGCAAGCCGTTTAACAGAATCAGTGCTTCCAGAACCAGCAGAACGTAAAACAGAGGAATCGGCCGACTCAAAGCAGCACCCAGATCATAAGTGATGAGTGTGTTTTCCTCAGGAAAGTTCATTTGGTAATAGTAGCCCTCAAGCCATCGGGAAGGGTCTCCCTTCGTTTTATAGCCGATTTTTCTGAGCACTTCATAATCCTTTAAAGGAGTTTTCTCATGAAGGTATGGCCATAAATCAATACCAAGCTCTTTGTCATCAGTTTTTTCCACCTGAAAATCCAGATTCTTTACTTCTGAAGAGGCATCTGCTCCCATTATGATAACTGCATTTTCTTCAGAAACCCATAAAGAATAGAATAAAACCATCATACAAATTAAAATATTTATCGTGATCAATACCCCTATTGCATAGCTGAAGGTATGAAGGTTCAGTTTCATCACCAGGGATAGTCTGACTTTTCCTGCAGTATTGCTGTTTTCCGAAGTTCTCTTTTTATTTTGCGTTTCCTTATTCTTCACGAATCACGTACCCCACACCCCGTATGGTTTGAATGATTTTCAAACCGAAGGGTTCTTCAATTTTTGCCCGCAGATAGCGGATATAAACATCGATTGCATTGGTTTCGCCTGCGAAGTCATAACCCCAAACCCGGTCAAGCAGCCGCTCCCGGCTCATGACAAGGCCTTTGTTTTGAAGCAGATAGGCCAGCAGATCAAATTCCCGTTTGGTAAGGTCTACAGATGTGTCTTTTACCCATACTTCTCTGCTGTCGGGGTTCATTACCAGTTCACCTGCAACCAGGCAGTGACCCTCACTTTTATTTTGTCTGCTGTTTTCGTGATTGGCGCCATTGTTTCGAAGAACTGCACGGATTCTGGCCAGCAGCTCTTCGATGGCAAAGGGTTTGGTAATATAATCATTGGCTCCGGCATCTAATCCGGCAACTTTATCCATGGTAGCATCTCTGGCAGTCAGCATGATGACAGGCACTGATGAAGTCTGGCGAATCCGCCTTAATACTTCCAGACCATTGAGTCCGGGCAGCATGATATCCAGTGCGATGAGATCAAAGGCCTTTGATTGTGCCAGAGCAAGGCCTGTTCTTCCATCCATTGCTTTTTCCACTACATATCCTTCAAAAGCCAGTTCCAGCTCTACAAAGCGGGCAAGCTTTTCTTCATCTTCAATGATTAAAATGCGTTCCTGCATAACATCCTCCCATAGCAATTCATTTACATTTTATTTGCGAATATCATTTTTGAAATCTTCTGCGGCTCTGGCTACAGAGTCCATAGCATCATTTACTTTGTCGCATCCCAGGTCAGGTCCCTGAAAAGAATAACGGAAGCTGAAGAACAAACCGATGATCATTAACGGAATGACGAACCAGAATGCAAAGACAAGAAGCAGAACCAATGCGGTGACCGGGAGTTTGATGATGTGATCACCGTTTTTTTCCACGATCAGAGCATTCACATTTCCTTTGTGGATGACTCTGCCGACCCATTTGAAAAAACGATTCATGGTTTGACCAAAGCTGGAGCCTTCACGGCCGTTTTCCTTCCCGTAATGGACATTCTCTTTTCCGTGGTGATTCCGGTTTTCTTTTTCGCTTCCGGCAGTGCTGATCACATTGACTGCACCGGAAACATATTGACCTCCGCCCTGCGGTGATTCCACTTTCCCTTGACGTTCCAGATCAATTAATGCCTGAAGAATATCACCTTCCGCATTTTCTAACGCTATTTTTGCCTCATCATAAGAAATATTTGCATATTCTCGAAGCTTTTCTACTTGTTCTAATGTTACCATAATATTGAATTCCTCCTTGATAGAATATTTTTAATATGGTTTCATTATAGGGTCGAATCCTTCAAGAAAAATTTGACCAAGATTAAAATTTCATTAGAATCATGTTATCTATTTCACAGAATAACACGGAGAAATGGAAAAGTCTATATGGTAGAGTATACTTGAAATTTCATGCTGCATTGATTTTATTGCAGTTTTGTATATAATAGAGGGAGAACATGAAGAGATGAGGGATAGAAAATGAGAATTGCAGTAGTAGACGGACAAGGCGGCGGAATTGGAAGAGCTATCGTTGAAAAAATAAAATTAGAAATGCCCAGAGAAGAAGTCCTGGCGTTGGGAACAAATTCAGTGGCTACAGGCCAGATGCTCAGGGCAGGAGCCGATGACGGTGCTACAGGAGAAAATGCCATTGTCCACAATATGAAATATATTGATATCGTCGTAGGTGTCATCGCCATCATCAACGCAAATTCAATGCTGGGAGAACTGAGCCCGAAAATGGCCTGTGCCATCGGTGAAAGCAGGGCATTTAAAGTGCTGCTGCCAATTAACCGGTGCAATATACATGTTGTCAGTGTAGAGGAGCAGCCGCTGGGCGTTCATATTGATAATGCTGTCAGAGCCATTAAAGACTATGTGATGAAAATGGAAGGGAAACAGCTTTCAATATAAGAAATCCATAACAGCTTTAAATGATACGGTTTCAAAACAGGTTTGAATATGGCAATTCATAAATAAAAGCATCTGCTCCGGCAGATGCTTTCGTTGATTCCGTCAGTTTTATTTTTTTATTTCATAATTATATTTATTATAATATATTCTTTTATAAATCTTTAAATTTAAAACTGCTTCTGCCTTCCGCATAATCGGCAACAATCTGTCCGTTTCCGTATAGTTTGTATTTATAGGTAACAAGACCATCAAGCCCTACTGGTCCTCTTGCATGCAGCTTTCCGGTACTGATTCCGACCTCCGCTCCAAAGCCGTAACGGAAACCGTCTGCAAAACGGGTGGAGCAATTTTGATAAACACCTGCGGAATCGACAAGAAGCATAAACTTTTCGGCGGCTTCTGAATTTTCCGTAATGATACTG
Source organism: Sinanaerobacter chloroacetimidivorans (assembly GCF_018128545.1). Classification (GTDB taxonomy): domain Bacteria; phylum Bacillota; class Clostridia; order Peptostreptococcales; family Anaerovoracaceae; genus Sinanaerobacter; species Sinanaerobacter chloroacetimidivorans. The sequence continues at coordinate 39,402 of NZ_JAGSND010000002.1, read as the reverse complement.
TCCGTATGATGGGAGCCATATTTATTGATATGGAAAATAGCATCCTCCAGACTGTCTATCACTTTAACGGAGATGATATAATCCAGATATTCCGTTTCAAAATCCTTCTCTTCGGACGTTTCACAGGATATGATTTCTCTAGTTCTCTCACAGCCTCTGATAATCACATCTTTTTTCTCCAGGGCTTCCTTTACAGCAGGCAGCAGCGTTTCAGCAACGTCCCGGTGGACCAGCAGGGTTTCCACGGTATTGCAGGCCGCTACATATTGGGTCTTGGCGTCTACGATAATGGGTATGGCTTTGTCCGGATCTGCATCCTTGTCTGCAAAGATATGGCAGATACCGTCAGCATGACCCATTACGGGGATTTTGGAATGTTCCATGATGTATTGCACAAATTCATTGGAGCCTCTTGGAATTAACAGGTCGATGGATTCGTGGCATTTTAAAAGCTCGTTGATATCTGCTCTATTTTCAATCAAGGTCAAGAAGCCCTCCGGAATACCGGCCTCAACTCCGGCTTTATGAATGATTTCAAATAGAACCTTATTTGTGTGGGCAGCTTCGCTTCCGCCCTTTAAAATAGCGCAGTTTCCGCTTTTTAAGCAGAGGGAGGCAATCTGCACCAAGGCATCGGGACGGGACTCAAAGATGACCCCAATCACTCCGATAGGGCAGGTTACCTTATATAATTTTAGCTGATCATCCAGCTCCCGCTCCAAAAGCTTCGTCCATAGAGGATCTTTCAGGGAAAGCAAACTCTGAATTCCGTCAACTACATCGGATAATTTCTGATCGTCAAATTTTAGCCGTTTCATAATAGGTGAGGAGAGCTTTGCATCTATTCCCCGGTCTAAATCCAATTGATTGGCCTCCAGAATTTGATCACGATTTGACAACAGAGCCTGGGCTATTTTGGACAAGGCTTGATTTCTTACTTCGCCGCTCAGGTTTGCCATCAGAAAACTGTCGGATTTGATTTGTTTGGTAAGTTCTATGATATGATCCATGAATCTATCTCCATCTCCTTTAATAAAATTTTATTCTGCTTCACTGACCGGTTCCCCGGGATTTATTTGAAAAAATTTGAGAATGCCCTTCGTTTTTTTGGCTGCGCATACTCCCTGGGTTCGGTAGGTGGAAATCGGCTCAGGCCCTTTGATCAGAGTCCGCTTGATATATACGGTCCCGTCCTTCTTGCTGTGCATGTTCCAGGAAACCAGCATGATTTTTCCGTACATTAGTTCCAGACAGGTGATGCCCCTCGGATGAATGCAGCAGCCCGTATTAAAATAAGCAGGCTCGCTGCAGGACGGAAATTTGGGCCGGTGTGTATGGCCGCAGATAATCATAATATCACGCTGTTCGTTCCATTTATTATAACTTTTTTCTATTTTATGCCGCTTCGTGCGGTTTCTTGCAGGGCTTGCAGCATATTTCACTCCAAGGACATGCAGAAAACGCCATATGTAGCGAATCAATACATAGGAGACACGCCAAAGCTGATCGTTTATGAGATCCCCCTGGTGTCCATGTACAACAAAGATTTCCTGACCGGAATTGCGGTGCTTTAAAATCAGCGCTTCATGGACATTTAAATTTGGAAACAAGTCCTCTTTTAAATCGAGATATTCGTCATAGATATGATAAAGGTGATCCTTAACATATTTAGGATCACGAAGCTGCATGTTATGATTGCCGAAGAGCATATAAAATCGATTGGCTTTATGGAAATTCTTCAGCATTTCAAAAACAGAAACATGAGCGGAACGGATATGATCGTATTTCGGATGTTCCCAGAGCTCATCTCCATCCCCAACCTCCACATAAGTAAAGTCGTTTTGATAGTAATAATTCAAGGCATGATAATAGATATGACGATTTCTTCCGAATTCATCGGATAAGCTGTCGTCACCTCTATGGACATCTCCAAAAAAGACAAATTTTGAGGCATCATCAAAAGGTACCGGAAATGCTTTTGTAAACACTTCATCAAGTCTGGAACGGGTATTCATAGTTTTCGAATCCTTCTTCTATTAGTTTCTTGATTCAGTCTGGTACTGCGAGCCATTGGTTTCATTGACTGATTTTCATATTACGTTTTATTATACCATAAAATGATGGAAGTTTATGACCATTCAGATTAAAGTTCTTTTAAAATTTCTTCCAGCAAAAGCCTTAGAAAATGGTTGACCTCCAAATAGTTCAACGCGTCCGTTTCCTTCACCAGGAGGTAACCGCTTTGATAGCCCGGATACTTTTCCAGTTGTGCCGAATCAATCCGGAAGTCCTCCAAGTCGATATAAAGACAATCCAGAGCAGCCCGACAGGGTATTTTTATAAACAGCTGCTGATTTCGATGAGACAGCTCCGCCGCATAGGCACTGTTGTAGCAGCGATATTCCATAGGGATATTTTTATGTCTGCCAATTATGTAAAGGACGTCTTTTTTCAAGCTTATGGATTCTATCAGAAGCCGCTTGTCTTCCAGGAAAACCGGAAACCCGGTGTGGAACATGATTTCATGCAGATCCAGCTTGTCCAATATTTTCATGAGCCTTGTAAGCTGTAATATATCATCTTTATTATGCAGCAGGATTTTTTCACGCAGAGATTCATCCTTCGTTTTTAAATAGTCATAGTACATTTCAACACTGTCTGCTCCGGAAATTTCATCGGAACGGTCAGACCACAGCCCCAGATAGGTTTCGAGGGTCTTCTGCTTCAGGTTGGGAAGGCTTTTTCTGATATTGGAATAGCGGTCTACGGTTCGGTATAAATCCAAACTTTTATGCATGGAAAAGCAATGCAGGGGAGATTTGTGAAATTCTTTGCAGAGCCCATGAAAGTGAAATCGTTTACTCAGGAAAGGCAGGTCAAAATGGTCCCCGTTGTAGCTGACCAGAACATCCAGCTTTTTAATCTCATTCAGATACGCTTCCAATAAGGTGGCTTCTTCTTCTCTGGATTCGGAAAAAATTTGAAGGGAGCGAATGCCGTCGTCCTCTTTTGTGACAAGGCCGCCGAGAATCACCCTGTTCCGATCCGGATTTAATCCTGTAGTTTCGATATCCAGAATACCAATTTTTAAATTTTTAAAATAAAAATTAAAAATATTGGAATGATAAAAAGGATCCTGGTAGTTTTTTTCTTCAATATGCAATATATCACCACCTTTCTGATTTATTGTAACATAAATCGGCCTTTTAAAGCTGCAAAAAACAAAACAAACTGCAGGGGAGCAGTTTGTTTTGTTCAAAAGGGGTATTGGGATTAGAGATTAATGAGGTTATCAGGGGGATAACCACGAACACATTATAACTAATTATGATACGAAATGCAAGTCTTCGACAAAAAAATAAATAAAAAAATTTTTTTATGTCGAACGGTTTTTAAAAGGAAAAAAGAGGAATATAATAATGCACAAAGAATATAGTAAAGCAAAACCTATTCAAAAGGGAATATTTAACAAGTATTAAGGGAGGTTACAACAATGGAAGTATTAAAAGTATCAGCGAAGTCAAGTCCTAACTCTGTAGCAGGAGCTTTGGCAGGCGTATTGAGGGAAAAAGGGGGGGCAGAAATCCAGGCAATCGGAGCGGGGGCTCTAAATCAAGCGATTAAAGCAATCGCCATTGCTAGGGGCTTTGTAGCACCCAGTGGTATAGACTTAGTGTGTATACCTGCATTTACGGACATATTAATAGACGGAGAAGAAAGAACTGCAATTAAACTTATTATTGAACCGAGATAGGTTGAATCTGAACGGAAAAACTTGAGAGGCTGTGTTTTGCTTGCACAGCCTCTTTTTCAACGGCTATTTTTGTGAGAAACAAAGGTAGCCGTTCTTGATTTTGAGTGAAAAATATTATATAATTGGTTGTTAAAAATGCAGATATTATAAATATATAAGAAGGAAGAGGAAGTGAAATGAGCAGAGACAGATACGAAAACCCATTGATTACCAGATATACCAGTAAGGAAATGGCATACATTTTTTCATCAGATGTCAAGTTCTCAACCTGGAGAGCTTTGTGGATCGCTCTTGCAGAAGCGGAAAAAGAACTGGGACTTCCTATTACGGAAGAACAGATTTCTGAACTGAAAGAATTTCAAGATAAAATCAATTACGAAGATGCTGAAAAAAGAGAAAAAGAGACAAGGCATGATGTTATGTCCCATGTTTACGCCTACGGACTGCAATGCCCGAAAGCAAGACCGATTATCCATCTGGGGGCTACCAGCGCTTATGTTGGTGACAATACGGATATTATCGTCATGAAGCGGGCTTTAGAGCTGATTCGGCAAAAACTGGTTCATCTCATGGCAAAACTCAGCAATTTCGCGCTGGAATATAAATCCCTTCCTTGCCTGGGCTTCACTCATTTTCAGGCAGCACAGCTTACCACGGTGGGCAAAAGAGCCTCTTTATGGCTTCAGGATTTCTACTTCGACTACCTGGAATGTCAAAGACTGATCGAACAGCTGCCTCTTTTGGGCGTAAAAGGAACTACCGGCACGCAGGCCAGCTTTGTAGAACTCTTTGACGGAGATATGGAGAAGGTGAAAAAGCTGGATGAAATGGTGGTGGAAAAACTGGGATTCCGGAAGGCGGTAGCCGTATCAGGACAAACCTATACCAGAAAACTGGATTTTATGGTTCTGGCTGTATTAAGCGGAATCGGTCAAAGTGTTCATAAAATGACCAACGATATCCGACTGCTGCAGCATCTGAAGGAAGTGGAAGAACCTTTTGAAGCCAATCAGATCGGATCATCCGCCATGGCCTATAAGAGAAACCCCATGAGGAGTGAAAGAGCCGCGTCCCTGGCAAGATTTGTGATGAACTGCACCGATAATTCGGCAGATACCGCCAGTACCCAATGGTTTGAAAGAACCCTGGACGATTCGGCGAACAGAAGAATCGTGATTCCCCAGGCCTTCATGGCAGTAGACGGAATACTGGATATCTGCAGAAATATTTCAACTGGCCTTATCGTACACAACAAGGTCATCCATCAGCATATCATGAATGAGATTCCTTTCATGGCAACGGAGAATATTCTGATGGAGGCTGTAAAAAAAGGCGGAGACAGACAGGAACTCCATGAGCGGATCAGAGTGCATTCTATGGAAGCCGGAAAAAAAGTAAAAGATGAAGGTCTTAAAAACGATTTGCTGGAAAGAATCGCTGCAGATGAAACCTTTGGATTAACACTGGAAGATGTGAAAGGGCTTTTGGAGCCGTCGGACTATATCGGCAGATCGGCAGAACAGACATCGGAATTTATAGAAGAATATATCATGCCAATACTCAGGGAAAATGAGGCCTTTATTGGCGGAGAGGTAGAATTAAGGGTTTAGTATGAGCGCAATAGGAGAAGTAATTCACAGTAGTAAGAAAATTGTAATTAAAATTGGAAGTAATGTACTCTCAGATGATCAAGGACATGTCAATAAGGAAACGCTTCACAATATTGTGGAGCAGGTGGCAGAGCTTATCGGACAGGGAAAGCACCTGATTATTGTTTCCTCCGGCGCAGGAATTTGCGGCGTAGCTGCCATCAATAAATGGAGCAGAAGAGGGGATATCAACTATAAGCAAGCACTCTGCGCCATCGGACAGGTTGAATTGATGAATGCGTACAAGGAATTTTTTGGGGACTATGATCTCCATGTAGGACAGATGCTCCTCACCAGAGACGATTTTGGCGATCACATCAGAACGCTGAATATAAGAAATACCTTGTTTACTTTGGTGGATGAAGGTGTGGTTCCTATCATCAATGAAAATGACAGCGTCAGTGTTGAGGAAATCAAGATCGGAGACAATGACACCCTGGGAGCTTTGACTGCTACCTTATGGAATGCGGATCTGCTGATTGTCCTGAGTGACATCGACGGTGTCTTTGATAAAAATCCGAAGGATCACAAAGACGCGGAACTCATCGATGAAGTATATGATATTGACGGTCTGCTCGATGAAATAGATTCTCGAGGCAAGAGCAGTTTCGGAACCGGCGGCATTGTGACAAAGATTCAGGCTGCCCGCAGAGTAAACGAATACGGGATTCCCATGGTGCTTGTGAACGGAAAAAAGAAAGACGTTATTAAAAATGCCATGGCAGGTACGGGAAAAGGTACTGTATTCTTTGGAAAGCAGGGGGAAAGATAATGAAGATTGGTTTTATCGGAACAGGAAATATGGGCACCGCTATTATGAAGGGATACCTTTCGGTACATGAGAACAGCAATCACGACCTTTATGCTTACGATAAAGAGAACAGCAAGCTGGATGCACTATCCCGGGATCTTGGAATCCAAAGCTGTGAAAGCATCGCTGACTTGGTGACGAAAAGTGAGATTATCGTTCTTGCCGTAAAGCCGAATATTTTTGAAATGATTTTGCCGGAAATCAATGAAGTGTATCAACCGCACCAGATTCTTGTTTCCATCGCTGCAGGCATCAGCATCCGTTATCTTGAAAGCTTTATCAAGCATCAGAATCCGAAAGTGGTTCGGGTTATGCCAAACACTCCGGCTATGGTAAACGAAGGAATGACGGCAATTTCGAAAAACGATCATCTTGATGATGAAGAGTTTCAGGGTGTTGCAGAGCTGTTCCGCTCCATCGGCAAGGCGGAAGTATTGGATGAAAGTCTGATGGATACGGTAATAGGTGTCAGTGGAAGCAGTCCAGCTTATACCTACATGTTTATTGAAGCATTGATTGACGGTGCAGTGGCAGGCGGTATGAAAAGAGAACAGGCGGTGGTCTTTGCCGGCCAGGCAGTTTTAGGCGCTGCAAGAATGGTGCTGGAAACAGGAATTGATCCTGTGACACTGCGAGAGAATGTCTGCTCTCCCGGCGGTACTACCATAGAGGCAGTACAGGTCCTGAAGGAAAGAGGTTTTCAGGATATTGTAAAAAAAGCAGCCGAAGCTGCTTCAGAAAAGTCGAAAATGATGACGAAATAGTTTGCCGGCAATTTGCTTTACTAAACAGTCAGATTGGGCGGACAAGCAACAAAGAAGGTGAAACCATGGTATTTGAAGAAAAAACCATTTCCAGTGAACGTATCTATGAAGGCAGGATTTTAAATGTTCGCCGGGATAAAGTAACGGTAAAAGACAACCAGACATCTTACCGGGAAATTATTGAGCACAATGGCGGCGTGGCACTGGCTGCAGTTACCGACGACGGAAAAATGGTGATGGTAAAACAGTTTAGAAAAGCTGCCGAAAAGGCAGTGCTGGAGGTTCCTGCAGGAAAAATTGAGGCAGGGGAGGATCACCGATTAACCGCAGAACGTGAATTGAAGGAAGAAACCGGCTATTCCGCAAGGGAAATTCGTTTTCTCACATCCTTTTATTCCTCCATCGGATATTCCACTGAAGTGATCTATCTTTATCTCGCATCGGGTCTTACCCCTGGCGAGACGGATTTTGATGATAATGAATCCATTGACATTCTGGAATATGACAGATCCGAACTAAAACAAATGGTACTGAGCGGGGAGATAGAAGATGCGAAAACCATTGCTGCTATACTATTAGTTGAGTCAATAATGGAGAAATAAAGGATTCTATAAAACTGCCGGCTAACACGGCGACGATCAGGATAATGTTTATAAAGGTATAGGAGCCGGAGCTTTCAACCAGGCTCTTCTTCATCCCGAACCTACGGTTGGAGATGGTATGGAAGGCTACATTCAATGCGGCAATTCCGGCTATGAGAATCGCGGGAATCAAGATGAGATTTTGCGGCAGCATAGAGGTGAAGATCAGTGCAACGCCTTTATAGGACATGGAATCTATGAGCAATGCAGCGGAAAATCCCAGTGCCATGCCTTTATAGGTCAGTGCGGCAAGTGCTATGGGAAAACCGATGGCGGTCAGGCCTGATACGGCCATGATCAATAAAAGAATAAGATTGTTTCCTGCTGAACTGAAAAAAATCTTTGAGAAGGAAACATCGTTATAGTTTGACAGAAGAAGATACTGTCCTAAATAATTTATCATATTCTCCTTTTCCGTACTATTCATTAACAGCTCTGTGAAAACACCTGCAGATATCCCCAACATGAAAAAAAACAAAGCAGCTGCAAAGCTGGTACTGCTTCCTGTTACAAGGTTTGATGTATGATTTAACGTATGTCTTTTCATTATGATCCTCCTCTCATACCTCTCTATTTAAGGTATGTACAACAGCTAGCATTTAGTACAGGTTTTTCTTATACAGCAGCCCCGGATTCACAAATTATTATTTGTTAAATCGAAACATAAAAAATATTATTGTAAACTTAAAAGTCTTACGCTATACTAAATTCGTACCCTATAAAAAGGCGATGAAAAGACGATAGAAATTACATTATGGAGTGACCTATGGACCGATATTTAAATGAATTTATGCAGTATTTAAAAACAGAAAAAAAGATGGCCAAAAATTCGCTGGAAGCCTATCAGCGTGATATCCTTGAGTTTTGTGCCGCGATGGGTGAAAGAGGAATTACGGACTTGACCCAGATCAGCAATACCGAAGTGGTAGCTTACTTATTAAAGCTCAAAAATGAGGGAAAATCAGCCGCAACCGTAAATCGGAAAGTTGCTTCATTAAGAGGATTCTATCAATTTATGACAGTACAGAATTACATAACCTTAAATCCCACCATAAACATAAAGTCGCCGAAAATAGAAAGAAAAAATATTGAGTATTTATCTCTGGAAGAAGTCGACCGACTTTTGCAGCAGCCGGATCAGTCCGTAAAGGGAAAGCGGGACAGGGCAATTCTTGAACTGCTTTATGCCACCGGTCTCAGAGTCAGTGAAATCATTGAAATGAATGTGGAAGACGTGAACCTTCGAATGGGTTTCGTGGCTTGCACCGGGGAACACGGCAAAGCGAGAATCATACCCATGGGAAGACCCGCAAGAGCAGCGGTTGAAGAATATATTTATGAAATCAGGTCAAAATTAATACATCAGGATCAAGCCGGTGAAAAAGCGCTGTTCCTGAATTACTCCGGCGGACGGTTTACCAGACAGGGACTTTGGAAACTGCTGAAGGAATATGCAAGACTAGCGGGGATTGAAAATAAATTAACCCCTCAGACCCTCAGGAATTCCTTTGCCGTCCATATGATCCAAAACGGTGCGGACTTAAAGTCTCTTCAAGAGCTTTTGGGACATGAAGATATAACGGCTACCCAAATTTATCTTTCCGTCTCAAAAAATCGTATTAAAGAGGTTTATGATAAAACACATCCAAGAGCTTAACCAGAATTGAAAATCAGCATAACCGGTGTAATTCGAATAGAAATTTAGACTTGATTTGGATTTTGGATTATGTTAAAATAGTTTCTGGTGTATTACGGGCGGTCCTCTGGATATCGTGTACCGGACAGGAAAGTACATGCTAGGATACCAAGAACGTCTATGAGGAAAGGAGGAATATATAATGGATTTAATGAAGGTCATTGCACAGGAATATGTGAGAGAAGATATCCCACAGTTCTCAGTTGGAGATACAGTCAAAGTACACATTAAGATCAAAGAAGGAAATAGAGAAAGAATTCAGATTTTTGAAGGCTTTGTTCTGAAAAGACAGAATGGCGGGCTTGGAGAAACCTTTACGGTAAGAAGAATTGCTTCCGGAGTAGGTGTGGAAAAGACATTCCCGATTCATTCACCTAGAATCGACAAGATCGAAGTAGTGAGAAAAGGCGATGTTAGAAGAGCGAAGCTCAACTACATGCGAGAAAGAACAGGAAAAGCTGCTAAGATTAAGAGCAAAGAAATGAAATAAAAAAATGTGGGGAGCCGTTACGGTTCCCCTTTTTTATCGAATAGGGAAATATCGTTTCCTATTCGATAAAAAGAGGGAGTGCAGAGGGGCCCGCCCTCTGCCGTTAAGGAGGATGCTCAGGCCGCTTGGCGGCCGCCGAAGGGAACCATAGCCTTTTTGCCCCAAGCTTGCCTTTTTGCCGCGGCTTTAGCCGCAATGGCAAAACGGACAGCAGCGAGCAAAGCGAGTCGGAGGCCACAGGCCGTTGCTTGGCTTGGCAAAACGGACAGCGAAGCAAGCGTAGCTTGCGTAGGAGGCGAAGCCGTTGGGTTCCCTAGCGGAAGTGGCTCAGCCACTTTTTTCAATTTATGGGAACAAGAAAGGATAGGAAAGATGGAACATATCAACTGGTATCCGGGCCATATGAAAAAAACCAGAGAGCTGATACAGGAAAACCTTAAAATGGTGGATACCGTTATTGAGGTCATAGATGCCCGTATTCCCGTATCCAGCAGAAATCCCATTATAGACGAATTAGTCAAGAATAAAAGAAGAATCATCATCCTGAATAAAAGTGATCTTGCAGACCCTCAGGCAACGGATAAATGGGTGGAGCATTTCAAATCCAAAGGGTATTATGCCTTGATCATGAACAGTGCTTCCGGAGCGGGTACGCCACAGCTTATGAAGCTTCTGAATTCCATTCAGGAGGAAAAGAATGAGGGGAAAATCATTAAGAAGGCACTGAGAATGATGATTGTCGGTGTTCCCAACGTGGGAAAATCGTCGCTGATCAATCGCCTTACGGGGAAAAAAAGTGCCAAAACCGGAAACAAACCCGGCGTTACGAGAGGGAAACAATGGCTGAATCTGGGAAATGATATGCAGCTTTTGGATACCCCGGGTATTTTATGGCCGAAGTTCGAAGACCCCAGCGCAGGCTTGGACTTGGCTTTTTGCGGTTCTATCAAGGATGAAATTCTCGATATCGCCACCCTTGCATTGGAATTGATCACCGTTTTGCAGAACGATTATGCGGATCTTCTGAAGGACCGATACAAGCTGGAGGAGCTGGGCGCAACACCCCTGGAAACTATGGAACGAATCGCAGAAAAGAGAGGGTTTATCCAGGCCGGCAGGAAAATCGACTATGAAAGAACGGGAAGAACCGTCATGGATGAATTCAGAGCAGGAGTGATCGGGAGGATTACCTTGGAAAAGGTTTAATCGAAGGAGTAATCGAAGTGAAGAAAGAAGAAAGAGAGCTTCTGGCGAGGCAAAAGCTTCTGGAAATGATGGCTTTTGAGAAGGAATTGTTCGCCAGAGGCATTCGCTATATCGCCGGCGTTGACGAGGTGGGCAGAGGACCTTTGGCAGGTCCCGTTGTGGCTGCCGCCGTAATTCTTCCCGAGGATTTTGACGTAATCGGAGTGGATGATTCCAAGAAGCTGTCCGAGAAAAAAAGGGAAGAACTCTTTTACATAATTAAGGAAAAAGCAATCGCCTATAGTGTCGGAATGGTCGATAATAAAGTGATTGATGAGATCAATATCCTGGAGGCAACAAAACTTGCCATGAAGCGGGCCGTCCTGGCGCTGAAGCCGAAAGCTGAATACCTTCTGGTAGATGCACTCACCTTAAAGGATGTGAAACTTCCTCAGAACGGCATCATTAAAGGAGACTGCAAAAGCGTCTCAATCGCTGCAGCATCCATCATTGCAAAGGTTACCAGAGATCACATGATGAAGGAATTCTCGAAAGAATTTCCTTACTACGCCTTTGAGCAAAATAAAGGATACGGCACAAAAGCGCATTATAAGGGGCTTGACGATCATGGAATCTGCCCGCTGCACAGGAAAAGCTTTCTTGATCTTCCATACCTTATTGACAATGCGGAATAGGGAGTATATAATTAAAATGTTGAAAAGGTGTCAAGAAGGCACCCCCGGTATTTGAAAATATATGAAAGAAACCTTTATATATTTGTTTGATTGCTGATTAGTACCATGAAGGTGCGTGATGATTTTATGAATTTCATGCTTCATGGTATTTTTTTGCGTAAGAAGGGAGTGTCAGATTATGCACATGGCAGATGCGTTAATTACACCTGCGGTCGGCGGAGTGATGCTGGCGGTCAGCGCAGGCACCATAGGATATTCAGTAAAAAAAGTAAAGGAGGATTTGGACGAGAAAAAGGTTCCCTTGATGGGAGTCATGGGGGCTTTTGTATTTGCGGGACAAATGATCAATTTTACCATTCCTGCAACCGGATCCAGCGGGCATATCGGAGGAGGCATCCTTCTGGCAGCCCTTTTGGGACCCTATGCCGCCTTTTTGGTTTTATCCGCAGTTTTGCTGATTCAGGCGTTGTTTTTTGCTGACGGAGGCCTGTTGGCTCTGGGCTGCAATATCATAAATATGGGATTTTTCGCTTGTTTTGTTGCTTATCCGTTGCTATACAAACCAATTGTTAAAAAATCCTTTACCCCGAAGCGTATTACCCTGGGAGCTATTTCAGCAGTCATCGTCGGGCTGCAGCTGGGAGCATTTTCCGTAGTATTGGAAACCTTGATCTCAGGTGTTACTGAACTGCCTTTCCTTTCCTTTCTGATGCTCATGCAGCCGATACACCTCGCTATCGGTCTGGTAGAAGGGATTGCAACCGCTGCGGTACTCTGCTTTATCTATCAGGCAAATCCGGTACTTTTGGATGGTGAAGCCGACATGGAAAGAAGCGGGACCATGACAGGGAAAAAAGTTCTGGCAGTATTGATTGCGGTAACAGTTTTTATAGGAGGTGTACTGTCTTCGTTTGCTTCTGCCTATCCGGACGGGCTGGAATGGTCCATGGAAGGTGTAGCAGGCACGGCTGAGCTGGAAAGAGGGGGTTCTGCGTATCATGCCGCAGCAGATATCCAGGGAAGAACCGCTTTCCTTCCTGATTACGGATTTAAGAACAGCGATGAATCAAGTGCCTTGGCCGGAACGGCAGCATCCGGAATTCTGGGAGGAGCCATTACACTGGGTGCAGCAGGGCTTGCCGGATATTTTATAACTCGTTCAAAGAAGAAGGTTAAATGTCAAAATTAACACAGTCCTTAAATAAAATAAAGAATTTGGATGAACTTTCCGAGGGCCAAACCTGGGTTCATTCTCTTCATCCAATGGCAAAAATGATTACAACCGCCTTTTATCTGGTGGTTGTAATTTCCTTTGATAAATATGATATTAGCGGAATGATCCCTTTCTTTTTATATCCAATCCTGATCATGTCCCTGGGAGAGATTCCTTATGGCCTGGTGCTGTCACGATTATTGGTGGCATTGCCTTTTTCATTTTTTGCAGGTCTGTCCAATCTGTTTCTGGACAGGCAAATTGTATTTATGCTTTTTCAGGTCCCTGTAACCTATGGACTTCTTTCGTTTTTTTCTATTATCCTGAAAACCGTTCTGACGGTAATGTCCGTATTGATCCTGATTGCTACCACTCCTATGGATAAAATCTCACATGAATTAATACAGAAAAAGGTTCCCAAAATATTTATTGTACAGATGATGCTGACCTTTCGCTATCTGCGCCTGATTATGTCGGAAGCCGGTCATATGGTTACGGCCTATCATCTTCGTTCCTTAAAGCAAAAGGGAATCCAGCTCCATCATGCAGGCTCCTTTCTGGGACAGCTTCTGCTGCGGAGCTTTGATAAGGCAGACCGTATCTATTTCGCAATGAAATGCAGAGGCTATCAGGGAGATTTTCCAAACGCAGTCTCCGAAAGCATGAAATGGAAGGATACCGTTTATTGGATTCTGTTATGCAGCTTATTTTTACTGCTGCGATTTGTAAATTTCAGTTTATTGATAGGAACTGCAATCGGTTAAAACAGGAAGGGGGAAGTTAAATTGATTCGATTACAAGATGTAGGCTTTGCATATCCAGATGGGAATCAGGCTTTAGATCAAATTTGCTTAAATATTGATAAAGGCAGCACGGTAGCTATTGTAGGAGCTAACGGTGCAGGCAAATCCACGCTGCTTTCGCTCCTGGTAGGGATCCAAATGCCGAAAGAGGGAACGATAACAATTAATGATTTGGTTTTAAATAAAAGCAATTTGGACAAAATCAGACGAATGGTGGGATTTGTCTTTCAGAATCCGGATGATCAGTTGTTTATGTCCAGGGTTTCCGAAGATATCGCTTTCGGTCCAAGAAACTATGGCTGCAGTGCGGATGAAACGGAACGGCGCGTGAAAGAGACGGCAGAGCTCCTTCAAATTGAGCATCTTCTGGACAGAGCGCCGTATAAATTATCCGGCGGGGAAAAGAGAAGTGCGGCAGTGGCTGCGACTTTGGCTGTGAAGCCGGAGGTTGTATTGCTGGATGAGCCGAGTTCCTTTCTGGATCCAAGGGGCAGGCGCAATTTGATTCGGCTGCTGGGAGAGCTTTCGCTTACGAAGGTTATCGCCACCCACGATCTGGATCTGGTACTGGACCTATGTGCCAGAGTGGTTATTTTAAAGAAAGGTTCCGTATTTGCAGATGGCAGCCCCTATAAACTCTTTCGCAATGAGGAACTTATGGAGGAATGCGGGCTGGAGGTGCCTTTGAGTCTTCAAAGGCAGCTTGATGCAAAGAATCCGCAAACATAGATAAACTTTGACAATTCCTTATTTTTCATATAAAATTTCTTGAGTAGCAATCTACAAATGAAGAAACCTTTTAGGAGTTTATTATGGATCAATCCTATTTGAAAAATATCCTGAATATGGTGGCCAAAGGCGAAAAAATGCCGGATGAGGCCCTGGAACTATTAAAAAATCTTCCTTATGAAGAATTAGGCTTTGCGAAGATTGATCAGCACAGGAACCTCAGAACCGGCTATCCGGAAGCTATTTTTTGCCAAGGAAAAACACCGGAACAGGTAGTCGCCATCGTTGAGAAGATGATGCGGAGTAATACCAACATTATGGCTACCAGAGCATCTCAAGAGACGTATGAACTCGTGAAGCAGATGGTTCCGGATGCAGTTTACCATGAGGCAGCCAGGATCATCGTCATAAAAAGAAAAGAGCTTGTTGTAAGAGATCACTATATAGCTGTGGTTTCTGCCGGAACTGCAGATATTCCCGTTGCTGAGGAGGCCGCTGTTACGGCGGAAACCATCGGCAACCGGGTGGAGCGGATTTACGATGTTGGCGTTGCAGGAATTCACAGGCTTTTTGCCCGCTTGGACCTGATTCGCGCTGCAAACGTAATCATAGTAGTTGCAGGTATGGAAGGCGCTTTAGCCAGCGTAGTCGGAGGCTTGGTGGACAAGCCGGTGATTGCGGTGCCTACCAGTGTCGGATACGGCACCAGCTTCGGAGGAATCTCCGCACTGCTGACCATGCTGAACAGCTGTGCATCAGGGGTAGGGGTCGTAAATATTGATAACGGCTTTGGAGCCGGATATCTTGCATCCAACATTAATAAATTAGGGTATGCTGAATAACGGGGAAACCCGGTTTTCATAGATAGAGGATTAAAGATGGAAAGAATATTATATTTTGATTGCTTTGCCGGAATTAGCGGTGATATGAGTATCGGCGCCTTGATCGATTTAGGTCTGTCTCCGGAAACCGTCATTTCGGAAATTAATAAACTGGGGATCGATGGCTATCAGATCGAGATCCGGAAAATGAATCGATATTCCATTTCGGGTACCGATGTGAAAGTGACTCTCACCAGCGGCCACAGTCATGAGCATCTGCAGGGCCACAGCCATGACCAGCTGCAGGATCACAGCCACAACCAGCTGCAGGATCACAGCCATGACCATCTGCAGGGCCACAGCCATGACCACGACCATCCCCACACCCACGAACATATTCATTCCGGGCATCATGAACATGATGAAAGAGAACGAAGTCTTTCGGATATTACCCGGATTATCCAGGCCAGTACCATAAGTGAAAAAGCCAAGGCTTTGTCCATAGCCATTTTTACGGAAATTGCAAAAGCAGAAGCAAAGGTCCACGGCAAGACCATAGAAGAGGTGCATTTCCATGAAGTAGGCGCCATTGACTCCATCGTGGATATCGTAGGGGCTGCAGTCTGCATTGATATGCTTCAGGTGGACAGAGTTTACTGTTCTCCGGTGCATGAAGGGCAGGGTTTTGTCAACTGCAGACATGGAAGGCTCCCCATACCGGTACCGGCGGTGATCCAGATGCTTCAGGGAAGCGGCATTTCCATCGTTACCGAGGATATTCAAGCGGAACTTGTAACACCTACCGGCTTCGGCATCCTGAAAACGGTTTCGGAAAGCTGCGGCAAGATGCCGGAAATGGCCATTGAAGGAGTCGGATATGGCTTCGGTAAAACAGAGACAGGCAGATTAAATGCCCTGAGGGTGGTGCTTGGAACGACAAAGTCAAAGGCAGATTCGCAGCAGGAGAATCCGCACCCGGCGGGATTTGAAAATCCTGAGATCAGCTGGGATACAGTAAGCCTGCTGGAAACCAATATTGATGACAGTACAGGAGAAACACTGGGGTATACCATGAAACTGCTTATGGATGCAGGTGCATTGGATGTGTTTTTTACCCCTATTTATATGAAGAAAAACAGACCGGCCTATATGCTTTCACTTTTGTCTAAAAGTGCCGATGTAAACAAGCTTTCCCAATGTATCTTTCGGGAAACTTCAAGTATTGGCATTCGAGTCAGGGAAATCCGCCGGATCACATTAAACCGGGAAATCAAAACGGTAAAAACAGAGCTTGGTGAAATCAGAGTCAAGTCGGTTACGGTCTCAGGGCTGGAGCGAATCCAGCCGGAATACGAAGATTGTGCAAGACTTGCAAGAGAAAATCATCTGTCACTGAATGAAGTTTATGAGATAGTAAAGAGGAGATAACATGGAGAAGAATTTAGCAAAGACATACAATCCGAAAGATTTTGAGGATCGAATTTATGAAATGTGGGAAAAGAACCATGCTTTTAAAGCGGAAATAGACGAAACCAAGAAACCATTCACCATCGTCATGCCGCCTCCAAATATAACGGGTCAGCTTCATATGGGTCATGCTCTCGATCAGACTCTGCAGGATGTTCTGACAAGATGGAAGAGAATGCAGGGCTTCAGTGCCCTTTGGCTGCCCGGTACGGATCATGCCAGCATTGCCACGGAAGTAAAGGTGGCGGATAAAATCAGAGCGGAAGAGGGGAAAACCAAGGAAGAACTGGGAAGAGAAGAATTCCTGAAACGTGCCTGGGAATGGAAACACACCTATGGCAGCAAGATCACCCAGCAGGTGAGAAAGTTGGGCAATTCCTGCGATTGGGACCGAGAGCGTTTCACCATGGATGAAGGCTGCAACAAGGCTGTAATCGACACCTTTATAAAACTGTATGAAAAAGGCCTTATCTATCGGGGAAACAGGCTGATCAACTGGTGCCCAAGCTGCGGAACCTCACTTTCCGATGCCGAGGTGGAACATGAGGACAAGTCCGGAAAGTACTACTATTTCAGATATCCCGGTGCTGATGGCGGTGAGGGAATCACCGTTGCCACTTCAAGACCGGAAACCATGTTCGGCGATGTAGCCATCGCAGTGCATCCCGATGATGAAAGATACAAGGATCTTGTAGGTAAAATGGTTGTTCTGCCACTGGTGGGAAGAGAAATTCCCGTTATTGCAGACCAGTATCCGGATCCTGAAAAAGGAACAGGAGCCGTTAAGATCACGCCGGCTCATGATCCCAACGATTTTGAAGTGGGAGAAAGACATCAGCTGGAAAGTCTGTCCTGTATCAATGCAGACGCTACAATGAACAAACTG
Organism: Sinanaerobacter chloroacetimidivorans; assembly: GCF_018128545.1. Classification (GTDB taxonomy): domain Bacteria; phylum Bacillota; class Clostridia; order Peptostreptococcales; family Anaerovoracaceae; genus Sinanaerobacter; species Sinanaerobacter chloroacetimidivorans. Next base: position 21,798 of record NZ_JAGSND010000002.1, on the reverse strand, counting down.
GCAGGCAAATATGAGGGTATGGACCGCTTTGAGTGCAGAAAAGCATGGGTGAAGGATCTGGAAGATGCCGGATACCTTGTAAAAATAGAAGAAAAAGTAATTCCTATCGGCGGATGCTATCGCTGCGATACTGTTATCGAACCGATGCTCTCCGACCAATGGTTCGTAAAAATGTATGATCTGGCTCAGCCTGCCATACAGGCGGCAAAGACCAAGGATCTCATCCACGTGCCCGAGCGTTTCGAGAAGATTTACTTGCATTGGCTGGAAAATATAAGAGACTGGTGTATCTCAAGACAGCTATGGTGGGGACACAGAATTCCTGCCTACTATTGTCAGGATTGTGGCGAAATGGTGGTTTCAGCCACTGCTCCACAGCGATGCCCGAAGTGTCAAAGCACCCATATCAAACAGGACGAGGACGTTCTTGATACCTGGTTTAGCTCTGCACTATGGCCTTTTTCTACGTTAGGATGGCCGGAAGAAACAGAAGATTTGAAGTATTTCTTCCCGACGGATGTTCTGGTAACCGGTTATGACATCATTTTCTTCTGGGTAGTCAGAATGGTATTCTCCAGTTTGGAACTGATGGGCGAGGTGCCTTTTAAATACGTCTATGTTCACGGTCTTGTAAGAGATGCGGAAGGCCGCAAAATGAGCAAATCTCTGGGCAATGGCGTTGATCCTCTGGAAGTAATCGATCAATTTGGAGCAGACGCTTTACGCTTTATGCTCATGACCGGTATTACACCCGGAAATGACATGAGATTTAAAACCGATAAGCTGGAGTCCTCCAGAAACTTTGCCAACAAGCTTTGGAATGCTTCACGGTTTGTGATCATGAACCTTCAGGATGAAGAGGGCAATATGAAGCCTCTGGCGGAGGGGAAAGAACTGGATCAGCTTGCATTAAAAGATGAGGATAAATGGATTCTATCCAGAGTTAACGCAGCTGTCAAGGAAGTGACGGCGAATATGGATAAGTTTGAACTTTCTCTGGCTGCTCAGAAAGTATATGAGCTGATCTGGAATGAATACTGCGATTGGTATATCGAATTGGTAAAAGGCAGATTGTACGGAGATGATGAAGCGGATAAACAGATTGCCCGTACGGTACTGGTAAGAGCGCTGAAGGACATGCTGAAGCTGCTGCATCCTTATATGCCTTTCATAACTGAGGAGATCTGGGGCTTCCTGCCAAAGAATACAGAGTCTGACAATCAGGAAGGTTTCCTGATCAAGGAAAGCTGGCCGGTATACAGGGAAGCCTATGAATTCACAGAAGAAGTAAGAAGGCTGGAACTGGCTATGGAAGCCATTCGAAGCATCCGTAATATCAGAGCGGAAGCGGAGGCAGCTCCGTCCAGAAAGCTGAGTGCCGTTATCCTGTCATCCGGCAGGGAAATGGATGATATCAAAGCCGGTGAAAGATTCATCAAGAGTCTGGCTGGGATTACGGAAATCACCTTTATTACGGAGAAGTCTCAGGTACCGGAAGAAGTCATGTCCGCAGTGATACAAAATGCGGAAATCTATATACCTTTGGATGACCTGGTAGATTACAAGGCGGAACTGGAGCGGCTCCAGAAAGAAAAAATCAGACTCACCGGAGAAGTGGCAAGGGTAAAAGGGAAGCTTTCCAATGAAGGCTTTGTGAGCAAAGCTCCGGAGAAGGTCATTCAGGAAGAAAAGGATAAATTGGCAAAATATGAAGATATGCTGGTGAAGATCTCCGACAGACTGGTCTTGGTAGAGAAAAAAGTGAAATAAGGATAAATAACATGACATACGAGGAAGCAATTGAAAAGATTCATAGTTTTCAGAAGTTTGGCAGCAAGCTTGGACTGGAAAGAATGACTCGGCTTATGGAGCTTTTGGGGAATCCGCAGGACAGGATGAAGATCATTCATGTTGCCGGTACCAATGGAAAAGGCTCCGTATGCCGGTATCTGTATTCTGTATTGCAGGAGAACGGTTATCGGGCAGGCCTGTATACGTCTCCTTATCTGCAGCGGTTTACAGAAAGAATTGAATACAACGGCAGTGAAATTTCCGGAGAAGATCTGGCCGCCTGTACGGAAGCGGTACTGGAAAAAGTATCGCAGATGCTTTCGGAGGGCATGGACTCTCCTACGGAATTTGAACTGATTACCGCTATCGGCTTTGCCTATTTTGCCAGAAAAGAGATCGATTTTCTTATTCTGGAGGTTGGATTGGGAGGAACAGGAGATTCCACCAATATCATGAAGAATCCCGTTGCATCTGTCATTACCTCAATCTCCTTTGATCATATGGAATATTTAGGCAATACTTTGGAGAAAATAGCAACACAAAAGGCCGGCATCATAAAATCCAACGTACCTGTCATTTTTAACGTTTCAGACTCGGGAGCCGCCCGTGCAATACTGGATATTGCCGGAGAAAAAGGCAGCAAGAGCTACCCGGTTTCTTCAATACAGCCTGAAAATATTGTGAAGACCGTGGATGGTTATACCTTTGATGTAAGGATTGCGGAAGAAGATTATCGCAATCTTTCCATTTCTATGATCGGAATGCATCAGGTAGGCAATGCAATTTGTGCTTTGTCGGTAATTGAAGTCTTAAAAAATGAGAATATAATATGTGTTGATAAGGAAAGAATTTATACGGGCATGAAGAAAGCCAGACAAACCGGAAGATTGGAAGTCCTGAGAAAAGATCCTTATGTGATTATTGACGGGGCCCATAACGAAGCCGGAGTTGAGGCCCTGGGGGCTGCGCTGAAGGAGCATTTCACAGGAAAAAAAATTTTAATGGTTATCGGGATGCTTGCAGACAAGAAAATAGACAAGCTGGTAGAAAAATTCAGCCTCATCACGGATGACTTTATTGCCACGGAACCAGACAACCCAAGAAAGCTTTCTGCAAATGAACTTTGCAGACATGTACAAAAGGCTGGAAATCATTGCATTGCAATACCGAATCCTGAAAATGCCTGTCAGGTGGTTGCAGAACGGCTTTCACGCTACGATGTGGCAGTATTTGCCGGATCGCTGTATTTAATCGGAAAGGTGAGGGATCTGTTGAAAAATGAAGAAGAATAAGGTGTTATTGTTCTATAATCCAAACGCTGGAAACGGACTCTTTAAAAATAACCTGGATTTAATCATAGAAAAGTTTCAGAAGAAAAGACTTTTTGTAGTTCCTGTCAGAGCAGACCGTAAGGGCATTCTCAACGAGGTGCTGAAGGATCTCAATCCCAAGGAATACAAAAAGATTATTGCGGCAGGCGGTGACGGAACCATCAATATTGTGGTGAATGCCATGCTGAATCATAAGATTGATTTGCCGCTGGCCATATTCCCTTCGGGAACAGCCAATGATTTCGCTTATTATTTTGATCTTCCTCATGATATTGAAAGCATGATGCGGATCGCTTTGGACGAGAATTATACCTACACGGATATCGGCAAAGTCAACGACAAATATTTTATCAATGTTGCGGCCATGGGTTTTCTTGTGGATGTGAGTCAAAAGACAGACCCCAATGTGAAAAACACGCTGGGAGTCATCTCTTATTACCTGAAGGGGGTACAGGAAATACCCAATATCAAGCCGATTCCTGTAAAAATCACCAGCGATGAATACAGCTCAGAGGATAGAATTTATTTTATGCTGGTCATGAATGGACGCTCCGCAGGCGGGTTTAAAAGAATCGCGCCAAAGGCAGAAGTCAATGACGGTTTGCTGGATGTGATGCTGTTTAAAGAAATGCCGATTATAGAATTGCCGCCTTTACTGTTTAATGTTATGACAGGCCAGCATCATGAAAATAAAAACGTGGTCTTCTTCCAAACAAAGAAACTGCGCGTAGAATCCGATCAATTTGTAAGCACCGATGTGGATGGTGAAAAGGGTGCCGAATTTCCGCTGGACATTCAAATATTACCGAAAAAATTAAAAATCAATACACTTTATAATAATATGGAGGGATCCAGGTGGTAAGAAATATTCTGATCACTGCAGGGGGAACCAGTGAAAAAATAGACGAAGTAAGAGTCATTTCCAATTTCGCGACGGGAAAGCTCGGTTTGGCCGTTGCCAAAGCATTTCTCGAAAATGAAAGCATGGAAATCGGTAAAATCTATTACCTTTGTGACAAAAGCACCCATGCACCCAGCCATGAAAAAGTTGAGGTCGTAAGAGTATCCGGCACCCAAGGACTTTTGGATGCACTAAAACAAATTCTAAGTGAAAATAAAATCGATGCGGTGATACACTCCATGGCGGTAAGTGATTACTCCGTAAGAGGTGTCACCACTCTTGAAGAGATCCAAAACAATGGCGGAGAAGTGCATCCCGGATTCATAGAGGGGAAAATCAGCTCCGATATCGACGACCTGGTGATCCTCTTAAAAAGAACTCCAAAGGTAATCGGAGAAATCAAAAAACTGCAGGAAGGCAGCCTTTTAGTTGGTTTCAAGCTCCTTACCAATGTAGAAAAGAAAGTCTTGATCGATACCGCCTGCCGGCTGCTTGAAAAAAACCGCTGTGATTTTGTTCTCGCCAATGATTTAACACAAATTGAAGGGGACAAGCATATCGGCTATCTGATTTCTGCTGACGGGGAGTATGAAACGTTCAGTACGAAACAGCAGATTGCTGAGGGAATCGTAAATAGCATCGATGAAAAACTCAGGGAAAGGAGTCACGGCCTATGAAAAATGTTTTATTATGTGTAACAGGAAGCATCGCTGCCTATAAAGCTGCAGACATCGCCAACAGACTGACAAAGGACGGCTACCACGTAGAAGCGGTGATGACCGAAAGTGCCCAGGAACTGATTACTCCTTTGACCTTTCGTACATTGACGAAAAACAGGGTGTATTCCAATATGTTTCAGGAATATGAGCCTGATAAGGTAGAGCATATATCCCTTGCCAAAAAAACAGACTTGTGCCTCATCGCACCTGCCACCGCCAACATCATTGGAAAAATTGCCAATGGAATTGCAGATGATATGGTTACTACCGTCGTCATGGCTTTGAAGGACGTTCCGGTTTATATTTGCCCTGCCATGAACACCAACATGTATGAAAATCCTATCGTTCAGAGAAATATCAAAACGCTTTCCGAACTGGGATACTACTTTATAGAACCGAAATCCAGCTATTTGGCCTGCGGTGATCTGGGAAAGGGAGCTCTGGCCGATGTGGAGCTCATCGTAGAAACCGTGGAACAGCATCTGAAAAAGTAAAGGAAGAAGTATGAACAATATACAAGAGAAATATAACAATTTAAAAGAATACCTGAAGAGCCTCGGCAGTGTTGCCGTAGCATTTTCCAGCGGGGTGGATTCCACTTTTCTACTGAAGACAGCTCAGGAGGTGCTCGGGGATCAGGTTGTGGCAGTTACCGCACGTTCCTGCAGCTTTCCGGAACGGGAGCTGAAGGAAGCCATGGACTTTACAAAGAACCATGGTATCGAACATATCATTGTGGATTCGGAGGAACTGGATATCGAAGGATTTTCACAAAATCCGGTAAATCGCTGCTATTTATGCAAAAGTGAACTATTTACAAAGATCAGGCAGGTGGCAGCGGAAAAAGGGCTGAAGGAGGTCATCGAGGGCTCCAACATGGATGATATGGGGGATTACCGTCCCGGCCTTGAGGCTATCCGTGAATTAGAAATCAAAAGTCCTCTTCGATATGCCGATTTAAATAAGGATGAAATCCGTCAGTTATCGAAAGAAATGGGCCTTCCCACCTGGGAGAAGCAGTCCTTTGCCTGCCTTTCTTCAAGATTTCCTTATGGAGAAAGCATTACTCCGGAGAAGCTCAAAATGGTGGATGAAGCAGAACAACTGCTGCTGGATCTGGGCTTTCGTCAGGTTCGGGTACGCCATCATGATACGCTTGCAAGAATTGAAGTTGCTGAAGCGGAAATCGAAAAGATCATGGAAAGGGAGACCCGTTACAGAATCCATGAGGAATTGAAAAAGATCGGTTTTACTTATGTCGCTCTGGATATGATGGGATATCGTACCGGAAGCATGAATGAGACATTGAAATAATGTAACTAGAAAGAGAACAGATGATGAAGGATGCACACAAGTGCATCTTTTTTTAGCTGACCGTTGGTTTTCTCTGGAAGTGGAGAAGCGATTTTTCATGATAGAAATACAGTGACTAGTAATATAGAAATACAATGATTAGTAATAAAGATATTGGGTACAATCTCCTTATAAAGAAATTGAAAAAAATAAAAACCGACCCCATTTTTTATTAAGTGCTTAACGAAGTAGTTAAATATATCTAAATTAGAAATATTGAAACGGCAAACCTCTCGAAAGGTAGGGACGCAAAGCCAGGAACCTTAATCAGTCTTAAAAAACTGAAATGGTTGTCCGGCTGCCACATATTTCATTACCATATTCTTCTATACGGAGAGTGGAGAAATGAAACATGATGGCTTTTTTTATTGGACAAAATTATATCATATCTCCGCATCTCTAAAAAATAAACTTGGAGGTGATAAGGGCTACCCATTTGAACGAAAGATGGTTCAGACATGTTCTTTACCATAAAACGAAAGGAAAACCTTGCATATTTCGAGGGACGTAATAATTCTGTCAAATAAGTGTGTCTGAAAAAGAAAGAGAGGTGTATAAAATGAGAAAAAAATATAAGGTAATAATTGCATTCCTATTAACAATTCTTTTAGCTTTTAGTTCCGCGGCAATGGTATTTGCTGAAGAAACAGGTGAAGGTGAACTACAGGAATTAGATGAACAAATACAGCGTACAAGTGAAGGATTACAGCCTGATGGTGAAGAACTACAAAACCTGAGCTTCGAAGTACAGTCAGTTATTGGAAATACTTCTGTTCATTTTATGGATGGATTAAGTGAAACGATTACCGACGTTGTTGTATATTTTGGAAATGATACAATAACTTTGACAAAAGGTAGTGGCAACGTTTGGGATGGCTCTGATTCAAAGGATTACATTCTATCGCAGCTTACAAAAGTTGTCGTTACTTTTAGTGAATATGGTGATATAACATATCAAGGCAGTGATCTTGGCCCGCAAGGTCATGGAATAGTAGAACCAATGGAGTATTCTGCAGAAGGTTCCGGGTCTATAAATCTTTGGCTAAATAGTATATTAAATCTTGACCCTGAAGTGAGTTTAGTTAAGTCCGTTGACCAAAGTATAGTTAACTCCAAAAGCTTTGAAGTAATCTATACCTTTACGGTATTAAATTCAGGTGAGACAGACCTGAAGGCAGTAGTTTTGAAAGATGAGCTCCTCGGGATAGATATTAACATTGGAAAACTTGTGAAAGGTGCTGGTTACACCACTCAAGTTGCATTCAATCTAAGTAATCTTAGCGAAGATCGTTGGGATGAAGATAACACATTTACAAATACAGCAGAAGTTTCGGGAAAATATGGAAAGGTAACGGTATCAGATTCATACCAGGCTACAGTCACTTATAATCCTGAATATATAGCCCCTGGCAAACTTAGAATCATAAAGAATGTACCAAATGTAACCGATTCAGCTGTTTACTTTAACTTCAACGTATATAATGCTGAAAACAATGTCGTTGCAACGGGCTCTGCAGCCGAGGTTGATAGCCTGTTGATTCAGGATTTGGAACCAGGAACTTATGTTGTTGAAGAAGAATCCGCATCAGGATATGAAACACTAATAACGACACAAGAAGCCATTGTTGTATCGGGAAATATTAAAGAGGTAACTTTTGTAAACACACTGATCATAAATAATCCGGATACAAGTGAAGCGGCAATACAAATTGTAAAAGATGTGGCCCCTGCTACTGTAAATTCAAAATCAGCCAGCGTAACCTACACGTTTAAGATAACAAACAATGGGGATTATGATTTTGACAAAGTGATACTGTCAGATCCACAGATTGGTATTTATGAAGATATTGGAAGCCTAGCAGCAGAAGCAACTACTTCAAAATCAATTACTTTTAATTTAGGGTTGCTTGGAACATCCAATTACGGAAGCTGGAATGGAAATACATTTACTAATACAGCTACAGCCACAGGCTATTATGGTCAGGAGTCGATAAGTGATGATGATCCTGCAACGGTTACTTACAGCAGCGGCGGCACCGACAATACCCCTAACAAATACAGAGGAACCGTAACTGTTCAGGATGAGGAAACACCTGCAGCACCTGTACCCGAAACGGTAATTCCGGTATTGGATGAAGAGATTCCCGCAGCACCGCTGCCGAAGACCGGCGGTTTTCCGGCACTGGCACTCTATGGAATCGGAGCCTTACTGGCAGCCGGAGGGGCTGGACTGAAATACCGGGCAAGAAGCAAATAATATACCTGAATTTTAAATAAGCTTTTTATAACGAAAGAACCACTGGACTAACCTCCAGTGGTTCAAATTTTAATCTTTTTATATTCTGGAACTTCTATGATTTTCTAATTCTGTATTTCTTTGTTTTTATTATTCTTCAACTGTTCTCATGGCTAAGATGGTCTGTTCAATCAGGTAATCCAAATCCCAGCCTAACATTTCGGCGCCTTTTTGGATAACCTCTCTGGAGCAGCCGGCGGCAAAGCTTGGAGTCTTAAATTTCTTTTTGACAGATTTCAATTCCAGGTCGGATACGCTTTTTGAGGGTCTCATCAGGGCTACAGCCCCGATCAAACCGGTCAGTTCGTCCGTTGCGTAGAGGACTTTTTCCATTTCATGCTCGGGTTTCACGTCCACCGTAATTCCATATCCATGGCTCACCGTTGCATGGATGATTTTTTCGTCTATGCTGCGCGCTCTCATGATTTCTTCCTGCTTGATGCAGTGCTGATCCGGATACATGCCAAAATCCAGATCGTGGAGAAGGCCCACAATTCCCCAGAAATCCGCTTCTTCTTCGTAACCCAAAAGCTTTGCAAAATACTTCATGGTACCTTCTACAATGGTGGCATGCTTTAGATGAAACGGATCTTTATTATATTCATTTAAAAGCTCCCATGCTTCTTCTCTTGTCATTTTCTGCACATCCTTTCAATTCTTTGCTCCCCTATTTACTTTGTTTGTTTGATTACTGATGGGAGATCATATCTTCAATCAAGACCTTCATGATACCGCCGCATACCATGCCTTCACTTTCTGCCACATCTCCAGTGAGATCAATGGTTTTGATTTCATGTTTTCCCGTACCGATAATAGACATGGCATCCCAGATGACTGCCGCCTCGCTGCACCCGCCCCCAATACTGCCGGAAATGCTCCGGTCGGGATACACGATCATCTTTGCCCCGGCCCCTCTGGGTACGGAGCCTTTTGTAGAGATGACGGTTACGATAGAACAGGTATCCGTCTTTTGACTGCCGATGGTATGCAATACATTCAGATCGATTTCGGATCGGTTGATGGATCCCTTGTCCTTATTTCCGAGACGTTTTCTGCCGATGACTTCAGCCAGTATGGAAATGGAGATTTCCTCCGGTGTAATTGCCCCGATAGGCAGTCCGATGGGTGTGCAGATCCTGCCGATCCGTTCCTGATCAAAACCTTCCTCTGCCAGAAGCTGTTTGATTCCATTTACCCGATGCTTGGATCCAATCATTCCGAGATATACGGTTTCCTTCTGTGACAAAATTTTTCTGAGACACAGAGCATCGTGCTTATGGCCTCTGGTGATCACCACCACATAATCATACTCCGTGAGTTTTAAAAGATCAAAACAGTCATCAAAGGTTTCGCAGATCACCTGATCGGCAAGGGGAAACCGTTCCTTGTTCGCAAAAGAAGGACGATCGTCCGCTACTGTGACGGAAAAACCCGTCTTGGCAGCAAACTCAACCAAGGGCAGCGCAATATGACCGCCCCCCAGAATGATTAACCGTTCCTTGGGATAAAAAGGTTCCACCAGGATAGTTCTGTTATCCTGCTCTACGGTAAGAGGATATCCCTTCTGGAAAGCCTGGGCTGCCGCCAGAGTAAGCTCCTGATCTGCCTGCGCTTCATCGAGAATCTTTTTTTCAAGACTGCCCCCGGATTGGGGAATATAGGTCAGCAAGGCTGTTTTCTCACCCTGCTCCAGCTTTTTTTCTATTTCCTGATATAATTTCTTCATACCTGCACCGCTTTCTGCCTTTTTCGATTTATGCACTTTTTATTTGAATAATAGAAATCTAAACTTATCAGATCTTTGTAGTATAAATTATAGGACGGAACCTAATATTTGTCAAATATGGCTTCTCCGAGGCAGCACTGACGAGCAAATAAAATCATAGATCCAGATCTTCTTCCAGCACAGCCTTAGGCTGTTCTTGGGATGTATCCGGGGATGTTCTCTGCGGTGTTCTCTGGGACAAATACAGCCCGGCTAGCGTAAGTACAACACCGGCACAGGCAACCGGAGTGATTGTTTCCCGTAAAATCAGTGCAGAGGCAGCGATAGTGATAACCGGTATGACATAGATGTATAAGCTGGTTTTCACCGCGCCAAGAACCCCTAAGGTCCAGTTCCAGCTGACAAAACAAAGGGCTGATGCACCTAAGCCAAGAAACAGCAGATTCAAGAGATTGGGCAGTTCTGCGAATTGGCGGAACTCCGGATCAAAGTCCAGAAAAAACAGACAGGGCGTCATCAGGATCAGTCCGTAGAAGAAGACCCTTCTGGTACAGCCGATGGAATTTTGGCCCAGATCACTGATTTTTCTCATAAGAATGGAATAAACAGACCAGACCAATGCCGCCAAAGTGGCAAGAAGGTCGCCTATCGGATTCAGCTTCAAAATATAACTTCCGTTTAAAACAATCAGGATAACACCAGTAATGGCTATGATAAATCCTATTATAAAGGAGGTACGCATGGATTCTCCTTCTAAAAGAAAATGGGCTAATATCGCAGTGAATAAAGGAGAAACGGAAACAATCACGCCGACGTTAGAGGCAAGCGTATAAGTCAATGCAATGTTTTCCATCAGAAAATATAATGTGACACCGCATAATCCGGCGGATAGAAAAAGGGCTTCCTCTTTGATCCCCTTTGTTTTGATACGATGAGGATATACCATCAATAATGCGAAATATCCCATAACAAATCGTGTCACCAGAATTTCAACCGGAGTAAAATCAATCAGCAATATCTTTGTTGAAATAAATGTAGTTCCCCAAATAAGAATGGTAATCAATGCCGCCAGGTGACCGGCAGCTGTTCTATGTTTTTCCAGCATAAATAACCTCCAGTTTGCTAAATATTTTTCCCCTTATCTGCAAATATCTTTCTGTATTGATTCGGTGTAATACCGATAAGCCTTTTGAAATAGTTGGTAAAATGACTCTGATCTGAAAAACCGGTCTGGTATGCTACTTCAATGGAAGGCATATCTTTCTCCAGCAGTTTCTTTGCATTTTCTATTCTTACTGTTTCAAGGTAGCAGTAGGGAGATATGCCCATCTCTTTTGTAAAAGAACGCAGAAGATGATATTTACTTAAGCCTGCCAGAGAGCTTAGATCCGACAGAGATATGGTTTTGGCGTAATTTTTTTCAAGATATTCACAGAGACTTCTGACAATCGTTGAAGGCTCTGCCGCTGCTGAATTCTGTGAAATAGAGTAGGCAAAAGGATCGGCATATTCTGTAATCAATTGTTCCAGCAGAAAATAGTACCGCTCCTCTTTCTTAAAATCCCTTTCCCCTTCCATAATCATAAGATGCAGCTCTCTCAAAGAGGAGGCTATTTCACTATGGTAAATCACGTTTTGAGTAAAACGGGGGAGCGTTTCTTCTCCGGTGATTTCCATGACCGATTGCCGCATCGTTTCCGGTTGGATATTGATGCAGCGGTAGTCCAGCGTTTTTCCGCTCACCGGTTCGCAGGTATGGGTATCCCGAGGATGAAATATCACGACATCACCTGAATTGACCTGATACTCCTGCTGATTGCATAAAAGATACCGGCTGCCTTTTTCTATAAAGCCGATGACATAATAATCATGAAAATGATTGGGGAATTTCTGCATAATGCCTTCAAAATGGTAAGCATCTATATTCAAATCCTGATCATAACACACGGTTCGGACTTCATTTCTTTTGTTTTTCATTGAAACGGACTCCCTTCCTAACAGTTGACTTAAGAATAGCATAAATAAGGAAACCGGTTCTTGCATGATATTGCGCATGTAAGAGTTTCTTTTTCATTTCTAATCTCAGTATAAAGCATCTTACCGCAAGTCACAACAAAGACAGGGCGGAATAAAGGCCGGGTATTGTAAATTTTATGTGGATAGAGTACACTATTAGAAAATCATAACTATAATAAGGCCAATTTACAATGGCAGCGCAGCAGCAAACATTGTAAGACCGCCAACTGATAAGGAGAATTTTACATGATATATGTAGTGGCAAAAAATTATATTCGGGAAGAGAAAGTCAATGATTTTATGACTTTGGCTAAAAAGCTTGTGGAAGATACAAACAGCAAAGATGCGGGTTGTATACGATATCAGCTCTATCAGGATATAAACAACCCAACGGTTTTCACTTTTATAGAGGAATGGGAAAGCATGGAGCTGCTGAACCGGCATATGGAAGCAGATCATTTTAAAGAAATCGTTCCGCAGCTGGCGGCTATGTCGGAAAAGCCGGAAGATGTTAATATCTTACAGCAAATATAAGTAATAATAGCCAAGCGTCCGAATAAACTGTAACGATAACGTCTTTCTGACGTCTTTATGGGGGTGCATAAGGTGAGATTTCATGAAAAATATAGAGTGTTTCTGAAAGGTGCTGCCATTTTTATAGCTTTCGCAGTGGTTCTAACGGCAGGATCAAGCTTTCTGGGTTTTCATACCGTATTTGGAGAGGGCAAAAAGCTGCCCATTTATTCGGTAGATACAACAGAAAAAAAGGTGGCCATCAGTTTTGACGCAGCTTGGGGCAATGAGCATACAAAGCCGATCTTGGATATTCTTGACCAGTATGGTGTAAAGACTACCTTTTTCCTGGTAGAGTTCTGGGTGGATAAATTCCCCGAAGATGTATTAGAAATTCATAAAAGGGGTCATGAGATCGGAAACCATTCTTCCAGCCATCCCAATATGTCAAAACTGTCTTCGGGAGAAATCGTAAAGGAATTGAAGGGCCCGGAAGAGAAAATTGCAGCGATTACAGGAGTGAGACCAACGGTTTTCCGTCCTCCCTTCGGCGCCTATAGCAATGGCCTGATTGAGACCTGCGAAGCCAGCGGATATTATGTGATTCAGTGGGATGTAGACAGTCTGGACTGGAAGGATATCTCCGCCGAGCAGATCGTTGAACGGGTAACCCGGAATGTAAAACCCGGTTCCATCGTTCTTTTCCACAACAACGCGGAACATGTGGAGCAGTACTTGCCGCTGGTCATTCAGAAGCTTCAGGCAGATGGGTATCAGATCGTTCCCGTAGGCCAGTTGATTATGAAAGAAAATTATCATATGGATCATGCGGGAAAACAGGTTGCAAATTAATAAAATCAAGACCCACTCATGCAGGTCATGCATCGGAGTGGGTTTTTTTATTTCAGGTATTTCTTTTGCCTATTGATAAATTATTAATATATCAAATTCCATCCCGTTAATTTAATGACAACGTTGAAATTCAGCCATTTAACTTCTTGTTTAAACTTTCACAAATTATTTATTATGAAAAAAAGTTTAAAAAATAACAATTATTGACAAATGAAATTCTATCCCATAAAATGATCCTCATAAATAACGACGGAGGAGATTTACGGTATGAATTTAAGTCAGATAAATGAGATTGCCTTTGAGGCGGATGACCGATATCCGCCGCTGCTTCAGGTGCTTCTTGCAGTTCAGGATGAAAACCCAAATCACTATATCAGTGAAAGTGCAGTGGGTGAAATCGCCAGAGCCTTGCACGTTACCAGAGGCAGAGTTTATTCCACTGCATCCTTTTACAGCGAAATTTCTCTTACGCCAAGGGGGAGAAATATCATTAGAGTCTGTATCAACGCCCCCTGTGAAAATGCAGGGAAAAAAGAAATTCTGGAAGCGTTAAAGGAAATCCTTGGGATTACCATCGGAGAAACTACCGATGACGGAGAATTTACCATGGAAAGCGTGAATTGTCTGGGTGCCTGTTACATGTCGCCGGCGATTAAAATCAATGATCAGATCTTTGGTGATTTGACAAGGGAGGATTTGCCGGGGATTATTCAGAAATTCCGTAAAGAAAGAAAGGAGGAAGAAGAACATGCTACAGGAGAATCATCAATTGATTTTTAATATCAAAATGGATGAATACGTCGGCCTTGCCTTGTATCAGCAAAGAAACGGATACAGGGCGCTGGCAAAAGTACTGAGTGGTTCCGAAGAAGAGTCCCTGGCTGAACTTAAGGATGCTGAACTCCGAGGCCGTGGAGGAGCGGCTTTCCCTACAGGGCAAAAAATTCAAAATGTCCGTCAAGATAAGGAGCGGGAGCGCTATATCATCTGCAATGCTGATGAAGGGGAACCGGGCACCTTTAAGGATCGTTTTGTCATGACCCACCTGCCTTTCCAGCTGTTGGAAGGGATCACCATTGCCGCCTATCTGGCCGGAGCTTCAAAAGGCTATATTTACGTACGCCATGAGTACCCTGAGGTTCAGAAAAAACTGAGAGAAAGCATCCGACAGGCAATGGATGCCGGTTTTCTGGGGAAAAACATTATGGGAAGCGGATATGATCTGGAGCTTAAAATTTTCTCGGGAGCCGGAAGTTATCTGTGCGGTGAGGAAACAGCTCTTCTTTCCTCTATCGAGGGGAAAAAGGGAAGACCGAGATTGAAGCCTCCTTATCCAACCGAGCAGGGGCTTTGGGGAAAACCAACCCTGATCCAAAACGTGGAAACCTTGTCCAATATACCGGTGATTATACATAAAGGGTCCAGGTGGTATCAAAGGATCGGCACGGAGTCAAGCCGGGGAACGAAACTGATCTCCCTTTCCGGAGATGTGCGAAGAAAAGGGGTTTTCGAAGTGCCTTTCGGCACCACCTTTAAAGAAATTATTGAGATCTACGGTGGGGGTACACTTCCCGGGCGATTTATCAAGGCGGTGAATATCGGAGGGGCTTCCGGTGTCCTGGTCCCTGAATCCATGCTGAGCATCCCCCTGGATTACGATAAATGCAGAAATGCCGGGATCACCAT
This sequence comes from Sinanaerobacter chloroacetimidivorans, assembly GCF_018128545.1. Lineage (GTDB taxonomy): Bacteria > Bacillota > Clostridia > Peptostreptococcales > Anaerovoracaceae > Sinanaerobacter > Sinanaerobacter chloroacetimidivorans. Next base: position 6,614 of record NZ_JAGSND010000002.1, on the reverse strand, counting down.
CGGTTCCGGAGCTATTTTTGTGCTGGATGATACCAGATCTATCCTGGAGAACGTGCAGAACCGGGTGAGATTTTTTCTGCATGAAAGCTGCGGAAAGTGCACGCCTTGCAGAGAGGGCCTGCGGCAGGCGGAAATTTTTATAAGAAGGATTCTTGCGGGCGAAGCAAGAATGGAAGATGTATCCACTTTAAAGAGATATACCCGTGCCATTCAGCAGGCTTCCTTCTGCGGCCTGGGTCAGGCGGCAGGAAACAGTCTGGCCTCATCTCTGAATTATTATCAGAATGAATACCTGGAGTGCTGCGTGGATTGGAATGCGGAGGAATATTTTGAGGAGGTGGTAAGTTGAAGAAGCTGGTTAAGATGATGATCAATGGCAGACAGGTTGAGGTGGAACAGGGCATTACCATTATGGAAGCTGCAAAACAATGCGGAATCTATATCCCAAGCTTATGTCACCATCCCGATCAAAGTGTGAAAGCAAACTGCCGGATCTGTTCGGTAGAGCTGGGAGGGAGCAGGAATCTGGTCACTGCATGTTCCACAAAGGTGCAGGAAGGCATGGAAATTCAGACCAATACGGCCAGGGTAAGAGAAACGGTCCGGACTATTCTGGAGCTTATCTTTGCGGATCACCCCCAGGATTGCCTGACCTGTATCCGAAACGGAAACTGCGAGCTGCGGAAGCTGGCAGCCAGATTTGGCATCAGTGATATCAAAGGGGAAAAAGTGCTGGAGGATATGCCTTTGGACCGATCCACCGCATCACTGGTGAGAAATCCCAACAAATGCATCAAATGCGGAAGATGTGCGGAGGTCTGTCACCGGATCCAGCAGGTAGGAATTCTCTATACCCATAACAGAAGCATTGATGTCTGTATTTCACCGGAATACGGGAAGGAACTGACAGATGTGGATTGCGTGCTCTGCGGACAATGCGCCATCTCCTGTCCCGTAGGAGCCATTCATGAAAAAGACGACACGGACCTAGTCTGGAGAGCCATCGCTGACAGTAGACAGCATGTGATCGTACAGATCGCACCTGCGGTCAGGGTTTCCGTTGCAGAGGAATATGATCTGCCGGCGGGGAGCATCTCTACGGGAAAAATGATAGCTGCTGCCAGAAGTCTGGGATTTGACAGAGTCTTTGACACCAATTTTGCGGCGGACCTTACCATCATGGAAGAAGGTAATGAGCTTCTTGGAAGGATTCAAAAGGGAGGCGTGCTGCCCATGCTTACCTCCTGCAGCCCGGGATGGATCAACTATATTGAGAAATATTATCCAGAACTCCTTGCCCATGTTTCCTCCTGCAAATCCCCTCAGCAGATGTTCGGAGCTATTGCAAAAACATATTATTCTCAGATAACAGGAATACCGGCGGAAAATATTACCGTGGTTTCCATTATGCCATGCACTGCAAAGAAGCATGAAGCGGCAAGACCTGAAATGAATGCAAGCGGGTACCGGGATGTGGATATCGTATTAACCACCCGGGAATTCGCCCGGATGCTGAAGCATGACGGGATTGACTTTACCCTTCTGGACGACAGCGACTTTGATTCCCCGCTCGGCTGTTCCACAGGAGCGGCCGCCATCTTTGGTGCTTCCGGAGGCGTTATGGAAGCTGCTCTGCGGACCGTTTACGAAGTCGTAACCGGAGAGACCCTGGAAAAATTAGAGTTTACCGATCTCCGGGGAATGGAAGGAATGAAGACCGCCTCCCTGAAGCTTGGGACGGAAAACGTAAAGGTAGCCATCGTTCATGGTCTGGCTCAGGCAAAGAAGGTTATGGAAATGATCAAGGCCGGCCAGGCAGAGTATACCTTCATAGAGGTAATGTGCTGTCCAGGAGGCTGTATCGGAGGAGGGGGCCAGCCCTATGGCACCAACCATGAGGTAAAGCAAAAAAGAATGGGATCCTTATATCAAATAGATAGGCACCTACCGATACGAAAATCCCATGAAAATCCGGATATAAAAGAACTGTACGACAAATTCCTGGGGCAGCCCTTGGGCGGAAAATCCCATCAGCTGCTTCATACGAAATATGGAGGGGCTTCTTTCTAATTTAGAGCAGCCCATTTACTAGCTCTCTTATTATGCATCCTATTCACTTTATGCATTCTATTCACTCGCTCACTTATGATTTTACTGCATGCCTGAGTTGATTCATGGCCTTTTCCAAGGTACTTCTCGGGCATGCAATATTTATGCGCTGAAAACCCTTTCCTTCCGGCCCGAACATAGTGCCCCTGTCCAGCCATAGCTTCGCTTTTCCTACGATGAGATCTTCAAGTTCCTCCTCGGAAAGTCCAAGGGCCTGAAAATCCAGCCAGAGCAGATAAGTTCCTTCAGGTTGAACCAATCGAATCTCAGGCAGCTCCTTTTGTAAAAATTCCTTTACATAGGTTACATTCTTCATCAGATAGCTTTTCAGCTCTTCAAGCCAGGGGCGTCCTTCCGTGTAAGCGGCATAACAGGCCGTAAGACCCAGGGTGTTCAACTGGCTGTAGCCGGTACGATAGATTTCTTTCCGAAAGGAATCCCGCAGCTCTTTATTGCTGATAAAGATATTGGACACCTGCAATCCGGCAAGGTTGAAGGTCTTGCTTGGCGCCGTACAGGTCACGCAATTCTGTGAGAATTCAGGCTTCAGATCAGCAAATACGGTATGAACAAACCCAGGGTAAACAAAATCGGCATGGATCTCGTCGGATACGACGATAACATTGTATTTCAGGCAAATATCTCCCATTCGGGCCAGTTCTTCACGGCTCCATACACGTCCCACCGGATTATGTGGGTTGCAAAGAATAAATAACCTGACATCATTGCTTTTGATCTTCCTTTCAAAGTCCTCAAAGTCAACGGAGTAGCTTCCGTCTCGGTAGACCAGCGGATTATTAACCAGCACCCTGTCGTTGTCCAAAATGGAATGACTGAAAGGATAGTACACCGGACGCTGTATTAAGATACGGTCTCCCGGCCTCGTATAGGCACGGATGGCAGTACAGATGGCATAAACGACACCGGGGGTTTTCACCAGCCAGCGCCGTTCCAATTCCCAGTTGAAATAGTTGTGATACCAGCTTTGCAAGCTTTGAAAGTACGGCATTTTTACTTCGGAATAACCGAAAATGCCATGGCTGCTGGCATTGATCAAGGCTTCGGTAACGGCAGGGGGTGTGCGGAAATCCATATCCGCTACCCATAAAGGGATCAGATCCTCCGGCATACCCCTTTCTGATGCAAAATCATATTTAATAGAATTGGTATTACTTCTGTCTATAATCTCGTCAAATTGATGATCCATATTTCTAATCTCCTAACGATAAGCATATACTAAGAGAATGTTCTGTAAAACAACACTCCGTATCCTATTGTTTGTGACTTTTTTTGTTATCTTATTATGAAATTATTCTATATAAATCAGAAGGATAAGTCAATAACCTTTAATTCATATAGGAAAAGTATGAAAAAAATTAAAAAAGTTGTTGACAAATAAAAAGAAAGGAATATAATAGGATTATAAAGAAATTCATAGTAATTTGGTATGAAAACTATGAATGAAAAAGACACAGCGTTTTTAAAATTTAAAATATCAGAGATTAGAAAAGGAGAATGGAACTATGGCAAAGGTTTATAAAAGTTTAACAGAACTGATCGGAAGAACCCCATTATTGGAGTTGACCAATTATGAAGCAAAGCACGAGTTGAAAGCAAAGCTTATCGCTAAGCTGGAATATTTTAATCCGGCAGGAAGCGTAAAAGATAGAATTGCGAAAGCAATGATTGATGATGCGGAAGCAAAAGGTCTGATCAAGGAAGGTGCGGTCATTATCGAGCCTACAAGCGGAAATACAGGAATCGGTTTAGCATCCGTTGCAGCCGCCAGAGGCTACAGAACTATCCTGACGATGCCTGAAACGATGAGCATTGAGAGAAGAAATCTTTTAAAGGCTTATGGTGCCGAACTTGTACTGACAGAGGGTGCAAAGGGCATGAAGGGCGCTATTGAAAAAGCCAAAGAGCTGGCAGAGCAAACCCCGAATTCCTTTATTCCGGGGCAGTTCAACAATCCGGCCAACCCAACCGTTCACAGAGAAACCACCGGTCCGGAAATCTGGGAGGATACAGATGGCCAGGTTGATATCTTTGTAGCCGGAATCGGAACCGGAGGAACTGTCACAGGGGTAGGGGAGTATCTGAAATCCCAAAATCCAAATGTGAAAATCATTGCGGTTGAACCGGCGGCATCACCGGTATTATCCAAGGGAACCCCAGGACCACACAAGATCCAGGGTATCGGCGCAGGATTTGTACCGGAAATTTTGAATACTTCGATTTACGATGAAATCTATACCGTAGAGAATGAAGAAGCCTTTGAAACCGGAAAAGAGCTTTCCAAGGTTGAAGGACTGCTGATCGGGATTTCATCAGGAGCAGCTGCATTCGCAGCTACGCAGATTGCGAAACGTCCGGAAAACGAAGGAAAAACCATTGTGGTACTTCTTCCTGACACCGGTGAAAGATATCTGTCAACGCCATTATTTGCTGAATAAGATATTTTGAAAAAACGTTGCAACTCCTCAGTTTAAGATATATAATATGCGATATCCACTTCTGTTTCGAAGTGGATATTGTATTGCAGAGAATTATGTTGTAAAGAATAATACCGTAAAGAATATTGCTAAGAATTAGGTTGTAATGAATCATGTTGTTAAAGAATTGGGTTATAGAGAATTGTGTTTCGGAAACGGAGGAATATAGAATTGCTAAATGAGTTTTCAAGAACAGAACTGCTGCTTGGAGCAAAAGGTATGGATAGGCTTCAGCAGGCCAGAGTAGCGGTCTTTGGAATTGGCGGTGTCGGAACGTTTACGGTGGAAGCTCTGGTAAGGAGCGGAGTTGGGGCCATCGATCTTTTCGATGATGATAAAGTCTGCCTTACCAATATCAACCGCCAGCTTATTGCTACGAGGAAAACGGTGGGACAAAAAAAGGTGGAAATGATGCGAGATCGGATTTTGGAAATCAATCCAAAGGTTGAAGTGACTGCGCATGAAACTTTTTATTCTGCTGAAAATGCTGATGAATTCGATTTGACAAAGTATGATTACATTGTGGATGCCATCGATACGGTTTCTTCGAAGCTGGTTTTAATAGAAAGAGCAAAAGAAAACAACGTTCCTATAATCAGTTGCATGGGAGCCGGAAACAAGCTGGATCCCACAAAATTTGAAGTGGCGGATATTTATAAGACAACCATGTGTCCTCTGGCTAAAGTAATGCGGTTTGAACTGCGAAAAAGAGGAATTAAAAACCTGAAGGTTGTCTATTCCAAGGAACCGCCGCTTAAGCCTATTGAAAGTGAGGAAAACAGCTGCAAAACCAATTGCATTTGTCCGCCTGATACCAAGAGAAAATGTACCGTCCGCAGACAAGTTCCGGGAAGTATTGCCTTCGTGCCTTCCGTTGCAGGATTGATTCTTGCCGGAGAAGTCATCAAGGATCTCACGATCAATCAATAGAAAAACAAAATCATTGAAAATCAGAAAGCCAAACCGGCATGAAAATTCCAAAAATAGAATCATAGAAAACGGACTTTTGTCCGTTTTTTTCTTTTTCCGTCATAAAATAAAATTGATGCCCAATTATGTCAGAGACTTTCCCAGCTCAACGCGAAAAATATGTAATATCGCAAATATTGGTGAATAAACTATAGAGATCGGTTTCTTATGCATGAGCAAAAGGATAATAGAAGGGACGGCAACCTTTAAAAGATAAAAGGGGGAAAAGTGATGGAAGGTATGGAAGAAAAGGGATTTGAAACAAACAGCGCAATTTTGATAGGGATCGTATTAACACAACCGGTGGTCAGTCATAAATCCTATGGAGAAACATTCTACTGCTTTTCTATAGGGGTGGATCGGAAGAGCGGCTATCGGGACATGATACAAATCATCGTATCTGAAAGGCTGATTTGGAATGTAGAGCTTGGAACCGGCAGTCTGGTTGAAGTCCTGGGGCAGATCAGGACCTACAATGAGGAACAGGACGGAAGAAATAAACTCAACGTAGTGGTTTTTGCCCGGGAATTCAAATTGATTACCGAGGATCCTTTCCCTGCCCATGAAAATAAAATCAATCTGGAAGGATTCATCTGTAAAAAGCCCATTGGCAGAATCTCCCCGCTGGGTCGTGAAATCTGCGATATTATGTTGGCTGTCAATAGAATGTATAACAAATCCGATTACATACCATGCATTGCCTGGGGAAGAAACGCAGGCTATGCGGCAAACCTTGCAGTGGGAACGAAAATTATCATCACCGGCAGAATACAAAGCAGAGAGTACCGGAAACGGGATGAAGAAGGCAATGTGGAAACGAAGATCGCTTATGAAGTATCTATTCTCAAGCTGGAATAAACGACAGGTTGATTAAGAACTCTCAGGAATCATCAAGAATAATAGTAATGAGTTGAAAATAGAGTCATCATGGTAATGACCCATTATGTAAAGAACTGCTTGGAAGTGAAGTGCACCCCAAATGTTGGATGAAAAATCTAGCTTTTGGAGGTGTACTTTTTTATGACTAAATTCAGTAAAGAA
>NZ_JAGSND010000019.1 GCF_018128545.1 Sinanaerobacter chloroacetimidivorans | reverse complement strand
AGTCGGCTGACCAATTAGATTTCTCTTTAATCTAATGCTCACACACGAGCGATACTATAGAGTCCTTGCGGACGCACATACATGCAGTCGTGATTGGTGTAATAATAGAATTCCAGCCTTGTGTATACGCCTGCGCCAAGGCTGCGAGTGAAAGTGATGCCGTTGGTGGTGGTACCGTAGTCAAGCTGATCCCACTGGCTGGTCAGCCTGTTGTATCCACGCACTCTGCCGAAGTCCGAGCCGCTGTGACCACTTACAGGAGGCACCGTAAAGGTATATTCTGTGATGGTGGCGCCTTCGAGCCCGTTTTCCATGATAACGGAGTCAGGCCCTGTTAAGACCATCCCACCACCGCCGTTTGAGTCCGCCACAAAGAAAACGATGGCAGCCCAAGGCGATTCAGCGCCTGCGGAGTCCACCGCTTTGACGCGGACCACGTTCTTTCCACGGGGATAGGTCTGTGTTTCAGCATTTCGGCCCTCCCAGACAAGGGTGACAGCATCGCCATCGGGGTCAGAGCTGGTTGCCTTAATGGTGACCGGCGTTCCCGGCGCTACGCTGTTGCCGTTTGGAGTTCGGCTGATGACCGGCGCAGTCGGTGCAGAGTTTACGATGCTGAATGTTTTGGACACCCACTCCGAATACAGCCCGGTAGCATCTTTGGCACGAACACGGATGGTGTGCGTGCCAACGGCATAGTAGTTGTCAGCCGCCTTGTTGTCCCACTCCAGAGTGGTGGCATCGCCGTCCGAGTCAGCGGCTGTTGCGCTGATATTGACAAGGAATTTGCCGTTATTCGCTGTTCGAGTGGGGGTTGCGGTCAGAGTTACAGTCGGTGCGGAGCTGGTGATGGTGAAAGTCTTTGATGCCCAAGGAGAATATGCTCCGGCAATATCTTTGGCACGGACGCGGATGGTGTGCGTGCCTGCGGCATAGTAGTTGTCAGCCGCCTTGTTGTCCCATTCCAGCGTGGTTGCATCGCCGTCCGCATCGGCGGCTGTCGCACTGATATTGACAAGGAACTTGCCGTCCTTGACAATGCGGGTTGGCTCGGCTGTCAGGGTAACAGTGGGGGCGGCATTGGTCACGGTGAAAGTTTTCTCGGTCCAGGTAGAGTAAGCCCCGGCAATATCCTTCGCCCTGACACGGATGGTGTGGGTACCCGGCGCATAGTAGCCGTCAGCCGCAGTGTCCGCATACTCCAAGGTCACCGCATCTCCATCGGGATCTGTGGCATTGGCGGTGATGTTGACGAGAAACTTTCCATCCTTGGCTGTACGGGTTGGAACGGCCTCTACCACAGGAGCATTCGGCGCCGTATTGGTTACCGTAATACTCTCCGCATGTGAGATTACACGTCCTGCGCTGTCGGTGATGGAAGCGGTCAGGGTAAAAGTGCCGATGTCACGGATGGCAATTCTACCGCCGTCATTGCCCAGGGTACCCTGATACTGTGCGGTATTGCCATCCTTTTGCAGTGTCCAGACCACAGCATAGCTGCCGATATGCCGAACATCCCTTGCGGCAACCTCAAACTCCGTACTGTAGTGAACAGTCTGCGGCATGGTGAAAGCATACTGCACCACCGGCAGGATGCGGATGTTTTCGCTGTGGGAATAACTGCGTTTCAGATAGTCGGTCATGGCTGCGGTAAGAACATACTCGCCGCCGCCCTTAAAGGTAATCTTGCCGCCCTGGGGGGTGAGGCTGCCGTCAAACGCCTCGGAGAGCGGAATGCTCTTGCCGTCCTTGCTGACGGACCACTCCACAGGCAGAACATTATTATTGCCATGAGTTCTGAGGTCAATGGCGGTATCAGTGTAGGCAAAGGCAGGAAGTTCAAAGCCGATAGTCAGTACGGGAAGCACCTCGCACCTGTCCTTGCTTTCGTACAGAAAGACACGGCCGGTATCATCGGTGATTCTCGCTACCAGCTCATAGATGCCCGCTCTTTTGAAGCGGATGGTACCTCCGTCATTCGAGAGCTTTCCGTCCACATAAGTCGACCAATCTTGGAAACCGAATGTGTTATCCACCAGCCACTCAACGGCGAGACCGTCCAGATGGTTGGCTTCGGTTTTGACCACGATATCGGTGTCGGTATGGGCGTGTTTTGGCAGGCCGTAGGTAAGGTTGGGCACGGGATAAACCTTGAAGCCCTGCTCATAGCGGTAGCTCCTGCCGCCATCATCGGTGAACTCCGCTTTCAGGATATAGCTGCCTTTGGAGCGGAACTTCAGCTCACCGCCGTTGTTGCCCAGCGTACCCTCCGCCGCATTGGTGAGGGATACCTCCTTGCCGTCATGCAGCAGGGACCATTTGGCGGTATGGCTGCCGATCTCTCCGAACACCGCTTCCACCACAACCGCTTTGTCGGTATGGAAGACTTCGGGCAAGTAGAATCCCGCCGAGCCCACCGGGTAGACCGTGATGCCTGCGCTACCGGCAAACACTCTGCCGGTAGCATCGGTAACGGAAGCGGTCAGCGCATAGACACCTTTTTCCTTGAATCGGATGCTGCCATGGTCGGGATCTCCTTCAATCCATGTGTCGATGTCAGCGGATTCTCCGTTGCGGGTCAGGGTGTAGGTTAGCGTGAGCCCATCCGTTTCTTTTGTTTCTGTTTTTAGCTGGGCGGTTTTATCGGTATGGGTAACTGCCGGCAGGGTGAGATTCACCTCCGCCACAGGGTAGACGGTAATGCTGCTCTGTGCGGTGACAACCTTGCCCAGCTCGTCTGTGATGGAGGCCGTGAGCGTATAGCTGCCCTTATCCTTGAACAGCACCGTGCCGCCAGCAGCGGTCAGCTCTCCGGTGACGGCTTTCTCCATATCGGCGGCGGTTCCATCTTTTTGGAGGGACCACAGCACCGAATTGGAACCGAGATTCTCCGTGGAAAGCTCCACCGGCACGCCGGTATCGGTATGGGCGGTTTCGGGCAGTGTGAATGCCGCTGTCACCACCGGATAGATGCTGACCGTCTGCTCATGGGTCACCGTGGCGCCCCGGCTGTTTTTTGCCGTGGCAATGAGGGTGATGCTACCGGTATGCGTGAATTTCACCTTGCCGCCTGCAGCGGTCAGTTCGCCCTCTGTCAGCCCGGGAAGCTCGGCGGGCAGTCCGTTTTTAAGAATTGTCCATGTCACACCGCTCACATAGCGACTTTCCGGCTTAATCTCAATTTCATCGGCGGTGTAGGCGGTTTTGGGCAATGTGAAGCTGAACTGCGGAGCGGGAACATAAGAGGAACCACCACCGCCAGAACCGCCGCCACCGGAAGGCTTATCCTCCGGCTTGGGTGTTACGGGCGGCTTCGGAGGTTCTTCTTTTTTGATCTGTTCCTTTGCTTTCTCCGTATCCACCAGCATTTCAAAGGCTTCCGCACGGGTGGCTTTGCCTTCCGGCTTTACTGTACCGTCCGGGTAACCAGTCACAATGCCGTACTTTTTGCCTGTACAGATACAGGCTTTATCCCCATCAGCGAGTCCATCGTCATCGGAAAACCCGGTGACACAGGGGCAGGATACATCATGGTCGCCCTTGCCGATAGCCCTCACCAGCATTCGGATCATCTCCATGCGGGTGATTGGATCATTCGGCAGGAACTTCGTCCCGAAATCGTCCTTTTGGATAATTCCTGCAATGATGAGCGACTCTACATACTGCTCCGACCAGTGTCCGGCAATGTCAGTAAAGCGAATGGTGACTTCACTTTCATCCGGTTCCGGCAGTTCCATAGTCCTGGCAATCAGGGCGGCAAACTCGCCTCTTGTAATGATTGCGTCGGGATGTGCGAGACCATCGGGATAGCCGCTGATGACGCCCTTATCCGTGAGGATTTGGATGGCTTCCTCCGCCCAATGGCCTTTGGCATCCTCAAAATATCGGTTTACCGCATAGGCGCTGCCCGCAAGCAGGGCAACAACCATGCAGACCACGAGGAGGATGCTGAGAGGTCTTTTCATTTTCTCCTTCATCGTCTACCTCCTACATCCCACCCATGACAGGCTGGCTTTGCTCCTGCTGGGGTTCGGGAGATTCCTGTTTCTGTACGGCGGTCTGCCCTTGGGTGAGCGCCTGCTGGTAGGCACCGATGACCGCCTTGTCAAATTCTGCTTTGGCTTCTTTGGTGCAAGGGAAGCAGATATCCTTGTACTCACCGTTTCCGGCTTTATAGCTGGGCATGGAGACAAACAGCCCCTTGGAGCCGTCCATGATCTTGATGCCCCGCACGGCAAAATCACTGTAGATGTTAACCGAGGCGGTGGCCTTGCAGCTTCCCTCCGGGCGGATGGAATGGATTTTCACATCGTACTTGGGGACAGCCGGTGTTGTATTCTTAGGCATGGTTTTTCCTCCTTCTTAAAATTGCCGGTACTCTTAACCGGCGTAGTTGAACATCTCCTTGATACGCTGAGTCAGAGTCGGCAGCACGGTTTCGCCAAACAGTGCGTAGAGCCCTGCAAGGAGCAGGGCGCCAATGACAACGGCCAGCAGGATTTTAATGGCCGTGTCGATGTAGCCCTCCCCGGCACTCTCTGAGAGAATGCGCCTGCCGCGGAATGCAAGTCTGGCGGCGGTGTCCTTTGCCGCCGTCAGCTTATGAGAAACCGCAGCCTTTACTTTTTTGATAACATAAATCATATGGTTTTCCTCCGTTCTATTGATGGCGGGCATAAGAAAAGACAGCCCAAGGCTGCCTACATACTCATGTCCATGGTTTGGATGGGTTCGGGTGATTCAAATTCGATCTGCCGGAATACCTTACGGTCCGCATAGTAGAACTCGCTTCCGGCAGCGTTGTATAGCTCAATGATGTCTGACATGGAGAGTGGATTCCCTAAAAAGCCGGGAGGCTGCCGTATGCTGTACCGCTCGTAGATAGTTTCTGGATCATTGGTATCAAGCTGGCCGTCATAGGCGATACGGTAATTTCCGGGAGACGGTTCTCCGAACTTCCGCACCATTTCCTCATAGGAAATAAATTTCATGTGGATATCCACGTCGGGCTTGAGCTGCCAGATGCGAACATTTTTCAGCGGAGCAGCAGTTTCGATACCACCCAGCCGTTCCCCGGCAAGAAGCCGCTCCATCACGCCATCCGTCCACTGCGGTGTTAGGGAACGGCTTTTCAGCCAAGCAGACAGCTCATTGCTCTGAAAGATGTTGTCCACAACTGCATTTTCTTTTTCTGTATAACCGGCCGGGTTTCCGTAATAAGAAATGAGGCCGTTTTTCAGGGAAATCCCCGGCATATTCTCACCTCCCAAGCGGTGTTTTGGAGAGCGAATACGGGTTATTTGCCATAGATGATGCTTTCCTGCATAATCAGTTCATCCAATGCCGCAAGGCAGATGCCGCTCTGCGCCAGCATTGAAAGAATGCAGGGAGGCACATCGTTGATGTCCTGCTGGATGTCCGCCTCCACCACCGTGATTTCACCGCTGTCCCCATCGGTATAGGCTTCCAGCTTGGCACCCTCGGGAATACCCGCTTCCTCCAGCAGATAGTCGGGAATATGGATGCTCTGGCTCTCGTCCAGCAGATCATGGCAGAGGGAGCAGTTAGCCACCCACTCGGCGGGGTTGTTGCCACAGCCGCATTCCGTACCAGCTTCAGGATTTTCATCGCCGCAGTTATTGCAGAGGCCGCAGGCTTTGGCGAGATGGATCGTCATATCGCTTGCCAGTTCACTGAGTGCGGTGATAACACGGATAAGCTCCAGCGCCGTCATCTTACCCTTGTGGATAACGCATACACCATCGGCAGCCATCACTGCAAGGGTTTCGGCATCGGTAAACCCGCACCGCTGCTGAATAACAAGAGGGATTTGCAGGGTCTGCTCGGTTTTCTTCTGATGATTTTTCATGGTCTGTTCCTCCTTAAAATGTTTGCCCCTTGATATGGGGCGAATTTTGTTTTCTGCTTCCGGTCAGAGTTCAATCCCTCCGTCATCAAATAAGTTGAGCTGTGAAGGAGCCTCCCTCGTCCGTTCTCGCATATCGTAGTTGGCAATGAGGATTTCAGGGAACTGCGCCCCATTGTCATACCTTTGCTTGATGTTGTTGATTCGGGTATAGGAGTCGATTTGAATGCCCGGTGTATCATATAGCTCCCGGATAAATTCGCAGTCATTGTAGGACAGCAGGAATTTGCCCTCAATCCGCAGCAGTGCATCCCGCAGGCGGATATGGTCTTTTTCTGTAAAGCCATCCTCGCCTACGTTTTTGTAGTAGTTCTCTGTTTCAAAGTACGGCGGGTCACAGTAGAAGAAACTAACGGGGCGGTCATACTGCCCAATCAGCTTCTCAAAGTCCTTGTTTTCAACGACCACTTTGGCAAGCCGCCTGTGGGCCTGCTCAATCAGCGGAAAATTGGACCGAATATCATGTGGCTGGCTGCCGTAGCTCGTCAGCCCCGATGCGTAGCTGTAGCGGATGAGCTGATAAAACCAAGCGGCTTTCTGCACATCCGAGGCAGGGCTGTCACGGGCAAGGGTATTTTTGACATGGTCAAAATCTGCACGGGCATTGAGAACATAACGCAGTGCGTCCATGAGTTCCTCTGGCTTATCCCGCACACAGCGGTAAAGATTGACCAATAACCCATTAAAATCGTTGTACACCTCAAAGTCATTGCCGGGGAACTTATGAAAAAGAATCCAGCCGCCCCCGCCGAATACCTCGATGTATCTTTCATAGTAGAGGGGAAAAAGGGTGACGATCAGCTCACGCAGGGATTTCTTGCCACCGATCCAAGACATAAAGCTGTTCAGGAGTCATCACCTCCCTCCAGCGGCAGGCGTATCTGCGTATCGTCAAACGCCGTGAGGGAACGCTTGAGTCCGGTGATGGCGGCGCTGATTCCGCTGATACGGCTTTTCATGTGCCGGATGGTCAGGCGCACTTCAGCCTCGGTCTTTGCGTAGAAATAGCCGCTTTGATCACTGGCAATGGGGATACCCTCACGGCGCAGGGCATTGACAAGGTCACGCAGTTCCTTACCTGAAACGTGGAATGCGTATTCCATCATTTTGCTTGTGACGGCATTTTCGGCGCCGTGATGATAACGATGCAGATACTCCGCAAGCTGCTCCTTGAGCATCATTGCCTCCTTTCCGGTTGTTTCCCCGGAAAGGAAGTCAAGGCAAAAAGGGCATAAAAAAACAGGGCCGCCTCCTGTCGGGGAAACGGCCTTGTTTCTATATTGGGGGTCTAAAAAAGCACAGACATCATTGCCTGTGCTACTTGATTACGCCAAGCTCCCTTAAAACTGTCACACAGTCCTTGGCGCCCTGGATGTACATATGCTGACTGTATTCGCCTAATAAAAGCTGCATGGCTTCAAAGTATGAGTCTGCGATCTGTTTCAGCTCATCATCGTATTTGGGATGATCCTTTAACAGTATTGATGCCTCCAGTTGCTGTTTCATAGCATCTCGGACATCGGCGTTGGATTCCGCCAGCTCTGCAAATGCCGCATTGAGCCGATCATCCAGAGCAGTTTGCAGGGAGTCTTTCCATTGCTCCATTCCGCTCACCTCCTTCAAGCACAACACCATGCCACAGATTTATGAAAATAGCTATACCAAATGCAGACAAAGATTCTGCTATTTCATTTCCATGCCGTGGCTCTGGCTTGGACGGTTAAGGCATTGCTCCACCGTCCGACCATTTTGTTGTTCAAGCAGTCCATAAGGGGTTTCGGCAATGCCGTATTTCTCCATGAGATACCGCCCGTATCCTTCCAAGTTGCAGAATTGCTCCAAGCCATCGTCGCTTTCAAATGACATCATCCTCTGAACTTCCTTTTCAGCGTAATCGGCGGGAGAAGCAGTTTCGGACAGAATCTCAAATTCCCCCGTCAGAAAAGCAAGATCAAGCGCATCCTCTAACGAAATATCCGCAGGGGTTGTTTCCAGCATCGCTTTGTAGGTCAGGACACCATTTTCCTCTTTGATGTGGCGGAGCTGCTGTGCCAATTCATTGACCAAGCCGTATCTGTCGCCCTCCGATTCATATAGGGAATCTTCGATTTTTTCAGTAAGGGAGGGTATCATGCAGTCCGCAGCGGAGAATACACATTCCTCCGGTGATGCTGCTTTCACCGCTTCAACGGCTTGAGAGAGCATCTCATCATCCGCGGGGAGCTTCAGGAAAGCAACCAGATTGTTATCATATTGCGGATCGTTAAAATACCCTTTGGTGATACGGAGAAGCACGGTATAATCCGGTTTTTCCAAGGGGACGGCATCACCGCTATGGTAGGTCTGCGAAATCTCGCCATTTTGGACCACATAGCCATGTGGAGTGAATACGCCACCCTCGCCCTCACGCATCTCTTTGCCAATTTTACCGAAGTCCAGGCATTCGTAAATTTCATCCGGCACATTTTCGAGTTCCGGCACAAAGTCGTTATCCGCATAAAATTTACCGAGGGTGCTGTCGTTATGGGCTTCATAGACGACATGGCAGTCCTTCATGCTGTGGGTCATGTTGATGAGGCGGTCTATTGCGATGGGGGAGTATTGGGTCCGGATGGTATCCATCATGACCATCCCCTCGAAGCAGTCCAGCTCCCATTCGTTTAATGAGGACAAACGCTCGGTCAGATGATTCAGCTCATATAGGTTCGCATTCGTGCCGATAAACTGAGGCAGATAGTCCAGCTCGCAGCCTATGATTTTCGTAGAATAGATGACACGTTTATCGGTGATGCGGGCCTTGTCCAGCGCATCCAATATTTGGTATGGTGTAGCAGGGAGCTTGAGAGTGGAGGAAGTCTCCGCACCAAATGAACCGGGGCGGCTAATTTCCACTTCAAAAATACGGCCGCCTTCCATGCCGGAATGCTCTTGTTGGGAAAGCTGGGGAACATTCCAGCCAAACAGCGCCCCTTGATGCATGGTATCGACCTGTTCGGCTGTAATGCCGTGCTTCTCATTGTAGCTGTTGACAATTACCTGGTTTGCCTTTCTATTCTCCGTGTTGAGTTCGGAGCGGCTGAATCCTGGCTTCCCATATTCAATGCGCATAATTTCGCCATTCGCATTCATGAACAGGCACTGTTCGGGAAGCCTATTCCTTGATTGTTTATCCAAGATGCATTCCTCCCATTTGCTGGCTCATAGCCTCTAATTCATCCTTTGTCGTTATGCTCCAGTCCCTTGACGCCGTCCAAAGGCTGACATATAGTTCATCGCTGCCAATCTTAATCGGATGCTGCTCGAAGCCCTCACCGAAACCATCTGATGCCTGACCAGAAGCATAATCTTTGAGCTGCTCCAGCTCCGCATCATTCAAATCCCCTTGTACCCGGCATTCAGCCACACCCATCAGCTTGTTCCCAACTTGCTCCACTGTGAAAAAGAGGGACTTCACTTTCTGACTTACGCTGTCATCCCCGTGATAATATTCCATGAGTCCTCGTTCCGTTTCCTCCGGCATCCGCTCCTTGAGGATGGCGGCAAGGATTCGGTCGTGATAGGAAAGTATCGTTCCCTGGTCGAGTTCCGAGGGGTATTCCTCCAAAGAGCCCCATTCATCGCGTTCATACTGCATCACAGCCAGAGGCATATACAGCTTTAGCGTTTGGAGGGGCTGTGGGATAACCGAAAATTTATCTACGCCTGGGATGAGAGCGAGGGATCGGCCGTTATCCCATTTCATGTGGAACTGGCCTGCATCGTCAATAAAGTTAATTGTTCCCTCCATACCTGACGGCACAGGCGCATAGGGGTCTTGCATTTCTGTTAACCGAATGCGGGTGCCGGGCGGATACTGTTCTTTTATAAATTTCAGAAATTCTTGCTGATGTCTCATGTGAGTTCCTCCTTTTTCTGCTTATTTCTACTGTGAATCCTCTGCATATCTGTTCTTAGGCAGTCACCCTCGGAGCCGTAACAGATAAATCCATGCGAGGGATATGGGCAGTTGCCACAGCTCTTGAACGGGCCGTGGGGCCGCTCGTCAGGCGGTATTCTGCCTGTTGTTATGATGGAATCCGAATCATAACAAGCTGGTTTTTTATTTTTCTTGTAATGCACTAACATGATTTCCTCCCTTCTGAAAAACAAAAAAAGCCGGGGAATTGAAGCGCATTCTGCACTCCGATTCTCCGGCTCTTTAACTGGATAATTGATTATGAGGTTTTTCGACATTCAGTCGGTGTCTGTCCAACTTGGTACTGTTGTATCAAGTCCATATGCTTCTTTGATTTCTGAGTGATGCGGTGAGCTTTGGTTGCCATGTATTCTATCAGGCAGTCCTTTGGTATCAAGTATTTGTTGTAGTACCACACTCCGAATAATTTCTCTTTGGATATCCATTGTGATACTGCGGTTTGGCTGTAGCCCGTCATTTTTATGACATCGCCCACGGTAAGGGCATCCGGAAAGCTGCTCCACTTTTTCTTTAGCATCTCCATGAATTTACCCGCATCTATTTGAACCTCTGCCCGACGCTTGGGTCTATATTTTATTCCGCTTGAAAAAATTCCGGGAGGTGTCAGCAGGGACTCCGGAGAATCTTCTAAGCGGGTAAGGTATTCTACCACATCCGTTATCCGGATTTTGAACCTACGGGTCTTTTTCCCTGTATCCTCGCAGGGGATATACCCGTTCTCTAAAAGCCATGTGGCTTTTCGTTTGCTTATTCTGCAAATTCTGTAAAATTGGTCGTGACATATCTTTTCCGGGTATTCAGCCAGAAGGTGAGAGTAGTCAGTTGCCATGTCCATCCCTCCAATGCATTGATGGTGCAGACAGATATCAGCTCTGTCTGTTTTGCGTTATTCAGTTTTAATCAATGTCAATGGTAGGGTTCGCTGTGGTTTATGTTTTTATAAATGCCAGGAAACTAAAGTATCTTAAGGTTATTTCGCTGGTTGTTTTTCTACGCTTTTTCTACACTTTGCTCTGAAAACCGTAAAATTCGGGGGTTGAGCCGAAGCGTGGCAACTTCATGGTTTTCGCCCGAAAAGCCTTGATTCATGCGGGTTTGCTGGATTTCAAGGTGTCTCAAAGTCACCTTGATAATCTCATCGGAACTTGCCCTCAAATAACTCGAAATCAGTTTGGGAGCAATCCCACGTGGGTTCGAATCCCACCTTCTCCGCCAAAAACAAGAAGATAGGGGCCCGCCTCTATCTTTTTGTTTTTTTGTAACTGTGGTGGGATTCGAACCCGCAAGGGCGGCCGCCTCTCCGCTGGAAACCTCAAGACGGATGATGAGTAAATCAGTCCTCTTTTCCCAATAAGCCGTACAAAAATAACCGGAAGATCCCCAGTTTATATTCGTCGCTGGTTTTCAGATAGTCGGGCTCCTGCATGATGGATATCGACGCGTAAAGATATTTTAATATCGCGTCATTCGGAATATGCTCGTCAATCGCTCCTTCTTTTTTC
The DNA here is from genome assembly GCF_018128545.1 of Sinanaerobacter chloroacetimidivorans. GTDB lineage: Bacteria > Bacillota > Clostridia > Peptostreptococcales > Anaerovoracaceae > Sinanaerobacter > Sinanaerobacter chloroacetimidivorans. The sequence goes on along the minus strand of NZ_JAGSND010000019.1, from coordinate 72,168 downwards.
CCAAGATCGATAAATTGTGAATAGATATGAATCGATTTTATCGTTGCCGCTTCCCAGTATACATGCTGAAAAGCTTTATCTGACCATGCATACTCGCTGAAATGAGAACGGCTTGCCTCAATCACCGCGTCATGCTTTTTTGCCATGACTATCTTAATTTTTTCCGGAAAAGGGATTTCTCTGTTCAGAATTTCTTCATATTCTTGAATCACTTTATCAAGAATGTCAATCAACACCTCTTTGGCTAGGGTGTTCTTATCTCCGAAGTAGTTATAGATCGATACCTGTGAAACATGTGCTTTTTTCGCGATTTCACCGACTCCGACTTCCGTAACGCCGCGCTCGGTAAAAAGCTCCCTGGCGGCATTGATGATTGCTTCCTTCTTTGCTTTCGTTCTTTTTTCGTAACCGTTCATAATTATCACCTTAGAACTATCATACCATAGTTTTGTAATATTGCAATATATATTTCAAAACATATTGACAACATGACTTTGGCAGGTATATTATGAAATCATAAGGCACATATTTCAAAACTTTACAGAGGTGATTTTAATGAAACCATATGTTTTAAACTTCCTTGAAATAGACAAAACCAAGCTTTCGGCTGTGGGCGGCAAAGGCGCAAACCTCGGGGAGCTGGCCGGAATTGACGGAATTCGGGTTCCCGAAGGCTTTTGCATTACAACCGACGCATACAGAAAATTCACGGAGAACAATGCACAGCTGAAAGAATTGCTCGAAAAACTTGTCGGAGTAAAATCTGATGAAAAAGACCTGATTTCGGAAATCAGCGGAAGCATTCGTTCGGTAATTGAAAACTCAAGCATGCCAAAAGAGGTTGAAAATGCCATCATTGAAGCGTTGTCACCATTTGATAGGCAGCAGGCCTTTGCCGTGCGTTCAAGCGCTACCGCTGAGGATCTGCCCGGCGCCTCCTTTGCCGGTCAGCAGGATACGTATTTGAATATCAGAGGCCAGGAAGAAATACTGAAGCATGTAATTAAATGCTGGGCTTCTCTATTTACCGACCGTGCCATGATCTATCGCATTCAGAATGGCTTCGATCACCGAAAGGTACTGCTGTCCGTTGTGATACAGAAAATGGTGATGTCGGAAGTGTCAGGTATTTTGTTTACCTCCGACCCCCTAACCTCCGATAGAAAGACCATGTCGATTGACGCCGGATTCGGACTAGGCGAGGCATTGGTGTCCGGCCTTGTGAATCCCGACACCTATAAAGTCCAGGACGGGGTAATCGTCTCTAAAAGAACCGGCATACAGACGCTTGAAGTCAGGGCCGCCGAAGGCGGAGGTACCCATGAAATGAAAATTGAAGAAGGCAGGCAGAAAAATCAGGCACTTACTGAGACGCAGATCCTTCGCCTTGCCGGCATTGGAAGGAAAATCGAGGACCATTTCAGATGTCCGCAGGATATCGAATGGTGTCTTGCTGCCGGCGAGTTTTACATTGTTCAAAGCCGCCCCATCACGACACTCTTTCCAGCCCCTGAAAGCCGTGACAATGTAAAACGCGTCTACATGTCGGTGGGCCATATGCAGGTAATGACCGATCCCATCTTGCCTCTCGGCATATCGTTTTTCGAATTCGCATCGCTTTTTCCCGTAGACCGGGCCGGCGGGCGGATATATGTGGATATCACCTTCGACCTGACTACACCGCAGGGCAGACGGATGGTAAAGCAAAAAGTCGACAACATGGACCCGTTGATGGCGAGTGCCGTTAGAAAGGTCATGGAAAATAACGACTACATTAAGGGCCTTCCGAAGGGGAAAGGCAACCTGTTAAAGGGAGCCAACCTTCTCCCGTGGATAAAAGAAGCATTCAGGATGTACAGAAAGAATGACCCTACCATTCTTGACGAAATGATCAGACTGAACGAGAATTCACTCCAGAAGCTTGAACAAAGCCTCCGGAATCTTTCGGGGGACGAGGTATTTGATTTTATTCTTGAAGATAAAAAAGAGCTGCAGGCAAGGCTGTTTGACGCTACAGGCTTCGGAGCGGTGCTTGCCTGCCAGTACGTGTCAGGCTGGATCAACAGAAATACTGAAAAATGGCTGGGAGAGAAGAATATTACAAACTCGCTGTCAAAATCAGTGGAGCACAATGTCACCTCCGAGATGGGGCTTGCTATCTGCGGTGTTGCCGATGTCGTTCGCAAGTACCCTGAGGTACGCGAATACTTCGCTCATGCGGATGACGAGAGCTTTTTCGATGGCCTTTTAAAGCTTCAAGGTGGTGCGGAGACAGAAGCCGTCATTAGGGATTTCCTTCAGAAATACGGAATGCGCTGTCCGGCGGAAATTGACATTACCAAACCCCGCTTCGACGAAAAGCCGACGCAGCTCATCCCAGTCATTCTGAGCGACGTTAAGCTTTTAAATCCCGGAGAGCATATCGTGAAGTTTGAACAGGGAAAACACGAAGCCAAGGTAAAAGAAGACGAGATCATCAGATGCCTTCAAAAGCTTCCCGGCGGCGCCAAAAAAGCGAAGAAAGCAAAGAAGAGGATCAGTGTATTCCGCAACTTCGTCGGTGCAAGGGAGTACCCGAAATATTTCTGGGTCAGCAGATTCGCGATCTACAAACGGGCGCTTTTGAAGGAAGCAGAAAAGCTCGCGGCCGCAGGCGTTATCAATAACGTAAACGATGTATTCTATCTTTATTTTGACGAGTTCCGCGAAGCGGTCAGAACAGGCCGGGCGGATCAAACTCTGATTGAGAACCGCAAAAATGAATACGCCCGTTATGAAAAGCTGACGCCGCCGCGTATCATTTTGTCGGACGGAGAAGTCCCCTCCGGAGAATATAACGCCAGTAGCACCCCTGAAGACGCGCTTATTGGTGTTCCCGTGTCACCTGGTGTCGTCGAGGGCCGTGCGAGGGTGGTTTCCAGATTAGAGGACGCCCATGTTGAAACAGGCGACATTCTTGTGACCCCCTTTACCGATCCAAGCTGGACGCCGGTTTTTGTTACCATTGCGGGGCTTGTCACCGAGGTGGGCGGCGAAATGTCGCATGGCGCGGTGATTACCCGTGAATACGGTCTTCCGGCGGTCGTCGGCGTGGAAAACGCGACGAAGCTGATCAAAGACGGGCAGAGGCTGCGCCTGAATGGTACAGACGGATACGTGGAAATATTGGGGTAGCCTTATGAATTGCCATACATGCTCAGTTATAGCATATTTTACTGCTCACGCCCAAGTGGCATCTTTTCTTACCTAACCTCTTAATACAAGGATATCCATCCAAACGGATGGATATCTTTTTATTTTATAAGTATGGTGGGATTCGAACGGAAAAATGAGACTAAATTGATTTTTATGGGAAGAATAGAACGAGGAAATAATAGCGGAAATAGGCCGCTATCTGAAAATCCTTAAAGTGTATTTCAAGGAGAGTATTTATGAGTGTAATTGAAATTCAAAATCTTACAAGGGATTACGGGGATGGACGCGGTGTGTTTGATCTTTCCTTCTCGGTGGAAAATGGAGAGGTGTTTGGATTTTTGGGGCCGAACGGCGCAGGCAAGACCACCACGATCCGGCATCTGATGGGCTTTCTTCAACCGAAATCGGGAACCTGTTCCATCGGCGGACTGGACTGCTGGCGCCACAGCGCGGCAATCCAGAAAAAGCTCGGTTATATCCCCGGTGAAATCAATTTCTTCGACGACATGACAGGAACAGACTTTTTGGAATTTGTGGAAAAATACCGCGATATTAAGTTTCATAATCGTAAAAAAGAATTGCTCGATCGTTTCGAATTTGATCCTCGTGGTAAACTGAAAAAAATGAGTAAGGGTATGAAACAGAAGGCCGGCATTGTAGTGGCTTTTATGCATGATCCCGATGTGTTGATTCTTGATGAACCGACCAGCGGGCTTGATCCGCTAATGCAGAACCGCTTTATTGAGCTGGTCATAGAAGAAAAAACACGCGGCAAAACGATTCTCATGTCCAGCCATATGTTTGAGGAGGTTGAGCGCACCTGCCATCGGGTCGGCATCATCCGAGACGGCAAGCTGGCTGCGGTAGATTCTGTAGATGCGCTGAAAGCAGCACAGGTTAAGAAATACGTTATCACTTTTGAAAATTCTCAAGCAGCCAAAAATTTTGCTAATAAAGAGAATTTACAAACAGAGGTGTTGACGAATCACCGAGTAGTTGTAACAGTACGGAATAATATCCAGGAGCTGATTGCCGTGATGAACCGTTATCCCGTGGCGAATCTCTCTGCTCCGACTCAAAGTCTTGAGGAAATCTTCATGCAATATTACGGAGGTGCGCAATAATGTTTAATTTTACATTATATAAGCAGGGAGTCAAAGGAAGCTGGAAAATGCTTTTGATTTTTGCCGCTGTATTAACATTGTATGTCTCGATGATTATTTCCATGTTTGATCCGGAAAAAATGGCTCTTCTGGACGAATATGTGAAAATAATGCCGGAATTCATGGCTGCTGTGGGCATGACTGCCGGTGCGACAACCCTTCTCGGGTTTATGTCGTCATATTTATATGGATTTATTCTGATTGTATTTCCTATGGTTTTTGCCATTCTTTATGGAAACAAGCTGATTGCGAAATATGTGGACAGAGGCTCCATAACCTATCTTCTTGCCGCACCCGTAAAACGCCGTGCTGTGGCATTTACGCAGATCACAGTGCTAGTTACAGGAATTTTCGTACTTGTGCTTTATGTGACTTTGATTGAGCTTGCGGTTTCAAAAGCAAGCTTCTCGGAAGAACTTTATATCTGGAAACTGCTTTTATTGAACTTAGGACTTTTATGTTTGCATCTGTTCATAGGCGGGATTTGCTTTTTCTGCTCATGCCTGTTTAGCGATGCAAAATACAGCGTAGGCTTTGGTGCGGGCATCCCGGCATTAGCGTATATTATCCAGATGCTTTCAAACACAGGCGAACAAGTGGAAAACGCGAAATACGCCACATTTTTCACCTTGTTTAGCCCAGAGGGAATCATCGCGGGAGAAACCGGTGCGATTGCGGGAATGATTGTACTGTTCATCGGTGCAATTGTGCTATTTTCAGCAGCGATTGCGGTATTTTCAAAAAAGGATTTGCATATTTAATTTCGTTAGCATTACATCTTTTATGACCTGACTTCTTAAAAAAACAGGGCCAATGTGGTCCCTGTTTTTTTATGCACTAAATAAGGGGGATAAACGAAAGAATTCCTTTCAGTTGAAGTTTTCAGCGAGATGGTCCAAGCCTGTCACACAGGCGCAGGATAGCAGATGCGAAATCACACTATTTCTACTTCGTCAATATTACCCGGTGCAATTGTGTTGTCCCCTTTTTTACTATTATTGTAAAATGTGATATTCAACCAGCATCGAGTGTTAATAACGATCTTATTTTATACTATTGATTTCCTCCATCTTCTTTCCTTTATTCAGCTGCACCTCCAGCATAGAGATTTTAGACTCCGCCTCACTCAGCTTTTTCAAGGCGATGAGTTTATCTATGGTGATATCCGACTTTTCCTGAATCAGATTCATCGTTTTTTTGTATTCCTCTTCCATTTGAATCGTAAGGGTCTTATTGGACTGGATCAGCTTATCATTTTGAATATTGATGTTTTCCAAGGACTCCGTCAAAGCCCGTATCGTAGACTTTAACGCAGCAACCTCAGCTGTTAAGGATTCCATGGCCTGTTCTCTCATCATACGATCTGTATTCTGTTTTGCAATAAGGTCCGTCTGTACGGAAAGCTGCTCTGTAAGCTCATTTACCTTTGCAGTGAGTTGTGCCACCTGCCCTTCCGTCTGAAGCGCTTTCCAATATTTAATTTCATCTCTTTCAGTTTCAAGGCGGCTGGATAAATCCGAAACCATATCTCTGAGTTTTTTGGATTCCATCTTTTCGGCGATAAGCATTTCCTTTTGCGCTTCCGTCTCCAGATTGGACTGCTCCAGTTTGATCATTAAATCATGATTTGCCTGATCCATGAAATCGATCTTCTTTTCCAGATTCGCCTTCGTATCTCTGCTTCTTTTCAGTTCCTCTTCCAGCGCCGCAATATGATTCTTCAGGGCAATGATATCCTGAACTGTAAACTCTTTATTTTCAAGCTTAAAGGTCATCATTGCTTCGCAAAGATTCTGGTATTCCGTGTCAAGCTTATCCAGTTTTATCTGCAGAGATTCATTATTTTTTCTGACTTTTTCCTTTTCCTCATAGAGGGTTTGCTGATTCTTGTAAAAGGTTTCCGACATGATCTGCTGATTCTTTCTGAGTATAGAGAGATATTCCAGAACGGACTGCTTGGTATATCCACCAAAAGATGTTTTCAGATAAGCGTCCATATCTGCTTCCTCTGTTTTTACACGCAGCAATTCCACGATATTCATATCATGGTTATTTCCGCTGTCCAGCTTGTTTAATGCCATACGACGATCCTCCTATTCTTGATTCACCGATAATTGCAGCTGCTCCCCCAATCTGATTTTTTCGTGTGCTGTCCCTTCAGCAAGCTCCAGTACGTGAGCCGCCTTTCTGACATACTTCCCCATCTTCCAGGGTCTCAATGTCTCAATGTAAAGAACCTTCATTTCATTTGATAAATAGACAGCATCAATGGCCATCTTCATAAAAAAGCAATGAATGGCGGGACAATGAAAAAGCAGCATACCTTCTTCCTCAGAAAGGCTTTTTTTGCCTAAAAGACCTATCAGTCTTGCAAGGAAAGAATCTGCTATTTGAATACGATTTGCGATTACTTTATTTTCACTGTAAAGAATCATGTTACCACCCCTATAAAAAATTAACAGCAATTTTAACAAAAGCAGGTCCTAGTAAAACAATAAAAATGACCGGAAATATGAAAAATGCCATCGGCAGTAGGATTTTAACCGAGACCTGCATGGCCTTTTCCTCAATTTTATTTCTCCTGGTCTGGCGCATTAATGCAGATTGGGAACGAAGCACGTTCTTGATGGAAATTCCCAGCTGCATAGCTTGTACAATGGCTCTGACAAAGGTTTTCATCTCTTCAATCTCACACCTGTCACCCAGAAGGAGCAGCGCTTCTTTTCGATTTCTGCCCATGGACATTTCCCGATTCGTTATGGCTATTTCATCAATGAGAGGCCCCTCAAAATGATTGACCACATGCACCATGGCCTGTTCCAATCCAAGTCCCGCCTCCACACTGACGCTCAGCATATCCAATACTTCCGGCAGCATTTTCTGCATTTCGCTGTGTCGATAAGAAATCCTCCTCGCCAGATGAAATCTTAGAATCACAAAGGCTGCATAAATGCCAATCATTCCGAGAAAAAAAATACCGAATAACGGCAAATCCAGTGATAAGGAAATCATCGCTAAAATCGCACCTGATCCGAACATAACCATAAGACGAACCAGATGATACTCATTTACCGATATTTTTATGCCTGCCTGTCGCAGCTGTTTTTTTAACTTTATGCTTTGACTGCTTTGGGCTTTCCCATTTGCGGTTCTTTCTTCCGGTATAAACCTTCTGATTCCCTGAAGTATATTTTTAAATAATGGTTTGAAAATACGTTCGGACAATGGCTTGCTCAGCTCTTCATCCAATGAAAAATTTTTCTTGTGATCGGCAACAGAGTGAAGTCTTTTTTTTATTAAATCCTTCTGTTGGCCATAACTGCTTAATTTTATAAAAATAAGTGTATAAATCAGCATTCCTGCCGTGACCGCTATCAAATATATCATCATAAGAAAATCCCTCAATATTGAATATCCGCAATTTTCCTAATTGCTAAGAAACCGATAAGTTCAAGAATTACACTGATAACCAACATGATATTTCCTAAAAAACTATTGATGAAGTATTTGACATACTCCGGATTAATAAACATCAGTGCGATAAAAAGGATCAGCGGAAGCAGTCCAATAATCAAGGCAGAAATTCGCCCTGACGATGTAAGAACTCGAACTTCCTGCTTGATCCGGATCCGGTCCTTGATGGTATTGGCGATGACATCCATAATATCCGACAGGTTACCCCCTACCTTGGCTGAAGTGAGAACAGCCGATACCAACAGATCCAGGTCCCTGTTTTTCATACGTTCCGTCATATGAAGCAGGGCTTCTTCCTGAGGCACCCCAAAGTGTATCTCTCTGATGGCCCGTTCAAACTCCGCAGCGATAGGCGTCTGCATATCCGAAGCGACACTTTCCATTGCCTGTCGGAAGGAAAAGCCTCCCTTTACCGCATTCCCCATGATTACCAGCGCCTCTCCCAGCTGCCTGCTGAAAAGCTCCTGTCTTTTTCTTCTGGCTCGCTGCAGCAGCAGAGGAGGTACTACGAAACCAAGGATTCCCATTGCTGTCACTGTGATAATATGCAAGCCAACGAGAGAAAATAGAAACATAGGAATAAAAACGGAACCGATCCAGGCATACAAAAACTCATTTGCAGTCAATCGAACCCCTGATGAAGCAACGTAATCGGAAAATTCCTTGCTTACCAGTTTGTTCATATTCTTTTTTTTCTGCGCTTTTTCATAACGTTCCCGTATTACCTGATCTTCAATATCATCTATTGAACTCTTCCGGAAGTATTTTTTGATTCTCTCCTTCACGATCTCCTTTTCAGAAATCGGTGTTTTCAGATGAACCAGAAAATATACAAGCAAGCCACTGGAAATAGAAATCAGCAGTATCTGTATCATTTCACACCTCAGTTCATAAACCAATCATCTTTCACTAAAACACCGCAGGACGCTATTTTTTCAAGAAAGCTCGGCCGTATTCCTGTTGAGTAAAAATTACCGGTCAATTTTCCGCTGGCATCCAAGCCTTCCGGCTTAAAATAAAAAATATCCTGCAATGTTATGGTGTCACCTTCCATACCCACGATTTCAGTAATATTCACAACCTTTCTGGATCCGTCCTTCAGACGTGACTGATGTACCACAATATCTATGGCTGAAGAGATCTGCTCCCGTATTGCTTTAACGGGAAGCTCCATTCCCGCCATCAGTACCATTGTTTCCAAGCGGGACATGAGTTCTCTGGGGGAATTGGCATGGGCAGTGGTCAAGGAGCCTTCATGTCCGGTGTTCATGGCTTGGAGCATGTCCAAGGTTTCCTCTGATCGAACCTCACCGACGATGATCCTGTCAGGCCTCATACGCAATGAATTTCTTACAAGATCCCGAATGGTAACCTGCCCTGCTCCCTCCAGATTCGGCGGCCTGCTTTCCAGCGTGACCACATGATCCTGCCTGAGCTGCAGCTCTGCTGCATCCTCAATGGTAACAATACGTTCCGTATTGGGAATGAAGCCTGAAAGAACGTTCAGCAAGGTGGTTTTACCGCTTCCTGTACCTCCGGATACGATAATATTCATTCTCCCTTTGACACAGGCTTCCAAAAATGACATCATTTTCGGAGATACGGAGGTAAATCGAATCAGATCATTTACCGTAAAGGGCTTTTTTGAAAATTTACGAATGGTTATGGTAGGACCGTTCAATGCCAGGGGAGGAATAATGGCATTAAACCGGGAACCATCGTCAAGACGCGCATCCACCATGGGACTTGCCTCATCAATATGCCTCCCTACAGAAGAAACAATTCTGTTAATGACATGCATGACATGTGCATGATCTTTAAATTTAGCTGTAGAAAGTTCTATTTTTCCCCTTCTCTCTATATACACCTGCCATGGACCATTGACCATGATCTCCGTTATTTCAGGATCATCCAGCAGGGGTTCCAAAGGCCCCAAGCCGGCCACAATATGATACAACTCCCGAATCAGACGGGAACGATCTGCTCTGGAAATGGAGACGGGTTTTTCGTCAATCAGCATTTCAAGAGTTTTTAACAGATACTCCTCCTGGTTTTCTTCGGATGGGATTCCTCCGGATGCTTCAAGATTAATCTGTTCAATGATTTCTTTATGTATGATCTCTTTCAGCTCAGCATATTCATCATGAAAGATTTCCGTACCGCCTGCTCCGCTGATGCTGCTCCCGGAATGTTCCGGATCCGGTACTGCGGTTGCTGATTTTTGCTTTTCCAGTCTCTCCAATAAACTCATTTACTTACCCCCATTCTTTGGTCCGATTGCAGCAGTGATGTTATTTTTTCTCTTTTTTGAGAAAGGATTTTAATTTTCCGATTTTCACTTTTTCTTGCGGATTGACCGGAAACAGGTTTCCTTTCTTTTCACTGTTTTCACCTTCTCCATCCAAAAGAAGTCTGGCAACATCTTCAATAGATTGTGACAGCTTGCTCCCCGGATTGCTTAAGACAAACGGAATCCCTCTGTTCAAGGCAGTGACCGCTACTTTATAGTCACTGGGTATTTTGGCCCAAATAGGACATCCGAGTATACTCTGTACATCGTTGATCGTGATAGAGCTCATGTCTACTGCCCGGTTAACAATCAAACGAATTTTATCGGTTTGCTGAAGGGAATCCAATAAAGATAAACTAACCTTTGAATTTTTTAAGATAGAAATATCAAGACCTGTTACAAACAGGATGGTGGATGAGCTTTCCAAAGCCGTTAACGTCACCTCCGTAAAGAACGGAGGTGTATCGATCACAACATAGTCATAGTAAGTGCGCAGAAGGCTCAGCAAGCTTTGGATTTTTTCCGCTGATATGATTTCTGCGTATTCAGGACTTTTAGGAGAAGACAAAATATGGATCCCGCTGGAATGAACCGTCATAAAGCTGCGTACGGAATCAATATTGGAAGTAAAAAATTCCTGTACCAACTCTGATATGGTATCCGAAGGATCAATATCTAAAAAAATGTGAATGTCACCGAATTGAAGATCCAGATCCACCAAGGCCACTTTTTTATTGCTTTGGGCCAGCTTCACGGCTAGATTAACCGCGATGGTGGTTTTACCCAAACCGCCTTTGGCACCGAAAACCGTTACTACTCTTGACATCCATGATAGATTCTGTTTTTCATTTAATGCCTTGATACGCGAATTTTCATTATGATAAACAGATTTGATATACTCGGCAAATTCCTTCGATGAAGCAGGAAATTCCCTGACATTATGCACCCCGATAGCAATGGCACTTTGGAGAATCTCCACGTCTATGTATTCTGCCAGCAAAATGACATGGGTCCTGGGCCTGTGCAGGAACACCCTTTCAGCAAGGCTCAGCACATCATTGTCACCGGTACCCAGCGTCATGATAATAATATCAGGCATCAGGTTTTCAATTTTGTCCAAAGCTACAGAACCTGTTGTAGAATCCCCTACAATATGGATTTCCTCATCTTCAATAAAGTTTTTCATTACTTTAATATTTTTTTCCAGTTTGCTTACCAACATTACATTTATCTTCATGATTATGTACTCCTTTTTCTTCAGTTTGCCATTATGTTATCAAGCGTAATATTCGGTAAACCGGTTGTTTCTTCATCCAACGGAGATCTTAGAACAGCACGTAGCTGCCCTTTATATACCGCCAGACTGATCTCCATAGCCTGTTTCGGAGTGACCTCCAGGGTAATGGTAACATATGCACTGCCTTCTCCGTTCGCTTTACCCTGCGCAGACAGCACATTATCCACTGCCAGGATCTTTATATTTTCTGCCAGTAAGTTTGAGTAGGAGTCCAAAGGCTTACCTGCGCTCTGATATTCAAACTCACCGATGAGATCGATCCTATCCTGAGGCTTCAGCATTCCGGATAATCCGGTTGTAACATCCACCGCTATCGTTATGGCTCTCATTCCAGGCTCCAATGCATAAGCAAGTGTTCCATTCGTATTGTCCGCTACAGAGATCAATTTGCCTCCCAGGATTTGTTCTCCTGCAAGGATATCGGATTTTGCCACCTTTCCGATGACCTGATCCGGTTCTGTCATGACACCTGATATCACCGCCGTCAAAGGCAGCTCCGCAGCCGTGATCATATCCTCCGTTATGGTAACATTTGGAGGGATATCCATAGCTGCCGTCATAACTTTCATCTTCTCATCATCATTCATACTGCTAAGGGAGTTTAAAAAAAAGAAAATCAACAGTGCCGTAACCACTGCGGATAAGAGTGCAAATACTTTTACTTTTTTCACGATGAAACCTCCATATGAAAGACATCTGTTGATAATTAATTAAAAAATAAAATAAATTCTTGTCTTTTTATATTGAATCATTGAGTCAGCTTTATGGAGTAAACTCCATAATCTTTAGGAGATCCTTCTGTGGATGCACCAGGTATTGTTGTGCTGATATATTTTGCTTCTATACTTGCTTTACCGGCATCCCCGGACACACTCACTAAAAAAAAGGAAGCGAAACCTGTTACTTCAACTTTTGTATGCCCGCTCTCATCAATGATTTTAACAACGGGGGCAATTATCAAACGAGGGCAGTCTTCTTCATGACTATCATAGGTACAGCTTCGATGATCGTATTCTCCGGGTTTATAGATCCGATCTGTAACACTGCTAATGGTTGGACCTGCCATATTACCGTTTTCCGTATAGAAGATCGATCCCGTTGTCACATAACCGCTGTAGCCATCTACAATATTGTTGCCGTATACTTCGGCTCCGGATCCCCCCAGCGATAAAGCACCGAACCATCCGTTATCCGGGTATTCCTTATTCTGGTCTTTTCCTACCTTTAGCGTTATGGTGTTGCCAGGTTGTATGGTGGTCATCATACTATCCAATGCTGCAAGAGGAACAAGCCCCTTCACACCGCTGACAGGCTTCATCTCTGCTGATGCCAGCCGACAGACGGCTCCGCTTTCATTTCCAAGGATCCGGGCAAAGGTATATTCCACTTCCGTATCCCCGGAAGCTTTGACGCCCATTATTTTCCCATTCTTTGTTATTGGAGTTAATGTGACAGAATCAAGCCCGTTGGCTTGTGCGTATTCGTTGGCAATTGCAGCTGCCGAAGTCCATTCAGCGGAGGATACGTTCGCTGCCGGAAGCTCCTGAACCGCCGCCAGAGCAGCACTGTCCAAGGCATTCTGCAGTCTGGAAGCCTCCAGATACGCTATTCCCAAATCCGCTACCAGGGCTACACTGCCCAAGATAACAGTTAAAGCCAAAGCTACAATCACGGCCACGGCTCCATCCTGCTTTTCAGCCCATTTCTTATAAAAACCCTTTAATGATTTCATGGATTCCACCTCTTTCGATCATAGGTCAGTCTTATCAATTCTCCACTCTCATAATGGTTTTTGCTTTAATTGTAAAATTTTCTCCCAAAATAGCCGACAGGAAAGGGGTTAGCACAGGGATCTCCCCTTTCAGAGATAAGGTAATGACCTCAGAGCCTGCCGGTTTGTCAAGGGTCACGACGGTATTATTCAAAGACGGCATGCTGGCAGCGATAATGCTGGCAGCAATGGCTTTATCGTCATCTGTCGTGCTGTCATAATAGTGAATCGCCGTATACCGGGCAGCCTCTCTTGTGGAATTGCTGGCCAGTAGCTCATTGCCGAAGATCCAGCCGAAATCCAGGATACCGCAAAGAAATAAAAGAAGTACAGGCAGCATCAGGGCGAATTCCACCATGGCCTGGCCCTCCTCTTTTTTCATGTTGATCACCGTAACACCACCTATCCTTTAGAGGAAAAAGCCTCGGCCAAAAGCCGAGGCCCTTCATATGTATCTTTCTTAAGGATGCTGTAATTGAAATTAAAGCGAATTGTTAATGGCTTCAAATTTACCGTTAATCTTTGTTCCCAGAACAGTCAGAGCAGCGATTACTGCTAATGCAACCAACCCTAGAATCAGTCCATACTCCACCATTCCTTGTCCGCTTTCTTCTTTTACAAACCAGTTTAAAAATTTTTTCATGATAATTCCCCACTTTCCTTTTACATAGCATTTTTCCGATATTTTCTATTTTTGATTTGACTATAGCACCAATTTTTACAAAAGGCAATGGGGATAATTTGTCGAATAATGTAATTTTTTACGAAGGAATAAGAATCAAGCTTAAAGAGACAGCCATTCCAAGCATCATAAACGGGGCAAAGGGAAACATGGATACCAAAGTTAATTTTCGAAACCAGATTCCAAAAAAACAATATGCGATTATAGCTGCACTCATGACTAAAACGGCAGTCAGAAGAGCCGGATACCCCAGAGCAATGCCCATGATGCCTGCAAGTTTAATATCCCCGGCACCTACTTTACCCAAGCCGACAAGAAAACCTACCAGTGTGAACAGAAGCATCATAGCAAACATGCAAACAAACGCTATCAGAAGATCCTTCCATCCGAACTGTGTGAACTGAAATAAAATCCCTACAAACAAAGTGATCAGAACCATTTCATTGGGAATCAGATGAATGCTGAAATCAATCATAGCAAAGAGTAAAGCCAATGTGAAAAGGAGTGAAATGAAAAAAGCGCTTAGCGGATTCTCCATCAGGAAAGAAGCGGCCGTCCAGAAAGCCGAATTGATGATACAAAGGAAACCATGGACGATTTTGTTTCGGAACTGATTGGGGGGTATCTCTTTATCCCTTTGCAGACATTTTGCCTTCATCACTTTATCTGATATGTGCGGAGTAAAGAAACCGATGATTAGTCCTGATATGCCTTGAAAAACAACAAAAAATAAATTCACGAAGACACCTCCTCATTCTTGCTTGATTATAATCTTTCTTCAAGAAAATGTAAATAGAGGTATCTTCGTATTTATTTAAGCGATTTGTTTATAATTAGCGGTTCCGTTGAAATATTCTATTTCATAAACCCCTCTTGCGAGAATTTGATTTTTTTCTAAAATGTCCAGTGCAGAAAATATGGAATTTGTTTTTAAATAAACTGCATACCCGCAGGATCTTAAGAGGTCTGGCGGTAATTTTTTCAATGTGGATCTAATTCGGTTTTCCTGTAGCCTTTCTTGTGCATAAACAGCTCTATAAAATGAAGAAAAGGCTATTACGTATTCATTCATATTTTACTTTACCCCCTATAATTGTTTTATCGAAAAGCTTTTCAAAAACACCAGCTAGCACTTTCCAGTGTAGGGTCATACGCTTATGTCAAGGACTTGATCATTCGTATGTAAAGCTCAAGCAAACTTGCTTTCTCAACATTTTCTTCTGCAACAACAGGATATCTTCCCATTTCCTGGTCGTTTTTATATACGATAATTTCACCGATTTGATCACCTTTGGCAATGGGAGCATAAATTGAATCGTCAAAGACAAGATCTCCTCTGATCCCGTCTTTCTCTCCTTTTTTCACCAGAATGCTGATATTTTCAGGGGTAACTGCATTCACCATATTTGGAGATCCTTTTTCAATCATGACGGTTCCCATAGGCTCTCCCTTTTCAGCAAGCTTGACAGCATCATAATTTGCAAAACCGTAATCCAGCATCTTAGATGTTTCTGCAAAACGAACATTGGATGCAGGACTTCCCATGATCACTGCGATCAGGGTCAGGTCTCCTTTTGTGGCTGAAGCCGACAGACAGTATCCTGCTTCCTGTGTAAATCCGGTTTTGATGCCGTTTGCTCCCGGATAAATTTTTATCATCCGGTTTGTATTGGTGAGTCCCAGTTCTGTCTGCTTCTTTCCGGGCAAACCTACGGTGATGTTCGTCATCCAGGTATTAAACCATTCCTGTGTTTTTTTATGTTTATATAATTCCTTCGACATTAATGCTATATCATATGCGCTGGTATAGTGATTGGCTACTGGAAGGCCGTTTGTATTCACGAAATTCGTATCCTTCATGCCAAGCTCTGCAGCTCTTTTATTCATATTTTCAACAAAAATATCCACTGTGCCGGAATGAAATTCTGCTGCCGACACACAGGCATCATTAGCACTGGCTATTGCAATTCCTTTCATCAAGGTTTCCAACTCATGCTGTTCACCGGGTTCCATGTACATCTGACTGCCTCCCATACTGGCAGCTTTCTCACTAATGGTAACCTTATCCTGCAAGCTGATTTGCCCTCTATCTACCGCTTCCATAATTAAAAGCATTGTCATTACCTTTGTTACACTAGCAGGAGGCAGCCTATCGTGTGAATTTTGTTCAAATAGTACCGTTCCGCTTTCCGCATCAATCAGTATGGCAGATTTCGCGTCTACAGTCATGCCGATTGCACCGCCTGTTACGGAAGATGGCAAGACCGTACCCTCGGTGTCCACCGCACTGGAAAGAACGGAGACCGTTTCCTCTTCCTCCGCACATACTGCCCATGGTACCATTGCCATACACATGAATACCACAAGTCCGATTGCTATTTTTCTAAGATAATACACAACAAAACCCCCTCGCTATCAATCTTATATAAGATATTGATTTTATGGGGGTTTTATGACTATTTTCAACATTTCTTCGTCCACCCATTTTGGAATCAAATGGGTTGGAGAAAGGATATTCACTTATTTAATTATTTTTTTAATTAATGCCTCTTTCTCCGGCCGATCCTCAACGACTTCAAAAGCCCTGCCGGCTTCCTCTGCACCTTTCATAACTTTCTCAGAATCCCTGCCGTAAACCGTAGCAAGGATATCCCCTGTCTTTACCGTATCTCCAACCTTTTTAAGAAGGAGAATCCCCGCGGAAAGGTCGATCTGATCTTCCTTTTTCGCCCTCCCGGCACCGGAATGCTGAGAAGCTAATCCAATGGCTTTCGCTTCAATTTCTCCGATATATCCATCTCGGTCCGCAATCACGTCCTGATGGCAGGTTGGCTGAGGGAACAGCAGATAGTTCTCTGTCACCAGCGGATCTCCGCCCTGCCCTTCTATGAACCCAGCTAGTTTTTTTAGTGCTGAGCCGGATTCCAATGCTTCTTCGGCCATTTTATAGCCCTCTTCATAGGTAGAAGCTTTTTCTCCGGCATAGATCATGTAACCTGCCAGGACAAGAGAAAGCTCGGTAATATCAGCCGGTCCTTTTCCCTTTAAGGTGTCAATGGCTTCCATAACCTCCAAACTGTTTCCCACTGCATAGCCAAGAGGCTGATTCATATCGGTAATGACAGCTATGGTTTTCTTACCGTCTGCTTTCCCGATTTCAACCATGAGTTCTCCCAGTTCAACGGCTTCTTCCATGCTTTCCATAAAAGCGCCGTTTCCGCATTTCACATCCAGCACAATGGCATCACTTCCCGAAGCAAGCTTTTTACTCATAATGCTGGAAGTGATCAGACTGAGATTATCTACTGTTGCAGTGACGTCTCTAAGTGCATATATTTTTTTATCGGCCGGTGCAATATGAGAAGTCTGGCCAATAACGGAAAGTCCGATATCATTGACAAGATGTATAAAATCCTCTGCATCCACCGTGGTACGAAATCCCGGAATAGCTTCCATCTTGTCTACCGTACCTCCGGTAAACCCAAGACCTCTCCCCGACATTTTTGCGATAGGAACGCCGCAAGCGGCAGCCAGAGGCCCTACAATCAAGGTAGTCTTATCCCCAACCCCTCCGGTGCTGTGCTTATCCACCTTAATTCCTTTGATCCGAGATAAGTCTACAGTATCGCCGGAATATTTCATCGCTCTGGTGAGCTCATAGGTTTCTTCCTTGTTCATCCCACGAAAATAAATTGCCATAAGCAGGGCCGCTGCCTGGTAATCGGGAATGTTCCCGTCCGTATAGCCGGTGACGAAGTAATCAATCTCTTCCTTGGTAAGAACCTGACCTTCCCTTTTTTTATAAATAATATCAACCATATTCATATTGCCTGATCCCCTTTCAAAGCATCTTTTCCGAATCATTTATTATTCTTATATTTTTTTCAATAGCTGGAAAAAGCTTTCTCCGATAACCGTAGGATTGGCGGAAAGCATCTCGGCAATGGTAGCGCCAATATCTGCATAGGCTTTCCGTGTTCCTAGGTTCATTCCGGACTTGATGGTCTTTCCGTAAAGAAGCACAGGCACATATTCTCTCGTGTGATCCCAGCCGGAGTGAACGGGATCATTTCCGTGATCCGCGCAAAGAATCAAAACATCCTCTTCTTTCATGGCCTCCAGGATTTCCGGAAGACGCCGGTCAAATTCTTCAATGCATCTGCCATAGCCGATAGGATCCCTTCGATGTCCATATTTTGAATCGAAATCCACAAGGTTTGTAAAAATCAAACCTGAAAAATCCAGTCGCAGTGCTTCAATGGTCTTTGTAATACCATCCTGGTTGCTGTCGGTATGAACAGAAGTGGTAACTCCCTGTCCATTGAAGATATCACTGATCTTACCGATGGCATAAACTTTCTTACCGCTGTCTTTTACATGATCCAATAAGGTTTTCCCTGTAGGAGAAACCGCATAATCCTTTCTGTCTGAGGTTCTGATTCGTTTTCCATTTTCTAAAATATAAGGTCTTGCAATAACTCTGCCCACCTGAAGATCCCCAATCAGCATCTTTCGTGCTGTTTCACAGATCTGATAAAGCTCTTCCAACGGAATGACTGCCGTATTGACAGCAATCTGAAAAACGCTGTCAGCAGAGGTATAAATGATAGGTCTACCCGTTTTTTCATGCTCCGGCCCTAGTTTTTCTATGATCTCCGTTCCTGAGGCAGCATAATTCCCCAAGGTTTCCCTGCCGATGGCAGCTTCAAACTCTTTCATAAACTCCTTTGGAAAGCCGTCAGGAAAGGTCTGAAAGGGCACTTCCGTTAATAGTCCCGCAATTTCCCAATGTCCGGTGATCGTATCCTTGCCTTTGGAACGCTCCCCTAATCTGCCGAAGGATCCTGCTGGATTCTCCTCTTTTGCGATATTGGAAACGCCGTCAATGTTTCCGAGTCCCATCTTTATGAGATTTGGAATACTGAAATCCGTTTTGGAAGCTGCAATATGTCCAAGGGTATCCGCTCCCGCATCTCCATAATTTTCAGCATCCGGCATTGCACCAATCCCTAAACTGTCCAAAACGATTAAAACAACCCTGTTCAATGATATTTCCCCCTTCGTTAAAGCAGCCGGTAAGGCATGCATTTCAAATAATCTGTAGATGTTAAAATATACTCCACTCCGTTTCTGATACCCTTTATCCCATTGCCGTAAGCATCTTTCCCATGCAAATGGCCGTAAACAACTTTGATAACCCCATATTCTTCAAATAAATCGAGAAAGCCGGCGCTTTTACTTAGGTCAGCTACGGGAGGAAAATGCAATACTCCAATGATACGGCTTCTTCCCTCTTGCCCATCTTTCCCAAAGCCTGCTTTTACCGCCGCATCCAGGGATAGCTTCAGCCTGCCGAGCTCCCGTTTATAGATTTTCTGATCGTGCTGTGTAAAATCATCGTCACCGGGACATATCCATCCCCTGGTCCCGCAGATAGCAAAGCCTTCCGCCTCATAAAAGGTATTTTGAAGGAAATACAGATTGGGATACAGTTGATTCAGTTTACTGACAGAAGTCCACCAAAGATCATGGTTCCCTTTGATCAGCACCTTTTTCCCGGGCAGATCACTGATCCATGCAAGATCAGGCAAGGCCTCTTCATATCGTAAGGCCCAGGAGCTGTCACCGGGGATAATTATCGTATCTTCCTCTGTAATCATGGATTCCCAGTTACTTTTGAGCCGTTGGATGTGATTTACCCATTCACCGCCATAAATATCCATGGGTTTTTCTACAGAAAAAGACAGGTGCAAATCTGCAATTGCATATATGCTCATATGTTACTCTTCCTCACTTGTTTCCAATTCAATAGGGTCCTCATCACCGAGGGTCCCCAATCCCAGCAGCTCTCTGCTGTTTTGCTCAGAAAGACTGACTACGCTTCTCAGTTTGCTTTGAATCTTTCTTGTTCTGGTGCCAATCAGCTTATCCAGCTCAGCATTGGCTTGATTGATTCTCTGCTGGGTCGCGGTCAGTACATCTCCGAACTTATCAAACTCAGTCTTAACAGCACCAAGTACATTCCAAACTTCACTGGAATGTTTTTGGATAGCTAAGGTTTTAAATCCCATTTGAAGGCTGTTCAGCAGTGCGGCCATGGTAGTCGGACCTGCAATATTGAT
Organism: Sinanaerobacter chloroacetimidivorans; assembly: GCF_018128545.1. GTDB lineage: Bacteria > Bacillota > Clostridia > Peptostreptococcales > Anaerovoracaceae > Sinanaerobacter > Sinanaerobacter chloroacetimidivorans. The sequence goes on along the minus strand of NZ_JAGSND010000019.1, from coordinate 52,174 downwards.
TTTATAATCCCGCTGAAGTGTTTCTACCATTCCCCTTCTAACGACTTCTGCATATAGCCCCTCAAAAGGCAGGAACATAATACCGAAATCCGTCGTCTGAGGCGGTTCTATGTACTTATCATGAATGCACTTGGCGAAGGTTTTAATAGCTCTTTCCAGCATTTTAGCTGCCTGGTCAATCTCTTCGGGGCTGCCGGTTTCGTAGGCATCCATGAGTTTGGCGTAGGTATCTGCAGGAAATTTGGCATCGATGGGAAGATATACAATTCCCTCTTCATCGCCGGGAAGTTTAATAGCAAACTCCACCCTTTCAGAGCTGCCCTTTTTCGTAACGATATTTTCCTCATACTGTTCCGGAGACAAAATCTGCTCTAAAATGGATCCCAACTGGATTTCCCCAAGGATCCCTCTTGTTTTCACGTTTGAAAGTACCTTTTTCAGGTCTCCTACACCGGATGCCAGGCTTTGCATTTCTCCCAGCCCCTTATAAACCTGCTCCAGTCTTTCGCTAACCAACTGAAAAGATTTGCTGATACGGTCTTCCAGCGTTTTCTGCAGCTTTTCATCCACAGTAGCCCGCATCTCCTCCAGTTTTCTGCTGTTATCCTCCTGCATGGCTGTGATACGGTTTTCCATAGTAGCTCTGATCTGTTCCAATTTCTGTTCGTTTTCAATGGCATTGGTCTTCAGCCTTGATTCCACCTGAATAAGCATATCATTCACAGTCTTTTGCAGCATGTCATTTCTTTGTGTCAAATGTTGGTTTAATTCCTGCAGTCTCTTGTCCTGAATTTCGGTAGACTGCTTTTGGCTGGCGGTCAGAAGTTCTCCTAAATGAGAAAAGCTTGATTGTATGTAATGAATCATTTCCTGTCTCGAGGTTTTTACCTCATTTGAAGTACTGCTGCTCTGGCGGGTCATACTCAGAATCACTGCCAGTGAAACACATACCGCAATGAAAGTTAACAAAACCAGAATGATCATAACAAATTGCTCCGACATATATAATTACCTCTTTCTCTGAACTTTGTCCGTAAGATTGTTCCTATCCTACTAAATTTCAGCTTGTTCAAAATCTTTATTTAAAAAGCCTTCAAATATATTTTTAGATACAGACACATATATTGTATCATATCCCAAGAATCCAAGATGATTCATGCGTTCATTATATCATTAATTCCCATTTTTATAAAGAAAATTCAGGCAAAGGAGTCAGGATAACCATATGTGGCTGGAAAAAACTTATCTGAGCTTTATTATAGGATTCGTAAGGCCCTTCTTTGATGTGGACAGCTTCTGGGGCAATATTTTAATCGGAGACTATGGGATTTTAACCATGACTCCGATCTTTTTATTCGGTTTACTCCTGCCTCTCGTTGCGGGTTTTTATTTTCTCAGGCATTTACTTGTGGATTCCTGTATCATGCCCCGGATCGCCAAATGCTTGGATCGACCGCTGAGGCGAATTGGACTCAGCGGCAACTCCATCCTCCCGCTGACCCTGGGTTTCGGCTGCGTAACGGTAGCTCTGGTCTCTGCCGGAACTCTGGGAACCAAGAGAGAAAGACTGATTGCATCGGTGCTTCTGTCTATCGCGGTTCCCTGTTCTGCGCAAGTGGCCGTGATTTTTGCACTTTCCTTCCTCCTTGATTGGAATTATATGCTGCTTTACTTTGGAATTGTTCTTGCCGTATTTTATCTTCTCGGCTTCTTATTAAATTTACTGCTTCCGGGAAAAATACCTTCCATTTCATTGGAAACCCCATCTTTACGAATGCCTGATCTAGGGAAAATCATAAAAAAAACTGCCCGGGAAGCTGTGGATTTTCTGCAGGATGCAGGTCCAACCTTCTTCTTAGGCAGTATTGCCATATCCTTATTGGATTATTATGATGGTTTTATGAAGTTAAGAGAGTGGTTTGCTCCCATCACCTCGGGTTTTCTTAATCTTCCTGAAAATGCTACGAATTTATTCATACTGAGCATCATCAAGAGGGATCTGGGTGCGGCAGGTTTCTACTCCATGGTCAATAACGGAAGCTTTACTCAGCCTGAAATTCTCGTGACGCTCATTGTGCTGACCCTCTTTGTACCTTGTTTTGCTTCACAAATGATCCTGTTTAAAGAGCAGAAAGCCGTTACCGCCATCCTGATCTGGATTGGAAGCTTTCTTCTGTCTTTTTTTGTGGGAGGCATTACAAGCTTGTTTTTGTTATAATTCCGGTATTGTTATCTACTATGTACGTCTCGCAATCCGCCTTATCCAGAACTTTTTTGTAAATGCCTGCAGCAGATTCTCTTGACATGACAATCGAAGGTACCTGATTCATCTGGATGTATTCGATAATCTGCTCTGCGGTATTTCCGCCCGTATCCACATTTAATATGCTATTGTACAATCCGGAGTATTCAACGATTCCCGGCACTTCTACGATAAATTGATTCAAAATGCTTCCGGCATAGCTCTCCATACATTTCATAAAATAGTCGGGGCTGCGCTCCACCTCTGCCAATATGGTAGCATCGGGGTGTTCCCTGACCCAAGAGATGAGATCCAGAAAGTCCATGGAAGTCAAGCCATTTACCATGTTCAGGTTGTGGAATACTTCCAGTGTCACTTCCGAACTCTTATCCGTATCAAAATAACGACTTAATTCCTTCCAAGTACTTAGCAGAACCGCTTCTTTATCCTCGGTCCAGCAGACCTGTACTTTCAGATTTCGGTATCCCGCTTCATAAGACGCATTCAATGCCTCCAGGGAGTTGGTTCCCAGCAGATTCATATCCGGAGCTCCTGCAAGTGCAATCTCATCCGGGTATTCTATGGAGGAGGAATGGGAGAAGGCGCTTAACGTATCCTGCCCTTCTAAATAGACCTTTCTGAGTACATCATTTTTCAGCATATACTCGGAGGTATTGATTAACCCCATCGATCGAAGATAGCCCTCATAACAGTCTTTTACCGGTACGGACTCACCTGTTTTTTTATTCCAGGCTCTTCCGTTTTCAAAGACTCCGTCCCGCGACATTTCATATACAATATCGTCCTGGAAAAAAGAACCTTTGGTCATATAGGTTTGCTCTGCTACAAATCCCGAATCAATGGTCAGGAGATTATGTCCCAAATAGATTGTATCCAAGGAATCAAATCCCATCAGGTATGCAATGGTAGGCAGAAAATCAAGCTGTCCTCCGGACACGCTTACGGTTTGCTGTATATTCTGCTCCGCTCCCGGAACTGAAATAATCAGAGGTATATTCATCATGGTGTCGAAATCATAGTCTTTACCCAAAATCTTAGACATGGATTTATGGATTTCTTCATCGGTTTTTGTCAGACCCATATGGTCACCATAAAGTGCAATGATAGAATTTTCATAAAGTCCTTCGTCCTTCAGCTGCTGAAAAAGTTGGCCAAGGGCATAATCCGTGTATGCAGCGCTGTTAATGTAGTTGCCGACGATAGTATCCTTATCCTCAGGCAAAATATCAATAAAGTTATATTTATCCATCATGATATAGGGGTGGTGATTGGACAAAGTAATGATAAAGCTGTAAAAGGGCTCAGGCATTTTCTTCAAATATTCCATAGTCTGCTGGAAGAATTCGGAGTCCGTCAGACCCCAGCCCATCCATTCCGTCATATCATACTGTCCCTTATCAGAACCCTCGATACCTCCTACATAGGTATCAAATCCTATTGCCGAATAAGCGTCTTGCCGATTCCAGAAGTTTCTGTCCTCGTGGGCATGATAAACTGCCGATTCATATCCTTGTTCCTTCAGCAGAACAGGAAGACCTCTAAAGTAATTATGATCGTAAAGCTTATAGGTAAAACTTGACAGGGTTCCGTAGATTGAGTTATTGGTTGCAAATTCCGCATCCGAGGTATTGCCGCTGCCAATCTGCTGATAATAATTATCAAAATAAATCGTGTTTTCTTTCAAGAGCTGATTTAAATTCGGAGTAATCTCCTGTCCGTTGTACTCCCTGTTGATTACAAAGTTCTGCAAGGATTCTATTTGAATGACGATGAGATTCTTATTCTTTGCCACCCCAAAAAGAGGTCCGTTTTTCTCCGTTTGATAACTATCTGTAAAATCATACATATAATTCGCTCCTATATTGGAGCTGTTGCCGGTGACGGCTCCCATAATGTCTTTCAAGTGATAGCTGTAAATTTCCTGATTGGAAATGGAAGTGATTAAATAACTCCCCGATATATTAAAAGTAAGAACCAGCAGCAGCAGAACCCCGGTTAAAGGCCGCTTATGCTGCCTCATCCAAAGAAGGGTCTTTTGTTTCAGATTCTTCTGCTGTTTTCTCCTTTTGGATCTTGTCCGTCTATTGACCGAATTTTTCAGGAGATCGTCCTGCTCCGCTTCATTCTGTACAGGTACCGATGTGCATTGTTCCTGATTTGAAAATTCTTCTGCTTTATTTATGGTTTCTGTCGCTTCTGCAGCTTCTTTTTCCTCCAATTCTTCCAATTGATCAAAATCGGTTATAAATACAATCTCCCCAGTCTCAGAAGCACATTCCAAATCAATATTTTCTAAATTAGTCTTTTCTGAATTGAAACATTCCAAATCAATAGCTTCTAAAACTGAGCGGTCACTGTCAGGAGTTGATTCCAAGGAATCTAAATCCGCATTTTCTTCTTTTTTCATCTTTCTTGCAAACAACGCTGCAAATATCAGGATACTGTCAGCCAGCAACAGAAAAAATTTCGGCTTCAGCACCTCTTTTATGCTTTCGGTAATATCCCCTAATACGCCGGCAGCGCCCAGCATATTCACGGATAAATACCGGTTGAAAAAGCTGCTGTAGGTTACATCGCACAGCATCAGTATGGTGAGCAGGAGATAAATCACTGCCGGTATCCATTTGTTCTTTATTGAAGAAAAGAGTAAATAGGTAAAAAGGCAGGTAATCAGCCATACCAGAATAAAATTAGCCTCTACACCGATGAGCCGATAAAAAAACAGCAGCTTCAAAACCACTGCCGCACTTGCAAATAAAGCAAGCACTCCGTATTCATTACGAAATGCCATTAAGAATTCTATTCCTTTTTTGGATAATTTATCAAACATAAATACGCTCCCGTCCTAAATAATAACTCCGACATTATATTACATTTTCTGCCGAGATTCAAGAAAAGAGCGTATAAATTCATGGAATCTTCACATGGAAAAGACTTCAAGTTTTAAGAAAGCTTAACCATTACCGGGCTTTGAATTGAGCCAGATTTCTTTTGAAAACTTCAATCAATTCTTCCGTTTCATCGATAAAATAAGGTCTGGCAATATTTCCCTTGGCATCCCAATCGCAGCCATCCCACCAGATGGCAATTTTAATCCGGTCATACTTTGTGATATGGCGGAACATGTTGTCTACCCAGGCTTCTTTATCTCCGCCTACACTGCTGGAGGAAAACTCCGTAATCATGAGAGGTTTCTCATATACATTGATATATTTTTCATACAAGGCATCATACATATGATCAAATTCCAACCAGGTCTCCCCTTCATAGTAAGTGCCCGTATTGTAGCTTGTCATGCCTACAACATCCACGTATTCGTCTCCGGGATAATAGCAAAGCTCGTCATTCCATTTGAAATCAGGAAAAGACTTTCCGTTGGGATTCCATACCCAAATAACGTTATCTGCCCCTTCTTTCTGAAATATCTGATAGATATAACGATAAAAGGCCTTATAGATTTCCGTATCCTTTGCGGTATGATAGGAAGAATAGACACACCAGTCACCATTCATTTCATTTCCAAGCCGAAAAAGCACAGGATAATCCGATTCTGCCACATCTTTTGCATAATTCTTCAAATAGGTGTCATATTTACCGTCCAAAACCTCGTAAACCATGTTCCGTTTAGAATTTTCCGGTTCTAGGGTCTGGAGGGTGAGCTCCACCAGCCTTCCTTCTTCTCCTGCATTTTTCAGAGCTGCAGCAAGCCGAGGATGCTGCCCGGCATCTTCAATAAAGCCCGTATAATAGAGGATTACCGGGAAACGAAAATCCACCCTGGATTCGATTTCCTTCAGATCTGTAAAATCCAGGGGAGCTTTTGTTTCAAAAATGCCCCACTGCAGTTTACTGTCCTCTCCAAAATAAGCTTCAAAGGTTTCGGCAGTACGTTGATCCCACGTTCTATTGTCAATGATTTTTTTCTTTTTCGTAAACGGAGCTTCCGTTTTTTCTCTTTCTTCAAAGGTTCTGACCACTTTTAAATAGTCCATATTTTCAAAAGGTACACTGCTTTTAAATAAAAAAGTAATCACCTCTTCTTTATTCAAAGGAATCTCAACCGATGCATAATAGCATTTATCGTTGGGTATCCGCTCCAATGGCTTTCTTGACCATTGCAGAACGTACATTTCTCTGCCGTCCACATGAATGGTATCCTCGATTTCTCTTTTATGATCGATCTTATTTTCGATAAATCGATTGGAATATCTGACATAGCTGATGATTCCGGAACCGGTAGTTTTCTCAATCTTCTGTCTGTAGATCTCGATACGCTGCTCCTTGTTTTCCAGCGAGGCACGAACCCCGGAAATACTCATGTCGACTTCCATACTCTTTGGAACCAAGATACGGTATCCGTCTACTTTATTGGTAAACTCATTGGTCTTCAAACTGTCGATTCGGAGTGTATAAGTTGCCAGTTCCCGCTTTTTTTCTTCCTCTGCTGCAAGCCTTTTTTGCATTACCGATGATTGTTCATCCTGAACGACTTTGATCTTTTCATTTGTTTTTGCGTTCGCATCTTCTGCTGCCAGTCTTTCTGCATAATTGTCTTCCGTTATAATTACCGCTGTAACAAGGGCTATAACTGCAATTGCACAGAAGACCTTAAGTAGGGTGCTTTTCATAAATGATATTGCTCCTTATCCGTAATTGATCTTCTGAATCAGATACTTTTTCTCTCAACTGTTCGTTTTGTAACACAGTCGTAATGATATCTTTACTATTAAACCATAGAAAACTTTTTCTGTATAGTATATAATGTATAAAAAAATTCAACTTATGCAAAAGCAAAAAAGAAAGTGGCAAGAGAGGAAATTCGGATGAAAAAAAAGATGTTATTGGGGTTTATGGTCCTGTGTCTGCTCGTTACTGCACTTCTGGAAGGAATTACGATGAATTGGTTTTCTTTCGGTGCAGATGCGGATGCATATCAGCTCTACGTCAACAACAAATCCATCGGACAAACGGGGTATTATATCAACAATACACCGTATCTGCCTGTTTCCTTGATAGGGACATACGCCAAGAATCCCGGTATAACTGTGGATCAAGCCGGTCAAAAACTCGTCATTAACCTGTCGGCGCAAAACATCATGATGGCCGATGACACTACGACTAATTTTGTAAAAACCTATGCCGGTAACGTGTACATTCCTCTGCGAAAGATCCAAGATGCACTCTATTTTCCTCTCAATACAACGGAACAGTTTTTCAAGCTCAGTTATTCAATATCGGGTAAAACCATACGTATGCGTGCCTACTCCGGCTCCGATAAGATCGCCAGGGTTAACCAGAGCAATGTAAAGGCCGTAACGTCCTTGGTGAACGGTGGGGGAAACAGTATAGATCTTGCCAATCATGAAACAGTCTATATAACAGGAGAAACAGATAATTATTATAAGATTACCACTGAAAACGATGTCAATGCATATGTATTAAAAGATTTTGTAACCATATCGGAGATTGATCTTTCCAAGCTGGACTTTTATGCTCCGAAAAAAACAAAATATAAAAGAGGTACGGAAAAACTCAGCGTGGCCTGGGATTATGTTGCTACGGTAACACCAAGCTGCCCAGCCTCTAAGTACAAAGGACTGGATGTACTCTCCCCTACCTGGTTCGATCTGATCACCAACGGTGACGGCAGCGTGGAAAACAACGGGGATAAGGGGTATACCGACGATGCCCATGCAAGAGGCTATATGGTCTGGGCTACCATAACTAATAATATGTCAACCAAAGGTTCTACCGCTTTTACAACTAAAACCTTTAACAACAGCGGCCTGTTAAATAAATCGGTAGCACAATATATTTTTTATTCCTGCCTTTATGATGCGGATGGTATCAATATCGACTACGAAGACGTATCAGACAGCGATGCTGCAGGATTGGTAGCCTTTACAGCGTTGATGCGCAACTATACCGAAAGACAGGGGCTCGTCCTTTCCATCGATACCCTGATTCCAAGACCATGGACTATCGAATACGACCGGAGCGCCCTTGCCAAATATGTCGATTACCTGGTAGTGATGACCTATGATGAGCATTACGCGGGAAGTCCTGCAGCCGGCTCCATTGCATCGCTGCCCTGGGTGGAAGAAGCAATTCAGGCAACCCTGAAGGAGGTTCCAGCTTCAAAGCTCTTGATGGGAGTCCCCCTATATACAAGAATTTGGACTGTTGACAGTACCGGAAAGATTGTTTCCAACCCCGCAGCAAACATGCCCGCGGTACGCAGTACGATAGCGTCAAAGAAGCTCACTCCGGTTTGGCTTGACAAGGAAAAGCAATACTATGTTGAATACCCTAACGGCACCGACACCAGCAAAATCTGGATTGAGGATTCCAGATCCATCTCCAACCGTTTGAATCTGGTCTCGAAATACAACCTTGCCGGTGCTGCGTGCTGGCAGTTCAGTCAGAGTGAAGAAAAGGTATGGGATGTATTCTATGGAATGTTAAAACAAAAGAAATCCATGAGTGAGTACCAGCTTCCGTATTAGGAAAAGAATTCCCTTCTATAAACGATTCGACCCTATGGAAGCCTACAACAGGCTGGATCCATAGGGTCTTTTTCATTTGCTTTTTACTCCGGCAGCTTTATTCATTTCTTTACCGCGATGTTTAATTAATTTATTTTCTATCTGGTTAAACTTTTTCTGAACAGAACATAAGAATACACACTGATGAAAATAATTGGGATAAATATTCCTGACATGAGAATGATGAAGCGAAGATTATTTTCTGTTAAAAGCACTCCGATAAGGGCCAGCACCCCGCCCAGAACCATAGCCTTGGCTCCGGTCTGATGTGTTTTTCTCCAGACTTCTTCATTTGCCAAAGTCCACGGGAGTCGGAAGCCTACAAAATAGTTATGTCTTACCCTCCCCATAATATTGCCCATGATAATGAACAAGACATCAACACCTACGGAAACCCAAAGGCCGATATCTACCGCGTATCCCAAAGAGGCAGCCACTACGAGAAGAAACATCAAAGCCATAAAGACATGGACTGCATACCTGATAATCTGATAGGAACCCAGAAATTTCTGATAGTTTTCTTTCCTTGGATCCAGCTTTGGCAGCAGAATAAACAGAAAATAAAGGCCTGCATTCATCAGTGGCATCATAAATGTTCCAACTGTTTTCGATCCGTAATTGTCAACCTCCCCGTTAATATTCCAATGCATCGGAACCTGATCCGGCATATAGGGATACACGAAAACGGCAATGATGATCGGAATCAATAGGATGATCCAAATCGGCCAATCTTTTTTTATGTTAATCATGGTTATCATCAACCTCCTCTTTTTCAATGAAATTCAGAAAAAAACTTAACAGCTCCTGAAAAACCGTAGTATTCAAGGAGTAGTAAATATTCTGCCCACTCCGTTCATCAATCACCAGATTTGCCTGTTTTAACAAATTTAAGTGATGACTGATACTTGGTTTTGATATATTAAATTGATCGGCGATTTCACCTGCCGTCATATCCCGGTCTTTTAAAAGCATGAGAATCTTTCTTCTGCTGGGATCTGACAGCGCTTTGAATACGCTATTTTGATTTGACAAGGCTTCACCTCCCTTTAAGTGGAGCATATTTACAGGATCCGGTTCTGTGATTATGCGATTATATATTTAGATAATTATCTAAATATATAATATAATAGAATAATACCATACCACATCATATTTGTAAATAGAAAAAAACAGGATAGGTTTACCCTATCCTGATATTTCACATAGATTTATGAACTCCTCTGGTTTTATTCCTGTTTACCCTTCTGATAGCTTTCGATAAACTCCTCATAAGTACAGGTTTTATCAATAATGGAGCCGTCCTCCTGGATCTCAATAATTCTATTTGCAATGGTCTGAATAAACTGATGATCATGGGAGGCAAAGAGAAGCAATCCTTTAAAGTCGATCAAGCCGTTATTCACCGCTGTAATGGACTCCAAATCCAGATGGTTGGTAGGCTGATCCAACACCAGTACATTGGCTCCGTAAAGCATCATTCTGGAAAGCATGCATCGCACTTTTTCTCCGCCGGACAGTACTTTGACCGGTTTGAAAACATCGTCTCCCGAGAACAGCATTCTTCCGAGGAAGCCTCGCAGGAAGGTTTCGGTTGTTTCCTCCGTAAACTGACCCAGCCATTTTATCAGATTTAGATCACAATCGTTAAAAAACGCCGAATTGTCCAGCGGGAAATAGGATTGAGAAGTGCTGACCCCCCATTTGAAGGTGCCTTCATCCGGTTCCATTTCTTCCATCAAAATCTTGAACAGGGTGGTATTGGCAATTTCATTTTCTCCGACAAAAGCTATTTTATCTCCCTTGTTCATGCGGAAGGAAACCTGATCCAAAACCTTGACGCCGTCAACGGTCTTGCTGATTCCTTCAACGGTCAGAATTTCCTTGCCCGGCTCTCTATCCATATTGAATCCAACATACGGATATCTTCTTGAGGAAGTGGGAAGCTCCTCAACCGTAAGTTTATCCAATAGCTTTTTCCTTGAAGTTGCCTGTTTGGATTTTGATTTGTTTGCGGAAAATCGCTGGATAAAGTTCTGCAGCTCACGGATTTTATCTTCGCTTTTCTTATTCTGGTCCTTTATCATTTTCTGAATCAGCTGACTGGATTCGTACCAGAATTCATAGTTGCCCACGAACATTCTGATTTTCCCATAATCCACGTCAACGATATTGGTACAAACCGTATTCAGGAAATGTCTGTCATGGGATACGACGATGACCGTTCCTTCATAATCCAGCAGGAAATCCTCAAGCCAGTTAATGGCTAATATGTCAAGATGGTTGGTGGGCTCATCCAGCAAAATTACTTCAGGCTTTCCAAAGAGCGCTTGAGCGAGAAGCACCTTAACCTTTTCCTTACCGTTCAGGCTGTTCATGTCACGGTATAAGAAGTCCACGCCGAGCCCCAGCCCCTGTACCAGTCTGCTGGCATCGGATTCCGCTTCCCAACCGTTGAGTTCGGCAAATTCTCCTTCTAATTCTGATGCTTTGATTCCGTCTTCATCATTAAAATCTTCCTTTGCATAAAGTGCATCCTTTTCTTTCATGATCTCATATAATCTGGCATTTCCCATAATAATGGTATCCAGTACCGTAAATTCATCATAGGCAAAGTGATCCTGCTTTAAAACAGACAAGCGTACATGATCCGGTATGCTGATTTCCCCTGTGGAAGGCTCTAAATCACCGGATAAAATTCTTAAAAAAGTCGACTTCCCGGCTCCATTTGCACCGATAATTCCATAGCAGTTTCCCGGTGTAAACTTTAAATTAACATCTTTAAATAGTGTTGTGCCGCTGAAATTCAGGCTTACATTCGTTACAGTTATCATTATTTCTCCTTAGGTAAAAAAATCATATCTTATTATTTTATCTTACCTTTACAGTAATGTCAAACCCAGGTCATGTCAAATTCGTTTCTATACGATATGACAGCCATGCTTTTGCAAAAATCAATATGTTATTTCAGAATTTCAGTATATAATTTCTGATCCGGATCACTGAAAGCAACAAAAGTAACCTCCATATCGTGGTCTTTTAAAAATTCTTTCACTGTATTTACTGCGATGATTGCAGCCTCCTTCTTCGGGTAGCCATAAACGCCGGTACTGATAGCCGGGAAAGCGATGCTTTTTATATTATGCTCCAGCGCCAGTCGGAGACTGCTCCGGTAACAGGTTGCCAGACGCTCCGGTTCACCCTGATTTCCTCCGTGCCAGACGGGCCCTACGGTGTGTATCACGTATCCGGCGGGAAGCCGATATCCTTTGGTAATCTTGGCTTCTCCGGTTTTACACCCGTGCAGTGTCCTGCATTCTTCCAGCAGTTCCTTTCCCGCTGCTCTATGGATAGCGCCATCAACTCCGCCCCCGCCAAGAAGTGTCTCATTGGCTGCATTGACGATGGCATCTACTTTCAAAAGAGTGATATCTCCTTTAACAATTGCTAACCCCATAGGAATTTCCTTTCATTTTATCAAGACTATGGTTACACCCTGGTTCCCATCTATTTTTCTTTGAACCTCCGTCAAAGACGGGCAGACATTGATGAAATCCCGTTTTCTTTCAAACCATTGCTCTCCTCCGCAGTAGGCCCTGACGATGCCTTGCAGACTGGATTCCCGCAGCTTGCTCCGTACCGCGGCTTTAATGCTGCCTCCAACCCCGGAGGAACCATATCCATGAACCAGTACTACCGCCTTGCAGCCCTGCCCTTTACAAGTTCCAAGCTGGCTCACCAGGGTCCGTAATGCCGCATCAACACTGGGACTGCCATACTCTAAATTGATTTCTCTTATTTTCTTCATTCACTTAGCTCCTTATCCGACAGTTCCTGCTCTGATAAACCTTTCTTACAGATCTTTTGCATAAATCTCCGTGTAAGTAAGCTTTCCGCTGATCCTTTCCGATTTCATCAAGCTTACTTTTGTTACCTGCATTTCTCTGTTCTGTGCAAGCTGTTTATATTTTTCCATATCCTGATGCGTTTTCAGTATCACTTCACGGCCCAGTGTCAGATGCGGTGTAAATTCTCTGTCTTCAATTTGAAAGCCTGCCTTTCTCAATTCAGAGGAAAGCAGGCTGTTGATAGACCCTAAGGATTGATTTTTTTCCACATCTACCCAATAGATATCTCCGCCTCTTCTTTTAAATTTACCGAGGCCTCCGATGGTTATGGAAAAGGGTTCTTCTTTAATCCGATTCATGGCAGATTTTATCAGTCCCAATTGATCCGTACTGACCTCTCCGATAAAGACCATGGTAAGGTGTAAATTATTTCTCAGCGTAAAATTCCCTTTTTCTGCTGACTGTTTGAACTCTTCTATCAAATTCATCAAATAGTTTTTTATTTCTTCATCAAAATTGATTGCAATAAATAATCTCATAGCAACTCCATTTTCCTTCTTAATTTAAGGATAATATTTTTGCGGTTTCATTTTCAACTTCATCCGGAACTTCCCCGATTTTCCACCCGGTTGATGTTGTTTCGATATAAAAGTAGCGGACCCCGTCCACCTCATAGTAAACCCCCCTGACATTTTCATCTCCCTTGAGGCCGACTGCCATATGATTCGGGAGCTGTATCAGCACAGTATCATAACCCAGTTCCCTTAATAAGGAAGCCAGCAGAATCGCACTGTCTTCGCAGTCTCCGCCTTCATCTGCAAGGGTTTCCAGAGGAAATTTCGGATATTCATCGTATCCGGTCCCTACAATATCGCTGACGTAATTTAAATTCTGTACAAAGCAGATGATATTGTTTATGATATCATATTCGGAATAATTTTCTTTTTCTGCTGCTGATTTAAATTCCTCTACCAGCGCCTCCAGATATTTATCATCTGCCGTATCCTTTACATAATAGCTGTAATTACTGATTTCCTGCCGGTCCACTGTTTTGTAAAAATCACAGGCAGACTTCGGAATTTTCATCATATAAGACCACTGCCTGTCTCCGTAGGTCCAGGTAAAGTTCTTTTCGATCAGTTCCTGAGGGATGTCCTGGCCGGTATCAAATTCATTTCCGGAAGGATCGGATGAGACCGGCGAATCGGAGTCCGATACCACAGGCTCAATAAAGTTCTGCGGCAATTCACTTTCAAAGGCCCCCCGCATTGAAAAAAAGGTAATGGCACAAATAATCATAATGATAACAAAGAGCAGAACTTGATTATTTTTAGCATAATTCCTTTTTTCAGCGCTGTCTTTTGTCTGTTCTCTTACCGCAGCAGCAGGGAAAATCTGAATACCGTCAACATTAATACAGCAATCCAGAGTATCCGACCCGGTGAGATACACCTCTACCCTTTCTGAGTTATTGTTTGCATCGGTAAGAAAGCCTGTTAATTTTCCATTATCAGACCCCTTGTTTTGATCCTGCAGGATACTATTAATAAAAAGGCGTTCTCCTTCTTGGCCTTCATTTCTCACTAATATACGATTTCCTTTGTATATTACTTCAAAATCCTGAAAGCAAGGTTTCCCATTCAGCAGCATTGCTACTCTCCACTACATTAATAATAGCATATTTAAAATGATCGCATCATTTTCTTCTATATTGAAGCATTATACATTATAGCAAATTTTACTAATGAATCAAACCGTTTCTTTTGGTTATTCCTCCAGAAGGGAAAGATATTTTGCGTATCCTTCCTCCGCCATTTTATCCTTTGGTACAAATCGCAGAGAGGCGCTGTTAATGCAATATCGCATCCCCCCGAGTTCCATCGGACCGTCTTGAAAAACATGTCCCAAATGTGCATTTCCCACTCTGCTTGACACTTCATCACGAACCATTCCGAGAGACCTGTCTTTTCTGCTCTTCACCACTCCCGGATCGATGGGTTTTGAAAAAGACGGCCAGCCGCAGGCCTCAAATTTATCCTTTGAAGTGAATAAAGGCTCACCTGTTGTAATATCAACATAGATACCTTCTTCATAATGATTCCAGTACTCATTGGCATAAGGAGCTTCCGTAGCATGCTTCATGGTAACATCATACTGTAATGGGGAGAGCTTCTCCTTCAGTTCCCCATCGGAAGCAGCCTGATAGTCCATTGGATCAACGATAGAGTTTCTGGCCAAATCAAAGTGTTCTGCTCCAATGTGGCAATAACCGCCGGGATTTTTATTCAAATATTTTTGATGATATTCTTCAGCCGGGGAATAGTTCTCCAATGGTTTCAATTCCACTGCAATGGGCTTTTGATATTCCTTTTGCAGCAGATCCAGGGATTGCCTGATGACGGGCTGATCCTCAGGATCCACATAATAAATACCTGTACGGTACTGGCTTCCCACATCATGACCCTGTCTGTTCAATGCGGTAGGATCGATTACTTTGTAGTACAGGGACAACAGCCTGGTGAGGCTTAAAACAGCGGAGTCGTAGATTACTTTTACCGTTTCAGCATGACCGGTGTTGGAATAGCAAACCGCTTCATAGGTCGGACACTGAGTTCTGCCATTGGCATATCCAACTTCTGTCTCAAGAACCCCTGAGATTTCATCCAGGAATTTCTGAAGTCCCCAGAAACAGCCGCCGGCTAAATAAATTTCTTTTCTGTTTTGTTCAGACATCATATTCACCTTCCTTACCTTTCTCTGCAATTCGACGGGAATATTGAAATAGCAACCGGATGAAACCGGCTTTATGGTTTATTATACCCTCAGAAAATAATAAGAATCTTATACTTTCTGCAATCTATATTTTTTTGTGTAAAGTAACACAAACATTGAAACGTGAATATACTGACCTTGAAAAGAAATAATTAAAAGACCGGTTAAAGGAGGGAAATATATGAGTTGTTTCGGTGGCAACATATCGCCGGACCTCTTTCAAAAATGCTGCAATGCAAACCAGCTCTGCGAGTTTAGCGGAAATTTAAAGGACGTAGTATCTGAGCCCATCTTTGTTCAGAAGGTATACGATGCTGTTCTTTTTAATCTACAAGGGCTGAAAACTGTGACAAATCAATGCTTTTCACCAGCCATTCCAAAGGGTCACAGGCTGAGAAGAGTCATAGACATTCGCTGCAAGAGGTTCTTTAACCCGCTGAATGTGGAAGATCCGTCAAACCTTACTTTAGATGTAAACACCACGATCTCAGGTGCCACGTTTATTCAGGATGCGCACTGTGAAGAGGTGAAAGTTGTTGGTCCAGACGGAACATTTTCCGAAAAGGTGCTCTTTGCCGATACAGATGACTGTGATGAACAGTGTAAAGGTACCCCAATATTCGGCACACAAAACATCGCCATTTCCGGCGACGTTCTGGTAACTATGGATTTACTGCTCAGTGACAGATCCGACCGAGAGGTTGTATTCACGGTCTGTGCGAACGTAAATATCGCAGATTGCCGTACTCCGTTAATACTGACTAATTTCTTCGAGTTATGCATGCCTTCAACGAGAAACAGTGCATTCTTACCACGTTTCAGTGAATTCTGCAATCCAGCTTGTGAAACAAGACTGGCCACGAATAACATAGGAAGAGACCTTATTTTATGCCCGGACGGCACAATAAAGGCAAATTTGATTATCGCTCTCTGCGTAACGTGTGAAAAGCAATGATATAATAGTATGCTTCTTGCAGAAAGACTCACACTCCAAACTTAAGCCGGATCTCTTCTATTGCACTATCCGGACATTCATCACATTGTTCCAGGAGAAAAGGGATGCCTAAAGCTTTGTACTTTACAGTACAAAGCTTTTTAAACGGCAGGAATTCTATTTTCTTGAAATTCGATAATCCTTCGGAGATTTCCATAATCTCTGCCAAGGATTCTTCTCTGTTGGTAAGTCCCGGAACCACCACATGCCGAATCCATAGAGGAATTTTCATGTCTTCCGTAAGCCTGAGAAATGAAAGTACCTTTTTCATGTCTGCCTTGCAGTATTTTTGATATTCTGCCTCACTGGAAAACTTGACATCGCACAAAACCAGGTCGGTTCCTTCCAAAACAGTTCGTGCACCTTCCATAGAGCCGATTCCGGAAGTATCCAGAGCAGTATGAATGCCGGCATTTTTCAGCTTTGCAAAAAGCGCAGCAACAAACTCCCATTGAAGCAGGGGTTCTCCCCCTGAAACGGTTACTCCGCCTTCCTTCCCGAAATACGCCCGATAGCGCATTATTTTCTGAAAGACTTCCTCAACGCTGTACGCCCTGCCCTCCGGAGTCCAGGTGTCAGGATTATGGCAGTAAACACATCTTAAGGGGCAGCCCTGCATGAAGATGACATAGCGGAGCCCTGGGCCGTCTACCGCACCCATACTCTGAAAAGAATGTATAATCCCTTTCATTACATTGCCTCATGGAAGGTTCTTGAAATGACCTCCTGCTGTTGTTTTTGGGACAGCTTATGGAAATTCACCGCATAGCCGGAAACACGGATGGTGAGATTCGGATATTTTTCCGGATATTCACTTGCTTCTATCAAGGTTTCCCTATTTAAAACGTTCACATTGATATGGTGGGCATTTTGGCTGAAGTAACCATCTAAGATGGAGACCAGATTTCCATAACGTTCCTCAGCGGTATGGCCTAGTGCTTGGGGTACGATGGTAAAGGTATTGGATATACCGTCCTTACAGATATCATAAGTCAGCTTGGCAACGGAGTTCAATGAGGCCAGTGCACCATTTTTTTCCCGATTATGCATTGGATTGGCCCCTGGTGCAAAAGGTTCTCCAGACCTTCTGCCGTCAGGCGTTGAGCCGGTCTTTTTCCCGTATACAACATTGGAGGTGATCGTAAGGATCGATAAGGTATGTTCTGCATCCCTGTAAGTTTTCTGTTTTTTCAGTTCCGCTGCAAATAGCCGTACCTGTTCTTTGGCAATGCTGTCTACTTCATCCTCATCATTTCCGAAGGCAGGATACTCACCGGTTGTCTCAAAATCCTGAATCAGACCAGTCTGATCCCGGAGGACTCTGACCTTGGCATGTTTTATTGCGGAAAGGGAATCTGCAAGTACGGACATTCCGGCTACGCCAAAGGCCATAAAGCGATGTACTGCAGTATCATGGAGAGCCATTTGAGTCTTTTCGTAGGCATATTTGTCATGCATATAATGGATGATATTCATGGCGTTTACATAGGTTTTCGCCAGCCATTCACGATAGAAAGCCATGGATTCCAAAACTTGGTCATAGTCCAGATATTCGCCTTCATAAGGCTTTTGATAAGGAGCCACCTGCTCTCCGTTCATTTCATCACGGCCCCCATTCAGACTCATCAGCAGCAGTTTGGCAAGATTGGCCCTGGCTCCGAAAAACTGCATGTCCTTTCCCACTTTCATGGCGGAAACACAGCAGGCAATTGCATAATCATCCCCGAATCCCGGACGCATCACATCATCATTTTCATATTGAAGAGCATCGGTATCACAGGAAACCTTCGCCACATAACGTTTGAAGTTATCGGGAAGGGCGCTGGACCACAGTATCGTTAGATTTGGTTCCGCGGATGGTTCCAGGTTATATAACGTATGGAGCAAACGATATGAACTTTTGGTAACAAGAGTTCTTCCGTCTTCCCCCATTCCTCCTACTGCTTCTGTAATCCAAAGGGGATCGCCTGCAAATAGTTCATTGTATTCGGGCGTTCTTAAATGCCTGGCCATTCGCAGCTTCAGTACAAAATCATCAAAGAGTTCCTGCGCTTCCTGTTCCGTCAGGATTCCGTTTTTCAGATCCCGCTCCATGTAAATATCCAAAAAGGTGCTGACTCTCCCCAGGCTCATAGCTGCACCGTTTTGCTCTTTAATAGAGCCCAAATAACCGAGATAAAGCCATTGAACCGCTTGTTTTGCGTCCTCCGCAGGCTTGGAAATATCGAAGCCGTAAAGAGCAGCCATCTCTTTTAGCTTCTTTAAAAAAGCGATCTGCTGGAACAGTTCTTCCAGTTGACGGATGGTTTCTGTATCCATGGCCTGGGTTCCCAGCTCCTGCTTGTCTTTTTCTTTAAAATCAATCAATACATCCACACCGTAAAGAGCCACTCTCCGATAGTCTCCAATGATTCGTCCTCTTCCGTAGGCGTCGGGCAATCCGGTGATAATGCCGCAATTACGTGCTGCTTTGATATCCTCATTATAAACACGAAATACTCCGTCGTTGTGGGTGGTTCTGTACTTGAATTCATTTTCCACCTTTTCCGAAAGATGATAGCCATAAGCCTCGCATGCCCTGCGGGTCATATTGACTCCGCCGAAGGGATTCACGCCTCTTTTTAACGGCGCATCGGTCTGAAGTCCCACAATGATCTCAAGCTCCTGGTCCAGATATCCAGGCTTATAGTTGGTAAGGGAGCTGACTGTCTGGGTATCAATATCAAGAACCCCTCCTCTTTCCCTCTCCTGATCAAGCAGGAGATTTAATTTTGCCAACAGTTTTTCAGTACGCTCGGTAGTTCCCGTTAAAAAGTCCTCATTTCCCTCATAGGGCGTATAATTCTTCTGAATAAAATCCCTTACATCAATTTCTTGTTTCCAGTTTCCATCGTTAAAATTTTCCCATGCAGCGTAATTCATCACAATCTCCTTCCATTTACACAAAATACCTGGCTTTATCACCCTGCTCTTTTTTATTCTTTGTCTGCTGAAAATGAAACGATGACAAATCTGAGAATAAAAAAAGAGCAACATTCGGTAAAACCAAATATTGCCCAGACGGTCGGCTAAACTGAGACATTCATTCCCCTGTGGTTACCCACAATTATCCGTCAGTAATGAAGTCTGATTATTTATGACTTGATTATAGTATAGGAAACTGTAATCTGTCAATGATCTAATTTAACCAATATTTATTTTTTTTGTCCCTTTTCCCATTTGAATAGAATGTTAGCGATCGACTATCAATTGGGTTGTTAATTAATTGTCAATGCCTATATCATATACCGGAATGGACAATTTGTCAATAGTTTAACAACTCTATTTTTATATTAATTTTCCTTCGAATTCCGCCCTTTTTCTGATATCAATCATTAACGCTTCGAATTGTTTTAAATCCAGCGACTGTTTCCCGTCAGAGAGCGCTTCCGAAGGATTGCTGCTGGTCTCCACCATTAACCCATCTGCACCGACAGCAATGGCCGCCTTGGAAAGCGGAGCCACCAGCCTTCGGATTCCGGCTGCATGGCTGGGATCTACGATAACAGGCAAATGGGTTTTTTCCTTCAGTAAAGGTACAGCGGACAAATCCAGGGTATTTCTTGTCATGGTTTCAAAAGTCCGGATACCTCTCTCACATAAAATCACCTGCTGATTTCCCTCAGACAGGATATATTCCGCACTCATCAGCAGCTCTTCGATGGTATTTGCCAGGCCTCTTTTCAGCAGTACCGGTTTATCGGATTTTCCTACTTCTCTTAAAAGATCAAAGTTCTGCATATTTCGGGCACCGATCTGGATCATGTCAATGTAATCCATCAAGGAAAGCTGTGTCTGATTCATAATTTCCGTCACGACGGGCAGTCCGGTTTCCTGTTTTGCTTCAAGAAGCATTGCCAGTCCTTCCTCCTGAAGACCCTGGAAGGAGTATGGAGAGGTTCTGGGCTTAAAAACACCTCCTCTTAAAACGGCTGCGCCGCTGGCTTTCACAGACTTTGCCACTTCCAGAATCTGCTCTCTGCTTTCCACCGAACAGGGGCCGGAAATCACGGTAAATCTTCCTTCTCCGATAAAGGTATTTCCCGCCTGCACCAGAGTCGCCTGAGGATGCACCCGCCTGTTAACGGCTTTATACGGCTCCTGAATCCGCCTTGCAGAAGCAACGATATCATTGGATTCTGCCAATTCATCCGGGTCTAAATTTCCCGTGTCCCCGATGAGGCACAGGATCGTCTCTTCCCCATTTCTGTTCAGTAACGCAGCAAATCCGTCCGCTTCCAGCCTTTGCACCAAATCTGCTATTTTGTATTCGGGAGCTTCCGGTGACAATACTAATACCATAGGGGATCACTCCTTAATCGCATCTTTCATGCTTTTTACATAGTCATAGATATACGGCCCTGCCTCCTGCCCGTACTGCTCAATGATTTTTACAATGGCGCTGCCAACGATCACGCCATCTGCAAACTGCGCAATCTCCTTCGCCTGATCCGGCGTATTGATGCCAAATCCGACCGCAGCGGGGATGTTTCCGGCTTTCTTCGCCGAATGGAGGATGCTTTTCAGATCTGTCTTTATTTCGCTGCGCATCCCGGTGACCCCCATGGAGGACACCACATAAAGAAAACCTCTCGCTTCTGCCGCAATATCCCTGATTCGTTCTTCTGAGGTGGGGGCAATGAGGGAAATGAGATCTACCCCATATTCTTTTGCTGTATGGAAAAGCTCATCCTTTTCCTCGTAGGGCAAATCCGGGATAATGATACCATCTACTCCAAGCTCCGAGCATCGGGAAAAGAAAGCTTCATAACCATAATGAAATACCGGATTCAAATAGGTAAGAAATACCAAGGGAATATCGGTCTTTTTCCTGACGGAAGCTACCAGCTGAAAGATGCCGTCGGTAGTCGTCCCTGCCGACAAGGCCCTGATGTTTGCCTCCTGAATCACCCTGCCTTCTGCAACAGGATCCGAAAAGGGGATGCCGATTTCGATAAGGTCAGCACCGCCTCTGACCATCTCCAAAATAAACTCCTCACTCTTTTCCAGCGTCGGATCTCCGCCGGTAAGAAAGGCGATGAATGCCTTGCCTTTTTCAAATGCTTTTTCTATCTTACTCATGAATATTCACCCCTTTATATCTGGCTATCGCCGCTACATCCTTATCTCCTCTTCCGGAAAGGCAAATGATGATAATTTGGTCTTTTACCATTTCCGGTGCTATCTTTTTTACATGCGCTACAGCGTGTGCGCTTTCAATGGCACAGATGATCCCCTCTGTCCGTGCCAGATACTCAAAGGCTTCCACAGCTTCATCATCCGTCACCGGTACATACTCCGCCCTCCCCGTATCATGAAGGAAGGCATGTTCCGGTCCGATACCCGGGTAATCAAGCCCTGCGGAAATAGAGTACACAGGTGCGATCTGACCATGATCATCCTGGCAGAAATAGGATTTCATGCCGTGAAAGACTCCCGGTTTTCCCTTCGCAATGGTGGCGGCATGTTTCTCCGTATCGATCCCGTGGCCTGCAGCTTCGCAGCCGATAAGACGAACGCCTTTATCTTCAATAAAGTGATAGAATAATCCCATGGCATTGCTTCCTCCCCCGACGCATGCCACTACCGCATCCGGCAATTTTCCGGCTTCCTCAAGGATTTGCTCTCTCGCTTCTTTACCGATGATTTTCTGGAAATCACGCACCATCATAGGGAAAGGATGAGGCCCCATAACCGAACCCAAAACATAGTGGGTATCGTGCACTCTCGCGGTCCATTCACGCATGGTCTCGTTCACCGCATCTTTCAGTGTCATGGTACCGCTTGTAACCGGGTGTACTTTCGCACCCAGAAGCTCCATTCTATAAACATTCAACGCCTGGCGGTCCGTATCCTCCTTCCCCATGAAAATTTCACATTCCATTCCAAGAAGGGCGGCAGCCGTAGCAGTGGCCACTCCGTGCTGTCCTGCGCCTGTTTCTGCAATAATTCTCGTTTTACCCATTTTTTTAGCCAGCAAGACCTGACCCAAAACGTTATTTATTTTATGAGAACCCGTATGGTTCAGATCTTCTCTTTTGAGATAGATCTTTGCTCCGCCCAGATCCTCGGTCATCTTTTCCGCATAGTAAAGAAGAGAAGGACGACCGGCATATTCAGACAACAATTTGGACAGCTCCCGCTGAAACTCCGGGTCGTTTTTGTAATAATCATAGCTCTTTTCCAAATGAATCATTTCATTCATCAGTGTTTCCGGAATATATTGACCTCCGTGTTTCCCATATCTACCTTTCGTCATTTCGAACCCTCCTAACGACTTCCAATATTTTATTTTTATCCTTTTTGCCTTCTGTTTCCACACCACTGGACAAATCCACCGCATATGGATTCACCAGATTGATTGCCTCTTGAATATTTTCAAGAGATAAGCCCCCGGCAAGAAAAAACGGAATGCTTGATGTCGGCAGAAGGCTATCCTCGATAAGTTTCCAGTTGAAACTTGTTCCGGTTCCTCCGGCTCCATGATCCAGCAGCAGGTAGTCGGCAGAGGTGCTCAAAGCGGCGTTGATATCGCTCGGGAACTCTACTTTTACAGCTTTTATGACCGGAAATGGCGCCAAATTCTTTAGTTCCCTGATATAGTCTTCATCCTCACCTCCATGCAATTGTGCCATATCAATAATCCTGTCATTTAATAAACGTGCTACCTGATCCATAGGTGCCTTCACAAAAACCCCAACTGCTTTTACATTCGGGTGCAGCTTTTTTCGAAAGTGTTCAGCCTGTTCTCTGGTGATCTTTCTTTTGCTCTCCGCAAAGACGAATCCGATGTAGTCGGGCATGCCCTCATTGACATACTCGATATCCTCCTGCCGGAAAAGGCCGCATATTTTAATCATTGTCATAACGTCCACCCCGCAATTCATAACGCTTCACCCTTAAGTTCATAACGCTTCACCCCGCAGCCGGAACAGCTCCTCTTTCTTATTGCTGCCTCTCATCAAGGTTTCTCCGATAAGAACTCCGTTGACTTTGCTTGCTTTCAGAAGTGCGATATCCGCTGCTGTTTTGATGCCGCTTTCCGATATAAAGAGAATATTTTCAGGGATCTTGCTGCGTAGTCTGATGCTGGCGGAAAGATCCACCTCGAAGGTTTTCAGGTCTCGGTTATTGACCCCGATGATTCTCGCACCGGCTGACAGGGCAGAATCGACTTCCTCTTCCCGGTGAGCCTCCACCAGTGCAGAAAGCCCCAAACCATGAGCGATATTCAAATACTCCTTTAACCTGTCGGTATCCAGCAGGGCGCAGATCAGCAAAACCGCCGATGCCCCCAGTACTTTCGCTTCATAAATCTGATAAGGATCTATGGTAAAATCCTTTCTTAAAACCGGAATGCCTACTTCTTTGCTGATCTCTGTCAGATACCGGTCCTTCCCCAAAAACCAATAAGGTTCCGTCAGAACAGAAATGGCCGCGGCGCCGGCTTCCTCATACTCCGCCGCAATTTTCAGGTATGGGAATTCTTCATCTATAATTCCCTTGGAAGGAGATGCTTTTTTCACCTCACAAATAAAGGAAATTTCTTCACCTTTCAAAGCATTTTCAAAAGGAAATAGGATGCTTGATAGCTGAGATTCAGGACGGCCGATGATATCCTTATGATCATGCGATTTATAAAAAAGTGCTTCCGCCTCTGCCCGAACCTGGGCCAATGGAAGCTCCCGTTTTTTTTCTTCTATCCGCTCTGCAGTTTTTTCTGCGATTTTTTTGAGAATGTCCGTCATGATAATACCCCATTGGAAAGAGTCATAAATTTCTCTAGTTGATTGAATGCAGCTCCGCTGTCAAGAAGCATTTCCGCCAAAGGAATGCAGGTTTTAATGGAATCGCCTTTTCCGGCGATATAAAAAGCCATAGCCGCATTCAGCACGATAATGTCGCGCTTTGCCCCCTTTTCTTTCGCTTTTAATATATTTAACGTAATTTCAGCATTGTCAGCGGCATCTCCCCCCAACAGGTCTTCCGGCCTGCATGGTCGGAATCCTATTTCCTCGGGAAGAATCCGGTAGCTTTTCAGGTTGCCGTTATCAATCTCCATCACCTTGGTTTCACCGGTTAGAGTCGCTTCATCCAAGCCGTCTGAGCCATGGATCACCAGCCCTCTTTTCACTCCGAGATTGGAAAGCACCTGAGCAAGAGGCTCTACCAGCTTCTCATCATAAACACCCATAATCTGAAGATTTGCACCGGCAGGATTGGAAAGAGGTCCAAGTACATTAAAAATAGTTCTGATTCCGATTTCCCGGCGTACCGGTGCGGCATATTTCATGGAACTGTGATAGGCTTGCGCAAACATAAAGCAAAGACCGATTTCATCCAATAATCTTCCGCTTTGTTCCGGAGTCAGATTGATATTGACTCCGAGTTTTTCCAGTACATCCGCTGCGCCGCTTCTGCTGGATACGCCGCGATTGCCATGCTTTGCCACCGGAATACCACCGGCGGAAACAACAAAAGCTGTCGTTGTAGAAATATTGAATGTTCCGGCTTCGTCTCCGCCGGTGCCCACAATATCCATGACATCAAAGCCGGGTTGAATGCGCAGGGCCTTCTCTCTCATAACCGCCGCACAGGCAGTGATCTCACTGATACTCTCCCCTTTCATTCTCAGGGCCGTAAGAAAGGCTGCAATCTGAGCCTGGGTCGCTCTCCCTTCCATGATTTCTTCCATGGCCATTTTCGCTGTATTGTACTCCAGATCTTCCCCGGAGATTGCCTGATAGATTGCTTCTGTAATCATTGTTTTACACCTCCTAAAAAATTTTCCATGATCCTTCTTCCATCCGGTGTCAGAATGGATTCAGGATGAAATTGCAGTCCGTATACTTCATATTCTTTATGCTTTACGGCCATAATTTCGCCGTCATCGGTTCTGGCTATGATTGCAAGCTCCTGTGGCATGGTTTCTTCCGCTGCCGCCAAAGAATGATATCTTGCTCCTTTGATGGTTTCCGGCAACCCCTGAAAGATCGGGCTTCCGGTATCTATTTTTAATGCCGATTGTTTTCCGTGCATAAGTTCCTTTGCGTAGGAGACGACAGCACCGAAGGCCTCACAGATGGCCTGATGACCCAGGCATACGCCGAATACGGGCACTTTCCCTGCAAAATACCTGGCTGCTTCTACACATACCCCGGCATCCGATGGCTTTCCAGGACCGGGTGACAGAATGATGGAATCCGGATTCATCGCTTCGATTTCCTCCAGGGTATATTCATCATTTCGGATTACCTTGATATCTTCATGGATGGATCCGATAAGCTGATATAAATTATAAGAAAAGCTATCATAGTTATCGATCAGTAAAATCATAAGTCCATTACCTCCTGGGATTGTTTCAGCGCATTCACCACAGCCTGGGCTTTATTGATGCACTCCTGATATTCTGTTTCCGGTACGCTGTCTGCTACAATACCGGCTCCGGAGCGGACAAAGACCTTTCCGTTTTTCTTATAGGCGATACGAATTGCGATGCAGGTATCCATATTTCCGGTAAAATCCAGATATCCGATGGCTCCGCCGTAAATTCCGCGTTTATTATTTTCCAACTCATTGATAATCTCGCAGGCCCGAAGCTTCGGCGCTCCCGAAAGGGTTCCCGCCGGCAGCACGGCGTCCACTGCATCCAGAGCATCTTTATCGTCCCGAATGATTCCTTTCACGGTAGAACCGATATGCATCACGTGGGAAAAGCGCTCTATGGTGAGATATTTCTCTACCTCCACGGAACCAAAGACACTGATTTTGCCAAGATCGTTTCTCCCAAGATCCACCAGCATATTGTGCTCTGCAAGCTCTTTGGGATCCGAAAGCAATTCCCGTTCCAACTCCATGTCTTCTTCCTCCGTCTTTCCTCTCGGCTTAGTCCCTGCCAGGGGGAACGTATAAAGAGTTTGATTCTGAAGCTTTACCAATGTTTCCGGAGAGGCCCCCGCAATCTCCATGTCGTCACTGGAAAAGTAAAACATGTAGGGAGACGGATTGGTGGTTCTCAGAATCCGGTAGGCATTCAACAGGCTCCCTTCGAAATCAGCCTCCAGACGGTTGGATAATACCACCTGAAAAATATCTCCCTCTTTGATATACTGCTTTGCCTTACTTACCATATAGCAGTATTCTTCTTTGTTGAATAAAGACCGGAATTCCGAACGAATCCTGGCAGGTAATGATTCCTGAGGGGTTTCTGATCGAATCAGCTTTACCATGTGTTCCAATTCCATAATTCCTTTGTTATATTCCGTTTCCAGGTTCTGTGTTTTAATATTGACGATTAAGATAATTTTCTGTTTTAGATGATCAAAGGTGATGACTTTATCAAACAGCATGAGATCTACATCCTGAAATCCTTCCTGATCCTGTGCATCGAGATTCAGAGACGGCTCACTGTATTTGATATAATCATAGGAAAAGTATCCTACAAGCCCGCCTGTAAAAGTGGGGAGATACTCAAACTTTGGGCTTCTGTTTTCTTCAATGATTTGTTTGATATATTCTCCCGGTCGGCTTGTTTCAATGGTGATTTTTGTTCCTGCATTCAGGTTCACAACTCCATTTGTACAAGTGAGCTCCAGTTTGGGATCATAACCTAAAAAGGTATATCGGCCCCATTTTTCCGCATTTTCAAGACTTTCCAGCATATAGCAGTGGCGACTTACGGTTTTGATGATCTTCAGCACCTCAATAGGAGTTTTGACATCTGCGTAAATTTCACGGCTGAGAGGAATGACTTTATACTGATCTGCTAGTTTTTTGGTTTCTTCTAAAGTTGGTCTGTACATCTTCTTTTCCTCCTGTTTTTATGATGGTTCTGTCGGCCGGCAATTTATTTTTAAATGCAAAAAACCCGTCCCCAACAGAATTCACTGTCAAGGACGAGTTCATAATCAAAAACCCGCGGTGCCACCTTGCTTTGTGGATCGTCCACACGCTTTACAGGATACCATCATATCCCCGGCAACTGACGTATGCCCTCACGTCACAGAATACTCAAAGCGAATCGCTTCTTTGACTGCGCCCTCCGTGGTCCATTTAACAAGCTGCGTTCTGCCAGGCTCTCATCATCCCCGGCTCTCTGTGAGTGCACGATTTGTTTTTATCTCCACATCATCGGTTTGTTTGGTGTTATTTAATTTTGTTTATTATAATCTTCATCTACGTTTTTTGTCAATATAATTTTCAATTTTTTTTATTTTCAAGCAGTGGCAGGATATCCTCCGCCGTTTTCCACCCAATATATCTGAAATAAAATACTTCTCTCCCTCTAATTGCAAAGACCTGTGTCATCTGGTTTTTTTCGGAGATATAGACTTTGTCGAATCCTTTGAATACTGCTTCTCTCACAACATCATCGGGATCATACACATATCTTTGGGTCAAATCCTGCAGCAGCGATTCTGCCATCTTTGGGATGAGCAGCCGATAGTATTTTGAAGTGATGCTGGGAGAATATTCCCCGCTCAGATCTTCCCACATTTCGCCTTTCATTAAGCCGTGTTCCCGGACTTCATACTGAACCGGAGCTAATGGACTCCAATCATAAACTACCTGATTGTTGAAGTCGAGTCCGTCCTCCGTAATGTATTCGTCACGGGTAAGACGGGGGTCATCTTCTATTTCCGCCAATCTGACCACCTGCAGGTTCACCGCTTCCTCGGGAAGAGCAACCTCTTTCCATGCAACCATATCATAAATAGGCAGTATGATACACAAAACGGCTGTTAAAAGAAAGAGTGCCGAGATTCCGCCATTCATCAAACGGGCTTTTTTCCAATCCTCCTTATGGTTGATGGACCTCCCTTCCGACAAGGCTTGCTTTAATGTCCGAACGGCAAAATAATTACGGATCACCGTAAAGCAAACGTACAATTCCACCGTTAAAAGCAGGGTCTGCTGCAGAATATCCCCTTCCACCATAAGAAGTACAGGCCACTCGCTGATCAGGTACATTCCCAGTATCATGGCTGCCATTAAGAGCACAGCGAAAATGACGATGACCACATTCCGCTTCAGCAGACGGTCCAAATCTCCTAGAGTATAGCTCTGCTCGGCAGGATCTGTATGAAGTTCAGGGCTTCCGGAATCCTCAGGAGAAGAAAATATATAAAAGTTTTTGTAAACGGCTGCCAGAGCCCAGCCACAGTCCTGATAAAAATCCAGTTGATCTATAGTAGGAGCATGTTTCAGCACATCAATACGGTA
This sequence comes from Sinanaerobacter chloroacetimidivorans, assembly GCF_018128545.1. Classification (GTDB taxonomy): domain Bacteria; phylum Bacillota; class Clostridia; order Peptostreptococcales; family Anaerovoracaceae; genus Sinanaerobacter; species Sinanaerobacter chloroacetimidivorans. The sequence continues at coordinate 23,494 of NZ_JAGSND010000019.1, read as the reverse complement.
TTTTATATCCTTTGGTTCCCCTTTTTCAAAATGGGCAAAACCACCTCTAATTTTCTGCAAATGCAGCCCCAGCTTTGCCATGTCGGAAAACCAGCTTTCGTTACGTCCTATAGCCCAGATATCATCCAGAATGACCCTTTTTACAGTCTTACTCATTGATCTAAGTCCCCTTTCATAAAGCTTCCATCCTGTACCATAGAGACTAAGCGTTTATATTCCTCCTGCAATGCAGATTTTCCCAATTCTGTGATGACATAGGTTTTTCTTCTTCCGTCATCATGAATGATCTCTACCAAGCCGTCCTTTTGCATTCTGGTCAGGACTCCGTATAGTGTTCCCGGTCCCATGCGAATACGACTGCGGGAAACCTGTTCAATGGTATTCATCAGCTGATATCCGTGATTAGGGTGAATTAACGCAAGCAATACGTAATACATTGCTTCCGTCATGGGTCCTCCTGAATAAGGCATACATTCCCTCCATATTATGCAATGCGATATATCGTATAACATAATATTAGGTGCCATAAATCATTTTGTCAAGAGAAAAGAAAAAATCACCCCGATTTCTCCGAGGTGACCTTATCACTATCATTTTTTACTTTTTTAACCCTGCAGATAAAAATACAGAATAACGATGATCCCCAGTACAATTCGGTACCAGCCGAAAACCTTGAAATCATGTTTCTTGATATATCCAACCAGGAACTTGATGGAAAGGATAGAAATGATGAATGCCACTACCATCCCCACTATCAATATAATCAATTCTTCACTGGTAAAAGTCAGACCGAATTTTACTATTTTAAGCAAGCTGGCGCCAAACATTATGGGAATTGCCAGAAAAAAAGTAAACTCAGCGGCAACGGTTCGGGAGGTCCCCAACAGGATTGCACCGATAATGGTGGCTCCTGACCTTGACGTCCCGGGAATCAGGGATAAAATCTGAAACACGCCGACGAGCAAGGCAGTTCCATAGGTAAGCTGAGATAAATCTTTGATTCTAGGTCGCCTGTGTCTGTTTCTGGACTCTATAACGATAAAGAGGATCCCATACAAAATCAATGTCACGGATACGGTTTGATAATTGTAAAACATCTCATCGATGATATCATCATACAGCAGCCCGATAATTGCTGCAGGGATACATGCTGCCAGAATTTTTGTCCATAAAATCAGGATATCTTTGTCGAGCTTTAACCGGGGTTCCGTTGAAAAAGGAATGAGTTTTCGCCAGTAAAGTACCACTACGGCCATAATGGCACCTAGCTGGATGACCACAAAGAACATTTCCATAAACGCTTCCGACATATTCAACTTCAAAAACTCATCAACCAAAATCATATGGCCGGTGCTGCTGATCGGCAGCCATTCCGTGATTCCTTCGACAGTTCCCAATATAATTGCTTTTAAAATTTCGATCCAGTCCATTATCTTAATCTCCTACCCTTTTTGTCATTATGCTTTTAAACACAAGTGTTATTATAGCATATTTTTGCTATTTTGTATTGGCATTCAAAAATTCGATCAGATTTTCTTCCAGTCTTACAGTATCAAGCATATCACCTGTACTTTTGCCGATTTCCAGAAGGCCTATTTCTTTTACCTGATTTTCATATTCCTGTATATTTCCCGGTGCTTTTGTGAGGGCTGTATATAAAGGTGCATCCAATATATTGTTGCTGTAAGGCATTGGAAAGGCATATTCATAGAGATGCTGCAAGTAGTGATCCATAAAGATAGTTCCATAAATCCTGCTGCGTGCAACCAAGTCAAGATCCAGCGTAATGGTTGCAACCGTCTCCTGAGTTCCTGCTTCCCAGAGTAAATGACCTTCAGGGTTCATGACCAGGGAGTTCCCGTATAAACTGGTACCTCCAAAGAAACCCACACCGTTGGTTGACACAAGAAATGCTTGATTTTCAAGAGCCCTTGTATAATGAACAGGCTTATTAAGGTGATACAGCTCCTCCGGATCCATTGTCAATTTCACTAGCACCTCAGCACCCATCAGCGTCTCATTTCTGGAAATTTCGGGGAAATTCAGGTCATAGCATATTTGAACCCCAACCTTTGTCTGCTTTTCAGGGATATCGAATACAACATACTCTCTGCCCGGTAATGCTCCGTCTTCTGCAGGTCTCCAGGGAGCCATCTTTCTGTATACTGCCAGAAGTTCTCCCTTGGGATTAAATATCGGAGCAGAATTATAAAACCCTTCCTCTTTCTTTTCATACATGGTTCCAGGAATAAAATAAATCTGATGTTTTTTCGCGATTGCCGCAAGATATTTGGTAATGGGGCCAGGGATCTCCTGAGGGGTGAAATATCCTATCCCTCCCTCCACACCGACAATCAATTCAGGTCTGTGATACGAACCCATCAGATCATTCACTTTCTTCTCAATGTAATTCAAGTTCACTGCAGTATCTTTACTGACCGGCATCTGAATAATACCCACATTTAAAAGTCTTCCCATGTTTTCTTTTCTCCTTCCATTTTAACGTATATTGTTTAACAGATATTTCTTTACGCAATATCTATGCCAATCACTATACCGATGGAAATGGAAAAGAGCGCAGATCTTATCTGAAGTACTTAAGTAATTTCCAGCGTATTAAGCTTCTGATGAAGCATCTGCCTCGAAATACCCAGCACCCGCGCAGCTTCTGTTCTGTTGCCGCTGCAGTATTTAAGCGTATTTATAATGGCTTCTCGTTCGGCTTCTGATTTTATCTGATCCAGTGTTTTCCGATAAAATGGCTTTGTTTCTAACACAGGCGCCTCAGCGTGAGCCGCTATAAAATCTTGAATATGTTCCATTTTAATGATCTCGTCGTAGCATTTATTCATGGCACGTTCCAAAACATTATGAAGTTCCCTGACATTTCCCGGCCAATCATAGGAATAAAAATAATCGATTACTTCTTTGTCTATGCCCATTACCTTATGAGAAGCCCTGCCAAGGGTGTGATTCAATTCACCCAGAATATGTGACGATAAAAGAGGAATATCTTCTTTCCTTTGTCGCAGCGGGTCAAGGATAATCTCAAATACATTCAGACGATAATACAAATCCTCCCTGAATCTGTTTTCCTCCACCAATTTTTTTAGAGGTTGATTTGTAGCCGCTATGATACGTAAATCGATGGGTGTGCTAAAGTCTCCGCCAACTCTGGTTACTTCCTTTTCCTGAATTAGCCGCAATAATTTTGCTTGTAAATGGTAAGGAAGCTGGTTGATTTCATCCAGGAAGAGAGTTCCTCCATTAGCAAGCTCCGCCTTACCCCTTTTCCCGCCCTTTTTAGCACCGGTAAAGCTTCCGTCTTCGTATCCAAATATCTCAGATTCAAAAAGTTCTGAAGGAATTGCCGCACAGTTTATTTTTACAAAATTTCGAAGGCTTCTGGTACTGGCTTTATGAATAGAATGAGCGACCAATTCCTTCCCGCAGCCGGTTTCTCCCTGGATCAACACTGTTGAATTTGTTTTGGAAGCTTCAGAAATTTCAAATTTTAGCTTATTGGTACTGGTGCTGTTTCCTATAATATTTTCTATGGAATATTTCGCTCCGCGGATGGATCGAAGTTCCTTTTTATAATAATTCAACTCGTTGGATAATTCCTGTACCTTATCCAGAAAACCATGGAGAAAACCAGCATTTTCAAATACATCGTATTCAAAAGCGCCAATGAATTCTCCGTTTTTAAAAAGCGGAAAGCCGTTGCTTACAATGGTATATCCTTCTACGAAATAAACCTCACCGATCTGTTTCTTTTTGCTTTGCAGAATCTTATAAGTATTATTTGTCGGAATGACGTTCCGAATTGATTTCCCAATCACCTCCGATAAATCCCGATACCCGATCTGCTTCACAAGGGAGTCCGCCATAAAAACGATCTTCTCTTCCGCATCGATCACTAAAAAACCATCAATATTATCTAAAATCAATTTAAAGTCTTCGTTAATGTCTATCATTCCGTACACTCCTCTTTCTTGATGCGGATATTATAGCAGACAATCCAGCGTGTGTAAAATAAATTTGACTCTGTAAATTTTATTTTACACTATATTTTAAAAATTTTATATCAAAAACCCACAAACTTGTCCCTTTTAGTTCCTAATCTTGTTTCTTCCTTGTTAAAATGCATTGGCATATATATTGCTCTTAACATATTCCAAACTTTATTGTGAGGAGGTTCATATGCATGAAAAACGAATTTGAAAATGATTTACTGAGTGTAGAAGAGCGAAAACTGGGGACAAAGAAAATAAGGCCTTTATTCTTTGCCTATACGATCTCTGCTGTTTTAGGCATGGGAATGCAGATGGTTATGGGAATTGCAGATGGTTTCTTTGTCGGAAACGGAATCGGCCCGGTCGGCTTAGGCGCGATAAGCATCGTATACCCATTCTGGATCATCGCAATTGCTTTAGGTACTATGATTGGTGTGGGATCATCCACCCTGGCCGGTATAAAATTGGGACAGGGAAAGAGAGAAGAAGCAAGAGCAGTAGTAGGCCAATGTTTCTGGTATTCAAATTTCTTTTCTATTATCGTCACGGTACTTATATTGATTTTTCTGGAAAAAATTTTAATTCTATTCGGCGCTCAAGGCGAAATTCTGAACACTGCAATGCAATATACAAAAGTGTTTATGCTCGGATTTCCTTTCTATGTGACTGGGCTGCAGCTGTTCTATCTTATCCGTATCGATGAAAAACCAGGATTGGGTTTACTCATTCAGACGGTTCCTGCCGGCATTGCTCTTATTGTAGAATATTTACTGATTTTTGAGTTGGATGCAGGAATCACCGGATCTGCCATCGGCGCCTGGATCATCACCTTAGGCTCCTGGTACTTATTAGTGCTTCATTTTATTTTTGGGAAAACAGTATTAAAGATAAAAATGAAGGACATGAAATTAAACTTAACCAACATAAAGGAAATGCATAAAATTGGATTTGCAGGCTTTATTATTCAGGTATCACCTACCGTTGTTACAATTGTAATCAATAATCTCATTGGCATTTATGGCAAGGAATCCGATTTTGCGGTGTATGGCGTCATGAACGCGTACATTTTGTACATATTGACTTCCTTCACCAATTCCTTCGGATTTGGCTTGCTGCCTATAGCCAGTTACAACTACGGAGCGAAGCAGTTTGCCAGAGTTAAGGAAGTTTTGGTCATCTCGATAAAATATACCATTTGCTTTCTCATCATCTGTGTTGCTGCAATTTTTATTTTTGCTGATCAGATTTTGACATTCTTTATCGGGCCGGTGCCTGAATTGGTTGAATCAACAAAATCTGCCATGTATCTGTTCATTCCTTTATTCCCTCTGGGAGCTATGACTTTAATTGCCTCAAATTATTTTCAAGCGGTAGAGAAGAATGGAAAAGCCATCATCAACAGTCTTACGAGAAATATCATATTCATTCTTCCGCTTTTATTTATCCTGCCAAGGCTGCTGGGAATGGCGGGCATTTGGATTTGCCAGCCCTTAGCAGATTTCATGTCCTGTATCGTCGCCGTTTATTATCTGATGAAAGAAAGGAATGAATTGCAAAGAAAATAAGATTGATGCATGAAACCATCCAAATATTGGCATACTTCTATTAGGAAACTTTATGCGATGTATCCTTGACTTTCAGGAACATCAAAACTTACCTAAGGAGAAGGAATGATGGAAAACTTATATCTTGAAACCGAAAATGGAAACGTTCCTTTACAAGAAGAAATTATTGAAAAATACCACCTCAGAAAAGGAACAAAATCCCCTTTTACCAGCAATCGTATCGTAGGGAAAAACGGAGAATTTTTTATGGAACCGGATCCTGAATATTATGAATATGAAGAGCTGAAGTCAGAAGGCTTTCACGATGATGGGATTGATCAAATGGATCACGGCTTTGAGGTGTCTACCTCTGAAATGATCGATATCGCACAGGGAGTTGACTCTTAATCCAGGTGATACGAATAATTCAAAAGCAAGGGCATATGTATTAATATTATATGAACTATTTAATATTATCATATTGATAGGAGGAGAACTATGGACGGTTCCAGTCTTCACGATACAGCCTTGTTTGAGCATCGTTTTTGGTTACAAATCATGGGTGATCATGCGTTTTTTATTTATAACGCCTTATCTCCGGGCGAGCTGAGTAGAATAGAAAAAGCCAATTATTTTTTTGAAGGATTTCAAGCGCTGCTGGAAGAAGCAAGAAAGCCTTTATCCGAAATTGAAACTCAGAATCTTACACGGGATGCACTGAAGCATACCTTGGATTTCAGAGCATATCAGCTGGAACTATTGCGGGATGAGTTAGTCGGAGAAATTGTTCTCGGCATTTCTCCGACTTTTATGAATCACATGCTGAATGAATCAGAGGAATATATCCGGATCATGAATTCTTTATTGAATAATGAGATACCGGTAGCAACCCCTCTTCATCTGCACAAATTATGGCTGCCTGACGCCTCCGGTCACGCAGAAATCATTGAAAGCGGATTGGATGGCGTGGAAAGGTCATTGAAAGAAACAAGCGCCGACTTCGAAGAGAAGTTTAATGGTTTAGCTTATAAAACAGACCAGTTTATTGGCTATACCAGAACGGGGGTTTTTGAATTCCCAGCCTTGAATCGTTTGAACGAAGAGGCAGATTCCACCATGCTATCTTTCATGGAATTTATACAAAGAGTTGCTTTGTTAAAGATTTCCAAGAGAGCACTAGGTACGCTGATGCCTTTGATAGCAGATCATATGTTCAGAGAAGAGTGCTATTATCTGACTCAACTTTCAAAAGTATCTCAAGTGGCCAGACCGAACTGTGACCCTGCCAGACCAAGAATATAATGACGATCATTAAGAGGTCTGATTAAGAAACCCCCTTCAAGAATCCTTCTTTGACGGGGGTTTTTTGTTTTCTATGTATTGCTGGTAACAATGGTACTGTTATTTTGAGCTTCCATTACACAGTCAATGGCCATTACTGTGGCAACTGCAAGGATTTCATTGACCCCTTCCGCAATTTCCAGTTCATAGCTGTCTCCCCAGGAAAACCAGGCTTTCGTAATAGACGCAATTTGTCCGTATTGATTGGTAATCATGTAATTATGATCCCAAAAATCACCTTCTACGCTCCAATCTGTACCACGTAACGAATATCTAGGCTTAAAAAAGGTAAACTCTTTGACTACCTCAACGGCAAGGGCATCATCAATGTACACCTCAAACTTTGGCAGCCAGGACATCACCTTCTGCTTAATAAAAGCGACTTCTTCTTTCTTTTCGTCATATAAATGAAGCTTATGCCCCCAAGAGAAAATCTCTCCCTCTACGTAATATTTGTCATTACCAAACTCGTCTTTAATAAAAAACTTGTCCGCCCAGGAAAATACTTTTTGTTTAATATAGAGCTTCATTGCGGTTCCCCCCCTCTTCTTACTTTATTATGACATATTTACGCCCATTTTGCCACTACTGTTTCGCTGAAATTCTTAAGGCGCATATACCGCTCACGTTTTCGCAAATCATTTATTGAGCGGCAGCTTCCTCCCAGTATTTGCTGGTGATGGTTTCTTCAGATATCACCGCCGGTTTTGAAAGAAGACCATATTTATAAGCAAGATCAGCAGTCTGCTCGACGGCATCCATGTCGATATATCCGATCTTTGAAGGATCAAAGCCTTCCGGCACTACCAGTTTGGCGACTTCTTTTGCCATACGGATCTGATGCTCAAGGGATACGCTCTGGTCTGCATCGTATACGATCTGACCTGCAGCCTCAGGGTCTGCACAGGCATCAGCCCAGCCTTTTATGGAAGCTCTCAGGAATCGGACAAATAAATCCTCATTTTCAGCCATCCACTCTTTGGATACAAATAGGCAGTCTTCCAGCATAGCAACTCCTGCATCATTCATGTCAATCACGTTCAGATCACTTTCTGCCAGCCCGGATTCCAGAAGCAAGACGTATTCGTTATAGGTCATCGCAGATGCTGCATCAATTCCAGCGCTTAAGAGCTGATTCATGGTGAAATCCTGCTGAACCAGTTCCAGATCCTTTTCTCTGTCAAGATTGTTTGCTTCCAGCAGGGCATAAATTTCATATTCATTGCCGCCAAACCAGGAGCCAACTTTTTTACCTGCTAAATCTGAAGGACTGGTGATCCCTGCGGAAGTCTTGGATACCAGCAGCATTGCGCTCTTTTGGAATATCTGGCCGACCTGAAGGAGGTCCCAACCTCCGGCTTGATACTTCATCAGGCTGGATACCCATGTGATGCCAACATCGGCAGTACCGTTATAAACCCGTTGTTCCGGAATGATGTCACTTCCTCCGGGAAGAATTTCAATATCAATTCCCTCCTCTTCATAATACCCCTTTTCAGCCGCCACATAATATCCCATAAACTGTGATTGGGGCAGCCATTTCGTTTGAAGGGTCAGCTTATCAAGTGCGTCTTCATCTCTTGTCCCCGTTGTTTTTTCAGATTTTCCGGAACCGCATCCTGCTGCGATAACGGAAATAAACAGAAATATGGCTAATAATGCCGCTAAGGTCCTTTTGCTCTTCATTGTAAATCACTCCTTGCTAATTGTTTCAAAATGATACTTGTTTTGTGAAGCAAACGAAAAGGAGCCTGTCTTGTCGAACAGGCTCCTTTGCCATCAATAATATATATATTAACACAATTTTCTTTCAATTCAAATAATATTAGCACAAAATATTTTGTGTTGATATTCATATGTGATTTTCATGTTCAGAATGAAATTTCATAAGGTCTGGCATAGCTCTCATCTATTGTTACTCCATTCTTTTTCAGCATTGCGCCCCAATAGTACCTATTGATCAGTTTTAATACAACTTTCATGATCAATTTATTTTGTTTTTTCTCAAGTTCCGGTGCAGAATAGGTATCCAGCTCTGCCTGGTCGAATTCTCCTGTTTTTGACAGTGTCTCACCGATGTCATGAATTCCTTTCATTATTTTTTTCATCCCAGATGTCTTCCCGGTGATAAGGCCGTCGCAGCCTCCTTTTATAACAGTACCAAAATATTGGCATCCAAGAAGAGAAGCTAATTTTTGATTGTATTTTTCAACAGGTCGCCCATGAACGGCCTCAATAAATCCGTATTGAACAAGAAATCCGAGCTTTTTTCCGTTACATTTTCTGCATAGTGGTTCCAATGCTTCAATAAAAAGCTTCAATCCTCCAGGCATAGCATAACAATATAATGGAAATGCGATGAGCACTGCTTCAGAAGCCTCAAAGATTTTGACCGCTTCCTCCATAGAGCTGAGTTTATTTAATTTATATAGCTGCACCACGTTGTCCTCCTGGGTTTGAAAGCCTTTTATGAAATGTTCCAGCAATACGTCCGTATTTCCTCTGCCCGGTTTTGGGGAACAGTTATAAATTGTCAATTTCATATGCTACCTCCTCTATTGATTGATTCATTGTTTTCAGAAAGGCTGACCTGGAATAAACCTTCCGTATGATTTCAAGATCATCTCCGTCCAAATGATCTTTGTTATCCAACAGCAAACCTGTCAGAAAGTCACGGTCATATCGTTGATAATGACCCATTCTGTCTTTCTCAAGCTTTAAGAAAGGATGAACCAAAGGAAGCAGCCTGTCATTCATCGTTTTTAAAGCTGCACTGACAAACCCCATCATGACCGGGGACGCCAGCAGGATGAAATCCGCCCATAGGTAGGTCTTTAAAATTTCCTCCTGGTCATCCTTCAGCGCACAGATCCCCGGAGTTTTCAGCCAGCAGGCATAGCATCCGATACAGTCTCCTATTTTCTTATCTCTCAGTCTGAATAGTCGTATGTCATTTCCCATAGAATCCAATGCATCTGCTAAAGCCTTGCAATAGGAATCGAAGTTCTGCAGTTCTTCTTTGGGATTTCCGTTGATAATGAGAATTTTTTTCATTCTGTTTCCTCCTTCTTTGGGTTGATTTTATAATTTATATTAGTAATTTAGTAATTTACTTATCTACTAATATATCCTTGAGCATCTCTTTTGTCAATGTTATTTTTATGTCATAAAAAATTCCAATAAAAAAGCCGATTAAGTTTTCTTTGCTCAACCGGTTTTTTATTATTCCGTCATTTCTACTTTTTTTATCAGTATCTGGTATGATTGATGATATAGCAAGACTTTTCATAATCATCTTTATGTACATAAAGATAATACTCGTAGGCATATTTCAGATTCAATCCCAGGGTTCCCCCATTTGAATGCCCTGCATCAAAGATACCGCGGTTATTTGGGTTTAGAACTTTATAGGTATATTTGATCTGATTATCTTGGAGAATGCCTCGAATCCTCCCGAAATCCTCCATGGAAAACCCATGATATACTTCTTTTCTGTTAAAAATCGTTATCATCCCTACCCCCTGAGATTTAATAAATCCTTGCGCCAAACGGAATCAGACCCAGCTGTGCAAACTTAAAATGCTGAATGCCGAAAGGGATACCAATTACCGTTATACATAAAAATAGACCAATAACAAGATGGGTTACCGCAAGCTCCCATCCGAGAACGATCACCCAGATAATGTTCAAAATCAGCCCTCCGGCCCCAAAATTTCCAAGTTCGATCTCCCTTCCAAAAGGCCATAGCACGAAGCTGGAGATTTTAAAACATTGAATGCCGAAGGGAATGCCAATAATGGTTACACATAAGAGCAAGCCTGCAATAAGCCAGAATATCGCTCCAAGGATACCGCCGAAAATAAGCCAAAGTAAATTGCCAATGAAATTCATGCTGATTCTCCATTCAATAAAGTTTATGATATCAATAAATAACGAATAGATTTTACCATATTCAGGTTCATTATAGGAAATGAAATATCCGAATTTTAAATACTGCCGTAAGGTAATAGATATCGGAATCTTTGCTTCCGCTTAAATGAATTGGTTTCACGAGACGGTAGGTGCCGCTTTCCAAATGATTACCGTAGAGCCAATTGAAAGCAAGGGGTTCTTCCCTGACAGAATCGGGTTTTAACGGGTGGCCCTCCATGGTCCATAATCCGTCAAATTTGGAGGGAGCATAAGATAATTGATACCATCTGCCATTTTCAAACTTCTCCAGATAGAATTCCGATCCATAGGTATATTGCCTGCCGGTTTTATTTTTAAAGGAATAAATCATTTCGTCGACATTATACCGGTAGGCCCCCTTTGTGGTTCTTAATGTTACACCCTCCAGATTATCTACAGTTTTAAAAGGTGTTTCATCGGTCATTTGCGGGGTAAAAGAAGAGTCGGATCGATAGGCATATTGGTCGACGACCGCCAGTGTTATCACGGCTGCTATGATAAGAATCGATATTATAATATTCTTGTTAAGGAGTACTGTCCTGCTCATAATCTCACCGTAATATCCCAATAAATCAGTACAGCACCGATACTGACCAATATAATATTATATTAACTTTTGTTCGTAGTTGTTAACTTCCAACAGCTTCTTTGCTGTATTGGCATTTCGAATAGTAATATTCCGGTAGGTTTTTGTCCCGACTATTTTGGACCACCGGGTCCGGGAAAAGGTTTTGAGCGGAGCGGACCAAAATATGATCTCATTACAGACAGCTATTTTTTCATATTCCGGTTTTATGCTGCCGACCTCTGCGATCACTTCTTCGGCAGTAGCAGGCGGAATGACAAAGATGGCATTATGCTTTGATTCGGAATCTTCATCCCACCAATCCGGAGCATGCTCTAAGGCTTCCTTTAATGTATCGACATGGATCAGCACGATACCAATGGGAAACCCGAATTCCTTTTCAATCATTTTTGCGCATTCCTCAGTCAGCCTCCTGAGTTCTTGTTCCTCGCTGTCAAAAAGGACATTTCCGCTGTTGATATAGGTGATGACATTCTGATATCCCGCATGCTCAAAGCATGCTTTTAAATCACTCATGGAGACCTTATTTTTTCCGCCGACATTGATTCCGCGAAGCAGTGCAATATATCTCATAGCAGGAGTCCTTTCTATACTTGTCTCCCCAAACCTTCTGGTATATACTGTTATAGGTGTAAACAGGGGGTCAAAATGGATTTGATTATCGCTTTTATTATCTTTATCATTGCAATGTTCCTATGTATCGTAACGAATGCCACCATGGTCCTGGCGCTTCTGATAGGATATGTTTGCTTTATTTGTGTCGCTTTACGAAGAGGGAATAAACTATCGGCTTTGTTCCGGCTTTCCTTAAATGGATTGAAAGATTCTTTGATTGTAGTGTTCGTTCTCTTTATCATCGGGGTTTTAACTGCATCCTGGCGGGCAAGCGGAACCATATTATTTTTTGTTTATTATGGGATAAAAATCATTACGCCCAATTTGTTCTTGATCGTTACGTTTCTTCTAACCTGTCTCCTATCCTATGCCATTGGGACTTCCTTTGGTGTAGCCGGAACCTTAGGAGTTATTTGCATGGCTCTTGCCCGTTCGGGCGGCGTAAATGAGATTATTACCGCAGGTGTCATCATGTCAGGCATTTATTTCGGAGACCGCTGTTCACCCGCTTCCTCCAGCATGATCCTTACGGCAGCGGTAACCAATACTGACAGCAATATAAATATGAGACAATTGCTAAGGACTGGATGGCTGCCTGCCATCATCTGCGCTGTCATTTATACCTTCTTGTCCTTTCAAAATCCATTACAGCATGTGGCTACGGAAATTTTCACTTCCATAGAAAGGGACTTTTCCATCTCCTTTTGGATATCCGTACCCGCTCTCTTTATGCTAATCTTGCCCCTTTTTAAAGTCGATGTGAAAATTGCCATGGGTCTCAGTATCCTCAGTGCCGGCATTGTCAGTATCTTTCTCCAGAACATGCCGCCGCTTGCTTTTTTTCAAAGCTGTATTATGGGGTATTATGAAAACGGCGGGTCTCTCGGCTCCATGCTCAATGGCGGCGGCCTGGTATCGATGCTTGAGATCAACTGTATCCTTCTGATATCCTGTACTTATTCTACCATATTCGAAGGGACCGGCATGATCCAGGATCTGCAGAATAAGCTGGAACACTATATGGTAAAAGCGGGGCGCTTTTCGGTTACAGCTCTCAGCGGAATCCTTTTTTGCGCCATCTTCTGTAATCAGACCATCGCCACGACCATGAGCGCTGCCATCCTCAACCAGCCTTATAAAAATCAAGGCGGTACATCTCAGGAATTAGCCATTGATATCGGCAACTCCACCATTGTGATTGCAGGCCTGATCCCCTGGGCCATTGCCTCATCGGTGCCCCTCAAATTTATGGGGGTAGGTTCCGAGGCGCTGCTCTACGCTTTTCTGCTGTACACAATTCCAATCTGTTACCTGTTTACAAAGAAAAGACCACTTTAGGTTACATACCTTGCATTACAAAGATTCTATGCCTTCCTTTACCGCTTTCAATCTATATTACCAACTTTCATAGTGTACTATTTCTTCAAGCTTCTTTCGCGGACGCGGCTTCGGTGCTTCATCTGCATATCCGAGAGTGATAATGCCTACAACATATTTGTCAGCAGGTATATTTAAAATAGGTCTGATTTCTTCTTGGGTAAACCATGCTACCCAGCAAGCCCCTAGCCCTAAGTTTTCTGCTTGGAGCAGTATGTGCTCCATTGAAATTGATGTATCTCTGATTATTTGTTTCAGTTCTACCTGCGGGCTATCCTCTTGTAACGATACCGCTGTTTGTTCTGTCATCCTGCAGCGTATATCTGCGACACATACTATAAAAACCGGTGCTGAAATCATCCAATTTTGTTTATGTGATGCTTCAGCTAATTTTTGTTTGCTTGCCTCTTCTTTCACTAAAATGAAATGCCAAGGCTGTGTATTACTGCCAGATGGGGCAAGTCTCGCACTTTCAAGTAACTGAATTATTTTTTCGTCTTCAATGGGCTTATTCCTATATTTTCTTATACTTCTGCGCTTTTCAATCTCTTTCATCATACTCATAAGTTTCCCTCAGTACTGCAAAATTCAAATCTTTTCATTAATTTTCCATTATATTCTACTGTTTCAGCCCACATCGAAGCCGGTCTGACCCAAACTCCGCAATCACCATAAAGTGCTTGATAGACTACCATGTTCTCCATTGTTTCAGAATGTTTGGCAATATGCAAAACCATGTACTCATTCCCTTTAAAATGCCTATATCGGCCGGGTTTTATTTCTGCTTCCACTTGAATTCTCCTCTTCTATATCTAAGGGTTTATTTTTTATTTTAAAATGAAAAAATACAGAAACATGCGATCTGTCTTACCTGTATTTTAATCCCACTAGCTCTATTTTTCAACATATTTCCTCCGACAAGAAGACAAATTTTTCCATATTCTACATTTTACATAGATTTTACACGCTCTTAAAGCAGTTCTTCCTTTCATGAACTATACTCTAGATAGAGGAAGGGGGTTTCTGACTTGATCAAAAATTATATCTTAGACACAAATGTACTGATTCATTTTCCCGGCTGTATTCACACTTTTGAAGACAACCACATCATCATCCCATTGGTATGCCTTGAAGAACTGGACAATTTAAAGAAAAAAGATGGCATTCTGGGGTACCAGGCAAGAGAAGCAATCAGAGAAATCAATAACGTGAGACAGTACGGCGATATCCATAACGGGGTAAAGCTTCCTGGGGGAGGCACGCTGAGAGTTGAGCTGAATCATATGAATCCTGTAGATATTCCAGATGGTGTAGATTTAAATAAAAATGACAATAAGATTCTGACAATCGCGTTAAATATTAAGAATGAGTCTAAGGATATCAGCACAATTCTCGTAACGAAAGACCTCTGTGTGGCAATCAAGGCCGAAGCCCTGAATCTGGAGGTTCAGGACTATCAGAACGACAAGGTGGATGTCGATCAGATTTATAAAGGCTATAAAGAAATCACACTTCCCTCCACCCAAATCGACAAAATCTATAACGGCGGGCTCAAACTGAGTAAAAAGACAGGGCTCACCGCCTATCCAAACGAATTCTTCTGTATCAAAAGCTCCGATCACAGTTCTCACGAAACACTTGCCAAATATGACGGAACCAAAATCGTGCCTTTGGGTTATGCAAACGATAAGGCCTGGGGGCTGACGCCAAGAAACAGAGAACAAAAAATGGCTTTCGAGCTTCTCATGGATGAAGACCTTCATCTTGTCACTTTAAGCGGTGGTGCAGGAACAGGAAAGTCCATCCTTTCCGTAGCCGTTGCTCTTCAGAAAGTCATCGAGAACAATGTTTACGACAAAATCATTCTGGTAAAGCCTGTCGTTTCTGCCGGAGATCCCATCGGGTTCCTGCCCGGAACAGAGAATGCAAAGCTGAAGCCTTTTATGGACTCATTCGGGGACTCCATTGAAAGTCTGATGACAGAACGCAGCAAGAAACAAACGGCAGAGAAAAACAGCAAGCTTAAGAAAAATGCAAAAAGAAATATGGAATATCAGGAAAAGCCGGCATTTTCCGCAGAAGGATTTTTGGATCAGTACCGGGAGGCCGGTATCATTGAAATGAAGACCTTCGCCTTTATGCGAGGCAGAACGCTATCCAACGCTATGGTTATCATCGATGAAGCACAGGAGATGACCCCACATCTGGCAAAGCTAATGCTCACAAGAGCCGGTCAAGGAGCAAAGTTTGTTATGATCGGAGATCCCTCCGACAATCAGATTGACAATACATTAGTGGATTCCAAATCCAACGGGCTCGTATATGTCATTGAAAAAATGAAACCATACGAAATCACGGGACATATTTCACTGGAAGAAGTCGAAAGAAGTCCTCTGGCCAAGATCGCCGAGGAATGCTTATAAACTTACCGAATATTTTAGAATTGGAACGAAGACCCCAGGGCCTTCCCAAAGGAGGGAACAGCTTGAACTTTTTTACCCATATTACCCTATCCAAAGCATTATACCGTCACCTCTCCGGAACATTGGCACTGAATAGAAAATCCTTTATTTACGGCAATATCAAGCCGGATTTATCGTCCAGGTGCCTGCGAAATCCTCATACGCTGGAAAACTATCTCTTTCTAGCCTGTGAATATGCCGGCCAATTGGTGGTCGGCGACCTCTCCAAAGAGGAATTGTCCGTAAAATTAGGAGAGGTTTGCCATTATCTATGTGATTTTTTCTGCTACTACCATCTGGAAACCGACCGATACCACAGACTCGCCTCTCATTTTCTCTATGAAATACACCTGCATCTATCCATATTTAAAATGAAAATCTTGAGAGAGCTACCTTTCGGCCCCATAACAAAACTGCCCCGGTCAAGCATTTCAGCCATCGTCCTGGAAATGCGCAGAAATTACCTTGCCGGTTCCATGAGCCCCGCAAAAGATATCGACTACGCATTTGCTGCCGCCCTATGGACCTGTGAATCCATTTTACATTACAGAGGGCAAATGGAAAAGAGCGAAAAAGAGCTGAACGCTGCGGCAGAATCCTATCATTTAATATCCTAATCAATCTTTGTCAAGACATCAGATGACTTTTCTCATAAATCGTAGTCTTTTCTTCCTTGGTCAGAAGTTTTTCTGTAAAATAGGCAATTACTGCAATCCCTGCTATATCCAAAGCCAGCCGCAAAGCTGTAAAGGGTACTCCCAAGGCGGAAGCTTCGAAGAGTAGCTGTGGTATCTTCGTGGTGGACCATGCGCCAAGCATGATCAATACATTGGACAGTTTACTTCCCTTACGGAGCAAGACCCCCGCTACCGGGAACGCACCATACAGGGGACCGGCGGCTGCCGATCCGATAAAGAAAGCAAGGATGACCCCAAGGAAGCCGGATCCTTCTCCCATATACTTCACCATCGTTTCTCTCTTGACCCAAACATCCAGCAATCCCAATTAAATAAAGATCGGCGGAATCACCGAAAGCATATCCACCATGCTTCCCCAAGTGATTTCCATTGATCTCCTTCCTAACTCGGGAGACACAAATGCCAGGATAAGATATAAAATGATGAAAGCCAAAAAATATCGATACCTCTTCATGATATTTTTGACTCTCTTTCCGATGCTTCCATTCTGCAATGATTCTTTCTCCTGTTGTTTGCCGTTCATGAAAGCACCACCCCCATCACAAAAGCCGCAAATAAAGAAAAAACAAAGGCAGATGCATTACGGATCAACGTTGCCTTCTTCCCAAAATATTGAATTTCTACAGGAATCGTTATAATTCCTACCATCATCAGCGTTGACACAAAGGCAGCAATCTGCATATAGCCCGCCCCGCTTTCCAGCAGGGCTGCAGCCAACGGAAATGCTACAAAGCCAGGGATTAAAGTAATAGAGCCAATAGCTGCAGCTATAAATACTCCCGTCCAGCCTGAATTGCTCCCTAACAGTGAGGAAATCTGTTCCGGGGTCAAAAGAGCCAGCATCACGCCGATCAAAATCAAGATGGATAAAAGTTGGGGCAATATATTTTCAAATGCCTTCCAGGCCTTTTTCAACGCTATTTTTGTCTTTTCCCGGCTCTTTAAAAATGATGCAAAGAGTGCAGTAATCGCAAGAACATAAAAAGTCAGAGTCATAGATAAGCTCCTTTCCGTTTCCCTTCAGGTTATGTTTAATATCCCTATTATACTTCGTTTCGAGCATATGTCAATAATTATTTTTCCTTTTTATTGACATCCATATGTATCGGTAATAATATTAAATGGATAAAATCAGTAGGGGTGAAAAAATGAAATTAAATTTGAAGTTAAAACGGAATAAAAAAGATTATATCGTATATTTTCTGACGATCATCCTATCTTTGCTGCTCCTATACGCAGGTAATCAGTATGCAATGAAAGGTGTGGATTTCTTTGATGATGAAGCAATTTACAGCACCAAAGCAAGGGTTGTAGAGATCCTTGACAGGAAAACCAGCGAAACGCAATATTACCCATCCACAATCATTGAAGAAATTCATGTGAAGTTCACCTGCGAAATTTTGACCGGAGAGCATAAGGGAGAAATTGTAGAAGCTGCGCAGAATATTGATTCCTATATCATGCACGAACTGAAAGAAGTTGAAGTTGGAGACAAAATCGTTCTCTATGAACTGAGGGATGAAGGTTTTCAAACCGATTGGACTCTCGTCCAGTATGTTCGGGCCGATACAATGATATGGCTGGGGGCGGCCTTTTTTGTTCTGCTGCTTTTGTTTGGCAGATTCAAAGGTTTTAACACGATTATTTCTCTATCCTTTACCTGCCTGGCTATCTTTTTCGTATTTATTCCCTCAATTTTATCCGGGAAAAATATTTATCTATGGTCTATCCTTACCTGTATCTTTACCATCGCTATGACATTGATGGTGATTTACGGGGCAGGTAAAAAAAGCTATGCGGCAGGGCTGGGATGCTTTGGCGGTATCATCGTCAGCGGTGCGCTGACCCAGTTGATGAGCAAAATTCTTGGTTTAACTGGGCTTGTCAGTGACGAGTCCTACTATCTTACAATGCTGGAAACAGAAACGCCTATAGATTTAAAAGCCATTATCTTTGCCGCCATTATCATCGGAGCTATGGGAGCCATCATGGATGTGGCAATCTCCATCGCTTCCGCTTTGTATGAGATCAAGGAACAATCCGAGCATCAGACACCGTCATCCATGATCCGATCCGGCATTCGGATCGGACAGGATATGATGGGAACCATGGCCAACACATTAATTTTGGCCTATATCGGAAGCTCCTTATCGGTTGTATTGCTGCTGCTAACCTATAACAGTTCCATGCTGGATCTTATGAACCGTGAAATGGTAATCATTGAAATACTCCAAGCCCTGATCGGAAGCATCGGATTATTGTTCACGATTCCTTTAACCTCTATCGTGTGTGGTCTGCTTTATACGAAACGTTCTTGATATTCTTTAAAAATTCCGCACTTTTTTCCACACAGCCAAGGCAGGGAAGCTTCTTCTCTGCCTTGATTTCTTTACAGATTACTGAACCGGCATGTTTGATAAAAAAGTCTTTCAATTCTTCCGTTTTTTCCGGGGCTATCCGTTCCAGTGCATATTTTGCAGCATAATAAGCGCCACATACCCCTTCGGGTGCTCTTCCTCCTCCATAACTCTTAAAAGATGCCACGGCATCCTTCTCAATATGAAATTTATCCTGAAACACATGGATAACGGATTGAGCACAGTTCATTCTTTCTAATCCTTCTTCTTTTCCTAAAAAAAGGTTTTTTGCTTTGGTAATCGGCATTGTTTTCCTCCTAATTCCTGTCTGACCCTTGATGTCAGAAATCAATAAAAAGTCCCCGCTTTTACTTAGCAGGAAACAGTATTTCCACTAAAAAAAATAAGGACTAACAGTCCTTATTTATTTTAGTTCCAATACGATCCTATGTCAATTATGATTCGGTTGTCGGAGCAGGATGAGCTCTCAGATATTCCAATGCATTGTAGACTTCAGCTGCTGCTTCTGCTCGTGTGATTTCAGCTTTGGGATTTAAAGTACCATCCTCCTTCAAACTCAAAATTCCATAAACGACAATTGCTCTTTGAATGGATCCGCTGTAGTCAACTGTTATTTGGTCTTCATCTGCAATAGCAACAGGATTTAACTTAATCAACGGCAGACTGTTATGCAGTTCCATGGCACGTACCAGATAATGCGTAAACTTTTCCTTGGTCCAGCATTCTTTCGGATCCAGATCTGCCGGAAGCTCGATTCCGTTCACCGCTGCAATAATAAGCGCTTCTGCATACCAGGCATTGTTGTCTGCTTTTGGGAAGTAATCAGTAGCCTTGGGTTCCTTGATAAATCTTACAGCATCAAGATTTAATCCCAGCGCATTCACCAGCATCTGTATTCCCTGTGCTGCCGTTACTGTTGTTCCAGGGGCAAAACGCTCGTTCCCAACCCCTTTTACAATTCCTTTTTCATAGAGTGCAAGAATTTTATCCCTGGCAGAATGCTCGGTAATGTCTGTAAAAGGATTTACAGCTGCAAAACTCTGTCCTGTCAGTGAAATTACAAGAAGCGCTGCCACAGCAGCGGCGGTTAGTTTGGATTTACATTGAATCATTTCTTTCACCTCGTCATCTTTTCACTTATACACGTATATAGTTAAGACGAGGACCAATGGAAAAAGGTTCCTCACTTTTTTATGATTCTTAATACTACCTTGACCGATTGTCTTCAATCAACCTTCTGAAGGCCTCCTCAAATGCAGCATCCTGAGAAGGCTTCCGCTTTGCGCTTCCCTTCCATTTTCCGCCTGCATTCCTTATTTTCCTGGCCGTGTGTCTTTGCATCAGCAGGCCGTCAATATTATCGCTGTTATAGACCATCCCATTCTGATTGATCGGGACAGTCTCCCTTGCAAGACACATGGCTGCAAGGCCGTAATCCTGCGTAATAACAAGATCCCCGGGTTCAAGCATATTCACGAGAGCAAAGTCTACACTGTCCGCCCCTTTGGGTACGGTAATCGTCCTTGCTCCGGATTTTTCTATGTAATGCGAGGTATCACACAGGATTAAGCATTCCAAATTATATTCTTCTGCAATTCTAACAGCTGTATCCACTACGGGACAGCCATCCGCATCAATCAGTATTCTCATTGCGTATCCTTAAAAGTTTAAAGTCATATCATACCAAACAGCACCGCCGTGTGTTGATCCGGAAATACCGTTATTGATAAACCCAAATTTCTCATAATAATGAACCAAATGATCCTTGCAGGTAAGAACCACCCTTTTCTTGCCTGCAGCTTTTGCTCTCTCGATATATTGCCACAATAGTTCTGCAGCTATACCTCGTTTCTGATATTCCGGAACCACATCCAGTCCAAAAACTGTTAAGGTTTCACCTTCCGGCTTATGCAGTCCTGTATTATGATACAGTTCATCAAAAATTACCCGACTGTCAGTGGAACATCCATTGATAAATCCCACAAGCCTTCCATCTGCTTCCGCACCCAGAAAACAATCGGTAAAAACCCGCAGCCGTTCTTCCAGGGTTTCTCTTGATGCCGCTTCCGCTTCCGGAAAACATTGATTCTCTATGCTTGACAATTGATCCAAATCCTCTAAAGACACTTCTCTGATGATAATCTGATTCATATGTCCCCCCTCCTTCCTGTTTCTATCTTAGCATATCTGCAGCACTCCTGCTATAGATTTGTCCTGTAAATTCCGTTAAATTTCAATGATCTGCGCCAATTTAACCAGGCTTGTTCTGGCATCTTTGCAGTACGGCGGGCATAAGATAAAATTACAAAATCGTAATGAAAAGAGGATGGTCATCATGAACAGCAAGTTTTTGGTGAAAGAAACATGCAAAAGCACCGAAAAAGAAACCAAAGCAGAGTATCTGAAGAAAATCCTTCAATTCATACAGAATGATCTTCCTTTCAAGGAAGGAACAGGGAGGTGGCCGTTGACTTGAAACAGAACGTGGCTGCCATATACTGCCGCCTGAGTAAAGAAGATCTTGACAAAGATTTGGGCAAAACCGTCAGTGAAAGTATAAAAAATCAGAAAACCATGCTGGAAACCTACGCGCTGGAGCAGGGCTGGCAAATTTATGACTGCTATATCGATGAAGATTACAGCGGTTCCGACCGCAACCGCCCGGAATTCAACCGCCTGATCACAGATTCACTTCTGGGTCATTTTAATATCGTTCTGTGCAAAAAACAAGCAAGATTTGCAAGAGACATAGAATACGTGGAAAAATATATTCACGGCCTTTTCGCTGAAAAACAGATACGATTTGTAGCCTTGCTGGACAACATTGACACAGGAGAAGCTGCCCGGTCTTCCCGAAAAACTTCTCAGATTAATTCTCTGGTAGATGAGTGGTATCTTTCCGATCTGTCGGATAATATCATATCCTCTTTAAATGCGAAGCGGAAAAATGCCGAATTTATCGGATCCTGGGCTCCTTATGGATATCGGAAAAGCCCTGAAAATAAAAATGCACTTGTAATAGACCCTCCTGCCGCTGAAATTGTAAGAGAAATATTTTCACTGTACGAGAAAGGAAAAGGAGTCAGCACCATAGCCCAAACCTTGAACCGCCGAAGAATTCCAAATCCCTTAACCTATAAGCAGCATCAAGGTGAAAAAATCAATCCGAATCCGGATATGCGTACAGATAAAAGTCATTTATGGACTCCCGGAACCATTTCCGCGATACTTCACAATCAGGTCTATATCGGTTCCTTAGTTCAGGGAAAATTTAAAAAAGCGAGCTTTAAAAGCAAAAAGCTTCTTCGGATTCCGAAATCCGACTGGATTGTGATTCCAAACTGCCACGATCCCGTTATCGATGAGAGAATGTGGAATTCCGTTCAAAGGCAGCTGCAAGCGAAGAGCAGGGTTTCGACGAAGAAAAAAAGCTGTCATACCCTTGCCGGAAAGGTATTTTGCGGAGAATGCGGTTCTAAAATGGTATCCTCCGGAGGAATATCCGGCAAAAGAAAAGTTACTTACTTATGTTGTTCCAGGCATAACCTATTCAGAGAAGATTGTCCCGGCTGCCGTATTGAATCCGGTAAATTGGAGGACATACTTCTGGAACGAATCAATGCATTGAATCAGAAGTTTTTCGACGAAGAATACCTGCTGCCCCATCTGACCGGCAGTCTTCCAAATCTGCAATCAAAGGAAGAAGCTCTGAAAGAAAAGCTGCAGGGAATTTCAAACAGTATCCACGGATTAAAAAGAAAACAGGAAGTCGTCTATCTTGATAAACTGAATGAGTATATAACCGCCGATCAATTTCTTTCCATTAAGAAAAAACTGAACCGTGAGCAGGAATTGCTGCAAACCCAATATGAGTTGTTAGAAAAGGAATTACTTTCTTTAGAGGAAGAAGGTTCAACGATGCAGGATCCAAGAGAGCTTCTTTCAAAATACAGAAATATCACGATCTTATCCTATGATTTGGTGAACCAACTGGTGGATTCCATATACGTCTCAAAGAGAAATAAGGGAGAACCCCAGGAGATTGTCATCAATTGGAGCTTTTAAACGGGAATTCGGGTAATCATGATCAATTTCAAACCAACAAGGCCGCCGCATGATCTGGCAGCCAATTTATGCCGGAAGCTATTATAGCGTTGTGTTTCCTGTGAAAAGAAAATCATAGTTCCTGTACAGCTTTGTGTATTATCCACTGGCTTTGTACAGCTTGCTCCGCAGCAATCGGCAATTTGCACAACCTTCCCATCGCTGTTCCCGAATCAGATTAAGGAAAGCGATACTGCAGAAAATTGCCCGGATGTTGGAGGCGTAACCGATATCTGTGATGAGGTCTGCGATATCTGCGATGACCATGATCACAGACGGCCCAGAAGAAGATAAAAAAAATAGTGTCGCACGCGACACTATTTTTTTTTATTTGATTTATTTCTATTATTCGTTTGATGCCTTGTATTTCTTTAATGCTTCTGTTAATTTGGGAATGATAACTTTTACGTCACCAACGATAC
>NZ_JAGSND010000018.1:63468-85553 GCF_018128545.1 Sinanaerobacter chloroacetimidivorans | reverse complement strand
ACACCGGGAAAAGTTTTCACAATGTCTTTCATGACTAGGATATTTTTTTCTTCCATTGGCCATCTCCTCTTAATTATAAATATATGGGAGAGTTGCCCCTCTCCCATACATAATATGACATAGTTTGTCGTTTTCAAATGTATTGATCTGCGTTGCAGAGGTGATCAAACGTGTCGTTAAAAGTGTATGAGATTATAATTGTTATTTACCAAGCAATTCTTTCTCGATGCGTTCTCTTGCCTCCACAGCTTGCACTGCCATCTTCTCAGGATATCCAAACAAAGATACACAGGAAATTGCTTCTCCTCCTACTTTGAAAGTTTGATTGGCAAAGTCCATTTCACGTAATGTTTCAAAAATGCCGTCAAAGTCTACTTCACCTTCGCCCAGCCCAAGATGCTGATGAATCGTTGCGTTTACTCCCGGTGGATTTACAATGTATCTGCAGTCAATTGTCTGGTTCATTGTATCAGCAAACAGAACATGAGATAAATCAGTTCCGGCATATTTCAGCATAGAGCGAACGTCTCCTTTCCCCTGATCGTAAAAAAAACCGTGTGAAGCTGAATATACATATGTTAAGTTGTCACTTCGGAAAGATTTTACCATATCACAGGTTTCATTGTTCAGTTCACAAAAGTCATATGGGTGAGATTGAATCTCGATACGGATGCCTTCTCTCTCAGCAATAGGAAGAAGTTCTTCCATTGATTTGAACCACATGCCATTGCAGATTTCCGGCTGGTTCGGATCACCGGATAATTCTGTATTGATGACTTGTACACCCATATTAACAGCAATCTTTATAATTTCTTTCCAATTTGCTACTGCATGTACTCGCTGCTCTTCAGTAGGCCCGGACCAGCGATAAACAACAATAAAGGAAGAAATTTCAACCCCTGTTTCCTTTAATGCTTTTCTATATTCAGCTTCACATTCACGGCTGAAAAGCGGGTGTTTATAAAAAGGATTAATCCGAGGATGCGGCGATTGTTCGATATATTTATAGCCCCAATCTGCAACCTGATGTACCATATCATTAATGCTCATCTGCTTTGCCAGTACATCAACATCAAATGCAATTTTCATTTTTTAGCCCTCCATATACTTTTTTAGAGATTTATATTGAATCCGCCTCGTTTAAAGCGGTAATTGATGCGCTCAGGCGCATCAATTACCAAATTTGACCATTCTATTCTTTAAATAAAATCATCAACATTTTCAGGAGTGATTAGGATAAATGGAATCCATTTGATCTGCTCCGAAATTTCTTCACCTTTCGCAGCCTTTGCAGCAATTTCCATGGCTCCTTCGGCCTGCCCTGCGGCATCCTGAAATACACTTCCTGCGAGAGTTCCTGCTTTAATAGCATCCAAAGCTCCTTTGGTACCGTCAATACCAATTACATGAGTCTCTGTCATTCCTGCTTCCTGGAGCGCATTGATTGCACCCAGTGCCATTTCATCGTTATTTGCAAATACCGCATCGATATCACCATAAGCAGTAATCCAGTTTTCTGTAACAGACATGCCCTGATCCTTCTGCCATTCTGCAGGCTGCTTTGCAAGTACTTTCACATCTGGATAAAGTTCTTTCAACTTGTCTACAACGCCTTCCGAACGCATTACTGCGCCCTCATGTGTTAAAGATCCCTGAAGAATGCAGACATTTCCTTGACCGTTTAGCAGCTTACCAATAAATTCGGCCTGCATTTCTCCTGCTTCTTTTTCAATAGAGCCTACATAGTATGTTCCTTCTGGGAAATTTCCGTCTGGATATGGATTTGTGTTCAGGTAAACCAAAGGAATTCCTGCTTCTTTTGCTGCTATAGTCATTGGCTCTGCTGCGCTAGTATCGATAGGCAGAACAATTAAGGCATCGACACCCTGTGTTATAAAGGTATTTACCTGATCATGCTGTCTGACTACGTCGTTCTGCGCATCTGCAATGTCCAGCTTTATGTTGTTTTCTTCAGCATACTCGTTTGCCGCATCAACCAGATAAGTTTGGAATGTATCGTTCAGATTTTTGCAAGCATAACCGATTGTAATTTGGTCTTCGGTTCCTTCTGATTCAGAACTGCCGCCATTGCCACCACAGGCTGCAGTTCCTAAGATCAAAACAACTGCAAGTAAGATAACTAAAAATCTTTTCATTTTTTTCCTCCTCAATCAATCGTTTAAAAAATAATTTATTTTAACTGCTTGGATAACCAAACAGAAAAAACCATATATGAGTATGCAAAGAAAATTTTTTGACCTTTGTTAGAAATACTTATTTATATTCAACCCAGATGGCACCGTTATCCGCTGATCTTACACAATTCTCTACCCATCGAACGCCTTCAACACCTGCATGAATATCAGGATACCAGAAATCTACCTGTTTTCCCTGATCAGCTTCTTTCATAGCCAGTGCAAAACGTCTGTACAGATTACTCCAAGCCTCGAATAACCCTTCCGGATGTCCTCCTCCGATACGATCCTCCCTTAACGCTTCTTCGCATAAATAGCCCATGCCTCGTTCAAGGATTCTCACCGGCTTGCCTTGTACTTCAAAGGTAAGCTGGTTCGGATGTTCATCCCACCATTCAATACTTGCTTTTTCTCCAATAACTCTTATTTTCTGTCCATGCATGGAACCGGAATTGACCGCACAGGACCAAACCATGCCTACCGCACCATTTTCATATTCCATGAGTGTGTAAGCGTTATCTTCAAGAGGAGCTCTTCCTTTTACGAAACTTTGCCGGCTGCACATCAATTTCTTAATTTTCATCTTAGGCAGCATTGCTTCTGCAAGAAACAGGGGGTGAGTTCCAACATCACCCAATACATAACTTGGGCCGGCGAACTTCGGATCCACACGCCATTTAGTACTTGGGTTGTTTTCCTCAACTGCAACATTATGAAAGCCATGGGAAAATTGCATGTTTACAATTCTGATGTCTCCCAGTTCTCCGTTTGCAATCAAATGGCGAGCTTGTTCAATAAGCTGATGCCCCGAATAACCATAGGTGATCCCGACGACTCTGTTATGCTCCTTTGCCAGAGACTCCAGTTCCTCAGCTTGTTCCACTGTAAAGCACAGCGGCTTCTCGCAAACCACATGAAGTCCTGCTTTTAAAGCGGCTTTACAAATTTCATAGTGGGTATAATTTGGTGTTGCAATGGATACTGCCTGAATTCCGTCTTCACGTTCTGCTTCCCGTTCGAACATCGTCAAATAATCAGGGTAGCAGCGTTCCGGATTTACATGAAGGTTGACACCAAAATCTTTACCACGCTCTGCTTCAATATCAAATGCTCCTGCAACTAATTCGAAATTAAAATCCCTTAACGCTGAGGAACGGTGGATATATCCGATCTGACTGCCCCGTCCTCCCCCTACCATGGCCCATCTTATGGGATTTTCAATTGCTCTTTCGCCGTATATCATTTCAAACTCTCCTTCTCAATAATTAGTATCCAACACTTTTTAAGTAATCCAAGCTTTCTTTCACATCTCTAAGGCTAGTATCCGAATTTCTTGGATCTCTTTCCTGCTCGATGGTAATATAGCCGTTATAGTTTATTTTCTGCAGTAATTCGTGTATCACATCGTATTGGATAATACCTTTTCCGATCGGGCACATGACGCCTTTTGCACATGCATCGAAAAACCTGATTTTTTCATCCATAATTTGTTCATAAATTTTTAAATCAATATCCTTAAAGTGAAGGTAGTCGATACGTTTAGAATGCTTTTGGATCCATTCAGCCGGATCCATCTTAGAATAATACAGATGGCCCGTATCAAGGCAGAGTCCGGCAGTCTCATAGGATATATCCTGCGCAAGCTGATGGATCTCATCTGCAAATTCAATATAACCGCCAGCATGCGGATGAATTACTGTTCTGACTGTATATTGATTCCAAGCTATCTCTGCCAAAGTTTTAATATGAGACATCATTCCTTTCCATTGACCTACAGATAATCTTGGCGCTCTGTCAGGATGGCCGGCAGAATAATCCCTTTCATCATGGCCCCAGTCTATCAGTACCAAATACGGAGTTTTGAAATGCTGCCCTTTTTCTTTTGGTATTTGAGGAAGTGCTGTAATTAAAGAGCAAATATCATGTACCTGTCCAATCAAACTCTCTAAATTACTATTACTCACCAAATCATCAAAAATAGTGCCGGCAATAATATTTAACCCATTTGAATCTAACTCTGTCTGAACCTGGTCAATATCCAATGGAAGATATCCGTAAGGCCCCAGTTCTATACCCTTATAACCAGCCTGGGCTGCTTCACTTAAAACACGTTTCCATGGCGGCAGGTAGGGATTTTTTGGATCGTCTACACCCCAGCAGCAGGGTGCCCCTGCAATTTTTATGCTCATGCTCTTTCCCTCCTCTTACTTCGCATCACTAGTCATTTCTCAATTTTATATCGAATGTGCTTTGTATGTTATGATTATAATTCATCTATAAATCGCGTTCCTCCATTTCCTTGGTTTTACTTTTTCAGAAAACAATATCAATTTAACAGTTTTTAAAATTTCAAGTTATAAAAACTACGTTTTCTTGCTATTGGTTAAGTACGGTAAATGAGTCATTTACGAATTACATATAAAAAACTGGCTTCCTTTTCAAGAAACCAGTTATATTTTTCATAAAGTATTCTTATCTTCTTATGACACCCATCGCTTATAAAAGCTGGAGACAACTTTTCGCCTCATTAAATTTATTATTCTTTCACTTTTACCCAGTACTTTCTGTATTTTGCAGGAGTCATTCCAACCATTTTGTAAAAGACAGAATGAAAGTGATTTGTATTATTATACCCAACCGTTGTAGCAATCTGAGTGACGGAATAATCCGTATTGATCAGCAATGATTGGGCTTCACCGATTCTTCGTCGTATCACATACTGCATGGGTGAATATCCTACCATATCTTTAAAAATATGACCAAGATAATATAGATTCATGTTAAAGTGACTGGCTATCGTATCCAGATTGATATTGTCTGCATAGTGTTCATCAATATATTTTTTAATCTGTTTGCCAGTTTTGTATTCTTCTGTTTCTATAGAAGCTGATTTTCTTTGCAACAAGTTATCGATCATTACAATAACAGTTCTTAATAAATAGTTGGCAATCTCCGTACTTGGTTTACTGTTTTCTAATGTATTCTCATGAATTATTTCCAATAGATTCAAAAACTTTTCATAATCTTCTTCTACATTGATCACTGAGCTCATCTTCTCCGTCGCGAAATGATTTATAGGCCGCCCCTTCAGATTCAGATTTGACACAGCAATACAATAAACATTCATATTATCATTGGGATTTGCCGTTTCATCATGAATTACCCCTGCATTGTATAATAAAAGGTCCCCTTTTTTCGTATAGTATTTTTTACCGTCAATGTAATGAACTCCACTCCCGCAAGTTATAAAAACAACTTCAGCCTTATCTTCATGCCGATGCATAACTCTTGGCATTTTCACATGATTGTCCTCTGTCTTACAGGAATACAGCAAAGCAGGGATCGTATTGTCCTGAAAGCTTGATAAGAACTTTTGATTATTAAAACTTTGCAGCATTGAAATACCTCCATTCAGGTTCCACTATTTTGAGTCTCCCTAATTAGTAATGCTTCTTTCATCCCTTGACATAATCATAGTGAAATTTGAATTTATGTCAAGTGACTAATCCACCGCGATCTTTACACTTTTTTCCAAATCGATAATTACTGAAATTATTTCAATTGAAAGATAAGGTTTTTAAATCTTGAGGTGTTGTGTCCTTTGATTATTATGTCAAATATGGAAAAACAAAGAAGGCACAACTAAAAACAACCAAAAGAAAAACCTAACAAGGGCCACCCGCTTTATGGAGCGTTGATTTTCCCAAAGTGCAGGGCATAAAAAAACAAGCGGCATAAATAAAATGATATTTGTAAAATATGGGAACGCATCAATTGTTATCGTGTTAAAAGGAATAAAATCAAAGGTTTCTCGACGTATCTCAATTCCAATTGAAAGAATCGTGCAAGCGAGGAGGTACCAGTAAACTCAAGTATTAATATTCCTTCTTCAGTCTTTTAATTTTTTACTATAAACCACTAATGTAATTACATTAAGGATAATTGTTACCACAAGAAGTAATGTGGCGACCGATGCTACTGCATGGGATGTATCTAGAAGTGCTGACCAATCCTCTATCTTTACCAAATGATCGGTATAGTAAAGTTGCATATGCAGTGATATAGCACAGGCACTGACGCTTGCTACGCAAAGAGCAGCCCATTTCCTGCAGCCAGCCTTATTGTGCTGTGCAATGTTAACAACAGGAAGTATCCATGCAATCAGTCCAAATACAAGACTTCCTAAATTAAGCCAACCAGCCCCAAACATAACTTTCTCCTTTCTATTTCCTGTTTGTATTACGTGGAAAACGGGAACTAACCTACAAGTATATTATACCATTTCCGGCCCTTCCTCAACAAGAATGTCTCCTATCGATCCATTGGGTATGAAAACAAACTTCCTAAAATCTCCGTTTCAGCAAAAAGCGCTGTGGCCCCGCCTGTGTGCAGAAATACAACATTACGGCCCTGGTCAATTTTTCCCGTACGAACGTCATGGATAAGCCCGGCAAAAGCCTTGCCGGTATATACCGGATCCAATAATATACCCTCTTTCTTCGCCAATAGCCTAATAGCCTCCGTAGCCCCCTCGTTTGGACATTCATAGCCGGGTGCATAAAACCCTGTATTAAGGCTGAAGTCCTTCTCATCAACATCAGGTGTTGCTTTGATATATTCGAGAGCCCTGTTTGCAAGTGCTGTTTTACCGGCGATATATTGATCTCCTGTATCAAGGACGGCGATTGACCGAATAACAATGTCCATGCCCAGCAGCTTCTTACCAGCAACCAATCCGGCCATCGTTCCGCCTGAACCTGTTGCATGGTATAAATAGTCGAAATTGACTCCCATCTGGTCTGCTTGTTCACAAAGCTCTGCAAAACCGGAAATGTATCCGGCTGTTCCAACTTCATTTGCTCCTCCCATTGGAATATCCATGCATTTGTGTCCCTCGGCTTCCAGACGTTTCATATGTTCAGCACCTAAAGCTAATGATCGTTTCCCAGCCTCATCAAACGACTCATTCTTATTAAGATTTACGATATGAATTTCAGCATCAAAAATCTTATCCAATAAAAGATTGGACTTTATATCACTTTCATCAGGCTCAACAACAGCCGCCAGGTATAGAATTGGTTTCAGGTTATTCGCCGTCGCTGTCCACACCGTCTGCATCGCATGATTTGATTGGGTAGCTCCATAAGTGAAAACATATTCACATTTTTCTTGAACTGCTTTTCCGATCAAGAACTCTAATTTCCTTGTCTTATTGCCTCCGAACAGGTTCTTCCCGGTAAAATCATCTCGCTTTATGTAAAGATTGATACCGAATTCCTGTGATAAGTGCTCCAGCTTATGCAATGGTGTTGGAAAAAATCCCAATTCAACTTTGGGTATGAAAGAAATCATTTCTTTTGCTTCCTTGATATTTAATGACATATATCTGTTCCCCCTTTAAACCAAAACTAAGCTTCGTATCACTTATAGGTCATCAAAGCTTTTAATATTCTATGTTTTTCTTTCGGCACTATAACTTTTGTATCTCTTTTACTATATTAGATATCGCTTTCTGAACATATTTGGGATCAGTTGCCAGATTCATTCTGACAAATCCTTTATAATTATCTCCGAACCACTCCCCAAAATCAACTGCCAGACGACATTTATCCTGAATGAATTCTTTTGTGTTTTCCGGATCGATATATTGACGTAAATCAAGAAAAAGCAAATAGGTGCCTTCTAAAGCGGATAGCACAAGCTTAGGTGCCTTCTCATTTAATTCGGTTTTTACATATTCATATAACTTAACAGAGGACCACTCGGCACTCACAATTCAACTATTTTCATATAATAATTCTGCTTTTTAATTTTATTTATTATAAGTTAATAAAATAAACGACTAAAATTATCTCTAATCTTAGTCGTTTCAGAAATGCTCAGAATCAGAAAGAGAAGCTGCTTCGGAGCAGCTTCTCGGTTATTGGATTCCTTAGGACGTTCCCGGAAATCTTAATTGAAACCCTTAATCGCCTCTATGATATCATAAAAATCGTTCCAGGAAATAAAAGGTTTTCCTTCTTTTTTCAGATAATCTGCCAAAATATCTCTTGCAAAGACTACGTCCGATGCAGCCGCCATATTGATGTCGGTGTAGCTGTCACCAATGCAGATCGCCGTCTGATAATCATACTGAGCCATAATTTCCGTTTTTTTCAGCACTTCCTTACCATCATCATACTCGGATACCAGCCTCATGTTGTCTCCGGAAATGTCCAGATCAACATAGTGCATCCCAAGAAACCACTCTTTGTATTTTCCGATTTTTACTTCAAGCAATTGTCTTAAACCGCCTGAAATGACAACAACCGGTATTCCGAGAGCCTTCATTTCATCGAGGAATTCCGCAAATCCATCTCTGGTTGAAACCTTATGAATGTATTCCATCATCTCAGAAAAACGGCTGGACGGAGTATTGTCAAACACAAGATGCAGTGCTTCGCTTAATGTTATGCTGCCCTGGATCATTTCACGGTATTTTTTATCATATTCTTCCTTTGAAACGAAGAGCCGCATCGCTCCGTCAAGCGTATCTTCCGTCGTTATGGTTCCATCAAAATCCACAAAAATAATTTTATCGTACATAAGATTACCTGATACTAATTCATCAAATCAAAGTTCTTCTTTGCATCAGGTCCCAGCAATTCGATCATTCTGGCCAGTTCTTGATGGGTCTTCGCATATTCAAAAAGGTCAACCCCCTGAATTGCGGCATCAATTGCCTGACGCATTGATTTTGCTCCGGCTTCGCTTCCATCCGGATGACCATGTACACCGCCTCCCGCTGCCAGAATGATATCAGTGCCTACGGCATCGATGCAATTCTTTACAACGAGCTGTGTTGTTCCGCCGGACGCCGCATACATCATCGGCTTGATGTTCCACCATGGCTGAGTGAAGAACTTGAAGCTTCGATAGAATAGTTTATTGGCAATCGGAAATTTTCCCCACGGATGACCGTTGATCTGGAAGTCGCCGCCTGCCAGCCTTACAATTTTGCCGATCAGCAGCTGAGCGGACATACCGGTATAAGTGGAGCTGCAGTATGCACCGGCAAAATCCACATGTGCAAGGATCGGAACGTTGATGTTGGGGTCGTCGGCAAGCATTTTCAATGCGCCGAACCCAGCGGTATAGGTATTCAGCATCAGGCAATTGGTTCCATACTCTATGGCTCTGTATGCATTTTCTTTTATCTTGCCGACCTCGTCCGTGATGTTTACGGCATAGAGGCTGCGTTCTCCCGTTTCCTCAAATACCCGTTTTTCCATTGCCATGAATTTGCAAACTCTTTCTTCCAGCGGGCAGTGAGATTCGTCGGCAGGCATCAGTTCGTCATCCTTGATAATATCAACGCCTCCCTTTGTTGCCCTGTAAAACAATTCCGCACCCTCGTCCGGAGTCCATCCTATATTGGGTTTGATCATCGCATTCAGCAAAGGCCTGTCAGGAACATTCAATAAATCTCTAAGACCTTGAACCCCAAATTTAGGTCCCTGGAATTGTTCAATATATTTCTTCGGGAACGCACAGTCGATAAATTTGATCATGCCGGATGCGGATATATTGCCAAAGACTGTTGAAAGAAGCATAGGAATGCTGGTTCCAAAGTTTGTAATAGGATATGCGATCTGAATAATATATATCGGCGGTTCATCCGACATATAGTCTGCTGCCGTATCAGGTACTTCGTAGATGGAAACCACTTTGGCTCCGAATTTTCTTTTTTTGTCGTCTGAGTCGGCGCCTACTTTGATCCAGGTGCCGGTTGTCTGCTCGTCTGCAATAGCCATAGCTAATTTTTCAATGTCTCTCGTCTTGACCTTTGCTTGATATGTAGCAATGATATAGTCCTCAGAAAAGGCTACTTCCGGAAAGGCATGCATTAAATTCGCATCGTCAAGTTTTTTAATCATTTTTGATTCCTCCTTTAATTATCTTTCAAGATTTTTAAAAATATCTTCAAATGCATTCAAAGTAAAAGCAATTGTTTCATCGTTGTCAGCCATACTTGTATAGATCCTGCTGCCTGCAAGCGTGATTACACCGTTGGCCGTCAAAGCAGCGCCGAATTCCTCAATGCAGTGCTGTCTTGCCGGGATTTTCTGCATGAGTTCCGGATCCTCTACCGATAGATACATGACTCCGGATATTTCGAAATGCACGATGGATCCAATATTCCACGCGACAAATGGAAGTTCATATTGATCGATCAGCTTAACCAAACCCTCACATAATTTATCGCCGTTTTCTCCCGCCTTTTTTGCCGCATCCTGCTTAATGATTTCTTGAATAGCGTAATACCCCGCTGCACAGCTTAACGGGTTTGCGCTTAAGGTTCCCCCGACATATGCCTTTGGCTTTCCCGGCTTCACGCCTGCCGCTACACAGGACATGATGTCGGCTCTGCCCCCAACGCCGCCGGCCATAGGATATCCGCCGGCTACGATTTTTCCGAATACTGTAAGGTCAGGCTTTACATTAAAATATCCTTGTGCTCCGCCCGGTCCCATACGAAACGCGGTTACAACCTCGTCGAAAATCAACAATGCACCAAACTCATCACACAGCTCTCTGACTTTTGCATTAAAGTTTTCGGATACCATTCTGGTTCCGCTTTCCGGGCCCAGTGGTTCAACAATGACTGCTGCCGTTCCCCCCTCTTTTTCATTCGCTTCCAGAACTTTACGCAGCCCGTCGATATCTCCCGGGTAAAATTCCCTGGTATTTGCCGATACTTCTTTCGGAATACCATGCGCCTCGAAGGTTTTGGTTCCCGGTATATGTAGGCTGTACACGAGCTGATCGCTGAAGCCGTGATATGCTCCGCCCATCTTTACGATCCTTTGTTTCCCCGTGAACGTCCGTGCAATCCTGATGGCTATCATATCTGCTTCCGTACCGCTGGCAAGGCTGCGGTACATTTCTACCCAAGGCATATTTTCATGAATAATTTTTGCCAGCTTCATTTCATATTCATGAAACAGACCTGTGCATGGGCCTGATTCCTTAATTACCGAAATCGCCTTTTCCTGTACAGGCAAATAATTGCTTCCCAGCAGAGTTGGCCCTCCGGCTTGCAAATAGTCCACATAACGATTTCCATCAACATCGTAAAGATATGGTCCTTCCGCCTTTGCAACCGCAAGAGGAAACGGATAGTTGAATGCAAGGTTATGCTGTACTCCGCCGGGGATGTACTGCTTTGCCTCTTCTATCATTTTTCTGGAGCCCTGGCATTTTGTCTCAAAATAATCCAGATACCTTTTCATTGCCTCGGGCTTAACTTTATAGATTTTACTGTTGATAAGATGATTCATCTTTTCATTAATTTTCTTTACATCCGGCCAGGCGGACACGGAATATCCTTCTCTCATGATTTAACCTCCTTCATTGCTTGTATTTCTAACTTCGTCTCCTTTGACAGGAAGATCAAAACGATATAAATTACCGTAATAATTACCATGGATATCATCAATAAGCTGTGATTTCCGTGAAAAAGAGCCGCTCCTCCAAGAAAAATGACGCCCGCGACATTTCCTGAGAACATCAGCAAACCTTCCGACGTCCCTTCCGACGTAGGATATGCCGACTCCGCCGCAAAGGTTAAAACAAGAGGTGCACCTCCTACGATAAAGAATCCGTAAAGTGCTGCAGCTGCCACCATTCCGTGAAAATCTTCCGCAAAGATAAAAGTTGCAAGTCCTATCGCCCCGGTAATATTTCCAATGACCATATATGGTTTTCTTCGGTGAAGTTTATCTTTATCCGAAATAAGACAGGTTACAAAGCTCCCAATGATGGCAACTCCCAGTATCAGAACTCCGATCATACCCACCTGAGTAGCATCGATACTATTTTGGCTAAGCTGCTTTAGTATTGGCTCTATCAGCGTAAAAAACGTATTGAAGATACCGAACATACAGAAAAATATCATTAAGCTATATCGGAAGTTCTTTTTCTTCCATGCGCCTTTCAGCCCTTCGGTAAAATCCGATCGAAATGCCTGATCTTCCGGACAAGGCGGATTTTTCGGTTTTTCCTTTACAAATATAACGAACAGCAGCGCTACGACAGCACCGATTACGCCATACAGGAGAAGCATTTCTTTTATGCTCATCCCTTCCTCGATAATAACCGGGGTTAAAAGCAATCCGATACACATGCCAATGTAGCTTGACAGCAGGCCGATGCTGTTGGCTGTCGCTCTTTCCGATTCAGGAAACCATTTGCCTGCTACCAGCCCCGGTGAATTTAAAATAAACGGCTGCGCAATTGCAAAACCTACCGTAGCGATCATGGCCATTGTATAACTGTCTCCGAAGAGTCCTCTGAATAATCCGCTGACTCCCATCAATATCACACCAAAGCCTACCGATTTTTTAAATCCAAATCTTTCGAATGCGGCAAGGGAAGGAATTGACAGTGTTATCATTCCTATCATAAATACAATGGAAAGAAAGCTGATTGCGCTTTCGCCGCTGATTTTATCTGCAAAACCGTAATACTGCCATGCATCGGTTGTGATGGAGAAGTATGTCGTCCACATTAACTGTATCACTGCTGTAGACAGTCCATAGACAGCCAGTACGACCCAACGATACCCATACACCTGATATTTTTCATCGTTCAAGGTATCCACCTTCCTTCAACAGATCATTTTTTCTTATTTATTTTTTTATAGAAGCCTTTCAGCTCATCGTATGATTGTTTGAAGTTTTCAAATCCCTCCGCGTATAATCCGGCATTTTTCGGATCCGGTACATATATTTGAGATACTCTCGCCCATTGCTTTGCATCCTCAAAGGAATTATACATACCAAGGCCGAGCGCTGCCACAAAAGCACCTCCGATTGCCCCTGCAACCTGCGTGTCCTGAACAACCTCTATTTTCCGATTAAAAATATCTGCAAATATCTGCATCCAGGTGTGACTTCTGGTACCGCCGCCCAGTATCCTTACTGCGGGTGTTTTATGCCCCAGATCATTCTCCATACTTTCATAGCACCACTTGAGGTTATAGGCGATGCCTTCCATTACCGCCCTCAGCATATGATTCTTGGTATGTAGCATTCCTATATTCAGGAATCCGCCTCTGACAAATACATCCTGGATCGGGCTTCTTTCTCCGCTGATCCACGGATTGAAGATCAATCCGCTGCTTCCCGGCGGAATTTGTTCCACAAGATGGTCCAGAAAAGCAAAGATATTCGGAATCAGTTTGCTTTCTTTTTCAGCTGTAAAGAAATTATCAATAAACCAGTTGTAAGTAGCGCAGCAGGTTTCTGTAGAATAGACCCAAAGCTGCATGCTTGGATCGGCAGACATAATGCAGCCGCCCCCATTGGAAAGCACCGCCACTTTATCGGTCCCTGCCGCAGCCCATCCCGAAGTCCCAAGATAAATATGCGCTTCTTCGTTGCCTGCCATTCCGGATCCTATGGTTGTACCCTGTATGTCACAAGTTCCGCCAAATACTGCCGTATCCGTTGAAATCCCGAGTTCTTCGGCAGCGACAGCTGTTAAATTTCCAACCCTCTCAAAGGATTTTACAATACGCGGAAACTTTTCCGGATCAAAGCCCGATGTCCCTATCAGTTCGGGAATAATGGAGCCCGATTCTCTGTCATATCCAAGAAATGAAGCGCTTGATATATCGTAAACCATCTCTCCGGACGCCCGATAAGTCAGGTATCCGTTACAATCAAGGAAACATTTCATTTTTTCAAAAGTCTTTGGCTCATTCTTCATCAACCATCTGACTTTCGGCAAAGAATCCATACCACTGAAGACGGTGCCCATAACCGCCTCACAAGCCTCAGGACCGCCGATCAGCTCTACGATTTCGCGTGCCTCTTCATCCGCCCTGCTGTCGAGCCAGCTGA
Source organism: Sinanaerobacter chloroacetimidivorans (assembly GCF_018128545.1). GTDB lineage: Bacteria > Bacillota > Clostridia > Peptostreptococcales > Anaerovoracaceae > Sinanaerobacter > Sinanaerobacter chloroacetimidivorans. The sequence continues at coordinate 71,473 of NZ_JAGSND010000018.1, read as the reverse complement.
TGGCAGGCCTCAGTATTTTGCCGTCCTGCCCCATCGATATTACGTTCAATGCCTGTGTGCAAAACACCATGCCTTTTATTTCGTCCGGCAAAACGTCACAGCCTGCCATGATGCTTTTCGTCGTCTTGACAACAGCGGCCCACCATTCCGCAGGATCCATTTCCACATAGCCGTCCTGCATCAGATTAACTTCGTAGCACTCCTGTGCGCTTTGCCTGATCTCGCCGTTCTTGTTTACCAAAATGGCTTTAAGCGCACTTGTGCCCACATCATAGGATAAGATATAGTCCATTTCCTCGCTCCTTCCAAATACAAAACTAGACGTGCTATAATTTTCAGTTTAATTATACTCATGTCTAAATTTGAAGTCAAGTCTATTTTTTTATTTGTTTTATCGTTTCATTTATCAATGATTTTTTTATAGGCAAATCTATATTTTTATATTATAATTAAGTATAGATTTCTACTCATTTAATGAAATTGCACAGGAATAGTCAGGTGATTTATGAAGAATTCCAGAAGAGAATTAAATAAAATAAAATGCCGAGAGCGGATTTTAAAGGCTTCCCGTCGTCTATTCAGCAGTAAAGGATATGAAAATACTCTGATTGAAGATGTGGCCAGAAAAGCCGAAATATCAAAGGCAACGCTGTATAATTATTTTCCCAATAAGGAAAGTCTCCTGATGGGAATTGCGCAGGATGAATTGGATCAGATCAAAATTCTTTTAAACCATGAATATAAGGATATGGCAAACAGTGAGAAAAAGCTAAGAAGAATTCTGGAGGTTTTTATTCTCGACTCCATTCCGTTTATTAATCTGTCCCGCAAAATCACATATCTGAATTCTTGCGAGGGAAGTTATCTCTATGCAACTCGCCTGGAGATGATGGGTATTTTTCGTTCGTTGATTGTCGAGGCTCAGGAGCAGAATATTTTTAAAAAGGAGATCAATGCAGACGATATTGTGGACATCGTAATGAGTGTATATCTGATGGCCCAATTTGAATGGCCAAATATCGCCGAGTACTCCCTGGAGTTCTGTAAAGAAAAATTAAATCGAATCCTGGACTTGATCCTTGCCGATATCTATGTATAATTATTCTATTTTATCTGTTATCAATAATTTTAAGGGCTACCTAAGCCACTCTATTGGCTTAGCTGCCATTTTATATACTGTCACCTTTAAGAAAATAGCGAATACAACTATGGTGAATTCTTCAGCAGCGCTATAATTTTATTCATCTTATTAGGCATAATGCGAAACAGCACCGAGTAGCTTTTGTAACTACTCGATGCTGTTTTCTGTTACAATAAACTCAGAATAGCCATCTGTATTGATACCGTTCAGATGCATCTTTTTAAAATCAAGTTAGGTAAAAAAAGATGCCGGCACTCAGCTCCGTTTAATACTCATGACTTGAAAAAACTATTCGTGTGCCGGTCATTTAACAGCTTAATTAATATAAATGCAGCGGCTAGAATGATGATTGGATATAGACAGTTTATGGTCAGCAAAACAGTCTTATCAAATAAGAATCTAAACAACAATGCTGCTGTCCATAATATTGTAAAACCTACGACATATAAAATTTGAATTTTACGGTTTTTCTTCGAAAACTCAAAGGAATTCTTAGTAAAATAGTAGTAAATAAAATATCCCATTCCCACAGCCATCAAGGTTACAATAATGAATCCTAATGTGATTGGCATTGTAAATTGACTTAGCTTAAATATATTGAAAATTGTAGATGTGAAAAAAATTTCAGCAAAATACAATACCATGAGGGCAAAAGTGAAAACATAAAATATTTCCAATGCTTTTTCATAAAGTGTTTTTTGCTTGCCATTTTTCATTAATTCTCTGCAAAATGCTTTATAATCCTTACCGATAACATCACCAAATGTTTCACCTCTCATTTGGGCTTCTAATGCCATGCCTATTAATTCTTTTCGTATGATTTCCATATCATACTCGCATAGGTTAGAAGCTCGGAGATAGCAAATTATATCTGTCATAATGGAATTGTTTTCTTTTGATAATTGTTTATCCTGAATATTATTTTCTTTACGCAGCTTGTTTAACCGATTAGCCATCTACTTTACCCTCCAAAGACAATATTTTACCTACTGCAGCAGAAATGTTGTTCCAATATGCCTCAAAAGAATTCAACATTTCCAGACCATCTTTCGTTATAGAATAATATTTCCTGCTTGGCCCCAGTGGGGAAGGTCTGAACTCAGCATAGATAAGTTCTTTTTTTTCCAGCCTTACGAGCAATGGGTATATCGTGCCTTCTTGTATCTCATCAAAACCATAGCTCTTAAGTTTTATCATGATTTCATAACCGTAAGTTACTTCTAAACTGATAATCTTTAAAATACATCCCTCTAATGTTCCGCGCATTAATTGCGACTTATCAAACAAAATTACACCTCCGTCATTGATAATCATCATCTACTATGTAGTGCATGGTAGATTAGCTATATTGTAGTGCATAGTAGTCTGAATGTCAATACCTATTTGATAATTTGCTTCGTTATTTATCCTTTTTGTAAACTTTAGAGTATTGCGACTGCAAGGTTCTATCAATCGTCTTTGTGCGACGGCTTCATGATTATTTTAAATTATGAAATCTGAAAAATTTAAGAAAACCCTTGACATAGCAGTCTACGTTTTGTAGACTGCTATTGTGATGGTCTACAATTCATAGACCAGTGTCATAAAGTCCATGGATAGTAGACCGATTCCTGTGACAATTGATCGCCAGGTAAGCTCCTGAGCTTACCTGGGATGGAAAGAGAAAGGGGATTAACATAAATGAAGGATTGCAGGCTTACGGAAGCGGAAACAAAATTTGCGGAAATCATCTGGGCTAATGGGCCGCTGAAATCATCCGAGCTGGTGCGGCTGTGCGAGGGGTCGCTGAACTGGAAAAAGTCCACCACCTATACCATGCTGAAGCGTCTTGAAGACAAGGGGATCTTTCAGAACGAAAACGGCTTGGTAAGATCGCTGATAGGAAAAGAGGATTTTTATGCGGAGCAGAGCAAGCAGTTCGTGGCGGAAACCTTTGAAGGGTCTTTGCCCAGGTTTGTCGCCGCATTTGCGAGGAGAAAAAAATTAAGCGAAAAAGAGATTGACGAGTTGCAAAAGCTCATTGACGAGCACAGGGGGGAATAGAGATGGATGCTATATTTTTACGGCTTCTCAATATGAGCATTACGGCGTGCTATGTCATATTGGCCGTGATCCTGATACGGCTGCTGCTGCGAAAGGCGCCCAGGATCTTTTCCTATATCCTGTGGGCGGCGGTGCTGTTCCGGCTGGCCCTTCCCTTTTCCTTCGTAAGTGTGTTCAGCCTGGTGAGGATCAGCACCCAGCCGGTGCCGGAAGATATTATGTTTGCCGCAAGCCCGCAGATCCAAAGCGGTATTGCCGTCATCGACCATGCGGTGAACAGTTCCCTGCCCGCTCCCGCGATGGGCGCCAGCATAAACCCTATGCAGATATGGATTTTTCTGGGGGAAATCCTATGGCTGGCAGGTGTGGTCCTATTGCTGGGGTATAGCGTCTTTACCTTTGCCAGGCTTCACCGGAAACTGAGATATGCAAGTCATAGAGACTCCAACATCTACGAGCTTGCAGGCGGCGGGGCACCCTTCGTATTCGGGATATGGAAGCCTAAAATATATCTGCCCGAGGGAATTTACGAGGCGGAGCGGAACTATATCCTTAAGCACGAGCAAACCCACATCAAAAGATTGGATCACGTTATAAAGCCCTTTGCATTCCTTGTTCTGTGCGTCCACTGGTTCAACCCTCTGGTCTGGGTCGCATTTTTCCTCATGAGCGCGGATATGGAGCTGTCCTGCGATGAAAGCGTTCTCAAACAGATGGGAGGCGAGATCAAAAAGGATTACTCCTCGACCCTTCTGTCCCTTTCCACGGGAAGACGTATCATAGGAGGCTGTCCCCTTGCCTTTGGGGAAGATAATATAAAAGGGCGGATAAAAAACATCCTGAATTATAAAAAGCCCACACTCTGGGTCATCATCATAACCGTTCTCATCGTGGCGGCGGCCTGTATCGGGCTGATCAGCGATCCCAAGGGCAGCGGTCTTCAAGAAGTCGATTCGCAGGGCGGGAGCCGTCATCCTTCCGTTTATGAGGACGGATTGACGGTGGAGGACTATGCAGAGCAGTATGTCCAAATTACAATCGCCGGGCTTGAACCCATCAAGGATGTAATTGGTTATCAGATTGTGGATAGCAAGATCACAAAGCTTGAGAGGCTGGATCGGTTTGAAAATTTGCTGGACTATCCTGTTGAACTCTGGCGCATTGAGTACCGCTTGAAGCCCGATGTCGATGACATCAGCAAAGTGCAGCTTGGGTCCGGTATGAACGTAATCGACGGGTGGATCACGGAGGATAGCAGCGCCGGAAAGCCTCTCATGCTCTTTAGTTACGAGAACTCAGTACGGAGGTTTTTGGATGTCATACAAACTGGGGACGGCATCAACGGAAACGGCAATACGGTCGCCGGGCGTGAAACCCTGCTCCGGGAATGGTTTGAGGGCCGGGAGCTATTGCGCCGTGAAACCTATGAAGGCAAGCATATTATGGTAAAATTCCTACTGTCCACGGGAGAAACCTGCCAGCTGCTTTTATCCCAGCCGGTGACCAAAGGTGCGACCGGTATCTGGTGCGTGGAACGATGGATGGACGGGAACGGGATGGTATATTATAACACGCCGGAAACAGACGGTACCGCGCTGGATTATTACAGGCAATTGCAGGAGCAGTGCGATAAGGGGCAAAACCCGCAGCTCTTGAAGCCGTTAAATGTGGCGTTGGATTATATCAACAATGTCCTGGGACAGACTCAGGTTCTGCCCGGACAGCTGGAGCCTCAGTACAATGCAACCGCCGAGGATTTTGAAGAGACGCCGGTGAGCCGCTATATCGGATTTGTTTCAGAGTTTGAAGAGTTTTATCCCGGTAATTTTTCCGTCCATTTGAATCCGGCAGAATGGATAGAAGCTGACAAGAGCGGAAAACCGAGGAAGCTTTCCGCCGATCTGGACCATCTGCCTGACGGAGACTATATTTATACGGCCAGCGAGTATCCGCTGTCTTTCCAGGCAATCGATGAGACCCGTATCTATCTCATCGATCCCATGAAGCCGAAGGATGACTTGAATCTCAAGGAAGTTACCCCAGAGGAATTCAAGGATTACCTCAAAAAAACTGCGAATTCCAAACCTCCGCTGTTCCGGGTCCTGACGAAGGATGGTTACGTGCAGGAAATGGAAGAACAATATTTGGCGCCCGAACAGTTTGTTCGCATTTCTATGCCTGAGGGGAAGGATCAAATATAATAAACAACCGGATAGCCGCACAAAACGCGATCCATAAGGCAGACATGCCGATTGGGTGGCGTTTTTATTTTCGTACGGAGCACCCTTTCTGTACCGTAAAGTGGTATGGAGGCGCGCATTATGTATTATGCAAGGGTATCAGAAAGGTCACAGGCGAGATTGGCCTTAGTTTTCTTGCCTTTTTTCCGCAGGAGGATCGAACCGCCTTCCCGACATGCTGACGCATGTCCCGTAGGGGGCTCTGCCCCCTCTCGGCGGCATCGTAAAGATGCCTGTCACCCCCGAAACGGCTCTCCGTATATCGCCAGATTTCAACAGTAATCGCCTAATTGCGATATACTCTGATCAGGAGATTTCATCTCCCGATACCCTCTTGGTCAGGAGTTTGATTCTTTTCAACCCCAAACGAATGCAAAAAAGTACCCTCAAGATTCACTTTAGCCTTGAAGGTACTTTTTCACATTGGTGGAGAATAACGCTATCGCTCCTTCGGTCACTTCGTTCCCTACGCTGTCGCATTTTCCATAGCAGCTTAAGCTGCGGAAAATCCGCAGGAGGATCGAACTCCTGACCTCCGCATTGCGAACGCGGCGCGCTCCCAAGTTGTGCACAAAGCAACTGATAACAATAGTATTGTCTATTATTTTATCGTGTTCTGCAAGAGAATTGCAATCATCTTTGCTGCCTGTGCCTTGGTAGCATAAGCCTTCGGTGCAAAGGTTCCAATGCTGTTTCCAGAAACGATGCCGCTGTTAACGGCCCATCGAACCGGACTCACGGCCCAGTTTGAAATGCTTGCAGCGTCAGAAAATTCTCTATCGGACGTTCCCTCGTCACCGGATACGTCCATCCCTGCGTATTTGGCGTAATGATACAGCATAGCCGCCATCTGCTCACGGGTGATTGCCGCCTGAGGGTAGAAATTATCATTGTAGCCGGAAGTGATACCGTTTTCATATGCCCACTGTACTTCAGCAGAATACCAGGCGTTTGCTGCGATATCGCTGAAAGAGGAAGTTGTATAGCCGCTCAAATCGTTGTCGGAAAGCTTTGCCAGTATCGCTATAAATTCTGCTCTAGTAATGTTTTTGCCAGGGACGAATTTTCCGTCACCAGCGCCGCTTAAGATTCCCCTTGCGGCGAGGTAGCTCACATAATCTACATACCAGCCGGATACATCTGAAAAACTGACATCGTTATATGCTATCGCGTAGGAAGAAAAATGCGTTGTTCTAAAAGTCACTGTTCTGGTAGAGGCATCATAGACGCAGCCCGGAACCATATTAAGCTTGCCGCTGTTTGAAATATAGTAAACTACGATTTTGTTTATGTCTTCGCCGGCAGCTGGCTTATATGGAATACTTACCTTTGCGGTACCGCCACCGAATGTGGAAATTGACGTGCTGCCGCTGGATACTTTCAGATCATATACCGGTTTGTTGCCGATGATCGCTTTGTCCTCATCGGATAGTGCGGTGTTCGCTGGCTTACGCGCAGTGACCGTAATGTCTCCGTTGGTATTTTTGTTGATTGCAGCCAGGGCCTTGTCATCAAACGTAACCGTAACAATAGGCGATGAGATCGTCAGGGAGGATACGCCGTTTGTCAACATGGATGCCGCACCCTGCGGAATTACAACAGATATTCCGGTTGCAGCGCTGTCAGAATCAACCTTGATTTGCAATGCTGTTTGGGCTTTCTGATCTGTAGCTTTGTCATCGACCGCTTTTACCATGTTTGCAATTTGTTCCTTGGTCACGCTGGCTGTCGCCACTCCGTTTAATCCTGTGGTCGCAGAGACTGTCTGTACTGCAGTGGTCGTGTCCCCGTACTTCGTTATGGCGACAGGGTTATTATCGGCTGGTGCCGGAGTGCTTCCGCCTCCGCCGGAACTACCACCAGACCCTCCGCTTCCGCCGCTTGAGCCGGAAGCCATGTTTACTGTTACGTTGATACTTGATGTCAGGTTAACACCGTTTGTATTTACCACACCTGCCGGTAAGATTACCGTACCGTTCACGGTGAACGTCTGCGCTTCGGTCAAGCTCCTGATGTAAGCGCAGGAATCCACATCCCAAGTCACATTCGCGCCGACATTGCCGTTGTCGGTGACCAGCGTCACCGTGGAGGGAAGCCCCAGGGCGGCAGCGGTTTTCGCCGTACCGTTGGTCAAGCCTGTGATGGCGGTTGGGGCGACGATGCTTAAAAGAATTTTATCTGCAGGAGGCTCCATACTAACCGTAATGGTGAAATCCTCGCTATAATTTGTGCCGACTGCTTTACCGTTGATTATGGTTGCGGTGATCACGACTGTGTCTTCGCTAATCGCATATAGTGAGTTGCCGCTGATGGTGGCACCGGTAGTCCCCGCATCCTTCACGCTCCAAACGATGGTTTGGTTTGTTGCTCCGGCGGGCGCCACCGCGCCGGAAAGCGTCAGGTCCTTTCCTACTGTCGCTGTTGTCGGCACTCCGCTGATTCCCGTTACTGGTATGAATGCTGCGCTCACCGCAATGGTGAAGTCTTTCTTGTAATTTGTTCCGACTGCCGTGCCGTCAGTAATCGTTGCAGTCACCGTAACGGTGCCTGCATTTGCGGCGGAAAGAGTGTTTCCGCTGAT
>NZ_JAGSND010000018.1:0-63332 GCF_018128545.1 Sinanaerobacter chloroacetimidivorans | reverse complement strand
ACCGATATAAACGGCACGCTCACCGCAATGGTGAAGTCTTTCTTGTAATTTGTTCCCACTGCCGTGCCGTCAGTAATCGTTGCAGTCACCGTAACGGTGCCTGCATTTGCGGCGGAAAGAGTGTTTCCGCTGATGGTGGCACCGGTAGTCCCTGCATCCTTCACACTCCAAACGATGGTTTGGTTTGTTGCTCCGGCGGGCGCCACCGCGCCGGAAAGCGTCAGCGGTGTTCCTGCGGTCATCGCAGTCGGTATTCCGGTGATGTCAGTGACCGATATAAACGGCACGCTCACCGCAATGGTGAAGTCTTTCTTGTAATTTGTTCCCACTGCCGTGCCGTCAGTAATTGTTGCAGTCACCGTAACGGTGCCTGCATTTGCGGCGGAAAGAGTGTTTCCGCTGATAGTGGCGCTGGTTCCTCCATCGATCTTAATGCTCCAGCTGATAGTTTTATTCGTTGCATTCACCGGATCCACCGCGCCGGAAAGCGTCAGCAGTGTGCCTGCGGTCATCTCGGTCGGTATTCCGGTGATGTCAGTGACCGGAACCATTGCAATAGTAAATACCTTAGTAGAATCAACTGTTAACGTATAGTTGTTTGCGAGGAAGGCGCCGTTATCTGTAATCGCCAGAGTACCCTGGCTGATGGCGTAAGTTCCCGCCGCTTCGCCGACGGCACGAGAGAGCGTTCCGCTAAAAGCAGGCGTCTCTCCGCTGATATTTCCACTGTAGTTATAGGTCAGTACGGGTTCCGCAACGCCTGCTGCCTTTTGCTGACCGCTATCAGGCGTAATCGTAAGTGCCGCTTTGTTGATCGTCAGAGTTGTCGCCGCAGAGACGGCGCTGCCATAGAGGCTGTCCGCTGCAACCGTCGCTTTTACATAATAAGTCCCTGCATTGATAGGGGCTGCAATTTCTGTGTTGCAGGCTGCGTCAGAATAATATTTGTAGCTTACGTTGCCGCCGGATCCGCTCAGTGATGCAACGTCAGCTGATGTATATGCCACAGCCACACCGTTATATTGAACGGTCTTATTCTTCAGTGAAATCGTTGAGGCTGATCCGGTATCGAACACCGGATATCCGTTGTTTGATGAAGTGCTATCGGCTTTCCAACCATAGCATGCAATTCCTGTTGCCGCTCTTCCGAGATTGAGTGCATCAATGACGGATGCAACTGTTCCTCCTAAGGTCTTGGTTGAGTCGTCTGTGTAAGAGGTATAGTACTGTATCGATGCCGCCCCGCCTTTCATCTCGGCGTCGGTTAGCTGAACCACATCTGACTTGGCAGGAGCGCTGTCTACTCCTATCGGAGCATCGCCGTATACACAGTAAGAATTGTAAATTTTAGAAACATTCTCACCCACCAGAGCGCTGCGTTTCGCATCCGCACTTGTGTTCGTTAACGCAATGGATCCCGCCGCGTAACAGTTTTCGATCCCGGTGGCCCAGACATCTTGATATCCGACCAATCCCCCGATGCGCATCGCGAAATTCGGAGAAGTACTTCCGTTGACATTATAAATATTGCGGTTTGCATAGCAATTTATTATCTTACCATATGTAAAGCAAGAACCTACCAGCCCTCCGATATACGGAACTTCACTGCCAACGACCATGTCGGGGTTTACAACAATACCCCGTTCGGCTGTACTCCCTACAGGAGCAACAGAATAGCTGTTTTTAACAGTGGTACTGGAAATTCTTCCAACTAAACCTCCGGCATCCGCATAATAACCTATAGCCACTTTAACATCCGAATAGCACCGATCTATTGTGGAGCCTGATGCAACGCCCACCAGGCCGCCGACAGCGGGTTTATATGTACCAGCGCCGGCCGAGGTAGCATTATGCCCGATCGTGACTGCTTTGTCTCCTGTGGAATAGCAATTGGTGATCGTCGTGCTTTCCGCAAGGCCGACAAGCGCGCCTAACCATACGGAATTTTTGCCTTCAAGGCTCATACCTGAATAGGAACTGCTGGTAGTGTTGACTCCCAGATTTTGTATTGTTGCTCCGTTTGTCTGGCCAAACAAGCCCCCGTGTACATAGTCCTGATTCGGGCCGGTAACTCCTGAGCCAAAGTGAACATCTTTAACATAATAACCATTACCGTCAAAGTGTCCTTGAAAAAAAGTATCATTTGCAGGTGACGTTGATAAATATCCGATTGGCTCCCATACGTGGGCGCTAACGTCTATATTAGTCGTCAACTTAAAATATTTGCTTGAGTAAGTTGTTCCGTTATTGACCTGCTTAGCCAGATATGCCAGCTGTTCTGCCGTGGCAATCTGGTACGGGTTTGCCTGGCTTCCGTCTCCGCCGGCAAACCCCGATCCGGCAAAATCCGCCCAGGTTCCGGCAAAAGCATGAACCTCTGTCATGCCCATGGGCAGCGAACCTAATATGACGGTAAGCGCCAACAGAACAGATATGATTTTCTTTATAAATTTTTTCATAAATCATTTCTCCTTTTGTTATTGATTTCATCACACTGGGCGCAGCTGTTGTAATCAGCCCAGGCAAAACAAAATCCACCATACAAATTGTATGGTGGATCAAAACACATTTCTATTACCCACTGGGTAAAAATTCGCGGGATGATTTCTTTTGTGACAGCATTCGCTAGCTTATCTGCGCAATTTCAAAAATTTCTGTTATTGATATTTCAATAAATTCATTCCATTTTATGCTGTAGCCATCTGTTACCGCACTGCAGAAAAGCGCTCTGTCCCGGAGCTGCTGAAACCTTATTGTATTCAATTTATGCTCCATATTCAGCGTTACGATCGTCCCGTTGTCGAATCCAACCTTAATCATAAAATTACGCATGGGCTGGACACTTGTAATAGTGGGCATGAAAAAACTCCTTCCGACCTAAAAAATCCATCTTGCTTTGATTATAGGACGGATTTTCGGAACCGGCAATTACCCAGTGGCTCATAATATTTTCTCCGGGTTAAAGAAACATTTCTTTTTTCAGCAGAACCCGTGAGTTAATCCCCAGTTTGCTGAAAATACTTTTCAGCTCTCGTTTTACCGTATTTGGCGATATGTATAAGGAGCTGCCGATCTCCTTGTTGTTCAGGCCTTCCATGACAAGCAAAGCAACTTCCTTTTCCCGTGCGGTGAGCCTGGGGGGTTTACGGGTAAAATGCTCCAGATTGATTTTGCTGACAGCGGCACGGTATAGACTGCCGACGCTCATGACCTCTTTGATAAATCCGGAATACTTTTCTTCCCGAATGACAAGATGAAGCAGGGGCTCCAGTCCGTCCGCATTCTCCACAAACGGTAGAATAAGGCCATCTGGCGCCGCCATATCGATTGATCTTTTCAGAGCCTTTACACCCGCGTCAGTCCGTGACAGCTGGCAGTTTGCCGCAGCAACATAGATTTCAATATAGATCGACGCCAGCAGGTTGGGAAAAACAGAAGCCTGCTGTAAAAATTCTCCGGACAGACCCAGAAGCTTGGTTGCCTTTCTCTGTGCCAGCAACGTTTTTCCCAAGACAATATTGGCAAAGGCGATACTGGGAGGAAACATATTCTTCAGATATTCTTCCTCCATAAGCCAGTCGGAGATGTTGTCAGCCTGTCCAAGACAGGCATGGAGATACGCATCACACAGTTCAATGGTATAGATCAGCGTATAGACCTGTTTTTCTTTTATTTCCTCGCGCATCTGCAAAAGCAATGACTGGGCCTGAGAAAAATTACCTTTCAGCAGAGCCAGTCTCATCAGCAGGAAGTTTGCGCAAAGAACAATATCCAGATTCTGATCACTTGATCTTGCCTCATTGATCGCTTTAAAGGTCAAAATCTCTGCGTTTTCAAATGCACCGAGATGATATTGCCATTCGGCTTCCATGAGATTACTTGCTCCTCTTCCATGTCCGTCGGTACTGGCACTATAATTTGAAGTGTTTTGATAGTATTGTATCGTATGTTTTAACGCGCCAGCTTCTCTGTGATACAAGCATAAAACCGAGGGCGAGCCGAAGGTCCAGCTGTTGTTGCTGGTAAGGGATTTCGGCGGGAATCGCAGAAGGGATTCCGCTTTTGCAAAATGCTCACCCATCATAAACATATCGTTGAAAGATGCAATACCAAGCACAAGTTCATACTCTCCCATCAACTGGTTTTTTTCCTCTGGATCAAGTACTGGGTTGTTTTCAAGGCACCACAGAAACTCTCTGCACGCTGCTTCGAATAATGCCAACTCACTGAAATTAACCAGCATGATGATCATAAAGACTAAAATTGCAACGGGATGCTCTCTTTTTACTTCCACAGGACACTTGTCGTAGTGCTCCGCAATAAACTCTTTCTGTTCGAAAAAAATGCTGTCTCCTTTGTCTTGTTCCAACGCAGTCAGGAAACCGTTATAGTCCTTTGCTTTGCAGAAGCTCTTCATGGAAAGCAGGTATTCCTTGTTTTTTAGATATAATTCCCCCATTTTTCTCCATATATCTTCCATCTTCTTTTCGTCGAGCAAACGAAACCGCTCTTGGAGGCAGGAGGAAAATATGCTGTGAAAGCAATAGCCTCCGCTATCGGGATCGAGGATAATAAATGCATTATGCTCCATCAGCAGTTTCAGCAATTGTCCTGCGTTCTGATTCCACATGTACTCGGCCTGCTGTAGGCTGAATTGATCAAAATGGCAGACAGACATTAAAAAGGCTTTTACGTCCTCATCAAGCGGTTCGTATACCGCATGATAAATCAACTCCGATATACTTTTCGTCAGAACAAAAGCTCCGTGCAGTTCATATTCCCGCGCCAACAGATACAGGGCGGAGACCCAACCCTCGGTGCGGCTGTATATTTCCGACAGCTCTTTTTCATTAATTTTAATTCCGCAAATGGCATAGTATTCCTTAATATCAGAAGGCGAAAATTGCAGTGCCTGGATGCCGATATAATTGATAATCCCCTTCAGCTGTAGTTCACTGGTGTTCTTAAAAACAGATGTCCTCGAAAGAATAATCAAATGTAGTTCTGCCGGCACATTGCGCACAAATACCTCTAGAAAATCATCGACCTCCGGAGTTTTCACAAAATGGTAATCATCGATTACGAGAAATGATCTTTTCTGTAAATGCAGTTGTTCCAGCAATGACATGGCTTCGCGTTTCATCAAGCTCTCTTTTGGCATGCCGATTTTCTTCAATTGATTTCCGCAGCCTGCGTCAATCCTGGATATGGCCTGGCAAAAACCGGCCCAGAATTCTGTGTCCCCTTGGTCATAGACACTTTGCCATATTACATCTGCATCAATTGTAGACAGGAAATTTCTAACTGCTGTAGTTTTGCCATATCCCATCGGCGCCTGGATTAGAGTACCAGGATAATTGGGAATCATGCCGAGGCTGTTCTGTATGTATTTGTTGAAATACAATGCTTTTGTATTTATGATTCTATTTGCCACGAATAAATTGCTCCAATCATTCGTATGCCCGCAGGCAATATATTCATATTATACCACATTAACTTTGCCACGGCAAAAGCCTCGACGCGGCTTCGGACTTCGATCGCCGAATCAGTATGCCATGTATCACGCAAATCCCCCATTCTCCTACCAAACACAAAAAACGCCGCATAATTGCGACGTTTGGTGTTTGGTGGAGAATAGGAGGATCGAACCACCTTCCCAACATGCTGACGCATGTTCCGCATGGGGCTCTGCCCCCTATCGGCGGCATCTGACGATGCCTGTCACCCCCGGAACGGTGATCCGTATATCGCTCTATTTCAACATTAATCGTCAATTGCAGTAAAATCTACAAATCAGATATTTGTGATTTCTTTGCATAAGTTCGCCGACAATTTTTTTCAAAAATTGGGCGAGCTAGTATGCGATATACTCTAATCAGGAGATTCCATCTCCCGATACCCTCTTGGTCAGGGGTTCTCTCCCCTTTACTTTCATTAGATGCAAAAAAGTACCCTCGAGACCAACTTTGCTTCGAGGGTACTTTTTTACATTGGTGGAGAATAGGGGGATCGAACCCCTGACCTCCGCATTGCGAACGCGGCGCTCTCCCAGCTGCGCTAATTCCCCATAGTTTACAACTTTCCAGATTGTGTTATTTGCCTTTTCCTGGTTGGGGTTTCTTTGATGGCAGCTCCCACCGGATAAAATCCCGGCCTTACCCCTTAGCCGCCATGAGTTAAATATAGCACTCTGCCCTATAATTTTCAATTCTATTTTATAAATTTAATAAAATTTTTCCAGTAATTTATTAAGCAAAGTCAGAAGCTGTTTTACTTCCTCTTCGTATAAAAATACTGTCCCGGAGCAATAGGAATTTAGCTGCTCCGGGACAATTGTTTTCCCAGCTTTTACAGATTGGGAATATGAATGGCTCGTTTTTCCCCTGCCAATGCCGATTCTCTTACTGCCTCACCCAGCGTGGGATGGGCATGGATGGTGGAGATCAGCTCTTCCAGAGTGGCTTCCAGCCTGATTGCCAATGCCCCTTCGGTAATGAGATCCGTAGCTCTTGGCCCCAGGATATGCATTCCGAGAACCTCTTTATATTTTGCATCAGCAATGATTTTGATCATTCCCTCACCGCCGTTCATGATAAGTGCTTTGCCGTTTGCTGCCAAAGGAAACTTTCCAACAATATAATCAATCTTCTTTTCCTTTGCTTTTTCTTCTGTTAGTCCCACTGCGGCAAACTCAGGCTCCGTATAGACACAGGAGGGATTGGTTTGCTCCAGATAAACTCCTGCATGACCGAGCGCATGCTCTGCAGTGAGTTCTCCCTGTGCGGAAGCAATATGAGCGAGCATGACAGGACTTGCACAGTCTCCGATAGCATATACATTGGGCTGGCTCGTCTGCATCCATTCATTTACTGTGATTCTGCCCCGCTCCGTTTTAATATTTGCCTTCTGAAGCTGCAAGGACTCCGTATCAGCGCGCCTTCCCACGCAAACCAGAACCTTTTCACCTGAAATGACTTCTTCCTTGCCCTGGGCCTCCACCCGCACTCCGGCACACTTTTGCTGATCTTCGATGGACACCACCTTGGTAGCGGTAAGAATCTTAATCCCCTTTCGCTCCAAATTTTTTCTCACTATCCTTGTTAGTTCCCCATCCATCATAGGAAGAATCTCAGGCATCATTTCAACAATAGTGATTTTTGAACCAAAGGCAGAATAGGCAGTAGCCAGTTCAATGCCGATGACGCCTCCCCCTATGATCACCATAGACGAAGGTACCTCCTCCAAACTCAGCGCTCCGGCGCTGTCTATACAGCAAGGATGTTCAATACCTGGAATAGGAGGAAGAAAAGGAACAGAACCCGATGCTATGATGATTTTGTCAAAGGTAGCTGCTTGTACTCCATTCTCTGATCGAATCCGCAGTGTATCAGCTCTTTCGAATTCCGCAGTTCCCTTTATATATTTAATCTTATTTACCTTCATAAGCCCTGTAACACCGGAGACCAGCCGTTCTACCACTTCCGCCTTATGAGCCTGAACCTGCTTGAAATCAAGCTTGGGTTCTGCCATAATGCCGACATTGCTTCCGTTTTTGACCTCTTCATAAAGACCGGCACTGTGAAGCAGTGCCTTTGTAGGAATACATCCCACATTCAGGCAGGTTCCTCCCAGCTTATCCTTTTCAATCAAGGTGACCTCAGCTCCAAGCTGAGCGCCCCGTATAGCAGCCACATATCCTCCCGGACCGCCTCCAATTACTGCGATTTTTACCATAATTCCGCCTCCTATAGCATGAGCAGATATGGATTTTCCATATTCCTCTTTAACTGGGACAGAAATTGCGCAGCCACCGCTCCGTCCACAGCTCTGTGATCTGCCGTCAGAGAGACCTTCATCAAGGGCTTCATCACGAAAGTACCACCCTCATAGACAGGAGCTTTCTGAATGGTATTGACCCCTAAAATAGCCACCTCCGGCAAGTTGATAATGGGAGAAAAGCTCTCGATACCGTACATGCCCAAATTGGTGATGGTAAAGGTACCTCCCTGCAGGGCATCCGGAGCCAGGTTTCCGTTCTTTGCATCCTCCGACAAGGAAAGAAGCTCCGTTGAAATTTCCGTGATTCCCTTCTGATGAGCATTTCTGATCACTGGTACCAGAAGGCCATCCGGGAGTGCCACAGCAATTCCCATATTGACGTAGTTCTTGTAAATCAGGTTCTCTCCGTCTATGGTACAATTCAGCAGCGGAAATTCCAGCAGAGTTCTGGCTGCAATATAGGTTAGAATATCCGTATAGGATATTTTGATAGTTTCCTTTTTCATTCCATCTTTCATGGACTGGAGGGCTGACATGTCGATGCTGATGTCATAGGTTACCGTCGGGCAGGTACTGTGGCTGGCACCCATTCTCTTTGCAATAACCTTTCTCATAGCGCTCATAGGCACCACGGCCTCCGTCGCTCTTTGCTTCGGTTGCGGTCCCTGCTTCACAAAGGCAGCCACATCCGCCTTTGAGATCCTTCTGCCCTCAGCAGAAAGCTCAGTCAGATTCACATCTAGCTCAGCTGCCATCTTTGCCGCTACAGGGGTTGCCTTTACTTTGACAACTCCCGACGTATCTCCCCCGGATACCGGGAGATCCTCCTGATATTCCTCCACATCTTTCAAAATGATGCGTCCCTTGGGTCCTGTTCCCTGGATTTTTTCAAGGGTAATCTTTTTTTCCGCCGCCAGTTTTTTTGCAGCAGGAGATGCGATAATCCTCTCTGCTTTGCCGCCCTCTTTGGGTGTTTCCGCCGTGGTACCACCTGCTCCTGCCAGACCGCTGATATCCTCTCCGGCGGTTCCGATAATCGCCACCGGCTCCAGGCAGGGAGCAGTTTCACCTTCGGGTATGATAATTTTAAGAAGAATACCATCTTCTTTTGACTCAACATCGTTTGTCAGTTTATCTGTTTCTACTTCATAAAGGATTTCTCCCGCACGTACAGAGTCTCCTTCCTGTTTATGCCATTTTGCTATGATTCCTTCTGTCATTGTCAGACCCAGCTTCGGCATAACCAATACACTTGCCATCTATTTTTCCTCCTTACTAAGATTCCTAAATTAGGGCTTACCTTCCTTTCAAAATCAGATCTTCGGAAGCCGCTCCTGTCGGAACCGTCCCTCACGACAGGCCTTCTCCAGGGTTCCTCTGACGTCTACACGCCAGGGACCTTCTCTCGTGATGCGAAGGACCAGGGAATCTTCCTCACGCAGCAGCAGTTCCCGCTCTCCGTCAAGGGCTGCCATGCAGGTTCCCTTCCGCTGATATTCGTAATCCTGGTTCAGCATCAGCCTTCCATGCTCTCCCACACCAAATCCCTGCAGTAAACCTGCGGCTACCGGTGCAAGGACACCATCGGCGGAATGGTTTGCTTGCAGCAGATAGCCAAAGTCATCCTCCGGGGATACCATGGCAAGACTGCCCGGAATGGCTGAAAATCCAATACTGGCCGGATGACATCTTGTTACTGCAATCTCCCTGATTCGTCCAAGATCCCAAACGGCCCTGGCTCCTACACAATGGTCCATTGTAATCACTGCATCGATGAGGGCAATATCTGCAAGCTTTCCATTTACATAGAGTTCAATCCGTTTATCTTTGCAGCATACCTCCTTTGGGGAGGCTGCTCCTGCCGCAAAGGCTGCGGCCATGCCTGCCACCGTCCCCTCCACCATCATGGGGTATACATTGTTCGTTCCTGTGGAAACTGGCAGAATCGGAGTCTCCCTGATGCCCTTGGCTACTGCACGGCTGGTGCCGTCTCCTCCCAGAACGACTACACATCCGACTCCCAGCTCTTCCATTTTCTTTGCCGCTGCGGTGGAATCATGGGTACAGTCCTTGCAGGTCATCTCCAGCATCTTACATTCGGCCTGCAGCCTTCCTTCCGCTAAAAGCTCTTTCGTTACCCGCCAACCCATTTGAAAGGAATCTGGCATGAAAAAGATATGTCCTACCCCAAAACTTTGCGCCGCCAGCACGATCCGTTTCAGAATATTAATTTTCTCCTGATTATCGATTACCGTTGCATAGGACACCAGTCGCCGGATATCCTTCCCGGATGCCGGATTTGCAATGATCCCAATGGAAGTGCCCACTTATACGATCTCCTTTACGGCCTTTACCACATCCTTCGCATTCGGCAGCACATACTGCTCCAGGCATACGGCAAATGGAATCGGGGTGTTCAACGCGCCAATCCTGATGATAGGGGCATCCAAAAAATCAAAATATTCTTCGGAAATCATAGCGGAAATTTCTCCTCCATAACCACCCCGTTTATTTTCCTCCGTTATGATGACCACCCGGTGGGTCTTTTCCAGAGATGACCGTATCAAAGCCTTATCCAGCGGGTACAGCGTCCGTGGGTCCAGCACTTCGCAGCTGATTCCGTCCTTTTCCAGTTCTGCGGCAGCGGTCAGTGCTTCCTGAACCATTTTACCGGTAGCAATGACGGTGACATCGGTGCCCTGACGTTTTATATCTCCCTTTCCAAGAGGAATAGGGCTGAAATCGATGACCTCCCCTTTTTGTGCATACATAGCCTTATGTTCTACAAACATGACAGGATCATTATCATCAATGGCGGACAGCATCAGACCCAGAGCATCCTGGGGAGTGGAGGGATAAACCACCTTCAGTCCCGGAACGTGAGTGAGCCAGGCTTCCAGCGATTGGGAATGCTGAGCTGCTGCGGATACACCGCCTCCGGCCGGCAAACGTACTACCATGGGGAGGCTGATGTGTCCACCAAACATATACCGCATCTTGGCTGCCTGATTCACAAGCTGATCCATGCCCACCGTAAGAAAATCAATAAACATCAGCTCCGCAATAGGCTTCAGTCCCGTTGCGGCTGCTCCTACAGCACAGCCGATGATAACGCCTTCCGAGATCGGGGTGTCCCTTACCCGTTCCGCTCCAAATTCTTCATACATTCCGGCAGTAACACCAAAGCATCCGCCAAAGGCTCCTACATCCTCGCCGAATACCAATACATTCTTGTCTTCCCGCATTCTTATGCTCATACCTTCCCGGATTGCTTCACCATAGGTCATCTTCTTCATCGTACACGTACCTCCTCAATGATATCGTAATAAATATCCTCAACTGCTTTGGAAATCTCCGGTTCCGGGCTTTCAAGAGCAAAGGCTACCGCCTCTTCGATTTCTTTGTCAATAGATGCGTCAAGCTTCTGAATGGACTCCTTCGTCAAGATATTATTTTCGGTAACAAATCGGACGAGTTTTGGAATAGGATCTTTTTCCAGCCATTCCTCCTGCTCCTCCGTAGGCTTGTAAGAACCTGGATCTCCTTCAAAATGACCTCGGTGCCGGTAGGTTTTACATTCCAAAAGTGTAGGTCCAAGTCCGCTTCTCGCACGTTTTACCGCTTCCTCAGCCGCTTCGGCTACGGCAAAAATATCATTTCCGTCCACGGTAATTCCCGGAATGCCGTATGCAGCGCCCCGATCCGAAACATCCTTGATGGCCTGATGTTTTGCTTGACTCATGGAAATCCCGTAGTAATTGTTCTCACACACGAAAACTACCGGAAGCTTCCATACGCTTGCCAGATTCAGTGATTCGTGAAAGGTTCCTTGATTGGTGGAAGCATCGCCGAAAAAGCAGGCACACACTTGGTCCGTTCCCCGGTATTTTGCCGACAAACCAGCCCCCACAGCAATGTTGTGCCCGGCCCCTACAATTCCATTGGCGCCCAGGATCCCCTTTGAAGCATCCGCAATATGCATGGAGCCTCCTTTTCCCTTGCAGTATCCCGTGGACTTCCCGAAAAGCTCAGCCATCATAAATTTCAGATCTCCGCCTTTGGCAATAATATGTCCATGCCCCCGGTGGGTACTGGTGATATAGTCGTCTTCTCTGAGGTGCCTGCATACTCCCGTAGCCACCGCTTCCTCACCGATATATAAATGTACAAATCCCGGAATTTTTCCTTCTGCAAAAACATTCATGGCAGTAGTTTCAAATGCACGAATTTTCTTCATACTGATATACATATCTCGTATGACCTTCTCATTTACTTTCATCATTCTATCTCCTCTTTTCCATTCAATAATCCTTCCTGACCGATAATCCAGACCTCGATGCAGGCAACAGCCACTTCGATACTGTCATCCTTGTCCCCGAATCCCGGAAGGTAAAGGCCCGGGACCCGAAATCCTCCCTGGACCGCTTTCACGTTGACAGTTCCAACAGGCAGGCAGCGCTTCACCGATTCCTTTTGAATTTGATCAGGATCCGATACCGCTACCGTAACCTCCACTCTAACCTTTTCATCAAAATCCCGGATGTGCAGAACCTCCTCGAGACCGCACAGGCAGCTTTTTGAGATGGCATCATTTACCGCTTTCTGAGCCGCCTTGTTCACATCCTGGCCGTGAAAATCCATTCCAAGGCCAAATTCTATTATGTATCTGCCTATCTTCCCTCTCTCCTTTCCTTCTGTTTATTACCGACTTTATATAGCAGATATCATGCCAAGGCTCCAATGTATGTATCAATTTCGAAAAAATACTGAAGTCATCTAGGGGAAAAAGGAATTTTACTTACTTTACATAAGGAAAAAAAATAAGAAAAAGAATAATTCAGATAAAAAAAATATATTTCTTAAATTAATAAGAAATATATTTTCTCGTTTTCGTATATTTTTGTATCAGTGACTCGAAAAATATCTCACTTTCGTAAATTTCATTTAGATACTCTTACGAATTTCTCTTGTACTGATTCCGTACTTTTTTAGCCTGCGGTAAAGGGCTGCCCTGCTGATAGCAAGTCTTTCCGCTGCAAGGTCAACATTTCCGCCGCAGCCTCTCAGGATCTCCTGTATATTTTCTCTTTCAATCTGTTCCAGGGTCAATACACCATATCCTCCGGGTCCGTTTCCTGATCCCTGTAACTCTATAGTCTCCAGGGTATCATACAGCGGCACTTGGACCGAAAGGGTATCTCCCGTACTGATATAGAAGTTACGTTCAATGTAGTTCTGGAGTTCCCGGACGTTGCCGGGCCAGTTGTAGGACTGAAGATGCCTGATGAAGCTTTCCTCCATACTCTTTTTCTGTTCGGGATACCGCTCATTAAAATGTTCTAAAAACTGCAAGGCACAGTAAGCGATATCCTCCGGCCGTTCCCGAAGAGGAGGTATGTTTAATTTTAAAACGTTAAATCTAAAGTAGAGATCCTCCCGGAAGGTCTTCTGCAAAACTTCTTCCTTCAAATTCCGGTTGGTGGCCACAATAATTCTGATGTCCAGTTTCTTTTCATATTTACCTCCCAGACGCTGGACACTGTGAAGCTGTGCCACCCGCAGCAGCTTCGCCTGAAATTCCAGGGGCATTTCACCGATTTCATCCAGAAAAATAGTTCCGTGATCAGCTAGTTCAAATTTCCCCGGTTTTCCTTCCTTTAAGGCACCGGTAAAAGCTCCTTTTTCATATCCGAAAAGTTCGCTTTCCACCAGATCTCTGGGAATAGAGGAGGAATTCACCGCCACAAAGGGGCCTTCAGCACGATTGCTTGCGTTGTGAATCGCCTGGGCAAACAATTCTTTTCCGGTACCACTTTCTCCTTCAATTAGGATACATCCATCATATTTTGCATATTTTTTGGCCATTTGTATCGTCCGTTTCATCAACGGATCCTGGGCATAGATATGGTCAAAGGTGTAGGATGCATGGTTTCCGGTTACTTTGTTTACCGTTTGCAGCAAGCTTTCCAGCTTATTAAAGGAGACGGAAAAGCCGTTTAACTTTCCATCGGAAAGAATCGGAACCACGCTGGCACTGCAGGCAAATACCGGCTTATTCAGCTTCAGCTTGCAGTCCGTCCGGCTGTACTGCTTTCCTGACGTCCTCCATTCCGGATTATCCCAGGCAACCTCCGGCATAATATCTCGGAAGTCGTGATTTGACAATTCCTCCAATTGAATGTTCAGGATACTTTGAGCAGAACGGTTCATCCAAATGCTGCGAAAGGTATGATCCAGGAGAATAATACCGTCTGAGGAGCTGTCCAATGCGGTACGCATCAGTTCCATACTGTGCCTTTGCAAAATTTGAGTCTCAATGGCAAAAGACGCCGCCGTAACGATACCCAGTGAGTGGCTGTGAACGGCTTCCGCGCTGCCCGAAATGTTGATGCAGCCCACCACTTCGCCGTTGATACCGTGGATAGGGGCTGCAGAGCAGGTCCACTCATGGTGGGTAAGGCAATAATGTTCGGCTCCGCTCATCTGAATCTGTATATTCTGGTCCAGAGCAATGCCGATAGCATTGCTTCCCACCTCCTCATCACTCCAGAGCATTCCGGTCTCAAAGCACAGGTTTTCCGCCTTCTCATTAATGGTTCGATCACCGATAGTATCCAGGATATAGCCGCAGCTGTCTGTCAGCACCAATAAAAAATGTGAGTCTATTACAATTTGAAACAAATTCTTCATAATAGGGCCGGCGATCTCCATCAGCCACCGGTTTTCCTTCAGAATGCTTTTTAAAATAGAATCCGGTACCTTTTTCCCCCGCCCATCAAAGGGATCTACGCTGACCTGCCGGCATTTCCTCCAGGAAGCTGCCACTGCAGCCGGTACCTTCTCGTCCAGCTTATCATGATAGATAAAATCCTCCCACCGCCGCTTCTTTTCTTCCAGTGTCATTCTGCCCCCTCCTTATGTTATTTGTTTCTATATTATCGATTATGAGAATTTTATCACAAATTACATGGTTTCGGTTATATTATTTACGAAATTGATAAAAAAAGACAACCTGACTGCAATTGAATGATTGCCGGTTGCCCGTGGAGGAGAGAAGAATATATAAACAGTCAAAAGACTGGTTTCACACTTTATGATACTTTTTTAAATTCGCAGATAGGAAACTCCTACCTTTGACTGATCCAGACAGCATTTTCTACATTTTCATCAATCTCAGTATCAAACAGGATATCTGCGAAAAAGGTTTCACTACCTTCGAAATAATAATACTCTTCCATATTTTCAATCACTCCTTTCTTCTTTGCTATGGTTTCAGTATACTCTGCATATATTAGAATATGATTATAGTTTTGTTAATTGTTCTTAACATAAATTTTTTTTGAATCGTATTTAAATTTTTATATATCACGAATGAAAACTATAGTGTTTTTTTATTATAATGTTTTCAGAATATTATTTTATGATCTATAGAGATTTCTAGTATAAAAGGCAGCTGAAAGCTGCCTTTTATACTGTCCTGACTATTCAGAATTAAAAAATGGTGGGCGATATTGGATTCGAACCAACGACTTCCACCTTGTGACGATGGCACTCTAACCGGCTGAGTTAATCGCCCGCACACCATTGAAAACGGAATTGGAAAATATACCCTAATTATCTGCTCTTTTTTCTTTTCTGTCAATATCTTAAACCTACAAAAAATAAAATTTCCTGTTATTTGTTGACAGCAGGAAATTTTGGTTATAATATAAATATGATATCAAAATGATATCATGTCAGAATAGACAGAAAGGGGTTTTTTATATGTCTGATAATGCTACAACAATAGAGAAAAAATTACACTACGAGGAAATCATTCCAAAAGCATGGAACGGCATGCTCATGCTGATCGGAAACATTGTTCTGATGCTTGCCTCACTGGCAGGATTTATTTACGGTATGACTTTAATTTCCGTGTCCAATACGCCGCCTAACGTGGCCATTGTAGTAATAAGCGCCGTTTATCTTTTCCTCATCGGCCCCATCCTTTTCGGCGGACTGAAAATATTGAAACCAAACGAAGCTTTGGTTCTTACCCTCTTTGGAAAATATTACGGGACACTGAAGGGAGAAGGATTTTTCTTTGTAAATCCGTTTGTCTCTGCCTTTAATCCCGCAGCGGCTTCTTCTGCATCCGCTGCCTCCCAAGTGCTGGAACAGGCCGTGGGAACCACAGGGAAGCATGGTCAGGCAGCGGCAGCCTACAAGAGAAGCAGCAAGATCATTTCTTTAAAAACCATGACGTTGAATAATGAAAAACAAAAAATCAACGATGAACTGGGCAACCCGATTATCATAGGAATTGTGGTCATCTGGAGGGTAGTCAATACCGCGAAGGCTGCCTTTAATGTAGACAATTATACGGAATTTTTATCGATTCAATGTGATTCTGCTCTGCGGAATATTGTGAGGCTCTATCCATATGATGCCCCCGTTGAAAACGGTGAAAAATCTTTGAGGGGAAGCAGTCAGGAAGTAGCGGAGCGTTTGAAGGTGGAAATCCAGTCCAGAGTAGAAATTGCAGGGCTTGAAATCACCGAGGCAAGAATCACACATCTCGCCTATGCGCCGGAAATTGCGGCTGCAATGCTCCAAAGACAGCAGGCATCTGCCATCATCGCCGCCAGACAGATGATCGTGGAAGGTGCCGTTGGCATGGTAGAGATGGCCCTGGATAAATTAAATGAAAAAGAAATCGTTCAACTCGATGAAGAGAGAAAGGCTGCCATGGTCAGCAATTTATTGGTGGTCCTTTGCGGCAATAAAGAAGCACAGCCAATCGTAAACAGTGGTTCCCTTTATTAAAAAAATGTGCTATCTTATTAATATTATGGGCGGAATCCTTCCGCTAGGATCGATTTATTAATTTACACAGTCATCGATGGGGAGCTTATGGAAAGGCGGTATAATTTCAGATGGAAAATAAAGAGAAAGATAAAAAGCAATTGTTGCTGCGATTATCACCGTCTCTCTGGCAGGAACTGGCCGCCTGGGCGGAAGACGACTTTCGTTCCATCAATGGGCAAATAGAGTATCTCCTGACAGAATGTGTGAAGCAGCGCAAAAAAACGAGGAAAAATTCCGAGGAATAAAAAAAGGCAAGCTGAAAGACAAAATGATTTGTCAGAAGGCTTGCCTGTTTTATTATGAGATGCCAATGTCTACGCAAAGGATCTTTCCGCAATATCTTTGCGCTTTTTCTAACCTGTGGGCCGGTTTACATCGATGAAAGACAATGGTGTGGTCTGCAATGACGGTATCCGGATCAGCCTCGCCGGTATCTCCGTTCAGTCCGCTTGGAACATCCAAGGCGTAGATAACTCCAAAGGAACGGTTTATCAGTTTTGCCGCTTCCCTGGCCGATTCTTTCAGTTTCCCGTGATATCCCGTTCCGTAGATTGCCTCTACGATGATATCCGCTTCACCGGCGGACGTCAAATCGATCACCGGAATGGACAGCTCATCACACAGCTTCTTGTTTTTTACCGCATCCTCGGTTTTGGGTTCCCCATCCACCAGCACCAAGGTAACATTACCGCCCCCTTCAGATAACTTTCGGGCTGCAACAAAGCCATCCCCGCCGTTATTTCCTCTTCCGCAAAAAACAAGTACCCTTTTGCCCTGTATCTCTTCTCGACCCAGGATAAAATCCGAAGCGGCGGTGCCTGCATTTTCCATCATTTGATAATAGGATAGGCCCCCTTCTGCAGCTTTTCGCTCGATCTCTTTCATTTCTGCACTAGTTATAACATCTTCGTCGCCCAATTGCCCGTTTAACTCCTTATTTAGTTGTCCATTCCTCTGATCTGTCATCTCTTTTTGTGTAATCCCAGCCATCCAACCAGTTTCTCCTTTCCTAATTCAATAATAGTAATTTATAATAAGTACCCCCAATTTGATATCGGATTCCGGACGGATCTCCGACTTCCCCCGGTACCTGCCTTACCTTTTCTTTCTTTAACTGCTCAAAAGCCATTTTATATGCTGCCGTTCCCCGGATATCCGGATTCTCCTTCCTCAAGCTGTAAGCATACAGTTCCAGCTCTCCTGCGTATACCTCTCTGCCTCCAACGGTGGCGATGACCGTTCTGTCCTCAATCCAAAGCTCCGGATCAACCCCTCTTGCCGGTTTTGGAAGGGGGTTTTCAATAAATCCCCAACGGTCGTTTACCCTGATACCGATAAGGCCCTCGCTTGACGGTGTGACGGACCTGAAATTGGCAGGAAGAAGGATGTTTCCAAATCGATCCTTTAGTCCTTTCTTGACTAAATCATCACGAAAGATATCCTCCCCCGTTTCTTCGGTATAGATTTTCAGACCCTCATTGTAATCATATTCGAAATAATTTTCCTCCGGAACATATTCCAGGATATTGCCATTGCGGTCAATCCTCGCCCTTTCCCCGGTTTCAAGGGTCACCAGCGCGTAACCGTTTGTAAAGCTATGTGCATCCAAATAGCCCTGCTTGATGGTTTTCTCACCATTTTCATCAAGATAACAGAATTTATTAGATTCCTTATCATGTGCGGGGAAACATCCCTCACTGAAACCCTCCCAAATATCATACTTCTGATAAATGCTCTCCGGCAGCAGCAGCTTGCCTTGCTTGTCAAGGTAATTCCCGTGGGTTCTTTTATAATATTTTGGGTCCTTTACTTCTACGTAAGCATAGCCATCTGAATATTTACCGATCCATTCATAGTCGGTCTCAAACAATACCTTCCCCTGATCGTCAATGACGATCCACTGCCCGTCTCTTTTTACCGGGGCAACGCCTTCGTTAAAATCCATAGCGGAATCATAAATCATAGGGATCTTTTGCCGCCCCTCTTTATCAATGTACCCCCACTTGCCTTTCCTCTCCACCGCAGCCAGACCTTCGCTGAAATTCCAGGCGGAATCATATTGGAAAGGGATCACGGATTTGCCGGTTTTATCAAGGTAGCCATACTTGCCTTGCTCACTCAAAGGGACAAGTCCTTCTGTAAACTGCGGCCAGCTTCCTTCATATTCCGGTTCGAGGACCCAGTCAATGTTCTCCGTAATGCTGATCGGATCACTGTTTTTCCAATCCATATAGGACAGGAGTCCGAAGATAAAAGCCACAAGCAGGCAGAAGGCCACAATTCCTTGTGCAAGCTGGGTTTTCAGGTATCTTCGCTTGCGATCGTGGTCAGAAAAATAATCTTTATTTACCCGGAGCAGCGTCCATATTTCAAAAGCAATAATAAAAAAATAAGCGGCGATACAATAGGTAACCCAGAAAAGAAAAGGGAATTTCCTATTCTGAAAGAGCATACTGTTTGTAAATACAAAAATAAATACAGGGATGCCGGTATACCAGGGTCTCTTTAAATTAGCCCGGTCAAAAAAGAAAAGTTTTTTTAAAGTATCTGTTCTATGAGTTTTATTATTTTTATAATTTAGAGTTTTAGCAGCTCTTTGTTCTTTTTCGGTTTCTGCAGAAGAGGGCTTCTCTTTAAAAAGATACCCTTCCACCAGCTTGACGGGCAAAACAATTAAAATAACGATAAGCGCCAGATAAAAAGGTGCATTTACTGTAACCATGTTTTCCTCCTGCTTACTGAACCATGCATTCTACTTTCGTCCATTTTCCATTTTCGTACTGATAATAGCTTATGATGGTTGCCGTAATATCAGGAAGCGTAACATATACGAATTCTTCCGTTTTTAACACTCCCAGTTCCGGATTTACGGTAAAGGAATGTTGAAGCTCTTCATCGTCTCCTTCCAGAAAAGTGATTCTGGTTAGAGTTTTATTGATGGCTTCCTGCCCCCAGGTCTGATAGCCTTCCACGTCATAGGATGTTAAAGGGGCTAAAATATACTCTTCAGATTCCTCTTTCTCTCCATCAGGAAACTTTTGAAAGCCTATAGCCGCCACAGGGTAATCTTTCGGATATTGCTCCTGATCGTAGAGATAGGTGAAGGTACGGTTTTGCAAAGTCGTATCATTTCTATTTTGTATATCCTGCGGATCTATGATTTCAATTTTAGTGCTATTCTCCAGGGGGGATAGATCTATCTGCTGGAAATAATTGTTTTGCCAAGTATAAAGCTCCCAGTACCCGGCACCAAAGGGCATTCCCCGGTAATCGACGGATACCAGAAGGGAAACCGAATCCGTTCCCTCCAGATTTATAATCTGAAGTCCGTAATCAACACCGGGCTCTGCATCTTTCAGTACTTGCTTCTCATTCGTTCTTACATGCTGTTCCTCATACCTGAGCCTGGCATTTCTACCTTCCTCCGAAACCAACAAAGAAAAGCTTCGTTCCTCCTTTCCGTCCCCATCCAAATCCATCGGAACGGTTATTGAGAAATCTTCCATTTGTAACTTTCGGTTTCCGGACTCGTCTGCTTCATAAGCATCCGTACTCCGGCTCAGCAAAGGCATCTTCCAGATACCCTGAACGATCTCAAATCGGCAGGCCGAAAAAATCAATGTAAGAATTAACACCGTCGACAGAGAAAGAATCCCCTTTTTCTTTTTCTTTTTGTCAAAGATATGATGGATGCGCATTTTCATCATTTCTTTCCCACCATGAAAGTTGGTTGAAACCAAAGGCCCATGGTAATCATCCATCTGCATCAGCTCCAGAATTCTCTCGCTGTAGCGTTTTCTCATGTCATCGTCCGCATCTTTCAAGGCCTCTTCATCACAGGATATTTCGATATCCCTGTTTGCAGCTTTCGTCATGAGATAGATCACGGGATTAAACCAGTGAACAGCATTGACGCAAAGCAAAACCATCTTAAACCAGAGATCATTCTTTCTGAAATGAATCAATTCATGTCTGATGATAACTTCCAGATCTGCTTTTTCATACTCCTCATGAGGCAAAAGCAGTACTGGTTTCCTGAGCCCTACGATCATAGGACTGGAAATTTTCCTGCAAATCAATATGTGAATGGATTTTTGAATTTCCATACTTTTTTTCAGTTCTTCAAAGGTATGAAGGATTTGTTCATCGGCTGTCTTACGGTACCATCGTTTTGCAGAATGCCGAAAGGACCAGTACATCCCCAGCCTCCATAGCAAAAAGGATAAAATACCGATCAAATATATAGTTGACATAATATTACTGACAGTTATCTTTCGGTTGACGTTTTTTCCCATCGATTGGTTGACGTTTTCTCCCGTCGAAAGGGTTCCATTATCGTTTGCTGACAACGGATCCTCATTTTTAGATTGGGGACCTTCCGCTTCTGTTCCCGCCTGGGAGATTCCGGGGGTATGATAAAGAACTTGAGGCTCCCGGTTTTGTACTTGATTTATAGAATAGGCAATTTCCCGATCCGGAAACTTCATCTCAAGAGGCGGCGCCGTGATTCCAAAATCAACAGGAAGCAGCAAACGAACCGAAAGCACCAGCCATATCACATAACGCCATTTGGCCGTATACCGTTCATTTACTGCCGGTGATAATATCATCAGGATAATGACAATCATAGAAACAGAAACAGAAATACCGGCCACGATAAAAAAAATTCGCTCCATTTCTATTCCTCCCCTGGTTTCTTCTCATGATTCAATTGTTCCATATAGCTCCTGAGCTCTTCCATATCCTGACTACTGATGGAACGTCCTTCATAAAGAGCTGCAACAAAACTTTTCAGCGAGCTTTTATGAAGTCTTTCCAGGAAGGATCTGCTTTCCATCTCAAGATAATCCTTCTCTGCTACCAGAGGCTCGTAAATGTTGAACCTTCCCTGCTTTTCTACGCTCAGGAATCCTCTTTCCACCAACCTGGATAAAAAGTTCAGAACGGTGGTTGCCACCCACTTCTTTTCACCTGCCAGCCGCTCCATAAGATAGGAAGAGGATACGGGTTCCCCTGCTTCCCATATAATCATCATAATTTCCAGTTCACTGTCCGGTAATCTCTTTATGATTTTACTCATTTTTCAATGCCCTTTCACTTTTTATTTTACAAATGTAAAATTTAATCATATTTTACATTTGTAGAATATGATTGTCAATGGCAAATTGTTAAATTTTGATTTTTCCACTCTGGGCTTCTTAAAAATGTTATACTGCTTATAAAAGAAAAACTTCCTTATTTGAAAAGACAGGAGAACAGCTATGTATCAGGAATTACGAGATCGATTGCATACGGAGTCAGAGCAAGGGTACAGAAACTTTCACATGAACTTAGTGCCCGGAATAGAGAACATTTTGGGCGTCAGGATGCCTACTCTCAGAAAGCTGGCGAAGGAACTGGCGAAAAATGACTGGCGAAGCTATTTAAAGGAAGCACCAGAGGATTACTATGAAGAAGTCCTTCTGAAAGGCCTTGTGATAGGCCTTTCAAAGTGCAGCTTGGAGGAGAAATTAAATGATATTGCAGATTTTGTTCCCAAAATTAACAATTGGGCTGTCTGTGACAGCTTCTGCAACAGCTTGAAGTTTACAAACAAGCATATGCCCGAGATGCTGGCCTTTATCGAGCCGTATCTTTCCTCTGAGGAAGAATTTGAAGTCCGGTTTGCAGTGGTTATGCTTCTGAGCTTTTATATAGAATCGAATCACATAGATCATGTGCTTTCTCTCCTCAATCAGGTGAAACACCAGGGCTATTATGTGAAAATGGCCGTAGCCTGGGCCCTCTCCATCTGTTACATCAAATTTCCGGAAAAAACCACACCGTGGCTGAAAACAAATCAACTGGATGATTTTACTCATAACAAAGCCCTGCAAAAAATCACCGAATCTCTTCGAATCGATCAGCAGACGAAAGGATGGATACGCAGTCTGAAGCGATAGCCTCTCTTTCTCATTGTCTATTCCTCATACAGATCCTTCAATATTTCAATCTCCTTTGCATAACCCGGCAATTCATTTGGGGTTTCCAGGTAAAACGGAAGCTGCCTCAGCTTCGGGTGATTGATAATATGATGGAAGGTTTTGATGCCAAGAGTGCCCTCCCCGATTTTTTCATGCCGGTCTTTATGGCTTGAGAAAGGGTTTTTACTGTCATTTAAATGAATGGCCCGAAGGCGTTCCAATCCGACAACCCGATCAAATTCTTCCAGCACGCCGTCCAGATCGTTTACAAGATCATATCCGGCATCATACACATGACAGGTGTCCAGGCAGACACCTATTTTGTCATTCCTCTCGACCTTATCAATGATCTCCCGCAATTCTTCAAAGGTTCCCCCTATTTCCGTACCTTTTCCGGACATGGTTTCCAATAAAACCGTAGTGGTTTGGTCTTTCTTTATAATTTTGTTCAGGATGGCTGCAATGAGTTCAATGCCATTTTCGATTCCTTGCCCCCCATGACTTCCAGGATGAAAATTATAGAGGTTATTCGGCAGATGCTCCATCCTCTCCAAATCGTCTATCATAACTTCCAATGCAAACTCTTTTGTCCTCTCACCTGTAGAACAGGGATTTAAGGTATATGGTGCATGTCCAAGCAATGGTGCAAATTCATGTTCTTCGCAAATCCGAATCAGCCCTGCCACGTCCCCCTGCTCAATTTTTTTGGCTTTGCTGCCTCTTGGATTTCTCGTAAAAAACTGAAAGGTATTGGCTCCGATTTCCAGTGCTTCTCTTCCCATATGACGAAATCCTTTTGAAGTAGATAAATGACACCCTATATTTAACATCTTACGACCTCCATTGATTGACTTTATTTCATTCATGCTCTCATACTTTTATTCTTTCATTATACCCACAAAAAAATGAACTAATATTCACTATCTATTTTTTTATCATATAATCATAAAAATTTAATTTCATGTCTATGAGTTTAACAAGATGTGTACCTGTATCATAAGATGTTAGAGGGATTTTATACTTCTAGGAAGCTGACTAAACATATCCCCTATGTATATTATAAGAATTCTGAAAGAATGAGAGATCTAAGAATAAGTAAGAAATCTAATGAAAGAGGAATTAACTATGTATAATATAAATCATCATTGTTGTGTACCCACCAGATGCTGTCGTGGACCGCAAGGGCCACGCGGACCTATCGGACCACGAGGGCCTCAAGGGCCGACCGGACCAACAGGACCTGCTGGTGCTACAGGTGCTACTGGAGCTACAGGTGCTACAGGACCTACCGGGCCAACCGGGCCTGCCGGTGCAACAGGTGCTACTGGCGCTACCGGCGCTACAGGACCTACCGGGCCAACAGGGCCTGCTGGTGCAACAGGCGCTACAGGTGCTACAGGTGCTACCGGTGCAACAGGGCCAACAGGACCTGCTGGAGCTACAGGCGCAACCGGTGCTACTGGTGCTACAGGACCTACCGGGCCAACCGGACCTGCTGGAGCTACAGGTGCTACCGGCGCTACAGGTGCTACCGGCGCAACAGGGCCTACCGGGCCAACAGGACCTGCAGGAGCTACAGGAGCTACAGGCGCTACAGGCGCTACAGGGCCTACCGGACCAACCGGACCTGCAGGAGCTACAGGTGCTACAGGTGCTACCGGTGCTACCGGTGCAACAGGGCCTACCGGACCAACAGGACCTGCAGGAGCTACAGGTGCTACTGGCTTAACAGGTGATACTGGACCAACGGGACCTGCAGGAGCTACAGGTGCTACTGGCGCTACCGGCGCTACAGGACCAACGGGACCTGCAGGAGCTACAGGTGCTACTGGCGCAACAGGTGCTACAGGGCCTACCGGACCAACAGGGCCTGCCGGAGCTACAGGTGCAACGGGCTTAACAGGTGATACCGGACCTACCGGGCCAGCCGGTGCTACAGGTGCTACTGGCTTAACAGGTGATACCGGGCCTGCCGGAGCTACAGGTGCAACGGGCTTAACAGGTGATACCGGGCCTGCCGGAGCTACAGGTGCTACTGGCTTAACAGGTGATACCGGACCTACAGGGCCTGCCGGAGCTACAGGTGCTACTGGCTTAACAGGTGATACCGGACCTACCGGGCCTGCCGGTGCTACAGGTGCTACTGGCTTAACAGGTGATACCGGACCTACAGGGCCTGCCGGACCTGCCGCAGGCGGTGCGATCATACCGTTTGCATCCGGCGGACCGATCACAATGACCACTGTTGAAGGTGGATTAGTAGGAACTACAGGTATCCTGGGCTTTGGAAATTCCGCTTCAGGAATTAGTATTGTAGGCGGAACCATTGACCTAACCGGCACTGTTCTAGGACCGACTATCAACTTCGGATTCTCTGTGCCTCGTGACGGATTAATCACTTCAATTGCAGGATACTTCACCTATACTGCCATATTAGACTTATTCCAGTCAACGGCCACGATAACTGCCCAACTATTTGTTTCCCCTACACCAAACAATATCTTTGTACCAACGGGTGCAGCTACCACATTGGATCCTGTGTTTACAGGAGTTGTTGGTCCTGGGGCTTTCAGCAGCGGCCTGACTTCAGGCCTTGCAATACCCGTAGGCGCAGGGGATCGCCTGTTGCTTGTATTCTCTGCAACAGCTGCAGGAATAACCTTGGTCAACACAATCATAGGCTATGCAAGCGGAGGCATTACCATCGAATAGTTTTATATGACCGCACGGACCCGTGCGGTCTTTTTTATCCTTCAGACAAGGGCGCCTAACTTTCCGGCTCTTTTCATAAGTCATCAGCACACTTCAGAAGTCATGGCTTCTCAGAAGTCGCAAATCTTGAGCTGCCAATTATAGCAATCAGCTCAATTAACCTTTTCTCATCAAATTTTAGGTCCAGCAATTTTGCTTCCAGCTTTTCCGGCAAATTGATATCCAAAGCATCTGTGAACACCTTAATTTTGAAGATTTTGCCATCTTTTACCAGCATGTAAAGATCCGTTTCGCCCCAGGGGAAGCGGTGAGAAAGCTGCAGATTAAACTCTGGCGATTCTCCAAAATTCCACTCCCAGCTTTCGTACTTTTTCTTCAGCTCATGTACAGCCTCCAGACAAACATGGTGATCTCCGATTTCCTCTTCGTCCATCCAATAAATGAACGAGTCAGGCCCCTGAGGCAAAAACATATCGGTTAGATCTGTCCTTAAGCCCTCGATAGAGAGCTCCCGATTCAATTCTTTCATATTAATGACTCTGGATTTTACAGAATCAATGCCTTTAGACTGCAGCTTCTTTTGTGAAACGGTCAGAATCTGTCCCAACCTCTTTAAATCCGAATCCACCAGTAAGGTCCCATGATGACAAAGGATCTCATCTTCCACAAAGAAAGCATTTCCCGATACTTTATACCCTTGTGCTAAGATATCGTTTTTACCGCTGAAAACAGCTTCTATTCCATTGCAATCCAGCGCTTTAATAATCAGACCGATGTTTTCTTTTATTTTTTCCTCTGTAAAAGCTGATATAAACGTAAAATTCAGATTCCCCAAATCATGATAAACGGCCCCGCCTCCGGACAGCCGTCTGATCAGCCTCCCCTTTTGACGGTCAAGCGCTTCAAGGTCGCATTCCTTCCATGGGTTCTGATTTCTTCCGATCACTACCGTATTTTGATTTTGCCATAAAAAGAGGATCTGATCGCTGGGACCCGCATGACGAACCAGATACTCTTCAAGAGCTAAGTTAAAACAAGGATTGCAGCTGCGTGAAAGATATACTTTATACAAAGTGAATTGCCTCCCCAGTGATACCCAGTATTGCTTCATGCACAGACTCTGCTGTCGTTGGATGTGCAAAAACGGTGTGATGCAGCGTTCTATAGTCCATTTTGCTTTGGATAAAATACGTAAAATTCGAAATCAAATCCGTTGCTCCGGGCCCTATCACTGCAGCGCCCAGTATCTGGTGCGTTTCTTCCCGGTACAGAATTTTTACAAACCCTTTTGGCTCTCCCTGACTTAATGCTTTCCCGTTTGCAGCAAACGGAAATTTGCTGATTTTATATGGAATCCCGGCTCTTTTGGCTTCCTTTTCACAAAGACCGACTACACCAATTTCCGGTGATAAAAATACTGCGCTTGGGATAGCGGTATAATCCATAACGCTTTTGCGTCCCATGCAGTTTTCTGCTGCAATAATGCCCTGGTGGCTGGCAACGTGAGCGAGCTGTATTTTATTGGTGATGTCTCCGATTGCGTAAATCGCCGGATTGGAGGTAGCCATATGTTCATCCACATCAATCCCGTTTTGCTTCGCATTCAGATCGACACCTAATTCCGCCAAGTCGATAGAGGATAGATTCGGCTTTCTGCCGACAGACATCAAAACGGCCTCCCCGACCACATAGTGTCTTTCCCCTTCTTGTGTAAAAGCGGTGATGGCCTGGCCGCCCTCTTCCATATCTATTTCCTCTACCTTTGCTTTGGTATATAAACGGATACCGCGCTGGCCGCACTCTTCCTTGATAACCTCAATGATATCTCCGTCAAAGTTGAACAAGATATCGTCCAGATACTCAATTACCGTTACCTTGCATCCAAAGGAACTGAATATAAAGGCAAACTCCATACCAATCACTCCTCCGCCCACCACGGTGAGAGATTCCGGTACCCTGGCCAGATTCAGGATTTCCTCATTCGTTAAAACAACCGGCAGCTCTGCCCCCGGAATATTCAATTTTGCCGGTGAGGAGCCTGTGGCTATGATGATGTTTCTGGCCTGAATGGCAGCTTCGATTTTATTGTTTTTCACGGATATCATATCCTTTGTGACTTCCGCTTCCCCTTCGATTACTCGAACTTTCCAGTAATCCAAGAGGGATCGTATTCCATTGGTTAAATTGGAAACTACTTCATTTTTTCTGCTGACAATCTGTTTAAGATCAACGTCTGCCTGATTGACTTTAATACCGAACTCTGTACTTCTTTGTATTTCATCATAAAGATGTGCACTTTTCACGAAGCTTTTTGTAG
Source organism: Sinanaerobacter chloroacetimidivorans (assembly GCF_018128545.1). Taxonomy (GTDB): domain Bacteria; phylum Bacillota; class Clostridia; order Peptostreptococcales; family Anaerovoracaceae; genus Sinanaerobacter; species Sinanaerobacter chloroacetimidivorans. The sequence continues at coordinate 35,714 of NZ_JAGSND010000018.1, read as the reverse complement.
GAATGCACCCCGTATTCAAACAGGTACCGCCAAGCTTATTCTTTTCGATCAGCACGACGTTTCCGCCCAGCTGAGCGGCTCGAATCGCCGAAACGTACCCTCCGGGACCTCCTCCGATAACAGCGATATCGCAGGAAATATCCTCTTTCTTTGGTTTTGCCAATCCAAAGCTATATCCTTTATTTGCCTGGGTCTTATTCATTTGTGCCGGCTTTTTCGTTACTTTTTCCCCGTCTATCTCCGCGATCGCCGCACCAATTTTGATTTGCTGGCCTTCTTCAATCAGAATGTTCAATAGGGTTCCTTCATATTCAGATTTTACAAGAAAATTCCCTTTTGCCGATTCTGCATTAAAGAGTCCGTCCCCTTCCTCAATTTTTTGGCCGGCTTTGATTAAAATCTTACCGACCTTTGCAGTTTTATCCTCACCGGATAATTTATTCAATATGATCTGTGTCATCTTAGTCATCTTATTCACCTTAAATTGTTATTCACTCTAAAAATGTGATTTACCCTTAAAGAGGAGGCATTCCGCCTCCTCTCTTCCACTTCGATATTTGAGGCTATTGAAAATCCTTTTCGAATTCTTCAATGCAATCCTTTAAAAGCGTTACCGAATACGCCATGGAAGGCCCCCCTCCGAAAGCAACTGAAACCATTGCAGCTTCCAGGATTTCTTCTTTCGTTGCACCGGCTTCAAAGGCTTTATATGTATGATATACGATACAGTACTCACATCGATTGTAGCAGCCGATTCCAACACTGATTAATTCTTTTGTTTTGATATCCAGCGCATTGGGCTCATATGCAGAACCCAGCAGCCCCATAAAGGCGCCTACCATATCTCCATTGGTTTGTGCCAGATTTTCAAGTCCTCCCACAAAAGAATTCAACATTTCTCTTACATTTTTACCCATTTTGTTTACCTCCACATAATCTTTGTTAAATAATTAATTACCATGCTAATTATTAGTATAGCAACTAATTTTTATTTGTCAATAAAAGAATTTGTTGCCACTGTGTTTCTAAACTTATTTATGGTAAAATCAACTAAAACATAAATATATAAGATGGGGGTGCAAAATAATGGCTGTAGATGCGCAGTATTCATCAGATGTGGAAGCAATATTATCGCATAGATATGATGGCGGTGCCGATCTTTGGACGACTCCTGACAAACGCCTGCTGAAAGGGGCCCCGTTCTCTGCGTTGGAGAGTGTTCTTTACCTCTTAGAATTGGGGATGGAAGTTATCGACCCATTGCTTCAGGAAGCTGCCGAATTGATTTTGGGTACCTGGCGGGAAGATGGACGTTTCAAGCTATCCCCACAAGGTGCCATTTACCCATGCCATACCGTCCACGCCGCCGAGGTACTGTGCCGCATGGGATATGCCTACGACGTCAGGCTGCAAAAAACCTTTGAGCATCTTTTGGATATCCAGCATACCGATGGAGGCTGGCGCTGCAGCAAGTTCAGTTTTGGCCGGGGTCCGGAAACAGAGTTTTCAAATCCCCTTCCGACACTTACCGCCCTGAATGCGTTCCGCTTCAGCAATTATCTCAACAACGAACCGGCGCTTGACAAGGCTGTGGATTTTTTGCTGGAGCATTGGACGATTAAGAAACCTATCGGCCCGTGCCACTATGGAATCGGCACATTATTTATGCAGGTCGAATATCCCTTCCGTAATTACAACCTTTTTGTTTACGTCTACGTTTTGTCGTTTTATAACCGGGCAAAGAGGGATAAACGATTTTTGGAAGCTTTGGAAGCACTGCAGTCCAAATTAGTCGATGGGCAGATTGTTGTTGAGCGTGTTGTTCCAAAACTGGCAGGGTTTTCTTTCTGCAAAAAAGGGAAACCAAGTTCGTTGGCAACCATGCGTTATCATGAAATTATGAACAACCTTGGAGGAAGCAGATGACCGCTATTACAAGACATTATGGAGATATTCCTATTCATTACGGTAATTTACGTTGTAATTTGCATTGCCCCATTTACACATCTCATTAAGCACAGGTATTAATGAGTTCCCTTTTTCAGACAAAAAATATTCAACCTTTGGAGGTATTTGAGGATATTCTTTCCTTATAATAATTCCGTCACTCTCTAATTCTTTAAGTTGAGCAGTTAACATTTTATAGGTAATGTTAGGAATATTTCGTTTGAGTTCATTAAATCGTAATAAAGTACAGGAAGCTAACTGGTACATGATTTCCATTTTCCATTTACCACCGATAATACTAAGTGTATATTGGAAGTGAGCTTGCTCTGACTTGCATGGTACTTTCATACGGATTACACTCTCCTTTTGGTAAGTATGCTACTAAAAAGTGCATACTTGCTTTTCATATTAATGATATTATAATAACAACTGTAAATAATAGCTATACTGATTTGTCAAGCAGGTGAAGTTATAATAAATATTTCAAATCTAATTAGGAAATGGATTTAATGTCAACCATCGACCTTAATAATTCTATTTTCAAATTAAAAATAGGAGAGAAAAAAATGTTGGATTTACATGATTTCAAGATGCCAAAATTAAAAGAAGAGGATTGTAATAGGGATTCCATCAGAAAAGATTATATAAGACAAGAATGTCAAATTGCTGTTAAAAATTTAATGAAAAATAATTTTACGGCTTACTATTGTGATTCAGTCACGGAAGCAAGAAATCTTGTTTTAAGTTTAATCCCCGATAACGGAATCATTGGTTGCGGGGACTCCCATACAGTATTTGCTCTTGAATTGGATGAGGAGCTGAAAAAAAAGAATTGTGTTGCTATTCCTCATACCTGTGCAGTCAATAATTACGCGATGGAGCATAATAGCCCTGGATTCAAAATTATTGGAAATAAGGAAGAAATGAGAGATATACTCATGCAATATCTCGTCGCTAATGTATTTATGCTGGGTGCAAATGCAATAACTATAGACGGTCAAATCATAAACATTGACGGAACAGGAAACAGAATCGCCGGAAGCCTTTACGGTTCAGATAGGATCATTGTTATAGCAGGTGTTAATAAATTGGTAAAGGACTTGAATTCCGGATTAGACAGGATTCGTTTTGTCGCAGCACAGATGAATAACATCAAGTACGGCAATGATTTGGTTTGTAATATAAGCGGCATATGTAAAGAGTGCAGATCCGATCAGAGAAACTGTAATATAACAAGCATCATACACAAAAAACCTGTTGATTCGGATTTTCATGTAATTATCATCGGTGAAGAATTAGGATTCTAATGAGATCATAATATACTATAAAAAAGAGCGAATTAGGTTAACGATATTTCCTTTGGTTATAAAGAAAGAGTATAGAAAAATCTGTACTCTTTTATTGTTTAGTCCATATCGCCGACGGTCATCGTTTAATATTATTCAGCATTTTATGAATGACATTCTGAAAGGTTGACAGTTCTTCCTCTGTTATATTTTCCAAAAGCAAATCGCTGAAATACTGGCCCTCGGGCATCAATTCTTCCATCTTGTGATACCCTGCTTCCGTAAGCTCCAGGAATTTGATCCGTCTGTCCTTCGGGTTCTCAACACGCTTGATCAATCCGTCACGTTCCATTCGGTCTACCAGCCTTGCCAGAGAAGAATCCTGTACATTCATCAGAACGGCCAACTCCTTCTGACTCATTAATTGATCTGAATTGGCAAGGAAATATAAGGCAATCCATTGGATTCTGGTAGATCCCTGCTTCTCCAGCCGTCTGTTAAAATCTTCGGAAATGGTCTTCGTTGCCTTATCGGTAACAAAGCCTATACATTTAGATAAATCAAAGGTCACAACGTTCACCGCCTTGTTTGCTGTATGTTTTTCATGTTTTCTAAATAAGATTACCCTAGATATGATTCCAAGTCTTATGTTTTCTAAATAAAATTACCACAGATATGATTCCAGGTCAATAGATTCAAGTCGGCGGGGATCCGGATTTTTCTCAACTTGCCTTCCGAAAGAATAGCATGCAGTTTTGCGCATGCATATTCTATAACAATAAGATTCTATGGGTATGGAGGAATATATTATGGAAGAGGATTTCCAATCAATCAGCGGTACAGTTACGGCCATCAATGATTTCAATGCGAACAATACGGGTTTCATCGGCTGCACTAAGATCATTTCCGTAGAAGGTGATGATGGTTCTGTTACCAACTTTATTGCGACACCTGATACTTACTTTGTTGACCACGTCATGCTGCAGGCAGGAGACAGAGTTACCGGATTTTATGATGCCAATGCGGCGACACCCTATATCTTTCCGCCTCAATTTCAGGCACTGGTCATGTCAAGGGATACGGAAGGTCGAACTGTAGCGGTAGATCATTTCAATAATACACTGGAAAGCAGCGATGGAATGCTTCGATTAAGCCCTGCGCCTTCTACTAGAATCATGCTGGAAAATGGTCAGGCTTATACAAGGCCACTGGGCAACCAGAATTTAATCGCTGTATATAGAATTACAACCAGAAGCATCCCTGCAATAGCAACACCGGACCAGATTATTGTCATGTGCCGGTAATTCAAAACTACCGCCAATCACTTTTGTGGTTGGCGATAGTTTTATGCTAATAATTAGCTGAAAGACGGATTAGCATTTGCTTTTAATAATAGGCATTTTCCGTCTTTCATCATAACTCACATCGATAATATCTGAGAGGTCTCTCAGAAGCACGTAATTGGTATCATTTTTCAGGATGCTGTTTACTTCTTTGAGATTTCCGTTTATTTCCACAATGATTTTTCTCACCACTTCATCTAATTCCTCCTTGCAAATCCGCAATAAAGGCAATGGATCCATCCAGCCTCTGGGATTTGCTAAGAATTTCATACAGACTCCAAAGTGCAAATGGGGTCCTGTACTGTCTCCTGTTGATCCCACATATCCGATTAGTGCCCCGGCCTTTACCAGATCCCCTGCTTTGACAGTTCTTGTCGACTGATGAGCATAGAGGGTATCAAATTCATCGTTATGGCGAATTACGATATAATTGCCATACCCCTTTTTATCGTTTTGCATCTTGGAAACAATGACTTTTCCGTCTGCTGCCGCATAAATAGGGGTGCCCATTGGCTGGCTTATATCGATACCTTCGTGAATCAGCATCGTTTTCGTTATCGGATGGATCCGTGCTCCAAAAGCCGAATCGCCGGTTATCTCAGTGAGATTCATGTTTTTTATGGGCAATGCCGTTAATTTGATTGCCATAAAGAATCTCTCCTATCCTGACAGCTTAGCGCTGTATTCTTCATTATATTCCGCCTCCCAATTCTTTGCTTACCCGGCAGCAAGGACGCTTCTATTTTTTAATATCATTATTTTTCACAAGTATTTTACCATAAAGATTTTTGATATCACAGCCACGTGAAAATCATCATCAGCAGCACCAGAAAAAAAGGAACCGCAAGAGCTGCCAATATTCCAAGGAGTGCTTCAGAATTCTCGTCTTTATCGATTTTATGACGGATATAAAGGGTCAAACCGGAGCTGACTGCCACTACAAATAGGAGGATATACGTCAGCACCGAAACATACAAAGAATTTGAACCAGAGGCAAAAATAAAGGCGGCAAATGACACAAACCCGGCAGCAATTTCCAAAATGTAATTAGCCTTCCGTAGTTTTCTCGCCTTCAGCGTCTCAGACCTTACCTTCTGATCAGCCAGAACAGTTTCCAGCAAAGCATTGATACAACCGGATACCGTAAAGAAAACAGCAATCAATAAAAAGATCCCTTGATTACTGTCGTATAAATACTTAAAAATGAAGTAAAAGCAAATAAGGAAAATTAACAAAAGATTTTGGATCAGCAGGAGCCTCCTTCGTGCGGGAGATTCATTCAATTGACTTTCCTTCAGCATTTTTTGTTCCAACCAAAGAAAATAACTTTTTTTCTGTTTAGATTCCATAAAAACCCCCTCCTTTCTATGGATATCGGATGTACAATCCATTAAAATGGCTTTTACACCAAAGACACGAAAAATGAATGTACGTTTACCATAAACAGTATAACTCGAAGCTCCAGCAGCGGCAACTTCATTTTCCCAATTTGAGGAAATCAAAAAGAGGCTGCCATGACAGCAACCCCATTGAGTATCGATACTTTTTTACTGTAAACCCCTGTTTTTATGACTGTTTTAATTATTGATGAATTTGATATTCATTTGCCTTCTGGACTCTGGCGGCTTTCATTTCCGCCAGAATACCGTCTTCTATCAGTAATTCTCTTTCCTGCTTCCAATGGTTTTCGTCAGATTCTGCCATAGCCTTGGCCTGATCCTCCGTAATAATTCCCTCTTTCACCAAGGAATCCAGTTCAAAATCGAATCCTCTTGTAATTGTGACGATTACCGAACGGGCCTCACTGACTTCGGATGCCTGAGCCTCCTCGCTCTCTGTTATCAACTGGATATCCTTACTTTCGATTAACGGCCGGGCTTCACCGCCTTCGATGATTTCGTTTTTATGGATGCCGGATACCGAAAAATTTCGCAAATACTCGGCAACCTCATCTGCCTTTTCTTTACTTAATATGCCTTCTGACTGGTAACGCTCGGTTCTTTCCTTTACGCTTGCTTCTAGTCTCTCCTGCGCTTGTTGTTTTAGAAATTCTCTGATTTTGTCCGCATCATCCTCAGAAAGAATACCCGCGTTCACCATTTCTTTATAGGGATCCGCTATGGCAATCGCTTTGGTTTGCAGAAATTCCGCCCGATCCCCTTCGTCCATGGTTTCCATCTTTTTTATTTCTTCCATTTGGGCCTGTGCCTGCTCTTCGAGATAAGCTTTCATTTGATCTGCTTTCTCCTGGGAGAGGATCCCTTCTCCCACCAATGCCTCATAGTCACCGGCTATACTGAATGCTACAACTCCTTTATCCTCTGCTGCATGGACGATACTGAACCCCATTGCCCCTTTTACTTCTGCAGTATCTGCTGCACCTGTACCGTATAGGGTGACCGTTCTGGAAACCTTCTGTACCAGGTTATCATTTTCCTCTGCAAAGGCGGAGACGGTGGTGAGTAACATAAGGCTCATAATCGCTGCGCCGACTCCTAATATCATCTTTCTTTTCACGTTTCATCACTCCATTCTGAAAATGTATTAAATTTTGCCCTTCCGGATGAGCATACCTGTATTATAGCCCTGCTCTTTCACAGAATGATTCTCGTATTGTTACAAATTCAATAAGGTTATGTCACGTTTTTGTCAACATTCTGGACTCTATTCCTCAATTTCATTATAATGAAGTCATTCTAAGAAGTCAGGAGTGTACCATGGAAAAGAAAACAATCCTCATTGTAGATGATGAGATTAAGATATTGATATTGTTGAAAGATTTTCTGGAGGCAGAAGGTTTTCTGATCCTCACCGCCCAGGACGGAAAAGCGGCTTTGGAAGTGTTTCAAAAGGAACAGGGAAGAATTGATTTCATAGTTCTTGATGTCATGATGCCGGAAATGGACGGCTGGACTCTCTGCCGGGAAATCCGGAAACAGTCCATGGTCCCCATACTCATGTTAACCGCAAAATGTGAAGATTACGATGAAGTTCATTGTTTCAAAATCGGAGCGGATGATTATGTACCAAAGCCCGTTCGGCCTGCCGCACTAATTGCAAGGATTCATGCCCTTTTTCGGAGATCAGCTGCCGAAAGCGCAGATGCCAATATCCTTCGGTTCGCCGGTTTACAAATTAATAAAGACTCCCATATTGTCACCCTGGAGGGAAATCAAATTACGCTGAGCCCCAAGGAATATGCCCTGTTATTGCTGTTAGCAGAGAACAAAGGGAAAGTCATATCCCGGGAACAGCTTCTAAATCAGGTTTGGGGCTATGATTATTTTGGCGGACTCAGAACCGTTGACACGCATATTAACCGTCTGCGCATTAAGTTGGAAAACAACGGGAGCCAGATTGCTACGGTAAGAGGCTATGGCTACCGTTTTGAAGAATAAAGAAGAGGTATAGGATGAAACTCTCGATCAAACATAAATTGTTATTATATATGATGGCTTCCGTATTCCTGTTCGGTGGAATTCTCTTTTTCTGCAATACATTTCTCGTAGAAAAATATTATTTGGAACAGAAAAAACAGGATCTGAGAGAAAGCAGCAAGAAGATCGTCAGTATGCTGGAAGCGGCTTCCGGCAGCTCTATGGATGCAAAAGCAGTCCTGAGCCGGGGGATTCAGTCCGCACTGTTTAAAATAGAAAGGTCACAAAGTCAAACAATCTTTATCAGCTCCGCGAAAGGAGACCTTTATTTCCCAGCAATGGAAGTGGTCAGCCTATATTCCGCCGAACCGCTGGCGAAAACCCTTCCCGGTACGGTTTCCCTCAGCGGCGAAACCGGGTCCGCTTCGCTGCACATAGCAGAGAAAGATATGGCTGTCGCACGGGTGTCCAGCTTTCTGGGATCACAGGAAATCCTTTCGTATGATGATGATCATTCCTATTTTTCTCTGTCAAAAGACAGCAAGCTGAACATCAATACACTCCAATACCATACCACATTGGAAAACGGCATCCAGCTGCTGGTTTCCATGCCTATGAGCGCCATCTCTGAGGGAACTGCCATCATTAACCGTTTTCTCACCGTCATCGGACTGACCACCATTGCCTTTACCATACTTTGGGCCTGGTTTGTATCTTATCGCTTTACTGCTCCGATCACCCAGATGAACAGAATCACAGATAAAATGCAGGCATTGGATTTCTCCGAGTCAATCCAAGCGAAAGGAAAAGATGAAATTGCACAGCTTTCTCAAAATATCAACAGACTTTCCAATACGCTGGATTCCACCATCGGGGAATTGAACCGAAAAAATGAAAAACTGGCTGAGGATATCAACAAGGAACGAAAAATTGACAAGATGCGAAGAGATTTCATTTCCAACGTGTCCCATGAGCTGAAAACGCCCATCTTCCTGATCCAAGGATATGCCGACGGTCTGAAGTCCAATATTACTTTGGAAGAAAAAAAGAATTTTTATTGCAGTGTGATTTCCGAAGAAGCGGAAAAAATGGACGGACTGGTACGGGATCTCCTGATGCTGGCGAGAATGGAATCCGGTGCAATGGAGCTCTATGAATCAGATTTTGAACTAAATCACTTTTTAAGAACCATTACCGAAAAGTATGATCTGGTAGCCCGGGAAAGGGGGATCACCATCGAGCTTCATGAAGGTCCCGAGTTGCTGGTACATGCCGATCCGGTGAAAATAGAGCAGGTGGTGACAAACCTTCTTAACAATGCCATGGAGCATACCGAAGGCGAAAAAGTGATCAAAATCGGCAGTTTTCTGGACCCGGAGGGAAGCAGTAAGGTCAGGGTCTTCATCCGCAATACGGGGAAAGCCATCTCCCAGGAAGACATGGATAAGATCTGGAACAGTTTTTATAAAATTGATCCGGCCAGAATGAGAAATATTGGGGGAGCAGGCTTGGGCCTCTCCATTGTGAAGGCGATCCTTACGGAACATCACAGCGATTTTGGTGCCTTAAACAAAGAAGATGGCGTTGAATTTTGGTTCGAACTCACCGTTCTCTAAAAATACAGCTTTTTAAAGTTGAACCGGCTACTCTTTAAAAAACAGCAATTTTTTAAAATTAAATTTCTTTTTCGTTACAAAAGATACCGCCATCAGGAATAGTATGGGTATAAAAAAGGAGCATCCGATCCCGTAAAAATAATTCCATTCTTCATCGGGTATGGCCAGCCAGGTGAAAAAACCGCTGCCGATACCCAAAAGAATCGAAATCCAGGCGGTGTTTCTCATCTCTTTCTTTGAAAGGATTCCCATAATGATTGCGCCGCATGGTGCGGCAAAAAAGATACCGCTGAAGGTATCGATGGTTAAAAGGGAAACCTTCTCAAGGGCTATGGAGATCAACGCACAAAGAAAGGCAATCAGAAGCGATACCAGCCTTCCGAATTTCAATTTTTCATCCTCTGAAGCATCGGCTTTCAATTTGCTATTATAAAAATTTAAAGTAAACAAGCTTTGAATTCCGATCAGGCAATGAATGATGGAGGTACATCCGATACAAAAGATCAGAAAGGCAAAGAGGACCTGGATTCCCGGTCCGAAATATTCGGTGATTACCTTTGTGGATATGGCAATGCTCACATTTACGGCTTTAGAAAAGTCAAAGTTTTGAGACAGGGTTGCATATCCGATAACAAAGGAGCTTAAAATGGCGATGGGGCTCCAAATCAGGACACCTCCCGTGAAAAAGGACCGAATAATGGTCTTCTCATCTCTTGCTGCATGCGCCTTCATATAGTATCCCGGATCCAGCAGAATCTGTCCCAGCGCGATCATAACTGCCAGGAAAGCATACATGATTCCGGATTTGGAAAGCAGATTTAACGCTTCAGGATTATAATTATTGTTTTCCGCATTGCTTTGCACCACCGATAATCCTTGATATAGTTCCGGGATATCGAATTTCCGTATCACAAACAAAATAAAGGCCAAAAGGCAAATGGAGATCAGAAAGAAATTGAACAATTCATTATAGAGGACTCCCCTCATGCCGCGCCACACGACATAGATACCACAGAGAATGACGGTAATAAAGGCGATTTTTTTGAAGGATACCAGAAAAAGGCCGTTAAAGACCAGGGCGATACCGGCAGATTGCTCCACAATGACATAGACAGCCACTAATAGAGCAAAGACATAGTATAGATCTTTTAAGAAGGCATTATATCTGACACCGATGAAATCTATAAAAGTAACACTTTCCGGCATGAGTCTTTTCATTTTTACCAGTACCGGAATCAGCAGGGCAAACCCCATTGCGGCACCTAAGGAATAGGCCATGCCCCCGGATATACCATACCGGAAGCCGGCTTCTCCGGATCCTACAATAGTGGTGACCCAAAGCCATGAGGTGAAAATGCTGGGAGCAAGCAATCCAAAAGGCACCTGTTTTCCCGCAAACAGGTATTCATTCAGCGATTGATTATTGGATGGGAACCGGCGGCCTATGACCTTTCCCGTCAAAAGCAGCAATGCCATATAAATCCCAACGATACCATAACCAAATAGTCCTTCCATCTTTCCTCCCGATTGTGTTTTTTCCTATTTATGAAAGTGAAATAAGAGCAGCGTGTGTTGCCACTGCCCTTATCTCATCTGCTTAGTATGCTTTTGTTAATTCGGAAAAAGTATCCGGCCTTCTGTCTTTAAAGAAGGTGTAATACTCGTATCGTAACCGGATGGGTATATCATAATCCAATTCACCGGAGATCATTCCCTCCCGTTCCTCCAGCAGTTCCTCAACAGCTTCACCGGTAGGCCCGATGATATTGCTCCTGCCAAAAAATCCAAGAGTCTCATCAAAACCGATACGATTTGCAGATACCAGATACATGCAGTTATCCATGGCTCTTGCTCTCGTTACGAGATCCCAATCCTGCTGGTTTTTCGTTACAATGTCTGTAAGGTACGGTTTTTCCCAATTCGTTGACACGATCAAAAGATCCGCCCCCTTAAGGGCCAGGCTTCTGGCGACCTCCGGAAAGGCCGTATCCCAGCAGATCATCATGCCCAGTCTGCCGATGGAGGTATCGAAAACAGGGTAAGAACACCCTGCCCGGAAAAACTCCTTCTCGCTTGCAAAGAGATGGACTTTTCGATAGACACCCTTCACTTCACCCAGATTATCGATGAGGATTGCTGAGTTGTATAAGACATCCCTTTTATCAGAATCTCTCTCCGGGAATCCGTAAACGATATGCACTCCATATTCCTTAGCCAAGGCACCGATGATTTTCATACTCGCTCCATCGGGTACCGTCTCCGCCATTCTCTGGAAATCCTTTCCGCATTCATACCCTGAGATAATCAATTCCGGGAAGACAATAAGGTTGGTCTTGGGGTAAGTTTCCATGGCTTCTCTGATAAAGGAGCACATTTTTTTAATATTCTTTTCTGCATCCCGAAGGACTGGTTCCATCTGAACACAGGTGACATGAATCTTCAAAGCAGCTTCCTCCTTCTATTTCTTCGTTGACATCATTTTTTTAATTTCGATCAATGCAGGGATGGAGATTAATAAGAATCCGGCTAAAAACCATACATAGGTTCCCCAGAAATAAACGCTCATAAATGTTTCACTTACCATCATTCTCACTCCTCACTTACTTCTACTTTATGATTCGGTGTATAAGTCCGAAGCTGATTAAAATCAAATTCATATTTTTGTCCCAGCGACCCTACGATGACCACCACCGCCGGCACGAACAGAGACAACATATTCCCGATAAACCAGTTGATATCATCGTTGGGGATCAGGAACCAGGCGCACAAGCCTGCGATCAGTCCGATGAAGATAGAGCTTACCGCAACCTGAGGCGATGTCTTTTTCCAATACATACCCGCCAGGAAGGCGCTGGTCGGCGCAGCAAAAATGATTCCGCTGAAAATGTCAAGCTTTAACAGGGAGACTCCCTCCAGCAAAATAGCGGCAATTCCTACCAACAGTCCAAGTGCAATGGTAATTTTTACTCCGAAGCTCATCTGCTGTTTTTCTGAAGCTTCTTTATTTACATATTTTTTATAGAAGTCTACCGTAAACAAGGCCTGGGCTCCGGCGAGGCAGTTACCCCCGGTGGTCATACCTGCCATGAAGATCATCAGTACGAACATGATACTTCCGACCCCGCCGCCATAGATTAGTTTCATAATATAGGGTGCCGCTTCCGATGTCAATTCTATTCCGTTTCCGGGACCCACTCCCAAAGCCAAAGTGGAAACACCGAACACATTACCGCTCAGGATCGGAATAGGAGCCCATGCAAACAAAGTTCCGATGATGTACGCTCTCAGCAGCGATTTTCTGCTTACCGTAGAAATAGCCTTGGAATAATATCCCTGGTCCAGAAGAACCTGACCCATGGCTATGACCACTGCCGTTACACCGTAACGAAGTCCTGCCGCGGACGTCATGGACAGCGCTTCCGGATTGTAGTTGATATTGTCCGGATTATTGGTAACGTCCAGCATTCCGTTATATAAGCCGTCAATCCCCAGCGTTTTCAGAACCAGGGGAACCGTAACCAGCAAAACGAGAGAGATGATAAAAAATTGAATGACATCGTTGAAAATGGATCCTCTTAAGCCGGCTTTCGCTATGTATACCGTAACGATCATCACCGGAATAAAAGCGGCTAGCGCATAAGGAATCCCGAAGATGTGATTAAAGGCAATCCCAATTCCTACCCCTTGTTCGGTAAAGACGTAAAGAATAACACCGATACCAAAGACAAAAAAGATCTTCGATACGGTTCGGCCGTACCGCTGTTCCACAAATTCGGTAAAAGTAGTGGCCTTCGGCATCGTTCTTCGAAGATGAAGCACTAGCGGAATAAATACAAAGAATGGTATACAGGCACCCCAGGAATAGTTAAAACCGCCTGAAACGCCGAACCACATGCCGGCTTCCGCCGCCCCCATAATGGTGGTGGTCCATACCCAGGACACCATGACGCTGGCTGCGATCAATGCATAGGGAATGCTCCTGCCTGCCACCACAAAATCATCCACACCCTCAATGGGAAATTTTTTGGCTACAGCCATGGAGATTCCAATGAAAATCACTGCAAATCCAAAAAGTATGAAATAACCCAGATAACTACTAACCATTTTTTAACCTCCTTATTATGTAATAAAAAAGAATATACGAAACCTCCTTCCGTGTCCATTTATGTCCATATTTGTGCATATATGTATATATACCACAGAAAATTAAATCGTACAATAGCTTTTTTGTAATTTTCTGAATTTTTATTCACAAGTTTTAAATAAAAAAATAAAGCCGGGTATCTGTACGCTCACGGTCAAGTGCTGCAGACAGAATCCCGACTTTGTTTTATTTTCGAGTTATGAGCGATCCACGCTTTCACGTTTGGTAAAAAGCCTTTTTCTCAAATTTCGGAACTTTGGAGACCAGAAATAGGTTTTTTGAACATCCTCTTCATCCGGCCTTTTCGTAAATAGAGACACAAGGATCATAACGAAAGCATTCATCAAAGAGCCATAAACTATTTTATCAACGGTAAAGGGAATAAAGCCCAGGCCCCATATAAAGCAATAGCTCCCTCCTGCAGCCATTCCTGAAAGAGCGCCTATGGTATTGATCCTTTTAGAAAACCAAGCTGCCAGATAGGACGGCAGCAAGGTGGATGCTCCAATGCCGATGCCAATAATCCAAAGGTATAAAATATCTTTAATATTCAGGGCGAAGGCAAATCCCACCGCACCTGCAATGATGACAAAAAATCTTGTCCAAAAGATCAGTTCTTTATCATTGGCTTTCTGATTCAAAAACCTTTTGACAATATCGTTGGAGAAAATGGTTCCCGTTGCCAGCAGGTAGGAGTCCGCCGAAGACATAATTGCCGCACAAATGCTGACCAATACCAGAATCCCCAGATTGGAAGGCAAAAGCTCCATAATAAAGGTGTAAACAGCAAATTCCGCATCCATTTCGCTGTTGAACAGCACCCTTTGAAATACCCCTAAATAAGCCGGAAACAAAAGTAAAATCAAAGTGATGGTCAAAGGGATCAAATAGCCCCAAAATGCCGTTTTGTCATTTTTTGCCGAGTAAATTCTTTCCCAGTCTGTCTGATCACTCATCAGAAAAAAAGAGCCGAAGCTTAAAAAATACAACACAATATGGTTTAAAATCTGGTCTCCGCCCATCAGGTTTAAAAAGCTTTCCTGATCGTTGGATTGATAAAAACTGATGATTTGTTCAACGCCTCCGCTCAGTTTCACCGTAAAGAAAAGAAGCAGGATAAGGCCCAGGGTCTGCAGCGTTCCTTGGAAAATATCTGTCACAACCACACCCCATAAACCGCTTAAGGCGGTATAGGCTGTTATCACCAAAAAGGTAATCAGAACGGAGAGATTCCGGTCAATGCCAAAAGCATAGGTAATTAAAATGGATAAGGCACTGAATTGCATCCCCACCATAGTAACATTCCTGATAATCAAACCCAAGGATACAGGTATCCTGATGATCTCGTTATATGCCGGATAGCGCAGGGCCGCCATATCGCCGATACTGATCTGATTTAAGGCGCGGATTCGGGTAAGAAAGAGGATTGCAAAAACAAAACAGGTAAAATAGGGGACTGCTATGATCCAATACTGTCCCACTCCGCTGAGATAGGTGGAGGTGGATAGTCCGATAATGGTTCCTCCTCCGATCCAGGTCCCAAGATAGGTAAAAATAATATAAAGCAGTGTCAGCTTTCTGCCGCACAGGCTGTATTCCTCATAAGAATTGAGCGCTTTTTTTATAAAAAAAGCGCTCAGTATAAATAAGATAACAATGTATATAACGACTCCGTAAATTGTTAACTGGTTCATGATCAGACCTGCTTATCTGTATCAACCTCTCTTTTATGATTGCTGTTCAACCAATCAATAACCTCACTTTGCTCAAACCTGATATTAGATCCAATCTTAATAAAAGGCAGCCCCTTTTTCTTCAGGTTATAAATTGTGCTTCGTGTAACCTGCAACATTTCGATGAGGTCCTCTATTGTTAAATATTTATAATCTGCCGGCATTTCTCCACCCCATTTAATAATATATTTACGCCATTGTACATATATATACTCGAGTATACATCGATGTCAGCCAGATTTCAAGCGTAAACAGCAAAGATCAGGCGATGTTTTCATAAATAAAGTTATCGATCAATCGTGTTTTTCCGATATAGGCTGCCACTGCCACCAAAACGGGAGCTTCGATACACCTTACCGGCTCCAAGGTTTCCAGATCCACAATTTCAACGTAATCAAGGGTTGCTAGCCGTTCCGCACAGATTTTTTCTTTCATTTCCTGAAGAATCTCTGCTGCTTTTCTTTCACCGCTGACAAGCTTATTCTCTGCAAGCGTTAAAGCTTTCCGTAAAACGGCTGCTGCTGCCCTTTCCTCTTTGCTAAGATAGACATTCCGAGAGCTTTTTGCAAGTCCGTCCGGTTCTCTTACGGTTTTGCAGGCAATGATTTCGATATCGAGATTTAAATCCCGAACCAGTCGTTTTATAACGGCTGCCTGTTGTGCGTCCTTTTGACCGAAATATGCCCGGTCAGGTTTCACGATATGGAACAGTTTTGTCACCACAGTGCTTACCCCTCTAAAGTGATCCGGCCTGCTTTTGCCGCAAAGAGTCTCCGTTATGCCCGTTATCTGGACAAAGGTTGAAAACCCTTCCGGATACATTTCCTCCCTGCTTGGATAAAAGATCAGATCGGCACCTGCACTGAAGCAGATCTGCCGATCCCTCTCAAGGTCTCTTGGATAACTGTCCAAATCTTCATTCTTCCCAAATTGCATCGGGTTGATAAAAATACTTACCACCACACGGTGATTCTCTTTTGAAGCTTTGTGAATCAAGCTTTGATGCCCTTCGTGAAGGTATCCCATAGTCGGTACAAATCCGACGTTCAAACCTTCTGCTCTCCATGCATTAACAGTTTCACGCACTTCCTGAATGGTTGTTACAATTTTCATTTTTTCCTCCTGTCCGGTGAAGTTTCATTGAATACCGCCCGTACATTAAATTTTATCACAACACATTCTGGTTTTCAATCCGGGTAACATCTGCCAGGCTCGGAATTAAATGTTCGGAGCTAAACGCTCGGAGTTAAGCATTCGAAATTGATAAGCAGTTCTTTAATTCCTCGATGCCCTTTCCCGTTTTAGAAGACGTGACAAAATAGGGTCCTTCCAACCCTATTTCCTTAAAATTACGATATAATAATTCCAAATCATTTCTCTTTTCTTCCAGATCCGCCTTCGTGATCACGCCAACCTTTCTGCAATTGAAAGCACCGGCAAAATTCGGAGGGAAGCTGAAGCCGGTTTGATCGAAGGACTGCACGAAAAGAATCATATCAGCATCCTGGGAGGCTGCTATGATGTATCGGTGCATCAGGGGGCTTTCCAGGTACTCCCCCGGCGTGTCAATGGTGTGGGTACCGTAGTTGATGGTCTGACTTTTCAGGACCTCTATGTTTTCCGAGTTCAGCCAGTTGGCCAGACTGGTTTTCCCCGTACGGGAACTTCCAATGAGCATCATTTTCTTTTTCATGTTTTTGTGATTTGGCAGGGAGTAAATCCCAGCATGGTTTCCAGAACTCCGTTAATTTGATTCAAGGCAGCAAGAACGCCGGAAACATCCCCGGTGATGATCAGGGCCCCGGTGAACCGATCTAAAAATCCGATACTTACAGGAGCTACCTTGGTGGCAATATCCGCAGCAATGATGGAGGTTTCGCTGGGTGTTAAAGTAACAATGCCAATGGCTCCGCTCTTTTCCAAACCCAGCCTCTGATAGATTTCTTCATCAGGGGCGGCAATCATATGGGCCAGGGTTACCTGCTTTCCGGGGACAAATTCCTGTATGATTCTTTGCTTTTCAGACATGATACTCTCCCTTTCATAATCAATCGATATCCGGCCGCTTCTTGTCGATCTTTTCCCCGATGGCGATAAGAGCCACCGCTACAGCAGAAGTATCTCCGAAGATTGCGATCATGGCAAAATGCTGGGGACAAATGCCCTGGATTTCCTCTACCATGACACCGGAGGTCTTTTCCGCAATATCACATGCCGCAACCATATCTGCCAGAGGTCCCTGCACAAGTCCGACTGCCTCAGAAGAAACAGGTTCGCTATTTCGCGAGCGCAGACTTTGGGACCGCCTGGCGAGCATATTGATGGTTGACGGGGATGGTCTTTTAATAAATTGGATTTTCAACAAGGCCATACACCTCTTTACTTGTTCTGGCTCAGCCAATTGGCCGGATATACCACATAGAATACTTTGCAAAAACTCGGAGATCCAAATACCACACTGGTTCCCTTGGGGATATGAAATACATCACCGGGTTTCATCGTGTAGAGTTTACCGCCAGTCTTTATGGTAAACTCACCTTCTACTACATAATCCACTTCATCATAGCTCAAGGTCCAGGGAAGTTCTGATTTTTCAAAGGTCATAAACCCGGCGCCAAGGTTTCCTTCCCGTTCCGTAATCACATCCGTCATCCCTATTTTTTGTCCCGGCGGTGCTTCTGTGAAAGGTTCCATGATCACCTTGTCACCCTCTATTTTCATAGCTATAGGATTTGGGCAAATCGGTTTCTTCTGTTCCAGAATTACCTTTGTAATAATGTTTTTTAACATCTCTGCATTTGGAATTCCTGCAGCAGATTTTTCCGTATTTTTCTCAGCTTCGCAAACAGGAATACCGTTTCCGGTTTCCCTGCATTCGGTGATGCCGCATTTCTGTTCCGAGCTGCCGGTGCTTACTCCCACAATGGGCTCCTCTTTGTCCTTTAAAAAGATTACCAATCCTTTTTCTCTTGCATAATCCTTTGCCGAGGGGCTCAGAATGCTTTCCGCATCCAGATAAATCGTATTGCCGTTTGCAGATAACTCCCGAAGTTTGTTTAATGAAATACATGTTTTCAATTCTATCACCTCTGTATGATACTAAATCAGATTTTCAAGCAGCATCGGGTGAGGCCTGGGGATCACAATATCCCTTACAAGCTGGCCCCTCTCGCCTGCCAGTCTACTTCCTTCGGAAACAGCTGCCTTTACCGAAGCCACGTCACCAGTGAGAACTACGTAGGCTTTTCCTCCGATGCCGAAGGCGATATGGACTCGTAAAGGCTCTACTTCTCCTGTTTTTAATGCCGCATCGGCAGCCTCTATCAGGGTGGCTACACTAAAGGTCTCAATGATTCCAATGGCTCTGCAATTTTCTACGGTGGCCGTTCCCGCTATGGCCGGAATCAAAGAAGGATGGATATTGGGAATCATAAAACTGTCTACCAAGCATTCCGGGGCCTTCTCCTCTCCCATTCTTACCGCTTGCTGGACACCGGAGGTATCTCCCGCCACGATGCTGATATATTTACCGGGACAGACCGTTTTGCTGACCAGTAAGGTTATGTCCGCTACCTTGCACATGGCGTCGGTGCTGTCGATTCCCTGTGCGATACTATTAAATTCAACCATGCCGATAGCATTTATTTCCATTCCTCTTCACCGCCCTTCTCAATGGTTATTTCTTTATCATTGATTTTGCTGACGACACCGTCTATACTTGCATGAAGATTGGCTCCCAATTGTCCTTTCTTGATTCTGGCGATCAAATCCCCTTTTTTCACCGGATCCCCCGGCAGGACCACAGGTTCAGAAGGCACCCCCACATGCTGCTTCAGATTGATTCTCACTTTATGGACATCCGGAAGGTCTTCCAGAAGCGGAGCATCCAAGTGGTAGTAATTCTTTAAGCCTGCGCGGTTTGCAATTTGCCTGGATGGTACAAGTCTGGCATTCCATAAGGGGTCTTCGTTGCTCAGAACACCCTCATATTTGATTCCCAGACTCACCAGTTCCTGTTTGATAGCCTGATTGACTCTGCGCGGAGAGATATTTACAGGGCAGCTATAGAGTTCACAGACTCCGCAATCCGAGCATAGAATCGCCCCCTTTATGGTCTGGCTCTGTGTCATTTTCCCATAATTCACCGCCCGTATGCTCATATGAGGCTTTAAGTCCCTATGGCCGATGATGTTTCGCGGACATAAATCCGTGCAGAGCTGACATTGCTCACATACCGTCCTTGCCACTCTCAGGATGTGCGACATGGGTTGTGTTTTGATTTTTACCAGAACATGATCTTTTGGCAAAACCACCAGGCCTCCGCTGGTTTTCGTTACAGTGCTGTCCAGGTCTGTGAGCATTTTCCCCATAAAAGGCCCGCCGTCAATATAAGCGTCCTCTCCGGAGATATCATTTCCTGTCATCTCCAGTAGCTGCCTATAGCTGATTCCTATGGGAACAGTAACGGTAACGGGATTTTTTACATTTCCGGTTACCGTAATGGTTCTGGTCACTACCGGCTGGCCCTTCATGGCCCGGGCTACATTGATCAGGGTTTGCGCATTGCTTACCACCACCCCAATTGAAATGGGAATGGAAGCAGGAGGTACTGATTTTCCCGTTGCCATTTTGATCGTTATAAACTCATCCCCGGCCGGGTAAACATCTCTGAGATAAAAAATCCTCATCCTGTCATTAAGCAATGGCTCCAATTTCTGTACCGCTTTTCGGTACTTCTCCTTCAAGGCAATAATGCCTTCCCCCGCATCCACTGCCGTCATGGCACATTCCAGACCTTCGACCAGATCCTCTCCATAACGTTCCGCCAATTGCTGATCCACTCTGAGCAATGGTTCACATTCTGCAAGATTGACAATGACGGTTTCCGCCTTGGTCCTGTACTTGATGTGCGTAGGAAAACCGGCTCCGCCGGAGCCCACCACACCGTAATCTTCAATTTTCTTAAGAATTTCTTCTTTTTTCATTATTGAAACATCTCCGAATCCACGATCCCAACGATGTTGGCATCAATTGGCAAATGGGTATCACCTTCTGATTGCCGGGCGGAAGAACCGGATACTACCATGACAACATCCCCTTCTCCGGCGCCGATTCGGTCACCGGCTACCATGGTATTCCCGAAGTCGGTGACTTCCGTGACGTTTCCTCCGGAATCAAAGGAAAGGTTAATCGGCTGTACAACCAGAAATTTGATACCCCGGAGCGCTTCTTCTTTTCTTGTAGACCAGATTTGACCTACCACCTTTGCCAAAATCATCTTACTTCTCCTTTACGACAAATTTGTATCCCCTTTCTTCCGGCCAGATCGGCAGCAAGAGACGTCACGATACATTTGCTATCTACTGTAATGACGATACCCGGTTCCATGTCCAGCAGATCCTTTTCCGTCAAAGCCCGTTTCTCCCAGAGTCTTGTGTCCCGAAAGTCCGCAGCTCCGGACACCTTTATTCCAAAGCTTTTTATCGTTTCCAGATAGGCCAGGAACAGGTTCCTATAGGACTCCGATTTTATTTCCGATAGATTGCTGACATGGATCAGCTCCAGGTTTCCTTTGCCTTCTAGTAATTGATTCTGAAACAGCTTCAGGATCGGTTCATCTGCCAGACCCAGTGCAAGCTTTGCAATAAAATTGAAAGATGGGTTATAAAGCTTCAGATTTTTCCATTTCCCGTTTACCGCTTCCTCGTCACTTAAAAATCCATGATTCCCCTGGCAGAATTCCTGACAATACACAGCGGCTTTGCAATCTTGCGGAAGTTTGTCATAGGTTTCCTTCTTTTCGATCAGTATCAGATCCTCCTTCTCTTTCTGAGGTTCCCCCTTCATCAGTTCCAGAAATCTTGGATCCGTCATGATTAATTTTACCAGGGCTGCAATGATTTCCTGTTCCATATCAAGCCTCCCATATCAAAACTGCCTTATCTCCGTTTTTGGCCAGGGCAGCATTGGCTTCGTCAAGATCAATATGTAAATCGGTTTTATACGTATCGCTGACTCTTACCGCTACCTGATCCAATCTGATTGGCCGTTTTGTTTTTAAAGATACATTGATCAAGTCTTTGTCCTGCAGGCCCATCTTTTTTGCCGTTCCCGGGTCCAGGTGTAAATGCCTTTTCGCTATAATTACGCCTTTTTTTAGCTCTAGTTTATTATTCTGACTGGTTAAAATAATTCCCGGAGTGCCTTCTACATCTCCTGAATTCCTTACGGGAGCCTGGATTCCCAACTTTATACTATCTGATACACTGAGCTCTACCTGGGATTCTTTTCTTACCGGCCCTAAGATCCGTACCTTTTCAATACTGCCCTTGGGACCCCGAAGGGTCACCGTTTCTTCCGCAGCAAACTGACCGGGCTGGGACAGATCTTTTATTTTTTTCAGTTCGTATCCTTTCCCGAAGAGCGCTTCCAGGTCCTCCCTGCTCAAGTGGACATGCCTGTTGGATACACCGATGTTGACTTCAAATACTGTCACCTGTGCTGCCTCATCCCTGATTCTGGCTTTCTCCATACAAACCAGAATATAAAGAATGCTGGACAGACGATTGCATCCGGTTATGAGGTCTTCCCGTTCACATTTCCCCTCCTTGGACACAAAGGCAGCGATGGCGGCCAATTCCACTTCTCTGGATTTTGCGCGGAGAACGTGCAGCTTTGCCACACTGATTCCGTGTTTCCTCGACACAAAGGAATGGTTTACTCCGAAATATTTCATCGGATTATGACTGACTTCCCGCAGCTCTGCCTGGTCAAATCCAAAAACTTTCAGAAAGACAAATTCCTTATTGCCGACCTCGGCTTGCATCAAATTCCTTGCAAAAACCACCACTTCCTCCAGTTTCTCCGCCATTCCGGTGAATCCTTTTTCCTGAAACCACAGTTGGGTCTCCACAAGCTGAGACAGAAAGGAATCCAGTTCTCCTCGGAATCGGATAATCGGATTTGATTTCAATACAAGCTGATTTCCTCTTAAGTGGGTCATATATTCTGTTTTTTTCTCTTGCAGGCCATGAGGCTGAGGGCTGACCGGTACCGGCCTTTCATGAGCTGCCGGGCGGCTTGCCGAACCGCCATTGATACCGGGTGCCGGGCGGCTTGCCGGAACAGCATTGATACCGGATACCGGCGGAGCCGCCGGGACAGCCTTGGCACTATGAATTGACGAATTGTAAGTCAATCCGGTAAAATCCAAAATACCTTCTCCTTCAATCTCCACCGAAATCCCTTTATTTTTAAGAAATTCCCGTGCCGGAGGCGTGATAACACTGCCCGGCGGTATTTTGATCATCGTTTTTTTATCCTTATACCAATTGGCCCTAAGATCCGCTTCTGTTACGATCAAGTTCATCACCACTTTCGCGAGATTTATCCGCACTGAACAAACCTTTTATTCATTATTTTCAGTGTTCGCTCCGCAGATCTATTTATTATCTCCTACCGGCAAGATGCCTTCCACTTCCATATGAGGTCTTGGGATTACATGAACACTGATGAGCTCTCCCACTCTTTGAGCTGCCGCCGCACCGGCATCCACCGCCGCTTTCACTGCACCCACATCTCCTCTGACCATTACTGCAACATAACCGCCGGTTACATGTTCTTTCCCTGCAATCTTTACATTAGCAGCCTTCAACATCTGGTCCATGGCCTCGATGGAGGCAATGAGACCTTTCGTCTCGATCATTCCTAAAGCAATTGTCTTTTCCATTTCTGGTTCCTCCTTCTCAATTTAAACCGGTTACTTTTTATGTAACGCTTTTATGACTTCCGCGATAATATCCGCAATGACTTTTTCATTGATTCCTGCGATTCCTGTACCATCGGATGGACAGGGAACCTGCTCATCTGCAGAATCCCTGGGCTTCACAAATCCCCTGGGAAGCTCCGGAACTCCCGTATGCCAGGCTGCCCTTTTTATATTCAGCAGATGCATTGGTGTTACATTCTCCGAAACGCTGGATCCTCCCCAGGTACCGCAGCCCAACGTAAAGGACGGTGCAAGATTGGTGGTAGCCCCAACCCCTCCAAGGGCAGCAGGAGTGTTGATCAGAATTCTGAAAATCGGTTTCTTTAAGACGAATTCCGTAATGACCTCCATATCTGTACAATGGATGGCAAGGCTATGACCGATCCCTCCAATTTCTAACAGTTGAATACACCGCTCGCATCCCTCGTGCCAGTCCTTTACCGTATAATATCCCAATACGGTCGAGAGCTTTTCATAGGATAAAGGCCACTGAGGTCCTACGCCGAAAAGCGGAGCAATGAGACATTTAGCCGTGGAAGGAACGGAAATCCCCGCAAGCTCTGCGATAAACTGGGGCGGTTTTCCCACAACCTTCGGATTCACCCCATGAGATGGCAGAATCACCACACGAGAGACCTTCTCGGTCTCTTCTTTGGTCAGGAAATGGCCCCCCCGATTCACCAGCTCCGCCATGAGCTTTTCCGAGATGCATTCTTCAGCAACGATAGCCTGCTCCGAAGCGCAGATGGTTCCGTTGTCAAAGGTCTTTCCCATGAGAATATGTTCTGCAGCCTTCGATAGTTCCGCACTTCTGTGAACAAATGCAGGAACATTCCCTGGTCCTACTCCGAGAGCCGGTTTCCCGCTTGAATAGGCCGCCTTCACAAGAGCGCTGCCACCCGTTGCCAGGATCATAGCCGTATGCTTGTGCTTCATTAATTCCTGGGTACCTTCCAATGAGGGCATCGTGATGCATCCGATGCAGCCTTCCGGGGCGCCCGCCTTGATTGCCGCCTCATGCACAATTCTGGCTGCTTCTTTGGTACAGGCAGCCGCAGAAGGATGGGGCGAAAATACGATGGTATTTCTTGTCTTCAACGCAATCATGGCTTTGTAGATTACCGTTGAAGTGGGATTTGTGGTTGGAATAATGCCGGCTATGACACCTACCGGCTCTGCAACCTCCCAAACCTTCTCCGCATCATTTTTCCGGATGATTCCCACGGTCTTCATGTCTTTTATGTAGTCATAAAGAACTTTGGAAGCAAAATAGTTTTTAAAACACTTATCCTCATATTTCCCCATTCCTGTTTCTGAAACTGCCGATTCCGCCAGCATGCAGGAATTTCTTTCGCCTGCCTCCGCAATGGCCAGGCAGATCTGGTCCACCTGTTCCTGGGAAAAATTTTTTAAGATATCCTGCGCTTTCTTTGCCGCATTCACAAGATTTCTGACCTCCTGGAGTGTAGCTAGATCTCTGTCAAGTTCCAATTACATCACCTCGTCTCAACCGCCTAAATATTTCAAGGGATTTAAAGCCACGTCGATAACCGCATTCTGAAATGCCTCGCAAGCTGCTTTGCAGGCACTTTGAGAGCCGTGGAGCAATGCACCGCCAAAATTTGTCTCCGATGGAGGACCATAGAATACCTTCATATCCACCTCCGCTGCTTTTAAGGCAGCATCCAGGCCGAACATGGCTTCCAGGGGGCAGGCAATGAGATAAGCAATGGGATCTCCTTCCGGAATACCGCAGGCCTTGGAAAGATAGCTCCCCGTTCTGGAAATGGTGTGTGCATACCAGGCCGTATCTCCTCCGTCATGGGTATAAAAGAAAGCTTCATTTTCCAGGGTATCGATACAGGCATCGATACCGGCTCTTACTTCAGCCGGATTAGGCCCCGCAAGAATCCCTATGATTTCACCGCTTCTCGGCCCTGAGGCGTGGCCTGAACCGGCATAAAAGCTCTTTGCGTAAACAACTTCTACCTCTGCTCTTTTTGTTGCCTCATCCAACGCCGTATAAGTGGCATCATCTATGGTTGCGGTAATCATTCCTATCGATCTTTGATCTGCGGTTAGACCCAGCTCTTTTCCTAAATCCGGTGATACATTGGGGATCAGTCTTACTGCTAAAACCTGTGGTTTGATAGGCTCAATCAACATGTATCTGGCACCTCCTCTGTTATATTTTTAAATTGACTCCGGAAGCTTTCGCATCCAGAATTCTCTTTACCAGGGTTGCAATATGAGCTCCGGCTTCCACTGCCGGGGTTCCGCCCTTATGAATATTGCTTAATACGGTCCTCTCGCTTTCGATCATCCCCAGTCTCGGGTTGTAGGCAATATAGGCACTCATGCTTTCTGCCGTTCCCAGACCCGGTCTTTCCCCGATAAGGATCAGACACACTTCCGGTTGAATGGCCTCTCCAATGGCATCCATCAGCCCTACCCTTGCATATTTTGCCATAAGCGGTGTTCCCAGTTTGATCCCCATCGACTGCAGTCCCTGCAATAATGCCGGATACAGATTCGGAATGTTGGCTTCCACGGCCTTGCTTGACAATCCATCAGCAACCACGATCTGAACCTGAGGCCTTTTCTCACATTCTTTCCGAATTGTATCCAGGCTTTCGTCATCCAGGATTCTGCCCCTTTCCGGCCTTGTCAGATATTCATCCTTGTCCCTGCAAGCGGATTTTACATAAAGCATTTTATATTTCACTGCATCTTCTTCCGATATTTCTCCCATGACAGAATCCTGCGCCACGGCATGGTCGGCCCGAAATCTCAGCAGAGTTTCCGTCAGGGGTCTGGGACCCGCTCTCCATACACCTACTCTCGCTGAAGTAGATTTCTTCATATCCATATACAGTTCTTTATTCTTTGGATTCGGAACCAAAAGCTGGGTCTGCAAATCGACGGCGGAGATGTCCGCCACATCGGCACAGTCCTGACACGCTGTTCCCGTTTCTGTACCCTTTGATTCGTCAGAACTCCCGGATGGCGCCTTGCTGTTTTCTGTCATGGCAATTTCTTTTAAAACCTGCTCTACGATGAGCTTTACATTATCTTCTAAATTCATTGCAGCCACCTCCCTTCTACTTTGTAAAAATGCTGGCGTCACCAGCCATCGGTGTCAGCTTTCCGTCCTTCAGAATGCCCATTTTTTCGCACCAGGCATTGAATTCGGGAAGTGGTTTTATTCTCAGAACTTCTCTCAATGCAGCCACATCATGGTAGCTTGTGCATTGATAATTCAGCATGATGTCGTCTCCCATGGGAATGCCCATAAAATAGTTACAGCCTGCTGCAGACAACAATACCGCCAAATTTTCGATGTCGTTTTGATCGGCTTTCATATGATTGGTATAACAGGCGTCACAGCCCATAGAGATACCGGTGAGCTTCCCCATGAAATGATCCTCAAGACCGGCTCTGATGACCTGCTTGGAGTCATAGAGGTATTCCGGCCCGATAAAGCCTACTACCGTGTTCACCAGGAATGGGCTGTAGTGCCTTGCCAACCCGTAACACCTTGCTTCCATGGTTACCTGGTCGGAGTCATGATGACCGTTGGAGGAAAGCTCGGACCCCTGACCGGTTTCAAAATACATGATATTGGGACCTGTACCTTTGCCATACTTGAGTCCCAGTGCGTAGGCCTCATCCAAAAGCTCTTTGTTGATACCAAAGGCTTCATTGGCAGTCTGTGATCCGGCTATGGACTGAAATAGGCAATGGGTGGGCGCACCCTTTCTGCAGGCTTCCATTTGGGTGGTAATATGGGCCAAAACGCATATTTGTGTAGGAACTTCCCACTGATCAATAAATTCGTACATGGTGTTCAGGGATCGCATGGTGGCTTCCACCGAATCGTCTACCGGATTTAATCCTACGATGGCATCTCCTGTACCGTAGGAGAGACCTTCCCTGATACTTGCCAGAATCCCTTCCGGGGAATCCGTGGTATGATTGGGCTGAAGCCTGGAGGCCAAAGTGCCGGGAAGGCCGATGGTGGTATTGCAGTGAGCTGTTACCTTTATTTTGGAAGCCGCGAGAATCAGATCAAGATTGCTCATCAGCTTCGCCGCAGCAGCAACCATCTCCGAGGTCATGCCTCTGCTGATTCGCCTGATTTGATCTCCTTTGGTTTCCGTATCCAATAGGTACTCTCTCAGTTGAGCAACAGACCAATTTTTAATGTCACTATAGATGGTCTCGTTCACATCGGCATCGATCACTCTGGTTACTTCATCGATTTCACCGGGAACCACAGGATTCATTCTGAGATCTTCCAGCGTTAAATCCGACAGTACAATTTTGGCGGCGATCCTTTCCGCTGCGTCTTCAGCCGCAATACCTGCTGAAATATCTCCGGATTTCAGTTCATTGGCCTTGGCCAGAACCTGTTTTATATCCTTAAACTGGTATGTATGTCCGAACAACTTTGTTATTAATTTCAATTGTCTGACACCCCCTTTTTAATTATTTTTGAATAGTAAAGTCTTTACTACTACCGGCAATGCTTCGGCATCATGCAAGGCTTTCCCGATATCGATATAGTCACCGGAAAAGGCTTTGATTCCATCGATACAGACCAAATCAATATTTCCCAGCCTTTTGACGATCCCTTGACCGATCACCTTGGCAGTATCCTGTTCCATGATGATGACTTTGGGAATGCTGGGGATCCGTGTCAGCTGACCGGCAAGCAATTCCGTCATTGCATCGATATGCCAGAAATCAAGGTTTTCCTGTGTTGGAACCGTTAATGCCACGCAGGTATGCAGAGAATCCAAGAACCGTTTGGCCGGGTCCACCCAATTGTACAGACCATCCTTCCTCTCCGGCATTACAATGGGAATATTCCGAATGGGAAGACAATCCTTTTTTACCGAAACTGTGGATCCGGACACATTAACGGTATGGATGCCAGCGCCCATAACGGTAGCATGAATGGTTTCCGCCCCATTGACTACTTTAAAGGCATGATAAGCCCCTCCATTTTTGTAAGCCTCTGCCAGCAAAGGTCCCACATCTCCATGAATCCACCAGTCACTGACGGGCTTCTGGTAAATATATCTGGATACTCCTCCGGAAAAGATTATTTTATCCGGCAGAAGCTCCGGCAAATCGTCATTTACGATGAGCGCTCGGGTTATTTCAGAGGGAGTCTTGGAGAACAGCACCTCGTCCACAGACAGCACCATCTGTGTTAAAATACGGTCTATCTGCTTTCTTTGATTGTCGGGACTCTCCTTCTGTAAATCCTTGCAGGAAAGCGTTTCTGCGATCAAAGCCGCCGCATGAGCCATATATTTCACCTGATGGGTGACAAGATCCACCTCGATCAATCTTCCGCCCACTTCCAGACAGGCATTTCCGATACATTCGCCGTTTTTATAATAAGCAATATTGGTTGTTCCTCCACCGATGTCAACATTCGCACAGATACATTTTTCCTTGCGGGATATCTCTTCGGCCCCGGATCCTTTTCCGGCGATAATGCTTTCCAACTCCGGGCCTGCGGTTGCCACCACAAAATCTCCGGAAAATTCGGCTAAAGCATGTACCAGCTTTTCCGCGTTCTCTTTTTTGGCAGATTCTCCGGTGATGATAATGGCTCCGGTATCGATATCCTTCGGCGAAATTCCTGCTTTGTTGTATTCTTCGCGAATAAGCTCCTTGACCGCTGCTTCATCAATGGTTTGTCTGTCAACAAATGGGGTGAATCGTGTTTCAGAGGCATAAAACAAGCTTTTATTGCTGATCTCAATTTGGGGAATTCTGCTTCCCGGCATTACATTTGACAAAGTCAAATAGGATATGATTAACTTTGTAGTTGTGGTTCCGATATCGATTCCTACACTTGTCAATATGCTTTCTTTCTTCACCTTAAGATCCTCCTGTCTGCCTGTAATATCTCCTTTATACCGTTGCTTTTTCCTTTGGTTCTTTTGCGGATTTTTCCACCGTCAATTTTGGCAGTATCTGCTCAAGATCCTGATGGGGTCTTGGAATGACATGGCAGCTCACCAGTTCACCGACTCTTTCGGCTGCTGATGCTCCGGCATCCACTGCTGCTTTTACCGCACCCACGTCACCTCTTACCATAACGGTGACCAAGGCACCTCCTACTTTGACTTTCCCGATGAGAGTAACATTTGCAGCTTTTACCATGGCATCTGCCGCTTCAATCGCTCCTACCGCTCCTTTTGTCTCAACCATTCCTAATGCAATTAATTCATCTCTCATTGCCATTATTTTTTTCCTCCTCTCAGAATTTCTGATAAATTTACGTTCTTAGGTGAAGAGAATCCTCTTCACCTAAGAACCATAGGGTTTCTTTTTTATACGGTCACTTCAGCTTTCCAACGATAAGGAAAGGTTTGGCCGGATGATCCGGCCAAGCCTTAAAATCCAAGAATTTTTAAGCTGCGTCCAGATCGGAAAGCACATCGAATTCTTCGTCAAAGGGCCTGATATTCTTTCTTCCGCCGATAAAGAACCATAAATAGGCAACCACATAGATGGTAACCGTTGCCACCAGAGGATTGATGCTGATTGCTCCGAAGATCATATAAGCAATGCTGGATTCAGGCAGCGGTACGGAAACCGTAGTCACGAAGAGGCTGATGAGGCAGAAAAGACACATAGCCATACTGATTGCAGCTACCAGGATACCTCCGGGCACCTTGAAAGGTCTGTTGAGGTTGGGTTCTTTTGAACGAAGTACAAAGAAAGAAATCAGGGAGATAAAGTACAGTCCTACAGATCCGAATACGGAAAGGGTGATTACTACGGAAGTAAGACCGGTGGTGGCTGCCAGAATTCCGATGACGCCGGCGATGATCAACGCGGCGGTAGGTGTATGCCGTTTTGCGTTAACGCCAGCGATAAACTTAGGCAGGTAACCGGTTCTGGCCATGGCGTAGAGCTGTCTGGAAGAACCTACGATAATCCCGTTAAGGGAAGCAATTAAACCGAATAATCCAAGGAAGTTTACGATAATGGTCAGTGCTCCCTTGCCGTATACGGCCTCCAATGCTGCAGGAAGCGGGAAGTCAACGGCTGAAACCTGGTTGTAATCTACAATACCGGCTGTCAGGAAGAGGGTAAAGCACATCATGATGAACAGTGTCAGCATACCTGTCAGGAATCCTTTCGGAATATCCTTCTGCGGATTTACCATTTCTTCCGCTGCCATGGCTCCTCCTTCCAGGGCTAAATAAAACCAGATGGCAAAAGGCACAGAGGCCATAATCCCGGTCCAGCCCCCTGGAATGTACTGCAGGAAGCCATCAAATCCATTGTTTTCTGCCAGCGGCTGTAAAAAACTGTCCATGGAGAAGTGCGGCGCGGCTGCAGCCCAGAAAATGCACAGACCTACCAATGCAACGATGGTTACAATCAATTCAAATACCGCAGAGGTATGCATTCCTAAAAAGTTAATAAATACAAAGATTACGAAAACGACAATGGTAGCGGGGATAGCAGGTATGATCGGTATCAGATTGTGTATGTACCAACCTACCGCAAGCGCAATAGCCGGAGGTGCAAATAAAAATTCAATGAGACAGCTGATTCCCGCAAAATAACCTGCTGCCGGTCCCATTGCTCTTCTTGCATAGGCAGAAGGCCCGCCGGCGTGAGGAATCATGGTAGCCATTTCAGAATAACAGAAAATAAAAGTAGCATAAAAAATGACAACCGGGATACAGGAAAGGAATAGTCCGAGGGGACCTCCTGTTCCATAGCCATAGCTCCATCCGAAGAAGTTCCCGGAAATGACGAGTCCTACTGCCAAAGCCCAAAGATGAATCGGTTTAAGTGTTCTCACTAGCTTCTCATTGTTCGTAGATTTTTCTGTCATGTTTTTTTCCTCCTTCATAAAAAAATAAAAATCCATACAGGCAAAAAACAACGAAAAAAGGGCTCACAATACAAGACTTTTATAAAAAAATCTTGTTTTGTGAGCCCTATTGCTCTATTCCTTTGTCTGTATTATGTTTGTATACTATCACTTACAGCATTGTTTTGCAATGTTTTTTTTAATAATCTGGTCGCAGATCATTAAAAGGGGCTTTCTGCTTGACATAGCTTCTTTTAAAATTTCCTTATGCGCTTCATATTCGCTGATACCGTTCTCCAGTGCGTAAATCCCTTTCGCAATGCTCAGTTTCTTCTGGTTATCGATCCTTTCTTTATAAGATTCAATTTTCTTAGACAAATTCTGCATATCATTCCATCTGCCGTACGCGATTTGAAGAGCCGGTATGATATCCTCCTGGCGTATCGGTTTATTCAAATACCCGAAGACACCAACCTTTTCCGCTCGATTGATCAGCCCGGTTTGATGGTAAGCAGTAATCAGAACCGTAGGGATTCCCATCCCCTTCAGCTGGTTTGCTACATCAATTCCATCAAGCCCCGGCATTTTAATATCCAGCAATGCGATATTCGGATTGGTCATTCTTGCCAATTCCAGTACTTCCAATCCATTCCCTGTCTCAGCACATACGATGTGTCCTTCTTTGGTCAGATGCTCTCTCATGTCAAGTCTGGTCAATGCTTCATCGTCTGCCAGCAATACCGACAAATAGCCCATGAAATTCCCTCCAAAAAGTTATTTCGCAAAAATAATCTCTGCCTTTGTCTCACCGTTTTCCTTGCCGATAGTAAATGATCCTCCTAATTGTTCCTGAGATAACGCCTTCACAATTTGCAATCCAAGTTTGTTTTCGTCATTGATGTCATAATGCAGTTCATGTTTTCCACTGTCGTAAAATTCCATGCAAACTTTTCCGTTGTTCTCTTTAATATTTATGCGAATTTCGCCCGCTTCATCACTTTTTATTCCATGCTTCATAGAATTACTGATGACTTCATTGGCGATAAGAGATACCGGAATTGCCTGGGTACTTGAAATTACAATGTTATGACCTTCCACTGCAGTCATGATGTTTTGATTTTCCAGTTTAAAGTTTTCCAGGGTAGCATTTAAGATGTAGCTTAACAGATCTTTTAAAACGATTTTGTCGATATTTTGTCTAGAGAAAACATTGTGCGCGATGGCTATGGACATGATTCTGTTGATACTGGCTGTAAAGGCATTTCGTGCCTCTTCTGAATTGGTTCTCCGCATTTGAAGCTGCAGGATCGCAGCAATATTTTGGAGATTGTTTTTGACTCGATGATGAATTTCTCTGATCAGGATATCTTTTCCCTGAATTTCCCGCTCTTTGATACGAAGTTCCGTCATATCCTGTACAATGATTACGGCTCCTTCCAAATCATCCTGTAATCCGAGGGGATGGATATGAAAACTGTATACTTCGTCCATGTATCCGATTTCCGTAGGACTGCTGATTTCCTCCAGCATTTCATCCAGGTCATGAAAGCTTCCCAGAAATCGGGAAAGATCGTTGCCCATGGGTTCCGGCGCTCCGCCCTTGACGTAGAGGTCATGAGCTGCTTTATTGGTATAGATGATTCTGCATTCCCGGTTTAACACAAAGATTCCGTTGTTAAACCAGTCGGCGAAATACGATTCTGCAATATTCAGCTCAATCAGAGATTTCTTCAGAAACTCCAGTGTCACTTTCAGATCGTTTACTTTCTGTTCCTGTTCAATCTCTAAAGTGATATCCCGTTCCATGATGAGAACCCCGATGATCCTCTCACCGTTTTTTATGGGAACCACAGTCTGGGCAATAGGCACTCCTTCCTGACTGACTCCTCGTATGGCTCTGGAGATTTCCCCGGTTTTCATGGTTTTATAGACACCGGGCTCATTCTCTCGATAAGCAAGGTCCCCCACTACACTTTTATTGTATAAGGATTTTTTTTCAGGCCTTGCCCAGGCTAATACGACGGAATCCTCTCCATTGGCAGTAAGAGCGTCAATAAAAATATCGTTTGACGTGAGCATGGACATAGCGTCTATCTTCTCACCAAACTCAATCAGGATTGCGATATCCTCCTCGCTTAAATTTGTGTAATCTTTACACAGTTCCTTCATGATTTCTTTCATAAACCAAATATACTATTTTTATTTTTTAAATTCAAGAAATTTATTTCTGGTCAATTATGGGAGAATTTTCTTGAATTTACAGAGTCTACATTCATTATATATTTTTAAATGCTGAAATAAACTCTTTGATCGCATCAGGCTGTAACGGTTTACTGAAATAATACCCCTGGATATTATCACAGCCCATAGCCTTCAGGATTTTCACCTGATCTTCATTTTCCACACCTTCTGCAATGACTTCCATGCCAAGAGTATGTACCGTTTTGATGACACCTTCGATAAGCGGTTTATTATTGATATCTTCAATGTTATGAATAAAGAACTTATCCAGCTTCACATAATCGATAGGTAATTTTACAAGATGTATCAGGGAGTTATGACCTGTCCCGAAATCATCCAGTGAAATCTTTAGCCCTAAATTACTTAAATCCCCCAGCAGATGTCCGACTTTATTTTCGTTATCCACAATTGTTCTTTCCGTCAACTCGAACTCAAGTGCTGAAGGCTCAATCTTCTTACATTCCAATTGCTCCTTTATATAATCTATAATAGAGTCATCCTTTAAATCTTTAGAAGAAATATTGATGGCCACTTTCGTTATGAGATCTTCACTTTTCCAAGCTAGTAATTGATCTATGACATTTTCAACCACCCACTTTGTTATCTCATTTATATACCCTGTATATTCAGCTAATTGAATAAATTCTTCCGGATTTATATACCCTCTGGTACCGTTGTTCCATCTCAATAATGCCTCCAAACCAATAACCTCGTTTCTTTTCAGGTTGATTTTCGGTTGATAAACAATTGAAAACTCATTATTTTTTATTGCATCATAAAGTGAAATCATCACCTCATAGTTCTCTTTATTTTTTTGTGCCGTTCGATTCTCATAAATTGAAATATCTTCTTCATCTATTCTTTCCTGATCCAAAGACCGCCACAATTTCTTAAGCAAATCATCACTTTCGGTGCCGTGCAGTGGATGGTTCACAATTCCGCCTCTTAAAGTAAGGTCTACGGGCAGACCGTCTATCAGAACAGGCTCTCTAAAGTTATGTAAAAATTCTTTTGATTTACAACAGGCATTATCAATGCTGCATTCTCGTATAATTACAGCAAATTGGCTTTTTGCAATACAATAAATATTTATTTTATCGAAATGATTGGTCAGGATTTCCAGTACGTTGAATACTATTTTTTCCTCAACGATATAGTCTACATATTTGTTAATATAATCCAGATTTGTAATTTTAAATACAAGTAAGGAAAAGGGGATTCCCTTACTTATGATTTCATCGCAATCAAGCCTCAGCTTATTAAGATTCGGATAACCTGTTAAATAATGCTCATATGATTTCTTTATTAATTTCTGATGCTCTGTCTTAATTCGCTGAAATAAATAAGCGATTACTAAGCCCATTACAATAAAGAAAACTGTCCTTAAAAGCCAGCTTCTCGGCTCCTGCATGATCCCGCCGGCTGTGTTCATGGGCATAGCGGGTCCCAGTGTTATGCCTGCTATTATTGATGTCAGTAAACTGCCTCTCATACCAAATACAAATGCGGAAACGATAATGGGAATATACATGATATGGGTAAACGCAAACTCAGTGCCGCCTGTCTTGTACACTACAATATCTGTCATGAGTATGAGCATAACGATACAACACACTGAAAAGAAGGGCTTTCTTCTTAATTTCAACAATAACTTTAATAATGGATTAGATAATGGTCTCATCTTTTACGGAACTCCTTTTATTACTCCAAATTAGCTGCTACTATTTCTTGGACCATGGTCATTTCTAAATTTTTCAATAAAAGAATATATGAAAAAACACACTGGCTTTGCAGTGTGCTTTTAAAAAACCGGCGACGTCCTACTTTCCCAGGCAACGTGTCGAACTCCGTTCTCCACTCCTACGCTCGTTTCTCTCGCTTCGCTGTCCTGTTTTGCGCTATGGCTAAAGCCATGTAAAACAGGCACCTGCCCTGCCGATTGGCGGGCTATACTATTTAATAGCTGCCTGCGACACTACTCGTCTCTGATACATAGAAAAAAAGACATTCCATTCGGGATGTCTTTTTTCTGAAAAACCGGCGACGTCCTACTTTCCCAGGCAGCTGCCCGCCAAGTATCATCGGCGCAAAGGAGCTTAACTACTGTGTTCGAGATGGGAACAGGTGTAGCCTCCTTGCTATAGTCACCAGATCTCCTTGCTTGTCTTTTTCACTTACTGCTACGTTACCGACTCGCTCACGCTCGCTTACGTATGTCTATATACGCGCGCCTCGCGTTTGCTCGCCGTGCCTTGCATTAAGGAAAAAATACTGCGCAAGCTTAATCGTAATTACGACTTTTGAAGGTTCATTTTCAAGATAGTTGTTGTACCCTCAAAACCGAACAATGTCAAAATATCTATTCTTACTTGAAACCATTGGTCAAGCGTTCGACCTATTAGTA
>NZ_JAGSND010000017.1 GCF_018128545.1 Sinanaerobacter chloroacetimidivorans | reverse complement strand
TTAAATCTTGCTCAAGACAAAACGCATCGCGTTTCGCTTTGTTCTAATCTTTGCAATTGCAAATCTCAGAATTATTGTTTATTTTCAGAATTGTACGTTGACTCCTTCAAACAAGTTTGAATTTGTCTTACCAATCATTGCTGATTGTATTTGTACTTTAGTATCCGAGAACAACTTAATGTTCTCTTTGACTAAATTTCTGCACTATGGAGTTTTCAAGGTACTTAGGCCTTATTGCTAATGGCCTTTCGCGTTTAGCGAACTTTTCAAGTATATCACCGCTATGGCATATTGTCAACATCTTATTTCATTATTTTTTAAAATGATTTAGATCTCAACTTCTACATCCGATCTGGAGTAGCTTACCCCTTAGCGAGGAATTCGATCTTAACAAATATCCACCAGCCTGTCAACCCTTTTTCTATAAAAAAATTCGCTTTTATTGTTGGTTTTTATTGGGAATTTTAATTATAGAAAAGATGCATCCAATTCCTATATAATAGTAGAAAAACGAATGCATCTCTTCTTTCTGTTACTATTCTATTTTTATCTTCATAACAAAATCGAATATATTTTTATAGTATACCTTTATAACCAGCATACTCATGGCAAGGGCCTGTTCCCATACAGAAAATAGTTGGTGTTATAGCCTTGAAGAGACAATTTTAGCGAGTGCAATCAATTGATCCTCCGTAACCGGCAGATTCCCGTCCTGTGGTATGGTCTGCACCATGATGCAGTGATCGCCCTGCAGGAAAGTCACACGGTACGGCATATCAGGGATACAGATTGCCGCCTTATCACCCAGATCAGATACCGGGCTATAATACTCTTCGTTTGCTCCGACCTCTTCATCATAAAAGGAGCTGCCGTCAAACCGTACTTCCAGAATGTCTAAACCCTCATCGGTAAAAAACTTCAGTGTAATGGACTCAGTCATTGACGTCAGTCCGCCGATCCCTGTAACTTCCTCTACATCTGCTGCCGTAAGATACTTGGAATACAGATCCGCATCAGTGCCGGCCTGTTCAGCAGATTCTTCCGGCATAGATTCTTCCGTTTCCGGTCCGGATGCGGAAGGCGTTTCCTTGTTTTCGCAGCCTGAAAATACGGCTAGTGTCAGCACAATGACAAGGCTGAGGATTATAATTTTTTTCAGCATATTTCGTTCCTTTCTTTCGATATCACATACGAAGGTATTTATATCGTTCAGCTCACTCATTCAGACTCATCCATGAGCAGCATAATACTGA
Organism: Sinanaerobacter chloroacetimidivorans; assembly: GCF_018128545.1. GTDB lineage: Bacteria > Bacillota > Clostridia > Peptostreptococcales > Anaerovoracaceae > Sinanaerobacter > Sinanaerobacter chloroacetimidivorans. The sequence continues at coordinate 98,443 of NZ_JAGSND010000017.1, read as the reverse complement.
AGGAGGTGTCCGAAAGGGTGAGTGTAAGCTTCACCCCCGCATCGTTAGCACCGTACCAGGAGATCATATCCTCAGATTTGGATTCATAATTGTCAAGAGTGAAATTAGGCTTATTCTTTTCAATGTACGCGACAGCATCTGATTGTTCGACCTCTTCAAGGTTTACCAGCAGATAATTTGAAGTTTCAACGATGCCGGCAAACTTGCCCTTACTGAATTCGGGAATGCTTTTTCCCAGCTCCGATTTTGGCCATTCGGTGGCTCCGATGATCACTTCCTCGCCGTCATCCCCCTTGATTGTGATTTTATCTCCATCAATGTCCACGTCGCTCACACCGTCGCCTTGTTCAAGCATTTGTTCCGTCAACTTCTCCGCGGCTTTTTCTTCCAATTTGTCTTTCGTTCCGCAGCCGGCGGTGCCGAAGCATGCCAGGGCCAGGATCAGGAATATTACAATTAATCTATTCACGGGGATTCCCTCCTATGTTATTTCATAACACACCTGCTTGCTTATTGATTATAGATCCGGTAAAGGAATACCGCCGCTTCCGCTCTGGTGGTATCCCCGCGGGGGTTCAGTTTATTCCCGCTGCCCGTGATCAGTCCGCTCTTGATTAAAGCCGCAAGGCTTTCAGCAGCATATTCTGAAATACCGCCCTTATCGCTGAACTGATCCAGTATACCGGTATCGCTTCCCTGGTCCAGTTTGCCGGCTTTCTCCAAAGCTCTGGCAGTGAGCACCATCATATCCTGCCTGGAGATTCTCTCCTTCGGCAGGAACCGGTTATCTCCGCCGCCTGCTGCGATACCAAGCTCCCGTGCAATACCGAGCGATTCGTAATAGTAAGCGCCGGGCACCGCATCAGAAAAGTTCTGATCGAATTCAGCCGTAAGTCCAAGGCTTTTGATTAGCATAACCATGTAATCCGCCCTGGTGATACCTGTCGACGGCGAAAAAGCTTCTTTGCTGGTGCCGTTGGTGATGCCCTTGGACGCCATCACCTCGATGGCTTTCTTTGCCCATTTTGCACCGTCCAAATCGGCAAAGGTCTTATGCACGTAAGCGACGGCATAATCACTAAAATGAGTGGTAGTAAAGGTTACGGTTCTCGCAGCCGGGTCATACCTGCCGCTTGGCACTGAAACAGCGTTGCCCGAGCCGTCGATGTACCAGATCACGATATGCTCCGGATCCTGCAGTTCTGCCGCAGTAGGAGAGTAGGGAATGGAAACCATTACCGGGGCATTGGGATTATTCCATTCAACCGTTTTGTTTCCTGCTAGAAGCTTCAGCTCAATGATAGGCCTGTCACTGATGCTATCCTTGACATCCCGTGGCAGTCCTGACGTATCAGTTTTTCCGATGCTGATGCCTATCTCCCCGATGTTTTCAAATCCCGTTCCCACAAGCATGTTATCCGGTACGGTAATTGTCCCGGCTTCACATTTCATTTCTATTTTCCTGTTTGTATCCTCCGAGGCAAGAGCTGTGGAAGGCAGCTGCAGCACATAGGTGTCTGCGCCTTGTACTTTAGGCAGCTCTATTCTTACCGTCTTCACCCCGTCACGATCGTTATCCGCCTTTCCGAAGGCTTCATTTAAAACGCTTTCGCTGGGGCTCACCGTCGCAGCTCCCTTTGTACTATCAACCCCGATAGTTATATTTTTCAAATACGTTCCTGCTTCAACCGTGGCGTTGATCGTTGCCGGGGGTGTTGATCCGGTGTGCACAGGGCCGCCTGATGAAGCCTGTGCTTTAATGATCAAGGTAAAGACTTGGGACTGGCTTGTTCCGCCAGCCTTGATTATGGTGGCCGTCAGTACTACCGTTTGATCTCCCAGGCTGCTGGTTGGCCTTGTGACCGCTCCGGTAGCCGTATTGATCCAGCCCGTTGGGGCTGCACTCCAGCTGATAGCTGTACCGTTGGCTCCTGCTGTGGGCAGCGGGTTGACCAGGTTGGAGGTCACATTGCTCACTGTACTGTTTGCGCCTTTGATGCTGTTCCAGGTTAAAGAGGCTTTATCCAGGGTAATGGCTTCATCTGCAGTCAGAGCCACTGCTTTAATGGTCAAGTGGAAAGTTACGCTGTCGCTGGCAGATCCCTTTGTTATTGTGGCGGTCAGGGTAACGTTCTTATCTCCCTGACTGCTGGTTGGCCTTGTGACCGCTCCGGTAGCTGTATTGATCCAGCCCGTTGGGGCTGCACTCCAGCTGATGGCCGTACCGTTGGCTCCTGTTGTGGGCAGCGGGTTGGCCAGGTTGGACGTCACATTGTTTTCTGCACTGTTGGTGCCATTGATGCTGTTCCAGGTCAGAGCTGCTTTGGCTGCGACTACAGCATCGGCATCGCTTGTATCAAGGTCACCCACCCCCCGGGATTGGATGATTGTGCCTACATCGCCCACTGCAACGAACGTAGTTCCATCGGAGGCAAGACCATACAAATCGTTATTCGTTGCCGTCTTTATTCGGGGATAAATGATATCCGCCCAGGTGATTCCGCCGTCCATGGAGACCATAAGTGTGCCGCGCTGGCCAACTGCCAGCAGCCTGCCGCTTGTATAGGCGACAGCAAAGAGATAATCACTTAAAGGATCATCCTCATTCCTGTCAATCCACGTTTGACCGCCATCCGCTGAGGACAATATTCTTCGATAGCCTCCAACAGTGACAAATTTATCACCTGCAAAAACAATCGATCGTGGATAGATAGCATGACCCCATCCTTCTAAATCGGTCTTTCTCACCCATGTCTCACCCATATCCGCAGAAGCCGTAACCTGACCGTAATCAAATACTGCCATAAATGTACCGTTTCCATAAGCGACCGACATCAATTCGTTAAATAAAGGTGCTGTCCTTTGCGTCCAGGTTACCCCATCCGATGAGGTTAGAATCGTCCCGATTCTGCCTACCGCCACATAGGCTCCGTTTCCATAGGCAATACCGTTTAGTTTATTGGAGGTTCCAGATGTTTGGGAAGTCCACACTTCTCCGTCGGGCGAGGTAATAATCGTGCCATTATCGCCAACAGCTACAAACAGATGATTGCCATAGGCTACAGCCCTGAGGGCATTGGCGGTACCGGAGCTTTGTACGTCCCAATCCACTCCGTCCAGTGAGGTCCGGATGGTCCCATTGTCGCCTGCTGCAACAAACTTGCCGTCGCCATAGGCCAGTGAGCCAAGTATCTTTGTTGTACCCTTTGATCCTATGGCCCAGGTGCTTGAATTGCTTGAGGTTATGATTCCCCCGTAAGTTCCTACTGCCAGGCAGTTATTGCTGTCGTCTACAGCAATGGCTCTAAGGCCGCTGTTAACATTGATTACCTGGGTAGTATAACTTGTTCCACTGCTATAGCGTGTGATATAACCCTTAGTACCGCTGATATATTCATACCCAACAGCGGTGAAAGCTCCATTGTGAAATATCACCGAGAGAAGATGATGATAGCTGTCGTTGTGGGTCTTATAGACCAGGTCCGTCCCGTCAACGGAAGAAGCGGCAATTACTCCATTGCTTCCAACAGCTACGAATTTGCCCCCGCCAAAGGCAATACCATGTAGAGTGTAAGTGGTCTGGGTGTTCAGTGGCGACCAGTTTACTCCATCAGTGGATGTTACAGCGGATCCGCCAGATCCGACTGCTATGAAGGTACCGTTTCCATAAGCTACATCCCAAAGCGCACTTGCACCTGCATTATGTTCCGCCCAGTCAGTTATGTCGTCAAGAGAAGCAGTCCGTATCTTACCGTCATTTCCCGTGACGACCAGCAAGTCATTCCCGTATGTGATTGCCGCAAGCTGGGTAGATACCACTGTCATGAGTACCGACCAGCTGACGCCATCGTTTGAGACAAGAATGCGGCTGTAATAATCGTCGTATGCCACTGCAAAAAATTGCCCGCTGCAGTAGGTTATATCCTGAAAAGTTCCAAAACTGCCGGTATTATGGATGGTCCAATCCACTCCGTCCAGTGACGTAACGACGGTGTCTTTTGCACCGACCGCCACCCAGGTATTATTCCCCCATGCGGCTCCGTAAAAATGCTCATTGGTCGGAAGGGGGCTCCTCCAGTCCCAATCGCTGAGAGAACCTGTAATTGCCGGGGTCACAGTCAGACTGAATTCTTTATTCGCACTGCTGCCGTCCTGGCCGGAGACAGTGATGGTGATGGTATATGTTCCAACTGTTGTCGGAGTACCGCTGATCTCCCCGGTGGATTCGTCGATAGTGAGTCCTGCCGGCAGACCGGTAGTGCTCCAGATATAGGGCGTCGTACCGCCGATAGCTGCCAGGGTTGTGCTGTAAGGTTCTTCTGCCGTGGCTTCCGGCAGACTGTCCGAGGTTATAGCAAGGGATGTAGGCAAAGAAGCCTCCTTCACAAAGACAGTGCTGGTGTTGTCGGTATATTTACGGTAGCCCGGCTTTGCCGCATCGGTTGTATATTCAGCAGGGCCTTTTGCGATAACGCCTACTTTTATATAGACTGCCGCTGCCGTTATACTGCCGTCAATGGTGATTTTGCTGCCGGTGTCCGCCGTGGCTCCACAGCTTCCATCGCCGTCGGCGGTGACGTTTCCGCCTACCGTAATTTCAGCGGAATTCAGTGCCCATACACCGCCTTGAACGCCCTTCGCGTTGTTTAGAATATTAACGGTGGCGTTGAGACCGGATGCCTTTACTCCGTAGCTGTTTGCTTTGTCTGCGATAGCGCTGTTTGCCTGAACATGACCGCCGGTCATGACTTCAACCGCTCTGCCTCCGTACTCCGTGGCCATGGCGTCGTCATTCACAGTGATTCTGCTACCCGTGCCATAGGCAAAAGCACCTATGGCGGCTCCCTTGGCGTCACCCAGCACGGTGATTTCTCCGCCGTTTTCTGCATACGCGCCGGTGCCGCCGGTTGCCTCAGCATACCGCACGGTGACGGCTCCGTTATTGGATCGCACTCCCATTGCAGAACCTTTGACGTCAAAGTAACCACTGCCCGAGAGTGTTACAGTGCAGTTTTTTACGATGAGCGCCGTGCCGGCGGTATCGATGCTAAGGGATCCCTCTGCCAAATCAAAAGTGATATTCTTGTCTTCAATCGTGACCGGGGAGGTATACGCGATGGTTTTTAGCAGGTGGATGGACTGCCCGCTGACAACATTTGCAAGGGCTGCATCCAGCGTAGTATATTCCGTGCTTCCAATTTTGCACACGCTGCTGGGCGGCGTATTGTCCTTCACCCAGACCGTACCCGTGATGCCGCCGCTGTTGCTGTACTTGAGATAACCGGGCTTGGCGGGGTCAGAGACGCCTGCGGCCTTATCTATATTATTCGAACCGATCAGCACATAGTTGCCGGAGGTGATGATCTCTCCGTCCACTGTGATGCTGCCGTTACCGGATTCAATGACCGCCCCGTTATTGTAGCAGGCGACGTCCCCTTTGACGACGATCACAGAGCCGTTGTTCTGCGACATCGCGCCCACGTGGTTAGCGCTCACACTGCCCTCCACGGTGATCTTTCCGCCGTTGACGTGTACGCCGTAGCCCTGTGAGCTTGTCACATTGCCTTTCACGAGAACCTCAGCCTGCCCGGTGCTGTACACAGCACCTTTGATCTGTGCGTTGTTGGAAGTATTGCCGTTTACAGTAACCTTGGTGTTGATGTTCTCTGCCTTAACACCATGAGCCGCTCCGGCCGCAACCTCTCTCACGGTCACCACCGAACCGTCGATGGCATACACGCCCATACCGGAAGCTGTGCCCGATGTGTTCGTATCGGTAGCTGTGGCGTTCGTGACGGTTACAGCACTGTTGCTTGCCCACACGCCGCAGAGCTTTCCGCTGACGTTTAATTCACCTGTACCGGCGAGCGCCACGGTGCCGTTTGTCACCTTGAGGCCTTCATTGGCGGCCGTCGTAACGGTAAGAGAATAACCGTCCAGATCAAAGGTAATGTTCTTATTACTGATCACGACGCCTTGAACAGTTGCGAAGCTTTTTAAAAGTCTTATGGTATCGGTGGCACCTGCTGCATCCAAAGCTTCGGCCAGAGTCCCGTATTCCGTTGCACCGATAGCGCAGACCTTTTCACCTGGAATATTCGCCGGGGTGGTAACGTCCAGCCCGATAACGTCGGTGCAGCGGGCGAGAGGAGCGGCATATTGAGTATCGCCTACAACCATGTAAAGATCATATGCCGTTTCTCCGGCGGCGCCGGTTACAAGAAAGCTCGCTTCGCTTCCTGGACTGAATTCGGGGCTTCCGGAAGTAACCGCGGTGTTGTCATCGCCGTCCGTTCCTGCAGCGACCTGCTCGATGCTGGGTTCTGCCGCTCCATCGGGCAGGAGTACCCAGTATACCTTGCCTTTTCTTTCGGTGTTAATATTTTGGAGAGCTACTTTTATCTGCACCTGATTGCTGCCGTCTGGCTGGGTATTCCCAATCTGTGGGTAGCCGACAGCAAGCAGCTCTGCAGGCGGCGGCGAGGGAAAATCCACCTTAGCAGGCTCCGAAAGGTTGCCAGCGTCGTCCTTCAGCACCACATAAACGTCATACTCTGCACTATGCAGCGGTACAAAGCCGTATACGGTGATGTTAGTGGATTTGCTACTGCTGGAGAATGCTTTAAGGGCTTCATTCCCACTGGCATCCTGTCCGGCGGCGACCTGCTCCTTGGTAGGTGCGCCATCACCATCCGCTACAAAAACGGCATGACAATAAGCCGGCTCATCTGCAGTAGCGTAGATATAGATTTGACGCGAGCCAGGCGCTTGCGGATTGTTCTGCGGAAGTACCGCAAAAGCCGGCGGCGTAGTGTCATCCTCCGCGTATGTCTGTAAGGAACCTATTGGCGCGGCGGCCATTACGGCTATCGCCAGAAACAGAATAAAGAGCCTATAAATCCCCCTTTGATGATATTTCATTGTAATTATTCCTCCTATTTTAAATTTTCACAGCATTTGAATACGATTTTATCTGATTCTTGTTCTATAGAACTTTTACTCTTTAAAGCAGTACTTTAAAGAGTTTGCCTTCTCAACAAGGGGAGGTACCGCGCCTTCTTCACCAATCAACAGATATTTTCCCGAATTGTCCGTTCCGGCGGTAAAATATGACGAGGCGTCGGGCAGCGCTTCCTTTGCTCCCCAGGTCTTGCCACCGTCATTGCTTTCCTCGGAAAATCTGTCGGTCAGCGTGAGTACTCCGTCCTTTACACTGTACTTGCCTGTAAGCCAGATGGCATTTGACCAAATTACCAGGGCAGTGTAGGTTCCATCCTGCTTAAAGGTATAGGTTTGCCCAAGGCCCGATGCACCGCCCTCGTATTTCCCCGAAGCGGCGTTGAAGGTTCCTCCCGCCAGGCTGCCCAGGACCCAGGTCCCGACGACGGAAGTCGATGTGGCCGCCGGTGCGGTATTCCCCGAAGTTGCCTTGATCGCATCCATCTGATCGTAGGTCCGTACGCTCATCAGTACAGCAGCCTCTCGTGTGGCCATGCCGTAACCGGCGGCAGTCTGGACCGAGGTGATTGCCTTAGGCATAAAATAGCCCTGTGCATCGCCCTTGACAATATTCAGCTTTGACATATATTTTGCAGCATCAACGGCATAGGACGAAATGCTCTTTTGGTCCGGGAAGTCGGGAATTCCTGCGGTACTGTAGTCCCCGCCGGGATGGATGGCCTTGATGGTGCGGAACAACATGGCAGCGCACTGCTCCCGATTGATCAGAACCTGGGGCGAAAAGGCGGTGCCCGAGGTACCCTGTGTGATTCCCAAATGGAAAGCCTTGAGAATTTGCTGATTGCTTGTATCTGTGAAGGGGTTCGGTGAGGCGGCTGCTGCGGAGGTTCCTTTGGACTGCTCATAAAGCTTCACCGCTAACTCGGCAAATTCTTCCCGGGTGATAGGCTTTGTCATATCCGCACCCTTCAGTATTCCGGGTATCAGCCCGAATTCCGCTGCCTTGTCAAGCTCGGAAACCGCCCAGGAAGATGCTTTTTCATAGTCTTTGGGGGTTGAGGCTAAAATGACCTCGGTGGTTCTGGTTCCGCCCTCCCAATTGCCCCAATCGCCTTCCGAACCATAGCGCCATTTTCCGGTAAAGGATTTGCCGTCTTCTGACATGACAAATTCCACCTCTCCCGCATCTCCGGGCGGAGCATAGGAAGGCGCTTCCGACCAGGTGCCGGTAAGGACATTGCCCGAAACCGTCCCGTTTATCCTACCCTCGTCATAAGTATAAGTTCCCGTAACCTTTGAGCCTGTCTGGGTAATGGTCATATTGCCCCAGTTCGTTTCCCATTCCCCAGCCCAGGAATAGGTTCCCAGGTCTGCTGCTTCTGCCGTCAGACCATAGGGAAATCCGGTTCCTGCACACAATGCAACAATCAAAACAACGATAAAAAGTAATCGTTTCATTTTTTCCTCCTTTTTTTGTTTATAAGATATAGCACCTCGCAAAAAATAAATTTTCCTACGGTGCACTCCTTTGGATATATTTTTTAAATTATGCAGAAATCTCTGTCAATCGCTCTTAAGCAGATTCCCGATGCCGATACCTCCCAGGAGGCTGCCTTCCTCTTTGGTCCTGCTCCCTCCTTTTCCCGCGGAATGGATCCGATCCGCCAGTCTTGAGAAGGGCAGGGATTGGAGCCATACGGTGCCCGGGCCGCTGAGGGTGGCAAGTACGAGACCTTCACCGCCGAACAGGGCGTTCTTGATGTCTCCTGCAAACTGGATGTCGTAATTCACCGTTTTGGTCATGGCAACCAGACAGCCTGTATCCAGCTTGACGTTCTCTCCCTGCCTCAGTTCTTTCTTAATAATGGTTCCACCGGCGTGCATGAAAGTAAGGCCGTCGCCTTCCAGCCTTTGCATGATGAAACCCTCTCCTCCAAAAAGGCCTACTCCGATTTTCTTCTGAAACGCGATGCCGATGGAGATCCCCTTTGCTGCGCAGAGAAAGGAGTCTCTCTGACAGATCATCATTCCCCCGTAGTCTCCAAGGTCAAAGGCAATCACTTTTCCTGGATAGGGTGCGGCAAAGGAAACACATTTTTTTTCAGAAGCAGTGTTGGTAAACGAGGTCATGAAAAGGCTTTCTCCGGTTATCACCCGCTTACCTGCGGAAAAGAGCTTGCTCTTGAGATCATTACCCTCTTTTCCCGAACCGTCTCCGAAAATCGTGTCCATTTTGATCGACTCGTCCATATACATCATTGCTCCCGCTTCGGCGATGATAGTCTCTGCCGGATCCAGCATGATCTCGACAAACTGAAGGTCTTCTCCATGGATCTCGTATTCCACCTCATGGGCTCGCTTCATTTTCACTGCCGCATTTAAGGACATTCGCCCCGGGTCGTTTTCATTTTCGCCCTGCCGCGCAGAAGCTTCCCCTGAGAGAGCTGCTCCGCAATTCGGGCAGAACTTTGCATCTCCTGCGTTGTAACCGCATTCTGTACAAAACATTTTGAACTTCCTTTCTATTTTTTATTTTTCCAGATCAATTCTTTATTTTTCTTAGTCATTTCTCGATTTTACATGATGGCCGTCAAAAAAAGATAAAATGAAAAAAGGATCGAAAACATGGCCCGAACCTTCAAAAATCAATCCAAGAACCGATTTACATTTCATTTTTTTATGGTAAAATAAAGTAAAAATTTCAATTCCAATGAGAGTCATATTGAGAAATCTGTGTGAAAGGTTGATGATATGAACGACATTCCCGTTTTAAAGAGCAAACTGACTATGCCGGAGCTGGCCAAAAGCTTTTTGCTGACGAACCGGCTGGAAAGGCTTCATCAGAATATGGATTCCTGCAGGGCAGTTACCGTATGCGCGCCTGCCGGATACGGAAAAACAACCCTTGCGGTTTCCTATTTGAACCATCATGCAGCGATGCCTTGCCGGGTCTGCTGGTATCGCCTGGATCCCGAGGATAAAAACTTATCGGTGTTCCTTGCTCATCTGAAGGAAGTGCTGTTCCCGGCGGCAGCTCCTATCTATTCAGCTGCCAGGAAGGCGCTTGAAGACTGCGGTTACGCACAGCCGCAGCAGATCGTTTCCATGATCTGCCGGGAAATGTGGGCGCTTCACAGAAAAGCCTGTGATACCCGTACCTATCTTGTGCTGGATGATTTTCAAAACGTGACAGTCCAGGAAATCTGTGATTTGACTAGATATTTACTGGATAACCTTCCGCCGTCCTGCGTAATTTTTATCCTGAACCGGTCAAGTCTTGCCGTATTTACCGAAAAACAAAAACTCGAAAAAAAGATACTTGAAATCTATATGGATGACCTCTCTTTCAGCAATGCCGAAATAAAGGATTTCATGCTCAGCTTAGGCCAAACCGCAGCAGACAGGAAACTGATCGAATTCATAGAAAAGAGCACGGAGGGTTGGATCGCAGGCATCATCATCCTGTATCACGCCATGAAAAACAAAAGAACCGGCACCGCATCCATCGATTCCAAAAAGCTGGATCACGAAGACGCCCTGTTCCGATATATGTCTCTGGAAGTACTGAAAACCGTCGACAGCGATACGCAGGACGCCTTGGCCAGACTAGCGCTGCTTCAGGATTTTTCAGAGACCGAGGCGTCGGAAATACTTGAAATCAATGATATCAAATCATTGATGGGACAGTGTATGGGTTTCGGCATGTTTATCCAGCGGATTCCCGGAAACCCGGTGGTGTACCGGTTCCATTCTTTATTTCGAGAATTTCTGTTATCGATTCTCGAAGACCGCTGTTCAGAGGAGGAGGTCGCCGTGCTTCATCTGAAGGCTGCCGGATATTACATGAGCCAGACCACCTACGGACGGGCTGCGGAACATCTGGCGAAGTGCGGCAACCCTGTTTTGGCAATGGATATGGTGTCAAAAGAGGGCTTTAATAAATTCATGATCGGAGAGACCGGACAGTTGAAGCTGTGGTTGGATCGACTGCCGGAGGATATGATCCGGGAGAATCCGGTTCTGCTGCTGTTCAAAGCGCAGCTGATGCCCAACAGCAGACAGCCGGAAATAGTAGATACGCTGAGAGAAGTTCTGCAGCTTTCGCTGACGGGCAATGATCTTGCCACGTATTACGATGCGGCAACTGTTCTGGTTTATATATACATGTGCAGCAACAATATGAAAGGGCTGGTGGAAATGACGGATGGCCTTCGGGGACAGCGGCGCGATATTCCGGCAAAGCTTGAAAATACCCTTGGCATTCTGGATATGGTGCGTTCCATCGGTGAGGATCGTTTTTCCGAAGCAGAAGCGCATAGTGAAAGTATCCTGTTTGCACTTCTTCCCGAAGACAGCCAATGGTTGTATTTGATCCTTTCCTGCATCATCTATTACAATTTGGGCAAGCTTGACCATGCGGAGCGCTGCATGGAAACCGCGTTGACTTTATCCAAATTTAAAAATATAGAGCCATCCAGAGGGTTTATCCTGCTTTTTCTTTCTATCGTCCTGTCCCTGAAGAACGAGAGGAATCCCATTCCGTCGTATATTGATGAAGTTGTTGTGATCGGAGAAAAATACGAGTATGAGTACCTGACAGCTCACGGGAAACGTCTGACCGCCTTCGAACGGTACCTGTCCTTTGAAGCGGAAGCTTCTGCGGAACTGCTCGATCACGCCGCTTTCCACTTCAGGCAGATTAACAATAAGGCTATGGCGGCTGCCTGCAGATTGCTTCGGTATCTTTGGACCATACAACCCAACAGTTCGGTTACACATCTTGAGGACGCCCGTGAGGATCTCGCTCTGATCCGAGAAGCCTGTCCCGGTTTGATGGTCCATGAAATTTCATTGTCCGTGCTGGGAGCTCTTGCAAGGGAATCGGGTGATTTTTCTCTTGCAGAGCATTTCCTGCTTTCATCTGTCGAAGCGGCAGCGGAAAAGAAGGAGCATCAGGTTCTATGCGGCGCCGGCTTCCATTTGGCTAGGCTGTATTTTGCATGGGGCAATATAGAACAGGGACATTACCGGCTGAAACAAACCATGGAACTGACAGCCGGAAACCGTTATTTCATGTTCTGGGATATTCACATCCCAACGCTGGCCGAAATGGCGCTTCGGGGGATTCGGTACGGTTATTGCACCTGCTATGCCGAGGAACTGCTGAATAAGTATTTTGACAGTCAAACAGTAAACTATCTGAGAGAAAAGATAAAAATTATAGATGAAAGCCGGCTTGCAGCTTTCGTTGATGATTTTGCTGCCGCATATAAAGCGGGGCGGCCCGAGCAGCTTTATTTTGTAAAAGCATCCTTGTTCGGAACTCCTGAGATCTCTGTAAACGGAATTTGCATTCCCGATTCGGAATGGAAAACCAAAAAGGTTAAAGCTTTTCTTGAATATCTTTTATTCAACAGCGGTAATACCGTATCAAAAGAAAGTCTGACGGAGCTCCTCTGGCCCGGTGCGGGCAGCAAATCAGCAACGGCTTCGCAGCGAACAGCGCTGTATTATCTTAGAAAAATACTTTCAAAATATCAAGTGGAGGTTACGGGGAACAACGCCTTCATACAGGAAACTCTGGAAGGACTTCTGATAAGAAAGAACGCGGCATTGGAGCTGGATGTCCATGAATTTCTGCGTCTCCATAGCGAATGGCCTCAGCTTGCAAAGCAAACTTCCCAAATGGAATCAAAACTGGCTGAAGTTCTGAATAGAATGATACAAATTTATAAAGGGGATCTGATGGAAGGCAGCGATTACGGAGATTTGATCTTCCTTGAACGCGAGCGGCTCAAATCTATCTTCCTGGAAGCATGTAAAAAATTGAGCGTAATCCTTATCAGTCGCGGAGAATTGGGGCAGGCAGATGAAATTCTAAGACGTGCTTTTGCGGCGGAGCCATACGATGAAAATTTATGCCTTAAGCTACTTGAGCTTTATATGGCACAAGGCAGAAAAAGTAAGGCGATCAAGCTTTATTACAGCTTTAAAAAGCGCTTGGAGCAGGAGCTGGATGTCAAGATTGATAAAAGACTGACTGAGGCAGTCCGGAGTCCGAGGTCTAAAGAATAAAAATAATAAAACCGTAGTCCATGGTCTGAAGAAAAAAACAAAAAAAATAAAGCACACTCCAAATGTTAGAGATCGATCTAGCATTTGGAGCAGCTAAATAATTTGATATTTCTGGGGTTCGGTTCACAAACTAAATAAGGCTTCCATTCTATACTGTTTTTTTATTGTGTGCTTTCATTTCCCAGCACATTGGCAACGGCCTGTTTTCCAAGTTCCGGCAAAGCTCTTGACGGTAAATTTCCATAGTCCACATAACCATTCGGCGATGCGCTTTTTACTACTTCTTTACCAATCTCAACCAGCGCCTTAGAAACCATATTGCCTAAATCTCTTGACTTCATTGCTCCCAAGTCAATATTATTTGCATCCATTTTCAAACACCTCCTACAAATAGTGTAGCCAGGTTTTATTCTGCTATGTGCTAGTAAATTAAGACACTTTTGAATGATCAATACCATTATTTTAATTAATTTTAAATAATAATTTATTGTTATTTTATTTTGTAATCTATCAAGTTATTTTATTTTCATTACTTTCATGCTCAATCTTGGGAATACTGCCAGAAGCATACAGGTTACTGCAAAAACCAAGGCCGATAATCCAAGCCACTGATATGCTGTCGGAAAGACAGATGTTATAAACAGGTAATCCTGGTTCACACACCATACAAGGATTGTTAGGATCGCCAAAGCCACAAAACCAAGCAGGAATCGCAGCAGACGGTTTTCCTTGGTAAAGGGTACCCATTTTCGATTTCCGGACATGAAATTTGTGCCTATTCGCCAGAGGAGCAATAAGGATGCAATAAATAAGAGAAGGATGACCGACCAGACAAGCAGGACTCCCTGTGCAATTCTATTCATGCCTAAGGCAGGAATACCAATCCACTTTGACCAATCACTTATCAGATAAGAAATAAACGGCCAGCTTCTCTGACTGTTTGTCAAAATCACGATTCCATCTCCCTTATCAGGGAGACAATGAAAGTGTGTCATCCAGCCGTGACCCTGTCCTCCGTGAAAAACGGCTTTATCGCCATTTTCCAAAGTTTCTAAAAAATGTCCCATCCCGTAAGAATCTGCCACTATGCCATAAAGACCGGGGATTTCAACATAAGGGGAATAAATTTCTTGCATATTACTAACTTTTAATAGTTTTTGGTTTGTTTTATCAAACTGCGGCATCCCTGCAATAACGAAACGTGCAACATCATCGGCTGTTGTAAAAAGTCCGCCGGATGCCTTTCCTGGGTAAACATAAGCTGGAACCGGGTGACCCTTTATATCATAACCAGTTGCCATATTATCCTCGTTCTCTTCTTTCCAGACAAAACTTGAGTTCTGCATCCCGAGAGGCCCCAGGATTTCCTCATCCATATACTCTGCAAACTTCTGCCCTGTCACCTCTTCTATCATTAACTCAAGTAAATTATATCCTACATTGGAGTATAAAAAGCTGCCCGGTTTTTGAATTTGCTTTGCCTCTTTTGATAAGTACTCCTGCAGAGAAGGAATCTGGCCTTTTGGCGAATATTCCTCACCAATGGTTCCTAAAGGCATGCCGGCACTATTGCTGAGCAGCTGCCTTACTGTTATTGTTTCCTCAACTCCCGCAGGCAGTTCCCAACTTTTTATGTATTGTTTAACAGGAGCATCAAAATCAAGCTTTCCTTGTTCTACGAGTTTTACTACTCCCCAAGCCGTTACTGATTTGGATAATGACTCAGCACGATAGGTGGTACCTTTTGTCATTGTTTGCTTTCGACCGACATCTGCATAGCCATAAGCCCGAAGCCATACTATTTCACCATCATGAATAAGTGCGACATTTGCACCTGGTATGTCATACCTCTTCATTAAATCCGGTATACGATTATCTAAAAAGGAAGTAAACTCACTTACCTGTTCCTGCTTATCAAAATCAGACTTTGTACAATCGCTCAAACATAGTAGAATAAGGATTAACAATACAATTCCCTTTATTAATTTTTTACAGGTAACCTTATTTAAAGTTCCCATTTAACGATCTCCTTTCAAGTTCCGGGATTATGATTCAGTTTGAGGTAAGATAAGTCTCAGATTTCACTTTTTTCAATGAGTCGAAAAAGCGATCCGGTTCCTTCATAAAGGGAGCGTGTGCCGAATCTTCGAAAACAAACAGCTCCTTCCCTTTAGAAGCTTTGAGCATCTCATAATAGTCCCGAACCAGTTCCAACGGCGTATTGTAATCGTTTTTTCCGGAAAAGAAATAGACCGGCACGGTAACTTTCGGTACTTCTTTCATTGCATCCCAGGTTATATAGGAGTCCCACATGGGGCCGCTTCCTCTATTGGCTCCGTCAAGCCATCGTTTAAAGTCACTTAGCCGATATTCTTTGGAATGGATGGCGATAGAGGCGAGCTTTAGCATGCCGATGTCCATCCCTCCGCCGTACTCCCCTGTCAGCTTCATGAAGGCGACATATTGGTCATGGTCTACGTAGGGTGGCTTCCCTATCTTTTCTAATTTTGATTTATCACTATCATTTTCTATTTTTTCTTCCAGCCAGCGATAGGTAATCTCCTGAGAGCGCAAATTTGAAACCAATTGACTGACACCGACATAGGCATAATAATCCTCAGGGTAATCGCATACTAAGGTAATTCCGACTTTCGTACCCCAGGAGTGTCCCACCAGGTATATTTTTTCCTGGTGAAATTTTTCCTTCAAGTAGTTTGTTAGTTCATGACCATCTGCCAAATACTGTTCGAAGGTCATTGTAGATTCATCGAAGTTTGAAGGGTTCGATTTCCCGGCTCCTCTTTGATCCCAATGAACGACAACAAACTCCTTTTCAAGATCCTTGTTAAAATACTGAGCAATGGGCATTTGTGCCGATCCGGGGCCTCCGTGCAGCCAAAGCAGAACAGGGTTTGAAACGTCGTTTCCTCTGATTAAGATCCACTGTTTCATTCCGCCGATATCGAGTTCTTTCAGCTCGCTTACACTTGACTGTATTCTTTTACCATCTTCTGCTATCATTGGGGTTGATACCGTCCTGAATTCCCGCCAAAGAAGTATAGCTGTCAATAGTAAAAGGCATAGGATCACAAAGATACTTCTTTTTTTCATGATCTCACTTCCGCTTCATTTATATTTTCATGAAATATGTTCATACTTGAAATCAGCAAGAAACTTCCGGCCATTGCCAGCTACCTTTTTTTCATAATAAAGCTAAGATGTCTTCCACAGTTTTTATCTTTACGGTAAGAAAAGCCGTAAGGGCTATCATAAGTACAGGTTTCATCAACCGTTATCCTTTCTTGCCTGATTCCCATTCTCTCACATTGCCTTTTTACCACCTGTTGGTTATCGATATGGTACTTATGAGTCCGGTCATTATAATAGATAAAATCCTCTGCATATCCAAGTGCTTCGAATTTTTCACAGACATCCTTATCCACTTCAAAACGGTTCTGGCTCAAAGCCGGCCCAAGGTGTATTTTAAGGTCATCCGGACAGCAATGTTCCAATTGTATGATTTGCTCCAAAACCTTTGAGGTGATTTCTTTTACCGTACCTTGCCAGCCCGAGTGGATCATGCCGATCAAACCGCTTATTTCATTATAAAATGTAACAGGGACACAATCAGCAGTAAAACAGCATAGCAAAAGATTCGGCTCATCAGTATATAAGGCATCGTTATCGGCAATTGCAGTATCCATGCTTTTGGCTCCTCGCCCTCTATCCGTCTGCGTAACCTGATGGAAGTTCGAGCTATGGGTTTGATAGGAGCACACGAAATCATCCAGTCCGCAGTTTAGCATCTCCGCCAGTTTTATGCGGTTTGCAATGACCCGATCCGGGTTTTCACAGGCATGCAGTGCCATATTTCCGTCCTCCGGCTCCGATTCGTCTCTCAATGTGATACCTGCAATATATTTATCATTTTCAAAATAAACTTTTATCTTCATAATTCTATCTATATCCTGTTAATCAATACAGTATCATTTCCATTATTATGTATCAGTTTATTATACAATTACAATTTATGCAACTTTAACAGTGAGTACAGAAAAAAAGAAAACCCGCAGTTTAATTCTGCAGGTTTCAAAATACGTAGTTCAACAGCATTCAACTGCTCTGATTATCCTTTTACGCTTCCCAATGCGATGCCCCTTATAATGAACTTGGAAAGCAGCAGGTAGACGATAATGACCGGGACGATGGCAATGGTAATGAGCATATACACCTGCCCCATGTCAAACTTCAAAAAGTCTGCGTTACGTAATTGGGCAATCAGAAGCGGTACAGTCTTATTTTCCGCTGATTTCAGGATAAGTGACGGTACAAAATAGTTGTTCCATGAGGAAACAAAGCTGAATATGCCTTGCACAGCCATTGCCGGTTTCATGATGGGAAGCACGATGTGGTTGAAGGTGTAGAACTCATTTGAGCCGTCAATCCGTGCGGCTTCCACAATGGCGATGGGCAGCGAGGCCTCCATATATTGCTTCATAAAGAAGAACACCACAGGTGAAGCAGCAGCCGGAACAATGAGCGGTATAAACGTATCCATGAGATTGAAGGTCCCCATCAATCTTACAAAGCCAAGAGCTGTCACCTGTGTAGGTACCATCATAATCATCATGATGAAGGTGAACGCCGCACGTTTAAAACGAAAATCGTACACATGGATGGCAAAAGCTGTCAAGGCCGAAAAATAAGTTGTTACAAGCGCGGCGCATGATGATATAAACAGGCTGTTAAAGATGGCTCTCACCACAGGCAAATTTTCATTTGCAAGAAGGCTCTGAAGGTTATATCCGAAGGATCCTCCCGGCAAGAACGTAAATCCCTTTTGAATATCGGGATGAGAGCGTGTGGAATTGATGATGAGCACATAAAAGGAAAACAGGCACATCGCCGAAAGCAAGATGAGAACAATATAGCATACGGCTCTCGTAAGCTTTAGCTGAAGGCGTGCAGCATCTCCCAGGTTTTTGTTCATTGTTCACCACCTCCTCCAATCTGTTTTTGCTCCTTTCGATACTGCCTCTGCTCCTTTCGATGCATTCGCTGCTCCTTTGTCAGTGTATCGTACACAAGAAAACTCAGTACCCCGCTGACAATAAGCAGAATGACGCTCAGCGCACCGCCCATTCCGTAATTCTTGCTGTAGAGATGATTATTCAGGAGCATAATCAAGGTTGTGCTCGTTCTGTCCGGATTGCCGCCTCCATTGGTAAGGATCTGCGGTACGTCGAACATCTGGAGACCGCCGATCAGCGAAGTAATGAGCACATATACAAAGATCGGTTTTAAAAGCGGCATGGTAATGAGCCAGAAAACCTGTGCGGGTTTTGCGCCGTCCATCTCCGCAGCTTCGATCAGTGACGTATCAATTCCCATAATCCCTGCCATAAGAAGGATAGTAGTATTGCCGAACCAAAGAAGAAAGTTCATGGCAATGATCAGCCCGCGTGTCCCTGCAACCTCGGATAAGAAACGATATGGTGTCTCGAGAATCCCAAGACTTAATAAGATGTCATTCATGGGACCGGCATCGGAAAATAACACAAAGAAGAGCAGTGCGAATGCGGATGCCATAATCAGATTCGGAAGATAAATAATCGTTTTGAAAATACCCGTTGCACGGAGCCGCAGCCGCAGGTTAGTAAACCAGCTCGCCAGAAGAAGTGAAATGAGAATCTGTGGAATAAAGCCGAGTACCCAGATCAGCATGGTGTTACCGAAGTATTTTCCCAGATTGTTTTCGAAAAGCTTTCCATAGTTTTCAAATCCTACAAAATTCGGACCGATCTGTGTCAAGCCCGACATGTAGTTTTCAAAAAAACTGTTATAAAATACGGAAACCAGGGGGACAAAAGAAAAGACAACATATACAAGAAAAAAAGGAATGAGAAATATGTACCCCCATTTTGCATAGCTGATGGGTCCGGCCTTTTTGCGGACAGCCGCCGTTTGGTTATGAACAGTATTCATGTTTTCACCTCAATTGTAATTAGCCGCCGAATCGAGAAAATAATAAATGAATATAAAACAGTACGCACGATAAGAAAGTGAGGTAACTTATCGTGCGCCATCAACCGGTGAGGCGGTTTAACCGCACCCTCAGCCAGTTTTTATTTGGATAACTCCGGATGTTTTTCGATTACCGCAGTGTAGAAATTCTCAAGAGCCTGTTCCTTGGTAACCTTATTGTCGAAGTAATCCTTAAAGGCTGATCGGAACTGCTCGGTCATCGTTTGATCATACGGAGAAATATTGCTCATATCAATCTTTGGCGCAGCATCTGCAAAAAGTGCGATGTGGTTCTGCCCGCCCAGGAAGTCGGATTTGAAATCACTTGAAGCAAGCTCATTCATGGCGGACACGTTATTGGTGTAGTCCTGCGTATCAACAGTGATTTGCTTCATTGTTGCAGCATCACAGGTAAGGGTATACATAATGTCGTGGACCAGTTTTAAATTGTCCGTACCTGCCGCAGCACAGATCCAGGTACCGCCCCAGTAATAGTTTTGCGGCCCCTGGCAGACGGCATAATCGCCATAGATGCCGTTGCCGACTTCGGGCTTTCCGCCCTCAGATTCCGGTGTGGCAAGAGAGTTGCCCAGCAAAGTGAAGTTGATACCCCAGGTAGAGTAGAAGAAACCGAATACCTTGCCGGCCGGGCCCTGGTCGGCAGCCCATTCAGGTGCCCATAGAATGGTCTTATTATTATAGCCCTTATCAGTATAAAGCTTTGTCTGTTCAACCCAGCGCATTACGTTGGGATCGATGACAATCTTGTTGTTCTTATCGACCCAAGGCTGGGAAACATTGTTATTAAATGTACGGAAAGAATCGTCATAACCGGAGAGCATCTTGTAGCCTTTGGTTGCTGCCTTCTCAGCCACTTGGTCAAATTTATCCCAGTTTGCAAGCGCCTCCTGTACTTTTTCCGGATCATCGGTACCAAGAACGTCTTTGGCGATGGAACGGCGGTAGGCAAACAAGCCTGGAGTCGCCTGCCAGGTCGTGCCCTTCTGGCGGCCGCTGCTGTCTGTCACAATATCTCGGGTATACTGGTATTGATCGGAAAGATCGTCTTCGGTGAGGCCGATGTCATTCACTACATCCAAGGTATAATCAGTGTTAACATATTTGAGTGCATAGTCCGCTTCGATCAGGAAGATATCGATCTTATCATCCCCGGCGGCATTTTCCTGATTGAGCAGCGCTTCATCAAGCGCGTTTTGGTAGGCGTTATCCTGGTTAGGGGTGATAACGAAGTTGACCTTCACCCCATCGGGAACAAGACCTGGTTTCTCAAAATAATCGGTAAAGCGCGATTTGAATTCCTCGTTCCAGCAATAAATGTTAAGAACCTTTCCTTCTTCGTCACCGGTTCCGGATCCTGCTGTCTCGCCGGCGGATCCACAGGCAGCCATAGAAACCAACATTGCAAGCGTTAGAAACAACACAAGAAATTTTTTAGCATTGTTCATAGTTCTTCCTCCTCCTTAATGATAGCATGCTTTATTTAGGCGGTTAAAAACCTAATGATGCTCTGCATGATGCCGGAGGCACCGGATATTTCACGCCTCCGATGGTTAGGTGATCTGTTTTACCGAATTACCGGAAAGCAGCTGCCCATCGATCAAGACCTGCTCAGCCACCGCTGCTTTTGGGTTTTCAATAGCATCTATGAGACGGCAAGCCGCCTCGCGACCGATACGAACGGTATCCTGCCGGACTGTTGTGAGAACCGGCTGTAAAACCCGAGAGAGAAAGATGCCGTCAAATCCGGCCACGCTGATATCTTCCGGAATCTTCAATTCCATTTCATCCAGCACGCTGCGTCCGCCCATAAAAGAGAAATCATCAGGATACATGATGCAAGTGGGTCGATCCGCTAAAGACAACAACTGCCGGGTAGCCTCTGCACTTGAGGCCGGATCATGATATCGTGCGCTCTTGATATAAGCTTCCGAAACCGCAATGCCGTATTCCTGACAAGTTCGATGGAAGCTTGCAATGCGCTTCTGAGTAACCGAGGTATCTTCCCCATGGATAAAGGCAATCTTTTTATGCCCCTGTTTTACAATATACGTAACGAGATCCCGGACACACTGTACGTTGTTTGAGAGGATCGCCGTTTTTTCATTAAACACATGGTCGATGGTAACCACCGGAATTTCGCTTTGGACCAGCTCCACCACGTCGGGATCATTAAAATCTGCACAGGCGATGACCACACCGTCACAGGCCCTGTAGCGGCAATGCTCGAGGTAGCTCATCTTATGCTGTCCGATATTATTGCTGATAAATGTGATATCGTATCCGCTGCGTTCCGCTTCGGTCTTAATGCTGTCAAGCAAGGAGGAGAAATATTCATGCATCAGGCCGCTTTGCATGTTGTCGACGAACAAAACGCCCAAATTATTCGTGCGGTTGGTTTTAAGAGCTCGGGCTGCTGCATTGGGCAGGTACCCCATTTCTTTGGCAACACTGCGAATATGCTGCGCCGTCTGTTTGCCGACGTCGCTTTGGCCATTCAGCGCTTTGCTTACTGTTGCGACAGATACTCCGCACTTTATTGAAATATCCTTCATGGAAACCATAGGCTATCCCTCCGTATTATTTACTAGCTCGCCCAATTTGTGTAACAAATTCATGGCGGACTGCTAATCGATTTCTATTATAGCCTATGGAAAGGAAAAGGACAAGTTTTTCTTAATCGTTTTCGTAAATGAGTATATCCCATCCCAAACGAAATTGCAAGACCCTAATTTAAAAATTTTTTCCTAAAAAAATAGCTGTTTTTAGCATGTTTTTTACAATTTTACTTTAAAAATCACTTGAATTTTTTTCATAACTCCTGTAATATTACAATAAACTTAAACGATTACGTTGCATAGTATCCGGTTTTCTGGGCTATTTCAGCACACAATCCGGTACAACACGCAAAAAAACGCCATTGTGCGTGCGATATAAAGGAGTAAAGTAAAATGCAGTATGGAATGTTTGACGACGAAAACCGCGAATATGTCATCACCACCCCGCATACCCCCTTGCCGTGGATCAATTATTTGGGCAGTGAAAATTTTTTCAGCATTCTTTCCAACACCGGCGGAGGCTATTCTTTTTATAAGGATGCCAAGCTAAGGCGGCTTACCCGATACCGTTATAACGGTGTCCCTGCCGATATGGGCAGCCGTTTCTATTACATAGGGGATGGGTCTTGTGTCTGGAGCCCTGGCTACCTTCCTGCCAAAACAGAGCTCGACAGCTACCGCTGCCGGCACGGACTCGGCTATTCGGTGATCGAGAGTGAAAAAAACGGGATTGGCTGCAGCTTGACTTTCTTTGTCCCCATCGGTTCGAACTGCGAGCTTCATCATATGGAACTTATCAATAAAACAGACCAGGAAAAACAGATTGCGGTATTCAGTGCTGTAGAATGGTGCCTCTGGAACGCAGTGGACGACGCGCAGAATTTCCAGCGCAACCTGTCCATCGGTGAAGTGGAACAGGATGGCAGCACCCTTTATCATAAAACCGAATATCGTGAACGGCGCAATCATTACGCCTTTTATCATGTAAATGCAAACATCTCGGGTTTCGATACTGACCGGGATGCATTTCTGGGACCCATGGGAGACTGGAGTCTGCCCCTTGCGGTACGGGAAAAGAAGAGCCGCAACAGTCTGGCCTGCGGCTGGTCCCCCATCGCTTCCCATTCGATGGAGCTTACGCTTCAGCCGGGAGAAACCAGAACTCTTCTTTTTATGCTTGGATATGTTGAAAACGATCCGGAATGCAAATGGGAAGGCCCAAACTCCATTGATAAGACGAAAGCCCGGGATCTGATCTCCAGGTTTGCTTCCGACGAAGACGTTTTGGCTGCACGAAACAGGCTAAGGGCTCACTGGGATACGCTGCTGAGCCGGTTTTCCGTCCAAAGCGACAAAGCAGAGCTAAATCGCATGGTCAACATCTGGCATCCCTATCAATGCATGGTAACCTTTTTAATGAGCCGCAGTGCAAGCTATTTTGAAAGCGGTACAGGACGCGGGATGGGCTTTCGGGACAGCTGCCAGGATCTTCTGGGATTTGTACATCTGATTCCCGAGGATGCTCGTCAGCGCATACTGGACATTTCCTCCATTCAATTTGAAGATGGCAGCACCTACCACCAGTACCAGCCTCTCACCAAACGCGGTAATGCGGATATCGGCAGCGGTTTTAACGACGACCCTCTTTGGCTTGTAGCCTGTACGGCAGCCTACCTGCGAGAAACCGGAGACAGCTCCATATTAGAGGAGTCGGTTCCGTTTAACAATATACCGGGCAGCGAGCGTCCGCTTTTAGAGCATCTTCGACGCAGCATACGGTACACAATAGAGCATTTGGGGCCTCACGGCCTGCCGCTGATCGGGCGGGCAGATTGGAACGACTGTCTGAACCTGAATTGTTTCTCTACCGATCCCGGCGAAAGCTTCCAAACCTGTACCAACTTTGAAAGCGGCAAGGCGGAGAGCATCTTGATCGCTGCTATGTTTGTACTCTACGGCAGGGAATACGCTGAGCTGTGCAAACGCTTTGGAGATGCAGAGGAAGCCTGCGAGGTACTTTCAGCGGTTTCTGAAATGGAACAGGCCGTGCTTCAGCACGGATGGGACGGCGAGTGGTTCCTCCGCGCCTACGACGCCTTTTCCCGACCTGTTGGCAGCAAGGTATGCAAGGAAGGGCAGATCTATATTGAGCCCCAGGGTTTCTGCGTTATGGCCGGTATCGGCGTAACAGATGGCTATGCCGCAGCAGCGCTGAAAAGTGTCAAGGCGCGCCTGGAAAGCGAACATGGCATCCAGCTGCTCAATCCGTGCTATACCTCATACCATAAGGAATTGGGAGAGATTACGAGCTATCCGCCCGGCTATAAAGAGAATGGCGGTATTTTCTGTCACAATAATCCATGGATCAGTATTGCTCATACAGTGCTTGGAGACGGCAACGCAGCTTTTGATGCATACCGTCTGATCAGCCCCGCCTATACGGAATATAAAAGCGATATTCACCGTACCGAACCTTATGTGTACAGCCAAATGATCGCCGGCAGGGAGACTCAGCGCAGCGGGGAAGCTAAAAATAGCTGGCTCACAGGCACCGCTTCCTGGGCTTATGTAAACATCAGCCAGCATATTCTGGGCATACGGGCACAGTATGACGGACTTGAGATCTGTCCCTGCCTACCGGACGAAATGGATGGGTTTACAGCAAAACGCTTCTTCCGCGGAACTTGCTACATCATCCATGCGCGCAGAACAGGGCAGAATTATCCCCGGATTTGGGTGGACGGCGTCTTGATAGACAGTTTAACCGTCCCTCCAAATGGAAAGAGCGAACTTCATGTAGAAGTCGAGTTTTAAATCAGCCTTTCTCAATATATTGGCTGCTGAACAGCCGCCTTATCAATCAGCGTTTTGTTCAGCAGCCCCTAATTTATGGAGGTAGTGATGTCGTTTGAATCCAATTTTCTTTGGGGCGCAGGCAGTGCCGCCTTTCAGGTGGAGGGGGCCTGGAACGAAGATGGAAAAGGGCCGAGCGTCTGGGACGCCTTCTGCCATGCACCAGGCCATATTAAAAACGGGGAAACCGGCGACATTGGATCGGACACCTACCATCGATTCGAAACAGATCTTGCGATTATGAACGAACTTGGGCTGCATGCATACCGTTTTTCCATCAGCTGGCCCCGAGTTCTTCCTGAAGGCTGCGGGAGCCTGAACGAAAAGGGCCTTTCCTATTATGACCGCATGGTGGACGGACTCCTCTCTGCCGGAATTACACCCTTTGTCACGCTGTACCACTGGGATCTACCGCTGGCTTTGGAGCGGGAGGGCGGCTGGCAAAACAGAAATACAGTTGAAGCTTTTATCCAATACGCCGGTTTGATTGCACGGCATTTTGACGGGCGGGTAAAGCACTACATCACTCTGAATGAGCCCCAATGCTTCCTTGGACTGGGCTATGGCACGGGGATGCACGCCCCTGGCAAAAGGCTTTCCGAGCAGGAGATCGTCCAATGCATCCATTACGTACTGCTTGCACATGGAGGCGCAGTGGCTGCCATGCGGGCTGCGTGCTCTTCCCCCCTGGAAATCGGCTTCGCCTCAACGGGGAAAATCTGTTATCCGGCATCTGATGGGGCCAAAGAACAGCAAGCTGCAAGCAATACTACAGCAAAGGGTGCACACCATGCCGCTTACTACGCTGCATATGATGCGACCTTTGCCCCGGATGAGAACTGGACTTTTTCTCATACGTGGCTTTTGGATGCAGCAGTTTTCGGACGCTATCCCGATTGGGTCGCTCCCTTTCGGCTGCTGAACGATACCCTTTCAGACGCAGATCTCCGAATCATTCGAGAGCCCATGGACTTTGTGGGCCTTAATATTTACAACGGCATCCCGGTGGACACCTGCGGGCGCAAAGTAAAAAAAGCGCCGGGTTTCCCGCGTACGGCACTCAAATGGCCTGTCACACCGGAATGCATGTATTACGGCCCGCGTTTTCTTTATGAACGCTACAAGCTTCCTCTGATCATTACGGAGAATGGTCAGAGCTGTAATGACCGTATCTTTTGGGACGGGGCGGTGCATGACCCTGACCGTATCGATTTTCTTGAACGGTATTTAAGACAGCTCAAACACGCTGTTGAAGAAGGCATTCCTGTAAAGGGTTACTTTCACTGGAGCCTGACGGACAATTTTGAATGGCACTCCGGCTACGACGAGCGTTTCGGTCTCGTTTATATCGATTACGAGGCACAGCGGCGCATCATCAAGGATTCCGGATACTGGTACCGGGATGTGATAAAGACCAACGGAAACAGTATTGGGTAGTACGGCAGAAAGAGAGCTGCCTCAGTTGAGGCAGCCCGGTTGTTTCCATATGCACGTTTTAATTCTCTAATTCATGATGCTCAACCATGAAATCCTTATTGTATTTATGTTCATCTACAAGTTTGATCAGCAGTAAGTTTACTGCTAAAATACAAACGAAGACCACATAGGCACCTCTCAGGCTTCCTGTTACAGCGATGGATATGCCGCTTAACATGAAATTTAATGAGGTAATAATTCCTTGTACAGGGAAGATAACGCTGTTTACCTTTTCAAATCCATGTCGTCCAAAGATCGCTGCAGGAAGTGAAGTAGTAAAGTTTGCCGATCCGCCGATGGCCATTCCAATCATGAATACAGAAAGATAAATGCCCCATGTAGTTTCTGTTACATTGCTTAACAAGGCACAAATATACCAAAAGCCGAATACAGTCATGGCTTTTTTTGTTCCCCATTTCTGGTCAATTACACCAAAGAGCCAGGATCCGAAAACACCGATTGCGGCCAATACCGTCATGATGGAAATCGCTTGTACTTGAGTAAATCCCAGCTGCATGTTTCGAACTACCAACTGTGTCATAACACCAACCGTAACAAGCTGATAGATACCGGTTGTTACTGCTGCAAGCCAGAACTCGCGTTTTGTGAGAAGTTTTCCTGTAGTCCAGCCGCCGGTGGTATCTTCTTCATGACCGACATAATATTCTTTTGTGTAAATTTCTTTGGAAACATTGTCCGGATATTCATCTTTTTCCTGTGGCGTGTTTTTAATTGCCAACAATCCGATCACTCCAAGGATAATTACCAAAACGGACGGAACCATAACACCTTTTTGGAGTCCCAACGTATTCACCAGAAATGCAATCATCGGAACATAAAATGCAGATGCCAGATTATGACCCATGGTTGTATAGCCCATTACGATACCTTTCTTTTTAGGGAACCATTTTGCAACAAGGGTACCACCGGCAATATATCCACCTGACATAACAGATCCGGTTATCACGCAAAGGCACACTGCATACGCCACCAGGGAAGTGGACAGGCCTAAACCGATATAAAAAGCTCCGGCCAAGAACAAGCAGATACCAGACGTCTTTTTAGGCCCGATTTTGATGTTAATTTGCCCGAAAATGAGAAAGAACACAAAACCTACCAAACCGGCAACAGTACCCATACTCAGCACTAAGGAATAATCAATTCCCGTTTTGTCTGCAAAGGCAGGTGCCGTGATATTTGAACCGTCATTAACCATTCCAACGTAAAACCAAAACATTGCTGCACAATATAAAATAACTCCCCATCCGCTGCGGCTGAAGCCACTGATTATGCTGTTCTTTTTATTATTCGCCATTGAATAATCCTCCATTATACTATTTTTCATTACAACTTATTCATAATACCTGTTTGACAAGTCCAGAGCAGTTCTGGAATTATCGGAGTTTCTAATTTGGAAATTAAT
Organism: Sinanaerobacter chloroacetimidivorans; assembly: GCF_018128545.1. Taxonomy (GTDB): domain Bacteria; phylum Bacillota; class Clostridia; order Peptostreptococcales; family Anaerovoracaceae; genus Sinanaerobacter; species Sinanaerobacter chloroacetimidivorans. Next base: position 71,056 of record NZ_JAGSND010000017.1, on the reverse strand, counting down.
TAAAATTTTTTATTCTTTCAATGTTTGGTTTTACTGGTAAGCTTTAGAATAAAATTACCGTCAATGCCTAAGCTTTTATCTGCATATCAAATGAAAGCATACTGCATCTCCATAGTGACGGTCAAGCGTAATTTCAAGGTTGCATAAAGCTTATACAGCTTCACCGGCCTCCTTCAGTTCAGGGCTGACGATTAATTCCGCTTCCGTTGCATTTTGCACATCTTCAATGGTGTATCCCGAATTCACTTCCTTTAAGACGATGCCGTCTTTTGTGATTTCCATGACACCCATTTCGGTAATGATCATGTCCACCACGTTGACAGCAGTGTATGGCAATCTGCACTCTTTCAGAATCTTATGCACGCCCTTCTGCGTATGCTGCATTGCCACGATCACCTTTTTGGCACCAACCACCAGGTCCATCGCTCCCCCCATGCCCGGCACCATCTTACCCGGTACGATCCAGTTGGCGAGATTTCCGTGCTGGTCTACCTCCAGTGCACCGAGGATCGTGGCATCCACATGACCTCCTCGAATAATCCCGAAGGAGGTGGCACTGTCAAAGAACATGGCTCCTGGGTTTACGGTTACGTATTGTGCCCCGGCATTGACAACATCAACATTTTCACTGCCTTTTTCTGCTGCGGCACCCATTCCCATGATACCATTCTCGGACTGCAGTACAATGTGGACTCCTTCCGGCAGGAAATTCGCCACCATGGTAGGAAGACCGATACCAAGGTTCACCACGTCTCCGTCCTTTAATTCCTTGGCAACTCTTGCTGCGATGATTTCCTTTAGATTTGCCATGGTTGTTCACCTCCTACGATTGCATCCACGAAGATTCCGGATGTCACCACGCTGTTCGGATCGATTTCACCAATTTCTACGATCTCGCAGGTCCCGACGATTACATAATCAGCTGCGGTTGCCATCATTGGATTGAAGGTTCTGGTAGTTCCGTTATATAGGGTGTTTCCGAATTGATCGGTTACTGAGCCTCTGATCAGAGCAAAGTCAGCTTTCAATGGCTTTTCCAGAAGATAGTCTCTGCCGTCAACGTTGATAACCTGCTTGCCTTCAGCAACGATGGTTCCTACTCCCGTTGGTGTCAGGAACCCGCCTAGGCCGGCTCCTCCTGCTCTGATACGCTCTGCCAGCGTTCCCTGGGGAACGAGGATGCATTCCAGCTTGTCTTCCTCTGCATCGGTGTTCATTCTTTGAGCTACCTCAGGATTGAGCCCAACATGGGAAGCAATCAGTGTCTTGATCTGCCCATTTGACAAGAGCTTTCCAACCCCTCTTCCCGGTACGCCTGCATCATTGCAAATTATTGTCAAATTTTTAACATTTCTTTCCACGAGGGCATCAATCAGGATCTCCGGGGTTCCGCAGGCCATGAAGCCGCCTACCATAACAGTGGCTCCATCTGAAATCCTGGAAACCGCTTCCTGTGCTGTCATCATTTTTGATTTCATAGTGATATGCCTTTCTGATGGGAGGTCTAGTCCACTTCTTCATACTTCAAATCGTCTGGAATACGTGCACCTTCTGTAATATATTCTCCCATCACGTTACAATCAGGACAATTTCCATATTCATCACCGTATTCAGCAATAAGGTCAATTCCATACTTGAACAATTTATTGCATTCCGGGCAACGATAATACATATATAATGCGCCCCAGCTCATAAGCCAATCTCCTTGTTATCAACTGAAAATTATTTTTTCGCCGGAAGGCCAAGGATCTCACGAGCTTCTGCAGGAGTTGCAACTTCGCAGGTGAACTCTTCGATAACCCTCTTTGCACGTTCTACAAACTGCACATTGCTTTCTGCAAGAACACCTTTTTTATAAAGCACATTATCTTCCATCCCAACACGAATGTGACCGCCCATAGCTACTGCTGCATACATGATTTCCATCGCACCCTGTCCGACACCGAATGCGCTCCATGTTGAACCGGGCGCTACTTCATCCATAATATCTTTCATGAATACAAGATTCTTTGTTGTAGCTGCAATTCCACCGGCACAACCCATACAGAACTGAAAATGAGCAGGCGCTTTTAAGATTCCTTTTTTCAAATAATATGCCGCATTGTAAATCATACCTGGGTCAAAGGCTTCAATTTCAGGTTTTACATTGACTTCCTGCATCAATGTACCAATTTTCTCAAGGAAGGATGGGTGATTCTCAAACACTGATGTATGAAGCCAGTTCATGGAGCCGCAATCATAGGAAGCCATGTCGGGTTTTAGCTCATAGAACGGTTTGATACGGTCCTCTTCTTTTAATCCAACTCCGCCCGATGTCGTCAAGTTGATGATAATGTCACAGTCCTCATGTGCACGAATTAATTCAACTGTCTTCTTGAATTTAGGAAATTCCATCGCGGCACGTCCTTCATCATTACGGCAATGGATATGGCAGACAGCAGCTCCTGCTTTCCAGCATTTGTAAACTTCTTCCGCGATTTCTTCCGGTTCAATCGGAACATTTGGTGTGTTGTCCTTTGTCGGCCATGCACCGGTTGTTGCAACAGTAATAATTCTCTTATTTTTTAAAGCTTTATCCATTTTCATGCACCTCTTCGTTTTCTTTATTGGGGGCGAATGCTTACGCTGCTTTCGCCCCTCTTGCTGTTCTTTTATGAGATATTTTTTCCGATCCCAAAGCGGAGGAACAGAGTACTAGATAGAACCATATGTATAGGTTCTGTCAGGCACATCATTCATATCATCTTCGTCGATTTCCGCAACGCAGCGAACCATGGAACCGTCACCAAGGTACCATCTGATTGGGAAACAGAAAAATCTGAAACGTTTTCCGGAAACTTTATCCAGGTCCCCGCCAAGGTTTTCAACACCAACGATGCCATGACCCAGCATTTGTTTATGGCAAGGTTCCCATGTTCCCCATTCTCCGATTGCTTCTAAATCACCGAATTTTTCCATGTATGCATCTTTTCCATGGATTCTGATGTATTCATCTTTATCAAATTCGGCATAGGCCTCTTCACCGAACTGTTCTTTATATTCTTCTGTGATCGGTCTTCCGGAAGCACCGGCCAGGTTCATACGAGTAGCACCGTTGTTACCCATTGCTGTATGAAGCGGGTGATCAAGAGCCTGCATATCCATGGCGACACATTTCACTTTGTTTTTTACAAACCATTTACCTGCGTCAACACCGGTCCCGCAGGAGTAATGATAGTATTCTTTTGAATCATCAAATTTACGGTGCATTCCGGTATTCAGGCAAACGATCATTCCTTCCAGTTCTTCCGGTTTGATGTTAGCGCGTTTGCAGGCATCCTCAAGATGTTCGCTGGTAATCAGACCCCAACGTTCCACGTTGATTTCAAGACAAATTGCTTCGCCTGTATAGGCATCAACCGGCATTTCATGAGTATAACGGGCTCTTCTGCCGTCAAATTCTTTTTCCATAACGTGGCGGGGCGCGTCACAGTGTGTTCCGGTGTGCTGAACGCAATCGATTCTCTGAGTAAGAACGCCGCCCTTTGCCAGGGTGTGCATCGAGTCGATTACCGGCTTTGCAAAATAAGGCCAGCGTGGAATATCTGCACTGAACGGATGTGTTAAATCAATCATAACTTTCTTTCCCATTTTTCTTTTCTCCTTTTTCTCAATGAATTTAAAAATTTTTTTATTTCAGATCTTTTGTTACATCGATCAAATATTCTCTCAGTCGTTTATTGGATGCTGCTGTTTGTTCCGGTGTCCAAGTTTGATATCCTTTCCCTGTTTTAAAACCAAGATCACCTTTTTCTACTAATTCCCGAAGCAGCTTGGAAGGCTCATGGGAATCTTCCAGGTATTTTACGATGTATCTCTGAATGTTCAATGATAAATCCAAGCCGATCATATCAGCGTTTTCCAAGATACCTAAGATTGGCCACCTTAGACCGGGGCCGTATCTCAGTGCTTCATCCACAGTTGACGCATCTGCGATACCCTTCTCAACGATTGACAGCGCTTCTCTCCAGATGGCATGCTGTAATCTGTTAGCGATAAAACCCGGAACATCTTTCATACACTTTACAGGCTTCTTACCGATTTTTTTCAGATAGTCATAAACGAGATCCATCGTTTCGTCACTGGTTTCCTCCCCTTTTACCACTTCTACCAACGGAATCAGGTAGGGAGGGTTCCAGAAATGCGTTCCTACAAATCTGCTCTTGTCCTTTACCTTGGATGCGATTTCTGTAATGCTCATAACCGAGGTATTGGTAGCCAGGATACAGGAAGCCTTACACAGGGGCTCAATGTCTCTGAACAAATTCTGCTTTAGCTCCATATCCTCAAGCACGCATTCCACAACAAGGTCGGCCTCTTTCAAAGCTCCTTCCAGATCAGTTGTAAAGCTAATACGCGAGAGGATTCCTCCTGCTTCTTCTTCTGTCATTGCGTCTCTTTCGATCAACATATCCAGATTGGCTCTGATTCCGCCCAAAGGGTCGTTTTTCATGTTTCTGGATCTTACGATCACGCGTGCCTCTTCATCCTTCGCAAATACCAGTGCAAGTCCATTTCCCATCAGGCCGGAGCCGAGTATGGTCACATTTTTTATACTCATATCTTCCTCCGGTTAGTTAGCCCAGTATCCGCCGTCCACGGCAACGTTGGCTCCTGTCATGAAATCACTGGCGCTGGAGGCAAGGAAAATGCATGGACCCACAAAATCTTCCGGTTCACCAAGACGTCCAACGGGAAGCCGTCTTAAAAAGTTCTTATAAACGGCACTCTCCGGATCGAACATCCACTCTGTCAAATCAGAACGGAACACGGTAGGATTGATGGTATTCACATTAATTTTGTATTTTGCAGTCCATTCACAGGCAAGAGACTGGGCCATGAGGTCGATCCCTGCTTTAGCGGTGCAGTATCCGGTATATCCGGCCATTCCCATTTTGGATCGGGCTGAGGATACTATGATGACCTTGCCGCCTTTTCCTTGCTTGATCATTTGCTCTCCCGCATATTTGCAGAACAGCCATGTTCCCTGAACGTCAGAGTCCATTATTTTTTTCCACTCTGTCAGGTCCTGTTCTACGATTGGCTGCGGATTGTTGTACCCTGCTGCGGTGAGTAAAACGTTGATTTCTCCGAATTTATCCACTGCATCGTTGACGATTTTGATCACGTCGGCTTCTACAGCGGGATCCCCTGTCGAATAACCGCACTCGATTCCCTGGGCAGAGAGTTCGTCACAAAGTGCTTTGCATTTATCTTCGCTTCTGCCGGTAACAAAAACCTTCATTCCTGCCAGTCCGTATCCGGTAGCCACTGCTTTTCCTAAAGCTCCGGTAGCACCGGTGAGAAGCGCTACTTTTCCTTTGACATCAAACAGATTGTTTACAAATTGCTTATCTGTCATGGGTTACAATCTCCTTTCAATTTTTCGTTTAGTTATAGCTGATTACAACCAACACTGCGGCCACCTGGTTTGTGTTGTTGATCATGGATCTGCCTTCGTTTGGTTCGATAAAAATGGAATCACCCTTTTTCAAAATAAATTCCTCTGTTTTGGATTTAACGGTGATTTCTCCATCCAGTACAAAATAAACCTTCTCTGTCGGAGAATTATCTTCGTAGGCCCATTCTGCACCTCCGCCAGGCAGGAAGTACGACATACCCATCCAGAATTTGGTGACTCCGGTTTCATCTTTCCCCTGAAGCCTCATGGCTTTCATGTCGAAATGCAATGGCGCATTGTATGGTGCCACATCTTTTAACTCCACTTTTTTCATTTTTTCACCTCCAAGTAATTTGCTACTTTGGTTTTAGATTTCGGTAAATATAGGCTGGAAAGCAGCCATTTTCCATGTTTTGGCTGCCTTCGCCGGATGATATCCGGCTTGAACAAACCGTTCTGTAAATTTCTGATTTGTTCAGCAGTGCCTTATTATAATCGCAACAGTCATGCCAACTCGGTCTCACAGCTTCGTCTTTCTCCCATGTAAAAAACCCCCGGGTCCACTTTTCCGAAGTGGTTCGAGGGTTTTTATAATTTTTATTTATTAACGAAAAACATCATACTCAATGTTTTTCTGATGAGATTTAGTTAAAAATTTATCTATCAACAATACATTTTTGTATTAAGTTTTAAGATTTTGTATAGAATAATTACTGTTAAAGCTTGAATTTTCGCAACAATACATTTTCGTATTATAAAATACATAAATGTATTGCCGCTATTTTGTTTCAACGTTCACTGACAACAACTTCTTGCCTTTACTGCTTTTCTATTTTCATAAACTCGTTATTTTACTTTTTTCTTAACGGAATACCCAAAGCCTGCGCTTTTCTCACTATCGTCGGCTGCGTTGTTTTGAGCACTTCCGCAGCTGCGTAGGAATTTCCGCATTCCTTTAAAACCCTTTCCAGGATCTCCTTTTCGTATTCCTGAACCGCCTGCTTTAGGCTTAATTGTCCAATATTAATCGAATTGATTACTGATGGTTTCTTTTCGCCCATATAGATGATACGTTCCACATCTTCCTTCGTTAAGATTCGATTGGAGGAAATAATGACCAAACGCTCCACAATATTTTCCAATTCACGTACATTCCCTGGCCATTCATAGCCCAAGAGAGCAGTGATTGCCTCATTGGAGAAGCTTTTGCTCTTATCATAGATCCTGTTAAATTTCATTAAGAATGCTGCTGCAATATCCGGAATGTCATCACGTCTGTCCCGCAAAGAGGGAAGTTTGATTGGAAAAACATTCAGCCTGTAGTACAGATCCGCTCGAAACAAATTCTGCTTGACCATATCCTCCAGATTTTTATTGGTTGAAGCAATTACTCGGGTATTTATTTTGATACTTTCCGTTCCGCCGACTCTTGTCAGTTCCCTCTCCTGCAGTACACGCAGGATTTTCGTCTGAAGTTTCAAGGGCATTTCACTGATTTCATCCAGAAGGATCGTTCCATTGTTTGCTGTTTCAAAAAGGCCCTTTTTATCCTTCCTGTCTGCCCCGGTAAAGGCTCCCTTTACATATCCAAAAAGCTCTGATTCCAGAAGGTTTTCAGGGATGGCAGAACAATTCACTTTTACGTAAGGTCCGTTCTTTCTTTTACTTTGCTTGAAGATCTCCCGCGCAACAACTTCTTTTCCCGAGCCGGTTTCTCCTGTTATTAAAACAGTGGCATCGGTTTGCGCTACGTATTGAATCAATTCTTTTACCCTGGCGATGCTCGGATCTTTTCCGATGAACCCGTTTTCATTTCTTTCCCGCTTTAAGGATTTCAGTTCTTCCTTATACTGACGTTTTTTCAGTTCCGCCGTTTCCAGTTCTTCCTTCAGGCGTATCAGTTCAGTCATGTTTCTCATGACAGTGATCACTTTGCTGATGTTATTGTTCGCATCAAAAAAAGGAGTACCGACCAGCAATACTTTTCTATCGTTCCTGTAAATTGTGGACATTGCCGAAATTTTTTGTTTTTTCTCCAAAACCTCAAGAGAAACAGCATCAGAAAAATATTGATTGTCCAGCATCTCGCGAATAGATTTTCCGACGATTTCTTCTTCCGTAATTTCCGTAATTTCCGTGTAACAACGATTGATGCTTATGACAATACCGTTGGAATCCACGATACAGATCCCATCCGCGATGGCATCGCCAAGCACCAAAGCTGTCATTTTTTCCGCTCGCAGGAACTCAAGTTCCTCCTCCATTTCTGCAATCTGTGCTTTCAAAGCAAGGTTATCTTCCTGAAGTCTTCCCGTTAATTCTTCCGAACTGTTCATAAGCTGCTCCCCGTTCATACAATTTGGTATTATTATAATACATTTTTGTATTTAGCACTACACATTTTATCCGCATATGCGACTGCTGCCAAAACCATTCAGCAAGAACCATTTCATCAATAAAAATTCCCTGCGGCTCTTGTTCGTCAGGGATTTTTTTCCGGAATAATCTATAACAATTTATTTTTTAATTTTAAATAATCCGTCGGAGATAAAGTTGTAAAGCGTTTGAATACGGAGGAAAAATAGTTTGACGTCGAAAACCCTAATTCAATCGCTGTATCCGTAACATTTTTGCCATTTTCCAACAATGCCTTTGAAGTTTCAACCTTGTGAAAATTGATATATTCTCTTGGAGTAAATCCAAGCTGCTGGCAAAATTTCTGTTTGAATCTGGATAAGGATAAACCCGAAATATTCGCCAAAGAATCTAATGATATGGTTTCGTAAATATTTTCTAAAATATAATCGACTGCAGCTTGAATGTCTTTTGAAATATATTTCTCCTGCTTTTGCGAATAAGCAATCAATTGATTTAAAAAATAAATCAATATAGATGCTGCATGGAATCGTTCATCTTCATCCTGATTGTAGGTCAAGCGAAAAAATTCCTTCATAAGCCTTTGCATTTCGCCAGTATTGGTGTTTATTAACCTAGGGTTAACTTTTCTTAGATCGTCGATTAATCTTTTTTTCCATTCGTTCCCCACAAATAAAAAATTCTCAGAACCGATATCAAGCTGGAACCAGTACATTTCATTCAAAGAAATCGGAACCGCACCGGTGCTGTGTACCTCGTCCGGAAAGGAAATATAGATATCTCCGCCGGATAAATGATGCGTCTGATTATCTGTGATAAAGGTCATTGTTCCTTTGCATAAGTATGTAATTTCAAAAGCATTTTCATGATAATGGGGATATAGTGCGGGAATTGCTTTTGTAACGCTATGTTTGCCAAACATACGCAGTCCGGGAATATTTAGCTGATCTTCTGTTTTGATGATTCTCAGCCCATCATCGAAAGGCGGATCCTTCCAGTTAATCGGATTCATAACCAGTCTCCTATGTGTATAATTTTGTATTATGGTTAAAAATGGATGCAACTAAATTATACTTATTATATAATTCAGACGAAAATAACTCAATAGGAAGTGGTTTAAAAAATGAAACGTTCACAAATAAATGCACTCATTAAAGATACAATGGCATGGCTCGAAGAGAAAAATGTGTATCTTCCGCCCTTTGCTTACTGGTCACCGTCAGAATGGGCATCAAAGGGACACGAGTATGACGAAATCCGAAAAAATATGCTGGGCTGGGATGTAACAGATTACGGCCGTGGAGATTTCAATAAAGTTGGCTTGCTTCTTTTCACGATCAGAAATGGCAATCTGAACAATCCCGAATATGCGAAGCCTTATGCGGAAAAAATGCTCATTTCTCAGGTTGAGCAGCTTTCTCCAAATCACTTCCATTGGTATAAAATGGAGGACATTATCAACCGCGGCGGCGGCACATTGTTGCTTCAGCTTTGGAATTCCACTACGGGCGAAGGCCTTGCCGATACAGAGGTCACTGTTCGAATTGACGGGAAGGTGCACACGGTTCCTGCCGGCGGAGAAGTGTTCCTGAAGCCGGGCGAAAGTATCACCATAACTCCGGGAATCTATCACTTATTTACCGCTAAGGATGAAAAAGTTCTGGCTTGGGAGGTGTCCATGGTCAATGATGACAATACAGATAATCGTTTCTACGAAACTCAGGAAAGGTTTACATACATTGAAGAAGACGAGCCGGCAGAATTTCTGCTATGCAACGAATATCCGGAGGCTGAATAAAAATGTTTGATATTACGGCATTCGGAGAGTTATTAATTGATTACACTCCGGCGGGAAAGTCCCCTGCCGGCATGGATCTGTTTGAGCAGAATCCGGGCGGTGCACCTGCAAATGTGCTTGCCTGCGCGTCTAAGCTCGGACAAAAGACGGCCTTTATCGGAAAAATCGGTGCTGATATGCAGGGGGAGCTATTGAGAAAAACCCTGCAGGATGCAAACATTAATACCGATGGACTGATCAGTGACGAAAATTATTTTACAACTCTGGCATTTGTCAGTCTTTCGGAAAACGGAGAACGAAGCTTTTCCTTTGCGAGAAAGCCCGGAGCGGATACAAAAATTTTTCGTGAGGATGTGGATTTATCCATTATCCAAAACAGCAGAATCTTTCATTTCGGTTCCTTATCCTTAACCGACAGCCCTGCGAGAGAAACGACTCATTTTGCCCTTGAAGAAGCGAAAAAAGCAAATTGTATCATATCCTATGATCCGAATTACAGGCCCCTCCTTTGGAAAAGCAAAGAGCAGGCCAAGGAGCAAATGCAAGCCGTACTTCCCTATGTTGACATGATTAAATTATCCGATGAGGAGACAGAGCTTATTACAGAACATGCGGATCCTCAGACTGCGGCAAAGTCTCTGATTGATAACGGAATCAAGATCGTCGCTGTAACATTGGGAGAAAACGGTGTTCTTGTTGCAACAAAAGACGGGTGTGAAACGATACCGGGTTTTCATGTCGATGCAATCGACACAACCGGAGCGGGCGATGCATTTTGGGGGGCATTTCTGTTTTCCATCGGAGCGTTACAGGAAGAGATCGGGAAAATTTATTTTGCAAAAACATGTGAGATTGCAAGATTCGCCAATGCCGCAGCTGCACATTGTGTTACAATAAGAGGCGGAATTCCTGCCATGCCGCATCTGTGCGATATTGAAAAAATGTTAGAAAAATAGTGAAAAAAAAATTGGAAAAGTAATGGTGGGAAAAATGAAACAGATCAACTATATAACAAAAGATAATTTTGGAAAGTACGGAAGGATCATTGATTTTACAGGGCAAGAAGGAAATCCTCCCTTCGAGGTGATCATTCAAAATGAAGATGATCCCTGGCGCATTGCGATGCTCAGAGTTGAAGAAAGAGAGTTTACTTTTTTGGAAAAGCACCCTGGCTCCCTCGAGACCTTTGAACCTGTAGAAGGAATCTGCCTGCTTTTAGTGTCTTTGGAAACTCAAAAAAGCGATTATGAGGTTTTCGTATTAGACAGGGCGGTTTGCCTGGATAAGGATGTCTGGCACGGGATTGTCAGTTTGGCTGATGTTTCTAAAGTAAAGATCACGGAAAATCTTGAGGTCGATACAGACTACTATCATTTAGCTGCGCCCATGCAGATATTTGTTGATTAACATTCTTACAAACAGGTGGTGAAATTATGTCGGAATGTATTGTGAAAATGGAGCACATTTCAAAAACTTTTCCGGGTGTGAAAGCTCTTGACGACGTCTCATTTTATTTGAATTCTGGCGAGGTAATGGCTTTGCTTGGTGAAAACGGCGCGGGAAAGTCTACCTTGATGAAAATATTAAGCGGCGTATATACAAGAGATGAAGGCAGTATTGAAATATTCGGTCAGGAGGTCCAGGAGCAGCTTACTCCGAAAAAGGCGCAGGAATTGGGTATTGCGATCATCCATCAGGAATTAAATATGTGCGGACATCTCACCGTCGCGGAAAATATTTTTCTGGGCCGAGAAGAGACCCGCTTCGGAGTACTTTCACAGGCTCATATGAACAAAGAATCCAAACGAATTCTGGATGATTTAAAGATCGATATCAGCCCAACCACCATCATAAGCGACCTCCCCGTTTCAAAACAGCAGATGGTCGAGATTGCAAAAGCCCTTTCCACAAATGCATCAATACTTGTCATGGATGAACCTACCAGTGCACTGACAAGTAAGGAAATTGATGAGCTTTTCCGGATCATCAGGCAGCTCAAGGCACAGGGAAAAGGAATCGCCTATATCTCCCACCGACTGGAGGAGCTTGCCCACATTGTTGACAGCGTAACAATTATGCGCGACGGTAAATTTATTTTATCTTCAAAATTTCAGGACATTACCATGCCGGAAATCATATCGAACATGGTTGGCCGTGAAATTAAGGAAAAATTTCCGCGGGTTGAATGCCTACGCGGAGAGAAACTGCTTGAAATCAGAAACTTGAATGCCGGCAGAGCGGTAAGGGATATCAATATAGATGTTTATGCCGGAGAGATCGTTGGTATAGCCGGACTTATGGGTGCCGGCCGGACAGAAACGACAAGAGCCATTTTCGGAGCAGATCCGAAACAGTCCGGAGAAATTGTTCTCAATGGGAAAGCACTAAAGATAAGAGGTCCTGTTGATGCCATCCGGCAAGGCCTGGTCCTCGCCCCTGAAGACAGAAAGAAAGACGGACTATGTACCAAGCTGAGCATTCGCGAAAATATCGCTTTGCCGAATCTGGATATCATCTGCAGCAAGCTGGGTGTTGTGAATAAAAAGGCCGAGAACAGAATCGTAAAGAAGGCAGTCCAGAATTTCAGCATCAAACTGGCAACTGCAGAAGCAGATGCGGGCAGCCTCTCCGGGGGAAACCAGCAGAAAGTTGTAGTCAGCAAATGGCTTGCAAGAGATTCCAAAGTGGTTATCTTTGATGAGCCGACCCGGGGAATCGACGTTGCAGCCAAGGTTGAAATCTACAACCTAATGAATCAGCTGAAACTGCAGGGCATCGGAGTTTTGTTCGTCTCTTCGGAGATGCCGGAGATCCTGGGCATCAGCGACAGAATTATCGTCATGTGTGATGGCAGAATAACCGGTGAAATCGAGTCAAAGGCAGCTACGCAGAACGAAATTTTAGAGCTTGCAACCCGTTTTGAAAACAAAGTTGAAAAATTGGGCGAACTGGCAGAGGAGGGTTACATACATGGTTAAGATAGAAAATCATGTTCCGTTAAAAAAAATATTTTCGGTACGGGGAATGGCACAGGTTGTGACCGTATCCTTCGGGCTCGTGATATTATGTATCATTTTCGGCATTTTGAATCCCAATTTTTTCTCTGGTGAGAATACTTTAAATCTTCTCCGGCAAATCGCACCTATCTTGCTGATCGGTATCAGCCAGGCCTATGTTTTGATTACCGGCAACATCGATCTTTCAATCGGCTCAGTCGTTGGAATGAGCACTATGATTGCTTCAACGCTGATGTCAAAGGGAGGCGTTAATCCCTGGCTTGCAGTGCTGATTACCATGATTGCCTGCCTGGCTGTTGGTGCAGCCAACGGATTGCTGGTGGCAAAATGCAAACTGCCCCCGTTCATCGCTACCCTCGGAACGATGACCATAGCCCGCGGCATAGCGCAGCTTGCAAACAACAATTACAATACCGATTCTATTGGTAAAATTTTAGGGAAAGAAGCGGTACAAGGTTTTCGTGATTTCTTCTACTATGGCTCGTTTCTCAATGTTTATAATACCATCTGGATTGCTCTGGTTCTATGGATCATTTTCAATTTCTTTATTGGCAGAACGCGATCCGGCAGACATATTTATGCAATCGGTTCCAACGTTGAAGCTGCCCGTTTGTCTGGCGTCAGCGTTACCGTAACAACTGTGAAGGCATACCTTGTCAGTGCATTCTGCGCCTGCGTCGTTGGATTTATTCTGTGTGCTCAAGCGGGAATGGGAGCTATGGACGCTGGAAATACATATGAATTATACGCTGTCGCGGCAGCAGTAATCGGCGGCGTAAGTACCCTCGGAGGTCAGGGCTTAATGATCGGTACCGTAATCGGCGCGTCTATCTGGGGTGTTCTGCAAAACGGTCTGCAATTTGCAAATGTAGCCGTAGCCTGGAGGAATATTATCATCGGTGCAATTGTAATCGTCTCTGTTCTTCTGGACGTTATCGTAAGAACAGGAGCAAAAGGCAAGAAGGTTATTTAGTGATATCCATCAGATATCATGAAATAAAAATTGAAAGGGAGGAAAAACAAAAATGAATAAGATTTTATCATTACTAGTCAGCCTGTTATTAATCACCGGATTGCTTTCCGGATGCGCTTCAGGGGGAAGTGATGAAGCCGCTTCAGCCGATACTGCTGAGAAATCAAAAGTTTACCTGATTACCATGGACCAGATGGATCAACACTGGCAAAATGTGAATAAGGGTGCTGAAGAAGTCGCTTCAGCGAACAGTGACATCATTGAATACAAATGGAGCGCTCCCGACAAAAAGGATGATGCGCAGCAGATCGACAAGGTTAACAATGCAGTATCCGATGGTGCAAAAGTAATCTTGCTTGCAGCCAACGGTCCCGATGCAATTTCTTCCGCTTTGGAAGAAGCTGCTGCAAAAGGAGTAAAAATTGTCTATGTTGACTCTCCTGCAAACTTCCCTGGCGAAGCCACTTTTGCAACTGATAATAAAGCAGCCGGCAAAACCGCCGGAGAACAAATGCTGGCAGAGCTCAATGCAAAGGGTGTCACAAGCGGTGATATCGGAATCATCAATGTCAAGCCGGATACCACCTCCTGTGTGTTGCGTGAAGAAGGCTTCCGTTCCGCTTTTGAAGGAACCGATTTCAATATTCTCACAACTCAGTTCTGTGAAGGCGATGCCGCAAAATCACAGGATGCTGCTTCCAACTTTATTTCTCAGGGCTGCGTCGGTATCTTCGGTACAAACGAAGGCGGTACAGTCGGTGTCGGCAATGCAATCAAAGCCTCAGGAAAAGCAGTGGTAGGCGTTGGCTTCGACAAGTCCGATACCATTCTCGGTTTGATCACGGATGGTGCCCTTCTCTGCACTATGGCTCAGAATCCTGATGTCATGGGGAAACAAGGAATGGAAGCTGCGATCAAGCTCATTAACGGCGAATCCATCTCAAGCAAAAATGTGGATACCGGTGTAAGCGTGATTACAAAAGATGATGTAAAATAAGTTTTCAACAAAGATTTTGGCTGTGTCCTTTCCTAGAGAAGGACACAGCCGTTTCTCATATCTCGATTCATGTTATATTAGATTTTTTCATTTCTTCTCCTCCATATTGGTTAAACCGAAAAAATACCTTAGTGAAACCAAGGTATTTTTTTGGTGAACTACCTCACTCCCATAAGGATTTATAGATTCCGATCAAATCCTCTTTTGTCGGAGGAATTCTTGTGTTCCCTGGACTTCCGCTGGCGAGAGCATCTGTTGCCATTTTATCGATTGCGGAGAAAAACTCATTTCGATCGATGCCGTATTCGGCCAGGGTCTGAATGTTCAATTTTTTGCAAAGCTTTTTAGCTTCCTCTACAAAAGCCCTTGCTGCCTCCATATCACTCATACCTACTTGGTAGACCCCGATCTCTCTTGCCAGATTGCTTAACCTGTCAACCACGCAAGGAGTGACAAATTCGAGGCACTTGCAAAGAAGCATGGCGTTGGAAAGACCGTGAGGAATATGAAACAAAGCGCCGATTGGCCGGCTCATTCCGTGAACCAGCGTTACGGAGGAGTTTGTAAAGCTGATACCCGCTTCCAGAGATGCCACTGCCATCTGATTTCTTGCATGAATGTTCTGCCCATTGATATAGACCTCATATAGGTTTGAAAAAATTCTTTTAATAGCAGACACCGCATAGGTATCTGACAACAAGAAAGACTTTTTTGATATATAGGCTTCTATGGCATGTGTCAGCGCATCAATACCGGTAGCTGCTGTAACCGAAGGCGGCGCTGTCAAGGTGAATTCCGGATCAACTATGGCAAGATCCGTCATTAGATTTGGATCGTTCAGCAGCATCTTTACGTTGGATTTTGTATTGGTAATGACTGAGGCTTTGCTTGCCTCGGTGCCGGTACCCGCAGTTGTGGGAATGCATACGTTAGGAGGCATTGGATTGGTGAGCTCCCTCCCCATATACTCGCAGATATCTCCGCCATTACCAACCACTGCACCAATGGCCTTCATGGTATCGAGAGGGCTGCCGCCGCCGATTCCTACGAGAAAATTGCAGCCTGTGGACCTATAAAGAGTAAGGCCGGCGTCAACCATATGGTTGGTTGGTTCGCAGTTTACATCAGAAAAAATCTCGTAGTCTATTTCAATCTCATCCAAAACATCCGTAAGCTTTCTCACATTGTTCAGCTTGATCATGGAAGGATCCGTTACAATTAATGCTTTGGTTCCGAGCTTTTTCATATGATTCTTGCTCATTCCCAAGGCACCTTCTCCCATACATATATACTTTGGTGTTAAAAATATATTTGCCAAACCCATCATCTCCTTCTATTTTGTGGCCATTACCTTGCCTTCACCGGCAACTACAACTTCACCTCGTTGGTTGGTGATAGACATATCCAGATAACCGATTTTTTTCTCTTCAATAATTTTCGTAACCGTGCCTGTTGCGGTAATGGTATCACCAATCTTTACGGGAAGAAGAAATTTCAGTTCCTGGCTTAAATAAATGGCATCTGCTCCGGGGATACACATTCCCACGATAGTAGATAAAAACGATGCTGTTAACATGCCATGGGCAATTCTCTCTCCAAATCGGGTGGTCTTTGCATATTCCGCATTCACGTGAACAGGGTTAAAATCACCGATAATTCCTGCAAAGGTATTGATGTCACATTCCCCAATGGTTTTCGTGACGCTGGCTTTTTGCCCTACATACATTTCCTGAATGCTGTGGCCGCTCATATTTAAGCTGTTATCATCGATCATACTGCTCATAACAATTTATCCTTTCTTTTTTCCAGCGATTAGATTTCTAAGCTGCCATTTTTGTCGATGGATTCGATCATAGCCGGAATAACCTCGTTCAGATCTCCTACAATGCCAAAATCACATACCTTGAAAATGGGTGCGTTGGGATCCTTATTGATCGCAACGATATATTTTGATTCACTCATACCTGCAAGATGCTGGATTGCGCCCGAAATACCGCAGGCAATATAGAGATCCGGCCTTACCGTAGTTCCGGTTTGACCGACTTGATGCAAATGTTCGATCCAGCCTGCATCCACTGCGGCTCTGGAGGATCCCACCTCACCGTTTACCTTTTCTGCAAGGGCACGTATCAGCGTGAAGCCTTCCGGACTCTTCAGCCCTCTTCCGCCGGATACGATAACCTTTGCATCAATCAAATTGACTTTTTTCCTATCGCTTTTCACCTTTTTCATCAATACAGTTCGAATATCTTCTTCCTTTAAATTTGGTATGAATATTTCAAGCCGCCCGTCAGGATTTGGGATGAAAGCTGCTTTTTCCATAACACCCGGCCTTACGGTAGACATCTGAGGTCTGTTTCTCGGGCAAACGATGGTTGCCATCAGGTTGCCGCCAAAAGCAGGTCTGGTTTGAAGCAGCTTATGATCTGTCTCATCCACTTCCAGTTTGGTACAGTCAGCCGTCAAACCGGTACCTACTTTTCCTGCAATTCTTGGAGCAATATCTCTTCCGATAGAGGTAGCACCGATGAGTACAATTTCAGGCTTCTTTTCCAAAATTAATTCGGAAATGGAAAGAGCATAGCCTTCGGTTGAGAAATCCTTTAACAAAGGATGACTGATATAGAACACTGTGTCTGCGCCGTAGTGAAGCAGCTTACGGGCCTCGTCCTCCACATCTGCACCGGAAACGATAACTGCCAGCCTTTTTCCTAGTGTGTCTGCAAGTCTTCTGCCTTCTCCGGTCAGTTCGATGGTAACAGGATGAATCTTTCCTTCGTTTTGTTCGGCAATGACCCAAACGTCATTGTAATCTGCGAGATTGATTTCTTGATTTACTTTTGCTTTATTCATCTTCAGTATCTCCTATATTAACTTCAAGTCCGAAAGCTTGCCGATCAATGCTGCCGCCTTTTCTTTTCCGTTCAGCCCTTCTATGATGTGGGAGTTCTTTTCCTTCACAGGGACAAAGGAACGGAACACATTGGTGGGAGAGCCCTTGAGGCCGATTTGCGTCGGATCAATTTTCAGATTATCCATGGTCCAAACTTTTACATTGTCTTCTGAATAGGCTTTAAAAATTCCTCTTACGCTTGGCAGCCTGGGTTCGTTCAGCTCTTTGATGGCTGTGAGCATCAAAGGGGTTTTTACCTCCATAACGTAATCTCCATACTCGGTATACCGAGTAACCTGTACTTTATCCCCCTCCAACTTGATATCCTTGACATAGGTCACCTGGGGAATATTCAGGAACTCTGCCGTTTCAGGACCAACCTGAGCCGTGTCTCCGTCAATGGCCTGTCTACCGCAGAATACAATGTCATAATTTCCGATGGCCTCGATGGCTGCAGCCAAAATTGTGGAGGTAGCCCAGGTATCAGAACCCGCAAACGCTCTGTCCGATAATAAAATGGCTTCATCAGCACCCATAGCTAATGCTTCGTTTAAAGCATCCCTGGCCTGGGGAGGACCCATACATAAAATCGTTACATGGCCTCCGTGAAGGTCCTTGAGAGCTAAAGCCCCTTCGATGGCATTTTTATCATCAGGGTTCATAATGCTTGGTACACCGTCTCTGATTAAAGTACCGGTTTCCTGATTAATTCTTACTTCATTAGTATCCGGAACCTGCTTCATGCATACGATAATATTCATCGTTATCTTCCCTCCTATCGCAACACTGCTCTTGAAATAACAACCTTATGGATTTCCGATGTGCCTTCATAAATTTCTGTAATCTTTGCATCTCGCAGCATTCTTTCCAGCGGATAATCCTTCATGTAACCATAGCCGCCGTGAATCTGGAGCGAAAGGTTTGTAACAAACATAGCGGCCTCAGAGGCAAACAATTTTGCCATAGCGGCTTCCTTGGTGAAAGGCTGTCCGGTCTGCTTTAAGAAAGCAGCATTGTAAACCATCCATTTGGCGGCTTCCACTTTGGTTGCCATTTCTGCAATATACCAGTTTAGTCCCTGCAAAGCAGTGAGCGGCTGGCCAAACTGAACACGTTCCTTCATATATTTTACTGCTTCGTCCAGGGCTTCCTCGGCAATTCCTAAAGCCTGTGAAGCAACACCGATTCTTGCACCGTCAAGTGCAGTCATGGCAATATTGAACCCTTTGCCTTCCTTCCCTACCAGATTTTTCCTCGGCACTCTGCAATTGTCAAAGATCAGTTCAACGGTTTCTGAAGCTCTGATTCCCATCTTTTCTTCAATTTTTCCGATAGAGAAGCCCGGTGTCCCCTTTTCTACAATGATTGCGGACAAGCCCTTCAGCCCATTGGTTGGATCCGTAAGAGAAAAGACTACAAGGTAATCGGCCTGACCGCCGCCTGTAATGAAGCATTTTGTACCGTTCAGTACATATTCGTCTCCGTCAGCAATGGCAGTAGTTTTTACAGATCCTGCATCAGAACCTGCATTGGGTTCTGTCAAGGCAAAAGCACTGAGCTTTCCTCCGTCCCCACAGAGGGGGAGATATTTTGTCTTTTGTTCCTCGGTTCCGAATTTTATAATCACCGATGGAAAGATGGTATGTATAGAAAGAGTTGCGGCAGTAGCAGCGCATTTTCTAGCGATTTCGGTAACTACTAAGGACTTGGCAAGTTCATCTGCACCGGAACCGCCGTATTCTACAGGAGTTCCAATTCCTGTAAAACCACATTTCGCCATCTTTTCGAAGGTTTCCCTTGGAAACTCACCCGTTAAGTCCAGTTCGGCAGCGAGAGGTGCAACTTCTTTTTCCGCGAATTCTCTTGCGACCTTTTGCAGCATGGCATGCGCATCTGAAAGATTAAAATTCATATTCTTCTCCTTGTCATTCAAATCTTTTTGCAATTTTCTCGTTTTCTTGGTGTTTGTCTTTTGACGATGGTAGCATTTTGTTAAAAAAATGTCAAGCTTATTATAAAAAAATAATGTATACATTTTTGTATACATTATTCTAATATGCGGATTCTCGGCCACATTCACAAAATAGAGCCCAGAAAACTCGATGAATTTTTTTAGGTAATTTGGCAAATTATTTGTTACAATATTAACACTATCCACTTGATTTCGCCAATAGAAAATCCCTACCGTTCGGTAAGGATTTTTTATGATCCAAATTCGTTCTTGCAGCAACCCAAGAACATTGGATGTATTTAGTTTATAGTAATACCGAGCTGACGGAACAGGATGTTGTTTTCCAGATGAATATGCTGGAACAAATCAGCTTCCAGTTCCTTCAGACTTTCAAAGGTTCGGCTGTAAGTTCCGCAGCCGTCTTCGGGTACGGTGTAATCGGCCGTCACTCTTCTCAATTCTTTCAGAATATCTCCTGCTGCTTCATGTTCATCTTCCGTTTCTTTCATAACCGTTTTAATTTTCTCTAAAAGTTCTTCGGAAGGTTCCGTATCATACCTCTTGATCATAGGGAATAAAATTTCTTCTTCTTTGATCAGATGTTGTTCCAGCTCCATTTTAAGATTATGAAACAGCTTATGAACCTTGAATAGATCCGCATGATTTGGGCCATGGACTCTTAATATTGTTGTTGTAAGCTCACTAATCTCAGGAAGCACTTTCTTTAAAAACACATGATGTTTGCCGATGATATAATCAATAAGTTGAGAAGGTGCCATTTTTCGATAATCAACCTGATTTGTCAATGTCTTTGCCTCTTCGTATGCTTCATCGAGCTTCATCAGGATTTCCCTTTCATCGAGCCCCTGATCCCTTATGGCATCTGCTAACGGCCTATGTCCTCCGCAACAGAAGTCAATGTTGTAATCTTTAAAAATCTCACTTGCCTTGGGCAAAATAGATACCACTTCTCCGATACTCTGTGTTACTTGAAATGTACTCATTACGATTCCTCTTTTCTCCATTATCTTATTACTAATTATTTGCGTCTGTCCGGCGTTTATACCTAATCCATATTTTCTTCAACTTAGACTTAATCATACACCTACCGGTTAATAAAAATTGTGATCGGAATCATAACGTTTAAGCAACCAACCGGTCAGCTTAGAAAATAAATCCTGCAATCAGGAAACATACCGCTGATATAGCCGCTGCCAGTATTCCAAATGGGGCCTGGGTATAAGCATGATCAAAGTTATTACAGCCTGTTGCTGCCGAAGTGAGTACGGTAGCATCAGAGTAGAAGCATACATGGCTGCCAAATACGCCGGCAGAAAGTACAGCGGATACGGCAAGTGCGATGTTTACATCCAAACCCATTGCCAACGGAATAACGATGGGAAGCGCAATAACATACATTCCCCAGTTTGTTCCGGTAATAAATTCTGTCACGGCCAATATCAGGAATATGGTTACCGGCATTAATTCCGGAGTCATGTATTTCGAAGCTGAGGATATTACATAATATGTAAATCCGATTTGATCATTGACCTCTGCAAACAGGAAGGCCAATACCATCAGCATTAATGGAAGAATCATATTTTTGATTCCTTGTAATGCTACGTCACTAAAATCTTCTGCGGACATGATATTCTGCCCAAGATATAATACAAACATAAATGCCATTGTTACCAATACACCTATTTGCATATCTACATCAAAGTAGATGGTAGCACCGACCAATACAAGGATCGGCAATATGAAGTTGATCACCCTAGGGTTCTTTGGAATTTCAATATCCGTTGCTCCCGATCTGATGTCAATTTTTTCAGATCCTGCCGGTGCCAGCGGGCCGCCCTCTTGAACTCTCTTCTCTGCTTTCTTCATTGGGCCAAAAATCGGGATCACTCCTAATATGATCAGCGGTACAATGATCGCTGCAATCCATCCGTAAAAATTAAAAGGTAAGGTTTTTATAAAATATATCAATCCTTCACCTTCCGGCGCCCATCCATTAACCTCTAACAGTCTGCCTGCGAATACTGCCCAAGTACTGATTGGAATGATAACACATAACGGAGCTGCTGTTGAATCTACAACATATGCCAGAAACTCCCTGGGCACCTTATGCTTATCCGTAACCGGAGCCATGCAGGAACCCACCGTTAACGAATTTAAATAATCGTCAATAAAAACCACAACCCCCAGTACCCAAGTCCACATTAAGGAAGACTTTCTGGTTTTTGCTCTTTTTGCAACCCATTCTCCAAAGGCGAAAGCTCCTCCGGCTTTTTCAATCAGAGAAATGATACTCCCCATTAAACCACATACGATGATGAGCCATGCAATATCTTCACTCATCATTACTTCTAAAATAGAACCGCTGAATGCTCCAAGTACATCGCCTCTTGATACCATAAAGAAGCCCATAATCGATGCCAGAGTTAAAGCCTCAAGAATTCTTTTCGTAATAAAAATATAAATAATCAAAAATAAAGCAGGTATGGTGGCCAGGATTCCAAATTCAGCCGGATCTTCGGGGATAAAAGATGTTAGCAACAATGAAACACCCATAATAATAATGACAGCCAAAAGGGATCGCCTTGCATTGAATTCACTGGCTTCAGCTTGAAGTTGTTTAAACATAAGAACCTCCTTAATAATTTCCATCATGTTATGTAAAATATGATGGTTTTAATAAAAATATAAAAAAAGTGTAGCGCTTTTTCTATTTCAACGATATTTCCTAGCAGATAAAAAAAGACCAATACAAAGCAAAGCTTTGCATTGGTCCTTATTAAGCTAACTATCAATCAGTTTTCTTATTAGTCTCCCAACTCACCTGATAATTTGAAGTTCTATTTTATTGATTCCCTTTTCAACGGAAATTTCTACATGTTGAAATTTAACACTTGAGCCTATTATCTCATGAATCAAATCACATATAGCTTTCTCATTTATCGAGTAAAACAGTTTCCTATATTGTTCAATTATAATACTATTCTGACAATTGTCAAGCATGTTTTTTTCCATTACAGTAATGGCATCAAAAGCCTTTATTTCTATCTTATCGTAATCAATAAACACAAAAACTCCGCTTGGACCTTTCCCCGTTGAGGCTTTCAGAAAAGAAGTGAATTCTTTCTTGATTCTGTCTTCCAGCTGCTTCCTTTTTTCTGACTCGAAAATTTCTTCTGACTTATGCCTTTGAACCGCATAATTTGAATACTCATTGACTGCTTTTATCAATTCCTCCGGATCTATTGGCTTTAGTAAATATTTATGGATTCCAATATCCACACTTTTCAATATCACCTCTACATCGTCCACTGCGGAAGTGATAATTACATAAACATCCGGGGATATTTTTTTAATTTCTTTAATCATTTCAAGACCATCCATGTTGGGCATATATAAGTCCACAATGACTAAATCCGGTTTTTGTTCCTTAAATAGATTTAGACCGTCAAGCCCATCCACGGCTGTAAATATTTTGCCAAACCGCCTTTTTAAATATTTACTCAGAGCTTCTCTCGCCTCGGTTTCATCTTCCACATAAAGCACTTTCATTTCCATTCCCCTCAGCTTTCGCCTTAACACATATCCTGCAGCAAACACCCATATAAACATTTTCCAGTTCTATATGCCCATGCATTCTTTGTTCAATAATTATTTTGGAAATATACAATCCTATTCCGGTGCCGTCTTTTTCATTTTTGGTAGTAAAATATGGTTCAAATAAGTTCTCAAAGGTCTCCTCCGGTATGGGGTTCCCCCTATTGGTAATTTCAAGCAAAACATGTCCGTCTGCCTGCCAGCCTCTTATCTGAATAAGCTTCTTTTCAACATTTGATTCTAAAATGGCATCTCTGGCATTGTTCAGAATGTTAAACAGAACATGGGAAAACTCATTTTGATATCCCAAAAGTTTTAATCCTTTATCAATGTTTACTTCTACCGCAATATGGTTATATTTTAGACTTGCTTCCATCAAATTCAAAGCTAAAGCAATGGATTCATTCAGATCAAATTCAGTCACTTCTCTATTTGGTTTAAGAAAATCAGTAAAATCTTTTATTGTATCAGACATATTCCTGACGATGCTCATAAGCTTGTCAATTGTAGCTTTAAACTCTTCATCATTTAGCTCTTTTAATTGATAATCCTCATAAAGATTCAATAAAATCAAATTTATCGAATTTAAGGGCTGCTTCCATTGATGAGAAATATTGCCCACCATTTCACCAATCTTAGCTTGCTTTGACTGATAGATCAGCAATATGTCTTTTTCCCGGTTGAGTTCCGCTTCTTTTTTCATTTCTGACTGGATGGATAAAATTGCGTTATGAAATTCTCCAATATCATCTTTTCTATTCAAAAATTCCGTTGGAATATCATGGGTGTAATCGCCATGTTTCAAAAGTTTGAGCTGATCTGATGCATTCACGATAGGTTTTGACAGCCTATGTGAAAAGTAAATTCCAAAAATGATCGTTATGACGATACAGATCAAAGTTAACAAAGTAAGAACCAAAATTAATCCCCGTGTTGGAGAGAAGACCTCTTTTGTAGGCTGCGTTATGCCAATAATCCATCCGTTGGAAAGTTTGCTAAAGGCCAATATATACTCTTCATTCAAATCAAAATAATGGAATACACCCGAATTTTTGACCTCGGCATATTGTTGTATTTGTCGTTCACTTTCTGAATAGCGCTCCTTATTCAAATCATTGCTGGAGACAATCAGCTCCTTCTCATCATCATATAAAAAGGAACTGCTCCCCCCATAAATTTTCATTGTTTTTACAATATCAATGGTATCATCTGTTAAGATATCTGCTCCGGCTACGCCTACTAAAACCCCGTCAACATAAACAGCCCTTGAATAGGAAAGCATTTCCAGATTCACATCGGAATCGACGTAAGGGCCTGTCCATGTTCCCTTTTTCTCCAGGATCGGTTGAAAATAATATTGCATATTTTCTGCAATTGGTTCTGTAAAATCCCTGGCGTTTAAGCTTAAATCCGGCATAACCGCCTGCGGAGTGCCCGCTTCGTCAAACGCATACCACACCTCTTCCTGGGTTGGGAATGTCAATTCAGGATTAAAGGTAAAGTAAAGACCATAGGCGATATCAGAGTATTGCAGTGTTTCTTTTATGATCCGGTCTAAATATGCCTTATACTCAATAAAGTATGGTACCTCCTCTTGATGCTCCATTGGATCAAATGTGACAGATACATTTGCTGCTAAGGAATCGACCAATCCTTCTGTGTTTTTAAAATAAATGCTAAGTTGATTTGAATATTTCTCCGATGCATAGGAAAGCATTTGCTCCGCTTCGTCGTTCATGACAGACGAAGCCCGCTTAATACTAACAACGCATAAAACAGTAGACGTTGCTATAGAGCAAATAATAATTGCCAGCATGATTCTTAAACTTATTTTTTTCATTTTATCTTCTTTAGTTCTTCAAATACTTCTATAGCAAAGGGCTTACACATTCATTGTATGTTATTTTTTATTGGTTTGCAATAAATTCCAAAGTTCCTCAGTATCCTTCGTTAAGACTCTCTTTTTTCGTTATAGTCCAAAATCCTGGGCAGTTAAATCACGGTTCAGGTTTTTCACGATAATCGTAATCTGCTGTCCGGATCCATTGGAAAATATGATGGTACGGTCCTTGCCGTCGGCAGTTTGCGCCGCGATAATCGCAATATATAACTCGGAAGTGATTTCAACTCCATCATTAATCAATCGAATGCGATCGCTGCCTCTCACATTAAAATCCCAAATGGTATCAATATCTTCATCCCCATATGAGCTGTCCAACCTGAACTCAAAGGTATCATTGCCACCCAAACCAAAAAGCTGGTCGGAACCACTGCCGCCGTCGATCACATCATTTCCTGCTCCATAATTTGGGTACCATGCTAGAATATTTCCAAGAATGTTATAAGTATAATCATAAATTGAGCTGTCACTGAACTTATATGCGTGGGGGTTCGTATTGCCGTCCTGCCCCTGCCCGCTGGCAGAACTCCAGTTGCCTCCTGCTCCGCCGTTGGAACCTCCAAAGCCTCCGCCGCCTCCATAACCACTGTCCCTGGAGCCGCCGTTGCTGCCGCCTTTCCCGATTGTTGAGGTGGCTGTTGCAACACTATCGCCGACATTCCCAAACCCGGAAACCAGGATTGATCCATTGCCTGAGTATCCTCTGCCGCTGCCTGCCCCTAAGCCTCCCTGTCCGCCGGTATTCCCTGACAGATTTCCGCCGCCGCCGCCTCCGCCGCCTCCGCCGAAACCGCCTCTATTACTATTCCATCCACTCGCACCATTGAAACCGTCACCAAAAATAATATCATCTTCAAGGCCGCCGTAGATTGTGTCATTTCCACCGCCGCCTGAACCGCCTGAACCGCTGGTTGATCCCCATGATCCTTGATACCCGCCTCCGCCGCCTGATCCATCACCGAAGATAATATCGCCTGCATCGGTTCCTATTATTTTATCATCATTCCCACCGCCATTACCGCCTCGGGCACCATTCTGGCTATTTCCGCCTCCGCCGCCTCCGCCGCCGCTGGCATCTCCGAGGATGAACCAGCCGCTGGCGTCATCCCATACCGGTATCATAACCGTGGCAGGTGCGGCAGGCACAAACTTCACACTGTTAGCGGTCACTGTCAGGATGTGAATTCCCCCTGTACCAAGCATTACACTTACAGATCCCGTTCCGTCACCTGAACTAAAGGATACCGGTTGTTCATTAACAAGAACACCATCAAGGTCTGATGATACAGTTACCGTATAGACGCCATTATTGACAGTATTTCCATACTTATCATACAATGTGATCTCTAAATTGAATGGTGCTCCTGCGGCCTGTAATCCGGGATCTATTATGCTGATTCTTCCTTCGGTTACCTCATCTGCAACCACAGGTGTAACACTTAAAGAATTGGTTCCGGGAATTGCTACTCCCGCAATGCGGAATGCTATGGTCTGGGTTGCTGTCTTATTCAATGAAAGGTTTGGAGCTGCTACACCATTTGTAAAAGTGACATTGATATTCTGTCCTGTTTTACTGCTTGCAGTTAACGTAGTGCCATTGAAGGTTCCATAGCTTCCCAAAGATGCTGGCTCAACTCCTGAAATGGTCACAGCCCGTGTTCCGTTAAATGTGGTATCTACATTGCCCAGAGCATCTTTGACCGTTAAAGTAACAGGGTTGACAATACCCGCTACAGGTGCCGATGCGGAGGCAGAAGCAGTGGCTGTCTGGGCATAAAACGGCAACGTAACCGTCCCGCTCAGCGCTTCAGGCATACCGCTTGCTATGAATGCGATTTGCGCTCCGATGATTTCGGCAGAATTTGTGGCTCCTAGATTTGTGAAGCTGACCACACCGTTTGAAGCTGTCACAGTTTTTGTTCCAGTCAAGGTCCAGACTCCGCTGTCTTTCTTTGAAGCGGTAACCGTTGTGTGGCTATCATTGGCACAGAGATTACCGTAGGCATCTTTTAATGTAATGACAGGCTGATTGCTGAATAATCCCCCATTGATAGCAGGCGCTGTAATATCTGTCGTCAGATACATGCCGGCAGCTGAACCCACCGACACAGTAAAGGCGATAGGATTCACAGCGGGAGCTGCAATATCGGCAATGCTGAACGCTATGGTCTGGGCTGCTGCTTTGTGCAGGGAAAGATTGATAATTGCCACACCGCTTGTAAAGGTGACATTAACGGCCTGTCCAGTTACACTGTCTGCTGTTAATAACGTACCGTTGAAGCTTCCATAGCTTCCAAAAGGAGACGGGGCAACCCCTGATATGGTTACAGTCCTTACTCCATGAAACCTTGTGGCTATATTACCCCGTGCGTCTTTGACCGTCAATGTAACAGGATTAGCATCACCCGCTGCAGGGGTGGATGAGAATGCAGCTGCTGTTGCTGTCAGTGCATGGAATGGCAGTGTCACTACTGTGCTCAGCACTTCAG
The DNA here is from genome assembly GCF_018128545.1 of Sinanaerobacter chloroacetimidivorans. Taxonomy (GTDB): domain Bacteria; phylum Bacillota; class Clostridia; order Peptostreptococcales; family Anaerovoracaceae; genus Sinanaerobacter; species Sinanaerobacter chloroacetimidivorans. The sequence continues at coordinate 43,607 of NZ_JAGSND010000017.1, read as the reverse complement.
GCAAACTGCCTGCTGTAAATGCAATCTTTCCGCCGCTGATTTCCACGATATTTTCGGCTCCCAGATCAGTGAAGCTGACTATGCCATTGGAAGCCGTGACAGTCTTTGTTCCAGTCAGGATCCAATCTCCGTCGTCTTTCCTTGCCGCGGTCACCGCTGTCTCGCTATCATTGACGCATATATTGCCGTAAATATCTTTCAATGTTATGGCAGGCTGCTGGGCAAATAACCCACCGCTTATTTCCGGCGCTGCTATATCGGCTGACAGATCCATTCCGGCAGCCGCAGCCGGTACCGGAACAAAGATGATCGGATTCGTGGCGGGTGCTGCAACATCGTCTATGCTGAACGTTATGGTTTGCACCGCCGCTTTGTGCAAGGAAAGATTGATAATCGCCACGCCGCTTGTAAATGTGACATTAAAATCCTGGCCATTCATACTGTCTGCCGTTAATTCCGTACCATTGAAGCTTCCGTAGCTTCCAAAAGGCGATGAAGCAGCACCTGATAATGTTACTGTCCGTTCTCCATGATATCTTGTATCTATATCACCCAAACCATCCAGAACTGTTAAGGTGACCTCGGATTCCTCTCCTGCTGCCATAGTCAAAGCGGACGCAGAGGCCGTCACGGTTTGGGCGGGGGCAGGGATAACAGGTCCTACCACATTACTTGAGATTGTACCTTTATAGCTTCCTGTACCCATTGCCTCTGCTTTGATGAACTTACCAACGTCATCATTGACCGGCATATATATACTTCCTGTCGATCCGGAAATATTGACGTAGGTAACGCCATCTGAAGAAATTTTCCATTGATAAGTGACGGTTGCAGCGGAAGGTGTCGGCACTGCTGTTAACGCAGTTCCGACAATTGCTTCACCTGTAATATTAACTGCCTCCATCTCGATTCTATTTCTTCCGCCGGAAGGTAATATGATTCTTTCCGGTGCTTTTTCAAAGGTTGAACTGCTGACCATTTTTCCGGTTGCTACTTTTATGGTTCCTTGCCCTTGCACCACCGTCTTTGCATCTGCGACTAATTTTGAAATAGTGGAATTATCGTCTAGAACTATAATGATCTCTTCTCCCGCTGCGGCTTCTGAGATAAGTACTTCTGCCCCCTCCAGGTTCGTTACTACGACACGCACACCACCGTTAGAGGTTTTTTGTACGGTGATTTTGCTGTATTTCCCTCCGTTAATGTGAATACTGTCTTTCCCTCCGCCTCGAATGAAGGTTTCTCCCTCTACTATAATATTGTTTAACCAAACATCACCGTCGCCTACTTCTTCCGCAATGATCAGGTTACCTTTTATGACGGTGTTTTGCAGCGTAACGCCGTCTGCCTTTATAATGACGTTCTTTGCAATGGTTGTTTTGCCTGTTTCCGGTCCGAAAACGCCTGCTCCAAGATAACTTACTTCCTGATCTGAAATTTGGACCGCCAGTACTTTATTCAGCACAGTGACCGCTTCTGCTCTAGTTAAATAGCTGGTTGGTTTAAAGGTTCCCATCGGGTAGCCGCTCATATAGCCTTCTGCTACCACTGCTCCAACAAATCCCTTCGCCCATTCCGCAATTAAATTGGCATCTGAAAATTGATGAATTACATCCGGGTTTTGTGCCGTATTTCTGATTTTTGATAAGATAGCAGCGACCTCCTGGCGGCAGATCGGATGATTCGGCTTGATACTTCCATCCGGATAACCCCCAATATAATCTGCATGGAATGCAGCCCTTACAGCATCATAATACCAGTCTGTTTCTGCAACATCTTTGAAATGAATACTTCCTTTTGCCTCAAGGTTGAAAGCTTTATTCACCATGGCCATAAACTCTGCTCTCGTAATGGCCTTGTCAGGCCGGAAGGTCCCATCCGAATATCCGCCGATCAGGCCCCTATTCATCCAGTTTTGAATCACATCGTTTCCCCAATGATTTTCGATGTCTGATGCGGTGGCCCCAAAGACCATTCCTGATGGTGAGCAAACCATACATAGCACTAATAGGATTGTAACTATCTTTTTCATTATCAGATCCTCCCTATTACGTTTCAAAAAAATAACTGATTTCTATTTTACTCCACAGCTAAGGCTGCTCTTGTATTTATCCCATCAAGCAATATCTTAAAATGAGCAAGTGCCTGCTCCTCTAAGTCGAAGTCGGGATATCGCAAGCACCATTCATAACTGATCCCCCTTATGGCCATTACGAAATGCTTTGTCAAAGTATCCAGAGGAAGCTCCGTACGGAATTCTCCCCTCTCTATGCCCAGCTTGAGCACATCAGCAAACATTTTATACAACTCTCTGTTATAGCCCTTGATCGCCTCCATATTGACAGCACCTGTGAGCTGCACCTTATAGACGATTCTCATTCTGTTATATCCAATTGTGCCGGTAAGCACTTCGGCTATTTTTGAAATCAGTGAAAGGAGCATATCAGACGCTTTTGTTCCAGCCGGAAACGAATCAAGATGGGCTTTATATTCCGCGTCCACGCCGCTTACATAATCAGATAAAAACGATGCAATCAGTGCGTCCTTCGATTCAAAATGTACATAGAACGTGCCTTTTGATACTCCCGCCGCTTCCACAATGTCATCTACGGTAACGTCTTCAAACTCATATTGGCCGAAAAGCTGTCCGGCGCTCTCATATAATTTCCTTTTCGTTTCAGCCGCCTGTTCTTTTCGGTGGCTTGTCTTTTCTTTTATCATGAGACCACTTCCTCCATTGAAATCTGCGAAAATCTAAGATATAACGCAGTTTAATGACTAAGTTCACTGACCATAGTCATTATTTTGTTTTACATTATAACACTGTAAAATCTTTATTTCAACATCAATCGTCAATATGTGATATGTCCTTTGGCCGGGCAGAAAAGAGAATGTCAAGCTCTATAGGTAAACAAAAACATCCCGACCCAATGGTAAGGATGTTTTGTTGGACCTGCCTCCGCTCACTTCGCCGCTTTTTTTCCAAATGCACGAAGTGAATTTTCTACTAAGGCGTTATAATAAAATATGAACGATTTAGCCGGGGATCAATATTGACTGCTTTGATCATGATCCAAGTGCCGGGTTCCGTATCCAGACTGGAAAGATCGTAGGTACTGCTTCCCCCGGATACCGATGTCGGAGTCACCAGATTACCCGCTGACAGATACAATGCCTCCGGAGAAGTACTCGTAGATACCGTTACCGTAGTATCAGATATGGCACTTACCGTGACAGTCAAACTGCTCGCATTGGTAATATAGGACCCTTGAAGCGCATTGAATTCTGGCAAGGTGTCATCACTGGTCCTGATCTCGGTAATTGCCCCATTTCCTCCCACACTCATTGCGATTGCTGACATACTGGCATACATACCGTTCAATATAGGATCGATCGCCGAAAAGGTTGTTGTGGTATCGCCAGTGACGTTTTCACCGACTCCAGCCGTTCCATTTAAGTTGGTGCCATCCAACCAATAATTTCCTGTTTCACTTCCCTTGTTCGATCCAATGACAGCACCAACTGCAGTAGCCGTTCCGGCGGGTACGACTCCGGTATTGAAGCTGTCCCAAACTTGCCCAACCCCTCCTTGAAGTGTGTTCAAATCATTACATCCAACTATGCCTCCTACTATTTTGGGGCTATAAATCGGACCTGTATTATATGATGCTCGCAGCAGTCCATAACTTTGATGACCTGTTATTCCTCCGGTATAAACATAAGCGATCACCATGCCGCTGTTAGCACAGTTGTTTATAAGTTCACCCCTCGCAAAGCCTCCAATGATTCCCCCTGCTAAGGATTCTCCCATAATCGATCCCGTATTATAGCAGTCTGTTATGGATTTATATGTTCCGGATCCGGCGATTCCTCCGACCGAATTATACATACCGGAGATTTGACCCGTATTAAAACAATTATCTACTGTTCCATGTTCCGTAACTCCTACGATACCCCCCGCAGCGGCAGTGCATGATATATCACCGGCATTGACACAATCAATAATCACGCCATTGCTCGTTCCGGCAATTCCTCCAGCCCCTGTCGAGGCAGTAATTGTTCCGGTTTGATACACGGCGCTTACCGTCCCTCCGGACTGATATCCGACGGCTCCTCCTACATTGTAACGTCCGGTAATATTTCCGTTTATTAAAGAACAGTCTTTTATCTCTGCTCCAAAGGTATAACCAAATAGCCCGGCGTTGTCCACTCCGCCTGAGATCCTCAGTCCCGTAATTCTTTTGCCGTTTCCGGAAAAGATTCCCGTGTATGGACTTGTATCAATTCCTATCGGCACAAATTTTCCTCCATTGAAGCTGCCGACGGCGTGTCCCGTGTAGGGAATTCCGTACACGTTGACAGCAGCATTTAAAGCCCCCATAGGGGTAGAAGGATCTGCGGTGCCCGCAGTAATACCAGTAAAATCCAGATCATTCAGTAAAACTGCATTTGCATTTTTATGCATCGCTAAATGCTGAAGCTCGACCTCCGTATGAATAGCATATCCCGTAATTGGCTTAGTCGAGGCGATGTCAGGATAATACTCTGCCATGTATTCAAACCCGCCTGCTGTTATGCTTAAGCCACAATCACAATGACTTTCGTTCAATGCCGAAAGCAGGGCCGCCTTGCCGTTAATTTCGGAAAGAATAACCGGTTCCGATACCGCTGATTCTGTGCTGATTCCGGCATTGTTAACTGCGACCGCTTTAAATTGATAAGTACTCCCGGTAGTTAAGCCTGCTATTTTAACCGGTACGGCGATTCCCGAGCTGCTTGCTGCCAAGGTTCCGTTATTATAGGCGTACACTATGTATGATGTAATGGAATTACCTCCATTGCTCACAGGTTCCGTAAATGTTACAGCGGGCAAACCGTCTTTAACCGATCCCCGAACATCGGTTGGGGGTCCGGGCACCGTTGCCGCTGTACGCGTCCTTGATCCTTTATTTCCCTTCTCTGTTTCAGCTGCCGCTTGTAACGTAACAACGATACTGTCTCCTTCGGTAACAACCGCAGCCGAATCCGGCAGAATTGCAGCGACACCTTCCTGTACTTGCGCAGTCGTTACTCTGCCGGTGCTGTCCAGCCTTCCGGCTATTTCCTCTGCAATTTGAATGGCGGTCTCTGCACTGACTGAACCGTTAAAATAAATTATACTTTGAAAACCATCCTCTCCGGAATCGAGAGTTTGTCCCTGATTATTCACAATCAGGTTATCATTAAAAACCATGGCACCATGAATTACACTGATTCCATCAGTTAGAACCCTCACTTTTGTTCCCTCTTTGCAGACAACCAGCCGGACGATAATGGAATCTTTAAGCGTGACCGTATTCACTCCGCCTCCAAGGATATAAACGTTTGAAAGAGCAGACAAGCTTTCGAGCGTTGCATCTCCCTCTCCTACCGACTTCTCAATGGTGATATCACCCACATAGATCTTTCCCTGTAGGATTTCTCCCGCATTTTTTACAGAGATAGTTTCTCTTACAATTGTTTCTTTCTCAATTATTCCGCTAATGATCCTGGCGGCTTCCGCTCTTGTCAATATGCCTTTGGGTAATAGACTCCCATTTTCATTGCCTGTCATATAACCTTTTTTCACCATCAGAGACATGGCAATTTTTGCCCAATTTGAAATTTCCGAAGAGTCCGAGTAGTCCTCCAATGATGCCGTTATCACTGATCCGGAATTAGGAAGAAATCTTGAAAGCATAACAGCAGCTTCTTGCCTTGTTATACTCTTTCGGGGCAAAAAGCTGTGATCATTGATGCCGTTTACATACCTTGCATAGCATGCTTTTTGGATCTCACCGCAATACCAGTCCGTTTGCCGAACATCTGAGAAAAGCAGCTTCACCGTATTTTCATCTCTCAGCTTCAAAGCTTTGTTTACCATTGTTACAAATTCGGCTCTGCTCACAGCCTGATTGGGTTTGAAGGTTCCGTCTTCATAGCCGGTTATAATGCCTGCCGTTACTGCACTTTCAATATACCTTTTGCCCCAGTGCCCTTCTATGTCTTTCAAAATCGTTTTCGGAGAGGCAGCTTCTACCGAGGCTCCTTCGCCATATGAAATACTGCCGGAAAAAAATGATGAAACGATAAGTGCCAGGGTAATTAAGAAGGTAACAGCTCGGTAAGTTTCTTTTTTCATGATTTGACACCTCCCTGATAAAATATGATAAATAAATACTATCTCTTGCAAAACTAAAAAACAATACGAGAATCTTTCTGCTGACACACAATAAATGTGTCGCCAACCCCGTTCCGGTATCTTTGTATCATCCATATTTTGTGCTATACTAATCATGCAGGATACCCTTCTTTGCAAAATTTAAGAATCAGTAATTACTTTATCAAATAGTGCAATATTTTATTATTATCTCAGATTAAGGCGGTGTCGTTTTGAGTGATGATCTAATGACTTTCGGAGAATTTCTAAGGAATATCATGAAAGACAAAAATATTTCTGTTACAAAGTTAACTGAATTAACAGGCATAAAGAGCAGAAATTCCATACAGAGAATTCTAAAAAACGAAGTTAGTATCTGCGCCATCCAGGCGTTCAAAGAGAGACTGTTAAAAATAACGTCTTTAGATTTATCTCCCTATGAATTGCAGCAGTTAGGTCAAGCCATTGAAGTAACAAAAATAGGAAAGGATGCATTTCACGCCAGAAAGATTCTTTCCCAATTATTTGACAGCCCCAGCTGTAGAATAAATTCAGAGAACCTGACTGTACGGAACCCGGTTCATGGAAAGAATATTTTATTACGTGAGCTATTTGCTTCTTATCAAAGCTTTTCTAAAATAAGGTTTCTAATATTCAATATGATTTCCCTTGAATTTACCAATGAGCTGATTCACTTGATGAAAAACTCTCCACCAGGCTTTATTTCCGTATCACAAATTTTGTACGTCGGGGATAATCCCAGTCATAATGCGGCTGCATTTACCGTATTTTTTAGTCTGTTTAATTTTGAAAACTATCAAGTATATAGTATTTCCGACGGGGATGTGCCCGAAAATCAACTTAGCATTATTCCTAACTCTGTAGTAGTAGATAAGGAAACCTTAGGGACAGCTCACTTTACGGATCTAATCACTTTGGATGCAGACAATCGATTTTCTTTTATTGCGGATTTACCGGATCATACTTTATATTCTTTTCATTCATATCATTTTGAAAAAATGAAGATAAAAGCCAAAAGTATGAAAAGAACACCCAGTCAAAGCAATCCTATAGACAGGGTCATTAGTATTTGTGATGCATGTTTGCCGCTGGAAAAGAGTTCCGCGAAGTATATCGTTAAGCACAGTGTTAGTACTACAATGATCCCATTTTCCATTCTTAATGATATGGTGATAGAAATGAATTATTTCGGCAGGAGTAAGGATGACCCCCAGATCCGAAAAATGCTGGAAATCTTTAATGAGCGATTCTATGCTATGTATCATACGAAAGCGTCTAAGGTAAATCTGGTTACGAAGCGAGGGTTGCTGGATTTTGTAACAAGCGGACTAATGTCTGATCATTTTTGTTATTTAAGGCCATTTACAAAAAAAGAAATTAAAATAATTTTAGAGTTTATTATTGAACAATTAGAGAATAACAGCTATTTTAAAATACTGCTTCTAAAAAATGATTATGCTATTGGCAATATAGAATTCACTTATTTTGAGGACAGGCTGCTGTGGGTTTCAGATACGTGCTCAGGGTATCGCAATGACTATTATGAAGGAGTCCTTGATTCGGCTCCCATACTTCGTATCTTTGACGATTTTATAAAAAACGAGCTTATTCAAAATCACACCCTGCCTGAGGCTGAATCAATAGAATTTCTAAAGCACTTGATTTCAATTGTATAAGAGTTTTTTTCCTTCCCTTGATATATAGATTACCTCCGGCTTCCAGCACATGGGCGGCCCTCAGCCTCCACTAGGTTCTCAGTCGACCCTCAGCTTCCAATGGGTTCTCAGTCGGCCCTAGTACTGGCACACGCAAAAAAACCGGGTGCTGGTACTTTATTTTTTTACCCGTTGTATTATGATTTTTTTAATAAGGCTGTTTGAATACAAAGGTACTGAAGTTGAAAAAGTTGCGGTAAACCTAAACAGACCGAATTTGAAGATTTAAAGTTTACAGGAAAGGATGTGGTGGAAACCGGGCCGCTCGTTCCAGATAAAAGAGCCGCTTGGCCACGCTGAGCGTCAGCAGCGAGGCTGAAAACAGAGAGCCACAACTCCAGAATAAATGGGGCTGAAAACAGAGAACCGCGACTCCAGAATAAATGAGGTAAATATTATTAGGAGGTTAATAATTATGCAGCTTAAAAAAATAAAAAAATTTTTAAGTGTGTTAATTGTGCTCAGCTTAGTATTTTCGTTAGGCATAAATACATATGCTGTAGATGATTCTCCCGCTTATAACGCAGCAATCCTCCTTGAAAATAATGCAGATTTGAACGAAGTAACGCCCGGGGCGCTGGAAGTAGAACCGCCCGCGGGGCCGGATGCGGTGACGACCGAAGCGCTGGATTTAGTAACACCCGAGGCACTTAATTTGGTAACGCCCGAGGCGCTGGATTTCGTAACGCCCGAAGCGTTGGAAGTAGTGACGCCCGAAGCACTTGCATTAGCGCTGGAAAACAACCGGCTCTATATCAAGTCAGTTGAAGTTATTAACGGCGGACCCGTGCAGATCCTGTACAGGCCTGAAGTTTACAGGGGCGTTTCAGAAAGCGGCGAAGACCCGGACAAGTACTACACCACAAGAAGAGAAATCAATCTGAAAGATCCCCGTATCTTTCATGTAGAGTTTACAGTTCCTGCGGAAGGCATTACAGATCCACAGGCATTTCTGGACACTGTGAACTTTACATACGGTGGTTTTGCTCTCAACCGTTGGGGCAACGGCAGCAACTTACGTGGAACAACACCAATTATGCTCCTGTTAAATAAACAGATCGTTGCAGTTGCTGACGGCTACAAGGTTTCCGCCAGCATCAGAGTCAACTCGCCCTATGGGAGCAGCAACGCCAATGCGACCAGCAACATTCCTTATAACGGGTATAACGGCGGCACTCAGGGTGACTTTGGCAGCGGCCAAACCGCTGACAATCGAGCGTTTTTCCAATTTGGCCCAACTTATGAAGGCCCCGGAACCTATGCCCTTGAAGCTGTAGCGGACGGGCAGACGCTTGCCGCGGCCAGCTTGCATATCGGTCCGTACGACGAGTACCACTCCTGGATAGAAATTAATGAGTTCTGCCAGGACCTCATTGAAGCGATTACCGGTGAAAGAGCAGATGTCGATGCAAAACCGCTTGGAGTATTGGCCGCAGGTACTGTAGTGAAAAACGCCGACGGCAAATTTGAAAGTGGCGACGGCGTATACGTGGAAGTAAGCATACTGGGCTACGGCCTCACGGACAACTACAGCGGAACCAACGCGAACTACAATAATTACTCCCAGTTTAACCCGATCTGGAACGTGGTTGTCGCGAAAGACGGCAAGACCGTTGACGACTACCTCAAGCCGGGCGGATTGAAAGATCAGATGAACGACAATCCGCAGGCTCTGATCGATAAGTACATAAATGCTGATCCTGAAGACATCGATTTTGTTACACCATTCTACCAGAACAACGTTCATTCCGACGAAGTATCCGGAACGGACAGCATGATCCATTTGATCAATGCGTTGATTGACGGCGGTAATGAAGGAAAAACCCTCTCTTACAAGACCTTCGACGATGGTCAAATAACTTGGAACTACCGTCCTTCAAGCAACACCAATACAGGCTATACTGCTTTTAATCACGTTGTTAATGCCGGTCAGTTCAGCAGCGACACATCCAGAACTGAAATGTCTATCGACACCGGTGAGATACTGGACAAGTTCATCATGGTTAACACGCTGTGCAGCAACCCCGACGGAAAAGCGGCCATGCGAAGGGTAAATCGGTACGGCATGGACCTTAACCGCGACGCTGTTTATGCGACACAGCCTGAGACGATAGCGCTCACGCAAGATATCGCCAAATGGGATCCGATTGTCATGCTTGAATGGCACGGCTATGTCAGCCAGATGCTGATTGAGCCTTGTACACCGCCTCACAGCCAGAACTATGAACCGGATCTAACCCTTAACAATATGATACAGCTCGCTTATTCCGGGGGCAAGGCGCTTACCGCCAGCACCGGTTATAACAGATTCCACCTGCCTTGGGATTCCATGGCGAACGGCTGGGATGACGGCGGCAACATTTACGGGCCTATGTTCGCAATGCTTTTCGGATGCATGGGCTGGACCATCGAGCTACCTCATTCCAATTCGGATGCCTTCGAAGCAGGGAATGCCATTAACTACGCAATGCTGAACGCACTGCTGGAAGGTGATACCGCGTATTACGACGGCAATGTGCTCAACAGAAGCATTGACGGCAAAGACAGCCATGCGGTTGACAACAAATACACAAGTTTGCGCAAGAGCACGATTTTGAACAAGCTCGAGTTCAAACTGCGCGGTGTTGAGAATATCGACTCGCAAGCCGCGGACAAATATTTCATTGATGTCGTGAGCGGCGTTGGGAAATACGTCGGCAGAGCAAGGAAGGACGACGGCAATGGTGGAAAGCTTCCTTTCTTCCCGGATTATCTTGTAATTCCCGGTACGCCCGAAACTCAGTTTAACGTGGCCGAAGCATACAGGACGCTTGATTTTACTATGCGTTACGGCGCGAAGGTGAGCAAAACCACGGAACCCGTCACATATAACGGTGTGACGTACCCAGCGGGCACGTATCTCTACGATATGAAGCAGGGCAGAAGAAATTTCATTGCCGAAATTATGAGCAAAGGATATGACGCCACGAATTTCGCCAGCATGTACGCTGACATTTACTGCAACTTCCCTGACACAAGGGGCTTCGATTGTGTGGAAGTATGGTCACCAGATTTGTTTGACGGCAAAACTGTGTCTGTCGACTCTGTTGAAAAGAAAGCCAATATCGCAGGAGCACCGGATGAATATGTAGTATTCAAGAGTAACAGCGTAGACTCTGTAAGGTTTGTAAACCTTCTGCTTTCCGGCAGATCCAGCGGCCCGTCCTTTATCAACAGCAAGGAGGACGTATGGATGCTCCGCAAGAGCGCTGAAGGTGTAGGAACGATGTCCGACTATATCATCGAAGCTAAGAACCTGGACAAAATCTACGCTTTGGTGGATAATCCGGATTTAGGGCTGAAAGGCTGCCACCTCGAGGGAAAATACATAAGCGCTCTGCCGAAAGAGGCAGTTAAGCTTGTAGAACCGGTGATCAGCCTAAACAGCACGAGAAACGCGGCGACTGTCGGCGGCGCTATTTACTGGGCTCTTGATGATTACATGGGATTTGGTTCCATGAAGAACGCGGACGGAACGGACTATAACGGCAATTCCGCCTCCGCAGTCAGGCCCGGCGCCAACGTTGTTCTCATGAATAACGCCGCGGCCAGCGGAAACCTTTTGACCGCTATCAAGAATAACAAACTGGGGCTCGTAATGGTACAAAGCGCGGCAAGCTTGACAAATGCTAACTTCGGCACAGGAACATCCTCCCCAACCACAGGTTCATTTGGTGACGTAGCACTTTACGGCGACTACAACGTGGACGACAGCCTCTTTACAGCAAACTACGCTAGTACTGATACGATTTACGCCCGTGGAAATTACTTCACAGGCAACATACCCGAAGGCTCGAAGATCCTGTTCAAGTCAAAGGACGGCGGTGCGTTTATAGGCGGTTTCCAAGCTACCGGCGGCTCCAAGGACATCTTCCAGAACCGCACAACAATGTTCAGCACGATACTGAAAGGCGGCGGAATAGCCGGCAAGCCGGTTCAGTCTGTGACCTTCGGCTCCAACATGTTCTTCAGGCCGCATTACCAGAAGTATTACCCAATGCTTGCGACTGCTATCTTCGCCGGAGCGGCCGGGATACTTGATGACCAGATCGATCCTGTAATAAACAGCATCGAATTTGGTAGCTCTGATGTTGTAGTCAGCGCTTCAGACGCTGATAGCGGTATGGCTGCGTATGCGCTCTATAAGTGGGACATTGCTGCTAAAAAATATGTTCTCGAGGCCGAACAGGCCGATGGAACCTTCGCTTTGGCATCCGTCGAAAGCAGATACATGATCGTAGCAACTGATTACGCAGGAAACGAGGCAGTGGGCAAGTTTGCGTTCATTAACGGTACTTTCTTCGTCTACGGCACCGAAACGGCAGCCCCGTCCGCGGTTATAGAGAAGCTGAGTAACAACAAGAATAGCCTGACAGTCACTGTTACGGAAACCTTCTTCAAAGAAGGTAACGCTGTCTTCAACAGAGGCCTTGCCAAGAAGTTCTCCATTGACAACAACGCGGCAGGCACATACGATGTCGAAGGCTACAAGGTCTATGTTGACACAAAGGGTAATACACAGGTCCGAGAGTGCAAAATTACGAACTTTACAGCACAGTAGTCTAGCACTCACCCGAACGAATATTTACCAAACTGCAGACAAGGAACAGCGTAATATTTTAAATAAAAAACGGGTTACTCGCGAAAGCATTTGTAACTCGTTTTTTTGCAAGTGTTTGTAACCCGTTTTTTGCATTAGTACAGAAATCTATTATTCCCTATTGGAAGGATACCATCTTATTATTTTTTGAGATGAATTCTTCTGAAACGCTTCTTTCCTCAGCACCATCTTTTTTATTCGCTTAAAGAAAGGCAGCGTATCATTGATCTTGCTAATTTCGTCCCAAAGCAGTTTTTCCATCTCCTGCTCAGAATAACCGGCTCCGAGCCTTTCAGTGACTTTTTCCTTATTTGCCAGAATCGTGGCGGCTATAACGGGAGCTCTGCCGTCATCTGAATCCTTGCTCCACACCATGCTCTCCAGAACATACGTTATGCTGATTAAACAGTTTTCTAATTCTTCCGGATACACATTCTTCCCGTTTTCTGCAATGATAACATTCTCTTTTCTGCCCGCTATATAGATAGATCCTTTTTCATCTATCCTTCCCAGATCACCCGTATACAACCAGCCTTCTTTCAGGGCTTCAGCAGTTGCTTCGGGATTATCACAATATCCCATCATGATATTTTCTCCGGCCAGACAGAGTTCACCGATACCTGTTTCGGGTTCTGGACAGGCTATTTTCGCTTTCATCTCAGGAAGCAGGCGGCCTGCCGATTCGTTATCAAGGTTGAGCATCACTATGGACGCGCTTTCGGTAAGGCTGTACCCTCGCATTGCTGAAATTTCAAAATTGTAGTTAAGCCCCTCACAATACGTTATTGACGCTCCATTATAAAGGGGTAACAGGATGCCGCATATGCATTCGCGCGCGCAATGCAACGGAAGTTTCGTAAAGAACATATCGCTTTCAGCAATATTGATCACCGCGGACACCAGCGTTATCTCTGCTGCCAGGTTTCCATGTGACAGATAAACCCCTTTGGAAACGCCTGTAGTTCCTGCGGTAAACATGATCGCGCAGAGTTCATCGGGTATTATTCGCGTACTAGTAAAATCATGATTGCCGGAAGTCGCCATCTGCTTGCCCTCGTCAATTAATTCTCGCAGAGAAAAAATATCCCATTCGCTCTTTTCCTTATCCATATTTACGAGCATTTCTAGCCCGGTGACTCCGTCGTTTCTGATCTGCCGAAAGGTCTCCTCTAATTCTTCCGAAAAAATGGCACAGCTGCATCCAGTGGCAATCAGAAAGTGTTTCAGTTGGTTGGTACAAAATTCTTTGTCAAGCGGAACGGCCACCCCGGTTCCGCATATCGCCGCTAGGTAAGAAACAGCCCATTCATAGGAGTTCTTGCCCACAATTGCAATTCTCTTGTCCTTCATGCCGCGCGAAATAAGCGAAGTTCCAAGTCCGCGTACATCGTCGTATGCCTCATTGTAGGTGATAGCGAAATAAGCTTCCGCCTTGTCTTTTTTCACCCAAAACGCCGGTCTTTCTCCATATTTTTCAGCACTTTTTTCAAACATATACTTTATATCGGGTATCTGATATTCTTCTTTGCTTAACATTTTTCTTTCTCCCGTATGGTAAGCCTCCGGACCCAGTACTGTTATTGGAAGATTAAATACTTCAATTAATATAATATGATTTGTTAGAGTGGTTAAATACCTCAATCCTGGTAAATTCATCTTACGTTTTTTTATTGATTTATTCTACAGTTTTTTGTCCATCGGCAAGGCCGGAGAAAAGGAAGTTGACTTTATAGCCATCAGCCCCGAAGAGAAGATTTATTATCAGGTCACCGAAACCATGAGCGGTGAACGCACACGAGAACGGGAACTTGAGCCGCTACGCAGCATCAACGATAATTACGAGAAAGTAGTACTAAACAGCCCATACCAAAAACAAGAAGCTCCTTTTAACGAGAGCTCCTTCTTGATCTATGTCGTCTTCTATTTGTTTTCTTCGGCGTTGGTTCTTCCGCCCCAGGTTCGGATATTGCCAGCGGGTATGGATGATCTTCAATGATCGAGATCTTTTTATTTATGAGCTTTTCAATGTCTTTCAGCAAAGGCTTTTCCTCTGAATTGCAAAAGGAAAGCGCCACGCCTTCCAGTCCAGCTCTTCCGGTCCTTCCGATCCGGTGGACATAGGTTTCAGGGATATTCGGCAAGTCATAGTTGATCACATGGGACAACTCATTAATGTCAATTCCTCTTGCCGCAATATCCGTTGCGACAAGAACCCTGGTTTTTCTTTCCTTAAAATTATTCAAGGCCTGCTGCCTGGCTCCCTGAGATTTGTTTCCATGGATTGCCTGTGCCTGTACTCCTGCTTTTACCAGGTTTTTGACAATCATATCCGCACCATGCTTTGTACGTGAAAACACCAACGCTGACTCAATGGATTTATCATTTAAAAGATGGATCAGAAGCAGTTTTTTATCCTTTTTCTCCACGAAATAGACGGCTTGATCAATAATATCCACGGTAGAAGAGATTGGCGTTACGGCCACCCTTACCGGATCCGACAAAAGGGAATCCACAAGTTTTGTGATTTCCACCGGCATTGTTGCCGAAAACAACATATTTTGTCTTATTTGCGGTAAATGGGTAAGGATTTTTTTCACGTCATTTACCATTCCCATGTCCAGCATCCGGTCTGCTTCATCCAGTACGAAAAACTGCACACGATGAAGATTGACAAACTTTTGATTTACAAGATCGATTAATCTGCCTGGAGTTGCTACCAGTATGTCGATCCCCGTCTTGAGGGCATCCGTCTGCGGCTTTTGACCAACACCGCCATAAATCACAAAGTTTTTAAGCCCAAGATTTTTACCGTATGTTGAAAAGCTTTCCCCGATTTGGACGGCCAATTCACGCGTCGGCGTCAATATAAGCGCTTTGATCATTCTTGGCGATCTTGGTTCTCTTTTTTCCAAAGCCAGCTTCTGCAAAATAGGAATTGCAAAGGCCGCGGTCTTTCCGGTTCCTGTCTGCGCACATCCGATCAGATCCCTGCCTTCCAGGAGGGGCGGAATGGCCTGCTGTTGAATGTCGGTTGGTTTTGTGTATCCTTCCGCTTTTAATGCCTCTCGAATAGGCATGATGAGATTCAATTTTTCAAAAAACATTTTTCTCCTTATCAAAACCGGATGACTTTAGAGCGATTATCCGGTATAAACACCATTAAAAAAAATTATACAACAAAATTACTCCTATGTATAATGATAATACGTTTTAACATATTTCCTTTCAGTCCTAAAATGCTTACATCAACTCATCTTGTTTTTTCCTGCTTTTTCTTGAAAAAAACCAGTATATCATCATAGATCATGTCAGACAGTTCTTCATCGGATAGCGGTTTACGGCCTTCTATACCCAGTTTTTTATCTAGTATCTTATCTATTTGTATCAGCGCTTTTTGTTGATCATATCCTAATTCCACGATTTTATTTAATAGATTAAGTGCGGTTCTCATTTTACCTCCTTGGGTTTCCAAGTGTATAAATAATAAAAAACTCCTGCAATAAAAATTACAAGAGTCAACAATATTTTAATTATTTATTAAATGGCTCGTGCCAATAGTTACTTCCTTTTGCAATGCTCTTATTATACCATAGTATAAAGAAAAACGCAAACTTTCCTTTTTTATTAAAATGAATCCCACAATTTTTTCTCAAGATAATCATGAGATTCAAGTATTTGTATATTAATTCAGCTAATAAGTCTCATGGTTTTTGGGGGCTTAAAATAATGCTCATGACTCTTCCTTCGAGCAAAGGAGCTTTATCAATGGCACCGACTTCCTTAAGTGACTCAGCAAATTTTGAAAGCACTTCATAGCCATCATCCGTATATTTTTGTTGCCTTCCTTTAAACCGAATACTTGCTTTTACTTTATTACCTTCCGATAAGAATTTGTAAGCATTTTTTACCTTAAAATCTAAATCATGCTCTTCTATTTTGGCGGATAATCTTACCTCCTTAAGTGTCACAAGCTTTTGGCTTTTTTTTGCTTCCTTCTCTTTTTTGGCTTTTTCATACATGGCTTTATTGTAATCAACGATTTTACATACGGGCGGCACTGCATTAGGAGATATTTTCACTAAATCCAAATTCTTTTGAAATGCCATTTCCAATGCTTCTGAAGTCGATACAATTCCTAGCATAGTTCCATCCGCACCAATAAGTCTGATTTCTTTATCATTTATTTCGTTGTTAATTTGCAATTCATTTTTATTATTGCTAATATTATGCACCCCCTAAATACTCTTTCACATAAATTATAAAAGTGGATCAAAAATCCACTTTTACTGCTTGAAACAAACATTATTATTAGTATCTATTTCCATTGCCTCTGTTATTTCTTTGCTGTTGTTTTTTTGCTCTTCTGCATTCGAGACACCTTTGCGGTTCGTTATCAAATCCTTTTTCTTTATAGAAAGCCTGTTCGCTTTCAGTAAAAACAAATTCCGCTCCGCAATCTTTACATGTAATTGTTTTGTCAGCCATAACGCTAATCTCCTTTACTTTATTTTGGATTTCAAAATTAGAGACAGCGCTCTCGAAATAAATCAAAGAAGTGTTGTCAAAAATAATTAACCCATGATTGATGTGAGTTCAGTTGATGTGGCCATTATAATATATGAATTTCAAGGATGCAAGAATAACTTCGAAAATATTTTTGCATTTTAGTAAGATTGTCATAAAAATCCTCCCTTGGCCTTTTTAAGAAAAGTATAACGCGGTGATTCATTTTGACCGCTATGAGATTCGTCAGTCGAAGTTCTCAAAGGTTCGCTTTATTAGAACTATGGCCTGTTCTCTGGTGGTATTGCCGAGAGGATTGATGTTATTATTGCCCGTGCCTTTCATGATAGAATTTTTATTTGCATATTTTACTGCATCAATTGCCCATGAAGCGATTGATGATTCATCAGAAAATGCACTTACACCGCTGGTATCCATGTTTAGACTTGAGTTGTCTGCTTTTAATGTTCGATAAATCATGACACAGATTTCCTGGCGGGTAATAGGGCTGTTTGGTGAGAACGTGGTGTCGGAGGTTCCCTTGATAATCCCCAACTCGAAGGCTTTCAAAGCCATTGTATTGGTAGTATCTGTGAAGGGATTCTCAATGGCGGGAAGCGCCTCTTTTCCGCTCAATGCTTCGTATAATTTGACTGCAATTTCGCAGAATTCTTCACGCGTGATGTTGCGATTAAATTGATTCAATATGGTCTCTGTGGTTAGTCCAAGAGCATAGGCCTCTTGAATCTCTGACTCAGCCCAGTCACTGGCAGAGCTAAAATTCAAATTCCCACCTGCTTTGGGGTCAGTAGTAGTTGTCGTAGTCGGAGGCGTTACCGCTTCTTTAGGAACTGCCACTCCCTGTGCCTCGGACATGCCCCCACCGAAATATCCTACCGCTTCAACCATGTAGTAGTAGATCCCCGGACTGACGGTCATATCGGTATAATGTTTTTCTTTTGTCGTTCCGAGGGTCTCGTAATTACCTCCGTCAACTTTCCGGAGAATTTTAAAGTAATCGGTTAGATCAGGAGAGGTGCTGTTCCAGATAAGATGGACTGCTTTATTGTCATAGGTCACAGCTAATCCCGTCGGACCTTTGGGTTGTGACATATCTAAAGATACTTCATTGCTGTAGGCGCTCCCCTTAGAGTTGATTGCCTGAACACGGTAAAACACTTTCCCAAACGCGGAAAAATCATTACTCAGTTGATCCGTGTAGGTAGTTGTGCCAGCCTGCAGAGATATAATATCAACATAAGTAGTTGCCCCCAAGACTCTCCTCTGCAGCACAAATCCAGATTCGTTAAAACTATTATCGCTCCATGACAGCTTTACCGCCGCGTTTGAATCCAGTTTAGCAGTAAGGGCAGACGGCGCAGCCGGAGGCAGCGTCAATACCGGCAAATTGGGATCAAGCGTCAGTCCCCAGGAGTATAGCGGTGCAGATCCCATTAGAAAAGTAATCATCATGATACAAGACAAAAGTTTTATTATTCTTTTTTTCTTCATATTAAACTCCCCCATATTATTTTCATTACTTAGTTCTTTCATTATAATCCCGATTTTTCGGGGTAATAATGCGTAATAATGCTTTAATAGGGCGCGATACTGTCAAAATATAAAAGTGGAAATGGTGGAATAATAAAAAAGGCTTGATTCTTTAGCAGATATCAAAGCCTTTCTGTCGTATTTTTAAATGCTCGTTTACGGTATTCTTTCGGAGAAAAACCTGTTTCCTTTTTAAACCAGCTAACATAATGACTATGATAGCGTATGCCGCAGGCAGCGAATGCCTCTTCAACAGAAAGGTTTCTGTCAAGCAGCTTTTCTTTCATTCTCTCTATCTTAATATTCATGTAATACTCATGGGGCGTTTTTCCGGTATGCCGCTTAAACATTCGTGAGAAATACGAAGAGCTTAGAAAAACCGCTTCCGCTACATCTTTCACATGAAACTCACTTACCCAATGAACCTCAATATAGTCCTTTGCCCTTTCGATTTCTGATCGCTCGATCGGTTTTCTCCTTGTGTTGAATATGTTTACAACACATATGACATTCTCATTTTTATCTAAAAGCGGTATCGTAGAAACATCCATGTAATATGCTCCCGCCTCTTCAGCCGGGATATGAAAACGCTTTTTAATTTCATGAACCGGCACCATAAAATCGACTGCATAAGATGGTATGCCGGCAAAGGCATCTTTGATATTCTGCAGTGCGCCATATTCCTCCGCAGTTGGTTCCTGCAAAATATTGTAACGGCCTATCAAGCCGGAAGGATCGGCAATATGAACCTCTTTTACAAAGGCTGGATTTACCATAATCAAGGTGCCATCCGGTGAAAAAACCTGAACCGGATATGGCAAGGCCTCTATTAGCTTGGTGAAAACGTCATCGTGCGAAGCCACCACGTTGTGTATCGGCAGGGTCGCAATGTCGTTTCTGATAGTAAATTGATCATCCATGAATTACACCCTTGAGTCAATATTTTGATCCATTCAGGGACATCTGGATCGAATACATTATACTTCATTTAGCAACTTTTTTAAAGTAGGCATCTCCTTATTTAAAATAAAACAAATAACTCCGTAAAGGCGAGAAGTTGCAAGGACAATTTTTGAACCCACCCTATTAGGTCTGACGCCCTTCAATTTCCCGGAGAGGTGCTCGGCATAAATTTCACAAGAAAATACAGGACCTTTGGTGAGATAAAAAAATCTTAGGTAGACGTGAAAAAGCCTCTGTAGCACAAGTCCTTTTTGCACAAACAATCAATTGTCAACCGCGAAAAAAGGGGTTTATTTTCCGCGGCAACGGCCGATATATTATGTAGAATTACGATTGAAGGGAGGTTCGCCATGTACGTGAACACGCAAGCGCGTCCCGGCGCAGCGACCGTTTTGAACAATATGACGTCCGCGAAGCAGACGAGCACGCAATCCGAGCAGCAAACGGCGGAAAGTGCCAACCAAGATGCTGCAATTTTTACCTATCAAGATCAAAAGGCTGCTCGTGCATCTGCAGTCAAGGATTCCATCCTCGAATTGCAAAAGAGCTTTGCCAATGTCAGCATCGTAATGTCCTCCGCCTTGGACAAGAACTCCCTCTCCCGTACGGCAGCAGGACTTGGCAGCGGGCTTCATTTGATCCTGACGCGCGACTTCATCGACCGCATGGGCAGTAGCCAAGAGGAATACGAGAAATGCACTGCACAATTGAAAAATATTCTCGCCGCTTTATCGGAGAATACCGACAAATCCCTCGGAGCCGGTGCATATGTCGATAAAAAAGGCGTGCGTTTTTGGCAGACGGACACACAGGAAAGCAAGGAAGACTCCCTCGCGGGCGACAAAGGGCTACGGTCGATGCTCGACGAGATGAAGAAGAACTCACAGCAACAAAAGACATTGTCGCAGACGTCGGAAAAGAAATTACGCACCGGCACGAAGTCCGTCTATTCGGTACTTAGCGTCTACGCAAGACTTGCCAATGCAAGTACAAAAGGGCAGGTCAGCGCGGCGATGGGGCAAGCGCAGCGCAAGATCGGTACCATCCGTGCAGCCGCAAATCAAGGGGACGGCAGTGAGCGTGTGCAGGCGAGAGCCGCGATTGCATCCTGTCGCAACCTGTTGATCCGCGGCAGGCGCAAGATACGCCAACTCGACCAAGAGTCAATTGCCAAAATGCGGGAAAAACAGGCGTTAAAGAAGGCCAACAGTGCGCACATTCAACAGGTCCGGCGAGAAGCCGCCCGCCTACGCACCGTGCGCAGAAGCAACGACAATGCGATCTTTACCGAAGGGGTCATGCGAGACATGGCTGCCCTCGTGCGCCTTTGTCATTACAACGACAACGAGGACAAGGCCAAGGACACCTCTGTCTACGTCGCACCGTATATCCCGCAGCTTTCAGTGGCAGCCGTCGCCTTGACTGCAGGAGCTGCGGCGACAACGAGTACCGCAAGCGCAGCCGTCACCGTGTCGGTGACCGTCACCTTTTGATCCATGCACTAAACCCGTCAAACTTGCGAGCTGTCGACGGTTTTTTGCATACGAATCCCCGTGCAAGATATTACACGCTGCTGTATACATAGAGTATAATTTTCATTGGCAAGGATAACAAAAAAACAGGAAGAAGGTAATTGGTAAGGTTATTTTTTTAGTGGACCTACCTACGCTCTCTTCGTTCGCTACGCTGTCCGTTTTGCCAACAAAGCAGCTGCGACCACCTGCTTTTCCGATTCTATCACTAATCTGTTTTCTCAATAAAAGAGGCGATTTCTTTCCGATTGACTCAATCGTAAGAATCGCCTTTCATTATAATGAATTTCAAGATATTTTTTGCATTAAGACTTTGCTAAGTCTTTTCCCGGAGCTATTTTGCAGCATTGCATGCGATATGAATCGCATCCCATACGCCTGAGTATGGTGGAGCATAGCATAAATCAGCCATTCCGAGCACATGGGTCGGAGTCTCCACTTGAATCGAAGCTGCAAAAATATCAATTCTCAGAACGACGCCCTTCTTGCCTGCCGCCTGTGCACCAAGAATTTTTTTCGTCTCCTTTTCATAAATGAGTTTGATCCAGATCGGAGACGGGTCGGGATAATAGGGTGGCCGATCCATCGCTTCCACAAAAGCAATATTATAATCCAAGCCGAGTTCTTTTGCTTCCGCCTCGGACAAGCCGGTTCTCGCCGCCTCATGATCAAATACTTTTATAGCAGCCGAACCAAGAGCTCCGATGTATTGTGCGTGATTTCCCGCAAGATTTTCTCCGGCGATTCTTCCGCATTTATTGGCGGTGGTTCCCAAGGGGATATACGAGTTCTTTTTCTTAACAAAATGATATACCTCGGCACAATCTCCCGCTGCGTAAATGTCTTCTTTGTTTGTTTTCATTTCTCTGTCGATGATCACAGCTCCGTTTTTCGCCAGCGTAATGCCGCTTTCCCTGAGAAACTCCGTGCTCGGCCTGATGCCCAGCGCCAGAATGACAGCATCCGCCCGATAAGTGCTCTTTGACGTTGTAATTTCGGAAACGCGTACGTCTCCCTTTATCTCAAGCAGCTTCTCCTGCAGTCTCAGACTGACCCCGTTCTTAACAAGAACCCTTTCCACGATTTCAGAAATTTCTGAGTCAAATGATGCAAGCACATGGTCTGCCAACTCGATCACCGTGACGTTTTTATTCAGTTCCGCCATCGCCTCGGCCATTTCCATACCAATATAGCCTGCCCCCACAATCACTACGTCCCTGGTGCACTCCGCCATGAGACGCTCTTTCAGCACCTGCCCGTCTTCCATGGAGTGAAGCGTGTAGACACCCTCAAGATCAATTCCATTCACACCGGGAACCACCGGATGAGCTCCTGTCGAGATCATCAGCCGATCATAGTGATCCCGAAATGTATTCCCATCCTCCAAATTCCTGACCAGGACGTATTTTTCTTTGGTGTTCACTTCCAGAACCTCATGGTGAAGCCTGCAAATGATCCCAGATTCCTCAAATTGCTCTCTGCTCCTGATTATCATTCTTCTATAATCATCATTTACATTAGAAATATAATAGGGAAGCCCGCAGGCCCCATAGGACAGGTAGCCTCCTTTTTCATACACTACAACTTCTGCTGCTGCATCCAGTCTTTTCAGTTTGGACGCAGCCGACATGCCGGCTGCTACTCCGCCAATAACAATTACTTTCACGTGTTTTCCTCCAACTAATTTATATTGAGCTTTTCTGCTTTATTATATTCGGAGCCGTTTCTCTCAGAAGAAGATTGACAAAGAATGCAATTACTAGCGCAAAGGCTGCAACCGTCATCGACATCGTGAGATTATATGAGTCGCCGATGGCTCCCAGAATTGGAGGAGCAATGGCAATTCCAACGATTTCCCCAATGCTGGAGACGAGACCGACCGTGGAAGCCCCCAGTTCAGGACGAACGCTTTCCGTACTTGCTGTCAGAAGAAAAATCGGGAACATTCCGTTTCCAAAGAAGGCTGCAACAAAGAAAATGATAAAAATCGCTGCAGGAGGCAAATTTGCAGATTGATAGATCAGCAGCAAGGTAAACAGGAATGCAATCACCGCACTGATGGCCATGGTCTTTTTGCGGCCGAATTTATCGGACAATGCGGGCACCGCCATCATTCCCAGCCAGCCGCCAAGACCCATTGCTGACATAATTCCGCCTGCCGCAGCCGCATCAAAGCCCCGTTCCGTCATGAAAAAGGAAGTTCCGTAACCAGTCCAGCTCCACTGCCACGTCATCCCGAACATGGCCATGATGATGCAGACGATGATATTTTTTTCTTTGAAAATGTCCAGATAGGACACCTTGACTTTTTCACCTGCATTCTGTTCAGAAAGATCCCATGTCTTTTTTGTTTCTTTTACCGTTCTCCATGCAAGAAGTGCAAGGATTACTCCCGGTATAATGGTAAGATAGCACGCCCACCTCCAGCCCAAAGCAGCTCCGACGTTGGTTGCATAAATCGGGCAGAAAAAACCTAAAAGAAGCATTGCAAAACTCAAATACAACCCCATGAAGCTCCCCTTTTTTTCCGGAGGCGCTTCCTCCGAAACCTGGGCTGCAGCCGCTGAGTTATAAGAACCCTCGAATGCACCGATTGCGGTTCGTATCCCAATCAGTTGGGCGAAGTTATTGGCAAATCCCGTTATCATGGATCCGACAGAAAAAACGATTAAAGAAGGCAGCAGAATCTTTTTTCTTCCGACTCGGTCGGAAAGATTGCCGCCTAAAATACTGAAAACGATATATCCGACAGCCATACACGACAGCAATAAGCCGCCCTGAGAATAGTCAAGACCGAATGCAGGTAGCACAAATGGAAAAAGCATGGCAATTAAGACACGGTCAAAAAAGGCGAAGCCATTCCCAATTCCGTAGATTACAGTCATAGTTTTAATGTTGTTTTGAGATGAATTTAACGTAACGTCTTCCATTCTCATTTCCCTCCCATAATATAAAAAACGATAATTATTTTTTTGTCATGACGGCACTATTATAGCATTCGTTTTTTAGGGCTTCTATGGTGATTGTGCGAGAATAAAAGGCATTTTTTCGCGGAAAACATACACTTTAATTCCTCGAGTTCGGGGAATTAATGTTAAATGGTATAATGGTTGATCAACACGGTCGACAAATAAATATTGTATAAGGAATCTGCACAAAAACAGCTGGTCTTGGTCAGCTCCGAGATTTTCTCCAAACGCCGTAAGACTGTATTTCGATGGATGTTTAGGTTCTTTGCAGTGGCCTCCAGATTGCGTCCGGTGGAAAAATATGACTGGAGCGTTTCAACCAGACTGGTTCCTTTTTTTTGATCGTAGTGTTGAAGTGCAAGGGCAGTCGGATGACAATAATGCCGGAGCTTTTTCTGATGCCATAGTTCGTTGGTAATCTTGAAAAAGACATAATCCTCATAGAAGCTAAGTCCGGTCCCTTTTCCGGCTTCGCAATGCCGCATTGCGTCCAGGGCCTGATGGTAACGCTCCTGCGACTCCTCAAGCTTGTAGAAGCTGTAACTGACTCCGGCAATCAGATGAAAAGAATGCAGGACTTCCTGAATGGCATCCTGCTTTTCTTTTAAATTATAACTACACAAAAAGATAAAGCGCTTATTTTTCATAATATGCAGGTCGCAGCGCAGCACCGTCCGCAGTTGTTCCCGTACCTGCAGCATCGGCGTATTTGCTCCGCTTTCCTGCGCGTAAGTCGCGACAAAAACCTGAACAGGGTTTCCCTTCTTCAGTTCCAATTCGTCCCAAAGAGCATATCTCGACAAATATGTCTTCTCTCCCTCGAAAAGACCCTGCAGGAGCTTGTTTGTATTATCAATTTTCAGCAGAAAGGCACCTCCGAGATCAGTTTTCAAAGCCAACTGCAATACATCTCTAACAATTGAAACAAGTTCTGGATCAGTGGTCTGAAACGGACGGTCACACAGCACTACACTGAAATAGCCTATGGTGATTCCGTCTAAAAGGAGCGCCGCTCCGACATGCTCATACAGATCAACACCCTTGGGGATGTGGTTCGTTTCTTTTTGCGCCCCGACATGCGCGGTTTTAAAAATATTCTGGGAATAAAATTTATGGAAAAGCGCAGGGCTGGTGAGAACCGTGTCCTTTGGCATTCCCTGTGACAAGTATCTGACAGTGTCGTCGATGATGCCGATCCCAATGGGATTTCCAATGATTCGAGCCGTGTCGTTAACCAGTTGATCCATTTTGCCAGCGCTGGTCAGTGCCTGAAAAAGCTCCGCCTTGATGGCAGAAAAATAGCGTTTGTTTTCCATCCTGCCTACCTCCGGATGTCCATGCTCATTCTCTCCAGGCTTTCACATTCTTTCATAAACGCTGGGTCTAAAATGAACAATATTTTAACGGACAGATATAGTGTAAATGTCAATACTTTTTTCCAATCCGATCCAAGCATTTTATCAATGCAATTTAATCTGTATTTCAGGGTGTTGGAACTGATATTCAGCATTTTTGCAGCATCCGGATGGTTTCCGTGAGTTATAGTGTATGCATACATAGTCAGCACATGGCACGTTCCCTTTTGCCGGTCGCACTCATAGAGATTCAAGATGCCGGGATGGCACATAAGTTCCAGTTCTCTTGTTTCGTAGCTCTGAAGAAGGTTTTGTATGACATACTGATCGTAATAAATGATTGAATCCCTAATTTCAAGCTTAGAACAGATATTCAGAGTCGCCGCCGTATGGCGGTACTGTACGATGAGGGACAGGAAATGCCTGACGGTAATCCCCACGCATACCTGCATCTGGTTTTCTCGAAAAAATTCGTGAGCTTTGGCCATGGCCTCACTGTTTCGATGAGTCAATACAGGATCAAATACTAAAATGATTAGGTCTCCCTTGAAAATTGAGGTTTTGCATTCAGGGAAAATATTTTTTATTTCTGTGGAAAATTTGAGAATATCACTTTCTCCGAGATCCATTATGGAACGGGCGGTCATGATCGTTATGCCGTCCCTGATCCTGATGCCGAAGTTCAGCGCGTAGTCCCTTGCCGTATCCTCATCCTTGATCATTCCCTGAAGAAGGTTGCTGATGAAAAGCTCATGAGTATCAATCCAAAGCGTATCGCGCCGCTTGCGCTTTCTCAGTTTGATCGAGATTGCACTGGCAAGAATCATCAGAACTTCTTGGTCAGGCTCTGTAAAAAGTCGTTGTGATTCCAGCATGACAAGATAAGTTTTTGATACCATGTTCGGAAGTAGCGCCGCCATGATTCGAAACGATGAAGTCTTACTCGTCAGGAGCACAGGATTGTTCTCTAAAAAATCATACGAAGTAATTTGTGAAAATCTTTTTTTGGAATAAAAGCAGGAACGCTCCGCTTCCTCCCAGCATGGATCATTATATGGCTGATGCTCAGAAATGGATAAAACCTCGCCTCTGTGATTAAATACCATAAGCGGATTGCCGAGAAGCTGGTAGCCTTCATGTAATAAATCCCAAAGTCTGGCGTCCTGCGCCAAAAGGTCCAGCAGGTCTGAACGAAGGTTGTCGATTAAAGATTGCATCGTAATTCTCCTGAATAAACTCATTATAAATCATAACAAACATTATCTTTGCAAGCGTATCTTAGCATAGTTAGAAATAAAATACAAATTTATTTAATTTGTGGAGCACGGTAGGAAGATGAAGCAGTAACGGTTTTATACCGGTGTATATTTTACGAAAATATGCCTCCCCTATTTCTCACACAATCAACATAGCAAATCCGTCATTAAATAGTTAGAATATTATCAAGAGTTTCATCAAGACACATTGGGAGGTTAAACATGGGCAACGAAATTAAATACAGGGATATTCTTTACAACGATAAGCAGCTCGGAAGATATCCCCTTGACAAATTGAAAAGAGTTGAAAGCCCCACCACGAAATATGTGGGTACGATTGAAAGAAGAGATCCCAGAGAGCATGCTCTGGCAGTTCCTTTTCGGGGTGATTACGGGGAAAAGGTCATGGAAAGAGCTCCACATATGACGGTTACCGAACCACTCGGAGCTGCCCTGGTAAGCATGCAGAAACATATTAACTCTTTCCGGCAGAATGATGTGGCCGAAAAAAAGGCACCGATCCCGGATAACCCCAGAGTGCTGGCAAGACATATTAAAAGCCTCGGTTATTTTCTTGGTGCCGATATTGTTGGAATCTGTAAGCTGCCCCAATCTGCCGTCTACAGCAACGATATGGACGGAAATCCAATTGAAGCGCTGTATCAATATGCCATCGTACTGCTGTGTAGAAAAAATGTATATACCATCGAAGCATCTAACGGTTACGACTGGATTTTCGATCCGGTGAGCTTCCAGACCTACCAGAGGCTGGCATGTCAAACAGAGACCATGGCCAATTACATTAAAAGGTTGGGGTATGAGGCCGCCCCGTCCAACATGTGGAACTACCTAACGCTGATGCCACAGCTGATTATTGAAGCCGGACTGGGCGAAGAGAGTAGAATGGGGATCGCAGTGAACCCGTTTCTTGGTGCAAATTTTAAATCCGCCGCTGTTTTAACCAATATGCCTCTAGAAATCGACAAGCCCATCGACTTCGGCCTTCAGAAATATTGCGAGACCTGTACAATCTGTGCGGAGCAATGTCCTTCAAAGGCAATTTCCTTCGGGGAAAAAGAAGTATATAACGGATATGAAACCTGGAAAATCGACGAAAAGAAATGTTCTGTATTCGACATTATGAACACCAAAGGCTGTGTATGCGGTAGGTGCGCGAAGTTCTGCCCGTGGAGCAGAGTAGATTCGGATCCCAAGGACTTTGAAAATTGGGACGGAACGGCAGAAAGTCTCGCCGCCATGGCTGACAAGCAAGCGAAGCTGTGGAAAGAAAAAAACTATATCGGCGAACTGGAGGCCACGGATAAATGGTGGTTTGATCTGGAAAAGATCGACAACGAACTTGTGATTCCCAAAACAACAGAAAGATTATAGGAACGGAAATGGATTATAAACAACTTAGCGATCAATTACAAACCATACTTGAAATGAAAACCGCACCGGTAGGAATTAAATTTCTCACAGAAGGCGATACCTTGGTTGGCTATGACAGCACTAAAAAATATTCGATTTGCCAGTTTATAATGAAAGCTCGGGAAGGAAATAAGCTGCTGGCCGATGCCGGAAACATCGCCTGCGCCAACGGCGGTTCCGCTTTGGGATTTCTTCCGGTTCCAGAAAAGCTGATGAATGGAGAATTTCTGTCTCAGCTCGGGGCATTCTGCAAGGAAGGCGCGAAGAATACCATGGAGCTGATTCCACGGTTCAGGCAGAATCAATTTTCCGCAATAGCGTTTGCACCTCTTCTGAAAGTTGATTTCGAACCCGACGTAATCCTGCTGGAAACCGTGCCAGAGCAGATTATGTGGGTGAGTCTCGCCGCAATTTACCAAAATGGCGGAAGGCATGAGTTTTCCACCAGCATCTCAAACGGAACCTGTATTGATATTATTGCAACACCCCATTCTACCCATAAGCTCAACACCAGTCTTGGCTGCTACGGCTGCAGGAACGCTACTGACATTCCCACAGACCATATGCTGGCAGGCTTTCCTGGCGATCAGTTGGAGGGAATCCTGGAAGCGCTGGAACATATCAAAGAAAAAACCATGCCGAGATCAAGAGAAAAAAAAGCATATACGAAATTAAAAACTGAAGATTAGAAAATGTAGCATTGACACTTCCGCCAGGGAACCATATGGTTCCCTTCGGCGACTGTTCTGGCCGCTTTTATTTTTCAAAGCAGAAATCTCTGCTATTTTTAAATTTAGTTGACCTAACGCAAGCTTACACGTGCTCCTACGCTCTCTTCGTTCGCTACGCTGTCCTATTTTGCACTGTGGCTGAAGCCACGCAAAATAGGCAATGAGGATCTCACCTTAGTTTCCAGGAGTTCGATCCTCCTCCTTCTTAATTCAGGATAAAACAAAAACTCCCCATAAATGGAGAGTTTTGTTTTATGGTGGACCTAAGGAGGATCGAACTCCTGACCTCCTGACTGCCAGTCAGGCGCGCTCCCAGCTGCGCTATAAGCCCCTATTCATTTTGTCCTTGCTAACTCGCTCTTATATTATTAAGGATTTTCGTCCATTTGTCAATCATTTTTGATTAATTTTCATGTTTTTATTAGACTAATTCAAGACAATATTTTGTTCCAATATTTCCCTTATGAATACATTTCGATCTCCACTATACTCAACATGCTTCGTAGCAAAGATAGAGGCAAGGCCATGAACTGCTGCCCACATGGTTATAATGTTCCTGGAAAAGGAGGATTGATTGAGTTCCACTTTCGTCATATATTCTTCCGCCGTTTTCCGAAATAGTTCAAAAGGCCCAAAATCACTGTGAGTCAATCCTCCGTCAGTGACAGTAATCTTCAAGTCGAATACTTCCTGTGAAAAGAGGAAATAAAAATATTGGGGATTGTCTATAAAAAAACCAATATACGCAATTCCAAGGTCAACTAATATCGAACTGCTTTCATGACTCGGTACGACAGCTTCCAAGTTGTCCATAAATTTACTAATTACAAAGTTTTTCATTTCACTTAAAAGTTGTTCCTTATTTTTAAAATGTTTATAAGGAGCTGCATGGCTCACTTTACATTTCATAGCGACCTTCCGCAGAGAAAAGTTTTCGGCACCGTCCTGGTTAATCAGCTGAATTCCAGCCTCTATCAGTTCATTTTTTAAATTGCCATGGTGGTAAGATGCTGCTTCCATGCTAAAACGTTCTCCTTTTTTCTTTTATTATATCACAGTATGTTGACACTGTAAACATTTGGAGATAGAATGTTTACAGTGTCAACATTAACAAGAAAGAAGGTTTTTTACTATGAACAAGGAGATTCTTATCATCTGTGAATCTATTTACAATGGAAACACATTAAAATTAGGCAGGTCTATGGCCGGTGAATTGAACTGCCAATTAGTATCTGTCAGGCAGGCAGAAAATCTTGATGTCATGAAATATAAAGCGGTAGGCTTCGGATCGGGAATTTTTTTTGCACGTCATCACCCGATTTTATTGGATTTCATCACCAAAATGAATTTTGGCGAACAGGCTGCTTTTATATTTTCTACCCACGGAAGTCCTATTCTTGGTAAATATCACGACCCCATAAAAAAAATGCTCATCCAGAAGGGACGAAAAATCATCGGTGAGTTTTCGTCAAAAGGCTATGACTGTACCGGCCCTTTTACCCTCGTAGGTGGCGGCAATAAAGGAAGACCCAACGAAAAAGACTTGAGGCGTGCGGCTCGATTTGCAGTCAGTCTTTTCCCGGAGTACAAACCAATCGATTACTATCATTCCTTATCCTGCAGGAATCCTCTTCGAGAAGGCAGTCCCAACATTTATAAAGTAAACGGTGTAGAGGATGAAGAAAAAAATGTCATTGAACTGAAGGGCGATCTTGTCACCGTAAATCAGAATCAATGCACTGGATGCGGACAATGCGTAAAGAACTGTCCTCTATCTGTTTTTGAATTGCAGCAGCAAAAATCATCTCCGGTCAGAGAGTTAGACTGTGTACAATGTAAATTATGCCAGACCTATTGTTCATCAAGAGCCATTATGCTTCATAGTACATGGAGAGATTCCTTAAGGGTAGCCGTCCGGCATTCCAAAAGGGAATTTGTTAATTATGACGGATGTCTAAAATAAAGGTAACAAAGGAGTCGTCAAAAATGATAGAATAAAGAAAAAATAGCAGTCAGAAGGTATTTAAAGGTATATATATGTTAGATAATTTCAGTATAAGAAACAAATTAATAATCTGTATTCTTGTCGGTTGCCTGATTCCATATTTGTTAAGCAGTTTTTATATAAAAAACAAAACAGAGGAATGGCTTTACAAAAGCAATATCGAACATACCAACATTATGCTTCAGCAGGCTGCAGATCATGTCGATGATTCCGTACTGAAAAACACTGAGGATCTAATTTCTATTATTGCCGAGGACGAACGACTGCTACATACGTATTCACAAATCCATTCCTATATTCACTACGATCCGTCTGCTTCTCCTTTAGATGCTGCTGAAAGTGAATCAGAAATACTGAAATATTTTCGTCAGATAAAGGAAAATCAGGATATTATCGAATTTGTTTCCTTTGGCACCGAAGAAGGCGGTTATGCAGAGTACCCGGACTTCAACCCCCCTGGGCCCTATGATCCACGCGGGAGGCAATGGTACCTGAATGCCATTCACAAAGAAGATGCTATCATCTCAGAACCCTATATTACCAAAGTTACAAATGATTTGGTTATCAGCGTTGATAAAAGCGTTACTTTGGATCATAAAAAAATTGGTGTGGTAAGCCTTACCATTAAGCTGGATCAATTGATGAATAAGATCAACGGTCTGAAATACAGCGAATCAGGTTACATTTGCATTCTGAGCCCTAACAATGTTTTTATCAACAGTCCCGATCACGAGGAATGGACGTTGAACAGTATTGAAGATTTGGGCTTGGATGTTTTTCATTCCGTAGACGAATATAACGGAAAATCCTTTGAGGGTCAGATTGATGACACAGAAAAGGTATTTAATGTTTACATCTCCCCCTACAGCGGCTGGAAATACATATCTGTTATGGATAAAGATGAAATCCTGGAGCAGTCCAGTTCATTAACAGACTTTCTATTTATCATTTATTCGATCATGTTTCTGCTCGTCATGATGTTGATTTTCCTTATCTCCAATTATATTACAAAACCTATTTTAAAAATTGCTCAGGCGATTAAGAAAATGGCTACTTTTGATTTTGATATATATGAAAAGAAAAATTTCGAACTGTATATTCATCAAAAAGATGAAATCGGAGAAATATCCAGGGCACTTAATAATATGCAGGATAATTTCATTGAATTAAAAAACAACATGGCAATTATAGATCAGGAAATCCAAAAGATTGATATAGATCAGGAGACGGTTTATCAGCTTCATTTATCCAAGGACAATCCTTTTTCCGGCATCATGAATTCGGTAAACGGACTGTTGGAGAAAGTCAACCATTCCATAAAACAGATCAATTCGCAGAAGGAATTTATTCACTATTTAGCGGATCATGATCCCTTGACAGGTTTGCCCAATCGCAGAAGATTTCAGGAAAAATTGAGTGAAATTCTCCATACTGAAAGTCAGGGTGCTATCCTTCTGCTGGATTTGGACAATTTTAAAGGTATTAATGATACTCTTGGACATCTTTTTGGTGATAAAGTCCTGAAATACATTTCCAGAAAATTAAAAGAAAGAGTAAACCAACGGGTATTTGTTTCCCGATTCGGTGGAGATGAATTTTTAATATTGTACGAATACAAAGAAGGAAGGGAAGAGCTCCGCTTATTTATCGAAGAACTCTTCCAGCTCTTTCAAAAACCGTTTCAAATTGAAAAGAATGAGGTCAAGGTTGAATTCAGTATGGGCATTTCAACCTTCCCGAAAGATAGCCAGGATTTCAATCAACTGATTATGTACGCTGACTTGGCCCTATATTTTGTTAAAAACAGCGGGAAACATAGCTATGCTTTTTTCAATAAGGAAATGGACGACCATCTAAAACAGAAATGGCAGATGAAAAGTTTGTTGCGGGAGGCAATCACAAATGACGGTTTTAAAATGGTTTACCAGCCTCAGATCGATCTGTATTCCGGTGAAATTTTAGGCTATGAAGCACTGATTCGCTTAAAAGGTTCGGCGGTAAGCCCAAAAGATTTTATTCCGGTGGCGGAAGAAGACGACCTGATTATTGCAATCGGGAGAAAAGCGGTGCAGATGGTTGTAACGCAGCTCTGCCAGTGGCAGCAGAAGGGCTTAGAGCTGAAGCCCGTGGCCATCAACTTTTCTGCAGTACAAATACATGACTACAATTTTAAAAATCATTTATTGAAGCTGCTGAAAGAAAACAACGTCGATCCGAATCTTATTGTTCTGGAAATTACTGAAAATGTATTCCTGGAAAATACCGAGGCAACCTTGTCCTTTTTACAGGAGCTCAGGGAGTACGGGATCCGAATTGCGATTGATGATTTCGGCACGGGTTACTCCTCTCTAAGCTATTTGACCTTCTTGCCCATTGATACCATCAAGCTGGATAGAAACCTCAGCATGAAGTTTCTCAACTTTGATAGTAACGCCGTTATCGATAGTTTTATAGCGTTAGCGCATAGCCTGGGTTTGAAAGTAATTGCGGAGGGAATAGAAGATTACGAACAAGTGAAAAGATTGATGATAGGGAAATGCGATGCTGTTCAAGGCTTTTATTTCAGCATGCCCCTTGAGGTATCAGACGTAGAAAAAAACTTTTATAAAATTTATCAAATATAGCTGTAAAATTCACTAAATATAGCTGTCTTTATTTGCCAAGAAGTTTTGAGGATTTTACAGCGTTATAAAACAAACTCCCATTACAGGGAGTTTTAATATTACAAGGAGTTTTATTTATAGTTTTATTTTAGTTTTAATCAGATAAATTCAGCACTGCCTTTAACAGTGTCATGGCTTCGGCCCTGGTGATGGGATCCGTTGGACGTAATAATTGATTTGGATAACCTTTCATAATTCCTTTTTGAAGCATGATTTCTACGGAATCCAAGGCCCATGGAGAAATTTGATCCGAATCCTGGAATCCTTTGGAGAGTTCCTTGCCTTCCTCTTTTGTGTACTTTTTGATTCCTGCAATCACATATGCCGCCTCTTCCCGCTTAATTGGATCGTCAAGCTGGGATTTTTCCTTATCCCCGGCCGACTCTTCATCACTATTTTTGATTTGATCTGATTGATCTGAGTTTTTCTCCTTTTTATTTTCATGAACGGGGATGGAACCTGGCCAGATGGAATTGATCAAAGTAAGAAACTCAGCTCTTGTGGCGTATTGATCCGGATTCAGTTCTCCGCTTTGGTCTCTTTGTACCCAACCTTTTTCCAAGAATTCGCCAATCGTTTCGCCAGCCCAGTGATTGCAGTAATCCGAGCTTTCGGCAAAGGCTGCGGGACTTGATGCCAACACAAAGAGTAAAGCAAACAGTAACGTTATCGTTCTTTTTTTTAATGTCATTTTGATTTTCCCTCCAAACTGCATTCTAGTATCTATATATATTCGGACAAACAAAAATCATTCGTTTCAATCCTTTGCAGGGAAAAATATAAATGAAAAAGGATATAACATGGAAATATCTATTGTGCAGTAAAAATATACCCCAAATAAAAAGGGAGTTTGCTTGACATAACAAACCCCTTCTCTTTAATAATGTCTATCGTCTATTATTTATAATTCTATTATAGAATTGAAATCGATTTACTCAGGTCATTCCAGACAACTTGATATCCGAAGCCTTCCAGCAGTTCCCGAACAGGAACCAGATTTCCGTCTACACCTGGAAATGCAGTGAGGTTTACACTTTTGTTTTCTTTTGTCACTGTTACTTTTCCATCTTGATAGGCTGCGACTGCACCTAGCTTATCGGCCATTGCAGCTGCATCCGCATAGACTTTGCCGCCTTTGTTTACAGGTGCAGCGGAAAAGCTTACCGGTATTCCCTGCCAAATTACAGCAGGAGAATCATTGTTCTTTTGGTAAACCACTTTTCCTCCCAAAACTGTGGTCAGCGCCTGAATATCCTTAATCTCAGCTGCAGAACAATTCATATAATCCCTGTCGATCACAACAAAGTCCGCAAGCTTACCTGCTTTCAGAGAGCCCTTGATTCCTTCCTCAAATTGCCCATAGGCAGCCCATATGGTGAAGGATTTCAAGGCTTCCTCTCTCGTCATCGCTTCTTCCGCATACCATCCGCCTGCCGGCTGTCCATCTCGGCCCTGTCTTGTTACCGCTGCATAGAGCCCGTGATATGGATTTACTAATTCTACCGGGGCATCTGAACCGCCAATAATAATGGATCCGCTGTCAATTACTTTTCTCCATGCATAGGCTCCTGCCATTCTGTCTTTTCCGATACGGTCCTCTGCCATAGATTTATCGGAGGTTGCGTGAGTAGGCTGCATAGCCGGTAAAATATCCAGCTCTGCAATTCTCTTGATATCCCCCAGCGTAGCTACCTGGAAGTGCTCGATCCGGAGCCTTGCATCTGTTCTTGGATTATCCTTCATAAGTTTCTCATAGGTATTGATTACTTGATTTACAGCCCCATCACCAATGGCATGGGTTGCAATTTGATAACCTTGATTATAGGAATCCTTCATGACTGCGTAGATTTCATCATTGGAATATTTGTAGTTCCCCTTATGTCCGGCTCTGTCACTGTAATCCCCAAGCAATGCTGCGCTTCTTGATCCCAGGGATCCGTCAGCAAAAAACTTTACAGCATTGATGCTCAACCGGCTGTCATAGAGTTCTCGCTGCGGCGGATTATTGGCTATATAATTTTTTTCAGTCTCACCGAGTGTACCTCCCCAGGCTCCGCCGATCAAGGAGTAAAGCCGAATGGAAAGTTTATTTTCTTCATACAATTCCTTGTACAAATTGATCACATCCATCGTGGAGCCCGCATCCATAATGCTGGTCAGTCCATAGGACAAAAGCTGGCTTTGGGCCTTGACAATGGCTTCCTTTTCCCTTTCTTCGCTCAATATAGGAATTATTTTTTGTACGGGTTCTCCGGCTGTATCTGTGAGGCAGCCCATAGGGTTACCGCTTGCATCTCTCAAGATTTCCCCTCCCTGAGGATCTTTTGATTCCTTCGTAATCCCCGCAAGAGACAGAGCCATGGAATTCACCCAGATCATATGGCCGTCGGTTCTTTCCAAAACAACAGGATTATTGGGAGCAACGGCATCTAGTTCTTCTTTCGTCGGATAGCTTTTATCATCCCAAATAACATTGTTCCAGCCAAAGCCGGTGATCCATTCACCCGGTTTGACTTTTGCCGCTTCTTCTTTTACTGCTGCTATAATTTCTGCTTTTGGTTTCCAGAATGCATCAATTTTTAATAAGTTCTCTCCAAGCATGGGCAAATGCATATGACCCTCAATCAGACCCGGAATCACAGTCTTGCCTTTCAGATCAACCAGTTTGGTATTGTTTCCCATATACTCTTTTACCTTTTGATCATCCCCTACAGAAATAATCATCTGGCCTTTTACAGCGATGGCCGTTGCATTTGGCTGATCCGGATCCATTGTGTAAATATTTCCATTTATGTAGATACTGTCAGCGATCTCATTGGCTGCTAACGTAGGTGCAGGAAAAGTACTTAGAATAAACACAAACACGACCAACCAGGCAAGCAAATGTTGAAAGTTTCTTTTTTTCATGGTTTCACCCCCTTGTCTCAATTATACGTTACTGTGTCCAAGCTTTTTAATCCTTTTCCTAGACTTGTTCTGTCAAAATATAACAGGAAGTGCGTAAGAATTTTGCTGCTTCCTCTCAACATATTTCCGATTAGGCAACAAAAAAAAGAGCAGATCATGAATATCCGCTCTCTTAAATCGTAAATTACTTTACATTACAAATTAAATTCAGATTAATATTTATTATTTCTCTGTCTTTTCTTTGCAGCTCTGCATTCAGGGCATCTCTGTGGCTCATTTTCGAACCCTTTTTCCTTATAGAATTCCTGCTCACCTACAGTAAATGTAAATGTGCATCCACAATCCTTGCATTCCAGTGTCTTATCTTGCATAAACATATTCCTCCTTAATCAGTATTTGGACCAGTATTTTTCACAAATCAATCTCCAACAATCATTAAAGAGTGTATGTTTAAAATAGTAAATCCATTATACAAAATTAGTATAACACTAAAATTATAACATATGCCTATTTAATTAGCAATGGGAGTTATTGAAATATTAAACAATTATAGTAAGCACCCTATTATTTTTTCATGATAGAGGTTTTACATCCAATCCTTTAAATCAATGCTGATTTGTGCATCAATCTCTGTACAATGGCAGCGACCTGCGCTCTGGTGATCTCATCCCGAGGTTTAAGATATCCGTTGCTTCCTGTAACCACCTGGGTTTTCACACAGCTCACAATATCATCCTTTGCCCATGAGGAAGCCTTTCCTGCATCACGGAAAGAAGAAAGTAATTTTTCAGTATCTCCGGCCTCTATGGAAGGATCCATACCCGTGATGTTCATAGACCTTGCGATGATCGCCATTGCTTCTTCCCGGGTGATTAGATTTAAGGGCCTGGCGGTGCCGTCTCCATATCCTTTTAAAATACCAGAAGAAACTGCTGTGTTGATATATTCTTCATACCATTCACCCTGTTTCACATCCTTAAATTGTGCATTTTCCTCCGTCGCAGCCAAGCCGAGCGCCCGTACCATGATAGCCGCAAATTCGGCTCTGGTGATCTCTCTGTCCGGTTCAAAAAGGCTGCCGCCAACCCCTGTCACCACCAGCCTGTCACCCATTTCCCGGACTTCATTTCTAGACCAGTGATTCTCAATATCCCGGAAGGAGAAGGTATTCTCTATGAATAACAGGATTCCATTTGTATAGCTCTTGACTACAGCATAGTATTTTCCGTTTTTTTCGGTGATTTTTGTGGGCACATGGACAAGTTTACCGGCCTCCTTGCACAAAACACCTGTTGAGATTTTGGAAGGATCTACGTTATCCGGCAATTTGATTACCCTTTCTATGTAATCTATAAATTGATTTAACGAGGAGCTGGCGCCGGTTGCAGTATTGACTGCAATCAATTTAAACTCAACAGCCGGCATCGGAGACGTAAAGTTTTGACTTTGCAGTACGGCTTTGATCTTTTCATCCTTTTCATGATTGGCATCTTGAATGACAATACGAATTTCCAGCCCGCTCAGATCCGCAGACCTGTTCATTATTGATGCCGCTCTTTTAAAATCTATTGCATTTGCCGGAATCTGATATAGAATATCATTCATCTCAAGCCCGATACTTATGTTCTTATCAGCCATTAACTTTATAGCGTCCCCTGAAAATGCACCTCCAATAGAATTTGATGTGCCTGCGTAAGGGATCTTGATTTCAGAATTGTCTTTGGCCGTCTCAATAAATGTTTTGAGCTTACCGGGATCCGGCGTAAACACGAGGGTTTTTACTCCATCTATGGATTCTGTTTTACCTGTAACGGACATTTTCGTCAACCCATCTATTTTAACAGGTGTATCGCCTGAGGAAGAGCCGCCTGAAGATCCCGTACCGCCGGGTGCTGGGCCAGGTGGCACCACCGGTGTACCATTTGTGCCGAATACCGGATATAAATAAGACCCTGTGCCCATATTCCAGGTATTGCTGAAATCCCAGCCTGCCGCTTCATAAATTGAAGAATTTAAAGTCATAATTGCTGTTGAGGTACCGGTATTTCCGGTGTTGGTTCCTACGGCAAATGCGTTGTCCGTCCCTGATGTTTCCGTATCCCAAAAACAGCCGCTGAAAGTAGTTAAGGTTACGACACCGGCCAAACCACCGGAGACCATTGCACCAGGTGATATGTACCCAATGGCATAAGAGGAAACAACAGATGCCATAAATGTGCTGCCAACCAATCCTCCTGCTTGATCACCTTGCAATATTGAACCCGTTGCATAGCAGGATTCTATTACCGAATTGTTTTGATGGGCGCCAACCAGTCCTCCTGCATTTGAAGATCCGCTTGATACGCTGCCGGCGGCATAGGATTTCAGTATTTTTGTATTGACCGTTATCCCGGCAAGTCCGCCTACCGTGCCCGAATCACCCGAGACATTTCCGGTGGCGTAGCAGGAGATAATCTCCGGTGCGGCGGAGAAATCAGTTGAACTTCCAACCAATCCTCCAACAAACATTCCTGTTGCATTGACGTCAGCAGTTGAATAGGAGTGCTCAATACAACCGTCCGCGTTTCCTCCTATTAAGCCGCCAACCCGCGTATTTCCCGATACAAAACCTTCCGCAGCACACGCACTGATTTTGCCTTTGTTATTAGACCCGACAATTCCGCCTGCATCTCCATCCCAACTGTCAGTCCCAATGCTGGATATTGTACAAATATCACTGCTGGATGAAATGGT
The DNA here is from genome assembly GCF_018128545.1 of Sinanaerobacter chloroacetimidivorans. Classification (GTDB taxonomy): domain Bacteria; phylum Bacillota; class Clostridia; order Peptostreptococcales; family Anaerovoracaceae; genus Sinanaerobacter; species Sinanaerobacter chloroacetimidivorans. The sequence goes on along the minus strand of NZ_JAGSND010000017.1, from coordinate 4,455 downwards.
TCCAAAGATATCCGGACCTACTGAATTAATACTGCCCGCAATTCCGCCGACAACACTATTGCCTATAATTTCACCGGTTACAGAAATACCTGACACAGTACTGTTTTGCATACTGCCGACCAATCCTCCGACATGATAGGCGATAGTATTTATAGATACATCTGTCAAGTTAACATCGGTTATGACACCACTGCGAATATACGCGAATAGGCCCTGATAAAAGGTGCTGGGAGCCGAATTTGTAATGGTTAATCCTGATATCGTGTGGTGATTACCGTCAAAGTTCCCGCTGAAATAAATACCGCTGCTTATTCCGATTGGGGTCCAATTATGACCGCCCAAATCAATATCAGTCGATAGTTCAATATACTTTTCACTATAACTGTTACCATTATTCACTGAATAAGCCAGATAGGCCAAATCTGCACCGCTGGAAATAGCATAGGGGGAAGTAAAAGACCCGTCACCGGATAAAGATTCGGATATATCCGTTCCATTCCAGGCCGCCGCAGATGCATGGGCCTCTCCCACATTAGGGCCGAATGTAAATAAACCGAGAACCAATGCCAATGTTAAGATAAATGATGTGATCGTTTTCTGTTGTTTTTTCATATTGTTCCTCCTTCTATTGTTTCTCCTGAGCAAAATCAACCCACTGATTGATTCTTTTTATTTGATTGATGCAGCGAAAAGCAAATTTGCCTATCTGTATTTCATCGAAAGGCAAGGGGATAAAATAATCCGCTCCCGACTCAAAGGCGGCTATTGCATAATCACGATTTTCAGAATAGAATACCACTTTGGTCTTTGAAGCAAAAATCCGTATAAAGTCCATTATAGAGAAAGCATTTAACCTGCTTTCTCCTACATAGACCAGTACCAGCTCCGGCTGCTTATGCTTCATTTTTCTCATCAAGTCCCGCTCTTTGGTGACGATGGCTACGCACTGAAATTTTGCATAGGCATCCAATTTCTCCTGGAGCTGCCGGCTTCTTTTCTTATTAACGTCTGCTATCATGTATTCCGTAAATAACACCACCTCTGATTTCTAATGACAATATTCGATTTTTTTCTTCTTATTTTGATTATAATATCCTCTCCCTTACCAAACCCTTACTGTAACAAAAAAACTCCCCTCAGAAAATTTCCAAGGGGAGCTAATTCATTTTATCTATTAAATTTATTCAATTCTATAATTTCTATATAAATATTATTATCTGTATGATTCCTTACTTATAGAATTCCATACTTTTGCATTTTCCTTGCCCATTCTGCCTGTTTCGGATAGGCCCATTCGTAACCTTCTTCCTCCAGATATTCACCTGTATAAAAGCTATTTAATCTTTCAAGATTCCTGATTTTCTCAGCCTGCTGCATTTCATACAGATCACAGTCAAAGGCAGAGGGAATCACTCTATAGTTATTTCTTTTACATTCAAAGATGTGGGATAGGCCGATTTCCGTGAGCCATTTTCGCAAGCGGTAGGTAGTTATATAAAGATTATTATGCGCCTTCTCATAATCAGCATCCTGCCACAGGCATTCGGTGATTTGTTCCCAGGTCGCAGAGGCCCCTCCCCGGTCAACCAAAAATGCCAATAGCTCTTTCACTTTAGAATTGTTTTGCAGGGAGCAGACTTCCCCGTCAATCCTGCATTCAAATCTTTTAAAGCATTGAATAAATGCTTTTTTAACGGTGGTTTCCTGCAGCGGTTTTCGGATAACGATTCGACTCAAGGTTTTCTCCAATCTGGCCTTGGTGATGGGCTTTAGAATATAATCTACCGCATTTAACTCAAAGGCTTCTACCGCATATTGATTATAGGCCGTCACAAACACGATCCCTAATTCCGGTTTCCAGTTCAGGAGCTCCTCCGCAAGCTCCATTCCATTCGTTCCCGGCATTTCAATATCCAAAAAGACAATGTCCATCTGCTCTTTTTTTACATAGGATAGAAATTCTTCGTGATCGTCGAACAGACCGCATATAGAGATGCTTTCCATTTCCCCTGCTACTGTTTCAAAACGCTCCAAAGCATGTTTTTCATCATCAACTACCGCTATCTTAAGCATGCTGCGACTCCTTTTTCATCATAAAGCTTACCCTGGTGTACTCATTGGGAACACTCTCAATTTTCAATCCACTGCCATAAAGTTTTATTAATCTTTCTTGTATATTTTTTAAGCCAATCCCTCTTTTTTCATTACAAAACAAATCCGCAGCCTTCTCTTGGTCCATTCCGACACCATTATCATAGACCTCGACATAAATTTCTTCTGAAAGCTCTGTAACGGTAAGCCGAATCTGCCCGCCGCCCTTTTTCCTGGAAACACCGTGGCGCACTGCATTTTCTACCAAAGGCTCAATAATGAGCCTGGGAATCTGTGTAGTAAGAGGAATATCGATTTGCTCAGTATAGTTAACTCTGTCCCCAAAGCGGGCAGTTTCAATGGTAACATAGCTTTTGATAAATTCCAGCTCATTTTCCAGCGTTGTAAATCGGTCAAAGGAACTGAAATCAAAATTGGCACGCATAAAAAATGCCAGATTTAGAATTAATTCCTCTGCTTTTTTCCCATCCTTACCGCAAACATTGGCAATGGCAGATAGTGCATTATACAGAAAATGCGGTTTGATTTGAGATTGGAGCAGCTTCAATTCCGTTTGAAGTCTATGCTCACTTACTTCTGCCAGCTCGAGCAGGGATTCTTCACTTTTTTTCAGCGCTTCTCCATAATTTTCAGCCAGAATAAACGCAAATATCAAAAGAGAGACATAAAAACCAACGGGATTCAGTTCCACATAGGCAGAACTGGCGAAAAGAATGTCATAAACTCCCGTGAGATAGAACACTACCACCCCAAACAAAAAAGTCCAATTGGTTTTTTCATTACGAATCCTGAGAAGTACAGTAATGATGAATAAACCAAATAATAAGTTATATCCCATTACAATTGCTGATAGGGATGTGAAGACCCAAACCGGCAAAACAAAAGTTGCTGTCGTAATTATAGCTGCTGCAAACAGCAGATATTTTACAAATTTTGATGAGATACTTTTGGGGAACAGCTCTTTCAATAAAAGCAATACCAAAATCGGATACCAGTAGCGCGTTATGTATTCGATGACTGCAATGAATCGGAAGCTATCTGTAAAATAGCGTATCAGGTGTTCTCCGTAAAGCAATACTCTGCCGGTAGAGAGAAGGCACAGCAATGCGAAATATAACCGAGAATAGCTGTCAGGTCTGATGGCATAGATCATGAGGCAAAGAAAAAACATGATGAAATAATTGCCAAGCAGGAAAATATCCCGATATCCGATAAAGCGGTCCAGAGATTTGATCTGCGTATCAGTTCCCAAAGTGGGTGCATCCCACATGCCCCCTCTTGCATAGATGTAGTTTGAAACCAAAAAAGTAATAACAAATTCTGACTCATTTGGGGTAAAAGTCACACTTTCAGGTTTATATACAGCTTTTGCGTAATTTTTATCTTTTGATACCGTACCGTTGGTCACAAGAAGCTCATCATCAATATAGAGCTGATAGGCAGTTGATTGCGGAAGAATCTTCATGGCCAGAGGGATGCCGGCAGATGCTCCTGTTACGCGCAGGCGATAGGTACCATATCCAAATCCCGGAATGTGCGCTCCCTTAATCTGATAATTATTCCAGACGGTAGGTATGGAGATGAGTGCATCCGGATCTTTTTCCGAACCCTTTTTATCGTTTAACTCAGGTATCAGAAACTGATTATAATAAAATTCCCATTCTCCATCCAGGCAAAGACTTCCCCGTTCTTCAAAATCATATTGAGAAAGGTCTAAAAGGCCTCTCTCAATACCTGCATTTCCGGAAGATTTCATCAGATGTAAAAAAGGGAAAGCGATTGCGATAATCATTATAAGAAATATGATTTTCCATAAAATAGATGTACTTTTACTCAAACCTAATGAATCCCCCAATTTTTGTTGCATACTAAGATTACCTGGTAGGAATGATCTCCAGCCAATACCCATCAGGATCCGCAATAAAGTAAATTCCCATGGATGGGTTCTCATAACAGATACAGCCCATTTCCTTATGCTTTGCATAAGCAGATTCATAATCGTCCGTTCTGAATCCTATATGCATTTCGTTGTCCCCCAGGTTATAGGGTTCTTTTTTGTCTCTGAGCCAGGTAAGTTCTATTTGATGTTCCGAATTTTCATTTGCAATGAAAACCAGTATGAAGGAACCGTCTTCTGCGGTAATCCTTCTTACCTCCGCCATGCCCAGAGCCTCCTCATAAAACGTCATGGACTTGTCCAAATCAAAGACATTGATACAGTTATGGACTACTTTAAATTTCATTGAATTTCCTCCTTCATATTATTGGTAGTGTCAAGTTTGACACTACGTTTTTTATTAAAACCCTTGTATTTTCAAAGGCTGCATCACTTTTTTCAAATAA
>NZ_JAGSND010000016.1 GCF_018128545.1 Sinanaerobacter chloroacetimidivorans | reverse complement strand
TCATTTCTAAAAAAACTGCGCTTACTCTTTCAATCACTTGTCTGTACAGAAAACGGAAGTTATGTTTTCAATCAACCTTTTCAATATAATTTTCAAAACGCAGCAAATAAGTAGCATAATCATTTGATTTATTATTTTGGATAGCTTCTTCAAACTCAGAAAAAATAACATGCAGCCTTTGCATTCTCAAGTTCCCTGTTGTACCCTTGAGTTTATGAAGTAGCATTACCGCTTCTTTATAACGGTTACTTCTTATTAAAGTAGATAACTCTGAAATTTCATTCTTTAATTCACCAATATATTCATGAATAGTATTTCTTGCTTCACTGGGTTTAAATTGAACCTCGTCTACAAGCCTGTCTATCACTGTATCAATTTCATCAGAATCAATCCCTTTACTGCATGGTTTCAAATCTCTCCTATTGATATTCCTATAATTATCTAATATATTTTTTATCTCTGCCATGGAAAATGGCTTACTGATATAACCATCCATTCCCGAAGAAATACATTTTTCCCATTCTTCCTTCAGGGCATTGGCTGTCATGGCCACAATAAACGTATGCTTACCGCCGTATTCTCTGGCCCTTATCGCTTCTGTAGCTGCCAGTCCATCCATTACAGGCATTTGACAATCCATAAAAATTATGTCGTAGTCTTTATCTTCACAAGCCTTTAATGCTTCTAATCCATTAAAAGCTAAATCACAAACGGCATTTTCCTGCTTAAGCATGCTTAATGCAACTTTACGGTTCATCTCATTATCGTCAACCACCAGTAATCTCAATATTCCAGTATGTTTCTGATTTTCAATTAAGCTCAGCTCATTCTGGTTTGTTTGAGAAAAGTTCATCAGTTCCACTTCATAACTTCTCCCAAGAACTGCTGTAAACGAAAAACAGGAACCTCTTCCCGGAATACTTTCGACATGAATAGTACCATTCATCATTTGTACAAGTTCACTGCATATTGCCAGCCCCAGTCCAGTCCCCCCATACTTTCTTGTAACGGATTCATCTGCTTGAGTAAACAGGTCAAAAAGGTTGTCCATATATTCCTCATGTATTCCAATGCCGGTATCCTGTATATCAAATTGGACTACCAATTGCTCGCAGCTTTCTTCTAATAACTTAACCTGAATATCAATTTTTCCCTTATCCGTAAATTTGACTGCATTGTTTAATAAATTATTCAAAACCTGCTTTAATCTGTACGGATCGCCAACAACCCATACTGGCAAGCCAGCGTCAACATATATCTGTAATTCAATCCCTTTACTCGTCACGGTAGGCTTTATTAAGGAAATTGCGTCATCAATAATCATTCTGATACTAAAGCTAATTTCCTCAAACCTCAGTTTACCGGATTCAATTTTGGAAAAATCAAGAATATCATTAACTATATTTAACAATTCTGTAGAAGCTTTTCTGGCGTCATCGACAAATTCTTTTTGTTCTTTAGTAAGTTTCGTTTCTGATAAACATGCTAATAACCCACAAATACCATTCATTGGAGTCCGTATTTCATGGGACATATTTGCTAAAAAAATGCTTTTTGCCATATTCGTCGTTTCTGCAGACAGCTTTGCAGCTTTCAATTCTGCTTCCGTCTTTTTTCTTTCTGTAATGTCGAACAGAACGATTAATAAAAACTTTTTTTCAAAAGTATCTAAATAATCGGCAGAAAAAAGGAATATTAATTCCTTACCATGTTTTGTGCTGATATTTACTTCAACCTCTTTTATATAACCATCTGTTTTAAGCTTTTCTAATATTTTACTTCTGCAATTATCATCTTTATAAATATTCAGTTCTCTTAATGTTTTTCCGGTAACTTCTGCTTTTGTGAAATCCATAGCATTTAAAAAAGCACTGTTAACTTCAATAAGTTCGCCTTTTTCAACAGTGGTAATCATCATTGGAGACGGACAGCATTCAAAAGCCTTCCGAAACTTCCCATTTGCCATCTGAAGTTTAGAAATATCCTGTATTTGTGCCAAATATCCGGTAATTGCTCCAAATTCACTTTTCAGGGGCGCGATTACCCAGTCGAGGATTATAACTCCACTCTTAGTTGTTCTATAAAGTTCCAATTCTCTGACTATATCCAGGCTGAACACACATTCATGCCTTACTGCTTCACCTTTTAGCAGTTTACTTTTATTGCTATCAGGGACATTTGGATCTTGAAACAGGTCAAATCCTAACACCTCGTTAATATCAACTACCCCAAACATTTCCAGGCAAGCCTTATTAACAGCAATCAGCTTACCGTCAGAGTCATATAACTCAATGGCGACAGGAGATTGTTGAAATATATTTCTAAACTTCTCGTCAGTTTCTATTATCTGCTTTTGCAATTCAAAATGTCTTGTTAAGTCAGTATGTGTTCCAATCATCCTAACAGGTTTTCCATCTTCTGACCAGGATACGATTTTCCCTTTATCGGAAATCCATTTGTATGTTCCGTCCTTACATAGAATTCTGTGTTCATTTTCATAATTATAAGTTTTTTTGTTAAAATGATTATTTATATCCTCAAGGACTTTTGTTTTATCATCTGGATGAACCCGTTTTTCCCATTCATCAAGGCTATCCGAAATTTCATTTGGTTCAAACCCTATCATTTTCTTCCATTGTTCGGAATAAAACACTTTATTTGTTGATATATTCCAGTCCCAAACGCCCATTCCGCTTCCTTCTACTGCTAAACGCCAAAGTTCCTTTTCTTCAAAAAGTTCCTTAAAACCAACTTCACGATATGTATTATCTATATGATTTGCATTTTGATCCATATTTTCCTCCTAAAGGTATATTATTGTATATATCTTACCTCCCACAGGAGTAACAATATCAACAACATTGTTATTCCAATTGTATCCCTATGAGAAGTTTCTCACAAGAAAAATCGACCAATTATTTGGTAATTATCCCATTTTCAACATTCGGAATTCTGCTTGCATCACTTCCTCTTCTTCAGCATCCCAGAGTGCCTCCATTTCTTCGCTGGTTGCTACTGGGAAGTCTTTTGGAGCTCTCTCCCATCTGAATCAGAGCCAGATGAAGAATGATTTCTCGACACAAATTCCGATCCTGACAGTTCATAAGAAATCCGCCAAAAATGATTCACATATCAGGCGATCACTCATGTCCTTCATAATAACCCTTTAGATTTTTGCAAGTGCTTAACGCGGGGGTGCATAGACAAATACAAAATCCCAGGATGACAGGATTCCGGAACTGCTTCTGAACATTGAGGATGCAAAGTCCCATAATCAATACTCGGAATTTATGAAAGGGCTTCAAAGCACACGACTCTTGATCCTTGATGATATTGGGTTGAAATCATACAGTCTTGAGGAAAGCCGTGACATACTGAAAATTGCAGAATCCCGCTACAACAGAGGCTCTATGATCCTGGCCGGGCAGATATCTCATGGGCAGTGGTATGAGCTTTTCCCCGATTCTAACTTCGCTGATGCGATCATGGACCGGATCATCCATAACTCCTACATTCTCGAACTTGATTCAAAGATTTTGATGAGAGAAGTTATGACCGCCAAGAAAATGCGAGGCATCGATGAATTCTAAATACTGACAATATTTGCTACCGAAAAGCGGCAATTATTTTACAATCAATTTAGCCGGCAAAGTGTCCGGATACTTCCGGTTTCGTGTCCGGATGTTCCGGACGCATACACCTGGAAATCGGATAGAATACTCATTTAAAATCTCTCGTTTTGGCATATCCCTAAGACTAAATTTCCCAAAAAACGGGCCGAAAAATGCACTTTTCAGCCCGTTTTTTGCTCCGGAACCACAACATCTTGTGGACATATCCTACTTTTCCTCCTCCAAAACACAATACATCATCAGAACTATCGCTTCTACGTGCTATGTTTCTGCTTTCTTGATGATCTGGCCTTCGTTCCTTACATGATAATGAATGGCGTCCATAAATACTACTGCATAGATTTCTTCAAGCGGTCTGCTTTGCCATCCTTTGTGATCGGGAGGATTTTATCAGCAGCCCGACTAATGGTGCTGTTGAACATTTCAATCCCGTAGAGGCTATTTGAGAAACACGTTTGTTCTTCCGTTTTCTTCCCTGAGATGATGAAGTACATTGGCTCGCCATTCAGTGCTGCAAATTTATTAATAAAATCGTACTTGGATAAATTCCTCAAAATGAATATCGTCGACCTTACTTCTTAACAATCAGCTAATCTTGGGAAAGTAATGAATTTATGCATTAGTCATCTTTTCCATGAAAGCTTCAATCTCTTTTACGGTGCCCATTTTCATAACCTGATCCACAAGCTGTTTTACCGTCTCATACGATAATGACGTGATTTGTTTTCTTGCAGGTAATATCGAAGTTGCGCTCATACTAAATTCATCGAGTCCCATTCCTATCAAGAGTGGAATCATACTCTCATCACCTGCCATTTCACCACACATGCCAACCCATATGCCTGCTTGATGTCCATTATCAATTACCATTTTTATTAACCTCAATACAGCAGGATTGAGGGGATTGTATAGATGATGTATTTTTTCATTCATACGATCCACGGCACATGTGTACTGCACCAAGTCGTTTGTTCCGATGCTAAAAAAGTCCACATGTTTTGCCAGGATATCACTGATGATGGCAGCAGAAGGCACCTCAATCATCATGCCCACCTCTATATGATTGGCATAGGGAATATTATCTTCATCCAAGCTTAATTTGGCACCATGCAAAACTTCTTTAGCTTCCAGGAGTTCTTCCAGACTTGAAATCATCGGAAACATGATCTTCAACTCACCATATATGCTGGCTCTAAGCAATGCCCTTAATTGTGTCTTAAATATTTCCTTTTCTTTCAAACAAAGTCTGATAGCACGGTAACCCAAGAATGGATTGACTTCTTCCTCTACGCCGAGATATGGGAGCTTTTTATCGCCACCGATATCCATGGTTCTAACCACTACCGGTTTTGTATTCCATGCTTCCAGAACCTTTTTATACTCTTCAAATTGTTCATCTTCAGTCGGAAGAGCATTACGCTCTATATAAACGAACTCCGTTCTAAATAATCCAACACCTTCTGCGTCATGTTTCTTCAGGCTGCTAATATCATTAGCAGTACCAATGTTCCCTGCAAGTTCAACTTTTTTCCCGTCGATGGTCGTGCTTTCTCGTCCTTTCATGGCAATTAGGTTTTCTCTATTTTTCATATAGACTTCTCTGCGCCTATAGAAGTCATCTATCTCATCTTTCTTTGGATTGATGATGACATCACCAGTCTCCCCATTCAACACAACAAAATCGGAATTTTCCACTTGTTCAGTAATAGTTTTCAATCCAATGATAGCAGGTATTTCAAGGGTTCTTGCCATGATGGCTGTATGAGAAGTCCTTCCACCGAGATTCGTTAAGAAGCCCTTGACTTTTTTCTTATCCATCGCCGCAGTATCTGATGGAGTTAAATCATGGGCTACTAAAATGACCTCTTCATCTAGCGAAGACAACTCTACCACTTTTTGTCCCAAGATGTTGCGAACGACACGATCGGATACGTCTTTTATATCAGCAGATCTCTCTTTCATATATTCATTATCCATGGATTCAAAAATTGCAATGAACTGCTCAGCAACGGTTTGAAATGCATATGCCGCATTGATACTATTCGTCTCTATTTCAGTTAATGTATTCTTCAAAAGTTCCGGATCCTGCAGTATGTTGAGGTGTGCATCAAAAATAGCTGCTTTCTCCTCCCCCATCTCAAGCATTGCTTTCTCTTTGATTTTCATCAATTCTTCCTTCGAATTCTCAAGCGCATTAAGTAGAGAACTTTTTTCTATTTCGACATTTTTAATTTTATCTTTTTTAATGATCAATGGTTCGTTTTTTATAATTAAAACTTTCCCAAAAACGATTCCCGGAGATACGCCTGTTCCTCTAAGCATTCAGACCTCCTCTTTCTCTTCGATTAATTACGATCAAAACTCATTGAATCCACTTTCCACCAACTCAAGCAATGCATTGGCAGCTTCGGCTTCATCTTGTCCTTCAACATGAATTGTAATCTTATCCCCCTTTTTGACAGCTAATGCCAGCACATTCAGGATAGATTTTGCATCACCTTGTTTATCCTCAAAAGTAACCTTAATGTTTGAGTTGAATTTTGAGGCTGTTGTGACAAATAATGAGGCAGGTCTTGCATGAAGGCCCAATTCATTTATTATTTGGATGTCTTTTGATATCATAATGCTCTTTCTCCTTTCATTTCCTAAACATCTCCCTGAAGCATGTCTCCGTTAGTTTCTATAATATTCTTATACCAATAAAAACTATCTTTCTTGATGCGGCTTAAATCCATCAAGTCCTCATCTTCCCGATTTACGAAAACAAATTCATAACGTTTGCGAAATCCGCTGGTTGTACTCAATAAATCCATAAAAGACCATGGGCAGTAACCAAACAGTTTTACACCGTCATTAATTGCCAATCGGCACTGTGCCAGATGATTTTTTAAATAATTAATTCTATAATAATCATGCACCTGCCGCTCTTTGGTTAGTTCCTCGATTGCACCTATTCCATTCTCAGTAATTATGATCGGCAGATGATACCGGTCATTCAAATCATTCAGCAGTACCCGCAATCCTATCGGATCGACTTCCCAATCCCAGTCCGTCTTTTCTAGATATTGATTTGATGAACCTTGATAGATACCGGGTATAACTTCATAGCCAGTTGCGCCTTTGTTACCGCCTGTATTAAGAATAATATCCTTGTTCTCCAGGGTTTCCGGCGCATAAGCAACCACCCTGCTTTGATAATAGTTGAGTCCTAGAAAATCCGGTTTCGAACCTGCAATCAACTCCAGGTCCCCTTCCATAATAGTCGGAGCCACATTATTTTCTAACATGTATTTCCATATGTTCGGACGATAATGTCCATAAACATAAAGATCTGTGAAAAGATATGTCCTAAAATCATCTGCTTCTCTTGATGCTTGAATGTCTTTCGGGTCACAACTCTTAGGATAATTCGGAGAAATACCGATAGCTGGTCCTATTTTACCCGAAGGAACCATCTCCCTAAATAACTGGATTGATTTAGCATGTGCTAATGTCATGATATGGTTCATTTCGTATTTCTGTTTTTCCAAAGATTTATCTGTGTCGAACACCATCAAGTATGGCAGCAAGAACATATTACTTTGCTCATTGATGGTGAACCAGTACTTGATATTTTCTCCGAGGTGTTCGAAAAGCACTTCACAGTAATAAGCGAAATCATCAATGATTTTTCTACTGGACCAGCCACCATATTCTTTTTGTAAACAATCCGGCAAATCAAAATGATAAATAGTAGCCAAAGGCTCAATACCGTTTTCCTTCAGTTCCTTAACGAGATTGAGATAGAATTCAATACCCTTCTTATTCACTTCACCTCTGCCGTTCGGCAGTACTCTAGGCCAGGAGATTGAAAACCGATAGGCTTTTAATCCCAATTCCTTCATTAGGGCCACGTCTTCTTTGAAACGGTGGTAATGATCCGATGTGATGCTCGTATCGGCATAAGCAGAATTAATATTGAGATCAACAACTGATAGGGATTTCCCATCTTCCAGATACGCACCTTCAATTTGATATGCAGACGTAGCTGCAGACCATAAAAAATCTTGAGGAAAGGCTGTAGGATTCTTATATTTCATATGTTCGCTTCCTTTATTCTTCCAACTTCTTTAATCGTGAATCTAATACTTTAAATAGCGAAATCAATCGATTTGCTGTATTATACTCACTCATGACAACCATCAAGGTGTCCTGCGCATGGGCAAAGAGTAAAGAGAATGGGATATTATCCCCGCCTGCTTCTCCTTGAATCATTTTGGTTTGTTTCGAGTGCGCAGCAGCAATCTCTTTTTTTGCATCTTTCAATTTTAGATACGCATCATCAAAATTACCTTTTTCAACAATCATCAAAGCATCGTTGACCATTGTCCTGGCATTACCTGCGAGCATAATAATGCTCATGCTCAACTCATTCATTTCTGTTTCATTTATGTTGATTGACATATGACTTATCTTCCTTACTTCTACTATGAGTTCTGAACTTTCGCTTCTGCGATCTCTTTCCCGACTTCCTGCATATCATAAACTTTAAAGAAAGGATACCAAATAAGAAATGATACAGCAAGATTCACCGCTAATAATATCAACCCTCTCCAGTCAAAGTTGACCAAGTATGTGGAAATGCCAACCGGGATGTACCACATTTGCATGACTTGTGAAGGAATCGTAACCATCCCCATATTCAGAACAATATAAGTGATTGCAGGTATCAGTAGTCCGTTCAGCCACATAGGAATCATAAGGATAGGATTGAAAGCAATCGGGGCGCCAAATACGACAGGTTCATTGATGTTGAAGATTGCTGGTGCTATCGTTATTTTTCCGATAGCCTTCAAATGGCTGGACTTAGCCCAGAACAGCATCATGATCACCAATGGCAAAGTTGTTCCCATACCCCCAAGCCATATCCATCCCATCAAAGTTTCAAAGGTATGGATATTATGTGGTTGTAGACCTGCAGCTATATTATGGGCATTCGCTTCGATCCCGGCAACCCAGATCGGGAAAAAAATCGGATATGGCGCCCAAGGACTGATTCCGAATGAATACAATGCAACGCAAACAAAAGTACCAAGAACAAATCCCCAAAAACTTGTCCCAATAAGGACAATGGTTCAAACAATTTTATAATAATGGCATACAGATCCAAACCAATCTGGAATGTGAAGAGCCAACCTATAACAAGTAATAATGTGATCGGAATGATCGTGTCGAACCATATAATGATAAAGTCTGGCAAAGAACTCGAGGCACTGAAAAATGATTTTTTACTGAACAGATACATTGACACTGCCACAACTAAACCTACAAAAAGAGAAACAAACATACCGTTCGCACCCAGCCTTTCAAAGCTGATCGCAATATCACCGTTGTCCATGAAACTAGGCTTCAGAAGCATCAAGAACAGTGCAATACCAGTTAGACCTGAGATGATCTTTCTATCATTCTTCTTGAATTTCTCCATGGCATTGTATGGTACCAAGAACGCGATAAACATACTCATCAATCCGAACGAGAATGAGGAAATCGGTGAAAAGTCAGGCATATTCGGGAAAAATCCATTGAGGATCGAAACCATGGTAATCAATGAACCCACAAGAATTAAAGGTATAACACCCATGATTGAACCTTGAACTGAAGAAACCCAAGGGTTTCCGGTGATTTTGTTCATTGCCGGAGCAAATCTTTCATTCATCCACTCTATAAACTTTTTCATTGTGATATCTCCTTTCTTAGATATTGTTTTTTAATAATTCTAGAATAACATCTACGCATTTCTCTCCATCTAACCGCCCATATATGGATTGATCAATCATCGCGACAGGAACCTGATGTGTTTCTCCTGCCTTTTTCAGTTCTTCTTCCATGTATTTCAAATGAGGGCCGAAAAGTAACACGTCAATATCATTGATATAATCTTCAACCTCAGATTCGCTACGCGCTTTTATATTAAAGGCTAAGCCTCTTCTCTGCGCCGATTTTCTTACACTTTGAGCCAAAAACCCACTGGATGCTCCACCACCACAAACAATTAAAACGTTTACTTCCTTCATTTTAACCCTCCTTCCAAGTTGTGATTTATTATCGCACATCATATCTAACCTATCAAATAAATTAGCTTCCTACCTATAGGAACAAAATAATTTGACTTTTTTATCATGTTAGCCTAAAATATAACCATTTAACAGCTATAGCTAAAATCTGGTGTTATTATGGATATTGAGAGACATAAAGAATTCATTGATTTTTTCCTGAATAGGAATGATTGGCTAAAAGCCGGTCTTTTAGCCAATCATTTTGCCGTATCTTCGCGTACAATAAGAAAATGGATTAGCCTGATCAATTCAAACCAAACAGAAACTCCTTTAATACTTTCATCAAGTTCCGGATATAAGATTAATCCTTCAGCTTATAAAAAATACAAAGAGCTGCTGAAAGAAAATGATACTTACTACCAAACACCTGAAAAACGAATTTATTATATATTGAATCAACTCGTTATAAATAGTGATGGTCTCAGCATCTTCGACCTCAGTGATTCAATTTTTATCAGTGAGCCAACTTTGGAAAATGATTTAAGAAAAGCAAAGCCTATTCTGGAGTTATTTAATTTGTCTATTCGTCACTCAGGCGAATTAATTATTATGGAGGGTATGGAAACCAATAAACGAAAACTGATGACCTATATCTTTTATCAAGAATGCAATACAAAAATATTAAATCTGAAAAGTATCGAAGAAGCCTTCGGCTATGATTTAGGCGAATTCAAAGAGAAAATGCTTGGCCTCCTGAGAGATCATAACCTTTATGTAAATGAATATACCATTGGTAATATTTTGGTTCATATCATGATAACCACACAACGAATCAAAAAGCACCATATCATTCGTCCTCAAAATTTAGATATTCTGAGCGATAAAAAAGAATACCAGGCAGCCGAAGCCATCGCGAAACTTATTGAATCACAGTTCGATGTATGTATTGACAGCTTCGAATTATATAATCTAGCTGCTATGTTGATTAGTAAGACTACAATTTTGCGTCAGGATATCCTAAATAGACAGAATTTGTCAGAATACATGGATGCTCACGAAATCACTCTGGTTGAGCAAGTACTGAAAAAGGTTTATGAAAATTACATGGTGAGCCTTTATGATGATCAATTCCTTATCCGTTTTATGCTACATGTCCATAATTTGATCATTCGTGCCCACCATAAGCAATCTGCTAAAAATCCGCTTGCAAAGCAGGTCAAAGCAACCTATCCATTGATATACGATTTAGCTGTTTATATCTCAAACGACATTCAAAAAGAGGAATCCATTGAGATCAGTGAAGATGAAATTGCTTATGTAGCTTTTCATATCGCTGCTTTTCTAGAGCAGAAAAAAATAACAGGCAAAAGAATAAGTTGTACAATAATATGTCTAGACTATTACGATACACATAAGACCATGATTGATAGAATCAATCATTATTTTGATGCCCTTTTAGACATCCAAAGAGTATATACTACCATTGATTCAAACTTTACTGAAATCAACACGGAGTTGGTCATTTCGACAGTCGAACTACCTGCCGATACCGGCGCAGAGGTTATTGTAGTTTCTCCTTTTCTAAAAGAAACGGAAATAGATCTTATCAACTCGAGAGTTCTTCAACTCAAAAAGAAAAAAGAACATAATCGGCTCAAAAAGCAGTTGATTCAACTTTTTAATCCGCAAATCTTCCACCAAAATCTTTATCGACCTGATGTGTTTCAAATGATTCAGTCCATTGGTGCAAAAATGGTTGAATGTGGATTCATCGAGGAAAACTACATTGATGATGTCATTGAACGTGAAAAAATGTCTTCAACCGTTTTCAACAATAATGTTGCCGTTCCTCATTCCATGCATATGAATGCAATTAAATCATCCATCTCGATTGTCATAAACGACAAACCAGTCGAATGGGGTAATCAACGTGCACAAATCATCGCTTTAATTGCCTTCAACAAAAAAGAGCGAGATATTTTCGTTGATATCTTCGATCATTTCATCCGTATCATTTCGGAGCCTGAAAATGTTCAAAAACTAATACATTCAAAAAACTATGATCATTTCATTGATATTCTAATATCATTAATTGAGTAATAGCAATACACATCAAAAGTGAATTTAAACAGTAAAAAATAAAATCAAATTCTACAACCTTTTCAAGCAAATAATTATAGAATTTGATTTCATGAATAATCCTAGTCAGGTTCATTCTATTTGATAATCAGGCAAATAGAATTTTAAGGACGAATCTTAATGATATGAGATCCGTCCTTATTAGTAATTCACTTATTTAGATTTTGATATACACAGATAAATTACAGTCCACCGTTTGCTACGAGCCCACCATCAATCAAGATAGCATCACCATGAATATACTCTGCATCATCACTTGCAAGGAAACAGATCAGTTTAGCCATGTCTTCTGGCGTTCCTACCCGTCCTGCCGGAGTACCATTAATCTTACTCATGAAATCGTCGCTATCGAGCAGATCTGAGACCATAGGTGTTGCAACTAATCCCGGGCAGATTGTATTCGCTCGAATGCCATGACATCCCGGAAATGCAGTCAGATTCTTCATCATCCCAATAGTTGCCCATTTTGATGTTGTATATGCAGGGCCACCACCATTACTAATTACTCCTGCTGCAGAAGCTACTGTTACAATCACGCCTTTTCTACTTTTGATCATATAATCGGATGCATATTTACAGAAAAAGAATGTTCCCGTAATGTCAGTTTCGATAACTTCATCCCATATTTCCGGTGTGATCGTTTCATAATTAGTATAATGATCGAATCTACCTGCGCTGTTTACAAGAATATCAATTTTTCCAAATTCAGCAATCGTGTCTTCTACTAATTGAAATATTTCTACTTTACTTCTTAAATTTGCTTTAAGAGCAATCGCTTTCCTTCCCATTGCCTGAATTTCCTGTGCAATTTTCTCTGCACGTTCTTTACCGCCATTATAATGTACAACCACATCTGCACCGTCTTTAGCTAAAGCAAGAGCTGTTGCAGCACCAATTCCAGAACTTCCACCTGTTACAATTGCTATTTTACCTTCAAATTTACTCATAATTTATCTCCATAAACATTTCTTAAACAGTGTACGCCAGATCCAATGCAGCGCGTGTTGCACAACGAATATTTGCTGCTTTTACGGCATCTCCTATTTTATAGGCTTCAATGCCAACTGCCAGAAGTTCATCATATAATATATCTCCTGACGGTCTCTGACCAGTTGCACATATCGCAACATCAGCATTAAGATTCTGCGCTCTACCCTCATTATCAATAAATTTCACATAGTTTTTTCCAACTTCAGTAATTGTAGCATTTAAGTTGAGTGTTGCATTCGCGCTGAGGAATCCTTCTAGCAGGGCTTTATGAATTGCTTCATGACCATGGCAGATTTCAGGCAGCATCTCAATAATATTGACATCACAGCCTTTTTCTATTAATAGATGAGCCACTTCAGAACCAACTACACCACCGCCAAGAATCTCAACTTTTTTGTTTTCCGGTGCTGAATCAGCATCTTCTAGAATATCCCAGGAATCAATGGCATTATCAATCCCCTGTACTGGAGGACGGTTTGGCAGAGAACCAACTGCCACGATTGCTATATCTGGATTCAACGCTGCAATGCTTTCTGCGGTTGCTTCCATATTAAGTTTAATTATTGCACCTGAATCAGAAACCGTCTTTTTAAACCATTCTAGTCCTTTTCCTACTTCTCTTTTATACGGAGGAACCGCTGCCAAAATTAACTGTCCGCCCAGCTTATCTGCTTTTTCAAGAATGGTAACTGAGTGACCACGTTTCTGTGCAATAATGGTAAACTGCATTGCAGCTATACCACCACCAGCTATTACAATATTTTTCGGAGTTCCTGTTTTTAGGACACTATTTTCACAATATAAATCCTCATAGCCTACATAAGGATTCATTGAGCAATGTAATGTACCATGCTGGAAACTATACTGTCCAAGACATCCTTCGTCACAGTTTAGACAAGGACGAATTTCGTCTGTTCGATTAAACAGTACTCTATTTGGCCATTCCAGATCACAGATCAACTGACGACCAATTACAACCATATCCGTTTTCCCTTCTTCAATAATTTTTGCACAGAATTCCGGGGTACGGAGTTTACCTACAATCGCAACAGGAATTTTTACCGCTTTTTTCGCAGCTTCACCCATATAAACACGTGCACCTTCCTCCTGCCACTGAGTTTCCGTAACATTATTTACTGAACTGAAGAATCCGGTAGTAATATTCAACATATCAGCACCAGCTTCTTCACACCACTTCGCATATTGCATACCTTCTTCCAGTGTTGTACCACCAGGAATCAGATCTTCGATACCAAGACGAACTCCCAAAATGAAAGGAGCCGGACATTCCTTGCGAATTTCTTCGATGATTTCCTTCACAATACGGAAACGATTCTCAAGACTACCACCATACTGATCATTACGTTGATTACATGCAGGACACCTAAACTGATTCAACAAATACATATGGGATGCATGTAATTCCACACCATCCAGACCTGCAGTCTGTGCCACTTTAGCAGATGTCTCAAAATCCTGTTTAATCTTTTCAATCTCTTCCAAAGTGAGCGCGCGTGCTCCGCCATATTCACTTGGAGCAACGCTCTGTACGCCACCACTATACTCTGGAACAGCTATAAATCCGCCATGATGAAGCTGTACTATAATTTTAGTTCCAAATGCATGAACACTGTCTGCCATCTCACGCAGTTCTGGTGTAATATTTCCACTGTTGATTCTGAGCTGGCGTTCACTGATTTTTCCTTCTGGCCAGGAAACGCTGGCAGCTTCCATGACAATCAATCCCACGCCACCTCGGGCACGATTTGTCAGATAGCAGTAATGTTTGCGTGAAAATGAACCGTCCATATTCACAAAATTATCCATTGGAGGCATAACCACTCGGTTTTTGATTATAGTTCCACCAATTTTTATTGGCTGTATCATAAGTGTTAAATTACTCATAATAATTTCCTCCCCTTAAAATAGTTTAGTAGGGTTTTCAAAGGCTTTTTCCAGATACAAACCCTAAAGAAAGAGCGATGCATTTCTTAAACTACTGGAAATTCTTTTGTTCTTCAGTTCCGAGTTTTCTTGTCTTTGATAATTTAGTAGATCAGCTATTGAACTTAACTAATGTCCGTGTAACAATTTAGCTATTGAGGACGGTTCTGCTTTCTCTTGTTGGAGCTTTTGATCGCTTCTTTCAAAGTCCGTTCCCCCCGCTGGACTGATATTTTGTGCGACATCTCATTGGTTAAATATTAAACAATTCGAATAATGTCGTAAAGAAACAAACCCGTTGATTTGTTTCTTTCGAAACATATCAACGGGTTTGTTTAAAAATGATATTGTTAATTATAAAACATACTCTTTTAGAAAAAGCGGAAGCATCTCTGTAATCCAATCTGCCAAATCTTTCGAAGGAATATCACATCCTCTATTGATCCACAAACATAATTGTTTTGCTGCACCATATGCAATTGAATCTGAATTATTTCTTTCTGTGTAAAACTTTCTTTCCCATGGATTTTCTCATAACTGTCCTGATAATATTCCATAGCATATTTAATAACAAAATCTTCAAAAGAATTCATTCCTGTTGTTTTTACCACTTTTAAGAAGTATGTTTTGTTCTTTTCAACAAATTCAAGATTCTCTAATAAAAAATTGCGATAGTGGGTAAAATCATTTTTTTAATTAGATTATTAATGTGATCGTAATAATACCAGTTCATCAAATCATATTTATCTTCAAAGTGGCGATAGAATGTTGTTCTCGAAATATCTGCTTCGTTAAGATCATCTGATAGTTATATTTTCAAATTCCTTTTTCTTGAGTAATTCCTGAAAAGCATTACTAATTATTTTTTTTGTATTCATAAATCTTTCCTACTTCTTTGTTATGATATTAGATTACCTACACCTTGCCTTATACTTCTGGCAGTTGAATATAGCTTGCCACAATACACCTCTTATACTACATCAATACATAAAACAGAGTTCTGTTACTTTTTTAAATATTTCCATTAATTCGATTTTACTATTGAAGAGCTAATTATTCAACATGAATAATGAAGCACTTTATTAAATAGTGAAGATTTGTTTAGAAAACTGATATGGAAAATAGGGCTGAATTTATACATCTCAATACATTTGGGTGTTCTTATCTTAAATCAAGTTTGATGATAGTATCCTTCAAGATATCCGATGTCATCTATGAAAACGGTCAAAAAAACGGGTCAAAATTTGCACTTTTTTGCCTCGATTTTTGCTCTATTCTTGCATCAAAACCACAACATCTTGTGGTTTAAGTCTATTTTTCGCCCTCCAAACCACATTTCGACATCTTTATTATCACCTCGACGTGCCTTGAAGCGGTAAAAAAGATGCCGCCTAAAGCTGGTGGGGCCTTGGCGGAAACTGGGGCCTTGGCGGCAAATCTCAAATCATCTTTTAGGGTCTTTCTCTTTTATTCTTTTATGTACGCTCTCACATCTTCACGTATTATCCATTCTTATGTTCCTTACTAAGATTTATCCGTCAACTTAGTCGGTAGCTGTTTAATAGCTAACTCTACTCCCCGTATTCCATATCGGTATCTTCTGCTACCATTAAATACTCAAGTCTCTCTTCATTATAGTTATAATAGGAATCCCTGATTCTTCTTTTCAGATATTCTGCTA
This sequence comes from Sinanaerobacter chloroacetimidivorans, assembly GCF_018128545.1. Classification (GTDB taxonomy): domain Bacteria; phylum Bacillota; class Clostridia; order Peptostreptococcales; family Anaerovoracaceae; genus Sinanaerobacter; species Sinanaerobacter chloroacetimidivorans. Next base: position 83,994 of record NZ_JAGSND010000016.1, on the reverse strand, counting down.
ATTCCTTATTGCAGCAATAAACATAACATCCCTTTTGTCCTCGTGTCAGCAGCACTTTATAAGTATTCCGAATGACTTCGTCCGCCATGAGCTTAGCTTTTTCCACAACAGACAAATCCTTATCCTTTATCATTGTTTTATAACCCCGAAGAGTTTTATTTGCATCCACTTTATCGCGCGCTTCAGGTTGTGTTGTGATAATACCGTTCTTAACAATCAAATCTTCACCGATGATTACACCGACGTAATCAAACTCAAGTCCCTGACAAGTATGAATACAGCCTATCTCATCTATTGAACCTTCTGTAATCGCCCACAAAGATCCATCGCTAAACTTATTCCACCGTGCATGATAATCTCCTATGTTGATATCTGTAACTGAAGGATTTTTCTTGCTCGCCCACGGCCAACAATACCCCGCAACTACTCTCGATCCACTTTCGGAACTCTCTAACACATTTTTCTCACGAATTAAAAGATGTAATTCGGCGGGAGAATCCACTATCTGAAAATCATAATCAATCCCTTCAAGTGTCACGTTCGCCGTCTCACGAATGCCGAGTGTATTGTCAAGCCATGCGAGGTACCCATCAGACCCATTACATCGGAATTGTGATGGCAAATCCACCGTAATAACTTCCGCGTCGAATACTTTTGCCTGTTTTACAATCTCTTCTTCGCTACCAATATCCTCTATCAGCACCTTTTGTGATTCGTCCAAGAAGAATACCGTTAGTTTCGCTGCATTAATCAAGTCTTTAACTTGGTTGCCTTTATATGTATTGAGCAGGTTTCTTGCACTCAATCGATGCGCCTCATCAACTATCAATACATCCATAGTATTTTTATCTAAATCCTGATACACAGTTGCACCTTTGAACAAATTTGAGATACGAGTTTTATGCATTGTGCTGGATAATCTCGATTCATAAACCGCCCGTGGCGCTGCATTGCTTGTCACGTATTGAACCAGTTTCTCCCGCTTCGTTAATTCAACAATTAAATTAATTGCGACTACGGTTTTGCCTGTGCCCGGTCCGCCTCTCACAATGAGCACACGCTTCTTCTTTCCAGTCACAGTATCAGCTAAATCTAGTGCCATTTCATAAATGGTTTTCTGATCATCGACAAGAACTAATTCCCGTTTACCTTCCATCATGGATGTAAGACAATTCGCCAGATTTTTTGAGGGACGAATCTTACCAGCCTCAATTTTGTAAAGAACTTCTTTTTTATCGCCATGTTTTATGAAACGCTTTATGAAACTGCGCAACTTTTCGTTGTCATCCATCAGAAAAACAGGGGCTTCACGTAAATAATCTTCGTAAAACGCATTCTTGATAATCGGTTCGTTTTTATCTTCTTTGTAGTTGTGAAGATAGGCGCATGGATACAATCCAATCTGTTCCTGCTGGATGGTTGTATTATAATCCTCCATAACTGTTTTATAGGACCAAGCTTGGTACGATGGATGTAAAACATTACCGAATCGTGCAACGCGAACTACGGCATCCATTTTTGTCAACTTCGCTTCATCCCATTGTTTCAGTTCGACAATAATGATATTTCCAGTTTGATTATCATCGTATCCCGAAATAATAAAGTCAACTCTTTTTCCGGTTTGCGGAACATTGTATTCAATTGCAATTCCTGAATTATCAGGAATTGCTGTGTCGTCGAGGATGTTTCGCATATGCTGTAGAGAAGCCTGCCAAGATCGTTGTTCTGGCAACCCTACTCGACGGCCAAGTTTTCGTTTCATACAATCAGCTACCATTTCAGAGATCCGGTTATCCCTAACGTGCAGCATAAAGTCCTTTTTTTCTTCAGCATAAACAAGCATATTATAACTCCGTATATTTTTCCTTCTTACCAAAAGCTTTTTCGACAGGATACTTTTTGCTATTCTTACTTAGCTTTTCCATAATAATTTCATCCAAATCCAAACCAACTGCCTCGGCAAATAATACCGAATAGATTAGAACATCTGCTAGTTCTTCTTTAATACTGAGCATCCGTTTGGCGACAGCCTCTTCGGAAGAGGACCATTGAAAATTCTCCAACAGTTCTGCGACTTCGAGAGAGAGGGAAATTGCTAAATCTTTAGGGTTATGATATTGTTTCCATCCTCGCTCATCACGAAATTCCAAAATCTCATTTACAATTCTATCGTCCATTTCTTCCTCCGGATTGCTATATTCTATGCGTCACAGGGACGCTATACCTATAGCGGTATTAACAATCTTAATACCTACAATAGCTTCTCTCCATGCTCATATTTTTCAGATATTCTACGTTCAAGTTCTACGATTGACAATGTTAGAATCATAATTTCACCTCTCTAATATTTACACTTAATGAGTCTTTCCACTGTTAACGACCGAAAAACTTTATTTTTTATCTTCAGGAAAAATTATGCGAGCTTGCACGCCTACCTGGTCCAGTAAATACAGAAGCGCTCCACCGTCAATTAATTCTATAGGCTTGTCCTTCGAAAAGTCATAAGCATCTGGGCCATAGCTACTTGTCGTTACAAGAATGCCTTTATTTGCGCCCTCATTCATCATGGTTCCATATAAATCCCTTACTGCGGAAACTCCTACCAGATTCTTATACCTTTTGGCTTGGATAACCACTTTTCCACCCAAAACCGGCCTGTTATCGAACGCCACAGCGTCAACACCGCCATCCTTTGATGAACGTGTCTGTTTTGTTTCCAATCCCATTTTCCCAAACAGATTAGCTACCAGGTTCTCAAATTCAAACGGATTTAGATCCATTAAGTTTGGCCTGTTATCGAGTGCTGAAAGCACATCCTGTTGCTCAACAAATCTTTTGTCCACCATATCAAATTCAATAATCGGTTTTACAGGCTGTAATTCATCAGGACGCGGAGATATTTGGGCTCCAAGGTTCCTTAAACAGGCTTTCTTCTCAGCCCTCTTCAAGTCAATTTCTAGGAATCTTTCTTTTGTAACCCTAATTGAGATTAAAAATGGCTTTATATCTTTCCCTGTGGCAGGGTCTACTGTCTCAACATATCCGTTAAATACAACTAAATCAATCACATTTCCCTGATCAGCTTCAAATACCTCATGAATGGATCTTAAGCAAATAGCGGCAATGACATCTTGATATATTTCTTTAATTTCTGTCTGTTTTCTCTGCTTTTCATCGATAGCATCCCTGCTTTTTACGTATTTATATTCCTGCACGGCAGGAATTATTTCCACTGTTGGCAATTGGTACTCAATTACTAGCTCTTTAGAATCTTCTGCATATGTAACTCTAAAGTTCTGTGGAAACTCATCAGGATATTGTGATCTCTCCAGGACCATAGAATTATAAGAAATAACTGAGGCAATATCCTTGTTTTTGTACGATTGTTCAAAATCGTCTACTTCTTTGTTCCGTTGTTGAACTTTCAAATCCCAATCACTTTTTTCCTTTTCATACCGGGCTTTATATTTTTCTAGCTTGTCTTTACGTTCATTTTCCGCTACTTCATACCTTTCTTTTTCCTGCCTATAATTATCTTCCGCCTGTTTCTTGGCATTTTCATATCGATTCTGCCATCCAGGCACTAATTTATCAAAAAATCCTGGCGATTTTACATTTTGTATAAAATATTCAAGAGTCGGTTCATTGTTCAGAGTTGCCAATTCTACAGGAGGTTTATATTTTGGACCAGCATCATGTATTTTTAGAGAATTAAAAGATATCGTATCATTTATCGACAGAGTGTTTGTCAAAATACTTAATAAATCACTTACTCTCTCTTCCAATTCCTCATTCATCTCATCGACTTCATCTACCCTAATTTCAAGATATCTTTGCTTCTCCTCTTTCGCATCTAACGCTGCTTGCCTAATTTCCTCACGTCTTGCTCTTTCAGCCTCACGAATTCTTCTTTTTTGGTCGGCTTCGGCCACTCTTTGCTGCCTCGCCGCTTCCCTTGCCATTGCAGTTAATATACTTCCGTAACCACGTCTTGCCATATTACCACCTCCGAAATTTCCATAATTATCTATATTATATCATATATTTCTCGTTGTAACAGGTTTATGGTCTCCACATGACTTGAAGCGGTAAAAAAGATGCTGACGGAACCTGGTGGGGCCTTGGCGGAAACCCATATTTCAGTAACAGTCGTCTGTATAATATTGATAACTAAACGCCAGGAAGTTGGATGCCACGCCAACCGCTAACATCACACTGGCCATATTCATTATTACCTATAGCAACCACTGTGCCGTCTGATTTAAGACCAACGGTATGACGACATCCCGCTGAAATGGTACTTTCAGGAATAGCTTTCCGCTTCTTATTCTTCATAATTCTCTGCATTTAATCTTAACCTATAGAACTGTTGAAGCCATTCACTTTGCTCTTCCATCGTTTCTTTCAGTTTCTCAAGGCTTCTTTTACCAACTCGTCTATCTAACACAGCAAACATTCTTTCCAATGGATTATCAGAATGAATGCTGACCTGAATACTTTGATTTCGGTAATTCTCCAATGACTCACAGAATTCATTATCCGTATATTCCTGTCTTGCTTGCATTGGAACAGAATCCATGAGAGCCCAAAACGCATCCCAGTATTCGCCTAGGCCAAAGTGATTCGAATTCTTTTTATATCCTTTCTCAATAAAATAAGTATTCACTGTTTCCCAAGAGAACTGCTTTACCAGTTTGTTATCAATATAGACTTCGAAAATATGACATCCATCCATACCAACGTAAGTAGTACAGTTATACCGAACCCGTCCGTGTAAACTGTCTGCAAGCATTTCCTGCTCAAGATATTTTCGCATGCCACTCCAAGATCCTAATATTTTTCCCATTCAACCGCCTCTATAACTCCAAGTTTATCGGCTTAAACGTTTCCAACAGTATACCGTCTTAACTGTTATTTCTCCACCCTTGTTATCAATACTACACACTCCACATGCCTTGAAGCGGTAAAAAAGATGCCGCCTAAAGCTGGTGGGGCCTTGGCGTGAATCATAAACTTTTCTCTTAATCTAAACACTTACAATATATCAGTCCTGAAAACTGTTTCTAATTATAATAATTTTTTATCTACTGAAATTATTTTGCGTATAAATTTTTGTAATAGTTTCATTTCAAGTATCATTGCTTTACTTTTATTCTTAAATTCGCCCATAGAGTTTGTATCCGTATTAGACAAGTAAATCGCTGTAACTATGCCCCTAGTAGAATTTTCTCTAAATTTATTGGTGTCTAAAAGTATTGTTTGATAATGAATTGTATTTCTAAGTTTTTGAGCAAACTCCCTGGCTACTAAATTTCCAATTATAAGATTTTCATTTTTGCAATATTCAAGCAATATCCTCCTGTCGTCTTTCTTAGAAAACGTTAACAGACTTTGTAAATTATCAAAAGCCTCATCATACTTAATTGCTAAAAGCTTACTGAAAAAGCAAGCCCACATATCATCCTTATTTATTGATTCATAATCAAAAATTTCATCTAATAATAACAATATGTAGCTAATCTGATATAACATTAACACTAATCTAAAAGTGGATATGGACGAAACCGCACTACAATTGACTAAATCAGCGCTTTTATAATCAAACAATTCAACTACCGGCATTTTTTCACGAAAATGCAACTGTGATAACAGATATTGTGTTTCGTCCACTGTCAGTGCAATGGCTTTAATATTAGAGGAAAGAAATTCTGCATAGCCATGATAATCAATTCCCACCCATTCTTTATTCTCACTTTCATAAATGCAATGATAGATAAAATAGTCACATCCTATTAGGCATTTAAGGTCATCCACAATTTCAAAAACCAATGAAATATCACTTCTCAGCATATGAAACACGTCTGGTTTATCAAGTTTGTATTCTTTAAGTTTTTGTCCAATAATTGTATTGGCTTTCTTAGCAAATCCACCATTTTTAAAATACGTATGGATATTATTTCTCACCACTTCTAAATCAGCATAAAATGGCTGCTCTTTAAAAACTTTACATTCTTCATCATCCCAAATAGATAGTTGCTTTATGCTCTCATAAAGGAATACCGAAGCATCAAGTTGATGACCCATTGCTATAAAGGTGTTTAATCCCCTTTCACAACCATATTGAGGTTGTGGAGCATGAAACTTAAACAATTCAATTAAATGCTTTGTCAAGTTGAAATGGCAAGCGGCTTCAAATTGCAATAGAGATAATCCTGATAGATACTGAAGATTTTTCTTAAATTTATCATCCATATAGATACGACGCCTCTTATCATAAAACCTTTCTTATAAATTAATTAAAGTTTTCTCTAACATATCCGCTTTTCAATCCAATAATTAACCTCTTATCCATACCTTCGGCACAATTTGACGCAGACCTCGCAGTGCCTTAGGCTATAAAAAAGATGCCATATCTATTTTGCATCTCCCTGGTCGGGAAATCGCTTTATTTAAAATGTCTTACTTTAGCATTTAACCAATATTTTTTTCGTATACGCATGAATTCATCTCTTGTTAAAACGCATTCATTCGTGCAATCATGATGACAGTTCGCGTGAATTTCTGCGAGCATCATTATCTTGTAAAAAATCACACGATGGTTGTCATTTCCGTCAACATAGTACTTCCCATCGACTTGTGATAACACGACAGGAGCATCCTGTTTATCAACAGGCTTTTTTAGCATTCGGAAATACTTGTTTTTTGTAACTCTGCCGCTCAATATGTATTCTTTTGCACGCTTAATCTTCATAAACGCCGTTATTATATCTCTGCCACCATAATCATTATGACTTGTACCGAATATATCACTCAGTAAAACTTTCCTTTCCGTAAATGCTCCGCCGCAGCCGCTCTGGGTTTTGTGTTTATTAAATGGTTCAAAGAAAATGAAGGGCAACCTCTCTAAATCAACGCCAAAGCTCGCCAACAGATAGCCTCGTACTGTTTTTTGATTATCTTCACATGGGATATAAAAATCGCTATAAGACAAATCTAACCATTTCAATAGCTTTACCTCTTTGCTAAAATAGTACTATAGCGATAGTGCCAATGATTTACGCCCTCTCAAGCAAGCAACAGCACTCTATATGGCACGACACGATAGCATTGATGTTTCTGACCGCCTTGAAACTCATCCGTCCACGAGAATAAATCCATAGGAAATTTTCGAGATGGTTCAAAGGAACATATCAAAACTAACCATTATTTATTTCTTGTCCAATTCGCGGTCGCTAAGCCAGTCTTGAAATATTGGATAATCTTTTATTTGTCCTGCCTTTGCCTTCAGGTTCTCGACGATTTTCTCCTTTTGCTTATCGCTCATAGAATCAGAAGCTGACTGCGCCGTTTTCAGCATATTTGTAAACTCATTTCCGACCACGCTTGTGATATGCTGATCCTTTGCCTCGATATGCCCGTTGCCGTTAATAATCTGCGTTCGGTCCCATTGTTCATGGCTCCCTTTACTGTAAAGCGTAATCAGCATAATGCCCATCATATTCGTGATGGTTCCATACGTCCGATCTTCTTCATAACAAAAGGTATAGCTTTGGATTCCCCTGTGGAAAATGGCATGCGGTCTCAAGCCGGCCATTTCTGTGTTGCCGGATATTTCTTTTATCTCTTCAAAGAAGAAAATATGATGTTCGATGGTTCCAATGTCGCTTCGCTGATTCAGAAGGTACTCTCTCATATCCCTTTCACAGGCAATCAAATGCTCAAATGCATCGATGCCGACGACATCATTCTCTGAAAAATCCAGTAGATCCAAATAGAGGCTTCTCCAGCTTAAGGATGTCAGAAAGTAAAATAGTCTGGAATCGTATTCAAACTGAATGCGTTCTTTCTTTTGGTATGGGTGGAACAGGTTGTTTGCAAAGTAGGTCTCTTTTTCGCTGAATAAGTCTTCGCAGTTGCCACACAGCATATGGTGCTTTTCGCTGTCTTGTACAGGGACGTTTGGATTATCCGAGTTTCGAATGTTGCCGATTGCTGTCTTCTTCAGAGTACGCATCACCATCTTCGGAACGATATGACTCAGTTCAAGCTCTGTTTCAACACCACATAATGCGCACTTTTTTAATTGATACATTCCACTACCCCCCAATACAAACCTTATAATAATTCTAATTATATCAGAAGTGAGCATATCTTCAACGAAAAGACCGCCTGGTAAGAACCGTTTATATCGATTTCTCATTTCGTGACATAAATACCACCATCTCTACATGCCTTGAGTTACAAAAAAGATGTCGCTTGAACCTAGTGGGGCCTAGGCGGCTAGATTTCCAAGAACGGGAAGGCTAATCTTTATAGAAGTGAGGATTTGTACACTCATTAAATCTCACATCAATCCCCTCTATTTCATAAACAGTGACCTTATGCAATTTCAATAAATTTTTATCAAATATTACAATATTTTTCCCCTCTTTATTGTCCTTACTAAAGTAAGAATTATAAAACAAACCATCATACCCACTATTCTTAACACATTCTGCTATCATCTGTGTTAGTGCATATTCAGCTGCATCATCATTAGAAGTAACAGGTCTTGAGAATGATTGATTTATATCCCCCCATAATGTCTCAATTGAATTATCAGAGACCATCTCCGATATATTAAAATTAATTACTAAATTGGGGGTATCATCTGATGAAAAATCTATAAGACGTAATTCCCTTTTATTAGTAAATGAAGCTAATGATACTTGATCACCGTTCCAACTCCGCACCTCTGAAATAGCTATATATTCTTTATTAGATAAGTAAATATAAGGTATCCCTTTTGGGTTCGCGCGCCCTTCCCTTGCTTTGTGATCAAGAGGGAGCATCCTATCTCTACCATAAGGAATCGGTAAATCATCAAATCCAGCAACACCTTTTTGAGCTCGATACATGATGCTTCCCACTGGTACTACTTCTACCCTATTGACAAAAAAGTCATTTATCTTTTTAATTATTTCTAGAATTTCAGCACTAAAAATATATCGGTTTTCTGTCATTATGGATCTGTATAGCTTCGAAAAATCTCTTTCAGAATATTTAATCATATGTCCTCCATTATTTACAATTAATGTCGAGTACATCATACCAAAATTAAAGGCTAGAATTAAAAATCTTATATCTTTGAAAAGACTAAATAGAAATTAGTTTACCAGATATATTTCTATTGGATTCCCAATAGGCGTGTCCATATATTTAATAGCTAACTCGATTTTAATTTTTGAGTTAAGTTTCAGGCGTGTTAAGACAAACAACAGCATTCTGTTTGTTTAAGGAGACAAGGGTGGAGGCATGAATACCCACCGTTATAAATGTTGCAACGATAATTTTAATAGTAAAAAAACTTCAACCCAATTTGAAAAGGTTAAAGCTTTTTACACTTCTATACATTCCGACGAATCCACTCTTCTAACGAATCTTTTCTCTTAGCAACAATGGAAATACCTAATTCTGAAATATACTTGCTAGTGCTATCTAAAATTTTGACTGCTACTACAGGTTTTCCAATGCTAATTGCAAACTTAACTTCATCCAGAGACATGCCCGTATTATTTGCCGGCCGATTTGAGCATATAACGACGCTCGCATACTTAATTTGCTTCTGAATTTGAGGGTCAACGTTAAATCTTCTGTCAATACTATCGAACGGCGAACTACTTGGTACTGAGTAATCTCTAACATTAAATTTTGTTCGCTCCAATAGAGCGCTGATTTCAGCATAATCATTATTGTTCCAACGATGTGGTATAAATACATTAATCATTATTCTTTTCCTCCTCAATAATTCCTTAAAATCTTGAATCCTTTGCCAATTTCCAGTAATGCAAACCTAACGCTGTCAATTTACAAGATTTGCTCTTCATTGCTGCGAAATACATATGCTCTTCATCTACCGGCTCAATAAGTCCAACACTTTCGTATAATTGAAGTTCTTTGAATATATTAACATTTTCGTCTTTAGCGTAGGGCTCAATAACTTCATGTTCAATAGCTGGGTTGTTGGTAAATTCAAATGATGGGTCTAATTTATATTCATCACTTGGAGAATCAAAATACTGACCTAGTTTGCGTAAAATACTTTTAGGAACTCTTGGTTCTATATCACGAATTGAAAGAAAGTGTGAGATATTGGTCTTAAAAACCGGGCGTTGTTGCCAAGCACCGAGGGATTGATCAATAAAGGCATATATTCCTGCGGGTGTTATTCTTCCCGTTATATCAGCTGCGCTTCCTCTTAAACCTTGTAAAAACAGACTTGTAAAAAGGCCTTGCCCATTACTTTCCATGGATACCTCATCCCTAGAACTAGCTGTCATTATAGTAATGCCTTCACCAAGTATTGACTCACTGCTATTTGTAACTTGTAGTTCACCAAATTTACCGGAAAAGCAACAATCTAAAATAATGATTTTGTTATTACATTTTGATCTGTTCGCATACCCTAATACATCAGTCATCGATACACCTAAATCTCTACCTCGATAATCAGGAGTTACAAGATGACCCGATTCACTTCCGTGACCTGAAAAATAAAGTAATGTAGCATCAGCATTACCGCTAAATAGATCATCAAGCAGTTCCAAAAACTCAGCTTTTGTTCCTACATTGAGGTTAAGGGAAACATCAAAGTTAGGCGATCCATCGCCATTTGTTCTTAACAGCTCAGCTACTGCATTGGCATCATTTATGCACCCATTTAAGGGAGCTGTTGGATATTCATCAATACCAATTATTAATGCTTTTTTCAAAAATCTCCCCCCCTTTTTTAAGACATCTCCCTGATCAATCTTACAGACTAACTTCAACAACCATTATATGGGAAAATTCTCATATTTTCAATTATTTTGTCATAATTGTATTGGAAATAATATTTAAGATATCTTCAGCCATTCTATCATCAGGTAGTATCCTTTTCTACCTCAATGCATGGTAATGTAGAGTATAAATTCCCAGTCTTTACTTTACAGTTAACCGTACTGGTTGTACTGGAGTGAAACGTCCAGCTGTCTCTTTTATTATTTCTGTATATAAATTTCCAGCCTGTGTCAAATCTTCAATGGTAATCACCAATGAGTATGGTATTTCGTCATTATCTTCAACTCCCCACCGTGTAAAAAGTTCAAGCCATATTTCCCAGCTTCCTGCGCAAAAACTCGAAAATGTATTTGAAAAATGGTAACATGAATCCCATTTATTTCTATTATCTGATACATCCGGGTTGTCCACAACGTTTTTCCCATTTGAATTTAACCGATGGATTGAGGTTTGAATATAGGCCCCCGAGTATTCACTTCCTTTGGTTCTGTCAATAGGCGGCTGAACTATACAAGTCACTGTTACTCTCGCTTTGTCGTCACCTCTTTTGACTTTTGCATCAGCTAAGATTGTTGGAATATGGAATTTCACTCTTTGTTTTGTTAAACGATTCAATGTTCCAGTATGTAAAAATGATATTTTATCTTCAGATGAATACATACTCTTTCTAGGTGCTGATAATCCTCGTCCATATAAATTACCTGCATATTCTGCTTCTTCTTGAGTTATCCCTTCATTTTCAAATAAAGGGATAACTCCATTATACAAAAGTGCTTGAGCAAGGCCTATATCCTCATTTGGAACTACAGGCAGTATCTGTGCCAAGTCTCCAGCAACCGTCGGAGCTGTAAAACTCGTCCCCGGAAGTGCACAATACCCTGTATTCGACAAGCATAGTGCATATGGATCACTTGGGGCAATACCGTTTTTAAATTGGGTTGCCCCATACGCTACTAAATCAGGTTTGTAGAACCCACAAAATCCTGGCCCTTTTCTCGAATAAGGGGCAATATCATTTTCCTTACTTATACTTCCATTATGGGTATGGCCAACCACTGCTCCCACGGTTATCCCCAGCATCGCATCGGCTGGTTCTGCAATTCTACTATCATCGTCATCTAAAATGTCCTTTAAATTATCTTCTGAAAACACTAATTGGTGATTTCCTGCAGATAAAACGAATCTGACCCCATATGCCTTTGTTAGCAAGTCTAATTCACATCCCAGAAAACTCATTTCATCACCATCTATTGGCTGCTGTGCGTTATATGAAAAATTAAATATCTTTGCAATAGGTGAAAATGTTATAACAGCTTCTCTTATTCTTTGGATTACTATATTTGAAGCTGTCTTTTCCCCATCTATTATATTAGCATCGATAATCTTTACTCTTGGCGTGAGATTTTCATCAGATATACAGAGCCCTAGATTTTCAAATGCAGCTCTACTTGCCACAGGTGTTCCATGGCTCCCGAAAAATACTGGCCGATTGCATCCTGTAGCTCGCCAATGTATTGGAACAAGCTGCGCCAAATTTTTTGGAAAATCAACTCCATCGTCTAATATAACTACTGCTGGCAATTCTTCAATTATCACTCCTGGCTTCAGTTGCAATCCTTTTCCAAAAGGTGAAGATACACTAGGAGCATACTTAAGAAAAAAAACTGTTTGCTCAATTCTATATATTGCTTGGTCATCAGCTATCTCATTAAAACTTGACATAGGAACCAATGCTCTGATTATTGTTGTTCCATCCGTAAGTTGGAATGGATCTGCAGGAAGACTTCCGTTCTTATTTATTATCTTCTCTACTAGTTTTTTCTCAGCTTTTTTTTGAATTTCATTTCCTAAGTTTGGTAATAACATCATTTGAACATCAACTGCAATTTGATCTTTATTTTCTTGAAAATAACGGATCAGAGAGGCTGATTGTTTATCTCTTGAACTAAATGGTTCAAAATCATCTATATATTGAAAATCTTTTACAGTCCCACGATCTCTATATCTTCCAATACGCCCTTGCAATCTGTCAAAGACGTCTTTCTTGGCTGATACAATGGCATGTCGACTATCTTTAACAGCATTAATTTTTAACCCTTCATCTTCCATTAACTTTTTTCTGTTAGAAAAATCTTCCCCATCTTGCAATACAACTTTAAAGGTCATGATATCTTCATCATGAAGGGAATCCCCGGCTTTTAATTTGTTGAATATATCCAATATATCCTGTAAGCCTTTAGACAATTTACTTCCATGCTCAGCTGGATTTAAACCATAATTTTTATTTCTGCTAGTTGGTTTTTTAAGTACTTTAGTCACTTCCCCAGAAGGTATCCACAAATGAAATTTGTCTTGGTCATTCATTATCTAATTCCCCCCTATACTTCTTTAATTGATAATCTAAAGTATTATGCGACATTCCCAGAGCTTTTGCGGCGGTTCTTAATGAAACTCCTCTTTCCATCATTTCGTGAATGACTTTCATCGGCTCATTCCCACTATCCGAAAACTTACTTAATTGTTGGATGAGTATATCAATAACATCTTCCGTTTTTAGTTTCTTATTGATAAGGTTTTTCTTCGCTGCGGCCGTTGTTAATTCTCCTATCTGTGCTCCATTAATACCTTCTGATACTTTTGCAATTAATTTATAGTCGATCTGCGGTTCAACACCATACTTAGAGATTCCCTTTTCTATCAAGATTCGCCGTTGTTCTTCATTTGGCAATTCTAGTGTAATTGTTACATTAAATCTTCTCCATATTGCTGGATCTAAAAGATGCTCATGATTTGTTGCAGCTATTAAAAAAACATTTCCCGGCATATTGTCAAAATTTTGTAGCAAAGTAGTTACAACACGCTTAAGTTCGCCCAACTCATTACTGTCATCTCTTTTTTTCGCAATAGCATCAAATTCATCCAAAAATAATATAATCCTTTGGTTTCTTACTGAATCAAAAACTTTACGCAGATTAGTACTGGTCTGGCCTAAATAGGATGACACCAATCCATCTAAACGAACATATGCAATAGGTAAATTTAGCTCATGACCTAATGCATATGCAGTCATAGTCTTGCCGCAGCCAGGGGGGCCGCATAGTAATACTCTATTAATAGGTGGCATATTGTGTTTTAATAGTTCTTCTGCATTGTTTTGTTCTGAAACAATCTGTTCTAAAATATCCTTCTGCTTTTCAGGCAATATAACATCATCTAATGACATCTTTGAATGAACAATTTCATATAACTCTAGCAGACTGTCCTTATCTCTCGGAGTATTCATCTGTGATGAAAAAACAGTTGTATTTGGGCTAAAATCTGTACTGACATTTCCAGATTTCTTGTTGTTATCATAGGCTCTCATCAATCTTGACGCAGTAGGTACATTTCCTTTCTTCTCCTCATCTTTCACCAATTTATTTAGTGCTTCTATAAATTTATTTTCATCCCCATCACAATGGGCAATGATTAATTTTTCTATCAATTCCGACTTCATGGTCACACTCTCCATCATATGATTTTCGTACACTTTCGTACACTTTCGGACATTTACTGTTATTATTGTATTACCAGTGCTCCGTTTTGTCAATAATTTTCGTACACATTCGGACACTTTAATTTAGCGCTTATCAATACCAAATTTCAAAATCTACGGTCTCTCCATCATTTTTATAAAATACCGTTATATGCTTTGTATATACTTTAATTTTACTTATCTTTTCTCTTAAATCCTCTTCACATATGCCATTGGAATATGTTTTTCTTAGAATATCCTTTACCCACTCTTCATCCAAAGTAGGAGAATTAGGACAAGCACCTTTCCCTATTTCAATCCTTGTCGAACACCTCCAGACAACCTTGCCCCTCTCTGTTCTTCTTCGATACGATGTGCCGCAATAACCGCACACAAGCAGATTCCCCAGAAGATATTTACCGTTGTATTTGATCCCGCTGGCTTCTACCGTACCGTCTTCATTTCTAACAATACTTGCACGCTTAGCCATTTCCTCCTGAACCTTATCGAATACTTCAGCGGAAACAATAGCCGGATGGCTGTCCTTAATATAATATCGACCGCGTTGCCCAATGTTCTTGACTTTCTTACCAGTCATAAAATCCTCAGTAAAAGTCTTTTGCAGCATCGTATCACCCTTGTATTTTTCATTCTTGAGTATCTTCTGAATCGTCTTTCTATCCCAGACATCTTTCCCCGTTACAGTTTTAATCCCCTGGGATTGTAGATAAGCCTTTATTTGTCCCAGTGATAGTCCTTGTAAATACAAGTCAAATATCTTCCTGACAACCTCAGCCTGCTCTGGTACGATAACAATATCGCCATCTACGCAGGTATACCCCATGAAATTCTTATACTGTGTAAAAATATCGCCCTTTTCAAACTTGCGTTGAAACCCCCACTGAATGTTTTCACTGGTATTTCTGCTTTCATCCTGTGCCAGCATCCCCCTCAGTGTAATCTCAAATTCCTTATCCACATTGATTGAATCCAAGTCTTCTGTTTCAAAATGCATGTTGATCCCTCGCTCTCTTAAAAATCTAATAATCTGCAAAATCTCCAGAGTGTCTCGCGACACCCTGCTGATTGACTTGGTGATGATGTAATCAATTTCACCTTTCGCAGCTTTCCTGAGCATTTTGTTCAAATCGGTTCTACCATTCCGACGCAGCCCACTTTCGACATCATAAAATACCCCTGCATAAATCCAGTCGGGGTGACTTCGAATCATTTTCTTGTAAGTTTTTATCTGAATCTCAAGGCTGCGCAATTGTGCAGGTCCAGATGTGCTTACTCTGCAATACCCGGCAACCTTGAGCTTTTTATACTCCTTCGGAATAGGAGGTATAATCCTAACCTTTTTCATGGCTCATCCTCTTCATATAAATTGAATATCCATGAAAATTATACGCGTAAAAGAAAAGACGCGAAAGTCATCCTCTCACGTCTAAATCAAACTCATTTTCCAAACATCTCAAATCATTCAAATTTCAACATTTAAATCTTCTGCAACAGGATTGTGGCCTCTACATGCCTTGAGAAGATAAAAAAGATGACCGATGAACCTGGTACCCCCTTGGCTTCAGGATATATTTCAGAAAAATAGCCTATGAATGCATTTTTTTCAGATCCTTGCTAATTGCCTTTTTTATATTTAGCTCCGTCTGCTGTTATCATTTATATGGTAAACGGTACTCGCTTTCTTATTTACAATCTGAATAAAATTGTAAATAAGAAAACCTTCAAAAACGAGTTAATCTTGAAGGCTTTATTACTTACAATTTAATTCAAACAACATAACATAATAGTATTATCGTGCCTCTCAGATATTGGACTCTATTTTATATCTGATCAAAGAGAATAACCTCATCTAGATTTAGGTCTATCCGATCTTACCACCGTCTTAACGTTGCTCGTACGAAATTTGCTATACTTTGCCTTTAAAGCTTATAGTTACTACCACGTTTCCAAGGTGTAATGAGCGGCAACTACTTTATTTTCTCATATATATTTGCTAAAATTCCTGAAACCATAAAAAAACTTAGTACCAACAGCACACTACCAATAACAATATACGTTATACTATTCTTATGATTTTTATAAGTTTTTTTATAAATAATAGCCCAAAGTTTATTCAACCTACTCTGCAAAACCAAATTGATTGAAGCAATTAAAAATAAATTTGCTCTAAGAACATACAACATATAAACTACTGCTAATACAAGTCCTGTAATTTGATAGGTTAAAAATACTGTTATTGACATATCATCAAATACTGAAAAACTTCCCGTTTGATTAATATTATTCACTATTGCTACTTTATCAACATTCTTATACATAAATGGGTGTTCAACAAGTACCACTAATATTGGTACCATAATCACAGACAGTATATTAAATGCCATAATACTCTTAATTCTATTATCGAATGATAATCCTTTACGTATTCCAAACCATGCAACTATTAAAACCATTATTTCTAAAGATAATGCCATGCCAATAATCCCTATTTGAATTTGTACTCTAAATTTCATGTAACCTGTAATCACCATTGAAAGAATAACTGCTCCAATGATAAACATTTCAAATACACCAATGTCATTTGAACTACTATTTTTCTCTTTATAAATAGTCTTTTCTTTTACTATAACTTGAGTCGGTTGAATAAATATATTCGGTTGTTCATTAATTGTATTTAATGTAATATGTTTACTTATTTCATTGGGCGGACTTTTAGTAACTAACTTTTCTAGTATAACTGTAAAAACAACAGTGAAAGTAGCTATTATTAACTGAATCACAATATTTTCTACCATTTTTTCCATATATGTACCTTTCTTCACCTTCTTTTGATTTTTCTGAAGTATGTTTCATGTTATTTCTCTTTACATTTCCTAGAACAACCAGCCCCTTCTGTATTTGAATATTTTTGACTATGTATTTCTTAGGCATCTACACGCAATCTGAGAGTATTAATCGAACGATATCTATTCAATGCTTCAATTTCACTATAAACATCCAACGTATTGCTAACATCTTCAATAGTAACTGCCAAAGCATATGGCACATCTATGTTCTCTTCATCCCAACGTGAAAACAGTTCAAGCCAAATCTGCCAGTCGCCAGCTTCAAATTTCGAAAACAATTTTGTAAATTGGTGACATACATCCCATTTCTGACGTCCTTCTTTAAAATCCTGCTGAACAGGTTTTAATCGTCCATCGGAGCTACCTTTTTTCAACGAGGCTCTTACATATGCACCTAAATATTCAGTTCCTTTTGTTCTATCAACTGGCGGCATCGAAACACATGTTACAGAAACTTTGGCAACATTTCTTCCTACTTGAGCTGCTAAAATTTCCGGCATGAAGAATGTTACTCTCTCTTTGGTAACTTTGTTTAACGTTCCTGTTCTCAAAAAAGTCACTTTAGACGGCGAAGAATACTTACTTTCATCCACATTAGATAATCCTCTGCCATACAGATTATGAGCAAAAGCTAATTCCTCGTCAGTTATGCTTTCCTCTTCCCAAATAGGCTGAGTGTTGTGATATAGTAAAGCTTTCGCCAACAAAATATCTTGATTAGGCGTGATCCCTAAAATCTCTGCAAAATCTCCAGCAACAACTGGTGCAGTAAAGCTTGTCCCTGCATCTGGTGTCAACTTACCGTTTTTGTCTAAAAGTAAAGAGAATCTATCCTCTGGAACAGAAACAGAACCAGCAAGGCATGTAATTGAACCACCATAAGCAGTAACATCCGGCTTAGAGAAACCATTAAACCCTGGTCCCCTTCGACTATATGATGTGATTTCATTAACCGAAGATAAACTGTTCGGATGAGTTTCTCCAGATATAGCACCAACGACAATAGATAACATAGAATCTGCTGGTGCTGATACTCTTGAATCGTCATCATCCAAAACATCTTCCAAACTCGATTCAGTGCTCCATAATTGATGGTTCCCGGACGAGACCACAAATTGTACATTCAGTTTTAGCTGCAATGCATCCAGTTCATAGCCCAAAATGCTCATTTCATCTCCTTCAATTGGAGATGCAGCATTTGCTGACAAATTGTACACCTTAGAAATATCACAAAAAGTATGAACAGCATTTTGTATTCGTTTGATGAAGATATTTACTGGTACACTTCCATCTAAAATACTGCAATCGATAATCCTTGTTCGCGGAACTACTTTTGTGCAAGGTAATTGATTGCAAATATATTTAAAAGCGACCCTACTCGCAACTTTGGTTCCATGTTCAGAATCGCCGCCGACAGATCCACTGTCCATCCAATGTTCAAGAATCAACGATTTCAAATTATTTGGAAAATTCACTCCCGAATCTAAAACAGTAACTATAGGAAGATTGTCAATTAAAACGTCTTCATCCAATTCCAAATCGTTTAGGTCAATCGCATTTTTTGAAGCAGCGTCCGCACTAAAAAAATCCGTTTCCTCAATTCTATATATAGCAGAGTCATTTTCGTAGTGTATCAATGAACTTGATGGAATTATAGCGCGAATAACTGGTGTGTTGTCTGATAAATAATATGGTTGCTCTTGGATACTGCCTTCATGTACAGAAATTTTGTCAATTAGTCTCTTCATTGCCTTTCCATTTACTTCTTCTCCCAAATTAGGGACAAGCATTATTTGAATATCAAGAGAAGGCGGAACTGCATCTGAACAAGTAGTTTTTTGCAATGCACTGGAGTTTTTTTCACTGCCTGCGTAAGGCTTGAAATCCTCAATAAAATCAAAATAAGTTTTCCCTGCTCCTGAGCGTGTATAATCGTCCACTCTTTTTTTCAATGATTGAAATTGCATTTTGGTCGTAGCAATAACAGCTTTATTTTCATTTTTAACCGCTTTTACTTGCATTCCAGTTGAAAGAAATAGATCTTTTTTATCTTTGATTTTTTCTCCAGTAGGCAATTCTACTTTGAATATCATAAGACCTGAATCGATCAATGAGTCGTCAGTAGCAACGCTATCAATCGTCTGCTTAATTGATTGCAGGCTATGGCTAAGTTTTTGTCCATGCTCTGCATAAGATACATTCCTCGGTGCCGGACGGGCAGTTAAAGTCTTATCCAATCGGACAACTTCTTCATCCGGAATCCACAAATGGTCTCTTCGTTCATTACTCATCATTCATACCCTCCTTTTTAAAACGATAATCTAATGTAGATTTCGGTATACCCGTAATTTCTTCTAAAGTTCTTAAGGGGATACCGTTCTTTTTCAATCGAAATAAGGCTTTCATAAAGTCTTCGCTATTCTCACTAATAAAAAGAGTATTTTGTTGTAACCAAATTTCAGCTATTTCCTTTTGCGAAATGGAACCTTTTTTGTTTTCCAAAACACAGTATTTTGCGAGTGATAGCATAAAACTTTGAATTTCGGCACCGCTCATTCCATCAGTTAAAATTGTCAATGTTTTATGATCAATATTGTAATCAGTCAATTTTTCTGAACAGAAATGATCAATCATCTGTGTTCGCTGTTCTAAATTTGGTAGTTCCAATAATATGGAAGAATTGAACCTTCTCCATATTGCTGGATCCAAAAGATGATGATGGTTTGTTGCTGCTACCAAGAAAACATTAGATGGCATTGCATCCATATTTTGCAGTAGTGTTGTAACAACTCTTTTCAATTCACCTAATTCATTTGAATCATCTCTCTTCTTTGCAATTGCGTCAAATTCATCTAAAAACAACATGATGCGTTTATTCTTAACAAAGTCAAATATTTTTCTTATATTTGTTCCGGTCTGTCCCAGATATGAGGAGACCAATCCATCAAGTTTCACATATGCAATCGGCATATCCAATTCGCCCGCTAATGCATTTGCCGTCAAAGTTTTTCCGCAGCCCGGAGGGCCACAAAATAAAAGTCTATTCGCAGGTACAACGCCTCTGTCAGCAAGTTGTTCTATGGATCTTTGCTCCGCAACAACCTGTTTCAGAACTTGAACTGTCTTCTCCGGCAAAGCCACATCAGATAGTTTAATTTTAGGAGTTAAAACCTCTAGTAAGTCTAATGTGCTATCCCTGTCTTTAGGCATAGGGATGGCACTCTGTGTTGAAAATGACATTTCAGAAAGCGGACTGTCATTGTATGTGGTTGAACGTTTTTTGTCATAAACATACGCATTCCTCAGCAACGAGGCCGTGGTTGCATTCCCTTTTTTCTCTTCATCTTCAGCTAAATTATTCAATGCAATTTTAAAAGCATCTTCGCTACTAGAACTATGAGCCTCAACTAATTTTACAACCAAACCCGATTTCATATTCGCACCTCTTTTTTGGACACATTCGTATTTTACTCTTTTATAATAGCATTTATAACCAATAATGTCAATATAATTTTGGACATAATTGGACATAACTTTTTATGATTTTCTTATTACGACAATTTAAATAAAAGACCATTTATAATGAAACACACAGTTTCAGTTATATTGACAGAATTTATTCATAAAATTTCTATCTTCAACAAGAACAGCTTTTTCATAATCGCTCTTGCCGTTTTATCGTAATCTCACACCTCATTTATCAAACTTTTACTCCAGCAGTCTCATTCCCTGCTGCATATTCTCTAAGGATAATGAGTTCACTCACAGAGGATGGCGAAATCTTGACAAAAATTTGGTGCGTGCATCAACAATTGTTCTATTTCTTGATGCTTTGTATCATATAAAAAATAATATAATTATCTTTATCTACTTTATTTCAATCTTTAACACTCTGTCTTTTCCAACTCTAATCTCATACACCATCTTCCTTACTTTCTCCTCCATATACTCCCCATCGCAAACCCTCTTAGGCGAGTTCTTCTTTGATCCAGCTTTCCTCAATTGTTGGTGAATTCTCACATGCCTCTCGTCCTTTGTCCATTCTCGTAGCACATCTGTATACTACTTTTCCTCGTTCTATACGTCTTCTGAATGAAGCACCGCATTCTTCACAAACCAGTATATTTGCCAACAAATTCTGCCCATTATATTTTTTTCCACTTGTTTTTATATCCCCATCACTGTTATTTATGTTTCTTTTTCTATTCCTAATTTCACAAACAGTTTCAAAGAACTTTTCCTTTGAAATAATACCCAAATGAGTATCATACACATAGTATCTGGTTCTTTGTCCATCATTCTTCTCACGTTTTCCATTCAGATAATCCTGAGTATAAGACTTCTGGAGGATGCTGCTCCCATATATTTCTCATTGCCAAGCATTCCAAGTATTACTTTTTCATGCCACACATTATTACCAGTAGCTGTTTTAATTTCCAGAGACTCCAACCTATTCTTTATCTGCCTCAGAGATAAACCTGCCAGATACCATTCAAAAATATTTATTACAACCTCCGCCTGCTCTTTATTGATACTATTTCTCCATCAATAACGTCATATCCATAAAAATTCCCAATCCGCCTGCTTCTCAATATATTTTGTATAATATTCTACCTACAGATCTATACTGGATTTCTGGCTCTCATATTTAGTACTCACCCTGCAATATGCTGCTACTTTTAATTTTCTGCTATCTGTTTGTTTCTCGGGTACTTCAATTTTTCTAACCTTTTTCATTTAACACCTGCCATTGACTTGCTCGCAGGTATTTATTCGGATTAAAGTGCCTTCAAACCTATCTGCTCACAAATATGTAAAATATAGTTATGTGTTTTCACCATGATTCATATATCTTAACACATTTGTTATACCGAATCTCTGCTTCTCCTTTCGAAATAAATTGTATCAAATTCATAATCAATATCCGTACAAGTGTAATAATATGAATGTTATCTTAACAAATCGTCTTTATGTAAAAAAAGAAAAGGCATTAACGTATATTTACCCTACGGTACAATCACGCTAATGCCTATCTTTACTTTCTGTATTATTTACTTATTCGTTTTAATATGTCAAATCGGCATAACTTTTCTGCACTTCTGCCTCAAGCTTTCTGCAACAGAGTTATTACCTCCACATGCGTCGTTATTCTCTGATGAGACCATATTACTTGCCCCGTCATTCTCACATGAACACAAATTTTGTGTCTCAGTTATTTCTTTGATTTCAGTCCCATCAACAACTTCTGCCAGCTGTTTCTCCATCTATGACACCTTCTTTCCTTTCTCTGAATTCCTCTGCTCTTTATAATTGTCCTTTGCATTCGGAATCGTTTTTGACTGATTCCCTTTTAATACAAAAGTCAGTTTATAAGGATCTGGATTGCCTTCTTCATCGTATCCTCCGACTATAACTTTGTCGATAATACTTTCAAGGACTACTCGGTCAAATTCATCAAGGATATTTTCTTGCTTTAGTGTCTCACGAAGTTCTGACATTCGTTTGCCAACATCTTTCTGTTTACCGATACTCTCTTCCAATAGAAGTTTCTTCTCGGCAAAATTATGAAGTTTTCTAGTGATTTCTATTAACTTATCATTAAAAACATCTTTTGTAATTGTACCATCAATGAGCATATCTGTCATTCGACTTTTTCTAGATTCCAGTGAAGATATGTCTTTGTCTATCTGCTTCTTTTTTCTGATGTCCTCATCATTGCTTGCCGCTTCCTCTACATGAGTCATGACCAGATCAAGCACATCATCAAAATTACCAGCTAGTAAACCGAAGGCTTCCAAAAAGGCTCCTTCCAAAATATTTTCATCAATGGCTTTACAATTTGGACAACAGGCAATTCCATTCTTGGTGGCATTCATACATTGCCATACAGGTTTTTCATATACAGAACTGCTATGCCTTGTCCTTCTTGTCAACTTATGCCCACAATAGGCGCATTCACACATACTGCTAAATGCATATTGCCTTGTATAACGTTCCCGATTCCCGGTAGTTTCCACCACTTTATTCTTGGATCGTTTCAGACGAACCTGCTCCGCTTCGTCCCACACTTCCCTGGAAACAATTGCTTCATGATGGTCACGGATATAAAACTGATCTTCCTCTCCCATATTAGCAAGCCTTCTCTTTGAAATTGGATCTGTAGTAAATGTTTTTCCAAGAAGAATATCTCCTTTGTATTTTTCATTCTGAATAATTCCCATAACTCCATGGGTATGCCAGCTGACTTTCCCTTTCTTATTCTTCTTCCCAAGTTCTATCAGCCTTTTGGCAATGGTTGTGGTTCCATAGCCTTGCAGATACATATCGAAAATAAATTTGACAATTTCCGCTTCATCCTCGTTTACTGTAATGGACTTATCCTCTGGATGATAATCATATCCAAGACAACCATTAAATCCAATCATTTCACCTCTTTTCATTTTCATCTTAAGACCCATTTTGACATTCATGGAAAGGGATTCCACTTCCTGTTGTGCCAGGGAACTCATAATCGTTAATAACATTTCGCCATTCATATCTAGGGTATTGATATTTTCTTTTTCAAAGAAAACGGCAATATTTCTATCCCTAAGCATTCGCACATATTGCAACGTATCTAGCGTATTTCTGGCAAATCTTGAAATGGATTTTGTAAGAACCAAGTCAATCTCGCCATATTGACATTTCTGAATCATGTCTTGAAATCCTTCTCTCTTATCCACCTTTGTTCCTGTAATTGCTTCATCTGCAAAAATACCTGCACTTGCCCATTCTGAATTTGCTGCAATCTTTTCTTCATAATAAAGCTTTTGAGATTCAAAACTTCCAAGCTGTTCATCACCATCTGTTGATACTCTGCAATAAGCAGCCACACGAATCCTTTCAACTTTTAGTCCACTACTTTCTGTTCTTGCTCTGCCCCTGCCATTAGGAACCGTTCTTGTTGCTTCTAATACTTGTACTTCTCCCATATAATTCCTCCATTCTTTAAACTCTCTATAGTACAATAGCAGTACACAAAAGATAATTCCTTTGTATACTGCTATTTTATCTTCTTAATTAATTGTTAACGAATATCAAAATAGATTTTTTATGCTACTTTCGGATTGCTTTCCTCTAGTATCAAAAATCTGTCCATCAACCGTTTTCTTGCTACTGTATATTCTGATTCTGAAATCAATCCTAATCGAATTAATTTTCTTAATACAGCGATACACTTTGCAAATTCCATCTCCTTTGTCATCCCAGACACCTCCTTCTTGTTATTCTCGATACATCACCTTCTTTCCTTCCACCTAACGATGGTTGATAAAGTGAATCAACAGCTATTGCAAAAGTGATTAGACTGTTTGGCTTCCATTCGTAGAGTGGGGCGGTAGCTTTCGCTTCCATCCAATTATCTGTGAAAAATAACTGTGGGCCTCTCCTGCGCGAGATCCTCTCCCAACTTGACGTGATTCCTTTCGCCCTGCTCCTATCAGATCTTACTATCTTGACTTTTCTGATTATCTTCGCCAGGGCGGACTTCCCCCGGTACCCCTCGTATGTTCTTTTCCGGATGATTCTTTTTTCTCTCATCCGTAGCCTTGGAGTTAGTTTTCAAACAACTAACTCTGTACTTGCTAGTACGGTTCTGGTGTTGCCAATTGCAACGATTCGGGCACCTCCACTCTACAGCCTATGAATTCTGCCTCCACCTTTTGGTTTTATCAGAATTATTTTTCAATGTACGTTATACAAACAATTTTCCGATAGAACATTTGTTTGTAATGTGTTATACTTTTGATATCCTTGAAATGTGATTACGGTTTCATCTGGCTACCAATTTATGAGTTAATGATACCAACGAAAATATCTCCCAACTATTGACGGAGACTTAGCATAGACTTAACAAAATTTTTGAAACGGAGTGATTAAGTTGAAAAACAGACTTACCTTTTCGAATGTCATAGGCATTCTTCTAGAAAATAAAAAGAAAACATATCAACAGCACCAGCTAGTACGAAACCTATTCTCTGTCTGTTTACATGACAGTGAAGATTTCGAACTTACTGATGCTGATGCAAGTAAATATAGCTATTGGTGTAGTGGCGCAAGACCGATTCCTATGGAGATTATCCGGACATATGAGGATGATAATAATTTTGATTTTATGAAAGATGATTTCAGAGATAAGATTATTTCAAACCTAATTAATGAATCACAGGCTCGTTCCCAGTTGGAAGAACTGATTAATGACAGTAGAGATGTGATTGGCGATAAGAAAGCTGATGAAATGCTGGAAGTTCCAACTTTGGAGGGCTTCTTTGCAGAAGTAGTGCGTTATGCCATCTTAAATGATCATACGCATGGCACACTATATTCACCGGATTTATCCGATAAACTGCTATCTGCCAAAGTACCTACTGCAACCAAAACTTTTCTTGGAAGAAAAGAAGAACTTAAGGAAGCATCGTCACTTTTACAAGAGCATTCTTTGTTATTTGTCACTGGTATTGCTGGAATTGGTAAAAGTGAGTTTTCCAAAGCCTATGCAAGTAAAAACATAAAGAAATATAATAACATTCTATTTTTTCATTACGAAGGAAGTTTAAAGAAATGTATCGCAAGTCTTTCCTTTTCTGACGATACAGCAGAAATGACCGAAGAAGAATTATTTAAAACCCACTATCAGACATTGCAGAAATTGCGTTCTGACAGTCTGATTATTCTGGATAATTTTAATGTGCTGCCAAAAGATGATGCCTTTTTTAAGGAATTTATTCGGAATGATTTTCAGATCATAGTTACGACACGATGCAGAGTCACAACTTTTCAAATATTAGAAATTAAAGAATTGGATAGGGAAAAGGAACTTACAACATTGTTTTATCAGCACTGCCCTTCTTCTAAGAGCGAACCGGAAACAACTGCGGATATTATTGTTGAATTAAAAGGACATACCCTTGCAGTCTGTCTTGCATCCTTTACTACTATCAGAATCCAAACTACACTGAATAACGCTCTCATTTTTCTAATTTCATAATTATTAAATATAAAAGCAGCCATTGGCTGCTTTTATTGTATCTCCGTTGTTCTTTTAATACTTTTAATGCGTTCCCCTAGAAGAATAATCTGTGGATGCATTGGTCTTTCGTCCATACTGATATATCGTATATAGGAACATGGTATCACCATCGGTTAGGTCAAAAGTCTTTCCATAATTAGTTCGTGTATAAGTATATCCTTCTTTCTTCCACATATTACAGCATCCATAAGTCTGGCTGTTCTGCTTATTGATATAACTTAAATGACGTTCTGCTACTCCAGTCGTACTGTTGTAGTGGTATGTTTCAATATCGAAGTTAATGATGATGTACCCGTCTTTTAACCAGAAGTCTTCTCTTCCTGATAAACCATTCTTTAGCCGTGCGGCATTAAGAACGTCATATCCCTTTGGCACTGCAAAGGTTTCTGCCGGAAGACTATATTCCCCATACCATTTCTGTACACTCATCTTTGCCTGGTTAATACGAGTAGATGGGACATTATTTGTACTTCCTGCAAAGGTACGCAATTGTGATGGTAACGTAATCATCTGTGGGCTGTAACAATCTACCTCTTTGTATCTGATTGAATCCTCTTTTCTTCCTGTCATTTCAGCTGTAGTTTCAATCTCTTTTTCTTCGACCACATTTGCAAGACTGTTCAATGATACTTTTTTTACATTATCATGATCCAAAACTGTTCCAACCTTCAGAAAGTATACCTGTTTCTTATTTACGGTATCATGATAATACAGATCTACTTCTTGTCTTCCACTGCCATCATTCTTTACATAATAAAAACGTGGCTCTACCCGAATAAAATCACGATTGTCATTTAACGATGCCATTGTGGTAAACGAATAGCGGAAGGTGTAACCTAGTTTTACTGCTCCCTGATTATCAATGAAAGGGTGGGAACCTGGCATAATAGGCATAGTATACTTTGCGGTTCCTGTCTGCGCGCCTTTTTTATTATAGACACCAACTGAGAATGCAGTACCGTTAGACTTAATGGAACCCGGTTTTAAGAACACATTCTCCCATAGTGGATAGTCCATGATGTTTGTAATCTTAAAATCATAGATATTACCACTTACATCTACTGCCATGGTATCCGTTGCAACATAATTCTGATTATTTAAGTTGGCCGACTGCTCTGTTTTTGACTCCCATGAAGGTTCTGCAATAGAGTTCTTTGCTATACTCCGCATTTTTAAAGTGTAGGAAGCCTCTACAACCCAAGGGGCAATACGAAAGTTTGTTACATTTCCTACGGTAATCCATGTATTCTTCTCCCTGAATACATTTCCTATATAAACATCAAAAGGAAACTGCACCTGACGCTCCTGTGTATACTTGTCATACAAACCGGTTCCGTAACCCAAATATCCTAAATGAGCTTCCTCTAAAAAGGACAAGGTATAAGTTTCATCCAGAATAAGAAGAAGGTAGTCACATTATAAAAACAGAGACTAAGCACTGCTTAAGTCTCTATCCCATTATATATATTGATTTTTCGATTACTATTGATTGATAAATAGAAAAAATATTTATTTATGATGTCATTCTTTATACTAAAGCCACCTTATGCCCCGCGATGTTGTTTTTCAAGCCATTGCACCACATCGTTCATTACTTCATCCCGGTTGGTCTCATTGAGCATTTCATGTCGTTTGCCCGGATATAACTTAAAGGATACATCTGTGATGCCACACTTCTTGTAGGTGTGATAGAGTTTCTTAACACCCTTTCCAAAGCGTCCTACTGGATCCTTTTCACCGGAAAAAATATAGATTGGCAGGTTTTTTGATACCAGTTTTACATTTTGAACCTTATCGATGGTCTTAAGACCTTCTAAAAAGTCATAGAAGAATCCGGTGGTAAAGATTCCGCCACAATAAGGATCCTGGATATAGGCATCCACCTGGGCATTGTCGCTGCTTAACCAGTCATATTCAGTGCGATTTGGCTTGAATGGCTTATTGAAGCTTCCGAAGGACATCTGATTCATCTTCGGACTGCTTGCCTTACGTCCCTGTTTGCGGACTTCATTCTTCGCCACCAGGAAGCCTATGTTATGCAACAATGGGTCGCTTCCATTGGAACCGGAAAGAATTGCACCTGTCAGTTCTTTGCTGTGAAGCATCAGGTAGCGCTGTGAGGCAAAGGATCCCATGCTGTGTCCAAATAAGAAAAGGGGAAGGTTCGGATGTGCAGTCTTTATGATATTGGTAAGCTGATGCATATCTTTTACCATCCAGTCGAACCCGTTTTTCTCGGCAAGATATCCAACGTTCTTTAAGGTACCTGCTGTTTTTCCATGTCCTCTGTGGTCATTTGCATATACAATATAGCCATGCTCTGTCAGAACGGTGGCAAAACGTGCATACCGCTCAGCTGTCTCAGCCATACCATGGGCAATCTGAACGACTCCTTTTGCGACCTTATCCTCTGGCATCCAATTGTAGACAAACACGTTGGTTCCATCTTCTGATTCAAAACAAAAAGTTTTTAAAATCATATCATTTAATACCCCTTTCCTATTTTGTGGAGATGCGTTGCCAATCTCCACACGTTCTTCTGTTTCCACTATTTTATCACATTTCCTTCATAGATTCAGCAACTTCTGTAAAAATTACACCAATTCCATAGGCACCTGCATCCGGATATCCAAGACTACGTTCACCAACGGTTCCAGCACGTCCCATTCTTGCAACAATGTCTTCTGTCTTTTTAGCACCTTCTCTGGCAGCCTGAGCTCCTTTTTCCAGTGCCACTTTGATAGAGTCACCTTTTTGTGCACAGTCCATCCATGCATCAGCACATGGTGCAAGGGCATCAATAAGAGTCTTATCGCCTACTACAGCTCCACGGCCAAAGGAACGTTCTCCGGTCTTTTGAATGCCAGCAACTATTTTTTGCATCATTTCGGCATACTCAAGAGTCGTCAGTTCTGTTTTCTCTGTTGCATATTTTCCTGCTGCACGGAATGCAGATCCCCAGATCGGACCTGATGCTCCGCCACAATGCTCCATGATTACAATGGAACAGGCTTCTAAGAAAGTACCTATGTTGTCTGCTTTTGAGGACAGGATCTCCTGCCATTCTCTCTTTAGCTGTTTGAACCCTTTTGCAATGCTCATTCCAAAGTCACCGTCTCCGGCATGGGAGTCGAGTTCACAAAATGGAATTTCATTTTTAATGATGCATTCGCTCATCTTATCGATCATATAGATTACATTACCCAGGCTGACTGTATGTGCGGCTACTTTTGCATGGACAGGATCGGTCTCCGTTGTAAAGGATACATTCCCTGCTTCTGTAGCCTGTGTGGTATCGTGTGCCATTGGGACCGGATCAGACGGACCGTCTACTTTAAAACCAGGTGTTTCACATCTTTGGTTTAAAAATGCTTTTAATTCCTCATCCAGCTTTAAGATGGATACAGAAGCGCCTGCCATGTCGATGCTTGTCATATAATTTCCAACAAAGATACGATGGATGGTCACGTGTCTGCTCTGTAATTCCTTTACTACCGAATGGTTGAGCAGATAGAGTTCCTGTAATGGTGTACTCCCAAATCCGTTCACCAGTAAAGCAATCTCTGTATCGGAGGTACCGTCTATCTTAAGGTCTGCTAAAAGAGCATCTATCATGCGGTTTGCCAGGGCATCTGCAGGTATGACTTTCTCTCTTTTGATACCAGGTTCGCCGTGAATTCCCACGCCATATTCCATCTCGTCTTCCCCGATTGCAAAGGTCGGAGTGCCTTTTGCAGGAACGGTACAGGAGGTAAATGCAAATCCAATGCTTCTCACATTTGCTGCCGCTTTTTGAGCCGCCGCTTTGACTTCGGCTAGACTTTTCCCTTGTTCTGCACAGGCTCCTGCTATCTTATGGACCAGAACAGTTCCTGCTACACCACGGCGTCCTACCGTATAGAGACTGTCACACACTGCAATGTCATCCTCTACTTTGACATAATCCACGTCGATGCCATCTTCTCCTGCAAGGTAGGAGGCGTTCTGAAAGTTCATCATGTCCCCGCTGTAATTTTTGATGATCAGTAAGGTTCCCATAGTGCTTGCCGTTTCTTTTATCGCCTGGTATACCTGTATCTGGGATGGTGAGGCAAATACATCGCCACACACGGCTGCATCTAGCATTCCTGTTCCGACAAATCCAGCATGGGCTGGTTCGTGGCCACTGCCGCCACCGCTGATCAGGCTGACTTTGTTTGGATTGATTTCTTTTTTTGTGATAATTTTATATTTTTCATTGAAACGCAGTTCCGGATGGGCACAGACAAGGCCCTGGCACATTTCCTTTACAAAGGTTTCAGGCTGGTTCATAATTTTTTTCATAGGATACCTCTCAATTTCTATTCTTATAGTCCATACCAATGGAATCTGCTGTGATGATGGCTGCTGCAACAGCTTCTGCTGTAATTGGACATGGCATGGAATGGATAGATTCATCTGGAATACAGGATTTGGCTGCGACCTGCATCAGTTCTTCCTGTGTAATTGCAGGAACGCCGATGTCTTCTAAGCAGACAGGCAGACCTACTTCAAGACAGAACTCGATGACTTCTTCTAATTCCTCTCTTGGTGCATTCTCAAGTACCAGCTGTGCGATGGTTCCAAATGCCACTTTTTCTCCGTGGAAATAGCGATGGGTTCCTTCTAGCATGGTAAGTCCGTTATGAATGGCATGTGCTGCAGAAAGACCGCCGCTTTCAAAGCCAAGACCTGATAAGAGTATATTGGTTTCTATGATGTTCTCAAGAGCCGCTGTCACCATGTTGTGATCTGAGGCTACTTTTGCCTGATAGCCGTCTGTTATCAGTGTCTGATAGCATAAGGTAGCAAGTGCTAATGCCGCATTGGTTCCTTTGGCTTCCCCACAGACGCCCTCGCGGAATCCGCATGGCAGGCCTGCATTTACATTTGAAAAGGATGTGGAAGTTGCACGGGCCTCAAAATAAGTAGAAAGTGCATCGCCCATTCCAGACACCAGGAAGCGAGTCGGTGCCATGGCGATTACCGTAGTATCAATCAGTACCACATCCGGATTCTGCTTGAAATAAGCATAGTCATCAAATGCGCCTTCTTCTGTGTAAAGCACGGCAGAATGGCTCGTTGGGGCATCGGTTGCAGCTATGGTAGGAACGATGATCAGATGTTCTCCCTGGGCAACACATTTTGCGGTATCAATAGCTTTTCCACCGCCTAATCCAATGGTACATGCGCATCCATTTTCCTTTGCTACCTGCTGAAGTCTCGCTACTTCTGTTCTGGAGCACTCACCACAGAAACTGCTTTCCACAAAAGTAATGTCAAACTTTTTCGCAGTTACATCTAATTTGCTTTTTACTCTTGCCACATCGTCCGGATGGGCGATCAACAATGCCGACGCACCAAATTCCTTCACAAAATACCCCAAATTCAATAATTCGTCTTCACCCTGTACATATTTGGATGGACATATAAATGCTTTTCTCATCGCGTACTCCTTTCAACCTTCCATAGGTTATGCAGACCTTATCTTTGTCTGGTCCGCTGTTTGTACTGTCATTATAGAAAAAAAGTCCGTAAATTACATGAAAGGAATCCACACAGTCATACGAAATTGCCATAGAAATATATAGCGGAGGGCTGGGTAGAATCTGGCACTTCTGGTCGCATTTTATGCAATCTATATAGATTCGTGTGCGCTTATCCTTTTGTTTTGGCTATATTGACAATCACACTTGCACTGTGTATAATCGTATTATATGGCACAGTGTGCAATATTTTCCTATTTATTGATACACACCAACAGGAGGACTCTTATGCAAACAACCTTTCGCGAGATTGACCAGATCGTCAATCCAATGAAATTTCAAAAAATCCAAGATGACTTTGCTGCTGCAACGGATCTTGCGTTCATTACCGTGGATTATCTGGGCAGACCTCTGACCCGTCACAGCAACTGCAGTGAATTCTGTCAGAAAGTCCGTGCCTCCAAACATGGTGTCTACTGTGAAAAATGTGATTCCCATGGCGGATTAGAAGCGGCACGTATCCATAGACCGTATCTGTATACCTGCCATGCCGGGCTGGTTGATTTTGCAATTCCCATTCTTATTAATGACCTGTATCTGGGAGCATTTATGGCGGGACAGGTACTGCTTGCAGCAGAGGATATGGACCTTGAGCCCGAACATATCCTTCCTAATGTCAACCATCCAATTACCTCCATGAACGATGATTTAAAAGCAAGTTATGATAAACTTCCTGTGATGCGATTTGAGAAAATCATTGCCTTAGCGAATATGTTGCTGCATGTTGGGAATTACTGCATTGAAGAGGCCGAACTTAAGTCCTTATTATCTCAATATTCCAAGACCTCCGCTTCTGTTTCTTCGAAATATGGCACCGAAACGGAAGAATACAGCAGAATACAGACAATTAA
This sequence comes from Sinanaerobacter chloroacetimidivorans, assembly GCF_018128545.1. Classification (GTDB taxonomy): domain Bacteria; phylum Bacillota; class Clostridia; order Peptostreptococcales; family Anaerovoracaceae; genus Sinanaerobacter; species Sinanaerobacter chloroacetimidivorans. The sequence continues at coordinate 51,313 of NZ_JAGSND010000016.1, read as the reverse complement.
CCGGCTACATAAAAAAGAAACGAATCAGATTATTGCCCCAGCCCTGCAGTACATCAAAAAAAATCCGCAGGAGTCCATTACTCTTGAGAAAATGGCTGCTTTGTGCAATATATCCCCTAGCTATTTCAGCAAACTATTCGCAAAAATGAACCAGGGCAATCTCTCCTATTATGTGAATCAGCAAAAGATCGATCATGCCAAAGAACTGCTTCATTCTACAGACTGGTCCGTGCGAACCATATCGGAATATCTCGGCTATGATGATTGCGGATATTTTATTAAATTATTTAAAAAAGAAACAAAATGCACTCCGTTGGAATACAGGAGCCATTCGTAAGTATCAGGTGTGTTAACACAGGGTATCAATTATGTGATCTATGCGAAGGAGCATAGATAAGTACACAAAAAAAGAAACAGTCGCCTGTTTCTTTTTTTGTGTTTCAATATTAAAATCCTATATCTATGACTATCCTTTATCGAAAAAATTTACACTGTTCTGCAAGAGGTTTTCTTACCTTTTTGCGTGTCACTTCTACCAGGTTCAATGCGGTCATATCTACAACCGTAGTCTTGATTGGATCTTTATCAAGCAATCGACGTAATTCCTGCATCAGGCGCTCTTTCGCTTCTTCTTTTTCCATATTGATAAAATCTATGATGATAATACCAGATATCTGGTATTACTCAGAATATCATATAGACTTTCCAGACACCCTCCTAACAATTTTCCTCTAACAACCCCTTGACCCTGGATTACGTCAAAGCCTCTAACTTCTTCATGCAGTACGCGGCTCGTACCAATTGCATTCTCTGAAAAATCGGTTCGTTCTTCATACCAGTAAAGGCTAGATACTATTGGAGTTTTCTCCTTTTTATGAAAGTATTGCAAAAAAGCTTCCTTTGTGTATGGAAGCATATCATGATCCAATTCTGCTAAATCACAGACAAAGGTTGGTCCATAAAAACTTGTCATTCCAAGCTTATAAAACATTAGGTGATTGATTGTCGTATCAGAAAATCCCGTAAATAACTTTGGATTATTTCTTACACTATCGATAAATTCTTTATCTTCAAGTAAATACGGTAACAGTCGATAGGTATCATCTCCTCCAATCGCACAAATAATTCCTTTGATTTGAGGATCCGTAAAAGCTTCCTTTAAGTCCTGTGCCCTCGCTTCTGGATGTTCCTTTAAATATGTAATCCCCTTTAATGAATTTGGCATAAAAACTGGTACTAATCCAAGTTCCTGTAGCCTCTTTTGTCCTAAAATTAAATTATGATTCGCAAAATCTTCGCCAAGCATACCACTTGATAGACTAACGATGGCTACCTTGTCTCCTACTTTTAATTCCTTTGGTTTTATCATCTTCTGCCTCCAATCTATATGAAACTATAATGCAGTCTGTATCCGATAAAATTCTTTCAGTTCTTCTTTTTTCTCAGGGCTTAACTGGGATTTTTTTATCCCTTCGATTGCCCCCTCCAATGCGTATAGTCGGTGTATGCAGGCTGAATCATCTATTTTCTTGATTCTTAACCAGGCATCTTTGCTTCCAATCTGCCTTAGCGCATCTTCCGTTGTAATACCTACCTCATTTAACTGTCGTTCCACTTCTTTTCCGATATTGAATAGATTCGCTAATTCTCCCATTTCACATACCTCCATTTTAACATAACATGTTTTAGCATAACATGGATAAAATAAAACGAAAGGGCAGTTACCTGCCCTTGTGTTTTTCTTTTTTCTTCTGTTGTTTTAAAGCGAATTGAAAAGCTTTTTCTTCCTCACATCGTTTTTTTGACGCTATTTTACGATCAAGTTTTACCTCTTCTTGTCCTAACTTGATTGCCTGCTGGGACTTTGTACCAATGGTTGCGTTTTTTAATTGTTTTTTTACTTCCCTTTGGCGACGCTTTGGATTTACTTTTTCTTTCTCCTTCATTTTAAATTCAACAGTTGGTCCAAATCGAAGATTATAGTAATTCGAAAGTACAAAATTTTTAACTTCGTAGTCTTTTGGTTCTGCACCAAATGTGACTTTACATACGCTAAGTTTTCCTTCTTGTCTTTTTTCAAATACACCAATCCAGAATGGTTCCTCAAACAATACCTGCAATATTTCACATACTTTGTCCATTTTATTCCCTCCTTAAAGAATTAGATGAACAAAGAATGGACAACCAAGGAGGCAGGTTACTGACAGCTTATGCTGCTCCCGGACTACCTACCGGGACGTGTTTTTATCTTTGTGGTTTTATTATAACACATAAAAATTGACATTTAAGTTAAAATTATCCACGTAGTGCCTTTAAATCTGGACCTTTTCCTTCTAACATATCCTTTACTCTCTTTCCGATTAAGGTGGAGTAAATTGGGTGCGTTAATATGTAGAAATCTTCGTCTTCAATTGCATTAAATACGCTCATACCAATGCTGTCAACCGGAATTCCTGTGGTCACTACATGTTCTGCGATTGCCTGATGCATTTTAAAAGAATCACTTTGATAATATGGATCTTCCACCGCGCTAAATCGTTCTGGTCTATGTTTTTCATAGTGATGCAGATCTGTTTGCACAAATCCAGGACAAAGCACAGAAACCTTTATATTTGCATTTATTTTTTGTAAATCATAGCTTACACTTTCTGAAAGTGCTACGGATGCATGCTTTGTTGTATGATATGCTGGCATTCCATCGGATGTAATAAGTCCTGCAACAGAAGCTGTATTAATGATATGACAAGGTGTTCCTTGCTTTAACATGATAGGAATGGCAAGGTTCATTGCATATACCTGACTCATGACATTAATGCTTACAATCCAATCCCAGTCACGCATTGGAAGTTCCCAGATATAACCTGGAATTGCTACACCTGCATTATTAAAGAGTAAATCAATCTGTCCAAAGTTTTCGATGGTAATATCCACCATCTTTTTTACTTCTTCGAGAAGGCTTACATCTGCCGTAAGAGAAACTGCTACTGCACCCATAGACTCTACCAATTTCTTTGTGCGTTCAACATCCTCACCTTCAATATCAACTAGAACCATTTTCATATTACGAATGGCACATTCCTTTGCAATTTCAACGCCGAACCCATTACCTGCTCCGGTAATTACTGCTACTTTTCCTTTAAAATCCTTCATATTTGCTCTCCTATCCGCCGCCTTAACGGCACTTATCTAAAATACGAATGCTTTACCAAATCCATCTGCTACTGCTTCCACAATACTACCGCCCCTTGATGCATCTCCAATAACACGAACCTCATCAAACGAAGCTTCAAATTCTGAAACCACGCCCCTGCGAGGAGAAACACCAAGCGCAAGTACAACCGTATCTGCTTCTACTTCCATTTTTTGTCCGTTTGCAACATTAACAACAAGTACGCCTTTATCCGTAACCGCTGCAAGTCTATGACCTGGCAAAATCTGTGGATTGAACTTTCTGAATTTTCCCATTAAATCCATTAAAATGGATGGATATATTCCAGGTCCAATGGTCTTAGCCATTTCGATTAAGGAAACGCTATGGCCTTGCTCTGCCAATGTTTCAGCAGTTTCACATCCAGTTAATCCGGAACCAATCACGGCAACTTTTCCTACAGCTTTTACTTTTCCACTAAGTACATCTTCTGCTGTCACTACTTTGCTATTTTCAATACCCGGTAATTTCGGAACAACTGGTGAAGCTCCACAGGCAACAAAAACTCCGACTGGATTTAATTCTTTCACCATTTCTACCGTTGCATTGGTGCCTAGGCGCACTTCAATGTTATTTTTTTCTACTTGTGTTTTCATTCCGTTTTTCAGTAATGTAATTTTTTCTTTCAATAAAGGTTTATCTGCAATGTTTAATGTACCACCAAGTTCAGCGCTCTTCTCAAATAGAACTACTTTATAATTTCGTTTCGCTAATACTAAGGCTGCCTGCATTCCGCCTGGTCCGCCTCCGATTACTGCAACCACTTGATTCTTTCCATCTTTTTCGTAATCTTTATATTCAAGTTCTCGTCCAACTCTTGGGTTAACAGCACATGAAATGTGTTTTCCTGTATTTAAAGTCTTAAAACAGTGTAGACATCCAATACAGCTTCTGATTTCATCTTCGCGTCCGGTTTTCGCTTTCTTTGCCCACTCTTCATCGGCTAACTGTCCTCTTCCGATTCCAATAAAATCACAAACTCCCTCTTCAAGGAGCTGCTCTGCTACGCATGGCTGTTTGATATTGTTGACTGCAATCACAGGAATTTTTACATTTTTACGTATCTCCGTAGCCAAATGTTTTTTCCAACCTTGTGGATAAGAGCCTGGCTCGACAATGGTTGCACCAGATTCATAGATACCAGAACTAACATTGATTGCATCGACTCCATAGCTTTCCAGAGTGCGCGCGATTTTGATGGAATCCTCTAATTTTAATCCACCTTCTACGAATTCGTCTCCACTGATACGAACACTGATTGGGAAATCAGGACCACATAAATGTTTGATTGCTGTAATCATCTCTTCCAAGATACGAATACGGTTGTGGAAGCTTCCGCCGTATTTATCCGTTCTCTTGTTAGTATATGGAGATAAAAACTGATCAATCAAATAGCCATGTGCGGCATGAATTTCTACTCCATCAATACCTGCTGACTTTGCTATAACTGCACCCTTTACGAAAGCTTTCATAATGCCTTCACATTCCTCCGTAGTCAGAGCTCGAGGCATTTCTTTGACTACATTACACATAACAGCAGATGGAGCTACGATTTGCTTTCCATCAAGTAATCTACTATAGGTCTGTCTTCCTGGATGATGTAGCTGAACAAATATCTTTGCATCATATTTATGTACCGCATCTGCTAGTCTTTGAAGTCTTGGGATGTCTTTCCCATCTGTTACTGCTAATTGATTGGAAGTTCCCACACCGTAGATATCATCAACTCTTGTGATCTCCGTTATAATGAGACCGCATTCTCCTTTGGCACGTTCTTCGTAATAGCGAATCATTTCATCACTTGCTTCACCGGTAGAACTAGCCAGTGAAACGCCCATGGCAGGCATCACGATACGGTTCTTTAGTTCAAGTTTACCAATCATTCCTTTTTGAAACAATTTTTCATACTTCATTTTTAAAATCCTCCTTATATTTTGACTTGTCAGGCTTTTCGTTTCTTGTTATAATATTAACACATCCAAATACCGTTATAAACGGGTGCTTTGAACGAATGAATCTTGTTATGTTTGTGCTAGTTGCACAGTATGGAAAGGAGCATATTTTATGCAGTTTCGACATATCATGGAGAACTTAAAATCTGACTACAAAATAACAATTGTAAGTGATGCAAATGTTGATAAAATTACGGATATTCAGCTTTTGGATGCAAAAGCTAGCAGTTTTGAAGATGGAATTTTATACATTGGAGACTTATCCTCTCTTAACCCGAAAATTTTACTCCCAGAACAATTAATTTCCATTACCCCCCTTACCAAACAGTCTTTGCCCAACGGAAATTTTGCCTTCATACAACCAGAAGACCTCTCTTCTGTATTCAATTATGTGCACCGATTATTTTATGAATCCCTGCAGTTATCCAATGACTTTTCACAACTCATTGCTATGTCCATCCGTGGTGATAATGGGCAAACAATTGTAAATGCTGCCGCGCAGAAACTAAAAAATCCAGTCATCGTAATTGATACTGGATTTAAAGTGTTACTCTATTCAGATAATTTTGAAATAACAGATCATCTATGGAAGGAAAATATTGCGCGTGGTTATTGTACTTACGAATTCATTACTGCTGTCAATGAAATCATGGCAAATACGGTTTCTCCAATTAATTCTATATCCTATGTACTAGATTGTCCCGCATCGCCTCATAGCAAATTATGCAGTAAAATTTTTTGGAATAATTCATTAATTGGCTATACGATTATGCTCGAAGAAAAGACACCTCTCAATTTAATGCAACGTGAAATGCTACCAAACATTAGCTATGTAATGAGCGATATATTAAGCAAAAATCCTGATTTTGCAGGTATTCATGGATCACTCAAGAGCATTCTACTTTACCATCTGTTAGATGATAAGCAGTTCGAAAACATATCCATTCGAATGAAAGCTTCCAAAATAGAGCCTCCAAAGAATATGTGCTGTCTTGTCGCTGCATGCGGTACATTATCCGATGAGAAGCAATGGGAAAGTTTTGCCCTGGAACGACTCTGCCTTGTCTTTCCTCAGGCCTACATCACCCATTACAAAGGTTATATTGTGGCATTGATTGCATTATCTAATACACTCGATTTGAAAGAAACAGAAAAGAAAAAACTTCGTGAGCTTCTTCCAAAAGTCTCGAAAAACCTTTATATAAGCCAGAATTTTACTAATATTTTCAGCTGTCGAAATTATTTTGAACAATGTCTTTTTTTACATAATTTATCATTAAAATTGGATATGTCGGATACCATACTTTCTTATGATGCATTTGCTTTTTATGATTTGCTGTCACACTATCCAAATCAAAAGGATCTATCCGAATTTGTAAATCCAGCACTTAAAATATTAAAGCAATATGATGAGAAAAATAGTACATTCCTTTATGAGACGCTCAGAAAGTACATCGAATGCCAGTATAATGCAACTCAGACCGCTGCTGCTTTATTTATTCATCGCAATAGTCTTTCCTACCGAATGGAAAAAATAGAAGAGCTGACCCGAATCAACTTAACGGATTCGAATCAACTCTTCCACATAACTTCTAGCTTTTATATTGAAAATTATCTTTCTTAGCTCTTAATCTTTATGAATGGGAATTAAAACAGGGGGTTCTTTCTTTTTACAATTTGCATTTTTATAAGGAACTCCCAGCATATCTGCAATCAGCGGAAGGCATTCTTTTGGAATGTCTTTTGCTGCCTCAAACATCTTTGAAAAATGTTCTCGATAAATGTAGTCCGAATATTCCTGATAGACCCGTCGTCCATACTCGGTTACTTGAATGATGACTTCTTTCCGATTATCGGCAGTATGAAATTTTTCCAGCAACTGTTTTTGTTCCAGCTTATTAACCAATTTGGAAAAATTACTGGTCGTAATTCCAAGTCTCATTGCAATCTGTTTCATATTTTGGTGTAGTTCTTCATTTTCTAACAAGTATTCAATCACTTGAATCTGGGCATATGAAATTGGAATATCCGTTCCCGGAATGCCTTCCTTTTTATAGGCTGCCGCATATACGTTACAATACTTTATTAGTTGTTCCACTACATCTCGATATTCTCTCATCCATTCCAGTTTCATTTCAGCACCTCGTTTATCAATACTTCAATTATTATACCAACAATTCACCGGGTGTACAAGTTATGCGTTTATCATATTCCAAAACATTACCGTATTTGCAACGGTTATCATCGTAAAGAACATAGTATTTATAAAGGCTGCCAGCCACACATTATGTGTTTTCTCAAACAGTTTCTTAGCATAGACGGCTGCAATTGCAAGGCAAGGGATGGTTGCAATTAATAAAATTCCATTCAATGCCTGTGCTGGAAGCATAGCTGTACCAGTTGCAAAATCCATGCCATACTGACATAAAAGCCATAATATGAGTCCGCCAACGTTAAGTCCGATTGCAATGGCATAACCGCCCTTCTTTCCTCTGGTATTCGCATTGATTGCAATGGCATTGATGAAATAATAAACAAAGAAGAATGGCAAATACCGTAGCCAAACGACTACAAATTCAGGCTTAAAGGTTCGAACAGCCATTGTCCAAAAACGGAAATCTGTTCCAAAAACTGCTTGAATCAGGAATAGTACTGCATATAAAATAATCATGCTAAGTATAGCTATACAAAAGCTTGCCAGGATGGATTTTACTTTTCCACTTACTCCATAAGCACTCCATGTAGTTCCATCTTTCTTTTTTGTAATTCCATAAAAGAAAATGGCTACAATTAATGCAATAAGTCCATTGCCGATTGCCCAGTAAATAATTTGATTTGTGGTTGGTTCATTAAAGAATGGACTAAGCGGAAGTATCTTATCTGCAAATAAGAACACCAAGGCTGTAATTAGACTAATGACAGCTGCTAAAACTCCAGCTTTTTCTTTCTTTACAATGGCTAAAATAGCACCGGCAACCACAGAAATGCCCGCAATACCAGCCAGAACCATTAGTCCGGTCTTTTCCTTATCCATTAACGTAGCAAATAAAATTCCAGGATAAAGCATACATGCAATAATGGACACCCAAGATGCAATTTTTTGCAGTTTTGTCTTTTCCGGTGATAACATTGGAATTTCTTCGGTAACTGCCTGCTTTAAAAATGGAGCCTTCAAAAGCATACCTACCACTGGAATCAGTAATAAAAAGAAACCAATCATAGCGATTAAATTACAAAGTTCTTTTAAAAACCAAATTTGATTTTCGGAATTTAAAGTAGCATTTGCTTGATTTACAGATGTCACCCCATCAAATGCTGTTGTATAAAAATCAATTAAATCTGATGTTGTGGTTTTTGAAAAATGATTCCATGGATGCGTCTGATTTGGTGTGTAGATGATGTGCTGTCCGGTCTGAGATTCACGAACCACGTTTCCTTCATATAAAAGATCACCAGACTCTACTGTGTAAAACTGCTCTGATTTTGCAGTATCCTCACTTGTTAATCCTAAAAACTGTTTACCGGATGCAGTCGCCGCAAAATCTTTATAAGTAACCGTACCCGTTACTTTCTTTTCATTTGCAGTTTTTTCCTCATCCGATTTATTAAAGAAAAACTCATCATAATGTCCAGCAATCATACCTACGGTGCGGTTTCCAAATGCTGCTATGTAGTCTGTCTCAGGAGCAACCGCAGAAGCATAGGAATAGTCTGCTCCTACCGAAATTCCAGCATATATTGATCTTGTACCGGTTTGTAAGGATGCCATTTCATCCATATACAAGGCAACCAATGTCGAAAATCCCCCCATAGAATGTCCGCTGACTGCCAGATATGCATTGCCCTTTTCATCCTTCTTCGTATAATCCTGCTTTGCCACATAGTTTGCCGCATCATACTGAGAATAAATCCAGAACGTCCCAAACTGACTACCTACTGGAATATCCCCTTTCCATCTAGAATCCCCATGATCATACATGTCAAGTGCCAGCACAATATAGCCTCTTCTGGACATTTCAATGGCAGGTGCATCCTGCATTTCCTTGGAATTAAGATATCCATGTGTGGTCACAATCACTGGTCTTGGATCATCAGCGCCTGCACCCTTTGGCATATAAAGCAGACCGGATAGTGTTCCATGCTCCGTTTCAAAATCAATCTTTTTGACTTTTACCTGAAACATGGAAGTGTTAAACATGCTGGCACAAAAACTCCCCAATACAATTAAAACGAGTGCCACTACTAAAACTTTCTTGCTGCGGTTCATCATGATTACCTCCTTCTCCTTTATAATTTCCTTTGGAAATTATATGGTATAATTATGATTATATATGGTGTTGTAATGGAAATCAACTTTCAATTATTACAAATGAACTGCTTTTTTTTGTGCATATTGTACGAAAAGTATACTAAAAAACAAGGAGAACAAAATAGTTCTCCTTGCTAAGATTATTATATTCATGTCGTCCTCTACGCCAGTTCTAAAATCTCCACTCTTGCACTAATAAATGCTTCCACTTCATTCTTCTCCATTTCAAGTGGTATAGCTAATTCTCCATATAAGTATTCTTGTGCTAAATGAAGATATCTTTCATCTCCAGATGTTATTTTATTACCTTCTGCAACTCTTGTCTGTCTTTTTTGATACAAGGTTTTAATGATTCGAATACACTCTTTACAGTCGCATTTTTTCAATGCTTCCTTGTATTTTACCTCTTGCAATCGATCGTCTTGTTCCATAATCATTTCAATTTCATTTATACTGTCAACTAAAGTCAAAGCTTCTTCCTTCGATATTACCGGTCGCATGACAACTTTCAGATTATCCGTAGGAGTAAACACAGTACTTCCTTTCGAGTAAACTGGTACTAATGTATAATACATTTTATCTTTTGGTATGCCAGAAACACTTACCGTACCGACTTTTTCTACTTTGCATACTCCATTTACACCATAAACAATCTAATCACCAACATCAAACATACTTCATACTCCTTATCTTAATTGCTTTACAATAACACTTCCATTACATAAACCATTTCAACATTCAAAAAATCCGCTACCCTCAGTGTGAATATGAACGAATCGGATTCTTAATGTTGATTTGTATAAAATTACGAATAGGATTTTACTACTCATTACTCTTATTTTTCACGTTACTATTAGTTTAACACAATATTTCTGAAAATGTAAGTCGTTTTTTTATTTAGAAAGATTATTTGTTAATTAGTTCTTAATATGTATATACAATATTTGTGCATTATTCCAATATTACTTTCATTTATATCATATAGTTCGAATGAAAACTTACCAAAAGAAAGCGGTTAAAAAATACAATCTTGTACTTTTCAACCGCTTTTTTTAACCTTAATTTTTATTTATATAACAAATCTAAATCTTGAACTTCTCAATATTTCGATGCAATACAACTGTGGTTTCAACACATTTATCAACCGTTTGGTCAATAACACCAGCCATATTCATAATATCAGAAGATCGCTGTGCAATCTCAGTAACTCCGATGGCACCTTCATTAGCTGCCGTACTAATTGCATTAATAGAAGTTAATACGCCATCAATGGAGGCTAACAGTTCTTGTGAAGTTGCGCTAAAATCTGAAATCAGAGAGTCTAAGTCAACAGCATCCTTATTATAAGCTTCCGCCACCTTATCAAAGGTATCAAAGCTTTCATTAATATCTGTAGTAATAAATTCTAGCAATCTTTGAGAGTCACTTGAGAGTTTTGATACGGAGGTTGTAACCTTTTGCGTTACTTCCTGTATCTTAGCGACTGCATCTTTTGACTGAAATGCCAGATTACCAATTTCCTCTGCAACAACTGCAAAACCTCTTCCGGCCTCTCCAGCTCTTGCTGCCTCTATAGAAGCATTCAAAGCAAGAAGATTGGTCTGATTGGTAATATCCATAATAGAAGATGATAGCACACCGATTTTTTCAACAACTTTAACATCCAATAATGCCTGTTCGAGACTTGCACGAATTTCCATTTGAACGGTATTTGATTTTTCACGTTGTGTAATTGTCTGAATCTTAGCTGAATTTGCTCTTTCATGGATTTGAGCCGCCTGTTGTGCTCCGTCTTGTGCTCGATCCGCAATATTTTTTGTTGCTGCTCCAATTTGCTCTGACATACTATTGATACTTTCAGCCGTTGCAGAGGTTTCCTCCATACTTGCTGCTAATTCTTCGGTGGTAGCAGACACATTTTCAATGGACTCATCCTGCTTTAATACATTTTCTTTAATATCAATTACTACCGCATTTAAAGTCGTTTCACTATGACGTATTTCTTCAATTAAGATACGCAATTGCTCCCGCATTTCGTCCATCTTTCTACCAAGCCCACCTATGTCGTATCTTACATTGCGAGCTTAGTGATATAGCTGAATATATTGAAGATAATTAAGATTCCTATTTAAATTTATTTTTCCTATCAAAGCATATGCCCCCTTCAAGAAGACAAAACTTGTAGCATTTCACATGTTTTGTCTTCTTTTAATATTAATTTTTATTCTTTATCGGCCAATGAAATCCCCTTATAATGCAGCTTACAGAATATACCAAAAATTTCGCTAATTTCTTTTTTACTTGGATTCCAATTTGAAAAAACAACGTTAAAAGTAGAATCATCCACTAATCGTTCAAACATAACAAATGCTGTTTCAATATTAAATTTATATTCTTGCATTTCACATAATTGAGTAAGATACTTTTTAAATAAAGTCTTTTTTCTTTCATAAGTTGGGGTCATATATGTTTCAATATCTTTTTTTAATTCAGGTGGTGTAAACAATGTATATCTTAAATAAAACTTTGTTTCATTTTTATGTGTAATTGCATACTTAATGCTATTTTCATAAATCGCTTCTAAAAGTTTTTCTGGATGCATGCTACCTTCTTTTGAATTTATTTGCCCCATTTCTTGATAGTCAGCAAGCATTTTATCCACAACCGCATAAAAGAGCCCTTTTTTTGAACCAAAATAATAATATAAACTAGGCGGTTCTATATTTGCTTTCTTACATACCATTCTCACAGTTGTTGCTTCATAGCCAACGTTTAGGAAATAATCAAATGCTATTTTTATAATCACATCTTGATTAATGATGAACATATTTCCTCTACACTTTTACCAGCATATTCTATACCAAACCGTTCAAAAGTTTCGATTACACCATTTTCTCTTATTGATGAAAACATGTTTCCAATATTTACAGCACCATTAATACCATTTGTCGATCTTGCAGCTAAAGCAGCCGATCCACCAGCAGCCTTAACATATTGTCTAGCTGTTCCTTTTATTCCATTTCCACCATTTCCGTTAATATATTTAGATAATCCTGTTTTTACAGATTGCCAACTAACCGGTTGATTACTATTTTCACTATAATCATCTGGAAGTAAATTCTTCTTATCTTTATTTCCTCCATAACTACTCGATGTCCCCATTATTTTTCACCTTCTATAGCTTTATCGATTCTACTCGCAATGCTGGTGTTTTCCTTTTTCCATTTTTCTAGTATTTCTTTACATTCTTGAGATCTTTTTGTCGAAACATAAAATTCTATTATTAATGGCAACACTGCTGGCTTTATTTTATTTCCAGTAATTCCTCTTATAAATTCAATAGTTGAAATTTGTAATTCATTTTTGGCACTACCCCACCTTAAAAATCGTTTTAATTTCTCATTATCCAATTCTGTATCTTGCGTTAATTCACTAAAAAGCCCATCTAATATTTGTTCTGCATCAAAATCACTAATATTGTCTATATTTTTTATTGCATCTCTTAAATACATATCTGATCCGCTGCGAATTCCATCAAACATCAATTTTGCAGTATCTGACATTTTATTTACTTTACTTATTCCTTTATTGTCTAGTGATGTTCTTGTAAAATAAAAATACATACTCAAGTCTTGTGATTGTAAAATAGGTTCTGATTCTATCCATTCTGTAACCCATAAATCATCTTTCCATAGTTTCAATTCATTCAATTCATCATATTTCTTTTTTTCAAGATGAGTTAACTCTATACTAAGCGTCCCCGATAATGATAATTGTGCCATCTTTCTAAATAGCGATGTTCTAAAATATTCAACCTCCATAATTTTAGCAAGTACTCTTGTATCCAAAGTTATATCTTTATATTTTGCCATTCTCAATCTCATATCTAATGTGTTTAAGAACCTCTTACACTGTCTTGGATTACCATTTAATCCTTTTGTTAAAACTGAAGATAATTGTTTGGCTACTAAAATATCATCTTTTACTTTTTCTGCAATGCTTTGATCACATTCATTAACCATAGCGTAATCAACTGCAAATTGTAAAAACTGTTCCTTCTTCCTTCTGTTTAAATAATTAAGCAGTTTTTCAAATTCATCCTCTGATAAATTACTCTGAAATAATAAACTCATTATGTAAAATTCCATCTCATAATCATTCAAGCTTGGAATTCTAATTGGATACTGGATTAATTTTTCTAGATATTCTTTACCGATATCCATCTGAATTCCTTCTATTTCATTGAACTTATTTTTCACGGCATATGCTATATGCCTTTCATCCGCACCAATTACAAAAGAAACTCTTCCAGTAAATAAAAACAAGCGCATAGCTTCTAATGTATCCAAAATCGTATTTGGGTTACATCTGTCCAACTCGTCAATAAAAATTACCAGTTTTTTTATTCTAGCCTTAATCAATAATTCTGCAAACTCTTCTCTGAATTTTTTAATATCATCTCTTAACTCTTTATTATTAAGCTTATCTTTTATTTCCTCTGAAACTTTTTCAATATCTAAATCAGGAATTTTTTTTGAAGCATCCTTTAAAATATTTCTAATGGTTAAGTCTGCAATTGTTCCTATTCCTCCTGTCAAGAATATATCTGCCCCAAACTTCAATCCATTCTTTATAAGTTTGAATTTATCTACGCTATTATATAATCCTTCCAGCACTAGTTTTGCTTTATCAGAAAGATTTCTATTTTCAGCAATACCATCTAAAATAGAACCAAGTATCGCTGTTTTTGCATCTTCATATCCTTCAAATAACCAACCATTAAACATAAGGCAAACTGTACCTTTTTGCTTCGAAAGTAAGTTTTTGCACATATACATTAGACTAGATTTTCCACTTCCCCAATCACCATAAACACCAATACTTGAAGGTAATAATTTTTCATCATTAACAGTATCCTCTAGGATCTTAGTCAGATAATCAAAATCCAAGAAATCCAGTTCTGTTTCACAATCTTTCCACATATACGTACCTCACTTACCAAAAAGTTTTCACCAGTTTAAACATTAATTATTTCGCTTATTGCAATTTTAATAATTGATTAAAATTTGGCATATTATACCCACAAAAACAACAAGAATATAAATTACATTGTTACCATAATTGTATATCTTTTCCTAGTACTTTTCAACACGCAATTATGTTTTTAGACAATAATTTGCAGAATATTCAAAAGATTTTCATAAACCTGCCAACACTAAAACCCTCAGTGCTCTGAGGATTTTAGTCTTAACAGCTTTATCTTCGGCAGGAATAGCCATACCGTAACCATTCCTGCCTATCTTTTATTCATAATATGAAACCTGCTGTTTCATCACGATTCCGGATTTGAATTGAATTTCGATCAGTTCCTCGTTGATTACCCTGATGTTCTGCAGAAGCCTTCGGACCAAGTCGTTGTCAAACTCTCGCACCTCGCATGTGGTTTTCTTCAGGCAAGCATCCATGTCAGTGACCCTTTGCTGTAAACTTTCCGCCTGTTTCCGTTCCCGTACCAGATCCAGCTTCTTCTGCTTTAAATTCTTGATCTGCTCTGCGATCCTCTGGTACTGTTCGTCAAAATCTTCCGTGAGAGAACCCTTCTTTGCGTTTTCCTCAATCAGGGCCAGCATCTCACCCTGCAGCTTTTCAATCTGCCCGTCATATTCGGTCGGCACGTTTTTGGTGGAGTAACTGCCAATGACCCGAATGACATTTTCCCGAAAGGCGCTCACAAACTCGCCATCGTTCTCCACGACGCTGTTGATAGCGGTTATAACTGCTTCCTGCAGGACTTCCTCTTTTAGAGTTGGGGAGTGCTTGCAGTGCTTTGTGCCGTTCTTCAGGCGGTTCTCACACCGCCACACGGCGTTTTTTTGACCGTATTTCGACCAGACTTGTCTGCGGTAGGGCTGTCCGCATTCCTTGCATACTGTGATGTCTGTCAGTGCGTATTTGGAACTGTATTTGCTTTTCTCCTTTTTTGCTTTTCTTGCAACCGCGGTTTTGCTCAGGCTTGCCCGTCTGGTTTTTTCCTCCTGTATCCGGTAGTAAAGCTCTTTGGGTATAATGGCTTCATGGTCATCCTGAATATAATATTGAGGGACGATACCGTTATTCTTGACGCGCTTTTTGGTGAGGAAATCCACCGTAAATGTTTTCTGCTGAAGGACATCTCCCATGTATTTCTCGTTGCTCAGCATTTTATCAATGACGCCGGGGCACCATTTGGTTAATCCGGTGACGGTGGTGATCCCCTCACCATCTAAAATCTTACAAATCTGGACGATGCTGTTCCCTTCGAGATAAAGCCGGAAAATCCGTCTGACCAACTCTGCTTCCTCCGGTACGATGACCAGCTCACCATTCTCGTCCTTGGTGTAGCCTAAAAACTTGTTGTGGTTGACCGAGACGATACCGTTTTCAAAGCGTCTAACCAGACCCCATCGGGTGTTCTCACTTAAGTTCCGGCTTTCTTCTTGTGCCTGACTGCTTAAGATGGTGATTAAAAGCTCACCGGTGCTTTCCAGTGTATTCACACCTTCTTTTTCGAAGAAGACAGCGATGTTCTTTTCCTTGAGTTTACGGATATTCTGCAGGCTGTCTACCGTGTTTCTGGCGAAGCGGCTAACCGACTTGGTGATTACCATATCGATTTTTCCGGCCATGCAGTCATCAATCATGGTGTTGAAGTCATCACGCTTCTTGGTGTTAGTTGCACTTTTTCCATCGTCAGCGTATATGCCGGCAAGCTTCCAGTTGGGATTGCTTTTTATTTTTTCTGTATAGTAGGAAACTTGCGCCTCGTAGCTGGTTTCCTGCTGTTCCAAGGTGGTGCTGACACGGCAGTATGCCGCTACCCGCAAGGCTTTAAACTGAACCTTTATGTTTCGGTCATACTCCGGTTGCGGTGGTATGTAAGATATATTTTTCTTTTTCGCTGTCGTTGTCTGCATCTCATTCTTCTCCTTTCTGAACGCTTTCTAATTTTGAGTTAAAATAGTTCTGCTGTCCCTTAAGATTTAATTGCTCCACGCTACCCACCCTCATGTAAATCACAGCCTTTAAAGACTTAGCCTTCTGGTTTTTGGCTACCTGTTTTTTCTTTTTCATGATTTCACCGTTCCCTTGCATTAATATTCGGCCTCCATGATAAGACCGTTAATAAATTCAAACACCAGCCGATGGTCGACGTAGACCGTGATCTGCTTGATTACCGTAAGAAACAGTTCCCCATTAAATTCCCTGAGAGGCTGTCTGCCTAAAAATGCTTGTTTCATCCTCCCGGTGTTGTAGTCGGTGTCATCAATCCGCGCAGATTGATAAAATGCTTTTGCCCTTTCATAAAGAAGAGCCGGAAGCTCTTTGGACGAATACTGTCCTCCTGCTTCCAGCTCTTTAATCTGCTGATCCAATCTATGAAATTCACGATTATATGGGACAGGTTCTTTTTGGGGCTTCCGGTCAAGAATTTGTATTTTGGTAAGAATCCGGTTGGCAACGTCAAGGAAGGCTTTTTCGATCTGTTCGTCTGTGAGGAAACCGCAGAGGCAGCACACCCTATTTTTGAAGATGTACCTCTTGCATTTCCACAAGGACTTTTCCGTTTTTCTTCCGCAGTGTTCGATATATTTGCGGTAAACCTCGCCGCATTCTCCGCACCGGAGTTTACCGCTGAAGGTATGTTTGCGGCTCTGACTGTTCGGTTGTATGCTTCGCCCCAGTTGTTCACATCTTTCTTTCCTGCGGTTCTGTACCTGCTCAAATAATCTGGTATCAATTATCTGCGGGTAAAATTCATTTCCCAGGTATTTAACATTCTCCAGTATCTTGCCGATGGAGCCATGATTCCAGGATGCTTTGTCACTGGCGTTCATAAAACCCATTTGGGTCAGCTGCTTTGCAATGGCATGGGTGGAGGTTCCGGACAGGTAGTCCGCAAATACCTTTTTTACGGCAGCCGCCTTGGGTTCATCAAACTGTATTTTTCCTTCCACCAGTTTATAGCCGATGGGCATATGTCTTTGCATCATCCTCTACAGCCTCCTTTCTACAGGGTTCGGACAGCTCCAGCTGGTTGATAAGCAGGAAGGTGATTTGTCCGTTTTTCTGTACGATGACCTTGTCTGTTATCTGTAAAAATAGATCTTCACGGTATTCTTCTATCACGTCAGGCTTGTTTTTGATTCGTTCCAACAGGAGCTCCGTTCCGGCGATCTCTCGCTCGAAACCGTTATTATCCAGAAGCTGACCTCTTTTCTTTTTTGCCGCGGCAAGCTCCAGTGTCAGAGCATTTTGCCGCTCTATAAAAACAGCAGGGTCGATATACCCTTTCGATACTAATCGACTGAGTATATGACTCTGCTCTGTGAGTTCCATGATCCGGTTACTGCATTCACTGATTTCCTGTTCCTGCTGTTCATCCATTCGGAGTTTCTTCAATGTGTCCAACAGGGGAATAAGGATTTCTGTATAGTTGCTTACGAGTTTGTTCCACATTACTGTAAAAGCCCATTGGATGTCATCCTCCCGGACAGCCTTCTGGCTGCATTTGGTAATGTCCTCAATATGCCGGTGACAGCACCATTGGATTTTCTCATAAGGCTTGCCGATATAGATTTTCTGCCTCCTGAACGTACTGCCGCATTCCCCGCAGAAGATTTTGCTGCTGAACGCATACCGGCTCTGGTATTTTCCCGTATCGTCCATTCCCATCTGCTTTCTACGGTAATCAAAGATTTCCATGACCGCTTCCGCCTGTTCTTTTGTGATAATGGGTTGATGGTTGTCCTCGATCAGGTACTGAGGCAACTGACCCTTGTTGGGTTTCCGCTTAAAGGGAACCACATCCGTGGTCAGGGTTTTCTGCTGGAGCAAGTTTCCTGTATAAATGGGATTTTGGAGAATATCCTTAATCGCCCAGTCCTGCCATTTTTCAGCGGAGCGGATGGTGGGGATTCCTTCTTCCGATAAATCCTTGGCAATCACATAGGTGCCTTTGCCATTTAAGTATTCCCGGAAGATGCGGCTGACCACTTCGGCTTCTTCCTCTTGTATAATCAGCTCACCGTTCTCATCCTTGGTATAGCCGTATGCCGGAGTACCAAGGATGAAGGTGCCGTCCTGAAAGCGTTTCACAGCGGCCCATTTGTTGTTGGTGGAGATACTTTCGGATTCTCCCTGTGCCAGGGAGCTTAAGATGGTCAGCATTAATTCGCTTTTTTCCGAAAGGCTGTTGATGTGTTCCTTTTCAAAAAAGACCGCAATACCAAGCTCCTTTAATCTCCTGATTGCCTGAATACTGTCTACGGTGTTTCTAGCGAATCTGGTCAGGGATTTCGTGATGATCATATCAATCCTGCCATTTTCGCAGTCTTTCATCATCCTTAAAAAGTCATCTCTCTTTTGCAGTTTCGTCCCGCTTCTTGCTTCATCGGCATAAATTCCGGCAAACTGCCAGTCCTCCTGATCTTCGATCAAGGGTTTGTAATACCCCAGCTGCACGGAAAAGGAATTCTGTTGTTCACGGGAGTCAGTGCTCACCCGGCAATAGGCGCAAACCCGCTTTTTCGGCTGTAATTGCTGGATAACCCGTTGCTTAACAGGATCAATCTTCGTTATCTTCTTTGCCATATTTTCCTCCTTTCTTCAAGTTTTGACCTCCTGTTAGCAACATACATTACCACACAAATTTCAATATAGCTAGTGTTATTACACATATACTTTTGAAAGTTCCGGCGTGAATGTTTGACGGTTCAAATCATCTATTTTTTCGTATTCAGAAGAGGTGATAATGCCATTTCTGAGCATGATATTCAGAAGTTTTACTGCCACCTTATATTTCACCTCATTGGCTTCTTCGGTTTTTGACATATGGCTCACCTCCCATTTATCGCAGAGAAAGGGTTTGATCGTCCAGATGGATTTCACCCTCCAGCGGTGAATAAAGCTGGATGTCCAGCTGGTCGAGCCCCTGGAAAAACTCCAGCAACTTGGCGGTATTTCGCCCCAGGCAGTCAATGGTTTTCACCAGCAGCACATCCATCCTGCCGTCCCCGGCAGCTTTCCTGACCTCCAGAAGCCCGCTGCGGTTAAAATCCAGTCCACTTCCGGTATCCTCAGAGAAGCCGACCACTTCAAAACCCATCTGTTCTGCATAATCATAAAGTTCTTTTCTCTGATTTTTTAAATTGCCGTGTGCATCTTCCGGAGCATCAATCCGGCAATAGATCCAGGCACTTTTCTGTTTCTCCATACCTAACCCTCCGTTTCTAAAAATGGACAACCGGCAGGAATGGTACATCCTGCCGCCTGCAAAACTGTTTATATAACCAATATTAAAGCATCCGTATCTCGGCTTCTGTGACCTGCCGATCTTCCTCGTACAGGAGCGCTTGAAATTCCACTTCATCGGCGATCAGGATGTCGGCCGGCTCTTTCTCACCCAGCTGCATGGGTATCAGATCTTTTAAGATTTCCTGCAGGTACTCCTGATCCGGGCAGCGGTTGATAAATTCGCCAAAGGTATTCAGTACCAGCCTGTCCGCCATGTCCGTCAAAATCATTTTGTCGGTATTTTCCTTATGTAGCATGATAAAGCTGGCAATGTTGGACGGGGATTTCTCAAAATAGTAGCTCTGTTGCTTTCCGTCATACCCCTGTACATATCCAATGATCAGGTTTTTGCCTAACAAATCATTTAATGCTTCTTTTTCCATTCTGATTTCCTCCTTGCTATTTTTAAAAATATTTATGTATTAATTTAATCTCACAAGGATGCGGCAGAGCATAGATATACCCTGCCGCATAGTTTCTGAGATCAAAAGATCTGCTTGTTCTTCATTTTTGCGCTTTTATTCGACACTACTTCCCAAAGCGTAAAGAACCAAAAGGTTCCATTAGGGCGGCACCATAAACGGTTTGTGGTTGGCAAACCTCATAGGAATTTCACCTCTCCGCGGTTCTCACCGAGCCGCCCCCATTGCGATGTCTGTGGCTGGGCGGAAGTAGCATTATCACTGTCCATTTCATTGCGAAACAGCCCACCATGGGCTGTTTTATAACCGGGTCTTATCGCTCGTCACCTTCGATGCCATCGTTTTGCGGATGTCTGTCACCCATCCGAGGCAGTCCCAGCGCTCCCGTTAACGTCGCTGCCGCTTTTCACACGGCTGGACAGCTCATGTATTTAAGCTGCCGGATATTAAATTATCAAAGAGCAAGAGAGAGAATAGAAAAACCCCCTCACTTACTTCCACGTTGAGTGAGGGGGGTGTAAACTAAAACTTTTAAATTCTCATCATTTTTTTGAGCTTGTCCAAAATCTTATGCTTGCGTTTATTGATGCCCATTTTTGATATACCGATTTGATCGGCATACTCCTGCTCACTCTTGCCCTTGAAAAACAGCCCGGTGATCAGCTCCTGTTCTTCCGGGGAGAGTAGCTTGAGGCATTCAAGCATACGTTCGATCATCACAGCCTTGACAGCGGCGTCCTCCACCGTTTCGGCTTCCATGGGAAACTGCCTGTCCTCATCCAGAAGCCGGTCATAGGAGTCCTCCCGGCTGGGGATGTAGGTCACGGTTCTTTTTGTGTAGTCAATCCTGTACCGGTCTGCCTTCAGGTCATATTGCTGGTATTCCATCTTCCGGTCACTTTGCTGCATTACCTCTATAATCTCATGGCTCAAGTCAGGGTATTTCTCCCGATAGTTCGTCCTCTTTTCAAATTTAGCCATAGGGCTTGTCCTCCATTTCATGATTTTTGAAATCTGGAAATGAAGAACAAGCGGAGGGGAACGGCATTTGGGCCTTTGTCCATAGAAATAAAAACAGCCGAGTTTACTGTAAAAAATAAACTCGGCCGCAAAAGCTAACGTATCAAGCAGTTCACTGCCCGGAGGGCCGCTATCTTTGCCTTTGCTATGATGTTCTCTTTGATGGCGGTGATGTGGCCCATGGCGTATAGTTTTTGCCTTATGTATGTTGGATACGGCAGCGAAATGCTTGATATTGTATACCTGGAACATACAACATCATCTCCAACCTACACGGCAGCACCTACTTAAATGGATGATATACACCTAGCAGGTGTTGTCATGCCGAAATTTAACATCCTTTGCATCATGACCCACCAATATTCTGGTACGTCATTATCTGTGTTCACCTGCTAACACCGCCTTACAATTTAATTGGCGAAATTTGGAAATATATCATTTTTTTAAAATAATTTTGTCGAAAGCAAAAAAAGCAGATGGCCCTGTATCAACTTTTGTTGATTCAAGACCATCTGCTTTTAAAAATATTCTATTTTGAGTTTGTATTATTTGACATCGCTGGAATTGTCGTTTCATACAAATTTCTCCTTATTCAATTAAGACATCATGTCGTTTTATCAAATACATCCTTAAAGAATAATGCGGCTTTTATTTCTATCACATCAAAAAACACAAAATAAAAGTCCTCTCTCACAAAAAAACCTGCCACGAATAAACGGGCAGGTTTTAGACACATAAGCTATTTTAGCAACCAGGCTATCATAGTGCTTTTTGCACCGTAGACCCTATGGCTTTGCGTCCCTGTCTTTAGACAGGTTTGCCCTAACAATATTTAATTTTCGACTTTATACTTTTGTACTAATTATCCATTAAGACAGAAATGCCGTCAACAGATAAAGACTTTTCTTCAAATGTAAGAATGCTTAAACTGTTAACTCTTTGAGCTTATCACCTTTGATTTCATCAGAACTCCAGCCGATGACAGCAAATTTGCTATCTGTGTGTTCGTCCACCTTATTAATCCACTCAATTTCATTGCTTGCTTTTGCGGCCAACATACGATTTGTTGTGCCAGTATGAAAGAGTGAAGAATTGATTACCCACCATTTTGCCGCAATACCGGCACGCTTTAGATCTTCTTCAAGGCGCATTGCTTCATATACTGGGGTAGCTTCTGCAAGGGTCACAATAATGACTTCTGTTTCGTCCATATTGTGCAGTCGCGGTAACAGTTTTTTAGCTGATTCCGGAATATCGCCTTGTGATCGTTTGATTTCCTGATTATAGCTTTGTGTAGACTCAAGAAGCAAAAGCGTATGACCAGTCGGTGCGGTATCAATGACAACTACTTGATCTTCCGCCTTATCCACAATCTCTGCGAAAGCCCTAAACACTGCGATTTCCTGCGTACAGGGAGAACGCAAATCTTCCTCCACATAAGCAATATCCTCATCTGACATGGTTTCCCTTGCTTTAGAAAGCACCTCCTCTTGGTACTTCTTCAGCTCTGCCTGTTCATCAATACGGCTCGTGGTGATGCCACTGCTTTCATCTATAACAAATTTGAGATGGGCTGCCGGGTCAGTAGTCGTAAGATGCACCTTTCTGCCCCTTGCAGACAATCCCATCGCAATCGCTGCCGCAATGGTAGTTTTTCCAACGCCACCTTTTCCCATAGTGAAGATAACTTTTTTATTTGATTTGTATAGGTCGTCAATTACATTTTTAAGCTCTGGGATTGTTTTAGCGTTTACCTTCTCATCCCGGACAATGTATTGATCTTTGGTTAATAATGCTCTTACATTGTCAAGTCCGGTAATGTTATAGGCTCTAAGGGGGACGGTATAAATAGTCAGCTTTTTCAGCCCTTCCGGCATATCTACAAGCGCTTTTTGCTGCTTGTGATACAGACTTTCAGAAATTTTGTCATCATAAGAAGTCAGCACACCATTCATGACAATTGTCTGATTGTTTACGCCAATATCCGCAAGTTCTTTTGAAGCCCTTTCTGCTTCCTTTAGGGGAGCTGCTTCGGGTCGGGAAACAAGAATGAGTGTAGTCCGTTTACCATCTGACAGAGTTTCAACGGCTTTTTTGTAAATTTCTTTTTTACTTTCCAATCCTGACAACTGTCCAAGACAGGATGCTCCATGTGTGCTCTCGCTGATGAAATTACTCCACGCTGAAGGCAACTGTAGCATTCTAAGGGTATGACCTGTTGGTGCAGTATCGAATATAATATGGTCATAATCTTTCTGCACTTTTTCATCCGTAATAAAGTTTGAAAATTCATTGAATGCCGCTATCTCAACCGTGCAGGAACCGGAAAGCTGTTCTTCCATATTGTTTAGAACTGCATCAGGCAACTTGCCGCGATAGGGAGCAATCACACTTTCACGGTATTCCGCCGCCGCTTGTGTTGGGTCAAGGTTAGCTACCACAAGGTTTGGCACTTCCTTAATAGGAACCCCCTTATTGTTCAAATCAAGACCAAAAACGTCCTGTAAATTGGATGCAGGATCGGTACTGATGAGCAGTACCTTTTTGCCGCTGTCTGCAAGATTTACTGCGGTGGCGCAAGCGGTTGAAGTCTTTCCTACACCGCCTTTTCCCGTGTAAAACAAATATTTAGTAAGCGCAATTACTTGCGGATTAAAATTCTCCATATGGATACCTCCATTTTATTCAGGCATAAGGGACATATCTATAAGCAAATCGCATTCAATCTAAATATGAGATATGTCCCTCAAAGTGGTTAATTTCATTAGAAACTTAATTAGCAGCAATTACCACCGGAACATCCGCAACCACCTGATTTTTTAATGTTTGCTTTTACAGCTCTTGGATTCTCTGCCAAAGTGCTTGAAGGAATACCAAGCAGGCTTGAAAACTCATCGTTAGTCGGATATCTGCCGGTTATTACGATCTCTCCGTCTACGACGATGGCGGGCAATTCGTCAACTCCGTTTACGTTAATGAATTCGTTCACTGCTTTGTTATTTATAAACTCTTGGGGTGAATTAGAAAGATTAAATCTTTCAACTACAACTCCCTTTTTCCCTAGCGTATTTAGGACTGTAGAAATCCTGAGAAGTTCGGGATCAACACCAACTCCGCAAAGTCCTGTTGAGCAGCACATAGCAGGCTCATAGATAAACATTTTTTTCATAGAAAACATCTCCTTAAAGTTTTTTATTTGTTATCAGCCATCGGCTGGGGGAACCAATGCTTCGTCTTGTTTACGAACTTGACAAGCAGAAGCATGACAGGAACCTCGGTAAGCACTCCAACTGTGCAAGCAAGCACTACCGGGGAAGTTGGGCCAAAAAGGGCAATCGCCACTGCCACCGATAATTCAAAAAAATCAGAGGCAGCAATAAGAGCCGCTGGCGCCGCTATATTATGGGGCTGTTTCGTCCATTTGCATATCAGATACGTAAAAGTAGCTGAGATAACATTCTGGAGAATAAGCGGTACTGCTATCAATAGTACGAATAATGGCTGTTCTAAAATAATATCGCCTTGGAAAGTAAAGATAATTATCAGAGTCAAGAGCAATCCCAAGGTTGTAATGCCATCAAATTTGGGAACAAATTTTTCGTTGAAGTATTCTTCGCCTTTCTTCTTTATCATGAAAGCCCGTGTGAGAAAACCACCAACCAACGGGACAACTACGAATAGTATGATTGAAAATACAAGCGTATCCCATGGAATCTGAACATTGTTAACGCCTAGCAAGAATTGGACTAACGGTACAAAAAGGACAAGAATAAGCAGGTCGTTGACCGAAACCTGTACTAGAGTATGTGCAGGATCTCCCTTTGTCAGATTACTCCATACAAATACCATAGCAGTACATGGAGCCGTACCTAACAGAACTGCACCTGTAACAAAGTCTTGTGCTAAGTTGGCAGGAATTAGAGCTTTAAAGACCACCAGAAAGAATAGCGATGCAAGCCCGAACATAAGGAAAGGTTTGATCAACCAACTACTGCCGCTTGATATCACTATACCCAATGGATGCTTTCCTACGTTCTTTAAAGATTGGAAATTAATCTTCATCATCATTGGATAAATCATAATCCAAATGAGGACTGCGATTGGAATATTTTGCTCCGCAAACTGCATTTTGTTTAATACTGAAGGGATTCCAGGCAAGAACTTCCCAATCAAAATCCCTGATGCCATACAGAGAAGTACCCATATAGAAAGGTATTTCTCAAAAAACCCGATGCCTTGTGTTTTTTCTTTTTCGATTTTAATCACTCCTTTAATGTGGATTTTTATCGCAATTGCACAATCCCTGTGCTTTGCATTTCCGATACGTTTCATAATCCGAGATATAGGTAGGAAGCTCTTTCAGCTTGTGTTTCAGATATTCCCATAGCTCTTTGTTTTCCTGAATAAAACCATTGCTTATCCTGTAATACGTCCATTGTGCGTTTTTGTAGCTCTCCAGGATTCCACACCTCTTTAATGCCGTCAAATGGCGTGAGGCATTCGATTGCGTCATTTTTAAGCATGATTCTATCTCGCAGACACATAGTTCATCCTCCAGAATTATCGATAGTATCCGCAACCTGCTTTCTTCAGACAATGCTTTAAAAATATCTATCATTATTTCACCCTCTCACAATCTGCAAATTAAATAAGCACTTAAATCTTTTGCATTCATTATAAGTTATTGATTCAATTTAGCTTCAACTAATTCCAATCTTTCATTTATAATTTTTAACTCTTTCATAATATCTCCAATTAAAATATCTTTTCTTTTTTCTTCTTCCAGTCTTTCTTGCTCTTTTCGCATTGAAATCCCATAATAATCATAATATTCTGCCACAGTTATCCCTCCTTCCCGTTAAAGTCAACCTTTTTCATCATCTAATTAGTCTTAACCATTCCGTTTGGACTAAAGTATTTATTTTTAAAATGCAATGCGAGATTTACGAGTGCGATCATCACAGGCACCTCAATAAGCGGACCTATTACCGCTGCAAATGCCTGGTCAGAAGAAATTCCGAAAACTGCCACTGCCACTGCGATTGCCAGCTCAAAATTATTGCTTGCTGCCGTAAAAGAGAGTGTTATGGTACGCTCATAATCGATTTTCTTTTTATATGACATATAGAAACTGGCAAGGAACATAATCGCAAAGTATAAAAGTAAAGGAATCGCTATTCTTACCACATGAAGAGGTAAAGACACGATATATTGTCCCTTTAACACAAACATGACAATGATTGTATAAAGCAGTGCAATTAAAGCAATGGGAGATATTTTAGGAATGAAAACTTTTTCATACCATTCTTTGCTTTTACTCTTTATCAGGATGGTTCTTGTCAAAAAGCCGGCAACGAAAGGAATACCCAGGTAAACCAGAACACTTTTGGCAACATCTAGAATAGAGATATTCACAACCGTACCGCCCCATGAGAGTCCCAGCCAATTTGGCAGAACAGTCACAAACAAATAAATGTACACGGGATAAAGTAAGATCTGAAAGATGGAATTCAAAGCTACCAGCGCAGCACAATACTCATTATCACCTTTGGCGAGCGTATTCCACACAATTACCATTGCAATACAACGTGCCAGACCAATAATTATCAACCCTATTGCATAATTCGGCATGTCAGGCAAAAACAGGATTGCCAGAACAAACATTAATATTGGGCCTACGATCCAGTTCTGAATGAGAGAAAGTACAAGGATCTTTTTATCCTTGAAAACCTTACCCATTTCCTCAAACTTAATTTTCGCCAAAGGTGGGTACATCATTATGATAAGGCCGATAGCTATGGGCCATGATGTTGTACCTGTACTCATACCTTCCAAGGTTTTTGCAAGGCTTGGAAATAAAAATCCTAATAAAACCCCTACTCCCATTGCCAAAAAAATCCATAGGGTCAAAAACTGATCTAGAAAAGATAACTTTTGTTTTTGCATTTCTATATTTCCTCCAGTAAAATGATTTCACAAATAATTATTAAGACATTCAGGAAAAGTTTTAAACTGTACTAAATGTTTTGGATTGCCTTTCCAGATAAGCCATGGCAATCAAATCAGCATTACTATATGAGCATACAATCATATTATGCCGATAAGATACCATGTGTTACAATATTTTTTAATCTTGATGTGTTTTCTTATATTGTTTATGACCACCGGATAGATTGAACACTTTTTTATAACCTTTCCCCAACAAAATATTCTGTGCAGCATTGCCAGTAACACCTTTATTGCAATAGGTAACCGCAATAGTGTCCTGGTCAAATTCATTGGCTGCATCCCTGAGTTTGGAATGAGGAATACTCTGTGCATTGTCAATATGCCCCTTATCATATTGTGCTGCTACACGTGCATCAATCAGGTTATATTTTTCTCCTGATTCCATTAATGCGTCCAGTTCCTTGGCAGTTATCAGTGGACGGCCACCCTGAATGGCATTGTCCAGTATCATTCCGGTATACATCACAGGATCTTTAGTGGTCGAGAAAGGGGGAGCATAAGCAAGATCAAGATGGAATAGATCTTCTACCTGTGCCTTATAGGTAATGGCCGTTGCAAATACATCAATACGTTTATCAACCCCAGCATAACCGATAATTTGTACACCTAAAAGTCTGCCGCTGTTCTTATCAGCGATTCCCTTGATTACCATTTCCTTGCCGCCCATATATTCCGGTTTATCCGGCTTGATATTATGGCATACAACAACTTCATACCCCTGTTCCGTTGCTTCCCGTTCGGAGAGCCCTGTCTGGGCCACTGTTAAATCAAAGATTTTAAATATACCGGTTCCAAGCACTCCACGGAATTCAAGTCTGCCGCCAGTGATGCTGTCACCGGCGATCCGGCCGGTCTTGTTGGCAGTAGAGCCAAGTGGCCGATATACTGGTTTTCCTGTTACAACATGAAATTGCTCGATACAGTCTCCACAGGCATAGATATCCTTCTGGCTGGTTTCCATTTTGCTGTTAACTTTAATCGCACCCGTAACACCCAGTTCAATTCCTGCCGACTTTGCAAGCTCGCTGTTCGGACGGACTCCCGTTGAGAGCAGTACCACATCCGCAGCAACTTCCGTATTATCCGATAGAATAACAGCCTTTTCTGTAATCTCTTCGACAGAAGAACCTGTCACCACGGATACACTCTTACTTTTCAGATGTTCTTCAACATAAACAGCCATATCACTGTCCAACCCCGGAGTCACCTGAGGCAGTTTTTCAATCATAGTCACATTGATCCCAAGCTTCTGCAGATTCTCACACACCTCAAGACCAATAAAACCTGTACCGACAATCGCAGCAGATTGAGGGCGGTGGCTGTCTATAAAATTTTTAATTTGATTCATGTCATTGATATTTCGTAAGGTAAATACATGCTCAAAGTCAGTTCCTTTAATCGGTGGAATAACTGCTCTTGCGCCAGTGGCAAGTACCAACCGATCATAATAATCGGTGAACATCTCATCAGTTGAAAGGTTCCTGACAGATACTTTTTTCTCATCGGGATGGATTGAAACAACCTCATGCAACGTGTGAATATCTACATTATATTTGCTTTTGAAAAATGCTGGATCACGAGGAGTCAGCTCACCTGCACTTTCTACTTCTCCGCCAATGTAATAAGGCATACCACAACCGGAGTAAGATATAAAATTATCTTTTTCATAAATAACAATTTCTGAATCCTCACTGTTTCTTCTGGCTTTTGCGGCAGCAGATGTTCCGGCAGCTACCGCACCAATAATAACAATACGCATAATAATTCCTCCTGTTTTATTCGCAGTCACATTCTCCATCTATGTCAAGGAGTACAGCTGCCTCCATTATTTCCTCTAATAAACGGTGTGCATTTTCAAATCCTTTTTTACTAAGGGAATAGTTCATCCACTTTCCATCACGTCGGCAGTTAACCACACCGGACTCACATAACAATTTCATGTGGTGGGATAATGTTGATTGCGAGATATTCAATTCCTCTAAAAGATTACATGCACATTTCTCACCACTTTTCAGCAATTCAATAATCATCAAACGGTTAGGATCACAGAGTGCCTTAAAAACTCGTGCGCTTTTCTCAAAGTTATTTTCCAATTTTCTCACCTCACATTTACATTTATCGATATGTATTATTATAAGCTTCATATCGATGTATGTCAATATGTATTTTTTTAAAAAGACCGCTTCGAAAAGCGGCCTAAGATGTCGTGCTTTGGCTAATACTAAAGTCAATAATGTTTATGTGTTCAGCAGTCTCAAGTTTACCGATAGCAGCAGGGCTTCCTTCTGCTCCAGCATTCATTCCGGCAATATTCTTCATATGCCGAATTGTTATTACCTGGGATTAATGCAATAATAAAAAGTAAAAGTATACCTATTATGAAAATTAACATGTTCATACACCTCCGGTTCTTGCTTTATCAATTAGCCAACGAGTTTACTTCTTCGTTCAACTAATACTACATCATGCCACTTACCGTTATTCATTTTACCGAGTCTTTCTCTATAACCAATTTCCCTAAAACCACATTTTTTATGTAGATTCAAGCTGGAGGTATTCTCTTTTATAATTCCTGATTGCAATGTCCAATACCCGTTTTCTTCTGAGAGTTCAATTAATTTATCCAGAAGTGTAGTACCAACTTTTTGACCTTGATATTGCTTACCAATATAAATACTTACTTCTGCAACCCCGGCATAAACACACCGGCTGGAAACGGGAGATAAAGCAGCCCAGCCCAAAATGATATCACCATCCCTGGCTACTAAACGGCAGGATTCACAATGTCCTTTATTCCACTCTTCCCAGCTTGGTGCCTCACTTTGAAATGTAGCGATTTTGGTATTTATTCCTTCTGTATAAATCTTTGCAACCTGTGTCCAGTCGGATGCTTTCATTACTTCAACTTTATAATCCATAAATTTTCTCCCTATTTGTAAGCCTTAACATGTGCGCCTGCAAAAGCTCCATCCAATGCAGTTTCATCCATTTTAGAGTAAATGTCACCTAGATTTTTGGATTCTGCAATATCTTTAATTACATCCTTAGTGTAGATGTTTACAGGGGTGATCTCAATCTCTTTAAAGCCAACCTTTTTCAGGATTCTTTTGTAATCCTCTACGGTTAATGCACCGGAAATACAACCCACCCACATCTGAATACTCTCTCTTATTTCATCTGAAACCGCTTTTAATTGAACGATATCCGCTATAGCAAGTCTTCCGCCTTTTTTCATTACCCGGTAAGCCTCTCCCAATGCATCTTCCTTGCTTTCGCTCAAATTAATTACGCAATTCGAAGTAACTACGTCAACAGTTTCATCCTGCAAGGGAATATCCTCAATATACCCTTTGATGAATTCCACATTTTCCGCACCGCTTTTTTTCTTATTCTGATTTGCTAATTCCAGCATTTCATCCGTCATATCCAGTCCATAGACTTTTCCAGTTTCCCCTACATATTTTGAGGAAATCAGGACATCAATACCTCCGCCGCTACCTAAGTCAAGGACAGTTTCTCCTGGTTGTAAATTTGCAAGCACGAGGGGATTGGCGCACCCTAAAGAAGCATTAATCGCCTCAATGGGTATTCCCGCTGTAAAATCTTCAGAATAAAGAATGGACTCTTTAGCAGTATCGCCGCAGCAAGACGTTCCACATCCGCAGGATGCCTTTGCATTATCGCTTACCTTTTTCGCAATGGCGCCATAATACGTTTTGATTTCATCCTGAATACTCTTTGCCATAAAAAATTACCTCCTGTATTAGTTTTTCTAATAATTTGAAGCTCTTAGCAACATTTGTTGCTTTCGACCGCATTTGTGAGAAGTTGTAAGCTCTCCATCACTTGGCTCCTTTTGTTTTCCGGAATTGAGTTGAAAATGCTCTTATAATACCCATTCATACTTTCTTCGATATTCTTGAATACGTTTCTGCCATTTTCAGTTAACTGAATAATTACATACCGTCTGTTTTCCGTATCTAAGTCCCGGAGAACCAAATCTGATTCCACCAAATTATTGATTGTCCGGCTCATTGTACTTTTATCCAATCCCAACAATCCAGCGAGATCAACTAATGAAATCTTTCCTTTTCGTCCAATTTCAACGACGGCATGGCACTGCGTAATTGTAACTCCACAACAAGAAGCATCGCTTTTTTCTAGAATGCCTAAATCTCTGACAAGTATCCGAATCAACTCTCGCAAGGTTTCACTTCCTTGGTTAATCATATCATCACCTCGGAATCATAATAACATACAACAGTTGTATTTTGCAACAGTTATTTTTATATTTTTGCATAAAAAAGAGAAGGTCTACGAATTCTTTCGTTTTTTATTTTTCATTTTTTTATCAACATCCCTAAACTCTTTTTCTCAAAGGCTCTTTCAACACTTTTATGGTATCAGCAATAATCCGGATTTTATGCTCATTATTGTCCCTGATCATCTTCCAACACACGAAGGGTGACTGTAATTTATACTGTAAGCAATACTGCAGTTTATGATGATATCATTACCTACTTGGAGCCAGCGGCACAGCTCATTGCATATGCCAGGAAAAAAGGGAATCATCGTGATCCATCCGGATACTGCGGTAATTCCCCCATCACGATAAAAGTGGAACTCTGACGATCTATCCCCTATTATTCTTTTTCTGATGTTGTTTTTTACTTAGAGTGAGAAGTTCCCCTTGATGGTCCACCATGACCCCTCCCTTGGACCATGAATAGAACAGACCTTCCCCCTGGCGGGAAGATCATACTTTTTACCGGATCAGTTGGAATTTCTCTGCGCCAGATAAAACATGTTGCTGCTCTTACCGCCATTTTCCCTCCACCTTTGCTCCTTGCGGATACGGCCGTTCTTTTCCAGGTCGGCAAGGGCACGTTTGACGGTGCTTCGGGATAACTTCAGCTCTCTGGCGATGGTACCAATCGCTGGGTAACATTTGCCGTCCTTATCACAGCGATCACGCAGATACATATATACCGCCACAGCCCGGTGCGGCAGTTCCGAGGAATATAGGGATGTATAATAACCCACAACTTCACCTCCTTGTAGACTCCTGCTTTTGTTCAAAGGGATCAAGATTAATCGTCGGCGTCGACGTATGAAATATCCCTCCTGATGTAGTCGCCTCCGCCCCAGTTTCCTCCGGAACGTCCTCACAGGCGGCATGGCGCCGGATAATTTTTTCTTCCACTTTGCGCCGGTCTGCATATTGTACCTGTCGGGCAGACTGTTCGGCAATCTCATAGGGCTTGCCGAAAGTGATACCCCAATCCAAAAACAGCTTTAAACGGGTGCGCATGGGATAGACTCCGGTCTTAGTGACGATAAATCGGCCCTTGAGCATGGACTTAAGTTCATCGGGCGTCATCAATGGGCGCTCAATCATCTGCAGGGATTGACTGGGATCGTTCTTTCCCCGACTGATGGAACCGCTCATAACGGTCTGGCTACCAAGAGCCTTTGACAAAATCTGCGCCGATTCACTGTTGGGAGCAAAGCCGCCGAACACGGTGTCCTGACAGTTATCAATAATTATGGCGGCGCCCTCTTTTCCATAGTTTTTCTCTAACTGCGCAAAGCTTTGAATGATGGCGACAATCGATACACGTCGGGAGCGGCTGGCCGAGAACATCATTTCTGCAGACTCAATTTTCGGTATGGTTCCAATCTCATCCAAAAACATCATGATACGGTTCGGGAGCTTACCTCCATACTCATCTGCTACCGAAAGGATTTCACGGTAAAGCTGCTGAACAATCAGGCTGATGATAAAATATTTCGTATTATCTTCCTCTGGCATAACAAGGAAAATAGCACCTTTTTGCTTACAGAACTTTTCTGCATCAATAGCAGTGTCAAAGCACAGTATCTGCTCCAGCTCCGAGTCCAAGAATGCATTAAGCCGGGACAGTGCTGTGGACAGGACACTCTGCATGGCCTGCTCTGCGCTGTTTAGAGCAGCACCGGCAAACCACTTTGTTTTATGATCGTCCGGTAGGTGTGCCAGTAGCATCTGGAACAGTGTTCGACCCTTGACACCGCTGGGCGCTAACAGATCTTGAATGAGCTTGAACACAGACACGATATGCCGCTCTTTGGGCTCACAGTATTCAGCAATTAACAAGATTACTGAGGTTAAGAGTCCTTCAGCCGCATCATAAAAGAAGGCATTTTGTCCAGCTGCAGAGCTGTCAAAGCCTCCGGAGCTGATGATAGTCTTGGCGGTTATTTTCGCATACTTCTCCGCTCTGGCCTTATATGCCAGACTTTCCGGATGTGCAAGGTACAAATCCATATAGCGGTTTACCAGATGAAGCAGATTGTTGCCGTCCGAGCGGGTGGGATTCCTAAGGTCAATGACTGACACCTGGTAGCCGTAGTAATGCTTAGCAATACCCGCATAGTTACGATAAAGGTCACCCTTGGTATCGGTTGTGATAAAGCTCATACCGGAAGCACAGGCATACTCCAGGTTAGGATAGAGAAAATTGGCGGTCTTGCCGACACCTGCCGCACCGATCATCAGGCAGTGGACATCATCGTCATCCACTAGCGCATAGCCGTGGGGAGCGGTCTTGTCGAATAGGGAAGCCTTTTTCCAGCCCACAATTAACCCTTGTGCCGTCGGGAGATTTTCTCCCTTCCGCCATTTTTCCGGCTCATACCGGACTGCCGTATATACTGTCTGTATTTCCTTTTTGGTTGCCCATCTTGCTGTACCATGCTGACCATCACCTACGGTTTTTGACTTGATACCGTTTAAGGTATAATAGTGAGCAAGCAGTGATAAAAAGCCGATCACACCGAACATGGTCAGTCCGGCAGCAAGCAGCGTTACAAGTTGCGATGTTTGCACAGTCATCCCTCCTTCACATCGTCATGGTAAAATTTACAGTTTTCTCCTGCCTGGGTGCTTGCTCCTGCGCTTCCAGCACGATGAACATTTGCGCTTTCATACAGCTTAGCGCCAGTGTAAGGCAGGAGCGCATAAAAAGCTTCTGTTCGTCTGCCGTGCGGATACCAGGAGTACGGATGCGGCTGGACACATCCCTCACGGCAATTCGAATATCCTCCGCTTTGGAGCGCAGCCAGCCCCTATCTTCATGAGGTTTGTATTCCGCCTGCAGCCAGCCGGTTACACGCTCCATGGATACCGGAATTTCCATCTGCCGGCAGGTATTCTGAATGGAAATCAAAGCACAAGCCACTGTCTGGCGGCATTGTTCCTCTAATACGTTTCGCTGGAGACTATCTGAGCGCAACAGGGGCGCCAGCTGTTCACATTCATTCAGCAGACGGGCATTAGCCTCCTGATTTACAGACTGCATTCGACAAACCTCCAGCACTGCCGAACACATCTGTGGCAGAAGCACCAGCTTCGGATGCTCTTGTGCCGGAATGGGATCGATGCCATGAAGAGCCTTTAAGTCCTCATTCCAGTCCTTAAACTCCGATCTGAGAACGGAAATGTCCATATAGGCAGGATCGTAATAATTCTTCTCGCAGAGAATATCCTTGAGCCGGCCAGTGGCTTCAAT
Organism: Sinanaerobacter chloroacetimidivorans; assembly: GCF_018128545.1. Taxonomy (GTDB): domain Bacteria; phylum Bacillota; class Clostridia; order Peptostreptococcales; family Anaerovoracaceae; genus Sinanaerobacter; species Sinanaerobacter chloroacetimidivorans. The sequence goes on along the minus strand of NZ_JAGSND010000016.1, from coordinate 16,511 downwards.
CCCCGCCGCGTCATGGTCCAGACACAGCACCGGGTTCTTCAGATGCGGATGCAGCTCCAGTTGGCGCAGCAGGGCATGCTCCGATACACCGTCCAGCGTCACATAGCTGTGCTGCTTCCAGTCCTGCTTATTCAGGGTAATGAAGGACAGCATATCCACCGGAGCTTCAAAGACATAGAGGGTGTCACTTTCCCCGATCCAGTGGAAGCTATAACAGGGATCACTTCCCTCCACATTTCCCTTGTAAGGCTCACCCTGAGTAAAAGTACCTCGTTTATGGGCGTGCCTGGCAACTGCATTTTCATCCAGCCCTACAAACACAGCGTTATGATACTGCTTATCCTCATAGATGAGCTTTTTGTGTGCAAAATGGGACAGTACGTCCCGATCTATGAAGCGCTGCTTGATGAGATAGGCGAAAACACGGCGCATGTCCGGATTTTCCTCCGGTAGTGAAAATTCCTTACGAGGCGGAGGGGCGCTCTTCTCTGTCTGGTTCCATTCCACACCGGATTCCCCGCCGAGCAGAAAGGAGACTGCATCCGGGAAGCTCATATCGTAGAATTGCTGAACAAAGTCAATGGCACGGCCACCCTCCTTGCGGGAATGACGGAACCATTCGTTGCCACGCACAGTAACACTGTCATACCGCTTCCAGCGATATTCCCGACCGGAACGAACCAGCTGCTCTCCTTGCCTCTGGAGGAAGTCCACCAGATCCACTGCGTTGGCCCGCTGCTTTTGTTCATCAGTAAAATACACATATGCCATACCGAAGCACCTCCTTTATCGCTTGCGTTTCCCGCAGCGCATGTGCCCGTGGCGGACACAAAAAAACGCCGCCCGTTGATGAACGGACGGCTTGGGATACAATTGTTTTTGCTGTATGGAGGGCAGCTGTTTCGTCTGCCCATGAGATTGTTTTCGCATGGAAACCTCCTTCACATTTAGTAGGTTGTGAATTTTTGTTCGTGATCGTCCGGTGCATGGCCCTGGGCAATCTTTTTCTGCCGGAGTCTTCTGCTCAGTTTGCTATCTGTGTGCATACCGGGAGCACCTGGCAGTCTTCTGGCTTCCTCCTGAAATATCCGGCTGGCATGATGTAAGAGCCGGGTGACAGCCAGAAATAAGGAAGGGTCCCTGAACGAGTCCAGATGGTCAAGAAAAAACTGTGCATATAGATTGCCCTGTTCCGCAGAAAGGGTGAGCCACCTCACAGCGGCCTCCCGGTCACGAGGGATATCCCGTCCCAGCAGATAAAGTTTACCGAGGGTATATTGCGCAAACTGGTTACCCTGCTCCGCCGAAGCGGTCAGCCAGCGTATAGCAACTTCTATATTCTTAGTAACATCTTCGCCAAGCAGATACAGCTTTCCAAGCTGGTACTGCGCATATTGATTTTCCTGCTCTGCGGCGGCTGTAAGCCAACGAATGGCATCTCCAATGTTTTTTGGAACATCCTCTCCTTTCAGGTACAGCTTACCGAGCTGGTACTGTGCAAATTGGTTGCCTTGCTCCGCTGATTTATGAAACAGCTCCAGCGCCTTGGAAATGTTCTTTGGCACATCCTCACCAGTCAGGTACAGTTTGCCAAGAACATATTGCGCAAATTGGTTGCCAAGGTCAGCAGATTTTGTCAGCCACTTTAATGCGGCATCCATAACCTTGGGTATGTCATCTCCCTGCAGATAGAGCTTTCCCAGAGCATAGGCAGCGTAGGAATTATCCTGCTCTGCTGCCAGTGTAAAAAGCGCAATTGCTTTTGATATATCCTTTTCCACATGATTTCCGTCCCGGAAAAGTTTTCCGAGAGCATACTGTGCCAGCGCATTGCCGTTATCCGCTGATTTTGTGAGCCATAGGATGGCTTTCTCCGCATTAAAATGCCCGCTGTCCGCATCCAGATAAATTTTTCCCAGCATATATTGTGCGTGGACATTCCCCAGCCGGGCAGACTTTTCAAAATAGCGAAGAGCCTCGTCCACATCTTTTTCTGTTCCGGTGCCGGTGTAAAGCATCTGTCCAAGGTGGTATTGCAGCTTGTCATCACGGCTTTGCCGTTCCATTTGCTGAAAACCATGGAAAGCGGCCTCAAAGTGCAGCTCTGCTTCGCCAGCATTCCGTGCTGTTCCAACTCCGTCCCGGTACATCTTTGCCAGCTCATAATCTGCATAAGGCATTCCCTGAGCGGCCGAACGTTTGTACAGGCTGAATGCCGTCTGAAAATCCTGCTCCACGCCCTGGCCCCAGAAATACAAACCGCCAAGAGAGTATTGGGCATATTTATGGCGCTTGGAAGCCGCTTGCTGAAACCAGTCTGCCGCTTCTAAATAGTCCTTCTCCGTGCCAAGCCCTGCTGCATACAGCTTACCGATACGGTATTCTACATAGCGATGTTCCTTCTTGGCTTCAATTGCCATAAAAACGGCAAGGGCCTTTCCGTACCAGACAAAGGCAACGTCTGCATCCATCTCTACACCCAGACCGTCTGCGTACATTCTTCCCAGATCATGCATGGCAAGGGCATTGCCATCCTCCGCTTCCAGCAGGAACAGGGCAAGAGCCTGTTCAAAGTCCGGCTCTAAAAGATCACTGCCGTATAGGAATGCTCGGGCCTGCTTATAGCGGCTGTTCCATGCGATATGTGGCTTCCCGCTGGATGATACTGTATCCGTACTGCCGGAATGTACGTTGGGCGATTCGAAGTCATGATCGTTGTCAGGCTCGGATCGATAGTCTTCTGCTTCCTCAGTCAATTCCTCGTCAGGCTCCGCATCTGGCATCACTTCCAGATCCTCCGGAATGAACGTTTCCTCCATGATAGGTTCATACTCCAGAGGCGGTTCCGCCTGATCATCCCCCTCAAAGGTGAACTCCTGATTGCCCAGCCGGACTGCTTCCGCAATTACCATATTCTTTATCTGTTTAAATTCCTTTTGCTGAGAAAGAGGGAGTGGTGGCGGAAGCTCATCTCTGTAAGTACGCAGTACCTCATTGCGAAGCTCGTACCATTGGGCGTAAGCCGCTGCCACACGTTCTTCCTTCGCCAGTTCATCCACGATCCGGTTCACCAGTTCCTTAACCGGTGCTTTTAGATAGCCATACTGCTTTTTACCAGTGGTGTGCCGAAGCCGTTCTGCCAGCTGAGAAAGTAGTTCCTCCAGCACGGGATTGTCACAGGCACCGGTCTGCATTTGTACCAGAAGTACCTGCAGGGCATCCCGGCTCTGCGATGTCAGTGCATTTCTACGCTCTGTCTGCTCTGCATAAATCTGGAGCAGATCCTGCTGAAAGATTTCCCGCGCCAGACTGCTGCGCATGGCTTCAATGCCCGGCTTCGTTACAAAGCCCTCACGGGGATCGACCGAATACACGATCATATGGCAGTGAGGGTGATGACCCTCATCGTGATAGGCAGCATACCACCGCAGGTTCTCCGGTTCGATTTTCATCTGTTGGGCAAAGACATTCCGCTGCTTGCGCAGCAGTGCCATCCATGCGGCAGCATTGTCGTACCCCAGCCGGGTGGCATCTTCCCTCCGCAACGATATGATAGGTGTCCAGATGTTTCCGGTATGTGCCGCCACCTCCTGCGCCGTCTGTGACAATACCAGCGGAATATCCTCATCAGAGAACAGGCCATGGGTATCCAGTCGTTCAGCATGAGGGCGGGTAGCGATATAGTTGACATAGACTTCCTTGTGTGCCAGCTGGTCAAGATTCTGATCCAGGGCAGCGGAGATAAATTCCGAGGCGTTTTCCATGGTAGGCTTCGCCAGATAATCCTCATACTCAAAAAGTCCGGTGGAATCCGGAAACTGCTCCAAAATATCCGATACCAGCAGCTTTTGCTTATTTGTGGCATGACGGTTTCGCATCCGCTCCGGAAGCTTCTCTACACCATCCCGTGTGGCAACATAGGTTACCAGATTTTCCGCGTGGGCCGCCGCATTTTTTAAGTAGCGGCATTTAAAGATAATTCGTGGCATGATCAGTCACGCCTTTCCGGCTTCTGGAAGCTCACAACATCCTCAAAGGTCACGGAACCCACTGACCGTTTCACGTCCTCCACACATTTGCCGCGGAGCTTGCGCAGCGTGTTTTCATCGTAATCTGCATTGACGGCGAGGATGTTCATCATCATGCTCATCTCCACCGCCAACTTGAAGGTAAGTCGTGCCATACGGTTTTCCAGACCATCCACCATGCCTGTCATGGCCGAAGTAATGGCTGCAGGGAGGAACCGGACGCCTTCCTCTGCTGAGATATAGCCGCAGTAGAATTTAATTGCCTTTTCAATGAATTCACTCTGGCTTTGGCAGTTATCCCTTTTGTACCAGTCTGCCACCAGCTGTCTGGTTTCCGGATACATCCACAAAGGGAACTTTTTTTTGATTTTTTCTTCTTCTGACATAGCAAACCTCCTTTTCTATCAAAAAAGAGGTGCAACACCTGTCGCAACCCCTATGAAAAGCCTTTATTTCCCGCTTTTATCGGTATTCTGTTTTCCTTACAACTCCGGAAACAACTCCTTGGGTGTTTTTACGACCCCGGTGAAAAACCGCTTTTCTCCCCGCATTGCGGGGAGATGTGAGCCGGAGTGGGGCGTTTACGACCCCGCTCCTTTAACCCGCATCGTTTTCGACCCCATGGTTCAGCCCTCTTTCGGTAGGGTTTTAGGTTTCTGCGAAGGGCGCTTTTTCTCTTTTCCCAAGCTCCTTCACAAAGCCCTTACACGGCGCATTGCCCGTCTTCAGGTGTTACGGTGCCACTCCTGCCGTCAAAAGCCGACACAGGGGCACACGGGCGGCAACAGCTGGCTGTCATTGCGGCAACTAAAATAAGCCCGGATATCTCCGGGTTGACAGTGTCATGTGGCCGGTTATGCCAGTCTTTTCGCGGCGGGCCGGTTGGAGTCGGCACCTTATTCCTCCAGTCCCAGGTATTCTGCCATAAACTGCTCACTTTGCAGGATTATTTGTTAGTACCCACAGCGCGAACAACAGAGATAAAAATACAATCGTATGCCGACTTTCTTAGCAACCTTTTTCTTTGCTTCACAGGTGCATTTCAGGAGCCTGAACAGGGTAGTCCTGAGAGGGCTCGCCTGTAAGCAGATACCAGTTCCCATCGATCTCATTGTAATTGCAGTTTTCGACAATCTGGTCCTTCAATTCCTCCCAGGGGATTGGAATTTCCGTACCCCGCACACCCGCATGAGCGGATAATTCGGTCAATGGTAGATTGGGTGAGATAGTAACATAACCGCCGGGTGACATTATCTGGATCATGTCGTGAGGATGTTCCTGCACAAACTGTTCCAGCGTAATCGGTTCTTTCATGAAGCATCGCCTCCTTTCTGGCTGTCGATATATTCTCGTACTTCGGCTGGAACATGTTTTTCATACAAAGCTTTGAGGGAAGCCTCCAGTCCGGCCTCTAGCGCTGTTTCATCGGGCATGCATTGCCGGAGAGCGCACAACTTCCCGGTATCATACTGAATTTGAATGGTTGACATTTTCAAGATAGGTTCACTCCTTTCTGCTTTTCTCAGAGGAAAGTGAGCCATGTTGGTGCATTTTCCGACCCTCCGTCATAGCGACGGCAGGAAAGTGAGCCAACATGGTTACAATTCCTCCAGCGCATGGATCAGGCTGCCGGGAAGATCGGACAACTGAACACCGGTATCCGTTTTCCCCGGCAGCGTGGTTGGCGATGGCAACTTGGCACTTTGCAGTTCATCCCGGACTGCCTGCCGGACGATCTGTTCCAGGTTCTCCGTCTGATGTGCCGTCAGGATACTGTTGACCACATACTCGGTGCGCTGCCGGCTGGCCTGCTGCGCAAACAGCGCTTCCGCTTCCCGATGCCTTGGGCTGTCCATATCGAAGGAAAGATAATATCGTTTTCGCTCGGCCATAGGCTCACCCCATCAGGAGCTTGTAGCCATCTGCGTTGGCGAACCGGTTCAGCACCGCCACCGTATTCAGGCCGCTCCCGTGCAACATGGGTTCAAGCAGTTCAGCGCCGCCGCCCGCGAACACCGTGGGGAGCCTCAGATCCAGTCCGCGCTCCCGCAGGGCGTTGAACAGTTCCTTGCAGTAAACTGCCACAGCCTGCTCCACCACAGTTTCAATCAATTTGCTGTCGGCATGTTGGATCTCCCCGCGGATGGCATCGGTGATGAGTTCATCCGACAGGAGGATGTCACTGCGCTGGAGCGTATCCTGAATCCGGCTGTACAGGGTGATGGTACCCATGCGCAGGCTGGCACAGCTCGACCTGTCCAGACGGAAGTCATGGAGCGTGAGGATATCCACCGTATAGCCGCCGATGTCCACCAGAGTGATGCTCCGGTAATCCTTCAGCTGCGGGTAATAGCGGCACAGCGCCGCATGCCCCTGGGCGAACACCTTGCACTCTTCAATATGGCAGCGGTAGAATGTTCCCTCGAACCGAAACGAGATATTGTCACGCAGGAAATACCTACGGAATGCTTCCTTCTGCATACCGTAACTGTCAATGGGCAGTCCCACGCCAAGGACGATTTCCGCGTTGGTGGTTCCTGCTTTTTTCATGGCATCCGCGATAGCCGGCAGTGTCAAAAGAAAAGCGTCCGGCTCCCTGGTCTTATCCTGTTGGAAGCGCATACGGCGTTCCCCGATGGCATAATATCTGCCCTCAAAAAAGAGCTGCATCTCCGGCGTGATGAATTCCTTGTCGCTTGCCGCATAGCCGGAGGCATAAAGCATCCCCTCCGAGGATTTGGTGTTGTAATTTCCGTTATCTATACCAAGTCGAATCATTTTCAGCACCTCCTTTTTCTTTTCTGCGATTTACATGCTCATAGTCATGCCCGGAGTTTCTTCTTCGCCGGGGCCTTCTGCTTCGGTCTGCGCTTCCGGAGAAGGAGGTATTTCAGGCGCAGCCTGCTCCCGCTGACGGCGGGTCTGACGCGCTGGACGTTCTCTGGAGGCAGGAGTCTGTTCAGCCTCCGATGCCTGCTCCTGTGCAGGAGTCTGTTCCATGCGGCTCTCCACGTACTCTCTTACTTGAGTGGGAACTACCTTCTCATAGGTCTTGTCGAGGTAATCCTTCAACTCCTGCTCAATGGTCTGTTCCTTTTTCTCCATGAAAAAACGGAGGGCATCCAGCCGCTCCGAAGGGAAAAGGACTTTTAATTCAGTCGTACTCATATTTTTTCCTCCTTATAATTTCAGGGTCATACCGGGTTCATCCGGCTCCGGTCTAACCCAGGTTTCATAATCTTCATTGGGGCAATCCCCAGCCAACATCAGAGAAAAATCAGCGAGACGCTGGGGATCTACTCCTGCGCATTCCGCCTGAATACCATAAATACCATGAAACACACGCACCACCTGTGTATTCAAAACATCGCCCCATTCCTGTTTTCCGGCATCGGTTAGGGTGTCGGAAGCCAGGTATACGATGGTGGCCGGCTCCATGTCCACCTCATGATGAACAAGGTGGAAATCCTCAATAGGTACCCTGATTAAATCTTTTAAGCGAAACACATCGTCGGGAATTCCGGAGGAGAGCTTTTCTTTCTCGTCGAGATTCGGACAGTAATCGAGATAGAAGGTCATGTCATAGCCATCCTCCATCGGTTCCACTTCCGCCATCTCCGGTCTTGCTTCCATGATGGAAAGCAGCATAGCACCGATACCGTTGTCAAAGTTAAGGGTGGCATCGTACTGCTCTTTGATCTCATCAAAATAAACAGCCCATGTGCCATTGGAGGTATTCTGTGTACCATCCCTGATGATCTGGTCTGCGAGCTTACCCAACCGAACCGTGATAAAATCTCTTGCCCCCGGCAGGAGGCTGGCATACCTGGCATAGTCATATCCTTCACTCTGAATAAGAACACCCTCGGAATTATTTTTTTCCAACACCAGTAAACAATGATTCAGGCCGTTTCCATCCATCAGCATGAAGTCCGCACTCTCTGCAATAAAGCCGGTATCCCGGAGCAGATTGTTTTTGAACTGCCGGTATTCTTCTTCCGACAATTCCACAATTTTTTCAATCACACAGTCCCTTACGGGGAATTCATTGGTCTTTCTTTCAAAGACTGCCTGTAAATTCAGCATATTGTTCTCCTTCCTTTTCCTGCCTATGGCAGATAGTTTCTTGGATTTTTTGCTGTACCGTTTACTCTCACCTCAAAGTGCAGGTGGTTTCCGGTGCTCTTTCCGGTGGAACCCACCCTTGCGATGACATCTCCGGCCTTTACGGTCTGCCCCTCGCTGACCAGAATCTCTGAACAATGACCATATAGCGTGACCAGCCCGCCGCCGTTATCGATGGTCAGGTGATAACCATATCCTGTAGTTCCATAGCTCACGGTTTCCACTGTGCCGTCTTTAGCTGCCCGGATTGCCGTGCCCTTAGCAGCGCCAAGGTCAATACCGTCATGTCCGGCCCATTCTCCTGTGACGGGGTCAGTTCTGCCGCCGAATTCCGAAGTTACCATGGACCGCCAACCGCTCCCAAGCGGAGAGACAAATCCACTTGCGGATGCTGTTTTAGACGCTTCGGCATATGGCCTTGCGTACAGAACCTGTTTATCCGCATCGAACAGGCTACGGTATACTACCTTGCCACGGGAGGATGATGCGTCCACCACCATACCGTCCCCGGCGTAAATCCCCACATGCGTAATATTGAGATATCGTCCGTTTACCTTGTGGCTCCAGAACACGAGATCCCCCGGAGCCAGGTCTGATTTGGAGATGGTCAGGCCGTTATCCACGCAATATTTGCCCTGCGCAGCGGCGGTGCCGGGGAGCTTGACTCCCAGCTGGCGGTACACCGATTGCACCAGATAGCTGCAATCGGTGTAATCGCCAGAACCTCGAAGCTCCTGGGAATACGGATCTCCCAGACGGTCCAGGGCAATCTGAACAGCCTCAGAGCCTGTTTCGCCCACCGGCAGGTCGTAGAACAGATCCGCCAGCTGCTCCGGTGTCCAATCCGACCACTGGTCAAAACTATCGCCTTCTCCCGGCGCTCCTGTTCCATACAGCGCCCTATAGTAGATTTCTGAGGCGTTGGCCTTATTCTCATAGGTAATCTCCCGGCCAAGGGTACTTTCAAGATTTGCATAGATTTCAGGCAGGGAGTCAATCGGAACAGCCACGGTATACGTTTCTTCGGTTTCATTACCGTCTGCATCCGTCACGGTGCGGGTGCGTTTCTCATAGCGGACGAAGCAATCGGCAATCCCCCGGTAATCCATGCCACGCAGAGATTCGACGCCGAAATACAGAGAATAAAAAACGGCCTTGACCTGTGTGGGGTCAAGGCTTCCGTCCTCAATCATGGGCGTGATGTCCGCGATGGCAGCGTCCAATTCCGTAAAGCCGGACCGCATATCCTCAATGTACTGGCGGTAATCTTCTGGTACCTGCCCGGAGATCACGCCGCCGTGAAAGGAAAGCTGAACAGCCATGTTGTTGTGGTCAGTAGTGCCGGAGAGAAGGCTGGTAATCATCACAATGATGAGGATAAAAGGTGTTAAAATGGCAGCGATGATAACGCCGAGGGCCTTCCAGGTTCGCTTGTCGGTGGCGGCGGCAACAGCGGCTTTGACCGCCAGAGCGATGGTTGCGGGATCTGCCATGCATCATCACCACCATTTCTGGCCGAACAGATTGCCCTGCTCCGGTTCCTGCTCCTGCTGTTCCTGTGCCAGCTGGACGGATCTCTCCACGGCCTGTTCCAGAATTTCGGTATCAAAGCCTGCGGTTTTATAACCCTCCATAATGACATTTAGGTAGTAATCCGAGGGGGAACCGTAGGGATGGCCCTCATTCATGATATAGACCATGGCGGGAACCGTCCTGCCTTTCAGCTCCACATCGAGGATCTCCTTGCGGTAAAGATGGGGATATCCTTCATAGCGGTCGAGAGCCTGCAGATCCCTTTCCTTTAACGTCCACAGAAGAACAGGGACGGTGGAACCCTTAAGCGGCTCCACCGTTGCGACAGAGTTTCTCCGGCTGCCGCAGAACAGCAGCCCGTAATCCTTTATTTCGCTGGCGCCGACCACCTTGGCGGTAGGGCAGCGGAACGCCATCTGCGGCAGGTTTAGGTTGCTGCCGTAGGCAATGTACAGCATTTCTGATTTCATTTTTCATTCCTCCTTGTCCAGAATGGTTCATGAGTATTTACATGCTCATAGAAAGACCGGGGCTTTCTTCTTCAGCCCCGGTCTGTTCCTGTTCGTTTTCAATTGTTTGCTCCTGCTGTTGCGATGCTGCTTGTGCCGCTTCGGCCAGCTCTTTTTCTTTTTTCTGTCTTAATCGTTCCTTTTGCTGGAGTGCCTGCGCTGGGTCCTTCCACGCAATACAGCCGTCCAGATGCTCCAGCAGGTGAAGCCGGGCGGTTTTGTATTCATCACCGATGAGCCCCAGCCGCAGGAGCCATGTGCGGAAGGTGTATTTTTCATTCGAACTCTTTGTCTTTTGACGGCTGGCACATCGTTGGTTGAGGGCCTGTGCGGAGATCGCAAGGCAGAGCTGAATGTATGCCTTGATCTTGCCGGCGTGAGTAGTGCTGTTAAACAGCCTGAATTCAATGGTACCTTTCTGGAAAACCGAGTGAAGGTTTAAACAGTGGTACCGGCTGTCGTGGTAGTGCTCAGAGCGACCGTCGCGGCCGTTGTACCAGATGCGGCTTACCTCGTCCAGCGTGTGGGGCTTTTTCCGGTTGATCTCGTCGAGAAAACTCTGCTCCACCTTCCTGCAATACTGCCGCTCTCTTGCTACCTCCACCTGCATGGCCTTGTAAATCAGATCCTCCTTGGAAGCCATGATGTTGGTGATGTTTCTAAGTGTACCCGCGTTATACGGAGAAGCGTCAATATGGATGTGGATGCCGCACTTATTATTTACAATTGCGCCTGCCGCACGGAGCTTTCTTACCAGCTCCTGAATGGTTTCTATGTCCTCATACCGGCAAATGGGGGTGACCATCTCTGTTTTATACTCATCCGAGGCCTCGGTTATCGTTCTTCCAACCTTCCGCTGGGCAGTGATACTGCTGTCGTAGGTAAATTTCCACTTGCGGTTCTGTTCATCCAGCGCGGAATATGTTGCGTAAAAAGTACCGTCATAATGGGAAACTGTTCCGAAATGGGATGCAGCTATTTCAGCGGCCTCTTTCCTCGTTATACCGGTCATTTCAACTTCAACCCCGAAGCGCTGCTCTTTCATGTCCATGCTTGTTTCACCCCCTCGCTACAACATCTGCATTCCGCCCATGCTGTTTTTGATCTCCAGTGCCTCCTGAATGGAAGCTTCGCAAGCCTCACTCATCCAGTTGTAGATTTCATCCCGCCGCCAGGAATCCAGAAGGTGATTGCCTGTTTTCTCATCCAGCATACTGATTTCAGACCACGCTTTGTCAGCGAGGGCTTTAGCCGGAGGCAGATGTCCTTCTGCGCAGCCCTCGGTCAAGCCGTCAATAAATCGGTCCATGACAGCAGCCAGCTCATCAATTTCCTTTTGGGAGTAAAAGGGTTCCCAGGCTTCAGGCCGGTCATAAGGTTGGCCAGTAATACACTTTGCCAGTTCCTCTAACAGCTCCGCCTTGTCCACACCACCCAGCTCATCGTTCAGATAGGAACGCATAAAGCTGTAAATATCAGCTTCCCGGTTGTCAGCCGGCGTAATGCTGCCGAGGGCATCTTCGAGGATATACTGCTTATTTTCCTTGAATTCTTCCAGCCTGCCCATTACCTGCCACCTGCCTTTCCAAACAGCGCCGCTTTATATTCCGGGGCCTGAACCATGAGGTTGTATCGTTCGTTGCCGCATTTATAGAGGCAGGTGCCCCGCTGCGGATACCGGATCAGATTGTATTCCGATTCCTCCAACTGCAGGGTATCCATATAGAACCGCTTGTCGATATTGCCGGCATTGAACAGAAATGCGTGCGCCGGAATAGAGAACAGCGGCTTGGTGTACTCCCGGATGCCCTCCAGATTGAAATCCTCCAAATTCTGACTTGAAAGAATTACTGCCGAGTCCTTTTTCCTTACACGCTTCATAAAATTACGGACATATTCGACGGCGGTCAGGTTGGAAAGGAACAGATAGAATTCATCAATGCTGGCGGCAGTATTGCCGGTGGTGAGTAGCTCATTGCTCATATACGACAGCACGTTGAACAGAAGGGCATTGCGCAGATTTTTACTGGTCTGCAGAAGCCCCTTGACGCCGAAGGTCACGAACTCACTGTTTTTTATATTGGTGTGCCCGTTAAAGAATTTAGACTCCGCGCCCTTGCACAGGGAATGGAGCCCAAGGCAGATTTCCCGCAGGGTATCTGCGGTATAGAGCTGGCGGCGGCTTTCATCAAATTCTTTGTACTCCGACTCAATCAGCTCATACAGGTCGGACAGGATGGGATAATCTTCTGGTTTTAAACGGTCAAAATTACTATGATCGGTAATTCCCCATTTTTCGTAGAGCTTACCCAGCATGATCTCGATGGTGTCAATCTCACGGTCGGTAAAATCCTTGTAGGTTCTAAAAAAATCCTTGAGAAAGGAAATGTGCTGGCTAAGCTTGCTGCAGATACGGAAGGTCTGAGGTGCATCCTTGTCCTCCGGGCTGCCGTTTTCATCCCATGTCTTGGGTTCCAGCACATTGATGATGTATTCGCCCGTCATCAGATCGATGAAGCATCCACCCAGATTATTGGTGAGATCCTCAAACTCCATTTCCGGATCAAGGCAGATGATATTCATGCCGGATTCCCGCAGATTGGTAAGGATGAGTTTCAATAAGTAGCTCTTGCCCTGGCCGGAGTTGCCTAAAATCAAAATATTGGCATTGGTCTTGTCATCGGCACGTCGATTAAAATCTACTAAGATGTTGCTGCCGAATTTATCCCTGCCCAGATAAAAACCGTTGGGATCGGTTTTGCCGCTGTAGTTAAAAGGATACAGATTGGCAACGGAGCTGGCGGGCAGCACCCGTTCAAACTGGTCGGAAAACACATTCCAGCCACTTGGCATGACCGATAAAAAGCCCTGCTGCTGGCGGAGCAGAAGCCGGTCAACATTTAGCTTGCTTCGCACCAGCTCAGTCAGCACTTCCGTCTGCAAGAGCCCCAGCTGGTTAAGGTCATGAGCGGACAGTTCAATATATACCGCCGCGTGGAGGAGAGGCTCTTTGCTCCGGTGCATCTGTGCAACGATAGCGGTCACATCCTGGAGATTCGATTCTGCCGTGACGGTTTGCTGCAGATCCTGAGTACTGCTTCTTTGCATACGGTTTTTGTTGGCAGCATTTGATATGATTTTGCGTTCTTCAACAGGGGACACATGCCGGGTGTAGATGTGGAGGGTGACACTGTCTTTTTCACCAAGGTGCCGGAGGATGGCCTGTTCCTCCGTAGCGGTAGGGTACTCACGGAGCGCCCAAACGGACCGGAATGTATTTCCGCAAATGAAATAGTCCGTAAAAAATTTGATCGCGGACGGGGCAATCATGTCCAAAAATTCCTGAATACGGACATCCTCTGTTTGAGATGCCCGCTGTGCTTTATTCTTATATGCCATAGGGGTCACTTCCTTTTTTTATATGATGAAGGCAGCCCGGCCTGTTTCGTTCTGCTGAAAGGCTGGGGCTTTTTAGAACACTTTAGGTGTCTGGATGAGCTGTACTCACTCATTCAGGATCATCCAGCGCTCTCCGTCAAAGTCCTCAAATTTCTCCGTGGTGACGTTCTGCTCGAAATAAATCGCCAGCAGACGCCTGATATCCTCCTTGTCGGCGCGCTTTGTGGAAAAACCTTGATCCCGAAGTGTCTTTTCAATGCGGCTTAAATAGGAAAGCGCTTCGTTCTCTTTCTCGTTTCGGAGCCGTATGACTACAAGGAATTCTCGTGCCGTCGCCATCTGTACCTGTATCCGGTCAAGGTGGGTCTGGTCATGCTCCAACAGCCTGTGAACAGCCGGATTGTTCTCCTGTTCCATGCGGCTTTTAAGAAACTCTTTGTTATCCTCGAAGTTTTCCCGGCTGTTCGAACACAGGAATTCCAGCTCCGCCACACCTTTAAGGACGGTCATCAAGGCGTAGATCCGAGCCGATATGCTGGCCTCGGATAAAACGGAAATGTTCGTAGGCTTGATGATGAAATACACCAGTTCATCGCCGCGGAAGGTTTCCAGACTATGGTCGGTGACCGCCTTGGTATTAATAAGCTGGCGGGTATACTGCTTTTGTTTCACATTTTTCTTTTCTGCTTTGCTCATTGTTCGCTGTACCCCCATTCATAGGTCTGCTGCTTTGTAAGGAAAAAGGCGCAGGCGTATCGGATAAAATCAAGGATGCTGGTATCGTCAAAACGGATGGTCAAAAAAGCATAGAGGGCTGTGATGACGATGGGCGGCAGAAACTTAAGCTGCGCTATCGCAAACACAGAAAGCAAAAGGCCAACGCCGATGATACCGATGTCGCGCAGCTGCCACAGCCATAGCACTGCCTTGGATTTCAGGTTGTCGGGGTAGATGTAGGTATACATTCGGATTCCTCCCATTCTTGTTTAAATTTTCGTAAAAAATAAGCGATCCCCCGAAGTACATGCTCAACACAGGGGATCGCAACGCTGTTGCCGAGGGCTTTGTATCTTGCGCTGTCTGAAGCGCCGGGGATGTCCGTCCAGTAATCGGGGAAGCCCTGGAGACGCTCGCATTCCAGCGGCGTCAATCGCCTGATCAGCTTGCCGATGCGGACAGGATGCACATTATTGAGGGAATATCCTCCATCCGTCTTGGATTGGAGTGTTCCGCTTAAGTTTCCGTTTTCCGTCCCATTGCGGCAATCCAGACCAGCAACATCCGTTTCACACACAAGGTCGGTGGCGTCTTTATACTGTCTTGCACTCTGGGTGCTGACCACGTTATTGGAAGCATACTCATCGCTCCGCTGCTGGGAAAATACGCAATGCCGATCCGCGGTGTTCAAGGTGTAGCTGATGTCCGGCTGAAACCCCATACCGTTGCCGCCGTTGTGATCCTGCCTGTCAATGATATTGCCGGCAATGCAGTACGTTTCGGCAGGTGACGATTCTTCCCCGGAATCCGCAAGAAACACAGACGGCTGGGAAATGAGCGGCACGTTATTGCCGCCGGTACCGTATCTGGCAGACATGGTTGGGGCTACTTCATGTGGGCCGGTATAGCGCGAGTCAATACCATGATTTTCAAACAATTCTGGATCGTTGCCCAAAACTAGTGGAGGGTGGCCATCCATTCGTGCCCGAAGTGTTCCAGTAACATTGTGACTTACGTCCATTACACTTCCGCCCTGATCGTTCAGGCAAAGAACAGACTCAGATACAAATGTTTGCATCTGCATATTGCAAGTTGCTAACAGCGCACCCGAAATTCCATGTAAATCAATTATTTCATCCCGCTGATTGATATGAAATGTAGTAATATCTGCGGAATCCACTATAAAGGTCTGTTGCTTCATACCGGGCTGGGCTTGTATCGCTCCAGCAACATTATTAAGATCGCGCACCTCATCCCGCTGATTGCACGCAAAGGCAACGGATGTGTTGCTTTCTACCTGCGTACTGAACACAGCATGGGAATGCGCCGCCTGTAAAGTAAAGGCCGGGTCGCCGTTCTCTCCGATGCCCAGCCCGGTGCCTTCGCCCATCCGCTTGTGCCGCATGGCAATCTGTGTGTTGATGGGGATGGTGATTTGCTTGTTTTTTTCTGCCGATACATACCCATGACCGCCGCCTTCCCCTCCATACAGGGAGGGCCAAACGCCATCCTCCTCATAAATCCTGCGGCTCTGCACATCCCACGGGGTCAGGGATTCTCCGCTTGTTCCTCCGGAATTGGCTGGATTTCCGCCTGGATCTCCAGCGCCTGTTTCAGAACAGAAGGCAGCTCCTTGCCGCGTTTCTTCGCCCGGCGCAGAATCCCCAAACAGGCGGTCTTGCTCAAATAGTATTTGGGGTGCGGTGCGGCCTCCAAAATCTGCGACAAGGAAGATACGCTTGCGCCTTTGTGGGACGGACCAGTATTGAGCATCGTATATTCTCCAAGCAACGGAGAATTGAGGTCCCAATATGGCCCCAGCAGATTGCCATACCCCTCCCGTAGGTCGAGGTACAGATACGGTACTGTCAGCAATTCGGCAGGTTTCTTCCAGTACCGCCCGGAAGTCCTCTCCGTCTGCGCTGGAGAAAGCTCCGGGTACATTTTCCCAGACCATATATCGAGGTCGAACAGCGTCAGCTGTCCTTCCGTTTGCTTTGTCATAGGCTCTCATCTCCTTCACAATGCGGATTTGCTCCATGAACAGCCCAGATCGTTCACCCTGAAGTCCGGCACGTTTGCCGGCTACGCTAAGATCTTGATTATCCCGATATCGGGATAACCAGGATAATACCGAAGAAATAATTATCCCGAAGTCAGACGAGAAAGCCGCTTAATAGGCCGCTTCTTCATGAAAACT
>NZ_JAGSND010000015.1 GCF_018128545.1 Sinanaerobacter chloroacetimidivorans | reverse complement strand
TAAATTGCTGCTACATCTGTAAATGCATAGGATACATGTGCCGCAGCGGTGTTTCCATCCATTGTTTTCATTTTTCTTTTTGTCATCAACCAAACCTCCTTAAAAATCTATGATAACCAAGATTTTATACAATTACATTTATAATATACTTTACTGCCTTTTTCCCCATGAGTCAATTGATTTTTACTTAAGTTCTAACAAAAATACAATATAATTCGCCCGAAGGCGGATTATGCTGATATTATTTACGAACACAATCGTTTACTCACCGTATATTCTAAAGCTTTTAAGACCATACGATTTAAAAATTTCTGCATCCTCCCAGTTATTGCGGAGCCTGTAACTAAAGATTGTGCTTTTACCGCTTTTATCATCCCAATAAAAGGGATAGGCTTCACCTTTTCTGTCTTTTAAATAGAATTTGTAATTTCCTTTTTCCCTTTTGTCCAATTCCAAATCCTCGGCGAAGGAGTGTTCACTGACCATCAACGGAATTCTGCCCGCAATCACAACTTCAGGAATCACTTCATAAAAATTCATTTTGATAATATCTTCAGTAACAGCCTCATGGCTGATAACGGCTTCCTTTATGCCCAGCTCCCTGGCAACAAAAAAATCCATGCTGTTGTATAAATTCAACCCATAATCGCCGTAGACGGGAATTCCTGCTTTTGCAAAGGGCTCAATCCAACCCAGATTACCGATCATGATGCCCGATCTTTTTGCCAGCTCGGCAATTTGTTCAAAATGACTTCTGATATTCTGATCATGCCACCCTTTTGTGACATTAGGAATCACCGGAACGCAGCTGACGGCATCATTTCGATATCCGTTCAGCATGTATTCATAGGGGACATAGAGTCTTGCCAAAGCTTCTTTGGGAATTCCAGTTTAGGGATGTAAACACCTTTTATCTCTTTGGAATTCTTTCGCAGCAGCTCCAATTCTTCCAGGGCTTTTCTTCTTAATCGAGCGTGCAAAGATCTTTCGGACTCAAGGCAAAATTTTTCATGGAAAGCAATCTGGGTTCTTTTCCGGAATTCGTCATGCCATAAATATCATAGGGAAGACGGCAAGGCTGGGCGCAAACGCCTCGGTTTCCGCTTCGGCCGCCAATCTCCATGCTCATTTGGCACTGGCCGGAGTAGCAGATACAAAGGGCTCCGTGTATGAAAACTTCAACCTCCATAATATTTTCATCTACGATGGATTTTATTTCATCCAGATTCATTTCTCTGGCCAGCACTGCTCTGGAAAAATTTAATTTTTTTGCTGCTTTGACTCCTTCCATATTATAAATTGTGCCCTGGGTGGAAAGATGCAATTCCATATTCGGGAGGTATCTTTTTAATAAATCTGCAAAACCTAAATCCTGAATGATTAATGCATCCACACCGGATTGATAAAGAGATGCGGCATATTCCAAGGCTTCCTGAAGTTACTGTCACGAATCAGCGTGTTCATCGTCATATACAGTTTTACCCCGCGCATATGGGCATATTCCACTGCTTTGATGAGCTCCTCCTCGTCAAAATTCTTTGCATTCATTCGCGCATTGAAAAGCTTGCCGCCCATATATACGGCATCAGCACCGTTTTCTACGGCTGCTCTCAGCTGCTCATATCCGCCTGCAGGAGCCAACAGCTCCGGTATTTTAAACATATTTCACTCCTAAAATTAATTTGCTAAAATCTGCCGCCTTGATATATAATACTATCTATGAAAGGAAGGTGCAAGCATGTCAAAAATTAAGGAAATGATTTCGGATTGGCGGTATGTAAGACTTTGCCTCTACATTGTTTTTACCGCCGCATTACTATATATTATCTATCTTGTCATTGGAAATATAGATCAAGTGCTGGAAACAGTTTCTTCTGTCATCCGAAGTCTTACCTCTGCTTTCTCCCCATTGATTATCGGTCTGATCCTTGCTTATTTAATCAGTCCACTCGTGGAATTTATTGATAATAAAATTATATCGAAGTTTTTTTTCAGGATGCCTACCGATCCTGTAAAGCTGGAGAAACGAGAAGGCTTGAAACGTACCATCAGTATTTTGATTACCTATCTGCTTATCATTGTGATTATCTGCGGAATCATCTATGCCTTTGCCGTTTTAATTGTTGGCCAGCTTGTTTTTACCAGCGTACAAAGCATGATAGACAGTATCGTCGCTTATTTTATGAAGTATGAATCCGTCATTCGGGGCTGGGCATTGAATTTACCCACTACAGGTTTGGAAGACAGGCTTCAGAACGTTGCCAATACTGTAATCTCCTGGATTTCAGATAACTTCAGCACCTCTTCCGTACTGGCTTTTATAGCCAATATCGGAGGAAGTCTTTTGAATATGGTACTGGGCATTGTGGTCAGCATTTATCTGATAAAGGATAAGGATTTCTTTATCCGGTTGTGGAGAAAAACACTGCATCTGCTTCTTCCGATGAAAGCCCACGCAAAGGTATCGGAGACCCTTTCCGATATCAATACCGTGGTTTCCCAATTTCTGAGAGGCCAGCTTCTGGATGCACTGATCATTGCAGTATTGTCATCTATCGGATTAACAGTAATCGGTCTGGATTTTGCCGTATTTCTAGGTTGTTTTGCCGGACTTGCCAACGTAATCCCCTATTTCGGCCCGATTCTCAGTGCTGTTCCTGCCGCTATCATCGGTTTGCTGACAGGGGGAGTCAGTCAGGCACTCCTGGCACTTTTAGTATTAATCTTCATTCAGCAGATTGACAGCAATATCATCTATCCACGGGTAGTCGGCTCAAGCACCGGGCTGCATCCGCTGTTTATTCTGGTCTCCGTCACCGTAGGAGGATATTATTGGGGTATTATCGGAATGATTCTGGCTGTCCCCATTGCCGCAATTTTAAAGTTATTTATCATGAAAAAAATCGATGGAATAGAGTAATCTTCCATCGATTTTCTTTTACCGGTGATACGCCTTTTTTCTATTCTTGCCGTACTTTTAACAATTCTAAAATCCTGTTAATACAGTAAAATGTAAGCTTTTTCTATCTTTTTGCATAACCAATCTTTCTTTTTTTTATTTATTTTGTTAATAAATTATCAATCAAATCCTACCAAGCTCCTCTCATTAGAAACAAAGTAAAATACTGTATACTTCTACATTACACTGTATACATCTTAATTTTGCTTGACATGCCAAGCTTTGGGATGATAGTATTTATTTCAAATTTTTAAAACAGGAAATTATTTCGAAATAATATATTGTTTATTTTTTAACAATTCCAAAGAGGATCTATCAAGAATGCGAGGTGAATAAAAAAGATGGCTTTATTGAAAAGGCAGCTGCAAGGTATCAAAGTAGACCATTGCAAAAACACGATGAACCATGTAACAGAAACGATGCCCATACCGGATTATGTTTACATATCCATGTCACAGCACATCGGCGTTCCCTGTGATCCCCTTGTGGAATCCGGTGATTATGTAACCGTTGGCCAGCTGATAGGCGATACCGGAGCTCCTGTCAGCGCACCTGTTCATTCCAGCGTTTCGGGTACCGTTGTATCCGTCGAGGAAATTATGTCCTCTCTGGGAACTATGGATAAAACCATTGTGATCAGGACGGACAATAAACAGACTCCTTGTCCTGAGCTCTCCCCACCCACCGTGCAAACACGGGAAGACTTCATAAAAGCAGTTCGGGCCAGCGGCTTAGTCGGTTTAGGCGGGGCGGCTTTTCCGACTCATATCAAATATAATCCAAAGAACTTCGAGCAGGTAAAAACACTGGTGATTAACGGTGCCGAATGCGAACCTTTCATAACGTCGGACTACCGGACAATGATGGAAGACACTCAGGATATTTTGGACGGAATTCGCCTTATCATGAAATACCTGGAGTTGGAGCATTGTTATGTCGGTATCGAGGATAATAAGCCGGAAGCCATTAAACTGCTTTCCGGCATGACGGAAAAATCCGCAGACATTTCCATTGTCAAACTCCTGTCAAAATATCCGAAAGGGGCGGAACGTGTATTGATCTATGAGACAACAGGAAAGGTTCTGGCCCCGGGCAAACTGCCTGCAGACATCGGCATTATTGTATCAAACATTACTTCAGTTGCCTTTATCGGGCAATACTTTAAAACCGGAATGCCGCTCGTCCGAAAGCGTATCACAGTAGACGGGAGCGCTGTCTCTGCGCCGAAGAATATCTTTGCTCCTATCGGTACCCAAATCTATGAAATCATTAATTTCTGCGGCGGTTACAAAAGGCTTCCCAAAAAAGTAATCATGGGGGGCCCGATGATGGGAAGATCCATTTATCATGACGGAAAATCCTTGATTAAAAATAATAACGCAATTTTAGCCTTCCATGAAGAACAGGCCTTTATCGGAAAGGAAACAGCCTGTATCAACTGCGGACGCTGCACAAGGGCATGCCCACTCTACCTCATGCCCACTGCCATTGCCCGGGAGTATAAAGCTGAAAATATCGATGCACTCATAAAGCTAAAAGTATCTATTTGTATGGAATGCGGCTGCTGTTCCTATGTCTGTCCTGCAAAAAAACAGCTGAGCATGATAAACCGGCTGGCAAAAGTTTTGGTAAAGGAGGCGCAAAGTAAAAATGGAAAAATATAGACATATCAACTTAACCGTAGCATCCTCCCCGCATCTTGTTGATGACATCAACACAACCCGCATAATGGCAAGTGTGATTTTTGCATTGCTTCCTGCCTTTGGGGTATCCATTTTTGTATTCGGTGCACGGGCCATCTTTCTTACCGCTGTCTGCGTTTTAGCCTGTATCGGTTTTGAATACTTCTATAAAAAAATAACAAAGCAGGAAAGTACACTGGGAGACCTCAGCGCTGCCGTTACCGGAATGCTGCTGGCCTTCAACCTGCCGGCAAATTACCCTTACTGGCAGGCTGTAATCGGTTGTTTTGTCGCAATTATAATTGTAAAACAATTATTCGGAGGCATCGGGCAAAATTTTGTCAATCCTGCCATCACCGCCCGAATCGTTCTTTTGATATCCTTTACCACACCGATGACGACATGGCCTGCAGCACAAAGAATATTTTCAGCGGCGGATGCTGTTACCGGTGCAACACCCCTTTCAATCATGAGTCATGGCAATCTGAATGATCTTCCTTCAAATATGAACCTTTTTTTGGGTACCATCGGAGGTTCCATGGGAGAAACCAGTGCAGCCGCACTCCTTATTGGCGGACTATTTTTAATTTATAAAAAAATCATTACACCGGCGATTCCCGTAAGCTTTTTAGGTACCATGACAGTTTTCTCGCTTCTTGCCGGAGTGGATCCCCTTTTTCAAATTTTTGCAGGTGGTGCAATGATCGGCGCTTTCTTTATGGCTACCGATTATGCAACGTCTCCCATTACAACAAGCGGAAAAATTGTATTCGGTATCGGCTGCGGGGCACTGACAATGATCATCCGTCTTTACGGTTCCTATCCCGAGGGTGTCTCCTTTGCCATACTGCTGATGAATATTGTGACACCGCATATCGATAATCTTTCCCGAAGAAAGCTTTATGGAGGTGGAAGTAAATGAAATTGAGTAAGGAATATTTTGCACCTACCATCATTCTCATGATCATCTGCCTTGCAGTGACCCTCGCCTTAACAGGCACTTATCAAATTACAATGCCGATCATTACTGCCAATGCGAAAGCCTTTGCAGATGGATCCAGGACGGAGGTTCTGCCGTCAGCTTCCGACGGTTTCACTTTGGTAGCGGAACCTTATCAGGAAGGTATTTCAGAAATTTACGCAGCGGATAACGGATCCGGTATCGTTATTACTTCTACGGAAAAAGGTTTTGGAGGCAAAATCACGGTGATGACCGGTATCGATTCGAAAGGGCAGATTCAAGGCATTAAAATCTTAGAACATTCAGAGACGCCCGGCCTTGGGTCCAAAGCGATGACAAAGAAGCACCTGTCCCAATACCTGGGGCAGGCGAAAATAACCAATAAAGGTGATGAAGATGCGACAAATATCGATGCTGTCACCGGAGCCACCATTTCATCAGATGCCGTCTATCGTGCTGTAGAGAAAGCATTGCATCAGTATTCTAAGTTAGGAGGTGTGCTGAATCATGAATAAAAGAGATTTATTGACTAACGGCGTCTTTAAGGAAAATCCTGCCTTTGTGCTGCTGCTCGGCACCTGTCCCACTCTGGCAGTAACAACGATGGCGATAAACGGACTTGGAATGGGGATTGCTACCATGATGGTTTTGGTTTGCTCTAATATTGTTATCTCATTATTAAAAAATATCATTCCGGGAAAAGTTAGAATTCCTTGTTACATCGTAGTCATCGCCGGCTTTGTAACCATTGTCGGATTTTTGCTGAAAGCTTATGCCCCTGCATTGGATAAAGCCTTAGGAATTTTTATTCCTTTAATTGTCGTAAACTGCATTATTCTTGGAAGAGCAGAAATGTTCGCAAGCAAGAATTCGGTCATCGATGCTGCCTTTGACGGTATTGGGATGGGTTTGGGCTTCACCTTTGCCTTATTTCTTATGGGCTCCATCCGTGAGCTTCTCGGCTCCGGTGCCTGGATGGGGATCCCCCTGACTTCTTCCTTTATCGATCCTATGACGATCTTCATGCTGGCCCCCGGAGGCTTCTTCGTCTTTGGCTGTCTCGTAGCACTCATCAACAAGATTTCCAAAGGGAATGCGATAAAGAAGAAGGAAATAGGCTGCGGCTGCTGCCCGGCTGCCGGATCCTGCAGTCATGTTCCGGAAGGAGGCTGTCATAAATGAAAGAAATGCTGATTATTCTAATGAGTGTAATCCTGGTAGATAATTTTGTTCTGACAAAGTTTTTAGGAATCTGCCCTTTTCTAGGAGTCTCAAAAAAATTAAATGCTGCAACGGGAATGAGCTTCGCCGTCATCTTTGTCATGCTGCTTTCTACGGCGGTCACCTTTCCCATCTATAAGTATTTACTCGAGCCCTATGATTTAGGATACCTGCAAACGATCGTATTTATATTGGTCATTGCCGCACTGGTACAGCTGGTGGAAATTTCGCTGAAAAAATATCTGCCGATGCTCCACCGTACATTAGGTGTCTATCTTCCCTTGATTACAACCAACTGTGCGGTATTGGGAGTTGCTCTGCTGAACATCGATGATGGTTATACCTATTTTCAGTCCTTGGTTAATGCCTTCGGGGCCGGATTGGGTTTCCTCATTGCGATGATTCTCTTTGCCGGGGTGAGGCAGCATATTGAGCAGAATGATATTCCTTTCGCTTTCAGGGGAATTCCGTCTATCTTAATAGCAGCCTCCATTGTTTCTTTATCTTTCATGGGCTTCAGCGGTGTCGTTGAAGGTATCTTTCATTAGGAGGGCTTACTATGATGGAACAATATTTATTTCCGATTCTGATCGTTACGGGAATCGGTCTCCTGGCCGGAGTCATACTTACTGTCGCCTCAAAATTTATGGCAGTCAAGGTGAACGATGCAGTGGCAAAGGTCCGGGATGTACTTCCGGGGGCCAACTGTGGTGCCTGCGGATATGCGGGCTGTGATGACTACGCGGCTGCACTGGCAACGGATCATACGGTAAAGGCAAATCTTTGCACCCCTGGCGGAAGCTCTGCGGCACTGGCTGTCAGTAAAGTATTGGGGATTAAATTTGAATCCGTAGAAGGCAAGTATGCTATCATAAAGTGTTTCGGTACCTTTGATAAAACAAGATATATTATGGATTTTAAAGGAATACAGTCCTGCAATGCCAACAAAATGTTCTATCGGGGCAGAGGGGCCTGCAGCAGAGCCTGTCTTGGTTACGGTGACTGTGTAAAAGCCTGTGGCTACGGGGCCATTTCCCTGGTAAACGGAGTTGCTGTCGTGGATAAAAGAAAGTGTGTCGGCTGCAGTGTCTGCGTAAAAAAATGTCCCAACCATTTAATCAGTATCGTACCTTCCGGCAGTACCACCTATGTGGGCTGCAGTTCTCCGGACAACGGAGCCAGAACGCACAAAATCTGCAAAGCCGGGTGCATCGCCTGCAGAAAATGTGAAAAGGTATGTAAATTTGATGCCATCAGCATTTCCAACAACACAGCCGTTATCGACCCCGCGAAATGCAGGAACTGCGGTATGTGCATCAAGGAATGTCCTGTAGGCATTATCAAGTCCAACAAAAAGAAGGCAGCTAAAAATTAAAAAAAGTGACTGGCGCGGCTTCCTCTAACTATCAGATAAAAAAAGTGGCTGCCGCCGCTTCCGTTAACTATCAGATAAAAAAAAGGAGCGGTCTCGAAATGCCAGAAATAACAGGTATATTCGAGATTGCCCCATTTCACTTTTTATTGTGTGATCACGGTTCCGGTCTTTCCTTCCAGCGCGTCAATGGCCTTAAACAAAGAGGTTATGATAGCCTTGTTCCCCGGCTTGGCCTTGGCAAATTTTACTGCCGCCTGAACCTTCGGCAGCATGCTTCCGGGAGCAAAATGTCCTTCTGCAATATAGGCCTCCGCCTCTGCAGCGGTTATCCTGTCCAGCTCCCTTTGATCCGGAGTGTTATAATGCAGGGATACTTTTTCCACCGCCGTAAGGACCACCAGGGCATCTGCCTCTACTTCCTCTGCCAGAAGCTCCGCTGCAAAATCCTTATCAATCACTGCCGCTACCCCCTCCAGCGCACCGTCGGGTTTTTCGATTACTGGAATTCCGCCGCCTCCGGCAGTAATCATAATCGTAGAGTCCCAAAGTCTCTTTATGGTGTCCAGCTCAACGATCCGTACCGGTTTTGGAGATGGAACCACTCTCCGGAATCCTCTTCCCGCATCCTCCTTCATGACATAGCCTTTTTCTTTCTCCAGCAGTCTGGCTTCTTCTGCTGAGTAAAAGGGACCAATCGGCTTCGAAGGATTGCTGAATGCCGGATCATCCTGGGATACCACCATTTGGGTCACCACCGTTATGACTGGAATTTCCCGGCCGACGATTTTTTTCAGAGCTGCTTTCATCCCCTGCTGAATATGGTATCCGATATAGCCCTGGCTCATGGCACCGCATACATCAAAAGGCATAGCCGGTGTAATATTGCTGGCAATTTCGGAAGCCAGTACGATCCTTCCGACCTGAGGCCCGTTTCCATGAACGATGGCGATCTCATAGTCCTCCTGAACGATCCCAACAATGTATTCACAGGTTTTTTTTACCACTGCCAGCTGGGCTTCTGCCGTTGCTTCATTCTTTTCAGACTGTAAAGCATTACCGCCTAAGGCAATTACAATTTTACCTTTGCACATATTCATCTCTCCTCATTCAACATGATTCTCTATAAATAGGCATACTCATGCAGCGCGGTCCGCCTCTTCCCCTTGAGAGTTCGGAGCTGGGTACCTGCAATACCTGGATTCCGCTCTTATCCAGAAGTTCATTGGTCACCTGGTTTCTGTCATAAGTAATTACCATACCCGGAGCAATTGCCAAAGTATTGGAGCCATCACTCCATTGTTCACGCTGTGCAGCGAGTTTATCCGTACCCCCGCAGCGAATCAGCCGAACGGCAGGCAGCTTCAGTGCATGTTTCAGAATCACATCTAGTTTATCGGTAATACTGTGGAAAGAAGCTTTATGATCTTTGTCCAGCGTCACTTCATAAATTTGAAGGGGCTCCTCGATCTCCGGATGAATGGTAAATTGATCGTAATCGACCATGGTAAAAACGGTGTCTAAATGCATAAATGCACGGCACTTTGGAATCTCAAATACAAGGACTTTCTGAAAACCGGATGCATGATTCAAAAGATTTTCGGCAAGGATTTCAATGGCCTCCGGAGAAGTTCTCTGACTGTAACCCACGGCCAGAACTTCCGGAGACAATACCAGGATATCCCCTCCCTCAATATGTTTCGGACCTTCGTAGGAAAACCAGTTTGGAGTCTCCCGGGGAATCAGGTTCTCATTATATTCACAGATATATTTCAGAAATAAGGACTCCCGTCTCCTGGCTTTGGTGCTCATGCAATGTACGGATACACCATTTCCGATACAGGCACCAGGGTCACGGGTAAAATATAGATTGGGCATTGGATCTGTATAATAGGGATATTCTTTCGTGATAAAGTCCGCAAGAGAATTCATCTGTCCGACAGGGATTTCCTCTTTGGTTATGCCGGAGATCAAAGTTTCTACCATTCTGGTTAGAGGCAGTTCCATCAAATATTCATATAAGATTTCACCGACATGAGGAGATGTGATATCACTTTCTCTGAGAAATTCAGCAATAAATTTTGATCTGACGGAAGGCTGCACCAGGGATTTTGCCACTTCATCCTGCAGGTACACCACCTCCACCTGATTTTTCCTGAGTACATTTGCAAAGCAGTCATGCTCCTGCTGTGCAACTTCCAGAAAGGGGATTTCATCAAAAAGCAATCGTTCAAAATTATCCGGTACCAAGCCTTCAATTTCTCTCCCCAATCTGTGAAGCATAACTTTTTTTAGCCGACCAATTTCTGAGTAAATGTTTACGCCTGAATTCATAACACGTACTCCCTCCTGATATTAGGCTGCGATTCGTCTGCTGTCTGCACTCTATATTGAATTAAATCGTTGCTGCGATAATCGCCTTAATGGAATGAAGCCTGTTTTCTGCCTCGTCAAAGACGACAGAATGTCTGCTTCTGAATACTTCATCGGTAACTTCTCTGATGTCATATCCTTTTTCTTTCCATTCCCTGGCCATTTTGGTCTCAAAATCGTGAAAAGCCGGAAGGCAGTGCAGGAATAGTACATCAGGATTCTCTGTCTCTTGAATCATTTCCATCGTTACTTTATAAGGGGTCAGAATCTTCACTTTATCCGGTATTTGAGCCTCTTCTCCCATGGAAGCCCAGACGTCGGTATAAAGGACGTCGGCACCCTTCAGGCAATCCGGAGTACTGGATATTTCGATGATACCCCCGGTCTCATCCGCTACGGCTTTGGCTTTTGCCAATATTTCCGGATCGAGAGTCAGCTCTGACGGTCCATAAGCAACAAAGTGCATTCCCATTTTTGCACAGCCGTACATCCACGCATAGGACATATTATTTCTGATGTCTCCGCAGAAAACAACTTTGCATTTGTGGAGAGGTTTTGAAAGATGCTCTTCCATAGTCATCATATCCGCAAGAATCTGGGTTGGATGGTCCACGTCAGTCAATCCGTTCCAAACAGGGATACCCGAATATTTTGCCAGATCTTCCACCACCTGCTGTTCGTATCCGCGATATTCAATGCCGTCAAAAAATCTTCCCAAAACCTTGGCACTGTCTTCCAGGGATTCTTTCTTGCCAATTTGTGAGCTTCCCGAATCCAGGAAGGTAACATGAGCTCCTTCGTCATGACATGCAACTTCAAAAGCGCACCGGGTTCTTGTGGAGGTCTTATCAAAAAGTAAAACCACGTTCTTTCCCTTTAGCATCGGATCATAGATGCCTGCTCTTTTTTTCCTTTTCAAATCATGACCCAGGTCAAGCAGGTAACGGATCTCCCCAGGAGTAAAATCCATCAGTGTTAAAAAACTTCTTCCTTTTAAATTAACTGCCATCTTGTTTCTCCTTTTTACTATTTGCTTGATTTTGCACGAAGCATAGTCTCACTCTAGTCGTGAAAATCATACTACATTGTTAAAAAAATAAAAGTACCAGAATCTTATTTTTTTTATGTGCCAGTAACAGCCTTTCTGCTTTCCTGCATTGCTTCCGCCAGCAGCTGAATGCCCTTTTCAATCTCCGTTTTACCGGGATAGGAAAAATTCAGGCGTATGTAATTTTCCCCTTTCGATCCTCTGGGATAAAACACGCTTCCCGGAATATAAGAGACTCCTCTGGAAATCGCCTTTCCATAAAGGGTTTTGGAATCAACCTCCCGGGGCAGTCTGCACCAAAGATAGACACCGCCTCTGGGGATCGTATAATCCAGAGCCAGGAACTCGTCCAGACACCGGCACATGAGATCCCGCTTTTCTTTATAATCGGTGCAAATATGTTTGATATTCTTTTGGTAAAAACCTTTTTCCATATAACCGCTTAGCAGCTTTTGTGAAATGCTGTCCAAACTGATAAGCCGCATGGACACCACATAGCGCAGGCTTTTAATGATGGTCTTGTCAGCCAGTACAAAGGCCATCCTGACCCCCGGTGCAAAGGTTAATCCAAAGGAATATAGATAGATCACATGATTTCCCTGATCCAGAGCTTTGATAGGAGGCAGCTTTCTTCCTTCGAAGCAGATTTCTGAGGCACCGTCTTCTTCAATAATAGGAATCCTGTATTTGTGGCATAGAGAAAGAAGAGTTTTTCTTCTTTCCAGGCTCATAACAATACCTGTTGGGTTATGATAATCAGGATTCACATAGATAAATTTGGGACGATGCTTTACGATCAAGGGTTCTAAGCTGTCACAAAGCATCCCGTCTTCATCCATGGGGACGGTTACCATTTTGCCTCCGGCCAGAGTAAAGGTACGATAGACATCAGGCGAGACCGGCTCCTCCGTGATGATGACATCACCGGGTTTTATAAACAGGGCAGCCAGATAATCCAAAGCCTGATTGGTTTCCGAAAGGATTTGAATCTCATTTGGTTTCCCTTGGACTCCCTTACTTTTCATAAAATTTGCAATGTTTTTTCTAAGAGAGTACAAGCCCTGATAAGGAGTATAAGAATAGGTTTCGTTGTTGTGGCCGGAAATCATATCCGTCAGGATGACGGCAAGTTCTTTCATACTGTATTCCTCTGCGGAAGCGATGCCCCCCGCAAAGGATATATTTCCTGAGGAATAGGATTTGGAAAACATTTCATCAAAAGTGATTCTGAGATTTAAATACTCTTCCTTGATCATGCTGAACCAGGCAATGTCATGATTTTCTTCTCCGCTTTCCTCCTGGGTGGGATAAGAAACCGAGTAACCTTTTCCTTGCACGGAAGCAAGAAAATCTTCCGCTTTGAGCTCATGATAGGCTTTTATTATGGTATTTCTATGAACTCCGATCATCTGTGCCATGGTTCTCTCAGAAGGAAGTACAAATCCGTCGGTGAGTTCTCCTTTCAGGATCATCTCTTTGATTTGATTCGCAATCTGCAGGTAAATGGGCGTCTGCGTATGATGGTTGATCATGATATCCATATGCCATCTCCGTTATTTCTTTTGCTTTGGATTAACAAAATACTCGTGCAAAAGTTTTTGTGCCAGGAATTTTTGGGCGTCAGCTTTTAAGGAGAGATTGACGATCAGCATGAAAAGTTCCAGGTTGTCATCATCGGAGAGTTCCTTTTCCTTAAGACAATATTTGATCTTCTCTATCATTTCTGTTGTCATGAGTGACATGGACTCCCGTTCCTTTTCCTGGACGGATAAAATCCCTTCATATAAGTCCATCAGGTTGATCTTATCGTCAAATTCGGAATTATAATTATCGATAAGAGGTTTCATCAGGCTCTCTATTTCGTCCATCTGAAAGGTTCCTTTTAAATAGTAAATAAGGGAAAGGAGAACCAGGTGGTCCCGGGAATATTTTTTATTTACCGGTCTTGGCAGCATGTTATGCTTCACATAGTTGCCAATCATCGTCTTGGTAATAACCTTGTCTTTCTCACTCTTCTTAAAGACGCTCAGTTCCTTGTTCATAAACGTCTCGGCCTGATCCATATAAATTTCCATGTCGGGAAATTCTTCACCGGGGATCATCCCCTTCCGGACAAAATCCTCAATGGATCTTTTGATAAACTCCTCGTATCTCATACTTCCTACCTCCATGGTTATTGTTTGGTTTAAATAACTACATTATAGGTTATTCATTACCGCGTGTCAATATTCCAAGGTGGTTATCCGAAAGTACGATAAGCTTGATTGTTGGCGGTAATTCTCTTTGAAACCGCTCGCCCTTCAAATGTTCCTATACAATCAATCGGTTCATTTTTGAGTTCGGACAGTTTCTTCAGAGAAATACCAGCCACCTTCAAAAATACAATCGTCTTTCTTCTCAGCCTCGTTGTGGTTTTAACCCGTAATATTGATAATATTGAACCTCGAGCCTGCCGTTATATAGCTTCCGTCGCCTGTCAGCGGGACGGCCCATGGCAAGGTTTTCAAAGTCCTTATCGGTTGTGATGAGGTACAGGGACCAGGTTGGGTGTTTCTGAAAGAGCTGTTTGATCTCACGATAAATCTTGTGAATTTCTTCTTTATCGCCGATTCTTTCCCCATACGGCGGATTGCAGATCATCACCCCGTAATCTTCCTCAAGCCTTTGTTTGGACAGCGGCATAACACGGAATTCAATACAGTCATCCACCCCTGCTTCTTCTGCGTTTTCTCTGGCTGCCTTTACTGCCGCAGCGCTGATGTCTGCTGCCTGGATTCTGATGTCGTACTCCGTTTTCATAGCCTGATAGGCCGCTTTTCTTTCTTCTTTCCAGAGGTTCTGAGGGATAGCCTCCCAAGTCTCGGCAGCAAACTTCCGGCTTAAGCCCGGCGCGATGTTTCTGGCAATCATGGCAGCTTCAATGGGAATGGTGCCGGATCCGCAGAAGGGATCCAACAGCAGCCGCCCCTCCTTCCAAAAGGACAGCTGTACCATGGCGGCAGCAAGGGTCTCCTTTATGGGAGCGGCAACATCTTTCACACGATAGCCTCTCTTATGAAGTCCCGATCCGCTGGTATCCAGCGTGATCGTTACCCGGTCCTTCAATAACGTTACTTTCACTCCATAATCAGCACCGGTTTCAGAAAACCACTGGCTGTGATAGGTTTCCTTCATCCTCTCTATGATGGCTTTCTTCACGATGGACTGACAGTCCGGTACACTATGAAGCTTGGATTTTACGGAAGTCCCGGATACCAGAATTTTTCCGTCCTCAGGAATCCACTCTTCCCAGGGGATGGCTTTCGTTTGCTGAAAAAGCTCTTCAAAGGTAAGGGCTTGGAATTCACCGAGCTTGATCAGTACTCTGTCCGCACAGCGCAGCCAGAGATTGGATTTTACCACAGCGCGCTCATCTCCCAAATAGGTGATTTTAGCATCCTCGGACTGAATCACCTTGTATCCCAGATTCTCTATTTCTCTTTTTACCACAGCTTCCAGCCCGAAGGTAGCCGTTGCGATAATTTCAAGCTTAGCCAATAGCAGTTCCTCCTTTTTAAAACATGCTGTTTTCTATTGATCCGCAGGGGGACCCCCTCTGCAGTCGCCATTTTTATCTTGCAGGAAACGAGCTTCCAAAAGATAAAAAAGCTCTCTTGCGAGAGCTTTCATTCCTTTAGATATAAGATCTTCTCTTATTCATTTGGTTGTTTTCGATAGCGTCAATGGAATTTAAAGCCTTGCCGGTACCTATGGCAACACAGGATTTTGGATCCTCCGCAATTCTTACGGTAATTCCCGTTCTTTCTTCAATCCTCTTGTCGATTCCGTGCAGAAGAGCTCCGCCGCCGGTGATGACGATGCCGCTGTTACTGATGTCCGCAGAAAGTTCAGGCGGAGTACGTTCCAATACGCCGTGTGCTACTTCACAGATCACCTGTAAAGGCTCGTCCAATGCTTCCATCATTTCCTTTGAGGTAATTTCGATGGATTTCGGCAAACCTGTCACCAGGTCTCTGCCTCGGCATTCCTTCACTACCATCTCTTCACGAGGATAAGCAGTACCGATGGTAATCTTCATTTCTTCGGCCGTACGTTCTCCGATATAGAGTTTATGCTCTTTTCTCATATATTTAATGATGGCTTCATCAAACTTGTCTCCGGCTACCTTAACAGAAGTGCTGGTTACGATTCCGCCAAGAGAAATTACAGCTACATCTGTAGTTCCTCCTCCAATGTCGATAATCATCACGCCGTCAGGTTTGGAGATATCCAGACCCGCACCGATGGCAGCAGCAACCGGTTCTTCCATCAGAAATACCGCTTTACCTCCTGCCTGGGTAGCAGCTTCACGAACCGCTCTCTTTTCTACCTCTGTTACGCCGCTGGGAACGCAAACCATGATTCTTGGTTTGAAAAACCTGCTGTTGCCGCAGGTCTTACGAATGAAATACTTCAACATTCGCTCGGTTACGTCGTAATCTGAGATTACACCATCACGCAAAGGTCTTACAGCTATAATATTGCTGGGAGTTCTTCCAAGCATCTGCCTGGCTTCTTCTCCTACTGCTAAAATTTCATTGGTATCTCTATTGATAGCAACTACGGATGGTTCATTCAAAACCACACCCTTGCCTTTTATATAAACCAAAACATTTGCTGTTCCAAGGTCGATGCCTACTTCATCAGTGAATCCCAAAATTAATCCCTCCTTATTTATGTTCAAAATCCTACGTAGATAAATAGGAACATATTTCTATCTTTTACGTTTATCTATCATATTATATCTACATTTTTGAGTTTTTTCAATTTTTATTTTGGGATTCATCAATAAAGTTTTCTATTTGCTAAATCTTTACAATATCTATCATATTAAAGTCTTCAATTGTCTTTTTCATGATGAGGCAGTTGGCCAGTGCATTGGCCGTATCGATGGAGGTCAGACAGGCGATATTTCGCTCAATAGCTTTCCTTCTCATCTGAACCGATTGGACCGCAGGTTTTCTTCCGATTTTGGAAGTGGAGACCACAAAGTCAACTTCTCCGCTGTCGAAAAGATCTGTCGTATTCGGTGACGGTTCATCATTTTTATTGACAATTTCTGCAGGGATGCCGTGATTCATCAGATATTCTCCGGTAGCCTTGGTTGCACAGATCTTGTAGCCGAAGTCGATAAATTTCTGAGCCAGCGGCACCAGCTCCGGCTTATCCGCATCCTTTACAGTTACCAGGACACAATCTCCTACTTTGTGGAGTTCGTAGCCGGCCGCAATCAGTCCTTTGAATAATGCGGTTTCGAAGTCCTTGTCGATACCCAGCACTTCTCCTGTAGATTTCATTTCCGGACCAAGGTGGTTATCCGCATCATGCAGTTTCGGGAAGCTGAAGACAGGGACCTTTACCGCCACATATTCGCTTTCCTTGCAGACTCCGCTGCCGTATCCGAGATCGGTCAGCTTGGCACCCAACAGTACTTTAGTTGCCAGATCAACGATCGGTACGTTGGTAACCTTGCTGATGTACGGCACCGTTCTTGAGGATCTCGGATTTACTTCGATGACATAGACCTGATCCTCATACAGAACATACTGAATATTAACCAGTCCTTTCACCTTCAGCTCCCGAGCCAGACGGCCAGTATATTCGATAATCACGTCCCTTACTTCCTGAGACAGGGTCTGAGGCGGATAAACGGAAATGGAGTCACCGGAATGGACTCCGGCACGCTCTATATGCTCCATGATACCCGGAATCAGGAAGTCTTCGCCGTCACAGACCGCGTCTACCTCCACTTCGGTACCCATGAGATATTTGTCGATGAGCACCGGATTTTCCAGTTCAACGGAAGTGATGATATCCATATATTCCACTACATCATCCTGGGTATGGGCAATGATCATATTCTGCCCGCCCAATACATAAGAAGGTCTCAGGAGTACGGGGAATCCGAGCTTGGCTGCCTCCTTCACCGCTTCCTCCGTGGTATAGGCCATTCTTCCGTTTGGTCTTGGAATATTACAGTTCTCAAGCAGTTTATCAAAGCGTTCTCTGTCCTCTGCGGCATCAATGCTGTCAGCACTGGTACCGAGAATCTTAACACCTTTATTTTTCAGATATTTGGTTAATTTGATAGCTGTCTGGCCGCCAAACTGCACCACCACACCCCAGGGATCTTCCGTATGAATGATGGAATCCACATCCTCAGGAGTCAGCGGCTCGAAGTAAAGTCTGTCGGAGATATCAAAATCCGTCGATACGGTTTCCGGGTTATTGTTGACGATAATCGCTTCATAACCGGCTTCCTTCAAGGCAGAGACACAATGTACGGAACAATAGTCGAACTCGATCCCCTGGCCGATTCTGATAGGTCCGGAGCCAAATACGATGACCTTTTTCTTCCCGCTCTTCTTTCTTTCCATAAATTCCTTTGCTTCATTTTCTTCATCGAAGGTTGAATAGAAGTAAGGTGTTACCGCGGCAAATTCCGCCGCACAGGTGTCTACCATCTTATAGGAAGCATAGAGTTTCTGAGGCGGCTCCTGGCCGCTGAGTTTCTTCACAGTAGAATCAAGGAATCCAAGATCCTTGGCTTTCTTATATTTTTCCTGAGTGAGCTCTCCATCCTGCAGTACAGCTTCCATCAGAACCAGGTTGTTGAGCTTACAGAGAAACCATCTGTCAATTTTCGTAATATCAAAGATGGTATCCACTGGGATTCCGCGTTTCAGCGCTTCATAAACCACAAAGATCCGTTCGTCATCACAATTGTGCAGCAGCCCTTCGATTTCCTCCGTATCCTTCTCCTTCAGCTTTTTTAAGTTCAGTGAATCCAAGCCCAGTTCAATGGATCTCACCGCCTTCATCATGGCCTGCTCAAAGCTGGTTCCGATGGCCATCACCTCTCCGGTGGCTTTCATCTGTGTACCCAGGGTTCTTTTTGCATAAACAAACTTATCAAAAGGCCATTTCGGGAATTTTACAACGATGTAATCCAGAGCGGGCTCAAAGCAGGCATAGGTCTTTCCCGTTACGGAATTCAATATTTCATCCAGCGTGTAGCCAATGGCAATTTTGGATGCCACCTTGGCGATTGGATATCCCGTTGCTTTGGATGCAAGGGCCGAGGATCTGGATACCCTCGGATTTACTTCGATAACGGCATATTCAAAGTTGTCGGGGTTCAGGGCAAACTGACAGTTGCAGCCCCCTTCCACTCCCAGGGCTTGAATAATATTAATGGATGCCGTTCGCAGCATCTGGTATTCCTTGTCGGACAGAGTGACAGCAGGAGCTACTACGATGGAATCTCCCGTATGTACGCCGACGGGGTCTACGTTCTCCATGGAGCAAACGGTAATGGTATTATTTTTGCTGTCTCTGATAATTTCAAATTCGATTTCTTTCCAGCCGGAAACGCATCGTTCCACAAGGATCTGGGTAATCGGACTGAGTCTCAGACCATTTTCCGCAATCCTCTTCAGATGCTTGACATTGCTCGCAATACCGCCGCCGGTTCCTCCCAGGGTATAGGCAGGCCGAACAATGACCGGATATCCGATCTCCTCTGCAAATTGCAGCGCATCCTCCAGATTGTTCACAACTTTTGAAGGAATGACAGGTTCGCCGATGGATTCCAGCATATCCTTAAAGAGCTGACGGTCCTCTGCCTTGTCAATGGTCTCAGGTGTTGCTCCCAGAAGTTTCACATTCTGCTCTTGCAGGAAACCTTCCTTTGCAAGCTGCATGGAAAGTGTCAGCGCAGTCTGGCCTCCCATGGTAGGAAGAATACTGTCCGGCTTCTCCAATTTAATGATTTTTTTCAGTACGGGAAGGGTTAACGGTTCAATGTACACCTTATCCGCCATGGTCTTGTCTGTCATAATGGTGGCAGGGTTTGAGTTT
The DNA here is from genome assembly GCF_018128545.1 of Sinanaerobacter chloroacetimidivorans. Taxonomy (GTDB): domain Bacteria; phylum Bacillota; class Clostridia; order Peptostreptococcales; family Anaerovoracaceae; genus Sinanaerobacter; species Sinanaerobacter chloroacetimidivorans. The sequence continues at coordinate 81,815 of NZ_JAGSND010000015.1, read as the reverse complement.
ACCAGCACAACTTCCAGGCCATCATCCTTCAAGGTACGGCAAACCTGGGTTCCCGCATAATCAAATTCTGCTGCCTGACCGATGATGATGGGCCCGGACCCGATTACTAATACCTTTTTAATATCCTTACGTAATGGCATAATCCCCCTCCTTACTTCTTTTTCATTTTGGCGATAAACTGATCAAATAAATATTGTGTGTCCTGCGGACCTGCACAGGCCTCCGGATGGAACTGTACTGTAAAGGCGGATCCATTGGCATAGGTTACCCCTTCACAGCTGCCGTCATTGGCGTTGTAGTGGCTGACAAAGCCTATGCTCTCATCCAGGGTCTCTCCAACTACCGCATAGCCATGATTCTGGCTGGTTATGAAAATCCTGTCTCGTATTTTATCCACTACCGGCTGATTCGCTCCTCGATGGCCGTATTTCAACTTTTCAGTTTTGGCTCCGTTGGCCAGAGCCAGCAGCTGGTGGCCCAGACAGATGCCGAAGATGGGGATTCCCATCGTCATCAATTCCTTCAGAATACCGATGGCTTCCGTATTTTCAGCCGGATCTCCCGGGCCGTTGGAAAGCATAATGCCGTCCGGTTGGAGTTCTTTTATGGTTTCAGCTGATGTATTATAGGGTACTACGGTTACTCTGCAGCCTCTGTTCTTTAAGCTTCTCAGAATGTTATGCTTATATCCGTAATCGTAGAGAACCACGTGATGTTCCGTATCCCCAGAAGTATCATGAAGAATTTCACTTCCGGAAACGGATTTGACTGCATCCTTTATGCTGTATTTCTTTAGTTCGCTAAGAAATTCCGAAAGATCATTCGGAATTTCCGTTGTAATGGCGCCGTTCATAACACCGTATTCTCTGATTTTTCTGGTAAGAGCACGGGTATCAATTTCGTAGATACCAATGACACCCTGTTCTTTGAGGTAAGTATCCAAATCAAATTGATTTCTGAAGTTGGAAGGTTCTTCACACCATTCTCTGACAATGTAGCCCTTTGCCCAACACTTCTCTGATTCGCTGTCCTGATCATTCAGTCCGTAGTTTCCAATTAACGGGAAGGTTTGTGTAACCAGTTGTCCGTAGTAGCTTGGATCCGTCAAAGTTTCCTGATATCCTGTCATGCCGGTGGTAAATACCACTTCTCCAATGGTAGTTCCAAAGGCACCAAAACCTTTTCCCCGGAAAATGGTACCATCCGCAAGAATCAGGTAGGCAGGATGCTCGGCTTTTATCTCTTTTTTGTTACTGCTTTTTTCCATGTTTTCACTCCTTCACCGCAACGACTGCAAATTTATCCTATAAGGGCCTGCTTCAATTTTTCAAGGCCTTCTTTGATTTCCTCAATGGTAATGGTAAGAGGCGGCAGCAGCCGGATTTTGTCTTTGGCGGTCAGTGCCATGAGTCCCAGATCCAGACAGCGGTTAACCACTGCTTTTGCATCTTTTCCGGATGGCATTATGCCGATCATCATGCCCAGCCCCGTCACTTCAGAAACCCCTTCCATCTTTAAAATTTCCGCCTTCATAAATTCTCCCTTTTCTGTAACAGCTTGGAGGAAGTTTTCATCCAGACGTGACAGTATTTCCAAGCCCCCCGCACAAACCACGGGATTTCCACCGAAGGTAGTTCCATGATCACCGGGCTTCAGCACGTCTGCACAGCTGCTATGAAACAGGATTCCTCCAATGGGCAATCCGGAGCCAAGACCTTTCGCCATGGTTACCACATCCGGCTGAATCCCAAAATGTTCGAAAGCAAACAGTTTGCCGGTTCTTCCGATTCCGGTTTGAACCTCATCCACAATCAGCAGGATATCCTTCTCCTTGCATAGCTGCGATAGTTCTCGAACGTATTCCTGATCCAATGTATTGACGCCGCCTTCTCCCTGAACCAGTTCAATCATAACGGCACAGGTTTTCTCGGAAATCTTTGACTTCATATCCTCTATATCATTGGCATTTGCATACAGAAATCCCTCAACAAAAGGATCGAAATACTGATGATAGTGATCTTGCCCTGTGGCAGTAATGGTTGCCAGGGTTCTGCCGTGGAAGGAATTCACAAGGGTGATGATTTCATGCCTCCCTTTCCCATATTTCAGAAAGCTGTATTTTCTCGCTGTCTTAATGGCGCCTTCATTGGCTTCCGCTCCTGAATTTGCAAAGAAAACCTTTGGATATCCCGTTCTTTTTACCAGGACTTCCGCCAGTTCTCCGCAAGGTTCCGTATAGAAAAGATTGGATATATGCTGAATTTTCTGTACCTGTTCCGTAATGGCCTTCACCCATCCGTCGTCACTGAACCCCAGGGAATTCACGCCGATTCCGGAAGAAAAATCAATGTATTTCTTTCCTTCGGGGGAATAGCAGGTAGCCCCTTTTCCTTTCACGATACAAAGATCATTCCTTGCATAGGTGCCTAAGATATGATTCTGATCTCTTTCTTTTATTTCAACACTATTCATGATAATTTTCCTCCTTTATTCTGTATAAAATACTGTGCCTGCCGCCTCTTCGCTTTCCAGTGCGCCAAGAACTGCATGCCTGACTCTTCCGTCAATGATCATGGCTTCTTTTACGCCTTGCTCCAGGCCTTCCACACAGCTTTGTATCTTTGGGATCATCCCCCCTGAAATGACGCCGTCACCGATGAGTTTTGCTACATCGCGGGTTTTGATTCTGGAAAGAAGGGTTTCTTCGTTGTCCTTATCCAAAAGCACTCCCTTGATGTCGGTCATGGAGATCAGTTTCTCCGCTTTCAGGGCTCCGGCAATGGCAGCGGCTGCCGTATCTGCGTTGATATTATAAATTTCTCCCTTTTCATCCACCCCCAGGGTGGCGATGACCGGGATCAGATTTTGATCCAAGGCCATTTCCAACGAGGAACCATCCACGGTTATGATATCGCCCACCATTCCCAGATCGAGTTCACCCTGATGCTTCTTAACCTGCAGCATTCCGCCGTCTACGCCGCAGAGGCCGATTGCTTTTCCTCTATTTTTATGAATCAATGCCACAAGGCTTTTATTGACTTTACCGGCAAGAATCATGGTGACAATATCCATGGTTTCTTTGTCCGTATAGCGCAGCCCGTTGATAAACTTAGGCTCTTTGCCGACTCGTTGCAGCATCTGGTTGATCTCCGGGCCTCCGCCATGGACCAGAACCACCCGGATTCCGGCCTCAGACAGAAACACCATGTCTTCCATAACTGCTGCTTTCAATTCTTCATTAATCATGGCATTTCCACCATATTTTATAACGATTGTTTTCTCTCTGTATTTTTCTAAATTTATCTTCATGTTCATGCTTCCTGTCCTTGCCGAATCAAGTGTATTACGGATATTCGCTTTTTGCCGAATCAAGAGCGCTAAGAGATCTTCGGTCGTTGCCGAATCAAGTGTTTCTGGTATCAAGTACGATAATTTCCGTTAATTTTGACATAGTTATAAGTTAAGTCACAACCCCAGGCTCTGGCTTTTTCATCCCCCTGGTTTAAGGAAACCAGTATTTTTATTTCGCTTTCCCCGAGGATCTGAGATGCCTCTTCCTCACTGAAGAAGTTATATCCTGCGCCTTTGCATACTTCCACGTTTCCTTTGGAGGAAGACAAAACAATATCGACCTTCGTGACATCGAATTGCGCATCTGCATATCCAATGGCACACAGGGCTCTTCCCCAGTTGGCATCCTCACCGAACATGGCGGATTTGAACAGGCTTGAGGTGATGACTGATTTGGAAATCACTCTGGCAGTCTGTTTGTCCGGAGCTCCGGATACGATGCATTCCAACAGCTTGGTAGCCCCTTCTCCATCCTTGGCAATGGCCTTTGCCAGCACTGCGGTGACGTAGTTCAAAGCTTTGCAGAATTCATCAAAATCTTCTCCCTCGGAGTCGATGGGTGTATTGCCTGCCAGGCCGTTCGCCATGATGGCCACCGTATCGTTGGTGGAGGTATCACCATCCACGCTGACTTGGTTGAAAGTATCCGCCACATCTCTCAGCAATGCTTTTTTCAGCATTTCCGGGGTAATCTCCACATCCGTTGTGAGATAGCACAGCATCGTGGCCATATTGGGATGGATCATCCCGCTTCCTTTTGCAATACCGCCGATATGGCAGACTTTATTTCCGATAACCACCGAAACTGCGCATTCTTTTTTCAGGGTATCCGTGGTCATGATCCCGTGAGCCGCCATATCGGAACCTTCATAGCTGAGCTTTTTTACAAGTTTTGGAATTCCGGTTTCGAAAGGTTCTATGCTCAGAGGCATGCCGATCACTCCCGTAGAGCTGATAATGATATCTTCCGGTTTAATGCCTAATTCCTTTGCCAGAAGTCCGCAGGTTTGTTTGGCAATTTCTATGCCGTTAGGCGCGCAGGTATTGGCATTTCCGCTGTTGCAGATAACTGCTTTGGCCCGGCCATCCTGAATATTATGCTGGGTTACTGTAATGGGTGCTCCCTTTACTTTGTTCGTGGTGTAAATTGCTGCGGCATTGCACATAACGTCACTGACAATCAGGGCCAGGTCTTTTTTTGTTTTGTTTCTCCGAATTCCGCAATGAACTCCTGATGCCTGAAATCCTTTTGGTGCGCATACACCGCCGTTAATATATTCAATATACATTATGATATCTCCCTTTTTTACTTGTCTCTGCCTACTTCAACTGCAGACCGGTTTCCTCCGGAAGCCCAAGCATGATATTCATACACTGGACAGCCGCTCCGGAAGCCCCCTTACCAAGGTTGTCATACCGGGCAATGAGGGAAATCCGTTCCTCCTGTCCCAGAATATAGATTTCCAGCTTATCTGAATCTGACAGTTTTCCTGCAGGCAGGAATCCGTCTTCTGTCTCATAATCATAATCCATGATGTGAATCACGGGTTGATCGTTATAATAATCCTTGAATTCTCTTAATAATTCTTCGGATGTTAATTTCTTCTTAAGTAATCTTCTATGCAGTGATACCGTAACCAGCATCCCGCTGTAGTAGTCTGCCACTATCGGGTGAAAAACCGGCGGCTCTTTGATTTCCGTCATGGCTCTCATTTCAGCCAGGTGTTTGTGATTCTGCGGCAGTCCATATTGCCTCGGACTGTTATAATCTTCTCCTCGATTTGCCGCGCCATATTGAGCAATCATGTTCTTGCCCCCGCCACTGTATCCGGTGATGGAGTGGCAGATAAACGGATAGTCCCTGTCTGCTATACCCAGTGAAATCAAAGGTTTCACCAGCATAATAAAGCCTGTGGCATGGCAGCCTGGCACTGACACCCGGTTTGATGATTGAATTCTGGCACGTTGATCAGGGTTCAGTTCCGGCATCCCGTAAACCCAGTCCGCATTTGTTCTGTGAGCCGTAGAGGTGTCTAAAATCCGAATGTAAGGTTCAGCAGTCCCCGCGATTTCCCTTGATGCTGCATCCGGCAGGCATAAGAAGGTGATATCCGAAAGTTTCATCATTTCCAGTCTTGCGTCCTGATCTTTTCGATATTCTTCCGGTATTTTCAGAACTTCTACATCGTTTCGTCCATGAAACCGTTCCTGGATTTTCAGGCCCGTAGTTCCTTCCTGTCCGTCAATGTATATTTTGTATGCCATTTTTGTCTCTCCTTCCTCGGCTGAATTTTCCCTGCTCTCCGGTAACGACCGCATCGTTTCCGTTGAATCCGCAAATGTCATTTTTTTTATTATACGCCTATATCAAACAATGTCAACGGTTTTTTGCATATTTATTATATAAAATGAATTTTTATTCATTTTCCCAGTTTCTTTATACAGAGGATCCATATTATACCTCCTGATCCATCTGGTAAAACCCCCTGCCTTTGCCGTAAACCTGTGCCGTTTCCGTTATAGTGACAAAAGCTTTTCGGTCAATTTTCTTCACGATGGATTTCAGCTTTGTAACCTGAGTCATACCGATAACACAGTAGATAATGTCTTTGTTGTGACCGGTATAGGCTCCCGTTCCCTGAAGAACCGTGACTCCTCTGCCCATTTCCTTCAGGATGGCCGCAGCCAGCTCCCGGGATTTTTCTTCCGATACGATGAGTACCATTCTTTTATGATTCATACCATCTACTACGAAATTTGTCATTCTGGAGGCAACAAACATGGCGGCAAGAGTGGATACCGCAAGATCTACTCCAAAGTAATACACCGAGATTCCGATGATGATCAGATTCATGAAAAATCCTACACTGGCAATGCTGAAGGAGAATCTGCGGTTGATGATTTTTCCTATGATATCCGTTCCTCCGGTGGAAGCACCCACACTATAGACAAAACCGTTGCCGGCACCATAGATGCAGCCTCCGAGAAGTATGGTTGTCAGCGGACTCTGGGTCGGGATTACCACTCCTGAAGTAATCGAAAGAGAAAAGGTAAAGAATAAAAGCCCTAAAATCGTAAAGATCATAAAGCGTCTGCTTAATAGGATCATTCCAATGATAAAAATTGGAATATTAAGAATGAAATACACCATGCTTAAATTCCACCCAAAGACGATATTCAGCAGCATGGAGATGCCATTCAAGCCTCCGCCCAGTAGCTTGCTGGGTATATACAAGCCATTGATGGCGATACTGATGAGCAGGCAGCCAAGGATCAGCTTTCCTGCAAAGGCAGCATACTCCTTCAATTCTTTCATATTAATATCGTTGAATCTTATTTCCTCCATTTTACTCTTTTCTTTCTTTTTTCGGATCTTCTTTTTGATTTTCAATGTGTTTGCCTCCTTCCACTCCGTGATATCATGAACGGTAATAGTTATTTTATGGATTTGAAGCTAATTTAATCTGACAAAAAAAATACCAAATCCATTCCCATTATAACGGGTTTAGATTTGGTAACGATTTATTCACGACGATCCGTCAAACGTTCGCCATCCATGACACTGCTGTCATGGAACTGCTGATCCTCCAGGAAGGTTTTTACTTTTGAAAAGAGCTTCTCTCCCTGAAGTTTAAATTGAGCTGCCTGGGTTTTCAGTTGTGCCGTCTGGTGCTCCATATCCGAAATCCTGGCAATTTTATGAATCATCTGATCCGCTTTTATGTCTAACGGTATACTGGTTGTTTCCACTTTAATATTTCCTTCACTGTCATAGGTAATTGGTTTTTCCCATTTCCCCTCAATAGGGTTATAGATCGCTTTTCTTTCTTCGTGTATGGAATTTGAATCTTTTATAAACATGCTCATCCCCCCCTGTTTATAGATCCTGCATGTAATCCTCATCTATAATAATATGAGAGGGCTCAATTGTCAATCAATAAAATTATATAAAAATGGCCTTGCCTCACGTTCATCTATGGGCATTTTATTTGCATATCCCTGTCCCGTAAAACATATACATATGTTAATAAAGTAAGATTTTGCGCAGCGGGTCTAGTAAAGTGCGCAAAGGAATAATATAAAGGGGGATATTCGTAGATGAAAGATTACATAGAAGAACGAGTAATGGAGCTGGCTAGGTACATTCTTGAAACGAACGCCACGGTACGGGCTGCGGCTAAAAAATTTCGGGTATCAAAGTCTACTGTCCACAAGGATATTACTGAGCGTCTGCTTGAGATAAACCCAGGGCTTGCCCATGAGGTAAAGACTGTTTTAGATAATAATAAGGCCGAACGACACATCAGAGGAGGCCTTGCCACTCAACAGAAATATAAAGGTAACATGCATTAACAAAACAGCACCTATACAAGCGGCACCTTTACAAGGTGCCTTTTAAATGGATTCATTGTATACCGAATCATTCAGAATTCATATCATGCATGATGTGCGGATTTACGAATCTCAACTCTGTTTTTTCCCTTTTTCTTTGCACGATAGAGCATCAGATCCGAACTTCGTACAATGCCGTGAACAGATTCTCCATTCAGTTCACTGATGCCGCAGCTAAATGTAATATGAATTCCTTTTTCAAATTCCTCTTCCAGAATCCTCTTCTGGATGCGTTTTATCAGCAATCCGGCATCGTCGGCGCCGGTGTCAGGCATAATGATAATAAACTCTTCTCCGCCGTAGCGTCCTATGATATCGGTAGTTCTGCAGGTTTCCTTCAATATCTTTGCCACTATGGTAAGTACGTCATCTCCGGTCTGATGCCCGTGTTCATCGTTGATATGTTTAAAATTATCCAAATCAATCATGGCAACGCAAAGGGGATAGGAAATTCTCTTTGCCCGCTCCACTTCTTCCTTAAGGCGTTTTAAAGAATTCTTATGGTTTAACAAAGAGGTGAGAGAATCCCGAATGGACATTTCCTTCAATTCTTTATTTTTCTCTTCCAGCTCCTTATTGATCCGTTCCAGCTCCAGAGTCTTTTCTTCAATGGTTTTTCGATGCTGGTAAGCCGTAACCTTTCCCTGAAATATCATTGAATTCAAAAGCCAGGCCAGGATGCTCATCAGAAAGGAATTAACGGTTAAAGTCTGCACAGCATCCACGTTATGTTGATATCTGGGAAGGATTAAAATAAATAGCAAAAACGCAATGGAATATAGAAATGCCCCTTCTACCGGTGTAAAGCTGATAAATGCCGCAATAGCGATGATGGTGCAAATATAGGTGCTGGCAGAGGAGAACCCCTGCTGTTCCATAACAGTCCATAATACTCCGCCCAGAATCAATCCCAGCAGAAACATGATCTGAATGGATTGCACCCAGGAGAATGGTAATTTATCGATTCGTTTATAGGTAAAGTATATCATGGGCAGAAAGAGCAGTGCATAAAGAATTAGGCCTATAGAAAGCAAGAAAGTGGGTGACAGAAAATCTTCAATAAAAAAAGCTACTACCATTTCTATTGCTATGAAGGCTGCAGTACCGATCATAGTGTGTTTCAAGTTTTCTGTTTGAAGAGATTGGATAAATTCAGGCTTGCACTTTTCAGGAATCTGCGTAATCATTTTTTTCAATATCACAATTGCACTTCCTCTTCGTATTATCATACTCAATATAGCACTTAATACTGTAAAAGTCTACCTGCAATCTCGAATTTTTTCACCATATTTATACAAAATATAACAATAAATGACACAACATTTGACCTTTTTAAAAGGGCAGAAAAGAGATGTCTTCGACATCTCTTTTCTGTTTTTATGTGATTTCTACTGGTGTTAATGAATCATGATTTATACAAATTTGGAAATAGGCTCCTGATTTTTATAAGCCTCTAAAAGCCTTGCAGATTTTGAAACATCTCCGAGCAAAATACCGCCGCAGAAGCGATTATTGACAAAATACAGTTTCTCATAGGTATTTTTAGCGCCGTCAAAAATCTCAAGAGTTTTATATGCCTTTTCCGGATTTTTCCCATTGTCTCCCACGGCAAAGAGCGAGGTTCCCATACCGCTGAAGGCGTTAGAAGGGATAAATTCTTCGTAGGTATATTCGTCCCCTGCCGCATTGATTCCGGCAGTCTTTCCCATTTCAACGGCCTGGCCCCAAATCGCGTAGTTTACACCGTTAAATTCCGCACAATCACCGCAAGCGTAAATATCCCTGCCGCTGGTTTCCATCTTCTCATTGACCTTGATAGAACGCCCTGTATCGATACCGATTTCCTGAGCTAAAGCAATATTTTGCTTTACTCCCGTCGACAGAACCACCAGTTCACCCTCGGCTAAGGTTCCGTCAACAAGTTTGACTCCGGCAGCCTTGCCGTTTCCTGAAATTTCTTCTATTCCCGTATTGGTTATCACTCTGATTCCAGACTTCTCCGCAGCTTCCTTCAAAAGTGCGGAGCCTCTGTCGTCCAGCTGTTTTCCCATGATATTCTGAGAAAGTTCGATAACGGTAACGTCTTTCCCTGATCGTTTCAGTTCCCAGGCGGCTTCCAGTCCAAGAACACCTCCGCCGATAACAACCGCTTTTTTTACAGTCTTCAGATATTCTTGAAGCTCGTTTACCCCTGCAAGGGAGCGGATGGCATAAACGCCTTCCTGATCAGCACCTTTGATAGGCGGTATAAAAGAGTCGGCACCGGTGGCAAGGATCAGCTTGTCATACTTTCTGGTTTCACCATTGGACAGCTCCAGCTCTTTGGAAGTGTCATTTATCTTCGTCACTGCAGTTCCTAAAGTCAGGATGATATTGTTTTCCCGATACCAATCATACGGCTTGATAAAGAAATTAACCGGATCGATATCGGAAAGAATGCCCTTTGTCAGCATCGGCCTGTTGTACCCGATGACATTCTCGCTGGAAATCATTTCGATACTGCACTTTTTATTTCTTTTCCTGATTTCGATGCAAGCTGTAGTACCGGCAGCACCATTTCCTACTATGATAAACTTTTCATCTTTATCGGATTGGAATGTGGTATCCGTTACTTCCACTTCTACAAACCGGTCCGGTCCAACACCGCAGACCGGGCAGGCAGCAGGCGGCTCCTCGCCTTCCACAATCTCTCCGCAAACCAGACATTTCCATTGTCTTTTCACTGAAGACGGCCTGACATTTTCAACGATCTTGCCTGCCTTCACAGAGGCACCAAAACCATATCCGAATTCAAAGGCTTCCTGAAGCTGGGCATCACTGGGCTTGAATCTGATCTTGAGGCCCTGGCCGTATAGTTTCATGCCAAGCTGCTTTAAACGTTCCATGATGTTTCCGACGGCCTCCCCGCTCCAACCGTAGGAACCGAATGCCGATGCGATTTTCTTGCCGTGGGTTTTGGCAAAGATGGAAATCGTTAAATCCCAGATGGGTTCCAGTGCTTCTCCTACCATGGTAGGAGTACCGAACAAAATTCCGTCGGCCCAGTACAATTCATCCAGAACCTTTGATTTATCTGCGTAGACCATATCGTAAAGTCTGACTTCGATATCATCGTAGGCCTTGATTCCTTCAGCGATTTTATTGGCCATCATCTCCGTATAGCCATAGGCTGAAACGTACGGAATGATAACGGTTTTCTTCGTATTAGGATTGCTTTCGGTGGCCCATTCTTTATATAAGGAAATAATTTCCTGAGGATTATGAGTAAGGACAGGTCCATGACCGGTGCCTATCATCTTAATATTCAAATTCTCTATTTTTTTGATGGCTTCCAGAGCAAAGGATTTAAAAGGAGCCATGATGGAATCAAAGTAGAATTTTACCGCACCTAAATATTCTTCTCTGTTTTCAATGAAGTCATTGGTAATCCCTTCAAAAGAATAATGAGATCCGAAGGCATCACAGGTAACCAGCAAGCCCTCTTCTTCTACATAGGTAAACATGGTATCCGGCCAATGCAGATTCGGTGCAGGAATGAATTTCAGCGTTTTATTGCCCAGCGACAGGATATCTCCTTCCTTTACAATGACACTGTTGAATTCCTTATTGCAGATCTCCTTCATAAAATTCATGGCAGCTGAGGTGCCAACCAATTTTATCTTGGGATTCAGATCCAGTATGCGTTCAATGGTACCTGAGTGATCAGGCTCCGTATGGCTTACAATGATATAGTCTATCTCCTCCAAAGGCAGCACGCTGGTGAGCTTCTCCAAATACTCATCAAAAAACTTCGCCTTGGAAGTTTCAAAAACAGCGTTTTTCTCCGTACCCTTCAGAACATAGGAATTATAGGTTGTCCCGAATTCCGTATGCATTAAAACGTCGAATATCCTTAAATCAGGATCAAGATTGCCGATCCAGTATAAATCTTTATTGATTTCCATTGTCTTCATAGCTCTGTTCCTCCTTCATCCGATATATGATAAATTCTTTCTGATCGGTCTGTTAACTCATTTCAGTCTGTTAACTCATTAACAGGTTTACTTTACCCCATTTGCGGTTTCTTTAAACAGCGACGCCTTGACAAACTCTCTGAATAAAGGATGAGCCTGGTTAGGCCTGCTTTTAAATTCGGGATGATACTGTACAGCTACAAAGAAGTCATTTGCCGGAATTTCGATGGCCTCCACCAGCCTGTCATCCGGTGAAGTGCCGGTAATCACCATGCCGGCCGCCTCCACAGCACTTCTGTAAGTATTGTTAAATTCATATCTATGACGATGTCTTTCGTGAATGAGATCTTTTCCGTATGCACTTTCCATGATGGAACCCGGTTTGATCTTGCACGGATAAGCTCCCAGCCGCATGGTTCCGCCTTTCGGAAGGTCTCCATGCTGATCAGGCATCAGCGCTATCACCGGATGCTCTCCATCGGTAACAAATTCACTGGAATGTGCATATTTTAGACCCAGAACGCTGCGGGCAAACTCGATGACCGCAATCTGCATTCCCAGACAAATGCCAAAGTAAGGGACATTGTTCTCACGCGCAAACTTTGCAGCCACGATCTTCCCCTGTATTCCTCTGTCTCCAAAGCCTCCGGGCACCAGAATACCCTGACAGTCGCTTAAGAGCTTGTCCACCGTATGCTCCGTTACCTCTTCCGCATCCACCCATTTGATATCCAGCACGCAGCTGTTTTCATAACCTGCATGCTTTAAGGCTTCTGCTACGGAAAGATAAGCATCATGCAGCTTTACATATTTTCCAACGATGGCGATGCGCACCGTTTTATCTCTCTTTTCAATACGTTCCAGCATGGCAATCCAGTCGTCCATGTCACATGGCTTGCATGACAGAGAAAGCTCTCTGCAGACAATTTCCGAAAGATTGTTTTCTTCCAGCATCATAGGCGCCTGATATAATACAGGAACTGTAATATTCTCAATGACACAATCGGGCTTTACATTACAAAATAAAGAAATTTTTTGTTTGATATCGTCTTCTATAGGTTCATCGGATCGGGTGACGATGATATCCGGCGATATTCCCAACGCTCTCAATTCCTTGACGGAATGCTGGGTTGGTTTTGATTTATGCTCTCCTGAGCTTTTTATAAAAGGCACCAAAGTAACGTGCATGAATAAGCAATTTTCTTTTCCCACTTCAAGGGACACTTGTCTGATGGCTTCAAGAAACGGCTGGCTTTCGATATCTCCGGTTGTACCGCCTATTTCCGTGATAACCACATCTGCTTCAATCTTCTCTCCTACCGAATAAATAAATTTTTTGATTTCATTGGTTACGTGAGGAATTACCTGAACCGTATTCCCCAGGTATTCACCTGCTCTCTCTTTTGAAAGAACATTCCAGTAAACCTTTCCTGTGGTCAGGTTGGAATACTGATTTAAGTCCTCATCTATAAAGCGTTCATAATGTCCAAGATCCAGATCTGTTTCCGCACCGTCTTCCGTTACAAACACTTCTCCATGCTGAAACGGACTCATGGTTCCCGGGTCAACATTAATATAAGGGTCCAGCTTTTGCGCGGCTACCCTTAATCCTCTTGCCTTTAACAGCCTTCCCAGAGACGCTGCGGTAATTCCTTTTCCAAGGCCAGAAACAACACCTCCGGTTACAAAAATAAATTTTGTCATAAGTCACCTCCTTCAATTTCCTGCTATACTCTCCCAATTGGTGAAACAAAAATAAAAATAAGAACTAGCATTTGGGGAGTAGGATATAAATGTCCCCTCCTAATGACCGTCCCTATTCATTCACGTTTGATTGCCTTTATTTAATTCTTTACAATACTAACACATACATAAAAAAATATCTAGTATTTTCATTTAAAATATGAGGTTATTTTTTCACAAATCTTCATAGAAAATTCACAGAAAGAAGTTCAGAATATCATACACAAAAACCAGAAAGGCACATATATTATACTAAGCAATATGTCATATTCGCTTTATCATAGATAACAGGATCTTTTAAGGAAAACTCTGAGTACCCTTATGATTCCGGAAAATTCCTTAAGAAAAGCTCTGCAGATTCGATTACGATTATTCAATTTTTATTTGGGAGAATGGGAAACCATTCTCCTTTGTGGTATAATGAATCATTATTAAGCACTTTTTAGAAAGGAACAGGACAAGTTTCATGTACAGTTTTAAATGTGATTACAGCGAGGGCGCACACCCAAGAATTTTAGATGCTTTGTTTAAGACCAACCTGGAGCAGTGGGACGGTTACGGAGAAGACATTTATTGCAGCAGAGCAGCGGCACTGATCAAAGAAAACATTGGACGGGACGACATCGACGTTCACTTTTTAGTCGGAGGTACCCAGACAAACTTTACGGCGATCTCGGCATTTTTAAGACCCCATGAAGCAGTCATATCAGCCGCTACCGGTCATATCTGCGTCCATGAAACCGGTGCAATCGAGGCAACCGGGCATAAAATACTGACAAAGTCTTCTGCCGACGGAAAGCTCACAGCAGAATTGATTCAGGAAGTACTGGACGAGCATGAAGATGAACATATGGCAAAGCCAAAACTGGTTTACCTGTCTGATTCTACGGAAATCGGTTCCATTTATCTGAAATCTGAATTGGAAGCCATCAGCAGCATCTGCAGAAAAAACCAGCTGTATCTGTATATGGATGGTGCCAGACTGGGTTCCGCCTTAACCTCGGCTGAAAATGATCTTACACTATCTTCCATTGCTGCGCTGGTCGATGCTTTTTATATCGGAGGCACAAAAAACGGTGCACTGATGGGTGAAGCACTCATTATCTGCAAGGAAGAATTAAAGACAGATTTCCGCTACCATATGAAGCAGAAGGGCGGTCTGCTGGCAAAAGGCAGAGTCCTTGGAATTCAGTTCGAGGCCCTTTTTCAGGACGACCTGTATTTCAAATTGGCTGAACACAGCAATAAAATGGCGGACATTCTCAGGAAAGGAATTCTAGAACAGGGTTATTCCTTTTTGACCCATTCACCGTCAAATCAGATATTTCCCATTTTACCAAACCGGCTGATCGAAGAGCTGGAGCAAAAATATGCCTTCTATCGATGGAAACCCATTGATTCGTTTCATTCTGCCATCCGACTGGTAACTTCATGGGCTACGGAAGATAACTTCGTTTATCAATTTTTGGAGGATCTGAAGGCTTAACAGGGCCTTCTTCGCCTCTCTTTTTAATATGAAGGAAATATCGCTGAAAACGATATTGACGGAATATCAAAGAAAGCACCTTAATCGTTGTCGCCCTTGTGGCGACATGTGGAAATAGGAATCTTTGATTCCGTCATTTCCACTTTTTTTATATGCTCTCCAATGGGTCTTGGCAAGAAGTACAGATAAAGGACCGGCGTCACAATCAGTCCGTCAAGGATCAGCCATAGAAAGATAATACCTGAAAGGACATCCAGGGAATCAGTAAGCTGTTTCCCAATCCATCCAAATAAGGCAAAGCCCCCCAGCAAGACCCATAGCGGAAGATAAAAACTGTTTACCCGATGAATGCCTTCTTCTAAGGCTTCATCATAATAGTAGTTTTTTTTACTCTTTAAAAGGTACTCACTGCCTCTAAAATTAGTAACAAAAATTTTAAGTGCTGCCAGATAATCCGACATGGTGTAACTGCCTCCTTCAAGAATCTGTGAATCTGTGTACGTTCCCTTAATATTATCTTTATTTTACGCCTTTTTTGTATAAACTACAAGAGAACCAACATTATAACTTTTTTCTGTTTGTGTTGCATTTGCAACGCAATAGTCCTCGAGTCCCTGTTATGATGAAGGCATAAAAGGAAAGAAAAGGAAGGAAGTGATCCTATGGATTCCCCTAAAAAAATCATGAAGAATATTGATCAGGCAAAAATTTTAAAACTGGCTGATTTGGTCGTATACCAGGAAGGGCAGGTCGTCAGCAAAACTCTGGTACAAAACCCAAATGTAAGCATAACTCTCTTTGCCTTTGACGGCGGAGAAGAAATCAGCACCCATGCTTCTCATGGAGATGCTTTGGTCTATGTGATTGATGGGAAAGCACAAATAACAATAGGAGATGAGAAATTCCACCTGCAGGCCGGAGAAACCATCGTTATGCCTGCTGAGGTTCCCCACGCCGTATTGGCACCGGAGCCGATGAAATTCATGTTAACAGTGGTTTTCTAGGAATGATTTCTCAGCAAAAATGGCATAATAATGGAGAAGATTACATTTTAATCAGGAGGTAATATTATGAAAGCAAGTATTGATCGATCCGGATGTATCGGCTGCGGAGTCTGCCCCTCAGTCTGTCCCGAAGTGTTTCAAATGGCAGACGACGGACTGGCTCAGGTTATCGTGGACGAAGTACCATCCGGCGCAGAAGGAACGGCTGAAGAAGCCCGTGACAGTTGTCCGGTATCTGTTATTAACTTAAATTCCTAAATTAGAGACCGGCGCTGAAAACAGGCTCTAAATAATACGAAAAAGTATCCTGAAAGAGGATATCCTCTTCCGGGATACTTTTTTTATGCGGCTATGTTGATTTTTTTATACTGAATCGTAAAGATTTATAAATTCATGCGCAGCTGATCCGTGATCACCCTGTTTTTTCCGCAGCATTTCGCCAGGTACAATTTATGATCCGCCCCTCTTATCATGTCTTCCGCAGAGGTTCCCTCTACAGATTCATCAATTCCCAGACTCACGGTTATCCTGATCTCATTTTCAAAATCCGCTTCTTCAATATTGCTCCGGATTCGCTCTGCCAGACAGCAGGCTTCCTTCATCCCGGTGTTTGGAAGGACGATGAGAAACTCTTCACCGCCGTAGCGGCCTACATAATCCGTCGTTCTGCAGGTTTCCATTAATATTCCGGACATGATTTTCAACACCTTGTCACCAATTAAGTGACCATACTGATCATTCACAGCTTTAAAATCATCCACATCCAGCATGATAATACAGAGTTTTCTTTTAGAGACCCTGGATTTTTCGATTTCGTCCCGCAGCATATTATAGATGGAAGCATGGTTAAACAATGAAGTGAGAGAATCCCGGACCGCCATTTCTCTCAGCATCTGATTGCTTTCCTCAATGAGTTTAAGATTTTGAAAGGATTTCAGCTTATTATGATAGACCATCCTGGCCAACAGCCAGGCGAGTAGATTCATAATAAAGGCATTGGTCCTCAAGATCAGAACGGCCTCCGGATAAATTTGATACATCGGAATCAACAAAAAGAAAACAAGATAGGTACTAAAAAATATAAATAAATTCTCTAGGGGGGGCCTGTAAATAAATGCAGAAATCATAAAAAGTGTAATGATATATACGTTCATGGTAGCAAAATAACTCTGGGACATCAGGCTCATCGCACAGCCCAGCAGCAGTGCGCCGATCAAATATACCGTAAGGATGGACCTGCTTAAGGGATCCGGTATTTTATTGATTTTCTTACGCATTACTATAAAAAAAGGTAAAAGGAGAAGATTGAAAGCCAGGATCGCGAGAATCACAAACTTCGTTCTTAGAATATCTCCGTTCAGAACAAAGATGATGAATTCAATAACGATAATCAAGCAGGAGCATAAAATGATTCTGAGCAGGTTTTCTTTATACAGCTCATGGAAAAACTCTTTTCTGTATTCCCTGGGTATGATGAGAAAAGCTCTTCGAATCGCGTCCATAAATTTTCCTCCTTTTTTCTTTATTATTATCCAAATTATACTATTCTTTTACAAATTTGTATATAAAAATACCAGCTCTGCCGATGTAACGAGAGAGCTGGTTTCATTTCTATAGCTTGCCCAATTTGTGAAGCAAATTGTCGGCGAACTTATGCAAGGAAATCTAATTATTGAATTCTTTATCCTATGATTTTAAATTTCGGATCATTGAAACCCATGAATTCCATAGATTGATGTCTGCTAATTTTCTGTGTAACCGGAAGCGGTATCAATTCCGATCATATTGAGCTTGCCGTCCCAGGTAACGCCAAAATCAAAAACCTTGGCAATATCTCTCAGTTTGAAATAATTGTTACCGCCGATATTATAGGCCGTAAGCTTCACTTCTTCACCGTTTACATAGATCTTGGAATTGGTGGAAACTGCCTTTTTGGAAGTCAGATTCTGAGAAACTGCAAGTTCGTTTCCAACAGCCGTATAGCCGGTTTTGGAGATCAGGTTAATGGCATTTTTCGCAGCATCCCAGCCTACCTGGAATTGTTTTTCTGTTCCGTTAATGCTCATGGCCAAATCTCTTAATTTGAAATAATTATTGTTGTCAATGGAATAAGCTTCAAATGCAACTTGTTTTCCATTGATAACCACCTTTGCAGAAGTCGGTTTCGCTGTTTTTTCCTGTACCTGTACCGGTTCGGAAGCTGACGATGCGGCATCATTGGTAAATACAAAGTTTATGTCACTTGCACCGAAGATATAGTTATCGTTTTTATCAAATACGGAAAAATCAAAGCAGTAAACCAAGTCCTCGTTCTTTAAATCCTCGCTGATCATAAAGGTAGGGTTGTACATTACTTTGCCATCCTTAAAGATTCCACTGAAATCACCGATCTGCCCTTCTGTCATAATACCGGGAAAGGATTCCACTTTATAGGCATCTTTATCCGTTGTCACAATTTCAAAAATAGGATATTTCCCATCTTTGTCGATTTGAGGAGTTTTCATTACGACTGCAATAATACTCTCTCCACCTACAATAACTTCTTTGAGTTCGACAAAGTCCGGCACCAGAATTTTATATCCGGAATCAGGGCTGATAACGTTGAGCTCCTCTCCATTGGTCACTGAAGCAAATGCCGGTGCAAAAGTAAGGCTTGCAATAACCACTGACAGGATTATGATTTTTAGGATTGACAATGTTTTTTTCATGGTAACCTCCTTAAAATAAATAACACTATTCTAAATTTTACCATATATAAAATGACAATTCAATAAAATCACGAAAATTGTCTATACAAGCAATCTGTAAATGCAAACTCTTTTATGGAAATGAAACTAAGCCAGGATATTATACAGTCTTAAAGTATTTCTTCATGATCTTAAAGATCAGAAAACCGAAAACCGCCCCCAAAACATTTAGAATAATATCGTCAATATCAAAGCTTCCCAGATTTGTAAGGAGCTGACAGGTTTCTATGCCGAGAACAAAAATAAAAGCAATGCCCAGTATTTTGCCAAAGGATTTTAATTTATCGGAAAGCAACGGCAAAAATATACCGAGCGGTATGAATCCCGCAAGATTGCCGATCAGATTTCCCATAATAATATTGACATTCAATGTACCGTTTACATAGGCCATGATATAGGACTTTATCGTAAAAAAGGGAATGAGATTTACTCTGTATGTCAGGTTGGTGAAGCCCCACTCACTCAGGAAAGCTTGTACCATTGAAAGCGGATATTTAAAAAATATGAGTTTGAGCAATATTAAAATATATACTGCAAAGCTGAGATGCAGGAAAGCCCTTTTTCTTTTATTCTGATTGGATAGCTGCATGAAATGTTCTCCCTTTATAGTTGTTATGTACAGATCACATAGTCCTCATGGACAGATCAATAAGCCTATAATAACATAATTTCTATAAAGGCAGTAAAATATAGTATGAAATTTCTGTATTACTCTTCAGTTCCCATGCTTCTTGCGATAATTCCTCTTGCCATATAGCTTCCCATCAGTGATGCAATTTCCTGCATTCGATTAAAAGCAATTATTTCCTGTTCATGATTCTTGCTGAGGGCGAACACCACTTCATCAATTAACAGTCTGATAGTTTGATTCAGTAAACTTCGCCATTGCTGTTCGTCCCAATAAATGTTGATTGGTGCAAGAAATGCTGCCAGTTCATCAGCTGTCTGATATAGCTGCTGCGTGCTGGCATCCACATTTTCCTGATCCCCGGTTTTCATTGCTTCTACCAGCCTCCAGACACTTGTAATGAAATTTGTTAAGAGGTTCAAAATCTGCTGCGCTATGGTAGGACCGTAGAAAATTCTCAAGGTGTCATACAGTTCCGAAGGAATGCGAAATAACTCATTTACAGTTTCATCTTTATTATCCAGATCATATACGATACTTGTAACCAATGACCTTATCCACATGGCAAGCCTTCTCCAGATGTCTAAAAAAGCAATTAACGTATTCAATTGTTCATATGTAACTCGATATCCCGTATCCAGAATGTCCAAACCTGGGTCTTGATTTTTTGTTATCATTTTTTCTTTCTCCTTTTCTATTTCTATTCATAATATGCGGCATTTACGGTTATGATACGAATGTCACAAAAATCTGACAACTTAACTTTTTTAAACTATTGCAAATTGTGTAAAAAAGTGAGATAATGATCCTATCAGATTAACGTAACCGGTTACAGTCGGAAAAACGTTCTGCTAAAAAAATGGAAAAAACACCGCATGCTCTATAATACCCGAGGGATGGAGTATTGGTGTCTCATGTCGTTTTCCATGTGACCGACTGCTACGAACTGGTCCGATAAGATGCAGCCTTACGATTATTTGACTGCGTAGTTTTAAGTATTAATTTAAAAGGAGGCTCAATACAATGTACAATTGCGATGTAAAAAGAATGGACGAAAAAATCAAAACTTTCTCCACATTTGGTGATGCCGGCCACGGTGGAATCACCAGATACTCCCTATCCCCTGAAGCCCATATGGCCAGAGATTATTTTGTAAAGAGAATGGAAGCCATCGGCGCCACCATTGAAACTGATGATATGGCTAATATGTATGCGACTCTTCCAGGTTCAGAACCAGGTTTAAAAAGAATCGTAATGGGATCCCATGCAGACTCCGTAAGAAACGGCGGAAACTACGATGGCATACTCGGCGTTATCGGTGCTATGGAAGTTCTGGAAGCCATTGCAGCAGAAAACATTCCTCACAGACACCCAGTCACCGCCATGATTTGGACAAACGAAGAAGGTTCCCTGTATCCTCCTGCAATGATGTCCTCCGGTGTTGTCTGCTATGATTACTTACCGGAAGATATTGCTAAGAAATTCAAAAAGGAAAACATGCTGGCATCAAAGAGTGTTCTGGATAAGACCACCACTTTCGGAGATGCATTAAACGCAAGCCCATATAAGGGAGACGAAAAGAACAGATTAAATCCAAATGACTACATGGCTATGTTTGAGCTTCATATTGAACAGGGTCCAATCCTGGAAGACGCCGGTAAAGATGTAGGCGTTGTAACTTGTGTACTGGGTATGTTCAACTACAGAATCAGATTCTTCGGCCAGTCAGATCATGCCGGAACCACTCCTATGCATAAGAGACAGGATGCTTTATATGCAGCTGCTCAGGCTTTATGTTACCTGCACGAAGAAATTGACAAGCTTGGAAGACCTGAACTGGTTTATACAACCGGCGAAATCGTATGTCATCCGAATGTTCATACCGTAATTCCTGATATGATCGACTTCTCCATCGACGTGAGACATGAAGATCCTAAAGTGCTCGAACAAGTTCTTGCTATCGTAAAGAGCCTGCCAAACAAGGAATGGGCTAGATGCAAGTGTGAAGTAGAGATGGCTTGGCAGCGTGATACCGTTTATTTCGATAAAGAATTAGTACAGTATGTCAAGGAAAGCGCAGATGAACTGGGAGCTTCCAATCAGTATATCAACAGCGGAGCTGGCCATGACGCACAGTTTGCATCCTACATGATTCCAACGACCATGATCTTCGTTCCTTCCAAGGAAGGACATAGCCACTGCGAACCTGAATATACACCGGTTGAATCCTGTACAGAAGGTGCCAGCGTTATGCTGAATGCCGTTCTGAAAGCTGACAAAAAATAAAATAGCAGCCTTTTAAACGAAATAGATTACTGAAATAAAAATAATTGAAATAAATCATAGGAATAAAATAACCGAAAAAACCTCGTATCTTTGGACGTCCTTCCAAAAATACGAGGTTCTTTTTCATACGAATGTGCAGAGATATTGATTTTTTATTGATTTTTTATTGATTTTTTAATCTAGATTCTGTCCAAAGGGATCCAGTTTTTTACTTTTGAAAAAGCGCAGATAAAGCATCTTCTTCATCACTTTTGAAACAGACACAATTTCCCTGATTGCATTCATAAATGAAATCCTGCAGGCTCTTGCTTTTATATTTTCCGAATTCTCCGATAACAGCCATCTTCATATTGTAATTGGACAACTTTTGCAGCACATCCCCCGCATACCCTGTTTTCAAATCGAAAAACTTTTCGCCCAGACTCTCTTCATGGACGGCGAGACCTTCGGCATTAAAATAATAATGGATGGAAGCCATGACATCCAGAAATTCCTGAATGTCCCGGATGATTTTATCTTTGCCGATCACCGCTGCTGCAACCTGCTCCCGGTTGATAACAGTCAATCCCATTTGCTTTTCGATAGCTTTTCTTTCTTCTGACTTAAAGACCGAATCCATTGTATCACTCCTATCCTTTCCTGCCAGTTACTTCTTCTCCTTTTGGCCGGTCAACTCCGAAAGGAAACGCAGCATGGTTTCCATAAAGAGGGCATTTCCCCACAGCATCATTCTAACCTTTGACTCCGATTCCAAAAACTGAACCGTCATAGTGGACTTTCCGTACTCAGGCGGTTTGGCATTCAGTATCGCCGTCATGGTATTCGCAATTTGAATCGCTTCTTCCCGGTCGGACACATTGACATCGATTACTGCAGAAACATTTATTTTGTCACTTGATGCTGTTTGGGCCGCGTCCTGATTCCATGTCATTTCTTCCTTCCTGTCGGTTCCTTCGGCAAAAATACTAAGATCATGTCCGCTGATGCGCCAGCTTTTCCCCACCTTGGCTGCTTTCAGCTTTCCCTCTCGAATGTATCGCTGAATTGTTTTCGGATGCATATTCAGCATTTCCGCTATTTTATCTACGGTATAATATTCGTAATTCACGTTATCACTCCTCATCATTGTCTTTCATTACTTATAGTTACTTATTATTACTAATATAATTATAATAGGCAATAATAAGGAACATGTCAATCCTTTTTTGCATTTTAAAAAATGGTCTTATGCTGCCAGCAACAATATCTGCTCTCAAATAAAAAAAGACAGCTGCTTTGAGATCTCAAAAACAACTGTCTGGGAGTATGCCCTCAGGAAAGGTTGCAACCCTAAGAAAGAATGCTTTTAATCCCTGGGTACATTTTTAGATAGTGCCGGTAAACCTTGTTGTAGAGCTCGGTATTTTCAGGAACAGGCTCATAACTGATGCTGTCATTGTCATTCTGCAGAGAGTTCACAAAGGATGCATAATCTGCTATTTCACCCTGATCGATGAGCACTGCTGCAGCAATGGCAGCGGCAGGCAGGTATTCCGAACCCTTATAAACGATTATTTCATGGCCTAAAACATCAGTCAGGATCTGGCACCAGGTTTTCACCTGAGCACCTCCGCCGATGAGGGAAATCTTTTCGGGCACTCTTTCGATGCTTTCCAGGCCCTGACGAATGGAAAAGGCGACTCCTTCCAGAGCACTTCTGGCTAAGTCCTGCTTTGCCGTATCAAAACCGATCCCAACAAAACTTCCCTTGATAACCGTGTCCATAACGGGAAAGCGTTCCCCTGCCAGATAAGGAAGAAACATCACTCCGTGACTTCCTGCGTGACTTTGGGAAAGCAGCCGGTCCACATATTCGTATGAATCCTTTATCCTGTCTTCCGGTGCCAGTATTCCGCTGATCCACTTATGAACATTTCCTGCATTGAGAAAAGGCACCACATTGATGTAGGAATTCCGCGGCATGGCTGCCAGGTTAAAAACACCGGGTTTTTCCAGGATATCATGAGAAACACAGGCGATCCAACCGGAGGTGCCCAGGTTGATATTGAATTCGCCATCCTGGGAAATTCCGCTTGCCAGGGTGGTAGCCCCTGCATCTCCGGTACCTGCATACACCGGTGTTCCCGCTGCATAGCCGCATTCTCCGGAGGATTTCAAGGTTACCGTACCAACCTGCTCCTCGGCATACCGGATGTCAGGGAGCTTCTCACTATCCAGATCCATTCGCTGCATCCATTGAAGATTCCAGCATTTTTGGCGAATATCCATCAGCCCCGCCGTTGATGCAGAGGTAACATCGGTAATAAATGCGCCTGTCAATCTTGTAATCACATAATCTTTGGAACTGATCAGAATTTTTTCGACGGATTTATATACTGCCGGTTTCTTTTGCTTCAGCCAAAGAAGCTTTGAGAAAGGTATGGAACCGTCAAAATGGTTCCCCGTGCTTTTTTCTATTGTTTCCGTTCCAATACAGTCTGCGATCTCTCTGGCTTGCTGACCTGCTCTTCCGTCAGAATACAGAATGGCATTGCAGGCAGGCTCCAGATCTGCTTTAACAGGAATCAAATCCTGCATCTGTCCGCTCATGACAATTCCGCTTACGTCTTCAGGCCGGAGTCCTTCCCGGAAAAAGAAACCTGAAATTTCACAGAAAGCCGCATACCAGTCTTCCGGTCTTTGTTCTTTATATTCTCCGTTTAATATCGTCTCCAGATTGATGCTCTTTTCCATGACGCTTTTGCCGCTGGCCGTCATCAGAACACCTTTTACCGCTGTGGTCCCAATATCAAAAGTAGCAATATACTTCAAGCCCTCACCTCCCTTTTACAACCGTATCCTTCAAGTCTTTTATAAAAGAAATCAAGTCCTCTGCGGACAAATTCAATTTTGAGATCATTGCCGTCCCGACGATCACTCCGTCAAAGCCGCTTCCCAGCAAATGTCCCGCTCGTTCTGCAGAGTTGATCCCAAAGCCGGCGAAGACATGAAGATGGCTGTGTTTTTTCGCACGTTCCAGGATTTTTTCATACCCCGGAGTTTCCACCGACATGCCCGTGGGCCCGGAATAAAGCTGCTGATAAATCAGAGGGAAGTCCCGAAAACAGGCTTCCTGTTCTTTCTCTTCCATATCCGGTGTCACAAATCCCAGTACATCCACGCCATAAGGCTGAAGCTCCTTGAGCATCCTATGCCGTTCTTCATGAGCAGCATCGGGTATCACAAAAGCATCCGCCAAACCGTTTTGGGCAAGAATTTGATAAAAACCGGTATCGATAAGATCCTTTTTGTATCCCATAATCCAGATAGGAGCATTTACAGCCCCCCGAACTTTTTGCCAATAGCTTAGATCCCTTTGTATGGACAAGTCTGTCTTTGCATGAGCATTACGGATGACCTCTCCGTCCGCTGCAGGATTCTCGGAGGGAAAGCCGATCTCAAAAATATCCAGTCCTGCCTCTTCACATGCTGATAAAACGGTGAGAAAGTTTTCTTTTTCGGGATATCCGGCCAATAGATAGCCAATAGACAATTTGCCCTTTTTTAAACAATTTATATTGCGTTCTGAAGCTATTTCTGTCATTTCAAATCACCACGGCCAATTTTTTGTACAACGACTGCAAGGATAATAATACAACCGGTAAGCAGATCCTGCATAAAGGTTGGGACCTGCATAATCGTCAGTCCGTTTGCCAGAATCCCAAGGATCGCTGCTCCGACGAAGGTACCCCATATATTGGGGACTCCTTCCTTAAATACGGTTCTGCCAAGGAAAGCGGCCGCATAGGCCTGAAGGAATAACCCATCTCCGCCTGTGGGATGTGCAGAACCCAGTCTTGATGCCATGAGAACTCCGGTTAATGCGGCAAGGGCAGCACACAATGCAAAGGCAACATTTTTATGTAGGGTCACATTGATTCCTGATACTTGGGATGCTGCTTCATTTCCCCCTATTGCATAGAGTTTTCTTCCGAAAGCGGTATGCCTCATAGTGAACCAAAACAAGACGGTGAGCAGGATCATAATGACAGAAAGCAGGGGAATACTTAGCAGGCTCTTGGTGCCCACAAAGGTAAAGCTCTTGGGAATATTTTCAAAAACGGTAGCTCCTCCGGTAAACCAGAAGGTGAAACCGCCGATGACGGTGCTCATGGCCAGGGTCGTAATAAAGGATAATACTCTGAATTTTGTGACGATCCAGCCGTTTAAAAGTCCGATGAGAAAACATAATGCCACAGGCAAAGCAAAACATAGAACGATTGGCATACCCGCCACCGCCATTTTGGCTGCAATGACTCCGCCCAGACTTGCCATAGCGCCGACGGAGAGGTCAAATTCCTCCACCGACATCACAAGGGTAGCCCCTAATGCAATGATTACAAGGAGCGAGATCTGCCGCGTAATGTTGATAAAGTTTCCAAATGTAAAAAAGGCATCAAAGCTCAGAATACTGAAAGCAATGATAATGATAATTCCTGCAAATACGGTGCCGTATGCCCGCATTAATTCCGAGATTTTACGATTTCTGTTCATGAATCTCCCTCCTAGTTAGTCGGCATAGCAGCCGGCCAGAACCTGTTCTGCCGTTAAGCCGTCATTGACAAAGAACTCTCTGGTTTTCCCGTTGGCCATAATCAATACATGATCAACGACTTCCAGCACCTCCTTCAGATCCGAGGAAACAAAAACGACAGCATTTCCTTCCTCCGCTTTCCGGCGCAACAGCTTATGTATTTCCTGACGGGTCTTTACATCCACCGCCTGGCTCGGCTCGTCACAGAGCAGAACCTTAGGATTTGACATCAAAGCTTTGGCAAAAACAACCTTCTGCTGGTTTCCGCCGGAAAGCTGCAGAACCGGCTGCTTCGGACCTTCCGTCTTGATATTTAATTTATCTATTTGCCCTTCCGCGTCGCTGATTTCCTTCTTCTCATCAACGACTCCAAAGTGTGCATATCTGTCTATGGTTGATAATACGATATTTTGTTTTACATTGAGGGAGCCAACCAGCGCTTTCCCCCGTCTGTCCTCACAAATCAATACCATACCCTTCCGGAGGGAATTTGCAGGGGACGGTTTGCCAATGGGTGCGCCCTCCAGGGTGATTTTTCCACCGGCAACGGGTCGATATCCGTAGACGCATTCCAGCAGTTCTGTTCTGCCACTGCCGCCCAATCCGAAAATCCCAAGAATTTCACCTGCATGGACGGTAAAGCTTGCATCCTTCACGATGTTATCTTTTGAAGCAAGATGCTCCACATTTAATAGGACCTCTCCGAATTCTCCGGCCGTTTTCAATTTTTCACTCACCCAGTTATCCGTCATCATGGATATAATTTTCTCTTTATTTACCTCCGCAGTCTCTACCGTATTTACCAGTTGTCCATTTTTGAACACCGTAATGCGGTCGGTGAGACGGAATATCTCATCCATACGATGGGTTACATACAGAATGGAGGTACCCTTCTTTTTTAATTTACCGATAATTTCAAAAAGCATTTCTGATTCTCTGTCCGTAAGGGACGCAGTTGGTTCATCAAGGATCAGTAATTTACATTGGGTCATCATTGCCCGTACAATCTCAATCATGGTCTTTTGGGGAGGTGTCAGTAAGGCCGCAGGCAGTTCCAGATCGATGGAGACCCCCAAATCCGTCATGACCTCTTCCACTCGCTGTTTCATCTTTGCCCAGTTGACCGCTATACCGGCCTTTTTTTCATATTCAAGACCCAGATAGATATTTTCGATGCCACTGAAGGCCGGAATCAGATTTCGGTCCTGGTGGATGACATTGATGCCAAGGTCCCGGCTCTGACAGGGATTATGGATCTCGGCTGCTTTTCCATCCCAGAGAATTCCACCACTGTCCAAGGAATACACTCCTGTCAATATCTTGATCAGAGTGGATTTTCCGGCGCCGTTTTCTCCTACCAGGCCGAGGGTCTCCCCTTCCATAATCTCGAAATCGATATCCTTCAATGCATAGATACCGCCGAACTGTTTGCACAGTTTCTTAGTCTGCAAAAGCATTTTCTATCACTCCTATATGGAAGTAGGTTTCAGTCATGCCCAAAACCTACTTCGAAATTCAGCCTATTCTTTTGTTATAATGGACGCCGGTGCATATTGTTCACCTTTTGTGATTTCTTCACCATTGAACATCTTTGTCATCTCAGTCACGACAATGGTTGCCATTCCTTCGAAATTTTGCGCTACGGTGGCTTTCAGGTTGGTGCCCTGATTGATCATTTCCACAGCTTGGCTGTTTCCATCCACACCGACAACGATGACTTCACCTCTGCCGGCATCCTGTAATGCCTGAGTGGCGCCGATAGCCGGCTCATCCCATGCACACCATACGGCGGTGATGGAATCCTTGGCAGAATTGGATAGGATCAGATTCTCCATCACTTTTCTGGAATTTTCAATAGGTCCAGGTACTTCAATATGTTGTTCCGTGATTAATTTTATGTTGGGATAATTTTTGAGAATGTCGTCAAAGGCCGTACATCTCTTGGCAACGCCGGGATGCGGACGATGAGTAAGAGCGATTACCGTACCTTTTCCGCCCATCAGGTCGTCAAAGAGGTATTTGGTAATCAGTTCACCCATGGCAGCGTTATCGCTGGTAGCATTCACCATCATTCCGTCAACAAAGCCGCTGTCACAGCCAAATACAGGGATTCCGGCATCAAATGCGCTTTGCAGCTGAGTGGCCACCTGAGACGGGTCTGCACTGACAAGAACAATGGCATCAGCCTTTGCGGAAACAGTATCTTCGATTCTGCTTGCCAGCTGTGCAAAATCACCTTTGGTGTCCACTACCGTTACAACCATTCCCTGTTCTTCCATGCCTGCCTTCATTTCCTCTACCATCTGATTGGTGGTTACAGAGCTAAGATAAGGGGTAAGCAGCGAAACCTTTTTTCCTGCCGGTCCGCTCTCCTCGTCGGTTCCCGTTGAGGAAGGCGTGCCGTTGCAGGCTGCCATTGACAAAACTAAAAGACCTGTTACTGCTAACATTAATAATTTTTTCATTTTTTCCTCCTCATTCAATGATTTATTCTGCTATTACACGAGCCGTATCCAAATCGGTGATAAAAACATCAAGATACCCGCTCGACAATGCCGCTCTAATGGATTCTACCTTGCTTCTTCCGGCTGCCAGGGCTATGGTCCTGGATTTTTTCAGTTGATCCAGAGTCAGCCCGATGGTTCGTTCATTCAGTTCCGTATTGATAATGTTTCCCTGTGCGTCCAAGTAGGAGGTACAGACCGAAGCTACCGCTTTTGCATCTTTCAGCCGCTGTATGTCCTCATTATCCAGGGTTCCTGCCTTTACGTTAGTGGCATCCATGTTAATCTGTCCTATCCCTACGATGACCACATCACAGGCGGCTCCCTTCTGTAACACAGAAGCAATTTCCGGTTCCTGAATGAGAATATCTCTGGATTGCCTGCTTTGTACGATAATAGGCGCATTCAGGATATAGCAGCTGCCGCCGGAGCACTCGGAAAACCGCTGGGCAATGGCATTAGCATGCCAATTTACGCTTGTGGATCCCATACCGCCCACCAGAGATACAAATTCCAGGCCTCGCCTGTTTAAATGTTTGATGGCCCAGACCAGACTGCTTATGGTTTGTCCGCTCATAACACCGACCCGGTTGTGGTCCATGATATAGGCATCGATGCATTCCGCAGCCATGCGTCCGAATTCATCGAGATCATTTTCCTGTTCCCCTGTCTTTCCGGTATTCAGTACCAGTGCATCCTTGAGTCCATATCGTTCCATCAGAATCTTCTCCAGCCTTGTCTCATCCAGAAACGGATTGTTGATCTTAATTGTAACGACATTGTTCTCCCGTGCGTTGGAAAGGATCCGGCTGATCTGGGGACGGGAAATGCCCATCTGAGAAGATATTTCCTTTTGGCTTAGATTTTCTTCATAATATAACTGACAAACCTTCAGGGTCATTCTCATATTATCTGTAATTGCCATGAGTACCTCCGTTCGGACATTTGTTCAATGGTATAATTTTTGTTCAACTCAATAGTATCACCAAAATGTGCCACAGTAAATATATTTCTGCTTTGAATTTCCGGAAATTAATTTCAACCAGCAACCCCCTTGATGGCGGGTTGATTTCTCACACCTTGTATGCCTGCCGGATGCTCACACGGTATATCTTCGTAGAAACAAAAAGACAAACCCTACGCGCTTTTCAGCGTCAATCAGGTTTGTCTCGTTCCCTTTTAGCAATTCTCGAAAATCTGCATTAAATTTCAGGTTTGTCTTTTTTCGCTTTCATCCACCATCCGTCAAATGAGATATTTCAATCCGGTAATTGGAATATTTCTTCAACGGGCCTTTCAAGCAGCCTGGCAAGTTTCATGGCAAGCTCAAGCGTTGGATTATATTTATCATTTTCAATGGCATTGATGGTTTGGCGTGTTACTCCTAACGCAGCGGCCATGTCCTCCTGGCGTAATCCTCTTTCCTTACGCAGTTCCCTGATCTTGTTTTTCATACAGATTCACCTAACGGAAGAAGAACAAAAGCAGAGCCCCGGCAGCTAAAAAAATGACGGTACAAGCCAGCCACAACAATAAATTTGTCCTTCCGCGATCGTCACCTGCCCGTTGTGTCAGGATCTGCTGGGCAATAAAGAAGACCATATTCTGACTGACCAACAGCAACACCGGAATATTGATACTGTTGCCCTGGACAAATTCATAGATCATCCATAGAGCAAGAATCAGTATCATATAACTCCAGGACCATTTTATAGCCTGCAGCGTAATACTCAATTCCATTTCGTCCATTTTTTTCATATAAAATTCCCCCTTCGAAATGTAAAATACTTTTGACATTATAATAATTCGGTTCCGTATAAATGTCAAGAACTTTTTACATTTTCCCAAGAGGGAAAAAGATCATCGGCAGAGAATTTTCTTGACTTGAATTGCTGATTTCAGAATCATGCCGTGAATCTTTTATGAATCGATTTTAGGCTGTACAGGCAGGTCGATTCGAATGGGTTTTTCCAGAACAATTTTAGGTGTAAGGGTTCTTTGCAAAATCACTTTTCCGTTATCGGGAGGTGTCAGCACAACCCTCGTTTCCATGAAGGAATCGATATTCGAAAAGCCCATCTCCTGAAGATCATAGACGTTGCCCTCTTCATCCTGATACTCCGGACTGAACATCCCAAAATTATCATCTTCAGAAACCCTTGTTGTAAAAGTAAGAGATGCAGTTCCCTGTTTTTTCGTTACTTCTGTTAACATCGACCCATGAATGGCCGGGGTTATCGTCTTATGATTGATATCTACCGTAACATATTCTTCTTGTTTATCCAATAACCGAATTGCCTGAATCAGCAGTGTCCGGGAGCCGGGAGGATCAAAATAATCCGATTCGATAAACACGCTCATATGAATGTCATCGCTTGTGGCACTTAGTCCGTTGTTTCCTTTCAAAAAGATTTCCCTATCCTTCTCAACAGACAATTCCAAGCCTTTTATCCAGGCTGTGTTTTCTTCCGGGAACGTAAAGGATACCTCAGTCCCCGTAGGGTATACCTTCATCTCTTCAACAGTTAGGCTTTGACCCTCTATGATATAATCTTTGTGGAGTTCATGAACCATAGGTTCGGCAAATTCGCCGAAATGCAATTGGAAAGTAAAGGTCCCAATTTTTTTCGAGCTTTGTTTGGATTCCATTTCGGAAGGCGCTCCCATAGATTCCCCAATCGGAGAGTCCCCAGGAACCTCTGCTTCCAAATTGACGCTTAGTTCTACAAATTCGGGAAGTGTCCCTTCGGAAAAATGATAACTCTGTTGAATAAATCCATTATTTTCGTTCCTTCCTTCTGCAGATAAAGACGATGTTATACAACTGAATCCTGCTATTCTTTCGCCGGAAACTCCGTCTCTCATCTCCAGCAGATTGATCTGTACCCATTCGTCCGCTTCCAGTTTCAATTCTTCAGGCAACTGGAAAAAGAGCACCAGATTTCTTTCATCCGCAATGACATAAGGCAGCAGTAATTGTTCCTGTCCATCCCAGGCACTCAGGTCAACTTTCTGTACATAGTCGTTTTCGATAGCATTGCTTAAGCTTTTATCAAATTTTACAAACACCGCAAGTTTGCCGATCAGAGGGATCTCGGATATGCTGCCGGCAACTGCCGTACTGGTGTTGACCAGTATCACAAAGATAAATACCGCAGCTACAGCGGACAAGGTGCTGTAAAATACCCTCCTTTTCCTGGTATGCTTTCCGATTCGCTTCCCAATTCTATTTTCTACTTCTGACAGTCCTTCCGGATATTGAGAGGATTCTGCTAAAAATTCTTCCCAATCTTCTCTGTTATTTTCCATTTGCCAGTCCTCCTTCCTCCTCATCAAGCGCAACTCGCAATATGCCCAATGCCTTTCTGGAGCGGGTTGACACCGTACCTTCCGGTAATTCTAAAAGTTTAGCCGTGTCTGCGATGGTATAACCGCCGAAATACCGAAGGACAATGACCTTTCTTAAGTCCTCAGGCAAATCCTGTACGGCCTGTTTTAAAGGGAGCGCAGCCTCGGCTGTAAAAAAATCCGCTTTTTCCGGTGGCTCTTCCATGGTTACTTCACGCTTATTCCGCCGCAAAATCCGATAGCATTCATTGATCAGAATTCTGGTAAGCCATGTTTTAAGAAAGTTTGGATCCCGTAATTCTTTTCTATGCAGATATCCCAGATATACAGCCTCATCCACAGCATCCAGTGCCTTTGCTTCCTCGCTCAGGTATCCAAATGCGATCCGGTACATGGTTGTTTTATATTCTGTTATAAAGGAGATATAAGATTTTTTGCTGATTCTTTTCATTTCCGATAATTCCATACCTGTATTCCTTTCTATCTATTAGAGAAAATGGAAAGGGATTTTCATTTTTGTAATTAATAAAATGTAAAAATAAATGAAATGAATGAAAGGATAAATAAAGAAAAAAACGGCAGAAATGACCCCATAAGAAAAAGGAAACCAGTTTGGAAGTAACACTGATTTCCTAATAATCCTACTTTGTCAATTGCTCTGCTGCCGAACCGCTGCTGATTAGCGCCTGATCAATGAGGGAGGTCAGAACTTCCACCCCTTTAGGCAGAAGGTGCACCCCATCCGGCGAGAAATATTCAGGGTGATTGATCGCTTCCGAATACCAGTCGATTAATGTTATATTTTCTTTTTCCATGGCTTTTTTCGCTAAGGCTTCGTTGACCTTGAATTCCCAGGGTCGCGGCACGCGTATATTCACCAGATAAACAGGTGATTCTGAAAAAGATTCCAGCAGGCTGTTTAACTGTTCTTCTGTAAAATAGCCATTTGTTCCAAGCTCGATAATGACAGCTTTATCGGGATCGTTGAATGACGCATATCCGGGGGCTAATTCAACGGCTTGCGACATTTGCCTTCCAACCTTGCCGTCTATGGTGATATTGCTGTATTTTTGATTCAAACTGGAAGAAATGCCGATCATAACGGAATCGCCTATAGCCAATATTTCTTCATATTGATTGATGGAAGGGGAATTCCGATTTTCATTGGTACCGAAATGAATACCGGATGGCTTTCCAAGGCCTCCGTCATCTTTTCCTTCTTTCTCTTCGGCCGGTACGGTGACCTCACCATTTTCATAAACAGCATCATTCTCCTGAATTGCGGAATGGTCCCCGCCTTCCGATTCTTCCTGCTTTTCATCAGAATCCTTGCCGGTATCCGCAAGGATAGAGGAATCCGTTGCCTTTCCTGTGATCATTTCGTCCGGAAATGCTCCGGCTTCTTTTGCAGGCACATCGCTATATGCCAGCCCCGTGACCCCTACAACAAGAATCAAAATAATAAAGGAAGCCAACGTGGTTGAAATTCTTCTGGCCAAAGGTCCTTTCCATACAATCGTATCTCTGGTTAACAGATTTTTGAGATATCCTTTTAATCCCAATCTTCTGACAGGCATTTCTATGAAGCGGTAGGAAAGCTCCGCAATGGCAAAGGTAACAAGCAGCTGTACTGTAACCCGCCAATAAGCCGGATGCCCGATTTCATAAACAGGAGTGCTCAATACGATTACGGGATAATGCCACAGATAAATTCCATAGGATCTTGTCCCCATCCAGCGCAAAGGCTTCCATGAGAAAAGGCGTCCCAGAAGACTTCCGGAATGACAGACACAGGCAATGAGCAGTGCCGAATTGAAGCAAAAGAGTAACAGACCGCCCCGATAAGGAAACTGCTGGTATTCATCCACAAAATAGACACTAAGCAAAAAGATAGTAAAAGCGGCTATGCCCGCCAGATTCAGCAGGTTTCTTCGGCCATTGGAAACAGAGACCGCAGCAAGCTTTTTCATAGGAAACAGAATCGCCAGAAAACAACCGATCAGCAATTCAAAGGACCGGGTGTCTGTCCCATAATAGACCCGGCTGGGGTCGGTTCCCGGCTCAAACAGCAACCCCATGAGCCCTGCAGAGCAGAAAGCTAAGAACAAGACGAGTACGGACATCCTGCCCCGTTTCTTCAAAAGTTTTATGCCGGCCGCCAATATCATGGGCCACAGCAAATAAAACTGTTCTTCTATCGCTAAAGACCAGAGATTTTTTAACGGAGAAAGGGAGCCGAAGCTATCAAAGTAGGATAGCTTATGAAAAATAAACCACCAATTGCTTGTATAAAAAATCGACGAAATGGCATCGCCCTGTACGGTATGTAATAAATCCTGACGAAACAGCATCACCCAGGTAAACGTAGAAATAATCATCACATAGGCAGCAGGAAGGAGGCGTCGAATACGTCCGATCCAAAATTCGCGTAGTTTTATATTCAATTCATTCTCTTGATGTGGCAGCATAATGGATGTGATCAAATAACCTGAAAGGACAAAGAAAATATCCACTCCCAGAAAACCGCCTCTGGCCCAGCTGAAGCCAAAATGATACACAAAGACGGCGAGTACGGCAAAAGCACGGAGTCCATCCAATCCGGCAATATAACCCTCATTTTGCGAATTCTTTAACATGAAAATTCCAGCTCCTTCTATTCTGACCTGACATTGTTGATACTGTTTAATGCTTGTACTCTTTTAGACGCCAAAAAGTTAGAAAAGGTTTCTACTAATTTATTCTATTATATATAATTTCATGATAAATTTTTATATCTTTATGATTACAAATTTCAATAAAAAAAAGTGGCTTCGCCACTTCCGCCAGGGATATTTCCGATCAGATCAGATGAATAGAGCGAATAAGGAAATCAAAGATCTCTATTCGCTCCGATCTCAGTGCTCAAGTTTCCAGCTCGAGTCTTACCATATCCAAAAATTCCTCCCATCTTCCGGAATTCAGCAAATTGCTTGGGCAATTTTTCCCGGAAAAATCGTGATGTGTCTTTACAGCACTGATGTCCAGATCGTATGCTTTCAGCAGCATGGCAGTCAGCTTCGCCGTGTTTTTCAGTGTCTGCTCATAATCGTTCTCCGGGTTGATGCACATCTCAATACCGATTCCGTTTGCATTGCCTCCGTCTTTCTTTAAACCGTCTCCTGCATGGAAAGCGATTTCATTGTCCGGGATATGGTAATAAATTTCTTTATCATCAACGGTGTAATGCCAGGACTTTTTCTGACTGTTTTCCTGGGTATGCAGATAATTATTGTGGGAAGCCGCGTCTGCGTTGCTCCCGGCATTGCCGGTTTCATGAATCACGATATATTTGATTTTTCTTTCTTTTCCGGGCCTTTCCATTGTGTTTACCGATACAAAATCAGTAATGACCGGTATGGAGTCTACCACCGTTACCCCTTCTCTAAGAGCCGTCGGACGATTGGCCTGCATGTGAAAGAATACCGGTACAAAGACAACCGTGAGAAAGAGTACGGTGATCAGTATGAAAATCATTCGTTGTTTTCGCTGTTTCCTTCTTCTATTGATACGTCTGATTGTTGTCTCCGATATCGAACCATTTGTATACGCTTCCCGTATGTCATAAACCTTGTTGGACCTCTTTCTGATTAACATGTTATTACCCCTTTAGCCTTTATCTCATCTCTGATATCCCAATCTCCGCATCCCCTCATTCAACCATTATAGCAAATTTTTATTTTTGTGTCAGCCCCGTCATCAGGTTATGGAACTCCGTAAAGTTGGTGATCATCACATAATTAAGAAACAGAATGTCATTGATCTGATTTTCCCCGATGAATTCAAGGATATTTTGCTCAAACTGCCTTGGGTCAACGATATAAATTTCTTTATAATGGGGAATTAAGAACGGCACGAAGGCATTTCCATAGGAATCCTTGATTACAAGGATCTTCCTGTCTGATTCGGAACCCGTGACGATTTTACCCAGAGGTCGGTCTCCGCTTAAAAACAGCCGGTATTTATTTTGTTTTTTTGCCTGTTTCAAATCCAGAAGATCCCACTCTTCATAGGTTGAATAACAGATATAATAGGTGTAATCAACGGGGGGCAGATAGTAAATGATTTTATCAGGATTTGCGGCAACCCTTTCACTCAGGGTAATCGAATAGGTTGATCCCAAATAACCCTCTGCATAACCCGTACGGAACTGGTCCAGCTCTGTTGGAATCTGCCCGGCTGCTCTGGCAAAGCTTCGATAGGCATAATAGGCTCCGAGTGCAGTCCAGTGATGGTCGGATCTGAAATACAGATATTTGTCTTTGTTTTGTTCTATCTCGTCATAGGCCATGATGGGTATGATTCCGGGTGCAAGCCTGTTATTCACGTATTCAATGCCATCTCTCTGGGAGTCTGATAATTCTCTGTAACGCTCATCCTCAATAAATTCTATTTGGGTAGGTGCCAGCAGGGAGTAAATATTGATGCTGCTGTCCAAAAGATCACGGTATAAATTGATTGCCCGAGCATAACTGTCTGCACCGGCTGCCGAAAATTTGTAAACCTCCATGGCTCGATCTCCGTAAATCAGCATTCCTCCGCGAAGGCTGTTCACCTCTTTGCTGCTATCGGTCAGTTCCGACTCCGGTATTTCCTTTTCCGGTACCTCCCCTTCCGGTGCCTCCCTTTCTGGTGTCTCCGTCTTGCTCCCGGCCCCCGCACCTTCTACGTCATTTGGTACATTGATACCGGCATCCGGATAGTCACCAGCTGCTGTTTCTGCTGCATTGGCTCCCGCGTATTGGATGATTTCAACAGATTCTCCCATCTTAAATCCGTAGAGATCTTTTACACGATTGGCGATGGTGATAAAGCGGTCCCTGAAAATAAAAGCATCGGAAAAGAACAAATCAAATTCTTTCAGATAGTCTCCGGCTAAAAATCTCTCCCTCGTAAAAGCAGGCATCGCTTTCAGGTTTCTGTTTTCCAGTTCGGATACCGTCGGCCTATCCGGCAGAACAAGATTCAATATACCGAATCCAAAAATAACAGAGGCGGCCAGCAGGACATTGAGAATACTCTTTTTCATATCATCACCCTCTTTATGCCCTTCATTTAAAATCTAAAATATAAAAACGGATTGTATGTTTGGCCCACTAAAAGGGCTGTGGATACTAAGAGAAAACCGGCATTGAGAATCGGCTTTGCCAGTCCTTCATAAAAACCATAGATTTTTCTGTGATGCTCCAATTTCTTTGAAATATAATGATTGATCTGTTTCACGACAGGCGTACAGCCGATCACGGCCAAGATAATGAAAAGATAATAATTTGAAACTTGTATGGTAAGCTCCGTATTGCTGAATTTTACCCCGCCCAGACCCCAGAATGCCTTCATAAAGCCAAGCCATTGCGTCAGATCTGTGTAATAGAAAATGCTCCACCCAATGAGCGTAAGGAAGATAAAATAAATTCTTGAGAGCAGGAAAGTATGCTGAAGCCACTTGTTCAGCAGATATTTTTCAAGGATAATAAAGAATCCGTAGTAGAGGCCCCAAAAAATAAAATTCCAGCTTGCCCCGTGCCATAAGCCTGTCAGGAACCAGACAACGATGATATTTCTCATCTGAAACTGATATTTTCCTCCAAGTGGGATATAAACATAATCCCTGAAAAAGCTCCCCAGAGAAATGTGCCATCTTCTCCAAAACTCGGCAGCCGATTTTGATATATAAGGGTAATTGAAATTTTCTTTATACGTGAAACCGAATATTTTTCCCAGACCGATTGCCATATCCGAATATCCCGAAAAATCATAATAGATCTGGATGGCAAAAAGTAAAATTCCGAACCAGGCACCGAGTACGGTGAATTGCCCGAATTCGCTCTGCAGAAAGGATGAGGCGAGATTTCCGGCGGTATTGGCTATAATGGCTTTTTTGGCAAGTCCGATCATAAATCTGGCAGCACCTTCGCTGACAGCTGTCAGCGACATGCTTCTGTTTTCGATCTCTTCGGCGATATCCCGATAACGTACAATGGGTCCTGCAACAAGCTGGGGGAACAAGGCCACATACAGAAGCAGCTTGTGGAAGGATTTTTGCACCTCAACTTCTCCGCGATATACATCAATGACATAGGAAAGGGCCTGAAACGTATAAAAGGAAATGCCGATAGGCAAAGAAAACTCAAGAATGTGAATATTCGATCCCAGCAAGTGATTGAGATTCTCAACTGTAAAACCCGAATACTTAAAGTAAAACAGGATCAGTAGATTTGAGACGACGGCGCATGACAATGCCGCCTTTGATTGCCTAAGGCCTTTGTATTGATCGATAATTTTGGCAGCAAAGTAGTCGATCCAGGTGGTAAGAACCAGCAGTAAAACCCACACCGGCTCCCCCCAGGCATAGAAAATCAAAGAAGAAATAATTAAAATATAATTGCGGTAAGCTTTACCTTTGTAAATAAAGTAGAGAAACAAGGTGACAGGTAAAAAAGCATAGATAAAAAACAAGCTGGAAAAAACCATAAGATCCTCCTGTTGCGTTTTCTTCTTTATCCTGATTTCGTCAAATGTTTCGTATTTTCTTTCAGAATTGGTTCGTTCCTTTTTATGAGGAAATTATCTGCCGAAAAACCTTTTTATTTCGATTTCCGCATTTTCTGTGGAATCAGAGCCATGTATCACATTTTC
The DNA here is from genome assembly GCF_018128545.1 of Sinanaerobacter chloroacetimidivorans. Taxonomy (GTDB): domain Bacteria; phylum Bacillota; class Clostridia; order Peptostreptococcales; family Anaerovoracaceae; genus Sinanaerobacter; species Sinanaerobacter chloroacetimidivorans. The sequence goes on along the minus strand of NZ_JAGSND010000015.1, from coordinate 43,128 downwards.
CGTGGTGGATTTTGCATAATCCCCCCGGATGGTTCCGGCAGCGGCATCCTCAAACTTTGTGGCACCTATCAAAATCCGCATTCCCTGCACTGCGTTGTCTCCTTCTACGATCATTCCCCATACGGGACCTGACGTCATGTAGCTTACCAAGTCCGGAAAAAAAGGCTTGTCGGCAATATGGGCATAATGCTCTCTCAGAATATCCTGGTCCAGATTCATGACCCTTATATCGGCAATGCGATACCCCTTAGCCTCTATTCTATCAATAATACGTCCTGCCAATTTCCTGGTTATCGCATCCGGTTTCAGCATAATATAAGTTCTTTCCACTTTTTACCCTCCTGGCAATTACTATAAAATTATGTAAAGCACCTTTTGCTTTTCATCTGGTAATCTGGGTTATCGGAACCACCTTTTGGTTTACCTATATTTTACGCCCATCTAATAAATATTTTTCCTGATTTTATTATAATAATCCAAAATACTTCTTTCGTACTCCTCTTCCATCAGTTTTGAAGAAAGCAGAAAATTTGCCGTAGACTGGTTCATGGCAACAGGAATATCATATAAAACTGCGATTCTCAGCAGCGCTTTTACATCGGGATCATGTGGCTGGGTGGTTAACGGATCCCAGAAAAACAGCATAAAATCCACTTCACCATTGGAAATCATCGCACCTATCTGCTGATCCCCTCCCAAGGGGCCGCTCTTATAGGCCTTGACCGGCAGTCCCGTTTCCTCTGAAATCAGCTTGGCTGTAGTACCGGTTCCACAAAGAAACTGTCTGCTAAGTATTTCAACATTATTTTTCGCCCATTCCACCAAATCTTGTTTTCTGTTGTCATGGGCAATTAATGCAATATGTTTTTGTTTTCCGATTTTGTTCATCATAAACCTCTTTTTTCTTTATGCAATAAAATGCAATCCAGTATTACTTCTATCATGGCTCTTCTTCGTAGAAGATTATACCTAACTTTGAAAACCGATGCAAGAATAACACTGTTAAAAGAGCGGAAGTCAGTCAGAATTCTTTTGCAAATGCATGTAAAGCAGCAAAAGGGTGTTGATAAGGAACCCGCCAAGCAGCAGCACCGCAAACAGGAAATGCTGCCGTAAAGAATTAAAATACCGATAGAATGATGAAAAAGGCTCATAGCCCATGATGGAAATCAGATCCCCTGCCTCTAAAACATATCCGATAAAGCCGATAGAGAGCTTCAGGAGCAACCCGAATAGAAGCAACACGGCAAGAAGCAGTAAAGCAGCCTTGACCGCGTCTTTTCTGTTATTCCTGAGCAGTTCACTCAGATAATGATGCTTTAATTGTTCTTGAAATACTTTTATTTTTTTCTTTAAAAAAAGATACATATGATGCAGAACCGCAATAGAAGCAGCTGCCAATGCCAATTTCAGTGCACCGGCAGACATATCCCCGATGAAATCCGCAAGCTTTCCTAGATTGATAAAGCGGTACCGGCTTTCCGATACGCCCAGGGATTTGCATTCATTTTTAATATGCTCCTCTGAAAGACCGCCCTTCGCCTGCACGATAAAAGAGGATGGATTTCTGCCGGAGCAGACAGCAGGAATATAAATATTGGATCGATCTTCATCGTGATCATCCATAACTCCAACTACGGTAAATTTCTCTTTTCCGATGAGTATTTCAGTGCCGCAAACGTCAATGTTTCCAAAGAATTGATTCGCTGCAGTCTCATTCAGTACCGCTGATTTCTGTTTTTTATCCTGATTTTCCTTTGTAAAAAAGGAACCGTTAAGAATGTTATGATTCATGATATAGTGATAAGTATAATTGGTCTCCTTAACTGTTGCATCATAGTTTGCATGTAACGCGGATATGCGTCCATCCGTAAGAATTTCATAGGTAAGCAAAAAAGATTCACCATTGATTTCCTCCAGCTCCTCACTATTTATTTCGGAGGAAGTTCCCGTAATGGGCTCAATCAAAAGCAGCTCTCCGTAATCCATAGATTTCACCATAAACGTATGAAACAGCAATCCGACCAGCAAAAAAATGGCCAAGGCCCAGAGCAATACGCTTCCTTTAGTCTGCAAAGAAATCACCTTCATTTTCCAGTTTTACCGTTTCACCGTTGGAGAGCCCTTTATTGCTCAGAAGCACAACAGGTTCAAAAAAGGTAATGCCTTTCGAAATCACCGTATTTTCATGATCTTCGTCACCGATATAAACTCTCAGCTTTTCCACGTAAAACTCCTTTCCCAGCATGCCATCTCTTTGTTTTACCTGATAGAGGAAATACCCGTCACTGTCCATATTCAGCGCGCCATTAGGCACGAGGATGTGTGATTCCGCGCTTTCCTTCTCAAAGGTCACGTCAAAGGTCTCGCCTGCCGTCGCCTCTTCGGATTGTATGGCTATGGTGACTTCCTTCCCCTGATCCACTGGTGTCACCCTGGTAACAATACCGTCCAGCGTGTGGGATGAATTCTCCAGCTCGCAGGAATCCCCTGCAGAAACGAAATTATTGTCTAAAGATATGTTGCAGATCATCTCATATTGCTGAGCTTTGCCGCAGACTGCCACCAGCTGACTGCTTTTTATGATTTCTCCCTGATTGACAGCAATGTCAACAATGATGGAATCCTGTACCGCATAAACGATCAGCATATCTTGATCCAGATTTGCCAAACTATCCTGATAATCCAGCAGTATTTTTTCTTTTTTGTTATAAAGGGATTGCAGATTTCTAAGGGCTGTATCATATTGATTTTTGGCAATTGCCCCCTCTCTATAAAGGACTTCCAGCCTGCCCAGGTCTTCTTCCGCATTTTTGATTTCCTGCTCGAGCTGGCGGAGTTCATAAGACTTTTCCCTGCCGGCGGCAAGATCTTCTTTTGTCGGGGAAAGTCTCACCAACGGCTGCCCTTTTATTACAGGATCACCTTCCTCAACAAGGATCTCTTCCACTTTTCCGCCTGTTTCGGCGTATAGGTTCACCTTATCCGACCACTCCACAATTCCTTTGACCGTCTCGGATTTTTCCAGCTTCCCGTTTACCGGAGAAACCGCCGTGACAACGGGTAAATGATAGGTATAAATTGTTTTGGATGCAAAAATCAAAAGCAAAAGCAGGGTAAAAATCACCGTGCCTATGTTCTTTAGATTCCATACACTCCCTCTGCTTTTTCCGGAATTTAATTTGGTTTGACTTAATTCACTCTTTTCATTCATGTGTCATTCTCCTATTGATTCAGCGACTACTTTATACCGGATAACTCTATGCCTTTTTCCAGATCTTTTTGGCCTAAGGCCAGAAACCAGAGAGGTAGAAACAGATACACCGCAGATGCAGCAAAAATGATTCCGATATTTCCTGCCGACATGCGGGAAAGAAATACGGAAAGAGGTTCCCGGTAGTATTCTTTAATAAAGATTACCACCTGTTCCACGATATTCCAGTATTCAATAAAGACCAGCATGGACAGTGCCGCAATGCCGGATTTCATCTGCGGGAGCACAACCTGCAGCAGCATATACCAATGACCTGCACCGTCCACCTGTGCCGCCTCGAAGTATTCCTTAGGCAGGCCTTTCATGTTCTGCCTCAGCAAAAACGTTCCAAAGGGAGCAAAAATTCCAGGTAAAATGATGGCCAGATAGCTTGTGGTCAGACCCAGTTTTTCTGCCACAATATAATTGGGTACCAGCACTGCCTGCAGCGGCATCATCATCACTACGATGTAGATGAAGAAGACGATTTCTTTATGTTTCCATTTCCAGATTGTAAAACCGTATGCGGTCAACAGGGAGACCATCAAGTTGCCTAAGACCACCGGTACGGTAATTTTCAAAGAGTTGGTCAGTAAAATTAAAAAGGACGGTTGGTTTATCAATACTTCGGCATATTGGGCTCCGGTTATCTCACTCGGTATCAACGTTATTTCAATAAATTTCTCCTTGATGCCGTTTAAAATATCAAATGCGGAAAGCTGGGTCGTATAATGCAGCAGGATTTCATTTTCCGTCATGAAAGAATTTGTAACGGTTACTGCAATCGGGAAGAGAAAAAGCACGCTCAATAAAATCAACACAGCCATGATCACAGAATTTGTATATCTGCTGCTCATACGCCTGCTGCTCCTATACCGGCGGGTCACAGGCCAGCGGATCATATCCTTTAGAGTCATATGCCTGCCCTCCTTTCAAAACGGAATAAAAACTGAACCATTAGAGCAATAATCAATACCAATACACAGGTAGCCGTCGTTAATTTTTGATAATTCAATGAAAAAAGCATGTTGTTCATAAAATGCTGCAGCATGTAAATGCTCTCATGGGGATAGCTGCCGGTAATCAGATAGATCTCTTTGAATACCTTAAAAGAATTAATCACGGACATAATGATCACCAATACAAACATAGGAATCAGGTTTGGCAAGGTGACGCAGAAAAACGTTTGTAAGGCTGAGGCGCCGTCCACAGCAGCGGCCTCATAGTACTCTTTGGGAATATTATGAAGCCCGGCCATAAACAAAACCATATTGTATCCCAGATTCTTCCAAATAAAGATTAAAACTACAACATATCGAACTGCTGATGTTTCAAACCAATGAACCCCTGACAGCCCTATGGAAGCCAGAACCCCATTGATATATCCGTCACTGACGAAGAGTGCTTTCCAGAAAAAAACCATGGAACCCGATGGAATGACCAGGGGTATGAGAAAAATAAGGGTAAACAGTTCCTTCTTTTTCTCAACCCGATGAATCAGCATAGCCACAATAAGAGCAAGCAGGATCCCTGCTGGAACGCTCATACCGATAAAAATCAAGGTATTTTTCAATCCCAGAAGATAGGGCTTGTTGTGGAATAAGTCTATAAAGTTTTTCAGTCCAACAAAGGTGCCGTTTACCGGTTTGTCTGCAAATGCGTACCATAGTGACAGGAGAAAGGGCCATAGATAAAACAGTGTCAGCCCCAAAAATCCCAGGATCAGAAACAAAATCCCGGGATCTTGCTGCAGTTTTTTCATTCTCATGTCCTCTTCTTTATTCATTCAAATATAGTTCTATCTTACTTTGCAAAGCATTGGCCACTTCCTCAGCCGTCTTGGATCCACTGAAATAATAGGCAGCTTCACTGTCAATCATGGAATTGATGGTTGTATCTTCTATTGGACAGTAATTCAGTGCATCCGACAGCTTCTCCGTCGTTTCCAGATATTGATCAAGCGCTTTTTGCTGTGATTCATTCAGTTCGTCGCTTGTATTCCCTTTGCCCTGCGCAAACAATTCGCCGGAAATTCCCATTTCCGCCTTTTCTTTGCGTGCCGTATTATGGACAGGCAGGCTGGTTCTGGAGAGCTGCAGTGAGGATTGCATCTCTTCACCCATCATATATTTGACAAAGGCCCAAGCCAGTGCTTTATTATCGGAATTGGCGTTGATGCCATAAGCTTGCGTATAGCTGAAATTCACGTTTCCATTCTTTCCTTGCAGGTTCCCGAGGGTTTTGTCATTGTCTTCGTTGCCGGCCGACATACTTCCGAAGGAAAGCATCATCTTCATGCCGGTTCCCTTTAATGCTTCCGTTAAAAGGGAGAACTGTTTCTTGGTTTTGTAGAAGAATTGCTCCGCTATATTCTTTTCCAGGTCGCCTAATTGAAACTGTGCAGAAGAGGAACTTGGCTTTAAGTAGCCCTTTTCATCGTATTCTTTAACGGTTTTTAAAAGTTCCGCAAAGCCACCGTCAGTAAAATGAACGGTTCTGTTTTCGATATCAATAAAGGCATCGTAGTTTTCCAGAAACAGTTCACTGAACATATTAGGCCTTTGCCCTGTATAGGCAGGCGCTCCGAATATTCTTTTTACCTCAGAGCCTTCCGCGTTTACATTTTTAAAGGGTTCTTTTGCAGCTTTGAAGAGCTGCTCGTAGGAAAAAGTGCTGTCGTTGTGCAGATCCTGCTCCTCTTCCTCCGTAAACAAAGAGCTGTCATAAGCCAGATACTGAAATTCATAATCCAGAGGCAAAACATATTGACCCCCTTTATATTGTAAGGCGTCGATGATATTTTCCCGGTAATCGCTTTTTCTGAAGCTGTCGTCATCATCCATATAGGCTTTCAGATCTTCCAGCTGCCCGCTGTCGGCGTATTTATAGTAAGGCAGGATGTCCATGGCCAGAACATCGGCACCTCCGCCTCCCATGAGCTCCGTATTTATTTTGTTGATATAATCCGATTTTTCCTGAGAGTCTTCTACTTTTTCCATCATCTGGATATTCTTCCCGCCGGATTGTGAAGTTTTGACTTCCGGCATAGCTGCAAAGGTTTCCACATTGATTGTGGTTCCGGGGTTTGCTGCTTCAAAAGATTTCGCCGCCATTTCAAGGAATTCTTTATAGGCCATCGTGTCATAACAGGAAACCGTAATTTCTCCGGACAGCTCCTGGCTGATTAATTGTTCTATAGAAGACTGTGCCGGCTGATCCGACTGGCCGCAGGCTGCAGCCGATAACATTACCGTAGCGACACATAGTATCGCAATCCATTTTTTCATAAGAAAAACCTCCCGTTTCATAGAGATATTTAAATTGTCTTCAGAAAGATTTTACCTGTTCAATCTGTACGGAATCTGAATGCAGTCTGTAGTTTTTCTGTAGGCTTCGATAAAAAAGGGAAAGAGTCCCCTCAAATATCGGATTGAAATCCGTTATTTGAGGGGACTCTTCCTAACGAACTGTCTTTCGAGTTATGTTCTACTTCTTTTTATGAGCGGCAGTTCAAGTTATGAGCGGCAGTTCAAGCCAAAAGACAACGTCTGCATCGCTATTTTCAAGGGCAAAAGGAGTATCCATAGAATCCAGTATTTTTTTCACGATGGTGAGTCCAAGGCCGCTTCGTTCCTCCCTTCGGCTCCTGGCTTTATCGGTCCGGTAAAAGGGCTCGAATAGCTTGCCTCTTGTTTCCTCATCGATATGAGCATTCGTATTGAGAATGTGAAGACGAATCCGGTCGTTCTCCTTAACTTCACTCCAAATACGGATTTCTTCCCTTTCGGAAGAATTCTGGATCGCATTCATAATCAAATTTGACAAGACTCTGCCGAGCATTTTTTTATCGGTATGACAAAAAACCGTTTCCGGCACCCTGACGGTGATGGTTTGATTCTTTTTCTCGGCCAGGGTACTGTATTCAGGCAGCAGGGTATTGATAACGTATAATAAATTGACATCCTCTTTATGAGGTATGATTCGCTCGTCGGAAAGATTTACAATTTCCAGGATCTCAGAAATGATTCTGTTCTGGCTGTTCATCATGTTCAAGCATTCTCGCAGATATTTGGGATGATTGCCGTAATCGCCGATACCGGCCAGCATGCCTTCCAGCAGCGCCGAAGTGGCAGCGATGGGTGTTTTTAATTCATGAGATGCTGCTGAGAAGAAATATCTCTGGCTTTCCTCCATTTCCTTTTTGCGTTCGATCTCATCTTCCAGCTTTGAAATGGCAGCTTTAAGCTTTTCGTACATATTATATACATCACCGGCCAATTGACCCACCTCGTCCCGTCTGATCTCAGGCAGAGAAACAGACTCAAAGCTTGCCATTTTACGGGTATCCTCAGCCAATTTTCGGATAGGATTGGTGATTCCTCTGGCAAACAAAACAGCTCCGATAACGCTTGCAGCCAGCATAAGGGCGGCCGCAAAAATAGTTTTGTTGATTAACTCCCGGTAAGAGCTCGGACCTCCTGCATTATAGGTGGCATGCAGCCGTAGATTATTTTTTGGCAATGCCATAACGATGGTATAGTTTTGTTTCGAAGGTGATTGATTTACCGATTCCGTATTGTAGATAATGTTACCGTCCTTTGTGGCAATGGTAAAGAAAAAAGACTGGTTTTTCTCATGGAATTCTTCTGCTTTTTTGATAATGTCATCAAGGTCTTCATTGGCCATGCTGATGGCTAACGGTTCAAAAACAGAATTCAGCTGCCGTATTTGCTGCTCGTCATAAAAAGCTTTAAATTGCTGTGCAAATACCAGCACTGTGACGATGATTGTCAGCAGCAGAAATAGCAGCGTATACAAAAAGACTTTTCCAAAAATTCCGAACCTCTGCATTACGTTTCCACCTCCAAGCGGTAGCCTATTCCCCTGACGGTTTTAATCATATTAACCGGCAATTTGCTTCGCAGATTTTTAATATGTGTATGAACCGTACTTTCATCACCATCGAATTCATACCCCCATATTTTTGTCAGCAGTGATTCATGTGAAATAACCTTTCCTTTATTTTGTGCAAGCAATAATAGAATTTCAAATTCTCTTAAGGTAAGGGAAATTTCCTGACCATCGTACAGGGTTTTATAGGACTCCGTATAGAGGATCAGGCTGCCTGCACGGATTTCTTTCTGCAAGGTGCCGCTGCGCCTGAGCAGTGCTTCTGCACGCTTTATCAGAATCTGCATGGAAAAGGGCTTTATCACATAATCATCCGCTTCCTGGTTAAAAGCTGCCAGCTGGCTCGCATCATCTGTCAAGGCAGTGATCATCAGTACCGGAGCGCTGCTTATTTTCCGAAGCTCTTTTAACAGGTCCAGCCCGCACATTCCAGGCAGCAAAATATCTAAAATGACCAGATGATAGTTTTTATCGTAAAACAGTTCCAAAGCTTGATCTCCATCGGAGGAAACATCGACCTGATAACCTTCATTCTGCAGAAATGTCTTCACCGTATTGCAAATATGTTCATCATCTTCAACTACCAAGATCTGAATATCCAAATAAAAATCACCCCTGCTATAGAGTACCACAGATATCTGTAGTTTGTCTGAAATTCACCCGCAAAATTCAGCTAAAAAAAACTCCCCTTATTGTGAAAAGGGGAGCTTCAGGATCAGATTTCTAAATTTTTAAATGCATCCGGTACTTCCTTGTATCCTTTTGACTTTACAGCACCGATCACGATTCCCACAACCAACCAGACGATGCCGATCATATACGTCAATGTTTCAAATCCGGTAAAGATGAATACCAGGATGGATACACCGCAAACAGGGCAGATAAGAAATTTAACAATGTCCGAAAAGGTTTTTCTTCTTTTTTCTTTGACGAAAAAGAATACGAATACCGCAACGTTAAGCAGGATAAAAGAAGACAAAGCACCGAAGTTTACCAGTCTCACAAGCTGTGAGATCGTAAGAATAATGGGAAGGAAGCAGGATAATACTCCTATGACGATGGTTCCGACGTACGGGGTCTGATACTTGGGATGAACCTTGGCAAATATTCTGGGAATGACACCGTCTCTTCCCATGCCGTACAGCATTCTTGCCGTTGCAGTTTGGGCTGCCATGATGTTAGCGATACCAACGGCTAAAATATTGACGACAAGCAATACCACCCGAAAACCTTCACCGGCAGCAAGTGCGGCAGCATCAAAAAAGCCGGTAGCCAAATCCGTATTCTCCCAATCGGGCAGGATAAGGGCGGCAACATAGGTTTGTGCCACGAAAACCAATGCGATGCCGATCAAAGCAATGAGGATCCCTTTTCCGATTGTTTTTTCCGGCCTGATGGTTTCTTCAGCCAGCGTACTGATACCGTCAAACCCTAAGAAAGACAGGCAGGCGATGGTGCATGCGGATGCGATAAACCCTGCATCAATTTTACCGGGCTGATAGATCGGGGCAATTGAAATTTCTCCGAATCCTCCGCCTCCCATCACATATTTCAATCCGATAATCAGGAAAAACAACAGGATCCCTATTTCCATTACGAACATAACCCAGTCAACACCTTTGGTCATTTCCATTCCCCGAACATTGATGACCGTATTGATGACAACGAAAAACAAAATCCACACAAACCACGGAATGGATGGGATCAATGCAACCCCCCAGGCCGCAACCAGAGCATACAGCAGCGACGGTACGAAAACATAGTCCAGCAAGATGAGCCATCCGGCGATAAATCCCACATGAGGATTGATTCCCCTTTGCACATACGCATATACCGATCCTGCTATCGGAAACCTGTTGCTCATATGCATATAACCCAAAGCTGTAAAACTGATGGCAATGGCGCCGATTATGTAGACGAGAGGGGTAAGTCCGCCGCTTGCCGCCTGGATCTCTCCGAAAATAGACATAGGGGCGATAATCACCATGAACAGCATCCCGTAAAGGACAACGTCTTTCAGCGTAAGAGCTCTTTTCAGTTCCTGCTTATACCCGAAATCTTCGATTCGTCTGCCAATATTTTTTTCAGTCTCTTCCATAATTTTCACTCCTTTTATTCGTATCATTAAGAAATCTGCCGGCAAATTTCCGCACTATCCTATCAAAGGTTTGAACTGAGGCAGTTTTGGAGTGCCGAATCGCAGGATCAGATCCACTTCGCAGGGCTTGCATGCCTGATTGATTTCCACATCACTTTGTACGGACATATATAAATAGGCATCCGTTTTATCCCAGCCATACGCCTTGCAGATCAATCTCTGTAATTCCTTCGAAGCCCGTTTCAGTGCTTCGGGATATTCCGGAGCGCAGGCATTCACATACCAATGTGTGGCGGTTTCCGTCACCGGCCAATGCAATTCAAATTGCTTGATCAATGTAGCCCTTACCAAAATTTCCCCTTTGATTTCGATCCCTGTACCGCAAAGCTCCGCATCACCCATGGTTGCGTGAAGGTCTCCCATCTGCAGAAGGGCGCCGGTTTGCCTTACCGGGAAATAGAGTCTGACGCCTTTGGTAATTCGCTTACTGTCCAAGTTGCCGCCATGATTTCCGGGATACCCGTCGGCAACCGGCTCTCCTTCGGGAGCCGTTCCGATCACCCCGATCATCGGATAAATATGGAATTTGACCTGATTGAATTCGGCAACTCCATCTGTGATCTTTACAACCTTTGTGCGGTCTTCCATATCATCGCAAAGCGGCCCGCATCCCCTAACGGTGCAGATTACGCCTTGATCCGCTACCTGGATATCCAGAATATCTACTGCTAAGACATCTCCGGGTTCTGCACCGTTGATAAAGACGGGACCTGCCGCAGGGTTGGCGATTGTGTAGTCAAGGTTTAATACCAGATCCTCCTCCGTATGAATGGTGTTGGAGAAGCAGTCCATTGTGCGGAATAATAACAGTTCTCCCGGATCTGTTGTTACAAAAGGCTCATTATCCTTCGAAAAATTGTAAACAGACTTGTCAATGATTTTCATATTCTTCACCTTCCAATTCCTTTCTTTGAGCTAATTCTATTTTGTCCCAGAAAGTTTTATACGCTCTTCTTTTCAAATAATAGAAATATTTTTATCTTTACCAGATTTGGTTTAAGTGAAAGATCTGAAAGAATGCCCGAACAAACGAAAAAAGGAGGTATTTACTACCTCCCTTGCTTAAGTGTTCACTTTATTTACTTTTTTTCATAATTTGTTTTATAACTTATTTATTTATTTGTTCCTCTTTCAGGATTCGTTTCATGATCTTTCCTGAACTGTTTTTCGGCAGACTCGGGATGAACTCTATGGTTCGAGGCAGCTTGTAAGCCGCGAGCCGTTCTCTCATATAACGAAGCAGCTCTTTTGAAGTGCATTCTTCGCCCTCCTTCAGGACAACGAAGGCTTTGACGTATTCGCCCCTCAGTTTGTCCGTCATTCCGATGACGGCGGCTTCCTTTACCTTCGGATATTGGTAGATGACTTCTTCCACCTCTCTTGGATACACATTCAAGCCGGCTACAATAATCATATCCTTCTTTCTGTCTACGATATAGATGTATCCCTCTTCATCCTTCTTCGCCAGATCTCCCGTATGAAGCCACCCGTTAAGCAGTGCTTTCCTTGTCTCTTCCGGCTGATTGTAATACCCCAGCATGACATTATCTCCCCGTACTGCGAGTTCTCCTACTTCACCGGCCGGAAGCTCCGCATCGTTCTCGTCGACAATTTTGCATTCCACAAAAGGAATAGGTAATCCAATGGATCCTTCCTTTTGCACTCCGGACGGCGGATTGAAGGATACAGCCGGAGAAGCCTCAGTCAATCCATACCCCTCCACAACAGGAAGTTTCATGATTTCTCTGGACTGTCTATAGATTTCAACCGGTAAAGCGGCTCCGCCGGAGACAGCCAAGCGAAGCTTCGGGAATGAAATATTCTTTTTCCCGGCTTCCAATAATACGACATACATAGCGGGAACGCCCATGAAGATGGTGATTTCGTCTTTCAGCAAGACTTCAATGACTTCTTTTGGCTGGAAGGATTCCAGTATTGTCACTGTGGCCCCGGACCAAAGGGGCATCAGTATGCAGGCAGTAAAGGCAAATACATGGAACATGGGCAGAACGCACATATAGATGTCATCCTCCCTTGCCTCCAGCCCAATAAAGCATTGTTCCGAATTAAAAACAAGATTTTTATGGGTCAGCATGGCTGCTTTCTGCTTTCCAGTTGTCCCGGAGGTATAGAGGAAGGTAGAGATGACATTTTCATCTGAAAAGTCGTCCAGTTCCTCCGCCGTGGCTTCCAGGGCACTTTGATTGAAATCTTCTCCCAGTACGATCAGCGTGATACCCAATGCTCTTTCCACTGTTTCTTTATCGAGTTTCGCTTTCTGCATGATGACAGGATGGATAATCATAAATTTCGCTTCTGAATCCTTGACGATATAAATGATTTCTTCCATGGTAAGCATAAGGTTGATAGGAACAATAACAGCTCCGTTTCTCACCGTTCCCAGGTAGGAATATATAAACTCAGGGGAATTGATGCAACTGAGAACGACCTTATCCCCTGCTTTCAGCCCAGCTTTCTTCAAGTATCCGGCATAAGCCAAAACCATTTGGTCAAGCTGGCCGTAACTGATGCTGTTTCCCTTGAAATTCAATGCAATTTTCTCACTGTTATAATTATTTTTATAGATTTCTCCGACCATAAAATCCTCCTATAAAATTAATTTGATTATCAAAATATTTGATAAACTTATTTAATTGCTATTGTACTATATTTTTTTTCATCTAGCAATTTCCATATCAATTTTTTCCATTAAATGATTAAATTATAAATATGAATCATGATATTCCGTTTTTACTCTATGGATCTTACCCCATGTATTTCTGGCTTTATTAAATCGAATCATACCCAGTATTCTGAAATAGGAGCAAATCTGTCTGTAACCCAGGCATTCAAGGATGGAGAAGAGCACCAGCTGAACAACCATTGCCTTGGTAAACGGGGCTTTGAACAAATAGGCTTCAAAGCAGATACTGACAAAGGAGATGGAGATGTTATAAATGGAAAAGCACAGAAAATAAAACAGAAAAACGTCAATACTTACATATCCGGTAAAATACGCGATGGGAATCAGGATAAAACCGAATATATCCACAATGGGCGCTCCCAGTTCAAAAATGGCATAATAGGAAACCGGCATGAAACCGAACATTTTATATTTTGTATTGAAAATGATATGCTTGTACTTGAACAGAGAGTCCATAAGCCCGATATGCCATCTCATTCTCTGGGATTTCAAACTCTTCAGGTCTTCCGGAGATTGGGTATAACACATGGCATCCGGGGCGTAATGGATGATATATTCATTGCCTCTTGAAATATTATATTCATGGAGCTTCATAATCAGCTCCATATCCTCTCCTATGGTGGCTACGTCATATCCTCCTACCTCGATGACCGCCTTCTTTTTAAACAGTCCGAAAGCTCCTGAGATAATGATATTCAGATTGAACAGGTTCAGTGCAACTCTTGAAGACAGAAACACACGAAGGTATTCTATGGTCTGGAATATGATCAGGGGATTCTTTGTCGGCGCAATTCTGCTGATAATTCCGTTTTTCAGGATGCAGTTATTTCCGACCTTAATATTGCCCCCCACTACGATGGTTTTCTCACTTTTCACAAAATGATAGACGATCCTTTTTAATGCGTTGGCCTGAAGCATGGAGTCGGCATCCATCGCTACAAAGAGCGGGTAATTGCTGACATTGATCCCCGTATTCAAAGCATCGGCTTTACCCCCATTTTCTTTGTTCACAAGAGTCAACCTGGTTCTTCCGATTTTTGTTTCGAAGATTGAACGGCATGGTTTTGTCTGGATGCTCCTCCTGATGGGCCTGAAAACCTGATGAAGTCCGAAATGCTCGATGATGAGTTCTTCCATGCCATCTGTGGAGCCATCGTTCACTACGACGATTTCATAACCTGGATAGTCCAGACAAAGAAGGGACTCAATGGAAGATACAATGGTAAGCTTCTCGTTGTAGGCAGGCACCAGAATGGAAATGGGAATGTGGCTGCTTTGATCGTTTAAATTCAAGGATCTCATGTGAACCCTGTTCATAACGAAATCACTCAGACTGAATGCAGAAGCAAGGATGAACAGCAAGGTCAAAAGGGAGTACACAATATTGTAAATAAAAATAAACATTGTAATAACAATAAAAAAGTCAACGGCAAACTCAAGCAGCTCCATTCATGCCACCTCCTAATTCTACAAATTCTTCATAGGTAGTCATCCCTGCGTCAAACATTGCGTAAATCAAGGCTTCTTTCGCATAATTGTCATCGACGAGCAGGTTGGTCAGCAGTTCTTCTTTATCAAGGCCGATCCGGACAAGGGCTGCTGCACTGTTTTTTCTCACATACCAATCTTTGCTTCTCAAAAACCTTTCTCCTAAAAGGAGCAATATGACTTCCTCATCACCCTTAAAATATTTTGGCGCTAGCGTTACGGCCACTGCCCTGATTTCAAAATCTTCTTTATAAAGCAATTGCATGATGGATTCCCTTGCCTTCTTACGGATCTCACAGACGGAGAAATATCTCAGGCAGGCAATAACAATCTCTTTATTGTTTACATGATCATGCAGGTAACCCAGAACAAAATCCATGGAATCATTGATCACATTTTCTGTCAGAAATCTGATCACCAGATGACGGTAGGAATCCGGATTTCCGTAAAAGGAATCCAGCATCAACCATCTTAATTCATCAATGCTGCCTTCAAAACTGCCTATCATTTCCGATATGTGCCGGGGATTGAAATATTGATCACTGCTGCAGGCTTTCATCAGACCTTTGTTAAAATAACTGCTGTTTCCGATGACACTCAAGGCCCGTAAGGCATTGGCCCTTACGTCAAAAGAGTCGTCCTCCAAGGCGTCTAAAATAAAGAGGTTAATCTCCTCTAAATCTTGCCGGAATTCTCCAAGAAGCATCATTCGGTAGGATTTTTCGGAATAGTGCATATTCCTTCCAAATTGCAGCATCTCTTTGAAATACGGGAAAGCCGGTCTGAAATACTCTTTGATCCTGCTTTTATCCTGAATTTTATCCGAATAGTATATAAATCTCTGTAGAAAATATCGTTTCATTTTTTTCGTCTTCAAAGTACCGCAAAGAAGGAGAACTTCTTCCTCCGTGACCGTCTTGTTGTCAGAAAGCGCTATGAAATGCCGGTCCACCGCTTCCACAAAATTTCGCCTGGTTCTTAAAAATCCATGGGAAGAAATCTTCCTGACAGAGTCTGTGACGATCAGAAAAATCCAAATGCATACAGATAGGTACAGTCCAAAGAACAGGAATAAAACTGCATAAATTTTCATGTGGTTCTCTCTCCTTCCCTAGTGCTCTGTAACACTTAAAATGTTGACAGAGTACTAGTTGATATCCTGAAAAACTTTTTGAACAAAAGAATAAGATTCCTTCAGCCTTTCATGATAGCTGGGCTCCTCCCAGGGCTCATAATCATACGGATACATTTTGATCACTTCCGAAGAATCCGGCTCAGCAATTCCAACATAAATGTCATCAAAGCTCTGCGGTGAAATTTTATTGAGATTATAAAAATCGTCCATTACCTTTTTGGAGGAAGGATCCATGATATTCAAAAGCCCCCAGGGTATTCTGATTTCTATATCGTTTTCTCCGGTGCAGAAGTCCGCTATGGAATTATAGTCCGGTGCTTTCGGATCTGCATTTCCGTATACCAGTCGTCCGGTGTTATAATAAGAGGGATCTGAGTACTCCCCCGTTTCTTCCACAAGGAGAGGCGCTCTCAATGCCAAACGGATCGGTATGAAATCACCAGCCTGTTTTTCAAAATGATTGCTGTATGGATCCTTACGAAAAAGCATTTTAGAAAATTGATAAGTAAAAGCGTCAAAGTAATTATGTACCAGTATTTCCGAATTCTTTTTCCCGTCGATCCGCAGGAGGAAATCAGCGGGACGTTCAAAAGCTGAACCATACTTCTCCGAACGGGTAATTCCTGAGTTCTGCGTGATGTCAATGGGAATCAGGAGACTCTCGTTATCTATATCCAGCCCCGGCCGGTTGATTCTGAAATATAAAAACTTCTCATCGGATTTCATGGAAACGGTAATGCTCCCGTTCTTACAGAAAACATCGTCCTTGTCCCATTCAGAGGTATTGCCGTCTACATAGCAAACGCTCTTTTTCCTTCCCGGGTCAAAGGTCAGCAGCCCAAAAGACTGCTCGTTGGTCTGATAATCACTCCAATAGGCACGATAATCCGGCAGACTGTAATCCATGGTGTTCCAGGTCCTTTTAAACCATTCGTCCTGCCATGAAAATACCAAGCCGCCGGCACATCCGGCTTCATGAATGATCTTGGTCATGTCAGTGAGAATTTTCCCCTGTTCTTTTTCTGTCAAATTCCCCTGGTCATAACCGTTTGAAGACTGGCTTCGGGCGATTCCTCTGGAAGACGGTACGCCATATTCGGAAATCACCACCGGCAGGGTATGATGAGCAGTCAACGCTTTTAGATAGGATTTGTAGGGATTTATTTCACCATCCTGCAGCGGCTGCTGATACTCTTTCTGAAATTCAAAGAAATCCGGATAATACGGATAGGCATGGTAGGATGCAAACTGTCCTGCATAAAAATGGTCTGTTGCCTTGATGTGTTCCGTATCCACTTCCCCCAGATTTACGGATTCCTCTTCGTTTGAATGTGCGAGGGGGTCAGTGGTAGGCCAGTTAGAAAAAGCAATCAATCTTTGTTTTTTATAGGTATCAGTTTCATAAGCTACAGCGGCATCTCCGACCCGGCAAAGAAAGCTTTCAAAGGGATTTGCATTCACAGTCTGCAGATAGGTTCCGCTGTATTCCGCGAGTTCCGAATGGTGTTCATTCGTGTATTTTACGAATTCGCCGTCCCATTCAATGCCGAGGATATACCCAATCACCCATTTTGAAATGTCCTTGGTATAAGCTCCGTCAGCCTCCCCTTTTATGGGTTCTATGGATATGTTCCCATGGATCACATCAATGGCTTGTCTGGTATCGCTTTTAAACTTCTCAATAATGGCAGGAGAAAAGGCATCTTTCTCACGAAGAATGTCTTCTTCATTGACCCATACCCCCTGGATGAGGTACAGTTTCCTCAAGTGAGTTTTATTGTAGGTATAGAAAGCGTCATAGAAATCGGGACTTAAAATCGTATACACGCGGATGGTATTGGCATTCATCTTTGCTATCTGTTTGAACCATCGCAGGTATTCCTCTTTGGTTACGGCAAAATCCCCCGGAAATGCTCCGGGCTTTGCTGCTCCGATATCCACTCCCTTAATATATGTTTTTTCCCATTTGCCGTATCGGTTGATCAGAATATCTTTCCCGGAAGCTTTACTGAAAATCTGAATGTCCTGGGAAGAAGGCAGGCTTACATAAGTTGTACTGAAATTTATGCTGATGATGATGTACATCGAAAAGATCAAATAGAGAACGGTGCAGGCTATTATATACTTTCTCAATTTCTTATACCTCTAAAGTAAGTTATCTAAGACATCTGCCGATAGAATGTGACCTATATAAATAGTTTCTGACTAAGAGTAACACTTTTCGATAATTCTTGCAACAAATAAATCTTCCAAAATACTGTAAAACACCGGGGTGTCCGGTTCCATATATTCCCATAAAATAATATGAAGCCGCTCTATTTTTGAACGGCTTCAATTTTAAATAAGTTTGTATTAAAAATATATTATTTTTAGTATTATTTAACCCGTTAAGTTGTTTAAAAATAGAGCTATAAAGATGATCTATCCATCAGTATAATATCATATCCTTTTGCTCCGTTCGTTTCATACAGGTATATTTTACATCCGGCTTTCACGTAACCAGAATAAACTGCATATCCTCCGAATGTACCATCTGTACTCATCTTTATTTCATAACAGACCGCGTTTGAGGATATGTTATAAGAAGCCTTAACACCCTCAATAGAGTTTGTTTGCGCATTCACCTTAACCGTATCCGTCACATCAGGAGAAATCAGAGTCATCTCTGTTATTACTTTATTGCTGTATTTAATCTTATATAATGATGGTGCTGTACCAGAAAAATCAATCAAATCTTTTTTCGAAGTAAGCATATTACATTGTTTTCCGTCTAAATATCCCACTACTCTGTTTACTTGTATACCACTAGTGTTCAATTCTTTCCAAAATTCATTAACGACTGCAAGTCCGCATTCTGCTTGTGCATTGTCAGTATTGGAGGTATTATCCAACGCATCTTCCTTTTCGCCTGTTTTCAGATCCTTCGTATCTTCCGAAACGGCATCTTGCTCTTCATTATCTGTCTTTTTATCCGAGATGCTGATTGTTGAAGATTGTCCGTCATAGGCGATATCTTTTCCTACCAGCTCTGATACCTTTCTAATCGGCAGATATACAGTACCATTGTAATTCAAACTATAAGGAACAATGGTTCCATCGTTTAGGGTATAAGATTGTCCTTTCACTGCAGCTTGCTCCCCATTTAACTTGATATTTACAGCGTTAAGCGTCACCTGTATCGTATCTGCAAATGCAATCATAGGCGTAATCATCAGACAAGCTGCAATAAAGCCTAAGACAAATCCTTTCACATTTCTTTTCATAAGTTTATTCCCCCTTTTCTCTACTTACTCTCTCTACATCTTTCCATAACCTGTTTCTCATTTTTTTACAAGCATAAGGACATCCCCCCTTATTAAACCTT
Source organism: Sinanaerobacter chloroacetimidivorans (assembly GCF_018128545.1). Taxonomy (GTDB): domain Bacteria; phylum Bacillota; class Clostridia; order Peptostreptococcales; family Anaerovoracaceae; genus Sinanaerobacter; species Sinanaerobacter chloroacetimidivorans. Next base: position 24,115 of record NZ_JAGSND010000015.1, on the reverse strand, counting down.
TTTATTAAAAATATCCTATTTAAAATAGGATACCATATTAACACTAATAAATGAAGATTTTTCCAAATAAAAATTACTCAAAACTAAAAGGAAGGCACCGCTCTCTTAAAGTTGGTGCCTTTCAGTAATTTTACAGTTGATTTTTATTTTTACTTTTCAATAAAGCGCTTCAGCACTGCCGCCACCTCCGCACGGGTAGCCAAACCCTGGGGAGCCAGTTTTGTTCCGTTATCCGTACCTTTTATAATTCCGGTACTGCAGGCCCAGTCAAATCCATCACGAAGATCCGGTGCAACTGAGAAAACATCCGCATAATGATAGACACCCGGATACTGGCCCTTGCTGACATCCACTCCCTTGTATTTTGCATAGCTCCATAATAGGTTCGCCATCTGCTCACGCGTTACGGGATCTTCAGGCCCAAAATTTCCATTACTGTAACAGGAGGCAATTTCATTGGTCAATGCCCATTTCACTGCTGCCTTGTACCATTTGTCACCTACATCCTGCGGCATTTCGTACTCGTCCTCGGATCCCGGATTCCCTGCCATATTGTAAAGCGTATGAACAAGCATAGCTCGGGTCATGGGTGTCTTTGGCTCGAAGGTCTTGGAGGTTGTCCCGCGCATCAGTCCCTTTTCATATACATACATGACAGAATCAAAGTACCATGAAGTCTTTGGTACGTCAGAGAACAGGGAATATGCCTTTTCTGCCTCCATATTCAGTGTATTAGTGAAGAAGCCGGATAGATTATTAGAAAAAATAATATTTCCTGTCGTTCTGTCATAGGTGCACGGTATTTTATGCAGCTTGCCTGACTCATCAAGATAATAAAGCGTAACGGAATAGGTCAGCTGACCGTTGGCGGGTGTGTACGGCATATTGATGGTCATGGCATCCCGAAAGCCGTTTATGGTTGCATCACTAAGATCCACATCAATATCAAATCTGATTTCATAGGTTCTGAAAAAGGGAGCGGAATAGTTGGATAGCCCGATGCTGCCGATAATGCCGCATTCTCCGCCAAGTCCCTTGAAATATCTGCAATCTGTCAGATTGTCTATAATGTCATTGACTGTAACGTTATATTCCGAAGTTTTCAATATTTTTTCCAGGTCTGCATGAACCGTTTTCGCCTGTTCATCATTCTGGTAGAAATTACTTGTAGACCAGCCTTTTTCGGTCAGATAGTTATTAAATAAAGTTTTTCCGCCGCCGCGCAGATAGCTGATATCCTTTTCATAGGAAAAGATGAGTCCCTTCAGGAAGGCAACATCAGCTTTATCACTGCTTTTATCTCTGCTGTGCAGATACAGATAGCGTGAGATACCGTTACAAAGGGCCAGACCTACGGAATTGCCCACAGTGCCCCAGCTGCTGTAGGAAAGCAGCATACTCATCTCACATTCCCGGATCATCCGGTATTCCAGATTACCGTTATAGGCACTTGGAGCCGAATTAATGACGATGGTTGGGATTCCCTGAGAGATGTTCTTGTTAATGTAGTCGATCATCCTGCTGATATACTTTGAATTCAGTATGGGCTGGGCAGGGGTGGTCAGCACGACGATTTCCAGATCCGCGTTCTTTGTATCCACCAGCTGTACGCCGATGCTTTCCAGATGCTTTTCAACATTTTCCTGAACGGTTTCCATATCATATACAGATCCGGAATTCGTACTTTCCGTACCGCCGAAATAAACAGCCGCCGCATTGACATCTGAACCGTAATAATCGATCATCAGGCTGAGGACCGCCATCATTCCAAGCTCGTCCGTACCGGAATAAATCAGGCCCCGTTCCCCCATCTTCTTTTTGATATAATTGATCTCATTTGTCTGGATGGTATTTTGCGAATTGGAATCGTCAACTCCAATGAAGTACTTTATACTTCGTGAGTAATCCATGGTCAATATGTAATCTATAAGATTCAGCTTTCTTTCACGAGTGCGCAGTGAATTTTTCACCTCTTTGGAATAGGTTGAATCGACAGGTACCAGCCTGCTTTTTTCATCTCTGGTATAGCCCGCAACAATATTCTTTACTGTCAGACCGTTTTTTTCAATCAGAGATCTGGAGGTGAGATTATATTGGCGGAGATAGTTATAGGTTTCCAACGTGGCGCCTTGATAACCCACGGTACAGGTGGCCAGGCGGGCAACGGTATCGATGATATACACATGGTTGTTCTGTGAAAGCTCAACGATGGCATCTATCATTTTGCACTCTTCATAATATTTGGTATTGGTAAGAGTACGGGAATTCACCAGTCCTCCCGAAAGAAGCTGATCGAGAGAAATGACAAAATAATCCGTAGTCTTGTCCATTTCAAGGATCCAGTCAAGCAGCCTGCCACTGTCTCCGAAACTTGTTCCATTGGAGTTAAGCGGCTGTCCGTCAAGACGGGTGGCGTACAGATCTTCATCGGGCATTACCACCGTGAAGCCTGCGGATTCCGCTTCATAAACCACTCTGTCCACATTGACTGTACGATTGTCCAACGGAACATAAGCCAGCACCGGCTCGCGGCTGCTTTGTCCGTCAGAGACTGCTATGTTAGAATTGTTGTTTGTATTCGTCGTTTCCCCTGATAAGGTCCCCTCCTCCGAATCGGCAAATGCGGTTAATGAAAAGCTCTGCATCATTGTCAGTACCATTGTTATGCAAAGCAGGAGGCTTAAAGCTTTTCTTTTCATGTTCTTATCCCTCTTATCCCTTCTGTACTTTGTATGCTGGCGCAAATAAAATCAGCTATTTAACTTTACTATAATATGCATGAGAAATCAATAGTCCGAGGGGGAAGTTCAAAGTTGCAGAGATGATGAAAAGGGTTTCTTCCTGTGTTCATCCTGTATAGGTAAAAAACTACGCGTTCTGACCGGTTTGGATATCGTGGAGGCTTTCTTCATATTCCGGGCTATAAGATAAATAATTATAAAGGCCCTGTGAAAAATAGTCACCGATGATTTCAGCATTTTCAAGAAGTCTGTCAAAAATGTCTATGTTTCTGGGATAATCCTCCGTCAAAAATGTGGTGGATTCCTCTATGGTACTGCGCAGATAATTATATAACATGTTCCTCCACTCATTTTCAAACCAGAAGGGATTTACAGAAGCTAAAAATTGAGCCCTCTGGTCTGCATTTTGGTATAACTGCCTGGTGTATTCACTCACCGCTTCCGAGTTGCCCTCCATTTGGGCCGCAATCAAATGGTCAATTAACGAGATGTGTGTATATAACAGCTGCATGTAATCTTCCGTAATTCTATCTCCGAATACACTCCTCAGCATATCTCCATATACGGAAGGAACTTTATTCAGCCGTGCAAATATTTCTTCTTCATTGCCTAATTTCTCATATCTGCTGAGTAAATATGCTCTCGTCCAGATTGAAAGTTCATTCCAGAAAGTTCTTGCGTTGGAAATCGTATTCAGAAGTTCGTAGGTGATGCACTGCTCTATCAGTCTATTTTTTTCAATTGTCATTTTCCGCTCCTTTCATATTGGTTGCAATAAACGGCTTTCATGGATTGATTACCATTATCGGAAGGACTCGGCGATTGATTTTCATTTTCGAAAGGGCTCGGCGATTGATTTTCATTATCAGAAGGAATCTGCGTCATATAATTGAACAGACCTTGTGAAAAGTAGTCCCCCATGGCAGAAGCCTGTGACAGAATCCTGTCATAAACATCAATATTTTTTGCATGTTCACCTGTGATAGAGGTAACGATTTCTTCCAGTGTATAGGCTACATAAGTATACATAAGATCTCTCCATTCGGTAACATCCCAGTACGGATTGATGGATGACAGAAAAGTCGCTCTCTCATCCGCATTTTCATATAAACGTGCCGCCAGATCATTGACGGTATCAGTATCACCATCCAGATAAGCGGTAATGATTTGATTGTATAGTGATACGGCTGCAGACAATAGAATCATGTAGTCCTCCGAAATTTTATTGCCGAAAACAATCCGAAGCATGTTGGCATATCCTTCCGGTACTCTGTATACACGTCTGAAAACCTCTTCAGCAATTCCAATTCCAGCGGTTTTGCTGATAATCAATGCTCTCGTCCATATGGCCAGTTGCCTCCATAGGGTTCGGGAGTTAAATATTATATTCATTTCGCCGAAAGTAATGCATTGTTGCTCGGGCATTCTATTCTTAGATAACATGTTGTTTACTCCTTTAATATTAATAGTACAGTATATTTATTGATGACTAGTTTTGATATCTTTATCTGAAAATGTATTTTACTTTTCCGTTGCAGATAAAGGAACTCTAACAATTTAAAGCTTCATCAAACAAATATTACTTGCCACAGGATGGGAAAACAAAATAGATGGGAAAACAAAAGTTGACAAGCAGCGAAATGAATAGTAAGCTTTTTTCGGATGATGTTAGGAGGAACGAAATGCTGGGAGTACTTGTTAATACGGCAACCGTTATTATAGGAAGCCTTGTGGGCTTGCTGTTCAAAAAAGGAATTTCCAAAAAATTTACCGATGCAATCATGCTTGGGATCGGCCTTTGTACCGTTTACATCGGCATAACCGGAACGCTGAAGGGTGAAAATACGCTGGTTCTCATCATTTCCGTCGTCATAGGCGCTGTAATAGGGACATGGTTGGATATTGACAAAAGAATCAATGCTTTCGGCGAGTGGATCGGAACGCGGTTCAAGAAGTCCGATGAGGGTGCCTCTTCGGTGGCTGAAGGATTTGTTACGGGTAGTCTGTTATTTTGCATTGGTGCCATGACAATAGTAGGCTCACTGAATGCGGGGCTTACCGGGGACAATGAAATGCTTTATACAAAATCACTGCTGGATCTGATATCCTCTGCCATGCTATCCGTAAGTCTGGGTGTCGGTGTTTTGTTTTCCGCAGCTTTTGTACTCGTATTTCAGGGTTCTATTGTTCTGCTGGCGCAGTTTTTACAGCCGATTCTTACGGATGCTGCTATTGCGGAAATTACCTGTGCCGGCTCACTAATGATCATAGCACTTGGATTGAACATCATCGGAATTGCCAAAATCAAGGTGGCAAATTATCTTCCCGCAATTATTGTTGCCCCTATTTTATGCTGGATCGTAACGCTGATATAAAGATTTTTCATAACAAAAAACAATAGCCTTCGAAACAAAAGAAGGCTATTGTTGCATTCTTATCATAGAGCATTGATTCCGCTATTTCCGGATCTCCAGCAGCTTCTGTTTCAGTTCGCCTTCGATACGGCTCAGTTCTTTTTCCGCCTGGGCTCGTTTCAGGCGTCCTTCCTCCTGAATTTTCGTGACCTCCTCCAATGTGGAAATCAGGCTCTGGTTCGTGCTTACCAGAGTCTCGATATCGACGATACCACGCTCTGATTCCTTCGCAGTATCGATGGTGGCCATTTTCAGGGTGGCTGCATTTTTTCGCAGAAGTTCGTTGGTCATGTCCGTCACCTTCCGCTGAGACTGGGCTGCCTGCTGGGAATTAGCGATTCCCAAAGCGAGGACCATCTGACTCTTCCAGAGCGGAATGGTATTGACCAGCGTAGACTGGATCTTATCTGACATCAGGGTGTCGTTGTTCTGTACGAGACGGATCTGCGGCGCCATCTGAATGGAAATCATCCGGGTCAGCTCCAGATCATAAATCTTTTTCTCAAAGCGGCTGCACATGGCAGAGAGATCGTTGGCCGCCTGGGCGTCCTCCGGCAGACCGCTGGCCTGTGCCTTTTCAGTCAGCTTTGGCAGTTCTGCAGTCCTTACCTCATTCAGCTTTTTCTTTCCTGCCAAAATATACATGGATAGCTCTTTAAAATAGACTTTGTTCATATCGTACATCTTATCCAGCATAGCTACATCCTTCAAAAGCTGAATCTGGTGATTTTCCAGAATGCTGCAGATCTTATTTACATTCGTTTCCGCTTTATCGTATTTTGTTTTCATGTTAGATAGTTTCCTGGATGTACGCTTGAAAATCCCAAGAAACCCCTTCTCGTCCTCCTCTGCATCAAAGCTTTTCAGCTCGGTGACCACGTTGGAAAGCAGGTTTCCTACTTCTCCCAGATCCTTTGTCCGTACATTGTTCAATGCCGACTCGGAAAATTCCGCTATTTTTTTCTGCGCTCCGGAGCCATACTGTATGATGAGATTGGTGTTGCTGAGTTCGATCTTCGATGCAAACTCGTCTACCATTCTCTGTTCTTCCGGAGTCAGCGGGATTTCCTGAACAACAGGTGCCTGCGGCTCTGCGGAACCGGAAGCTGCAGCGGACGCCGCCATCATGACTTCCTCTTCAAAGGGATCAAAAGTCAGGGTCGGAGTCTGCTCTGCGGTTTCTTTCATCTCTTCACTCATTTTTATTTCCTCCTTTGCAGGGCTGATTCAGTTTAGCACCGTAAACTGTTCTCTGCTGATAAATGGTGGTTTATTGGTTGATCTATGCCTTAAAATCTTCCTCGGTCAGCCCTTCCTGGGCCAGTATCGTCTCCAATGCGGAAATATCAGATGAAACATCCAAAATATCCGCCTGCATCAATTTATTCAATAAATTCAGGTATGCTTTATTGATGGTGTCAAGGGTCCCCTTGATCTCCAGCTTTGTGGCCTCAATCTCCTCTGACTTGGTACCGTGTTGTTCAAACTTCTGATACGCATTGACCAGCTTCAGGGTAATCGGCATGTAATAGCACATGAATTTACGGATTTCCGGCAGTTTTTCCGGATGCTGCTCAACATAATTGAAGATCTTCGTGGTAACCAGCTCCAGCTGATCCAGTTTTTCCGAAATTTCCGCTTCCGGCAATGCATCATTGGCCGCCTTGATCGTTCTGATATAATTGTTTCCCTCGTCAATGGTTTCCTTCAGTTCAGCTCCGCCCTGGCGATTTGCCCATTTTTCTTTTTCTCTTTTTTCGATCTCCTGCTGCTCCTTAGCGTATTTTACCGTCTCAAGATATTGTGTATAGGTCTTGTAATCCGTCATCAGGCAGGTTTCCTGCTCATCCATATATCCTTCCGAGAACAGTCCGGCATGAATCATTTTCCGAAGATCCTTGATGATAAATTTCGTACCCTTGCCGCTGGCTGCGGAAAGCTCCTTGATCGTACAAAAGGTACGTCCATTCAGCACTTTCAGATAAAGCCGCAATCGCTTGGCACGTTTTCTCAATTGTGATCCGATCATGATCAAAGCCAGAGATACAAGGAATAGGCCCCCAAATACAGCCTCGATCGCTTCCGCGCCGGGAAGATTTCCGATGGTGACTTCCAGTACAGTCCACGCCAGTAAGGTTAGCCCACTGGCAACGGCACTAATGGAACCGAAAACCAGAAACAATGTACTTGGAACGAAGCTTGCTCCCTTGGGACTCTTGCCTCGGGATTTGCCGTGCTGTGAGCCACAGGACCCGTAGCTTCCATAGCTTCCGGAGTTCCCATAATTTCCGTGGCTTCCGAAGTTTCCGTCCTCATTCTTCTCTTCTTTTGACAAACGCGGAAATTTGTCACCTTTAAAAGGTCCTTCGTAGAACGGGCCTCCGCCCATTCCCGGAACGTTCCGCATCGTATGGTTGATCATATGTCTCAGGTCGTACATTTCCTGACCGTTCAGCACTTTTCTGACCGTTCTGCTGATTTCTTCTCCAAAATCTATAAAATTGTCGTTTTTCATGGTATCCCCCCACGCCCAGTTTTTAAAAACGCTTCCTTATTTGGCGGCGTTGTTATAATGAAATTTATGATGAAATAGTTCCTTCCACTACTAATTCTGGATATCACTAGTGGAACTATTATAACATAAATCAAGCATGATTTTATGAATTTTATTTTAACGACAGGTTAAAGTTTTGATTAAGACAGCGGGAATCAGCAGAATAATATATTAAAAGGATGCCCCTGTTTTATGGTAAATTATGCAGGCTGGCTGTTTCAAAACTTTATGATATAATTTATTTAAGAGAAACGTTTGCATCTTAGGATAAATGATCCATTGTAACGATATAGAAAACGGAGAAGCTATGAAATTGTTCAGTACTATAAATATGATAACTGTTATAATGATTTGTATCTTTTTAATGCCTCTGCTGACAGGCCTTTTTCAGCCGGTCTCAAGAAACAGGGTGCAGCATTCGCTGCTGTCGGTTTGGAGCAGCCTAAAATTTATTTTAGGGATTTTTCTGGCGGTTACCCTTGTCAGATTACTTTTTTCCGGTACAGAGAACGGTTTTTTAGCCGTTTTGTATAAGATTATTCCGACTGCCCGGGATTTGATTGCTCAATATAATCATGACATTGTAGCCTACATGATTGCTATGTTTCTTTTTATGTCCATTATCTTCTTTGCTCTGGGACTTCTGGCAATCCCTTTGATCAGACATGTGATTTCGCCTTTAGCGGACATGATTTCCTCGGCATTGGATTCGATGAATCCGAAGGTAAAACGGATCTTCGGCGGATTATGGCAGCTTCCGAAGTCTCTTTGGATGGTGCTTATCTTTTCTTTGCTGCTAAATTTTTATACAAGCTTCATCAACAATCCTTCCGCCACTGACTATATCAATGAGTCTAAAGCGTATCAAGCAATTCAGAGAAATATATTGCATCCGGTTTTAAGTGCAGACTCAGTAAAGAATATACCCGTAATGGTCAGTAATGCTTTTAGAAGAGCTGCTGAGGATTTTACTCCCGCTAATACCGAAAGCAGCAGTGATCCAAATTACTGGAAGCTGCCCGCGATCAAATATTTTAACGGTATGACCATCGACGAAGCGATCAAATCGAATTCCGATATTGACAATACTGCCAAACAGATCGTTGGAACGGAAGAAAATAACAAAAAAAAGGCCCGCCTGCTCTACGATTGGGTCAGCAAAAATATTCAATACGATCAAGCGAAGGCAGAAATCATTCTCGAAAATCCTTCCCGTGTCAATTCCGGTTCGATCGTAACCTTTGAGGAAAGAACGGGCGTGTGCTTTGACTACTCCTGTCTATATGTTTCCATGTGCCGTGCAGTTGGCGTTAACGTCAGACTGGTCTCAGGCCTGGGCTACAGCGGCGTGGAATGGGGAGAACATGTCTGGAATCAAATCTATGACCCTGATGAAGAAAGATGGATCAATGTGGATACGACGTTCGGAAACTCCGGATACAATTATTTTGATAACTCGGATTTTTCGTCCAATCATAAGTATGACGTGGTTCAGGCGGAGTGGTAACCCATATTTTTCAACACTAATCGTATAATTGCAATATGCTTTTATCAGGAGAGTAACACTCTCCTGATTTCTTTTTGAGCATGAGGATAAGGTCATTTTAGTCTGGCAGTGAGAGTTACACAGAATTTTCTTACTTACTATCATTTCCAAATCACATCATTTTCCCTCTGACAACCCCTTTATGAAGAATGTCGTATTTTCGCTTTTTTCTTGGAAAGCTTCTAAATTGACGGCATACATCGCTATGCTATACTGGACTCATAAAGGGGATAAGGGGGATTCATGAATATGCATGATCAGAAAACTTTAGATCATAACATAGAGGAACTTCTTGCGGTTTGCAGCAGAAGTATTGTTTCGCCGGATATGATCGTTATGGAAGCCAACAGGATTATGGCAAATATGAATGATTGTAATTTGGAACCGAAATTTATTGTCGAGGGGTGTGAATCTCTATCCATTCTTGCATCTAGTTTTATTCAGAATGAGTTTGACTCTTTGATCGTAAACTATGCTCACAAATCAGGAATTAATCATTGGATTTCCGGTTTTGCAAATAAGAACGAGCTTATCAAGTTTTGTGAATTTTGTGTAGAATATGGTGAAGAGACTCTTAGCAAAACAAGAAATACGATGATGATGCAACTGGAAATTGAAAACGGTATGACGAAAGATGAGATCTGCGATCTAAACAGAGTAAAGTTTGAGTTGAAGAAAAAAATATTGCTGGGATCAGATGACGTTGAAACCAGAAAGCTGTTTTGTGAAACCTATCAAAATTTGATAACAGTGCAGGATCAGATCACAAATTATATCATATTATCACTGTTAGTCAATTCCTTGAAAGAATTTTTCAAATCGCATTACAAGGGGCTGAATTGATAGCAATAAATGAAACCAGCACTAAATTCAGAAGATTTACACAGTTATTTCTTACCTACTCTATTTTACATATCTGCTGCCCAGCGTTTCCTATTCAACTTTTTCCCATCGCGAATGGTATCTTTTCACCAAAAGGAGCTGTCTCAGTAAAAAGAGACAACTCCTTGAATTTGAATTCTTAAACAGCATTTGAATCAACAGCCTTCTTAAAATTATGCAATCAGACCTTTAGTTTGCAGTATTGGTAACAAACCGCTCCAGCATGGTTGCAACCTCAGCACGTGTTGCACTTCCCACAGGATTCAGATTTCCCTTGTTGTCACCTGAGATCAGCCCACTGCTGACCGCCCAACGCATCGCATCGGTCGCCCAGGCAGATACGGCCGCTTTATCAGGGTAGTTGTCCAGACTTCCGGTGGTCTGTTCCGGAGCTGCATAACGGTAAAGGATCACAGCAAGCTGCTCACGGCTGATATTGTTCTCCGGCAGGAAGCCGTTGCCCATACCTGTAACAATATTGTTCTCCGCAGCCCAGGAAACTGCGCTTGCGTAGTATTTGTCCGCCTGAACATCAGCAAAGGTCTGTGTTGCACCCTGCGGTGTTCCCTCAAGGCGATGCAGGACGGTAACCAGCATGCCGCGTGTCATAGCCGCATTGGGAGAGAACTTGTTTGCCGACGTGCCGGAGAAGAGTCCCCGCTCTGTGACAAAGTCAATGGACTTGACTGCCCAATGGTTGACTGCATCGGCGAAGGAAGTATCCGCTTTGACCTGAATGCGGCCTTGTCCGTAAGGATTGGAATATGCCTCACCTACCGTGCCTTTCAGATGATCCTGGATATAGCTGATAAGGATCTGATTGTCCAGCAAAACTGGCTGCACCACGATCTTGTTGTCGCGGAACATGTTGATTCCATCTCCGCCGTCCAGCAGCATGTAGTTATGAGAAGCCAGTGTGTAGGTTTTATTTGGATCAATCGCCTCGGTTCCAACCTTGACGTCTTTGACACGGCGTTCACCGCCAACCTTGACAAAATTCTTTTTGTCGTCAACCACTACCGTGGATGTTACAGAAGTATCAATGGTATAAGCCAGGCCGGAAACCTGCAGAAAACCTCCGTTCTCATCCGGGGCCACGCGCGCTGCCATTTCCAGTGCATCCAGAATCTCCTGTCCGGTTGCTTCTACAACACAGCCAACGTTATTAAACGGATGCACCGTGATCACTTCACCAAAGGTGATATCACCGGCATCGATGCTGGCCCGCACTCCGCCGCCGTTCACAAATGCAATGTCCGCAGGACCGCTCTGCGTTCCGGTTTTCCCGTTGCCGAGAACATAACGATAGGCGTCAGCGCACAGATCACCCAGATTGGTTTCTCTGTTCCGCACCATACGTTTGTCCGTTGCCGGGTCATTCACCATCAGGGCCACTTCTGTTTTGCCCACCTTCTGTGCTAAATCATCCTCAAAATCATTTTCGATGTCCTTGATAAAGTTTGTAGTTGCACTATTCTGCTTGTCATAACCGGTTACCAGCTTGGTAGTGATACTGCCGTCGGCTTTTATCACCAGTTGTCCTAGGCTGGCCAGTTTGGTACCAGTCTGAGTCAGAATAACCCTTTCGTCATCCGCGTTTTCTACGATCTGACTCTCCATGGTGCTGTGTGAATGCCCATCGATAAAGGCGTCAATTCCCGTGGTATTTTCGATAACGTCAGTAGAGCGCCAAGGACTGGACTGGGAGTCAATCCCCAAATGCCCGATGGCGATGACATAATCCGCACCCTGGGCTTCAGCTGCGTCTACAGCGTTCTGAACAGCATCATATAGTTCCTGACCGTTGCCTCCCTCCTTGAAGCCATAGATAAAATTCCCTTTATTATCCTGGAAATAGGCTGGAGTGGATTTGGTAAAGGATTCCGGTGTGGTTATGCCCACGTAGGCGATCTTCGTTGTGTCTTCACCCTGTCCGTAGGTGACGATGGTATAAGGCTCATAAACAAGTTTTTTGGCATTTAAATCGGTGAAGTTGCTGGAGATCACCTTAGCGTCAAAGTTCTTCATCAACTCCTGCATGCGATCCATGCCGTAGTCAAACTCGTGGTTTCCGGGCACAAAGATATCGTAGCCCACCTGATTCATGATGCTGACAAGGTACTGTCCCTGTGACAGCGTACCGATGGCATCCCCTTGCACTGCATCCCCGGCATCTGCCAGAGTGACGTAACTCTTGCCTACCCGTTCCTCCATTTCCTTTTTATAGGCCGCCACGCCGGCATATCCGATGTTTGTGACGACCCCCTCGCTCATTACCTGATCCACTGCGCAATGTACGTCATTGGTGTAGAGTATGACGATATCGCCCGGACCGGGCTCGCCGTTGGCTGCGGCGGCGGTAATACCTCCAGGCAGCAGGCCAAATACCAAGAGAAAGGCCAGCGCCCATGAAACAACTGATCTTTTAACTTTCTTCATATCACACCTCCGAAATGATGAAATCTTCTTTCATTTATTATATCACTCGGCATTAGGACATACTACCAACTTATGGTAAACTTCTTGTTAAAAGTTTCTACAAATAATTTTTAATATATACTCTTTTCACCGGTCTTTGCCGTTCGTAAAACAGGGAAATCACAAGGCATCTTTTTTATTTTCTATTAAAGTATATCCATTGCAGCGCAGAAGCCTTCGTAGGTCGCCTGCTTTACGGTACGTGCTTTCTGCGCATCACCGGTAACGATAAACCATGGTATGATTCCTTTCAGAGAATTTACAGCATCATCATTGGAACGGCTGCCGCAGGCATAGATAACGCTGTCTGCTTCCGCAAACTGTTCAATGCCGTCTTTATCTATAAAGATGACACCTTTGTCGGTAATTTCCGTTACCGATACACTGCAGTCCCAAGTCATTCCGATTTTCTTCATTCTCGGAATCAAAGCACGGCGCTGGGAATCGTTGGAGTCCTTGCACACATCATCTCTCATCTCTAAAATGTGCACTTGAGAGCCGCACTGCTCTGCAAAGAAAAATCCGGTTTCGCATCCTATAGCACCGCCGCCTATGAGGACTGCCTTCTTGCCCAGCCGGGACAAATCCTTGTAAATCTCCACAGCATGTGTTGCCTTTTCTATACCTTTAATAGGCGGTGCGAATGGATTCGCTCCTACCGCGCAGATCACTGCATCCGGGTTCATGGTCTTCATCAGTTCCGGAGTTACGCAGGTATTCAGCATGATATTTACACCCACGTACTCGCAGCGTGCTATGAGTGAATCCCGGTAACGCTTCAGCGATTCCTTATGGGTATCCACATCCGTAAACCACAGCTGCCCGCCCAGCCTATCCTCTTTCTCAAACAGAGTCACATCGTGCCCCCGCTCGGCTGCAGTCAATGCTGCATACATGCCGGAAACTCCGCCTCCGACTACAACAACCTTTCTCTTGCCTTTCGGAAGAGGTGCCTGTCTCCAACGCAGTTCGCGTGATGCCCACGGATTAACAGCACAGTGCCACAGCTCAGGAATCGGTCGCTCCCCTGGATTGGAGGCCAAAGGATTAAAGCAGGAGCAACGCAGACATGGAGCGATCTGATCCGCACGTCCGGTCAGTGCCTTGTTGCAAAACTCAGGATCTGCAAACTGCTGACGGCCTAATGCAACAAAATCACATTTACCGGAAGCAATGGCATCTTCAACCTGCTGCGGATCATTAAAACCACCTACAGCTACAACCGGAACCCGAACCGCAGCTTTGACCGCCGCCGCCAGGTCCAAGTTACATCCATGTTCGTCAAACATAGAGGAAAATGCTTTAGTTTCTACGTGAGAATGATAGATGCCGCTGGTGACATGAATCATGTCAACATAGTCCTGAATAATCCTGCAAAACTCAATGCAGTCATCCAGCGTCATTCCGCCCTCCATACGCTCGGAACCGGAAACACGGTACTCTATCAGGAAATCATCGCCGCAAAGCTCACGGATCTTTTTACACACCATAATGGGGAAACGGGCACGATTTTCCATGCTGCCGCCGTATTCGTCGGTGCGGTGGTTCATACGGGGAGAGAGAAACTGTGAAAGCAGCCAGCCATGACCGCCGTGGAGCATTACCATGTTAAAGCCTAATGCCTTGCAGTTCCAGCTCGTTTCAGCATAATTATCAGCTACATGCTCCATCATTTCCTCAGTCATCTCATCTACTTGAATTCCATCCTCCCTCACAAATGCAGAAGGACCGATGGGATTATTATGGTTAATAATCGTGTCCGGATGGTTAATTGCACCAATATGATTCAATTGAATAGAAGCAACCGCACCATGAGCCTTGATGCCCTCAGTCAGAGTCATAATGCTCTCCATATGATAGGTTGTCATATTCTTTTCATGAACGTTCAGTCCATGCTCATGACGAGCTGCATATTCATTATCAACAAAAGACTCCGTGAGTGTCACTTGCGCGAATCCACCTCTGGCCTTTGTCTCGAAGGCATCGATGCCTTCCGGAGTAGGATAGCCATGATCCACGATTCGATTCGTGGTTATCGGTGAAGCAAATACTCGATTTTTAAACGTTAAGCCTTTGATGGTATATGATGAAAACATATGCGGGTATGCATGGTATGTCATAATAAAATCCTTTCCACTGTTCCAGTGTTGTTTGGTGTGTTTTGGTCTCTCTTAAGTTCATTTAAGAGAAGTGATGGTTTCCGCTTTTAAGCAAGCGCAGGAAAAAGAGTAAGTAGAATCGTTACCACTACAGCTGCGACACATCCCCAAATAACTTCGGCTCTGAATATTGGATGATACCCCTCTTTATGAGACAATCCTGCCATGCCAAGCATAATGATGATGGCACCCTGAAACGGAAGCAAATCTAAAGTTTGGGTTGCCATGGATGCTACACGGTGCATTGCCGCAGGGGGCACGTCCGTAATCGTTGTTGAAAGAATAGGTAGAATAATCTGAAGTCCTGCCGGCGGAGATCCGGTAATTGCAACGATCAATCCTGTTGAAATCAATACAATAAACAGCGACGGTACAGACAGGTTGGTCACACCGTCAACAATTGTCTGAAACACAGGTGCCGCCTGTACCACAGAAGCAAAGCCAACCATAATGGCAAGCATGGCAATGGCTTCAGCTGCGGCTCTGCCGCCTTCATTTAATGTATGAATCAATGCTCTTAGAGCGCTTTCCCCTTCCTTGGCAACAAAATATCTTGGCAAAAGAATTAGGGAAACGATTAAACCGATTGCTAAGGAATAGATGAGAGTTAATTTAAAAATATCAAAAGCCACAACTACAAACAAAATGGGTAAAATCGAAAAGAGAAAGCTTGGATAATTTCTATCCTCGGATTCCTCCGGTACCGGAAGCGGACCATATGAAAAATGTTCTCCGTTTCGGCTGGCTTTCTTTACCATTGAAAACAAAGTCCAGCAGCATCCCACAAGGATAATCAGGCTTCCAATAATCCCCGGCAGAAAACCTGCCGTAGAAGGCGTTCCTAAAATAGGCATTGGTATGTAATTCGATACAAGCGGCGCACCGGGACAAACCGCAGCCGCAGTAACTCCGATACACATGATCCCGATCATGAATCTTCTGGGAATGTCAGCTTGTTCACTGATACTCAAAATAACCGGGAAAAGAGTGAACAACACACAAAAGGTATCGATACCGCCATACGCAAGAGCAAAGCCGGTCACTGCACAGATAATAATTGCAATCAGCTGTTTTCTTTCTCCTGCAGCGTTTCTTGCGAAAACATGCATTAACGTTTTCGCGATGGACATGGCTGCATTGGAATCCGTGTAGATACGTCCCATTAAGATTGCTAAAAAGAATATGGGGAATAAAGCGGCAACCACCCCGGAAAATCCCCCCATAAATGCCTCTGTAATGACTGTATATGGATCCATTTGATTCAGCACTATCACTACCAGTGCACAAATCGGAGCTAACCAGATGATTGAAAATCCTTTAAACGAGAAGTATACCAGCATTCCAAATGCAATTAGAATAGATAGTATACCAATGACAAAAGACATAGTCACAATTTTCTTCCTCCCTTGTTTATACTGATCTGTTACTGTTTGTTTCCCTTTTCAAAAGGAAAACGTCTGCTATTGTAATGGCCGTCACAATATTGGTTTATTTTTAACAATTCGAGTATAGAGCAAGGAGATATTGATGTAAATTACGTACAATTTTTCCATAAGCAGAAAATGTTGCTGGCAACATACCGGCAGAAAAGTTGCTTTCCTTTTGGTAAGTGCAATAAAAAAAATGGGAAATGACGGAATAATAAAAAGAAAAGCCGAATGCATTTCAATCTGCATTCGGCTTCACTGATTCTTAAGTACTATTTTTTAAACGGGTTTTTCATGAAAGCCTCATCCTTCTCCCGATATCCGTGCCACATCTCACCCAGCGGGTCTATTTCCAAACCCAACTCTTTCATGCGCTTCCATCCCCAATCATACATCATATCCAAAAGAGGCATTAAACTTCTTCCGGCATCTGTGAGCGTATACTCAACCCTTACCGGCACTTCAGGATAAACGGTACGTTCGATTAATCCGTCTGTTTCCAACTCTTTTAAAGTCATTGTCAGAACTTTTTCCGAGATGGGCAGCTGCTTGGTAAATCGATTAAACCTGGTTGCCCCATCAAAATAAATACCACGTATGATACAGAATTTCCATCTATTGCAAAAAGTATTAATCACATAATTATAAGGGTCATTTTCAAAATTATATAAATTATTTTTTCCTGGATTGCTTTTTTCCATTGAGTACTCTCTCCTTCTTAAGATGACCTCCAGAATAATCGCCGCTATCTACATCTTATGATTTGTACTCTGATTATATCTAAATGAAGACCCATGGGCAATATTATTTAAGATTTTCATTTCAGTCGTTGATCGATCTGAAAAAAATCTTTCCATGGATCCTCACCGTTAATCCTGATTAGCGCATCTGCCATACTGACACCATCAGGCTCCACCGTCTCAAGCTCTTTCCATGTAATGGGCATAGAGACTCTTGCCCCGTTTCTTGCTCTTACGGAATAGGGAGCGATACTTGTGGCCCCTCTGCCGTTTCGAATCCAGTCGATGAAGATCTTGTTTTTCCGATTCACCTTTCTGACGTTACTTGTGTAGCGGTCAGGCCACTGCTGTTCCATCACTTCGGCAATACGCCTGGCAAAATCGTGAAAGGTCTCCCAATCCACAGTTGGTTTGAAAGGTACAACCACATGGTACCCTTTCCCTCCGCTGGTCTTAAGATACGATTTAAGAGATAGCTGCTCAAGGATACTTTTTACATCTTTGACCCCCTGGCGCACCGTTTCCAGATCCATTTCCTCATCCGGATCCAGATCAAATACCATCATATCCGGCTTTTCCAGATCGTTAGCACGGCTTCCCCAGGTATGAAATTCCAGCGTACCCATTTGAGCTTCATAGATGAGTCCGGAAATATTCTCGATATAGAAGTAATCTTCCGTTTCTCCTCTGCTGTTCGTGATTGGCATTGTGACGATTGCTTTGTTATCCGGACCGGGATGCTTTTTAAAGAAGCAAGACTGTGAAACTCCCTTCGGGCAGCGTACAATGCTGAGAATTCTGTTACACACATACGGCAGCATGCGCTCCGAGATCCTTTCGTAATATCGGACCACATCGACTTTTGTGATTTCAGGATTTTCAAAGATCACCTTGTCCGGGCTGGTAACCTTTATGCCGGCGATGCTTATACTGTTATCTGTTGCATTCATTGGTCTCTCCAATTCTTCGGCGGGTGATTGCTCCTCTTCAGGCCTTTCATCTGACTCGGTTTCATCATTCGCATTTTCTCTTTTGATATCCCGCGGATCCTTATCCGTCCGAAGGCCCTTAAAGCTTGCTTGTCTTAACAGATGATCTTCGGTCCATTCTGCAAACTTGATTTCCGCGACCAGCACAGGTTCGAGCCAGGTAATTTCTTCGTTCTTCTTAGACTCCGGTTCCCGTATGAAAGGAGTCTCTTTCCGCTTTATACTTTTAAATTTATCTTCGAGCTCTTTCATGGTCTGTACGGTGAAGCCCGTTCCGGCACGTCCGGCATAGACCAATTCCTCACCCTCATAAATGCCAAGGAGAAGCGAGCTTACCCCGCTCGTTTTTTTATCAGAAAGCGTATATCCTCCAATGACAAATTCCTGTCTTTTTTCACATTTCAGCTTGATCCAGTCACCGTTTCTTGTCCCGCTGTAGATGGAATTTGCTTTTTTACCAACGATCCCTTCTAAATTTGCCTGACAAGCTGCATGAAAAAATTCCTTTCCTTTTCCTTCGAGATGTTGGCTATAGCGTAGGTTTTTATGAGAATCCTTCATCAGCGCTTTCAGCGTTTCTTTTCGGTCAATCAGGCGGTGTCCCCTGAAGTCCTCGCCATCCAGTGCCAGGAGATCAAAGACGATATAGGTAAGGTGTTGGCCTTTAGGATTTCTCATATAATTTTGCAGCGCCTGGAAATCCGTCTTACCTTCCACATCCAGGATCACCATTTCTCCGTCCAGAATCATCGCCCTTCCGGCAGCCCAATCAATGAGTGAATATGCAATATCGGTAAACCGTTTTGTATAATCATTGCCGTTCCTGGTGATGAGCCGAACGTTGCTGCCTTCCAGATATGCAAGGATCCTGTAGCCGTCGTATTTCAGTTCAAATAGCCAATCCTCGCTGGTGGGAATCGTATTGACAAGTTTGGCAAGCTGTACGTTGACCTTATCAAAGGGATTCCGCGTGATTTTTACCTCTTCCCCTTTTTCGATTTCCGTCATGGTGCGCCCTGTTCTGATGCTGGTGGTAAACTCAGGAATCTTGTCCGCAGTTTTCGCGTAATCATCTTTTTCTTTGAGCAAGAGCCAGTTGTTCTTAGTCTCACCCGCTTTTGGTTTTAATCGAACCAAAGCCCATTTACCCTTAAGTCTTCTTCCTTTTAGAATAAACTTCAACGAGCCCGTACAGAGTCCTTCTTCCACGTCCGACTGAGGCTCCCAGTAGCCTTCATCCCAAAGCATTACGACTCCTCCGCCATATTCACCTTTTGGAATCGTCCCCTCAAAGTTCCTGTATTCCAGAGGATGATCCTCCACTTGTACGGCAAGCCTCTTGTCATGGGTATCGTAGGAAGGCCCCTTAGGCACCGCCCAACTTAAAAGAGCACCGTCCCATTCGAGACGCAGGTCGTAGTGATCTCTGCGGGCTGCATGGTGCTGGACGACAAACTTCAGGTGCTTTTCCGGATCTTCTGCTTTTCCTTCCGGTTCCACCGTTCTTTCAAAATTTCTTTTTTGGTTGTATTCTTCTAATTTTATAGTCATTTATAACAATTTACCTTTTCGTCCGATATGCTGCAGCTTTATCACATTCTATTATGCAGCTAAGAAAGTCGAAAACTTTTTAAATCAGTTTCTAGGTATTATCCGCGGGTTTCATAAGGAATATGCAAAATCAGCCCAGCCGGTGTATGCCTAGATGATTCCAACCAGTTCCATAAGAAACCTTGCATTTGTGGTCTTCGACTTACCATGTTGTATTTTATAATCAAAATAGATCCGCCCGTTTTCATAATACTCTGAAAAGCTGTAATTTTGGATGCGGGGAATCGCTTGCTGTAATTCACACAGCTCAAGGTCGTGTGTTGTAACCATTCCCATCGCACCAAGTTCGTTTAGCTTGGTGATAACGGTTCTTGCACCGGTCAGTCTGTCAACGGAGTTTGTTCCTCGGAAGATCTCGTCTATGAGAAACAGCGTGTTACGGTCGTTCCTGGAGTTATCCAGTATTCCTTTTATCCGTTTTAGTTCGGCATAAAAGGTGGAGACACCCTCGTTCAAATCATCCGCAATGCGCATCGATGTAATGATGTGAAGGTCCGAACAGGTCATTTCCATTGCGCATACCGGGCCGCCTGCTCGTGCCAGCACAATATTGATTCCTGCCGTTCTAAGGTAAGTCGTTTTTCCGGACATATTCGAGCCTGAGATAATGACAATGTTATTGTTGAGCCGGATCTGATTTGTAACCCTGACGGAGTCCGGTATCAGCGGATGACCCAGCTCTGTTGCCTCCAACCCGCGAGTGTCAGAGATATGCGGAAAACAGGTATGGCTGCAGACCTTTGTCATTGTCGCAAAACAAGAAAGGCTCTCCAGTTCTCCAAGGGCGAGGAACCATTTTTCACAGTACGGTGCATATTTTTTCTTCCAATCCTCCAGCATGAACACACACTCATAATCCCAAAGGAGGAGCACATTTAATAGGAAATACACAATAGGTACGCCGCGGACACTGACCTTATCTGCAATCTTAGCAAGTGCCTTTATGGCCTGCACCGCCGAAAGATCTGAGGTCGTTAAATTGGTTTGTATTTCCTTCAATTTTTCAGCTGCAAATTTGGTCGTATCAACAAGTTCAAGAACCTCTTTGTAGGCATTCAGCCTGAACGGAAGGCGATTCACGATTCGAATAAACTTATAAGTGGCCGGCATCCCCGTTAACCAGACCAGGGTCTGTACAGCAAAAAGTATCACAGAAAGTAAATAGAGCTGCTTCCAATGGAATATCACAGAAAGCCCCATAAGCAGAATTGCAATGAGAGGACCATATGTCAACAGAATCCTTAGAGATCGTTTTTTTATGAAAGGCTGAGCATCCCGTAATTCTTGCAGCAGCACTTCCGCAGCAGGATCGCTGCCAATCTTTGAAAATCGGTACTCAAGCTCATCGGTGAACTCTTTATTTTCCGCAAGTTCCTTTACAGCTTCCTGGCGTTGTATGATTTCCTGTTTCGAATATGCTGCATGCAGCAGATCAGCGGCAAAAGCGCGGCGCCCATGCCATGTGTGGGTCGTGTTAAGGAGCTGGAACAACGAATCCTTTCCTACGATATCCAAATCACATCCATAGGGGTGCTCTGCGTCAATAAACTCTTCGCCCGTATCGGGAAACTCTGTCCATTTACCTGTAAGTCGGTCAAGATGTCTTCGATTGATTTCAATGATTCCTTTTGATTGCTCCACCCTTGCGTTTAAGATAGCGTGATATACCCATGCCGCAATTTGAATGATAAGAAGTACGACTGCTGCTGCAGCGAAGACCATACTTTCCTGTCGTGTAATCACGAAATAAATGCTGACAGCGAAAAATATGAAAAGGATCAGCTTGATGTAGCCAACCAAATTGTATAGCCGCTTATTTTTATGAAACTTGCTTTTTTGTTTGCAGATAGCTGCTTCAAAAAGATCTTTCAAACCATTACCTCACAGATTAAAGTAAAAACCATTATCTCTAAAAGAAGTTGCTAGAAGCGATTAGATCGCCGGTAATTAGGGGCTGGAGATAAACTCCTGATAATTCTCATAAGTGATCGGCTGCCCGACGAGAAAATAACCGGGTTCAAGATTCATCGAGTAATACGATATCATAAAATGCAGGTGGGGTCCGGTGGAAAAACCGGTGGAGCCGACTTCTCCTATCTTTTGCCCACGCTCCGCTATTTCACCTGCTTTTACCGAAAGGTTCAGCATGTGATGATAGACACTAAACAAACCCTCCCCGTGGTCAATCATAATAGTGTTCCCCGTAAGTGTCAGCGATCTTGCCAGAACCACTTTGCCTCGATTCGCGGCCTTAACCTCGGTCCCGGCAGGTGCGGCAATATCCAGGCCCAGATGCCTGTACGAAGTCGGTAAATCGTTGACGTAGCGAGTCTCTCCGAATTCTGTGGTAAGGCACCCTCTGACCGGCAAAATGAAACTTTGCGTATAGTATCTGGACGGCTCCGATTGATTTCTTACGGGTGTGTAATATTTGTGATATTCAGCGTAGGCTGCTTCATTTCTTGTTTCCTGTTCCGTTTTCGGATCAATGCTTAAGTATTGAATATGGTAATCATATTCCGCTATCTCAATTTCCTGGGTAGACTCAGCCCCTTTACTTTTGATACCATAATTGATTTGATACAAACCCGGTTTTACATTATAATTCGTAGGTAAATAACCCCTGAGAAAACCGTCCTGTTGATACCATCGGAACTTACTGTAAATGGATTGCTTGAAAATAATGTCATCCGGATTGTCGGCATAGCAGACTTTAACCTCCAACAGCTGACCCTGCATAAGCTTTTGTGCCGAAAAAACAAATTTCTCCGGCAAATCCATTGCCACAGGGATTTTAAGTACATATTTCCCCCGGTAGGGATTCTCTTTTCGGGTCCATTCCATCGTCAGTTCATACGTAAAGTCTCCGTTCCTCTCCGGCAGCGGAAGATTGAATAGATCCCCCGCCTGTTGTTCCAAAACAACCTCATCAGAGTCTGTCTCAATGATTTTCAGGCTTGCCCTGTCTGGCTCTTTATCGACATTCACCGCCAATTTGTTTTCATAGGAGGTTACGGCAGCAGCAGGTTGGGGTTCATAACCGCTCATCCTGATATTGTCAGGCTCATTTGGTGGTGTGTACCATTGTCCGTTATTCTTTCGAATGCGCCACTCTTCCCCGGTCATGTCAAAGAAGACGGGGGTTTCGTTCAGTAAAACTTCCGGTACTGCCTCAAGACGGTCTGAGTAAATACGATCATAAAAACGTTCCAGAAAAAAATCAGGCTCAGCTTTATACAAATAGAACGTGAAGGAAAAAGCTGCAATGATTAATATGAATAATACTTTTCCAAATGCTGATTTCTTCATAATATCCTCCCAGTTAAGTAACCGATGATCCCTATACAGTAATTATTACAATTGATCGGTAAAGCTAATCACTTCACAATATGGAAATACTGCTAATAAAAGTAAGCCATAATTTTAAAAAAATATCAACTGTAAAAAATACCTGCAGGAATTGAGCTGTCAGAAAAGACTGTCCAATTTACTGCAGGCATTCCCTTTGTCTTTGGAGGACAAAAATGATTTTACTCTTGATTCGATAATTGGTATCAGAATCCAGATTTTTCTTCAATATATTTTCTGGCTTTCAATGCATATTCAAATGGATTTGCTTTGGCAGGATCCTGTTCAGCCTCTACGACCATCCATCCTTCATAATTGTTTTCATTGATCATTTTAAAGATTGGTTCAAAATCAATGACTCCGTCTCCCGGAACCGTAAAGGTTCCGGCACGAACCCCATCCAGGAAGCTCATTTTTTCTTTTCTTACCTTTTCAATCACTTCCGGTCTTACGTCCTTGAGATGAACGTGAGCGATTCTATCAATGTATTTTTTGAGCAAAGTAAGACAAGCTTCATAGTTTCCTTCCGAATAATAAATATGGCCGGAATCGTAAAGCAAATACACGTTATCCTGCACACTGTCCATAAAACGGTCAATTTCTTCCATGGTCTGAACACCGGTGCCCATATGATGATGGCAGGAAAGCTTCATGCCTTTTTCTTCCGCCAGATCAGCCATTTTATTATATCCCTTGATCACTTTTTCCCATTGTTCTTCCGTATAAACCGGTTTTGCATCAAAAATCGGATCCGGTAGTCCCTGAATGCTGTTTCCAACTTCAGCAGCACCGATTACCTTTGCACCCATTTCATATAAGAAATCTCTTTGCTCAATAAATTCCTTTATTACTTCTTCTTCCGGCTTTGTTGTAAAACATGCGCTGAACCATGCATTGCAGATCTTAATCCCGCGGAGATCAAGTGCTCTCTTCAGAACTTTGGTATCTCTTGGATACTTGTTCCCTACTTCGCATCCTTTAAATCCGGCGAGCGCCATTTCACTGACACACTGCTCAAATGTATTTTCACTGCCTAAATCCGGCAGATCATCATTGGTCCAAGCGATCGGAGCAATTCCGATCTGAATTCTTTTGTTCTCCATATTTTTACCATCCTTTAAACATAATTATTTTCTGATTTGCTATATCAATATAAGTGAGGCACCTTTTCCCATTTCTCAAATTGGTCAGGATCATGGGAGAACCATATCTCAGCATCATATTTC
>NZ_JAGSND010000014.1 GCF_018128545.1 Sinanaerobacter chloroacetimidivorans | reverse complement strand
TGAGTACTTGCAATTTTCAAGGTTCTATTTGAGCCTTCTTCTTTCGCTCCGGTTTTCATAAACCACTTGACACTACCATATTATTTTGAAAAGCGAATGAATTGTACGATATCCTCTGACAGCTTTTCCAATTTTTTATCTTTTAATATTATACAACATCCATTATCCTTGTACATTAACATTTTCCGGTCTTGATTCAATTGGATCACGTCTCACATTAAATGGAATTTGAAAATAATCCGTAAGCCCGAAAACCAAGTTCCTGGCAACCTTATAGATATTATTCCGCAGCCACTCCGTATCTTCATAATTCCTAGGATTGACAAGGTCTATCAGAACGGTAGGCGCATTCGTCAATGCAATCTGTGATAAGGTGGAATTGGGAACCATATTCACCAAGTTGGGGTCCGGATAGATTGACCATAAATTCCTGGTTATTTTATATGCTGCGCTCTGTGCTTCCGTTCTGTACGCGTCATAATAAACGATCGGCCCCTGCTGGATCTGCAAGGCTGGAGTTGATCGAAGGGATAAATGCAGATCATAATTTCCGGCATTGGATTGATCAATAATTTGATTTAATGTATTATCCGGATTATTTCTTACAAACCCGATACCGGCAATATTTAAATAGGGTATCATGGCATCAACAATGAGGTTCATGTAATATTCCTCATTGCCTCCGCCTACATATTCATTTTCCTCTACCGACGGATCCAAATAGATGTTGGGCAAAACTGAACACCCCCCTTTTTATCTATTAAACATATGCCGGCTCACAGAGAAATATGAAAGGGCAAATAAAAAGACCTCAACTTTATGCAATTTTATGCATTTGAGGTCTTTATACCTTTGCAGGAATATTTCCTGTTATTCTATTAATTTTTATTCAATTACAAGAAGTTTACTTTCAACGCTTTTAAAGGCATTGTCATATTTGATCTGGAATTCGAATTTATAATTGCCGGCTTTTGTAAAATCAATGTCGTCAATGGTGAGGTACCCTACCATGCCGTATGCCGTGATCTCATAGCTGTCAGTCTCCGATGATTTTATAATATCACCGTTGGGAGCCTTCACAATGATTCTATACTCATAAAGCTTTTCTTTCATAGGTCCAACTTCATAATATACGGTTACGTCCTGGTCCTGGCCCACGTCCAAAATACCGAAGGGACTGATTACCCAGGATTCATCATCCATTTCTTCAATGCTGTCCACAAAGCACATTGTCACATCGGGCTTTTCAATGGAAGCAGTCATGGTTGTCTGATCCCAGCTGACCACCGCATTCAGGCTCTCTGCAACGGCTCGGGCCGGAAGCATTGTACTCCCTTGCAGAACGATTCCGGGAACACTTGGCTTTAGTGTTTCATTGTTCACTTTTACATTGACAATGGGCAGTCCTGCAAAAGTACCATTCACACTGGCAGCAAAAACTACTGTAGATGATAGTAAGACCATTAGCACTACCAAAATTAATCCCTTTTTCTTCATAGATTTCTCCTTTTTCAGATACACATTTTTGATATACAGTTGAAATAACGTATTACTCTATACTTTACATATATTTTCCAGGGATTTCAAGCAAAACATTCTAAATTTACAGATGATTATCCTTTTTTATTAAATAAAAAATCGAAATCCTATTCAAACTTTTTGGGGCGTTAAAAAACCCTCGAATTGCAATAATCCGAGGGTTTGTAGTCCGTAAAAACTAACGTTTTGAGAACTGAGAAGCTCTTCTCGCTTTTTTGAGTCCGTATTTCTTTCTTTCCTTCATTCTTGGGTCTCTTGTTAAGAAACCAGCAGCTTTCAAAGGAGCTCTGAACGCTTCTCTGTCAGCGGAAGAAAGAGCTCTGGAAATACCATGTCTTAAAGCTCCGGCCTGACCTGTGAAACCGCCTCCTCTTACTGTGGCGATAACATCAAATCTGCCTTCAGCTCCGGCAATCTCAAAAGGTCTTCTTACCTCTCTCTTTAAGATTTCCATTCCGAAGTAATCTTCAAGAGACTTTTTATTTACTGTAATATTGCCTTTACCAGGGATTAATCTGACTCTAGCAACGGATGATTTTCTTCTGCCTGTACCGGCGTATTGCAATTTTGCCATTTACGATTCCTCCCCTCTCCTAATAATTCCAAACTTCCGGCTGCTGAGCTGCATGCTTATGTTCAGGACCAGCATAAACCTTGAGTTTCTTGTACATTTGTCTGCCTAATTTTCCATCCGGCATCATGCCTTTTACAGCATGTCTGATGATCTCTTCCGGCTTCTTTGCAATCAACTTGTCAAAAGTAATTTCACGAAGTCCGCCAGGGTATCCGGTATGTCTCTTATAAACCTTTTCTTTTCTCTTTTTGCCGGTTACTTCAACTTTTTCGGCATTTATAATAATTACATAATCTCCAGTGTCAACATGTGGTGTAAAAATTGGCTTTCTCTTACCTCTTAAAATGGAAGCAGCTTCGGTAGCTAATCTACCAAGAGTCTTGCCCTCAGCATCGATTATATACCATTTTCTTTCCACTTCATGAGGTTTAGCGATAAATGATTTCATCTTCAATAATCTCCTCATTCACTCATTTCTTTCGCTAGCGCGTTTCACCCCACCCTAGCAACAAATTCTATACGTAAAATCCGGGGCTAATGGATTTTTACACATAATGCACGACTATTATAATATTTTAGCATTAGGTTTGTCAAGGCAAAAATTCACTCAAAAATATCCCGTTTATATTCCGTTTCTATTTTTGAATAAATTTTTATTTGATGGTCACTGTCACAGGTGACCAGGAAGGCGTCCTTTACATTGGAAATTCCCTGGGATTTCATCTGTATATTTAACCAATTCTCATCTTTTCCCGTGTTTTTCAGATTGGTATGCATGATCTTGCCGTCGATTACCACATTGGCTACAGTTTTCTCCTGCTGAGGGTTTAATTTTAAATCACCGGGATTGACAGGCCGTTGGGTGGATAGGGGCAGAAAACTGATTTTTCCGTTGGTTTCCAAAATCGCAGTTTCAATGTTTGACAAATCGAAAAATCCGTTGCTTCTGCATAATGCCAGAAATTCGTTAACATCAATTTTTGATTTCTTTAAATTCTTATTATAAAGTTTTCCGTTATCATATAAAACAACCGGTTTTCCCGTTACAACTCTTCGAATTACTATAGACTTATAAGAGGCAATAGAAATAAAAGCCGCTGCCAGCCCATAGATCAGCATAGCAATGAGCGGCTTTTCAAATTTCTCCAGAGCTGTTGCCATTTCGGCAGCAATGGAACCAATGGTGATGCCCGTGATATAATCGAACATGCTTAATTCGGACATTTGTTTATTGCCCATTATTTTCGTTAACAAAAATAGTACGATAATAGATCCCAGTGAAGTATATACAACATATAAGTTATCCATTCCGATCCTCCTGCTTGATATTGTATCTATTATTCTTCACTGGAGATCATAGAATATTCATATTTGCTCGTTTATACTTTCAAAAGTTAAAGGGGTTACGGGAGTAACGGAGCTGACCGACGATACATACTATTTCGTCAATCCGAATTTTACGGAAGATAAGACCATCGAACAAAAAATGGAATTTGTCTGTGAGATCGAAGGGCTCCACTTTTATAAGCCTTCGGCTAAATAAGGCGATACAATTTGATAAATTCCTCCTTAATTAATTAACATTGAAGCAGCCTTTCAAGAGATCAACTCTGAAAGGCTGCTTTGTTCCTTGCTGAATAGTCAGCGCAATAATGATATTTTATGGCAGCTTATTTTTGATACACAATTTTGCCATTGAAGATGGTGCTTACAACCTCTGTTTCAGAAATATCATCCGGCTTAATTTTTGTGATATCCTGCGTAAGGACCACCATGTCAGCCTTTTTCCCCACTTCAATCGAACCGATGGTTTTTTCCATGAACATTTCTTTCGCTCCGTTGATCGTGTAGAATCTCAGCATATCTATTACAGAAACGGTCTGATTTACATTACGCACAAATACAGGATCGCCTTGACCGCCGCCCGGATATGGAGAACACTGGGTTACACCGCATTCGATACCAATAAGCGGCCTGTTGTCAGTAGTTACCGGGCTGTCAGAGGAACCGGTCATGATGATTCCTGCCTCCAGCATGTCTCTGATGACATATTCCTGATCAAATCGTTCCTGTCCCAGCATTTGGATTTCAAGCTGTGAGAAGATTGGATCCTTGTAGAACCAGATTGGCTGCATTCCGGCATAAATGCCCAGTTCGCCCATTCTTGGGATATCGGCCGGATCCAGTAAATTCGCATGGATGAGGTTATGCCTGGCATCTCTCTTCCCATTCTGTTCAAATGCATATTCGACTGCATCAATAAACATTCTTGAAGAAGCGTCTCCCATGGCATGAACATCAACGGCGTAACCGGCTTTATCTGCGGCAGCCACAAATTCATTCAGACTTTCCTGCGACCACATCGCTTCGCCGCGGTAATCTTCAGCCATGTTTGCGGTAGCTGCATAGGGCTTAAGAAGATAGGAGGTCTTTCCTTCCGGAACACCATCGATAAAGGTCTTGATATCGATTATATTCTGCATATCGGAAACATATTGCTGACCGTCTTGGAGCTCCTTTACTATCTGTGCAGGATCATCGCCGTCTACAGCTCTGTGGGCAAATTTCACACGCAGGGTCATTTCGCCCGTTTTCGCATAGTCGTCCATCATTTTCCAAATAACGGGCGCAGCAATATCAGAGCCCATGCTGTTAATGCCGGTAATACCTTTTGCAGCACTTTCATCTTCAAACACTTTAAATGCTTCAAAGAACTGCTCCGGTGTAGTTTTCGTTTTTTCGGTTAAATTCGCTATCAATTCTCCGGCATCCGATAAGTATCCGGAAGGCTCTCCGTTTGCGTCTCTGTAGATCTCGCCGCCCGCAGGAGCTTGCGTATCTTTTGTTATCCCTGCCATTTCAAGTGTCTTTGTGTTGACCCAGTCTCCGTGACCTGATGTATCACTAATAATAACCGGTCTGTCGCTTATGATTTCATCCAATACATCTTTTGTAGGTCCTTCGTCACCAAAGGCCTTAAGCTGAAAACCTCTCCCGATAATTACCTCCAGCTCAGGGTGTTTTTCTGCAAATTCTTTTAATGCTGCTTGATATAATTTGATGTCAGGCTCAGTATCTGTTAAGTACACACTGTACAATCTTGAAAGCTGATCTGATGCAGCATGGATATGTCCATCGATAAAGCCCGGTGTTACCATTTTTCCATCCAGGTCAATTACTTCTGTGTCATCGCCTACATACGATTCAACTCCCGCATCGTCCCCGACATATACTATTTGATCATTGATGACTGCAACTGCTGAAGCCACACGATCCTCTTCATCCATGGTATAGATGGCACCGTTTTTTAGAACAAGAGTAGCCGACTCTGCCTCTTTGGTAGACGCTGCTTTGCTGCAGCCGAAAAAAGTTCCCAAAATCAGTAAACCTACTAAGCCGAATACAATAACTTTTCTTTTCATTATTGTTTACTCCCTTCCTATTATTAATAAAACAAAAACCTTATCCGGTTTGATTTCATTAACGGGTCTTTTGATCATCCCCGATTCTTCGGAGGATACATTCCGTCGAAATCAACCAGTTTTTTGATTTCTTCACCCCGCCGATCAGCTACCTTAAGCACCTTATACAGAATTGCCGGAATTAAAAATGCCGGTACTCCGATATAGAATGCAGGGCGCAAATCCGGGCTCAATACATTGATCAGCAAGCATAGAGTAAATAAGATTACCGTAATATATCCGGTGTATGGACTCCCCGGAACTTTAAACTTCAGCTCATCCAGGGTGTATCCGCGTGCATGGAATCTCTTTCTGAAATTTACCTGGGCGAGGCATATTGTCAGCCAGCAAAGTGCTCCGGTAAAGCCCGAAATGGCTAATAAGTACGTATAGAAAAATCCGCTTGTATCAAAGGAATAGCAGCCTATCACAATCCATATGAGAATCAGGCTGAATAAAGCCGCATTGGAGGGTACGCTCTTTTTATTCAATTTTCCGAATACGGTTGGAGCCATTCCTTCCTTTGCCAGCGAATACAATGCACGAATGCAGGCGTATAAATTGCAGTTTGCACAGGAAAAGGCTGCGATCAAAACAATAAAGCTGAACAATCCGCCAGCCCAGTTTAATCCATGATAACCCAGAGCTGCTGCAAAAACGCTTTCCTCCGTCCCTGCTTGATCCCAGGGGAAAATCAGGGATAGCAGGAATAAAGGGATTACATATAGTCCAACAATTCTGACCGATACATTTTTGACTGCTGCCGGGATTGCAGTAGCAGGATCTTCTGCTTCTGCCGCTGTTAATCCGACAATTTCGGTACCGCCATAGTTTACCAGTACCATTACCATGGTCAGCACAAGTGCAAAGGCTCCAACCGGGAAGAAGCCGCCTCTGTCAATAACATAGGTTGTTCCGATAAAAGAATGCTCGCTTCCTATGATCCCCAGGAAGATTAAAATCGCAAGAACACTGAATGCAAGAATTGCTATTATTTTAGTCAAAGCGAGAACAGATTCCACTTTTCCCAGACCTTCAACCTTTCCGATATTAATAATCGTAATCAATAGTCCAAAAAGAACTGCCCAATAAAAGGGCTGTATCATAGGGAAAAAATTATTCATGATAATACCTGCAGCCACACATTCCGAAGGAACATACGCAACGATGCATGCCCAGTATGCCCAACCGATCCCACAAGCAACCGCCGGAGACACAAACTCCGAAGTGTATCCGATAAACGAGCCTGCAACCGGCATCGCAACAGACAATTCTCCGAGGCAAAGCATCATCATAAATACCAAAACCCCAGCAAAAGCAAACGCTACGATTGCTCCCGGTCCCGTCGCACTGAGCGTGTATCCAGTGCCTAAAAAATATGCCGATCCGATAACACCACCGAGTGCAACCATTTGAACCTGATTTTTCTTTAAGCCTCTTCGTAAAGATCCACCCTGGCTGTCATCTGATCCGTTTGGATTCACATCCGCTTTATAACTCATGATAACCTCCTTAATATTTTTTTTATTTTATTAGTAAACGGGTATTCCAACGCCCCGCTTACTTGTCTAAGCAGCCAAACACCTCATAAATTATTTTTAAAGCCAGCCAGGATGTTATGTCGTTTTCCTGATCAAGGGGAGGGGATACTTCGACGATATCCATTGCCTTGACCGGCAGATTTCCGATCAGAAGTTTTGTCAGTTCGAGAATTTCCCGGCTGGTCAGGCCTCCCGCCTCGGGGGTTCCTGTACCGGGTGCAAAAGCAGGATCCACCACATCGATGTCCAGAGTAAAATACACGGCGTCATAATCGTGGAACCGCTCCTCCAGCTTGTGGTAGCAAGCCAGATATCCTTCTTTGAATACATCATAGGCCTTGATCACCAGTACTTCCGGATGCCCCTTAAAATATTCAAGCTCCTCGATTTCGTAGCTGCGTAAGCCCAGATACGCCAGATCCCCGGTCCCGATCACATCCTCCACCGTTCTTCTTTCCGTGCAGGCATGGGACCATTTGTGGCTGTCATAGGTGTCGCAGATATCCGCGTGAGAATCAAAATGAATCACGCCGATTTTTCCAAGCCCTTTTTCTTTTGAATACCTGCCAAAAGCCTTATGTAAAGGAATCGTCACGGAATGATCCCCGCCGAGAAACAGAGAAAATTTATCCGTTTTCATCAGGTCGTAAGCCCGATCCTCCACCTCTTTGTAGTACCTGGCCCAGTCCAGATCTACGGCCACATCTCCCGCATCGTAGGCTTTCAGGTTTTTGATTATGGTTCCCGTTTCCGTCGTGGCCGGAAGATAACGGGACAGCGCTCTTATTTTTTCCGGTGCCAGCGCCGCCCCTTTTCCGCAGCTAACCGCTCCGTCGAAAGGGACTCCCATAATGAGCAGGTTCGCTTTCTCCATATCCTCAGTATTCAGGTCGCCCCAAGGCTTTAAGTCGATCATTGTTCTGTCCTCCTGTTTCTAAATAATAGTATCTACCTGTCACTGTAAAGCAATTGTCAGAATATTAAAACATACGTTGGTAGTATTTTTTACACGCCAATACTACTTAAGTATTATTATAATTTTTTATGAAATCTTTTTTTGAGACGGTTCAGGGCAAAATAAAAAAATGCATGTTCATTGCATTAAGCAAAATCATGCATTTTCGTTCTATAATTCTTAAGATGTTCTTTTTTAAGTAACTTATCTAAGTACTTCTTTTTCGTTACTTGCAAAAATTCTTCTTTTTACACATAACCTAAGCAAGTTTTGTCAGTCCCAATAATATAAGTGTGATGCTCGCTGCCATTTTCAGCTTGTTTTCTGATATGAACTTCCCTACGAATTTGCCGATTAATTCTCCGCAAACCAGAAATGAGAAATTGGTCACAGCGGTTAAAATTAAAAACCCCGGTAAGTGAATCTGATAGGCGGCCAAGGATAATCCTATGGTCAATGCATCGATTGAAAGTGCAGATCCAATATAGATTGCTTCTTTAAAGTCTATAACACCGGAATGATCAATATCTGCATTTTCCGGCTCCCTCACGATATTTACAATAATATTCAGCGGCTTGATCTTTATTTTCTTAATAATAAACGCTTCGCTTGCTGCCGGATAATGAATATTCATCAACGTTTGAGCAAATAGCACACAGCCCAGTGAAATGAGTAAGAAGGAACTGATCATTTTAGAGACAAAAATCGAGACAAATGAGAATATAATATGCCCTATTGAAAAAGAAAGGGTAAGCGCTCCCAAAGACATCATGACGATTGTAATTAAGGCCGGAAAAGAAATCTTAATCTTTCGCAATCCGTAATTGACACCGATACTAAGGCTATCGATATTTAACGACAGCGCAAGTAAAAATGCATACATATACTGCATCCTCCATTGTTTCCTAACAACAGCAGTCTATGTTTCAGCCTGAACAGGTGTGACTCTATATTAAAATTTCTATTCAAACAATTCCTTATTGTTTCTTAAAAGCAGGTTGAACAAATGAGTCCGGCTGTCAACACCCAGCTTGTCAAAGATATTGCTCATATGTTTTTTCACCGTATTTACGCTGATGGAAAGCTGATTGCCCACCTCAGAATTATTGTGCCCGCTGCACACCAGCTTCAGAATTTCTATTTCCCGATTGGAAAGATGATATTGATAGGCCAGCAGGGAAAATCCCTTTCTGATTTTCTCAATGTTATAATCAATAACATTGAATTCCCTGGATAGTTTACTCTGAAGATGAGGTAAAAGCTGGTTCAGTATGTAAAGCTCTTTATCGGTAAAATCCCCTCTTTTTTCAGTCCGGTAAAGGGTGATGGCACTGATGCAGCTTCCTTCCTTTGCAATGCTGATTCCTGCCACATGCAGAAATCCTGCCGGCTTTAAATAGTCCAGAAAAAAAGCGCTTTTGGTTCTCATTTCATTGTTAATCAAGTCGGATTCCCTGTAGACAATAGATTCGTGGCTGGAAAACACCCATTTTACATAGTCAATCTGCCCGTAACATTTATCATATTCCGCCATAAACTTTTCATTGAATTGTTTGGAAAATCTGCTCACCACCACGGGGTCCACCAATCTGACCCTGCCGAGAGTCGCTGTATCGTTCAGATAAAAATCAGCCAGATCAAAGGCAACCAATTGTCCCAGCAACGTCAGAAAGTCTCTGCGCATCCCGGTTATATCACGGCTTTGGCCGATTTCACAGGTAATTTGGTTTACTTTTTCCCATTCCCATTGCTCAAGCAGTGGAATCACCCCTTTCCATCAAATAGAGAATCAAAAGAAAGAGCCAGAAGATACCAATGATCATCTACCCATATTATGAGCAAATCCACTGCTTTAGTCAATAGAGTCTTTATTTCAGCTTGCCCTGCAGCCTTACTATTTCTATTTGGCCTACAGCCTTACTATTTCAGCTTGCCCTCCAAAGCCGCAATGGTTTCCTCGGTGCTTAATACCTGACAATAAATTTGGTTCATGATTTTCAGTTCCGCATCATGAAGCGCAATATCCGGAGCCGCACAGGCATCCTCTACGCAAATTACACGGAAGCCTTCGTCGGCAAGGCTTCTGACGGTTCCCGCAACGCACTGATCCGTCACGATTCCCGTAACCACCACCGTATCGATACCGATGTTTCTGATGAGCTGGGAATAGTTGGTGCCTAATGTTACGCTGTCCGTGGTCTTGTTGACTACGATTTCTTCCGGCAGCGGCGTCAGTTCATCAATCATTTCCGCTTCTCTGGAATTTACGTAAACATAGATTCCATTCCACCCTTCGGACTTTTGCACCGGCGCCCGGTCTTCTCCATCCGGCCGAAGGCAGGCAATCCTTCCGAATGTGGCCAGCATTCCTTTTTCTCTGAAATAATTTAAAAGCTTCACATTATTGGGAATGACGATATCATCCAGTCTGTCATGGAAGGGGATCCACCGTTCCCATTCACCGGCTTCCTTAAATTTCAGGGCATCTCCGAAATCTCTCAGGACAAATTCCTTCTGCATATCGACGATCAGTAAAGCCGTTTTCTTGGGGTCTGTAATGAAGTCTGGGAACTCCGTCATGGTTTCATAATAGAATGATAAGTATTTGGGATTTGGTTTCATTTTGTAATTCCTCCTTGTTGCTGACGATAATCAATGGAATGAATTATTCCAATGGTTCTTCAAATGATGATTATTCAGATAAAACCGGTGGTTTCTTTTTAAACCCTTTGGTCTCGATAGCCGCATAAATGATACCGATAGCCAGCCAGGAGCCGCCCACGGTCAAAGCAATTGTTGATAAGTGGATCCAGAGATAGAAGCAAATGACAAAGCCCAAAGCAGGCAGCAGAAAATACTGCAGTACTTTTTTCTGTTTTTGCTTAAAGTAGTAGTAAACGATGACAGACAAATTTACGCACATAAACCCAAAGAGACCGCCAAAGTTCAAAAGCTCCGCTACCAGCGAAATATTCATGGTTAGTGCGCCGATCACACCAATAGTACACATAATAAATATGTTGTAAACCGGAGTCTTATATTTCGGGTGCAGATGGGTAAAGAATTTCTTCGGCAAGACCTCGTCTCTTCCCATGCCGTATAATAATCTTGCCGCACTGGACTGGCCGGTAAGGCCTGCAGTCAAGGTGGAAAGGATAACGGCGAAGGTATATAATCCTGCCATAGCAGCGCCTCCCGCCAGCTGTGCCACTTCAAACAATGCGGTATCAGCAGTTTCAAAGGCGGTATAATCCGGCCAGACTAACTGTGCCATATAAGCCTGCAGAATGAAGATGCCTCCCCCGAGAATGCAAGCGATAATGGCAGCACGGCCAATGTCTTTTCTGGGGTTTACAGCTTCTTCCGCCATCGTTGTGATGGAATCAAAGCCCAGGAAGGAGAAACAGGCGATGGCTCCTCCTGCGATGAGCATTCCGGAGGTCAGACCGTCAGGGTTGTAAAAAGGCCTGGCAGAAATAAGGGTTCCTTCCCCTGTTCCTTTTGTTACTGCAAAAGCACAGACTACGATAAAAACGATAACGATAGCTCCCATGATTCCTACCAGGATCAGATTGGTTCTGGCCGCCATCTGCACACCGAAATAGTTTACAACGGTGACTACCGCTGCAATGATAAACACCCATGCCACATAGGGAACCGAGGGAACCGCGGCATTTGCATAAGATGCTCCCACCATGAATACGACCAGGGGTACCAGCACATAATCCAGGAACATCGCCCACCCGGCAAAGAAGCCAAGATGATGATTGATAGCTCTCTGGGTATAGGAATAGGTAGAGCCAGCAATGGGGAACGCAGCTGCCATATGTCCGTAACTGTAAGCGGTAAACAGCATGGCCACCATAGCGATGATGTAGGCAAGAGCCAGCGTTCCTCCTGTGATTGCCGAAGCACTGCCGTAAATATAAGCAGGTGCAATGGGCGTCATAAAGGCGATTCCATAAATCGCGAGATCCTTCAGGGTCAAAACACGTTTCAGTTCTTGTGTATAACCCATATTTTCCGTGTTGGTTGTCATGAATACCTCCACCTTTCTAAAAATAATTTCAGTCAGGTTATAGAGCAACGATCATGCCAAACCCTAATTCTATTGAAAATGGTTGATTTTATGGAAAAAAGCATTTTTCAGGTGCTACTTTTTTGTTACAACAGAAGACGATCATGTGTGGTGACATACTAAAAAAGGACAATTAAAATAGCAGGTAATGATGGCAAAACACCATAATACCTGCTCCTATCACATTTTTTAAATATAAAATTACTGTAATTTGCCGCTAAAGTCGGGCATGGACAATTATGTAGCAGAGTGCTACTTTTTTGTATCTTTTCGGATATTCAACTGCTTGATCTTTAACTGTAAATTTTTTCTGGCAATTTTAATTTCCTCTGCAGTGACAGAAATATTCCACTGATTCTTTTTCAGCATATAGCTCAGATATTCTTTTTCAAAATATCTTTTTGCTTCCTGAAAATCCATCTGACGAAAATCCTGGCTCCAGTTTCCCTGGCCCCGTATTTCTTCAGGCAGCATCTCCGCATTGATATCTCTTCCGTCGGAGAATACCACAAGCCGCTCCGTAAGGTTCTTAAGTTCCCTGACATTGCCCTTCCAGTGATATTTCTTCAGAATTTCCATGGCCTGTTCCGTCACCTTTACAGGGGCTTTTTTCAATTCCTTACAGTAGATTTCAAGATAATGTTCCAACAATACAGGGATGTCTTCCGTCCTTTCCCGTAAAGGCGGGCTGACCAGAGGTACCACATTGATTCGGTAATATAGATCCTCCCGGAAGGTTCCCTTTTCTACCTCTTTAGATAATTCCCTGTTGGTGGCGGCGATCAGCCGGAAATCCACCTTAATGGTCTTTGTACCCCCTACCCGTTCAAATTCCTTTTCCTGCAGCACACGAAGCAGCTTGCTCTGAAGTTTCAATGAAAGTTCCCCAATCTCGTCCAGAAACAACGTTCCTCCGCGTGCAAGCTCGAATCTGCCGGGTTTTGCGGCCAAAGCACCGGTAAAGGCACCTTTTTCATGACCGAAAATTTCACTCTCCAAAACGGATTCCGCCAGTGCCGCACAGTTAACTTTTATCATGGGACCGCCTTTGTTCAACCCGTTTTCATGCAGCAGATCTGCAATGATCTCCTTCCCGGTACCGCTTTCGCCGGTGATGAGCACATTGGCATTGGTCGGCGCAGTTTTCATAATCTGTTCTCTGAGCTCTGCAATGGGAGCACTGCTTCCAATCAGACGTCCTTCATGGCCCAAACTGGAAATCCTGCTTTTCAACTGCTGATTCTCTGAGTTCAATTCCAAATATTCCAGGGCTCGTTTGATATTTAAAAGAAGCTGATCGATCTCCAGGGGTTTGATCAGATACGTATAGGCGCCGAGTTCCATTGCTTCCACCGCTCCTGAAATGGAGCCTTCCCCGGTAAGCATCATGACCAGGGTAGACGGATACTCGCCTTTAATCCGCTTCAATACCTCGATTCCATTCATTTCCGGCATGGCAACATCGGTAATGACAATATCAAAATATTCTTCCTCCAGCAATTCCAGCGCTTCCGGTCCTCCGTAGGCCGTTACGGTATCATAACCGCTTCCTTTTAATATTTCCGAATAGATTTTCAGGAAGCTCAAATCATCATCAATCATTAAGATTCTCTTCATGGTCCGTCTCCTTTCCCGGGAGTACCACCCCCATTCTGGTAATGCCGTCATTAAAGGCCTGAATGGTTCCCCCGTTTCGGGAAACCTCCTTTGCTACGATCCAAAGACCCAGGCCTGTTCCATTCTCCTTGGTCGTAAAGAAGGGCTGGAAGATCTTTCCGAGATTTTCATCTTCAATTTTTTCCCCTGTATTGGAAATGATGATTTCCGTCCGGTCATTTTCTATTTTCTTCACAGAAAGGTGAAGGTCTCCCCCCTGGGGCATGGCGTCGATGGCGTTGGTAATGATATTGAGGAAAATATGCTTGAAGGAATCTCCATTACCGTAAAGGTAAATAGGATTCTCATCCAGGTCAATTTTTACATTGATTCTTCGTTTCACAAAATCCTGGCGTACCAGCAGCAAAATCTGCTCCAGCAGGCTGCCGGCATTGATCAGCTCCTTTTCTATCCTGGAGGCTTTGGAAAAATCCAGCATATTATAGATGATTTTTTCTGCCCGGGACACACTGGCCTTAATCTCCTTTACCGCTTCTTCCTGTTTTTCTGGGTGATCCTTATTGGCTCGGATCAGGTAAAGAGCGCCTTTAATGATAGCTAACGGATTTTTCAGCTCATGGGTAACACCGGCCACCATCTGGCCCACCCCGGCCATTTTCTCCGATTGGAACAGTTCACGCTCCATCATGACCTGCTCCGTGATCTTTCTTCTATAGACTACGACCTCTTCAATTTTATCGTTTTCAAAAACGGGATAACTTGCAACATCGTAGATATTCTGATTTTGTATCATCTCACGATGATTCGAACTGCCGTTTTCCAAGGTCTGCTTTACAGGGCAGTTCCTGCATGGTTCTTCTTCCATACGCAGCAATCGGTAACATTTCTCACCGAGAATCTCCTCTCCGCTGTTTGCATTGAGAGTTTCCAGGCCTTCCCGGTTCATCATTACAATAGAGAAATCAGGCTTGAGGATCATCATAACGCCGCCGATGCTGTTGAACACGGTTTCCAGCTGATTTTTGCGGTAAAGCAAAGAGGTGGTATAGTCTTTGATTTCATTACTCATCAAGTTGAAGGCGTCCCCCAGCAAGCCAATCTCATCTTCGGTGGTGACCCGAACCTGTCCGAACTCTCCGTCAGCCATTTTCTGTACGTCCACAGTGAGATTTCTGATAGGCTGCGTCACTCTTCTGGAAAGGATCCAGGCCATCAGGAGACAAATCAGCAGCAATACCGCCAGCAGGCCCCAAAAGCCCATGGTAAGATAGCTGGCCCCAACGGAATATTCCGATCTTTCTACTTCTATACCGATGCTCCAGTTGAGCGCCGATATCGGAGTAAAGGAAATCATGTGTTCCTCATGATTTCCGTCATAATAGGTTTCAATACCGGTCTTTCCGGAAGTCATATCCTTCATAATACGTTGGTACCCTTCCGGTGAATTCCGCTGCTCCAAAAGGTTGATTTGGAACTGATCCCCCATCTCGCTGATAATGTCCAGCATTTCAGGATGATAAATCACGTCACCCTTTTCCGAAATAACAAAGGCAAAACCGCTGTTTCCCAGCCGGAAATCCGCTATGGAGCCAGCTAGATTTTTTAGTGATACATCAACGCAAACCACTCCACCCAGCTTCTCATTCACATAAAAAGGGCAGGAGCAGGTGATAATCCAGCCGTTGCCCCCGTAGTCATAATAGGGGTTTGTCCAGACTGCTTTTCTTTCCGGGTTGTTCACGCCCACTGCCCGGGTATAAAAGTAATCGCTGCGCTGGTCATGATCCGGAGTAAAGGTATCATTATCCAAATAGGGATACACTCTCAGGAGACCGTTGGCAGTAATGAGGTATGTGTAGGTGACGTCCGGATTCTGTTGGAAAATGCTCGCCATGGCGCCTTCCATCTTCTCCGTATTGATGACTTCAGCTGTCAGCTCCGGGGTCAGTTCAATATCATTTGGCAGAAAAACATTGGATTTCGCTTGTCCTTCCCCCTTATCCCGCTCAAAAACGTACTCCTCATTTCTTCCGTATTCCGTGGAAATCTCCCTGAGATCCTTAGTTTCTTCCATGGTGTAGGATGCCCATTGAGCCAGATTCACTGCTTCATTTTCGATATTTTTTAAATCCTTTTGCAGCACAGAAGCCTTTTCCTCCACAAGGGCAGAAAGGCTGTCCTCAACCCTCTCTTTTTCAATCCCGATCGTTCTGTTTACAAAGATCGAAGTAAATATGAAAAAGGGGATCAGGCAGATCACAATAAACAGGATCATCATTCTGCGCACAAAAGATTTTTTTATCATTCGTTCCTCAAACTTTCTAAAGCACTTAAACGCATTGCTCTTCTGGCCGGTCCGTATCCGGACAGGATACCAATGCCGGTGGCAAAAAACAGGGAACCCAAAGCGACCCACCAGGGAATAATAGATACCGTGGAACCGCCTCCTCCGATACTTCCCAGCATGACACTCATAATTCCGCTTAGAACAGTATTCATCAGCAGGGACAGAATCAGGCTCAGGATGAGGCCCAATATACCGCCGATAAAGCCGATCATCCCTGCTTCCAAAAGAAACATCTTTCTGATATCTGACAGGTTGGCGCCGATTACCTTCATGACGCCGATTTCTTTGGTTCTCTCATAAATAGACATGATCATGGTATTGGTTATTCCCAAAGCGGCGACAAACAGCGAGATGGCGCCGATTCCACCCAAAATACCCTGAATCATTCTGGCCGTGTCCTGCATGGATTTCAGCCAATCATTAAGGCTGTTTGTCTGCAGACCCATTTCTCGGATGGCATTGCTCACATCCTCCACGTCATCGATATCTCCCACATAGACCATGGCAGATTCGTAATTCTGAGACTTCGACACGGTTTCTTTTCTGGCTCTTGCTGCTTCATCCCGGATGGTCTTTACAGTGTCCAGGTTCATATAGACGTTATAGGCCGAATCATCGCTGGGGTTTGCCAAAATCCCTACCCCTTTGGCCTTATATTCCTTATAATTCACTTTTTCCTGATCACTGCTCTGCTGTCTTTTTTGACCATACATATCGTCAGCAGTGAGGATCAGTTTGTCCGTGATCACATCTACCTGAGCTTCACCTCCCCAGCTGCTGCCCCAGGTTTTTTTCGGGTTGTAAAACCAACTGGGTACTTGATTTCCAAAAACCACGGCATATTTATCCCCGGCCTGCAGAAGTCTTCCATCCTGCAGTTCATACCCGAATTTCTGCATCACTTCCGGCCTGATGCCGATGACGGAAGCCTGTGCAATATATTTTCCGATTCCAAAGGACATGTAAATCTGCACCTTGGGCGATACTGCCGCCACTCCCTTTATTTTCTCAATGGAAGCAAGGGTTTTGTCATCCAATACCGCTGCCTTGGTCTGACCTCCCCCCGGCCCCATCATATATCCGCCGCCGCTGTAAACATCGATAAGATGAAGGTTTCCGTAGCTTTCGATCTGCTCCTGAAAGCTGGCGGAAAGACCGAATCCGATGGACAGCATGACCACAATGGCGCAGGTACCCACCACAACGCCGATAACAGCCAACAGGGTCCTGGTTCTCCTGCGCAGGAGATTCCGGATTCCCAGGCTGAGTAAATCCCGATTATTCATCTATCTCCATCTCCCGATTGATTTTTCTCTTTCGGAATTTCTTCCATCCAATAATACCGCCGACGATAAGCAGAGCAACGACACCCAGGGCAATCCATTTTCCTTTTCCGCCACTCGCTCCCGCTTCGTCTACGGGCATCATGCCTTCATCAAATACCGGCATTTCTCCCATGATCTCAAA
The DNA here is from genome assembly GCF_018128545.1 of Sinanaerobacter chloroacetimidivorans. Classification (GTDB taxonomy): domain Bacteria; phylum Bacillota; class Clostridia; order Peptostreptococcales; family Anaerovoracaceae; genus Sinanaerobacter; species Sinanaerobacter chloroacetimidivorans. Next base: position 97,930 of record NZ_JAGSND010000014.1, on the reverse strand, counting down.
AGCGAAGGATTTCTCGTAAACCTGTTCGTTTCCGGAGGCATCTTCATAAGTAAATATGATTTTGCCCTCCATAGAACCCGCTTCTCTGGGAATGAAGCTGAAATCATAAGAATCGCTCTTTCCGCTTTCCATATTGCCGACAAAATAGCTGGTTGATTCCATGGTATCAAAATTTCCTTCAGCTGTCACCCGCAGATTGTTCAGAACTGTTTTACCCATATTATAGAACTGAACGGATACGCCGCTCTGCATTCCGACGTACAGCTCCGGCGGTGCGATGACATCATCCACCTCAAGTCTTGTGTCCTGCATAACCGGGATCGAAATTACATCTTTTGAGGTGAAGGCATTGCCTGACCCATCCTCATAGGACATATCGACGGTCAACGCTGTGGTCTTCTGTTCAGCCGTGGGCTTTACCGAAAGGTGCAGTGCCTGTGAAACATGCTCCTTGGTGCCGATACCATCCACGAAAAAGGAATTGCTGCTGTTTACAGGAATGATAGTACCGTCTTCGGAGCTTACCGTTACTTTGATGTTTGTCAGAGTATGGGTTGCGCTTGTGTTATATAACCCCAAATCGAGAAGAAAGTCATCCCCTGCCTGCACATAGGTACCGCCGTAGTTATACCGGTCCACCATCAGCTGAGGCGTTTTAGAATTCCCTGCCACCGCCTTGACATAGACGCTGGTATATTGAACCACTGAATCGGCGGAATCTGCCTGTGCCGATGCAGCTGCAATCTTTATGGAATACGTCTTTTCCTTTGACGGATCTTCCGCAAATAAGGTGATGGAATAATCCTTACTGCCCCCCGCAGGAATGCTGGCTTCAATAAAGGTATCCCTGGTTTTGTTTAAAATTCCTTCAGGAACAGCTACATAGACCTTAAGGTTTTTTACCCCTGAAGAGCTTCTGTTATTCAGCCGGAAGGACAGGGTAAAATCTTCCTTCCCTGCCACCTGATTGGGAATGCTGATATTGCTGATCTCAAGATTCTTCAGTGCCGAGGTGCTTCCGGTGCCGGTTACCGGTATGTAAAAGGTTTTGCTGATGCTGACCTCCGCATTGGAATAGCTCAGTCCCGTAATCTTTGCCTCAATGGCATAAGTCTTTGTTACAGCATCATCACTGACCGTAATGGGAAAGGTCACTTCTCTTCTGCTGCCAGTTGATATGTATCCCATACTGAAAGAATTGCTGGCATTGTTTACGGAAAGCCCCTCGGGCATAGTCAAGGTTAATGTGGCGTTTTTGATGACCGAGTTGCCGTTATTAAATAATTTAAAGGTTATATTGTTGTCTGTGCCGATTGAGAATCCCTCTGCAGGTTTTATTTCATGGGTTATGTCGAGAGCCGCCACATAGGTCCCGGCACCTCCGCTGGGGGTTGCTAGTTTTTCGTAGATGGTGAAATTCCCAAAGAATGGTTTTTCGTGCACAACAGTTTTGTCATTAATTAATTTAAGAGACACCTTTCTGGTTCCTGTTTCCGCATATTTGCCTACGTTCAGATAGAAGCTCAAAGTTACCGCATTGCCTTTTTCAAGGGTAATTTCTGCTGTTGTCCCGCCAGAGATGGCAATGTCGTCGGAATCGTCAAAGTCCAGTACCGCCTCGTCGAAAGTAAATGCATTGCTTTCTAAGTTATTTTCCACCTTTACACTGATGACTACGTTCTGGTCCCCCTGAACTGCCGAGGTGGCTCCAACCATACTGGTATCCACTATGATGTTTGCGTAAGCCAGATTCCCCCCATTGGGGAATAAAAACTGGAGCATGGGAATTGACTGGAAGCCAAAACACAGGATGACGGCTAGTGCGACAAGTACTGCTTTCCTTCTTTTGCTGTTCATTTTAAATCTCCTTCTTCTGCAAATACACACCTTTTTATTTTCTCTTTATTTTCTTCTTTTTTATTTCTTTGTCTCTATAATCTATATCATGGCAGCCATACTATCCGATGAATCTCCTCCCTCTTCAGTCCGGATCGGACTTTTGTTGCATTCCACAGAAACGATATTCCCGTCGCGTATGGTAACGATACGGTCCGCATACTCCGCTATGGATCTGTCATGGGTAACGATAATGAGCGTCTGGTTGTTTTCCCTGACCATATTCAGCATAATGTCCATGACCTCTTTTGTCGTATGCGTATCCAGATTTCCGGTAGGCTCGTCAGCGAAAATAATTTTAGGCTTCCCTACCAGCGCCCTGGCAATTCCCACACGCTGCTGCTGCCCTCCGCTCATCTGAGAGGGCTTTCGCTTGTCGTAACCCACAAGACCCACTGCTTTCAGCATGTCTCTTGCCATCTTGTCTCTCTTTTTTTTATCAATTCCGCGAAAAATTAAGGGAAGACTGACGTTTTCCAATGCCGTAAGCATTGCCATCAGATGATAGGCCTGAAAAATGAAGCCGATATTTTTTTGCCTGAATAGCGTGACATTTTCTTCGTTTAATTTATGGATAGGGATGCCTCCAATAAAAATTTCGCCCTTTGTAGGTTTTTCAAGGCCTGCCACCATATTCAAAAACGTAGATTTCCCCGAGCCCGAGGTCCCGAGGAAGCAGACAATTTCCCCTTTATAAATGTCCAGGCTAACGTCATCAAGGGCGACAACCTTCTCGTCCCCCATGCGATAAACCTTGCGAACATGTTTTACTTCGATCAATGGTTCCATAGAATACCCCTTCTCTTACCCAATTTGAAATGTGAATTGAAATAATATGCCGTAACATGGAAAATAAACTGAAAGAAATTATGCCATAACACAGAATGTCATTTGAAAATTGATATACACAACATATTATTAGACGGAAAAAATAACCAAAAGTTTCACAAAGTCCTTAACATTCTCATTCTAAATTATTTATCATTTTTTGGCAATAAAAAAAGAAGAATGGCGAAACAAAAGCTGCATCCATGAACTGTACCCTGTCAGGCGGACAGCGGGCAATCCAAACGTCATGCAGCCTTTTGTTATTTATTTTCTAATCAATCTTATTAATATGAATTGAATGATCGGACAGTACTTCCCTTGAGGGGTTCGGTTTCTTTACTGTTCGGACAGCAGCATGGTCCAATACTTGTCATAGATGGGAGCCGCATCACCGATATCCAGCTGCAAGAAATAATTTTCTTTCATATGCTGCGGAATATTGATTGCCGGATTCAGTTTATAGGAATCTTCGGTGAGCTCAATGGCAGCAACGTTGGGGCAAGTATAGGGATTCTCCACCAGATTTTCAGCCATGACTTCAGCATCCAAGATATAATTCAGGAACTTTTCTGCATTTTCTTTATTCTTTGCGTTAGCTGGAATCACGAATTCATCTACGCCAAGCTGAATGGGATCCGAAAGATCGGCAACCTTTAAGTGAGGAGCCTCCGCGAAAGCTCTTCCGGCCTGACCGTCAAATACCAGGGCTACAGAACAGGCACCGCTCACAATTCCCTGCTCCGTATCATCACTGTTTATGTATTTTACATTTTTCATATATTTCTGCAGCCATTCATAAGCCGCCGCAATTTCACTTTCCTCTGTGGTATTAGGGTCGTATCCCTGAGCCACAAGAGCTACCGGGAACAGATTTCTGATTCCTGTGATGGAGGCAATCTGTCCTTTTAGCTCCGGAGAAAGAAGATCTTCGTATTTTGTAATTTCAACCGGGCAGGTTTCCGGGTTATAGATTACATAAACATAGTTCATTAAATAGGGGATCGCATACTTGTTTTCCGGGTCAAATTCTCTGTACTTGTAAGCATCTCCAAGGTTTTTAAAGTTCGGAAGGTTATCCAGGTTGATTTCTGCAAGCTTACCGCCGTTGATCAAGCCTGTCATATCCGCATCACAAGGCATTACCAGATCGTATTGATCTCCGCCCCCGCTGGTGATCTTTGCCGTCGCTTCTTCGGATGAATTCATGTAAGAGATGTTTACTTTGATTCCGTACTCGTCTTCAAAGCCCTGGACAACACTGTCGGATAAATATTCCGACCACATGTAAATATTCAGCTCTCCCTGTGCTTTTTCTTCTTTTCCGCCGCCGCAGGCCGCAAGGGAGACGACCATTACAGCAATCAGCAGAAAAGAAAGAAACTGTTTCCTTGTTTTCATTAGCCACTACCTCCTCAATAGTATTCATAACGACTTTCTTAAAAATAACTTTTTGTATGTGTTAAAGCCCTTCTCTTCACAAGAGCTTGCACCACCGTATTCAAAAGCAATGCCAGCAGGATCACTGCAATCATCAGGGTTGCCAGCGCATTGACCTCTGGGGAAAGTCCTGTTTTGACCAGAGACAGGATTTTAACCGGCAGTGTGGTCGAATAAGGTCCCGAAACAAAATTGCTGATGATAACATCATCAATGGATAGCGTAAAGGACATGAAAGCGCCGGATATGATGCCGGGAATCAGCATAGGCAGGGTTACTCTGAAAAAAGTCACCATCCGGTTTGCTCCCAGATCCATCGAAGCCTCCTCCACGGATAAATCCATCCCCGCAAGCCGCCCTCGCATAATAATAATGACAAAGGGGATGCAAAAGGTGGCATGAGATAATATGATAGCGAAAAAGCCCAGCGGCAGATGAATGATTTCAAAAAGCATCAGTAAAGAAATACCAAGCACCACCTCCGGAATGACTATAGGAATATAAAGGGAATGATTCACCAGCTTTTTCATCCGGAATTCAAACCGTATAAGCCCTACCGCACCGATGGTTCCTATGATAACGGAAATCAACGTGGCAGCCACTGCAATAAATAAGGAGTTCCAGAGATACTCCACGATGGACGAATGGTTAAAGAGCTTTTCATACCATTGCAATGTGAACCCTTTCCAGTAATAGTTGGTCTTCTGGTCATTAAAGGAGAAAACCACCATGATGGCAATGGGCGCATAAATAAATGCATACACCAGAATGGCGTAAATGGTGCTGATGCTCTTTCCCAGCTTCCGCTTCCATTCTCTTTTTTTGCCTGCCATCTAAAACACCTCCATATCGTCCAACCTGGCTATTCTTGTGTAAAGCCACAGCATAATCAGCGTGATAAGGACCAGAAGGATAGAAAGCGAGGCTCCGAAGGGCCAGTTTTTTGTCACCAGAAATTGATTTCGGATGAGGTTTCCGATGAGCATGACCTTTCCTCCTCCCAAGGTTTCCGGTACATAATACATGCCCAGAGACGGGATAAACACCAGAATGATACTGGCCACGATACCCGGAAGGGTCAGGGGCACCGTTACCCGCCAAAAGGTTACGGCCGGCCTGGCACCCAAATCCGATGATGCCTCCAGATATGCCTTATCCAGTTTTTCAATGGAGGCGTAAAGCGGCAGCACAGCAAAGGGCAGCATGGAAATCAGCAGACCTACCACCACAATTCCATCAGAATACAAAATATCAAGGGGTTTTGATATGAGTCCGATATTCATCAGGAACTTATTAAAAAAACCATTTGGCTGCCCCAGTAAATTGATGCTGTACAGGCGAACGAGGCAATTGGTCCAAAAGGGGATCATAATCAGCATCAATAGCTTTGCGGCCAGCTTGGAAGGCTTTCTGGCTATGTAATAAGCAAATGGATAACCGATGAGCAGACAAATCACCGTTGTCAAAAAGGCCAGTTCAATGGATTTCCAGATGACCTTAAGGTAGATAGGCTGAAACATGGTGATATAGTTATCCAAAGTAAATTTATAGTCCACTCCGCCGTAGGCGTCCCGCGTCATGAAGCTTATAACCACAACATAGGTCAGCGGCAGCAGGACAAAGACCATCATCCAGAAGGAGACGGGGCCTGCCATAGCCAAAGCCGGAATTGTATTCCTTTTACGGTTCCTTCTTTTGTCAAGGGAGGATGCATCGGAATTTACTTCTTTCTTGCGCATGGTATCCCCTCCTAATTTCCGGTTCCAATGCCGATGGCATCTTCCGGATCCCAATATAGATACACACGGTCACCCTCTGTGATTTCCTTATCTACCTTGACCCGGTTCACTTTTACTTCATATCCGTCATCCATGACGATCAAGGTCCGGTACTGGGAGCCGACAAAGATCACATCCTTGACAACTCCCGTGATGGTAAATCCTTCTACCGGAGTTTTGGAATATTTCATTACTTCAGGCCTGACACAGATAGTGATATCTCGGTCCGGAATCAATGCAGCCTCTTTTGGAATCTCTTCAGAGCCGGCCTGAAGCCGAACCGTGCCGGTTTCCAAAACCACACTGCTGCATGCGCCCTTGCTTTCCTTTACGGCACCGTCAAACAGGTTGGATTCTCCGATAAAGTCTGCAACGAATTTTGTCTTGGGATGTTTATAAATCCGACCCGGAGTATCCAGCTGCTCCAGTACGCCGTTATTGATCACTGCGATGCGGTCGCTCATGGCCATGGCCTCTTCCTGGTCATGGGTAACATAAATAAAGGTAATATTCAGCTTTTTCTGCAACCGTTTCAATTCGATCTGCATTTGCTTTCGAAGCTTTAAATCCAGGGCTCCAAGGGGTTCATCCAGAAGGAGTACTTTTGGGTTGTTAATCAGCGCTCTGGCGATTGCCACACGCTGTTTTTGTCCGCCGGACATCATATCAGGCTTTCTGCCTTCAAAACCCAGCAGTTGCACAAGCTCCAGCATCTCCTTCACACGGACTTTGATTTCTTCCTTTGGGACTTTCTTAACCGACAGCCCGTAGGCGATATTATCAAATACCGTCATATGAGGAAAAAGGGCATAGCTTTGAAATACTGTATTTACATCTCGTTCATAAGCTTCCTTATCCTCTACCCTCTCGCCCTGTACCAGGATCATTCCGGAGCTGGAATCCTCAAAGCCGGCAATCATTCTTAAAATAGTGGTTTTACCGCATCCCGAGGGCCCTAGGAGAGTCAGAAATTCACCTTGATTTACATGAAGGTTAAATTTCTTGATGACATGATTGGTGCCAAAGTATTTATCTACATCGATTAAGGAAACAATTCGTTCTGCAGATTGTATTGGATCTGTGTCTTTCATTGGTTCTGCGTGTTCCGCTTGTTCGGCATGTTCCGTATGTTCAGCCATTTTCTCCTCCTCCTGGCTTCTAATAGTCAAACTGTCTGTAGTAACGTCTGAATTTCAAGCTGTGTCCGGTATTTAATTCGTAGTGGGCAGCCAGCCGTTCCGTTACAAGAGCAGTCAGAATCATTGGCGAGCAGATGACCCGGAAGCTGTCGTCAATTCCCTCCAGCCGATACTCTCTCGTATCAATTACCGTTAACTTTTCCGTATGTTGTTTGCAGAAACGCTCCACTCTCTCGTCCAGTTCACGGTATTCATCTTCTCCCTTAAACAAAAATACCGGAACATCCTTTTCCACCAATTCAAGGGTGCCATGGAAAAAGTCAGCGGATGTGACGGACTTTGTCCTCACCCACTGCATTTCCTCCAGAATGCACATGGAAAATAAGAAGGTTTCCCCCCAAAGAGTTCCGGAACCGACAAATATATTATAAGGTTCTTTCGCATACGCTCTTGCGATCTGCGCTGCTTTCGGTTCAAATTCTTCTCTGATCCTCACCAGATTGGTATGTAAATGAGACATCTGATCAGCGAATTTCACATAGTCCGGGAATTCTCCCCTGTTATGCAGCAGTTTCAAGGCCAGCAGGAAGAACATGAGATAGGAATCTTCACAGTCCCCGCATGGATTTGCAATTAGATAATCAAGCTCCTTAGCCAAAGGCGTTTCTCCATTCTTAGAAAAACCGGCTACTTCAATCCCCATTTCCTTGCACATTTTTACTGCAGCAAGGATTTCCTTCGTATCGCCGGAAGCAGAGGCGGTAATAACAAGAGAATCCTTTGTCAGAAATCGCTTATCCGTTCTCACGCAAAGCTCTGCAGCATTTTCAAGATAAATCGGCAGATCCGTATAATGTCTCATCACCTGAACCACCGGTGACCATTCCGCCCAGGTTCCTCCTATTCCAATGATCACGATGTTATGGAATCCTCTTTTCGTCAGCTTATCTGCAAGCGCTTCTATATTTGCCCTTTGTCCATAGGCTGTTTTTCCATCCGCCAGGTATTTTTCCACATCAAAATTTCTCATTTTCCACATTCCTCCGTCAAATTAGATCCGATAGTCACCCATATCATCCTTGATATCCAATAACCACTTTTTAGTTTTAGCATACCAAGTTTTTCTGAAATATCAAGATCAATTCGACAATTTTATTGAAACCATTTTTGTGGTGGTTTTATACCAGATTTTAGAGGAAACGATTTCTTTTTTCATCTTTTACTTAAAAATCAATCTTTTCATTTTTTAGACCAGATGAAAAAAAATATGAAAGTTACAAAGCCTTGCATCATTGCAATTTTCATATTTTTTATCCATTGAACTTATTATCCATTGAACTTTTTATCCATTGATCTTTTTGTCCGTTGGTCTTTTTATCCATTGATCTTAAAGAAAAACTCCGCCTTATCGGTCCTGGTATAGCTTTCCGTATATTCAACCACTCTGCCGCTCCCGTCTAATCCGATAAATTCGAAGTAGTAAACCACCTGTCCCTGTTCCAGCTCCAGATATTTGCCTTCCTTCTTCGGCACCTCGATAATTTGGAATTTCTGCTCAAAGGTTTCAGGCATACAACCTTTCGAATCCATATAATCGTATAGGGAAACATATTTAAAGTCCACCTGATCCATATCCGGGAACAAGGCATATGGAACATAGGTGTATTCCACAGCAATGGGCTCCTCATTTCCGTAACGAATCCTATGAAGGGAATAAACCTCCGCCTCCGTAGGAATCGTAAGCTTGCTGCTGATATAGCGGCTTCCGGTCAGTGTTCCCTTCACAATCACTTCGTTGGCGATACGAATGCCCTGGCTTTTCACCATGGCTGTAATTCCGCAGTTGCCGGCTTCATTCAGAAAACCCAGATTTAATTTGTGGAAGTCCTTTTTCTGAACGAAAGTACCTTTCCCCTGCTGGCGGTATAAATAGTTTTTGGCCTCCAGCGCATTGATGGCATTTTTCACTGTCATTCTGTTGATTCCGTACATTTCCGCCAAGGTTCTCTCACTGGGCAGTTTTTCTCCCGGGAGGTACTCGCCCGCTTCTATCTTTTTCATGATCATATCCTGCAGTTTCACATACAGAGGGCTCTCTTTTTCTTTCTGTTCTTCGGTGGGTTTCGTCATGGCCTCCTCCTTCCGTTAGCTTCGTTTGCTAATAAACTCAATTCTTTCAATGAGCATGATATTCTCAAAATATTCTACAAGCCTGCCTTTCTTTTCATAAACCAGCCCCTGATACTTCATCATAGGCTTGGACAGGCTCACCTTCAGGAGTTCGGCTTCCAGGCCGTTGGCATAAACCACAGAAACCCGCTGGTTGGAGTGGGCCACGGAGATTCCGTATTTCTTCTTTAAGGTCTCATACAGAGATTTGTTGTGCACGTCTTCTTCCGTCAGCCCCTTTGCCAAATCACAAACAATATAGGATTTTTCCAGCGCTATAGGCTTTTTATTTTCGTAACGCAATCGGAGAATCCGAAACATTTCAGTACCCTCTGCCAGAAGGGTTTTTTCTGCCAGCTTGTCCGTAAGCTTCATCTTTTCGAATTCCAAAAGCTTGACAAAGGAGGTTTTACCCATTCTCTCTATCATCAGTTTAAAGGATTGTGACTGGTTCAATGCAAAACGGATTCTTTTCGGTGCCACAAAATATCCGTACCGCTCCTTCGAGATCAAGATCCCTTTCTGCACCAAAATCTGCAAAGCCCCTCTTATGGTCAGCCTCTGGACACCGAAATACTCCGCCAATTCACGTTCAGAGGGAAGTTTTTGTTTTTCCTTATAATCCTCCGACTCCAGCATATATTCAATTTCCTTGGAAAGCAGCACTTCCAGGGTCAATACTCTTTTTCCCATTCAAACGCCCTTCTTTCTTTTACTCGTAAGGAGTGGCAAATCCAAAGGAACCCTCCACCAGACAGTTTTTAGAAGAAAAATCCGCAGCAGAAGCAAAGGCTTCCTGAATCATGCCTTCTTCCATTTTCCCATGCCTTTCCCAGCCTTGTCCTACTAACGAAACAACAAAAGCAGTAAAAAAGGAATCCCCGGCTCCCATGGTATCAACGGGTTCGATGCGTTTTACCTGTCCCCGATGTTCACGGTCCCCCTCAAACAGCAGCTGCCCCTTGGTACCGTTGGTCACCAACACACAGGAGACCCCATAGGATCTTACCTTCTTTTCCAAAACACGGATCTGATCGTCGCTCATTTCCGCCCCGGAAAAAAGCGCTATATCCACATAGGGGCAGACCATCTTCAAATATTCCTCTGATCGATATTCCTCTTCCGACGAGAAATCAAAGGTTCGAATGCAGTCAAACTCCCCTAGCTTCCGCATCTCATCCTCCATATAGGCGTAACAGCCGCAATGGATCACATCAAACTGCTTTAGGTACTCCAGTTCCTTTTGCCCCAGCTTCAAGGTCTTTCGTTCTTTCCCATCCTCCCAGCCGCTGCCTACAAAGGTCCGGTCTCCATCAACCAAAATCACGTCACATCGTTCCGTAGCCGTACCTTCCATAACGGTGCAGCCGGAAACATCAACCCCTAATTCCAGCAGGGCATTGCGTATCAGCTTTCCCTCGGGATCATCGGCAAAGACTCCTAAATAGGCGGCATCCATCCCGCATTTCCTGGCATAAACAGCAAAATTCACTGCATTCCCCCCTGGGAACATGACCTTTTTGTTGACGTAGCGGTCCACTACATTATCTCCCATTCCTGCAAATTTCATCTGTGAATCCTTTCTGGTTGTATTGTTGATCTTATGATATATGGCAAGGCCGTATCGCTGGTCTATCAAAACACCATATTGGTTTCAATTTACATTCTTTTTGAGGTTATGTCAATGCTCTAATTTTTAATAATTGTTTATGATCTTCTTTGGTAAATTTTGCAAAAAAACTATCTCCTAATATGTAACAATACTTTAGGAGACAGTATCTAATGCGGTATATTTTATAGGAAAGTAAAATTTCAGAGAAGAATGTTCTTATTGAGGTTTTGGTATTTCATCAAAGGTATTAATTTCTAGTACGTCATACGTTAATATAGATTTTTCTACTTTTGGAACCTTATTATTTGTTCCCCCAAATGATTTATTTAATATTGCTTGAGTTACATCAATTTTATTAATTTCAATTCTGCTAATTTCATTATTTTTTCCATTTACCCAAATCATTATAGGTGTGGGTTTATCTGAGAAGGCTAAGCTCGGAATACCAACCATTAACTCATTAATTTCGCCACTGGTTATTTCTTTTAGTAATTCATCCTTATTTGAAAGTTCTTTATCCCCCCTAATTAAACCTCTGTCGATATAAAATTCCCTAAAGTATTTTTCATAAGCTTCAACAACTGAAGATTGACTAATGTTTCCACTAAATTTAAGTAATCCATCCTGATTTTCTATCATTTTAAAGCTATCTAAATTTGTATTAAGAAGATAATAACAAGCTTCAATAAATGCTTTTGAGTGTTCAATGTATTGATTTACTTGAGCTGTATCATTCATGGTACTTTTCGTCCACTCCGTATCTTTTCCCCTATAAAACAGTTCTAACCCATCTTTAGTACGCTCTTGATATGATTCGTTACTTGTTTCCTTTGTTTGTGCATTTGTATGGGACTCGGTATTTTGGACCTTATTCCATATCACAAAAGGTTCATCTATTCTTTTAATTTCAGATGTAGTTATCGTAGTTATTGTGTCAGCATCTGTAGTCAGTTTTTGCTCATAATTTGATACATAAGAAATACTATTTACTGATAAAATAGATTCAATAGATTTATTCAGACTATTAGATGCCATGTCATTTTGAGATGGGGTTTTTTCACCACAACTAAATAAAAAGAGAGTGGTTAATATAGTAATAGTTAATAATAGTGACTTATTCATGATATCCTCCTAAAATTTTACATATCTCTAATTTCCAAATTTCTTATTCTTAACTATTTTTGGTTTTTTATATTTCCCTTATAATGGGAAATTATTCATTCTCAGCTTAAAATCCATTTTGCAGACAGGTTGAATTAAGACAAGGAAGATCAAAATTCTTTACACACCCTAGGTTCCTTATATTGATGATTTGCTTAAAAGCTTATACACACTACGGGTAAGGATTAAGAGCTTTCCATCGCCCTTAATCCTTTCGCATTTTTTTATATTCTATATCAATTTTAGAGTTTACACAAAACCTAGGATTCTATCTAATTTATTTGTTAATACGATTCTTATTCTTGTGAGCTATATCATAAAGTTCGCATTAATAACCCCCACCCCAATTAACCGGATCTGCAACTATATTTGTAGGAGGACAACCAGTGTCATTAAGCAACATTTTACTAGTGGTTGTCGCTGATGGAGAAAAAACTAAATTAAATTTAAACATTGATATAGGAGTATACGCCCCTCCATCTTGCCATAATATTAGTCTGCCTTTCTGAACGAACCCTCGATCTCCTGTACTATTCGGTTTAATAAACTGTGTATTTTTATAGAGACCTTGGGGATCTAGTATGTGATACCAAGGGGAAACTCCTGTGTACCAAAAATTTGTTGTTGGCAGCAGTGAAGTTATTTTTTTTGTAGAACTATCATAATTCCAATCAACATTACAAGAAGCCCAAAGAACTGTGACGGCTAGTGAATCGTAGGACAGCGCTTTATAATAATTCATCGGAACAATACTCATAGTAGAAAACTCATTAGTAGTATCAAATTCGATATTATTTGATATTACTGTTTCACTATCTGCCCATTTATCGTGAAGTGAGTTTACTAAATCGGGTTCATTTTGTTGAAGGTATTCTTTCATGTATGGTGTTGCTAAAACATTTTCACTATATTTTATCTCTTTTACTTTTTGTTTCATTAAACTTTTATATTTTAATTTTAAGTCAGCTACAGATAGATTAGCTAACTCCTTCGCTTCTTGAGAAACTTTTGCAGTATCGATAGGAGCTTTGTTATTAGATTCTGTTACAGTTACCGGCATAAAGAAATATGCTTCTAATATATCTCTTTTTTCCTTATTGTCGATTTTTTCCAAAAAACTCATTATCTCAGTTGTATCAATTATATGGTCATAATTTTCAGATCTTATTATTGGAGTTGTGTCTGAATCATTATTGGTTGCAGCTGCAAAAACTTGAGCATTCATTGATAATAATAATATTAAAGCCAAAATGATTGGAAATAATTTATTCATTTCTTTTCTTCCTTTCTTAAATCTTTTTTCTTTAGTGAATTAAATTTTTAATTCTAATTTTACTTTACTATCATAAGCATCACCCCATTTGAAAATCTAAATGACATTTAATGCGTAACATCTATTAGGGGAGATAATTTCTGAAAAAGTTGCATTTAAATATGAACTTTAAAAAATTTATTTGCCTATTATAAGAAACATTTCTTTTTCATTTTATTTATTCCTCTTCTATGCATCGATTTGATGTTATTATAGTTAATATGTAGAATTTCCGAAATCTCTATCAGTGGAAGATCAAAGTAATAGTGCAAAATAAAAATTTGCTGCTCATCCTCTGAAATTTCATTAACTAATGATTTAAGTAAATAGCTATTAGCAATTAACTCAGTAAAATCCTCATTGTCCTGTATCGAAAACGTATCTTCATCTAACTCAATAAATTCATTATTATAGAATTTCCGATTCGCTGCATAGTACCGCCTGGCTTCCGTTTTCGCTATTGAAAAGATCCACGACTTCATTTTGCTTTCGTCGCGTAAATACTTTAATCCTTTAAGGGCTTCCTCCATCGTATTTTGAAAAATCTCTTCCATCGCAAAGGGATCTTTTCTTGTCAAAGTATAGATAAATCTTTGTAAATCCTTACTGTATGTATTACATATCGTTTCAAAGGTTCGCCTTTTTGTTCGTCCGATATCCATATTTCACCTTACTATTCGAGCTAAAAGACAGGTTTCAATGATTCTAAGTCCGACGTCAACCATAAATTCTGCTGCAATTATAAGTTTAACTGTATTCATTAGAGCGAGTTTTTATCGCTTCGTCAAGGCGAAAAGGACGAAATGTTGTCTAAGAAGGACGAAAAGCTTTCAATGCCGGATATGCAATCTACTCCTTCTCAGTTTTTTTTTGCATTTAAATAACTTATGGCAATATTTATCATTCCCAGCAGTAGAATAAAAAGTATCGTCACCGCGAATCCCTGTGGTATGGACATCATGACGATGGCTATAGCATGCAGATTAAGTAAGTTAACAATGTACGCTGCGATGATTAAGATTATCATTATCAGAAAAAAGAAAGAAATAAGGATCATGCTTTTTTTGCGGAGACTGTTGATTTTTTCACTCAAAAAAATAGAGGCAAATTTCACTTTGCCTCTACATTTTATTTTAATACCATATAAACTCTGTATGACTTTATATCAGCTCCACCAGATGGAAGGTTTTCTTCCCTTTCTTAATCAGGATTTTTCCATCCTTGAAAAGGTCCTTGGTAACCATAAGCTTAGTATCCGTAACCTTGACATCATCAATGCTGAGTCCGCCCTGTTCAATGGTTCTGAAACCATCGCCCTTGCTGGATACCAGTTTCAGGTCTGCAATCAGGCTGACGATACCCATACCTTCTCCTTCAAAAGCAGATGCCGGCATCTGAGTTTTCGGCACATCCTGAAGGTTTCCGCCGCCTGAGAACAGTGCTCTGGCAGCTTCCTGAGCTTTTGCCGCTTCTTCTTCGCTATGAACCAATTTGGTTACCTCATAAGCCAGAACTTCCTTGGCTTTATTGATTTCCGCATCTTTCAGGCTGGCCAGTTCATTGACCTCGTCCATAGGGAGGAAGGTCAGCATGGAGAGGCAAGTCTTCACATCGGCATCTTCAACGTTTCTCCAATACTGATAGAACTCGTAAGGGGTAGTCTTATTGGGATCCAGCCAGAGGGCACCCTTCTGGGTTTTTCCCATCTTTTTTCCTTCGCTTGTGGTTAATAAAGCGAAGGTCATGCCGTAAACCTGATCTCCCATTTCCCGGCGAACCAGATCCACACCGCCAAGGATATTGGACCACTGATCGTCTCCGCCGAACTGCATCTTGCAGTTATATCTTCGATGCAGCTCCAAAAAGTCATAGGATTGCATCAGCATATAGTTGAATTCCAGGAAGGACAAACCGGTCTCAAGCCTTTGCTTGAAGCATTCCGCCGTCAGCATTCTGTTTACGGAGAAATGTCTGCCGATGGTTCTGATAAAGTCCACATAGTTCAGTTCCAAAAGCCAGTCAGCATTGTTATCAATAATGGCTTTTCCGTCGGAAAAGTCGATAAACTTACTGAAGGTTTCTTTAAATTTATTGCAATTGTTGATGATGACCTCTTTTGTCATCATGGTACGCATGTCAGATCTGCCGGAAGGATCTCCTACCATTCCGGTACCGCCGCCGATCAAAACAATAGGCTTGTGGCCGTATTTCTGCATGTACATCATGACAATGATCTGCATAAAGTGACCTACATGAAGGCTGTCTGCAGTGGGGTCAAATCCGATGTAGAATGTCACCTTTTCTTTTCCAAGCAATTCACGGATTTCTTGCTCGTGAGTGGTCTGTTTGATTAAACCACGTTCCATTAAAACGTCATATACGTTTCTCTCTTGTTGTAACTCTGCCATAATATAACCTCATTTATTTTTTTACCCGTACAAATGTGAAACGAGTACTGCTTTTATTTTGTTCCGTATAATCTGTCTCCCGCATCTCCCAAACCAGGCACTATGTAGGCATGGTCATTTAAATGGCTATCCTTGGCTGCAATGTAGATATCCACTTCAGGATGATCCTTCTGCAGCACTTCAATTCCTTCCGGTGCGGCGATGAGACACATAAAGGACACTTTTTTAGCTCCTTTTTCCTTGATAAAATTAATCGCAGCAGATGCGGAGCCACCGGTAGCCAGCATTGGATCCACTACAATCACCTGTCTGTTTTCAATATCGGAAGGAAGCTTGCAATAATATTCCACGGGAAGATGGGTTTCCGGGTCTCTGTATAATCCTATATGACCAACCTTTGCATTTGGCACCAGCGCCAGCATACCGTCAACCATACCAAGTCCTGCTCTTAAAATCGGAACGATAGCGATATCTTCGCCCTGGAGCATTTTCATCACAGTCTTACAGATCGGAGTTTCAATTTCCACATCCATAAGAGGTAAATTTCTGGTTACTTCATATGCCATCAGCATGGAGATTTCCTTCACCAGGTCTCTGAAATCCTTTACACTTGTATCTTTGTCCCGAATCATAGCAGTCTTGTGTTGAATCAACGGATGATCAAATACATATACTTTTCCCATTGTGTTTCCTCCCTTTACACTTGTAACTAATTTTTTAAAATTTTAATACAAAATTAAATTTTGATTTTGTTTACATATTATTTAATAAGTCAACCCTGCGCTGATGGCGTCCGCCTTCAAATTCTGTTTCCAGCCAAGTATCAACGATGGCAAAAGCAGTATCCTGATCCAGTATTCTTCCGCCTAGAGATAGAACGTTGGCATCATTATGCTTTCTGCTCATCTCTGCCATAAAAGTGCTGGTGCAGAGAGCACATCGTACTCCTTTTACTTTATTGGCTGCAATGGAAATTCCAATACCGGTTCCGCAGATGACGATTCCCTTATCGGCTTCACCCTTCACCACTGCTTCTCCGCAGGCTTTTCCATAATTGGGGTAATCTACGGATTCCTCCGAATTACAACCCAAATCAAGAACCTCATATCCCTTATTCAGCAGATATTCCTGTACCTGCCCCTTCAGCGTAAAACCGCCGTGATCCCCTGCCAATGCAATTTTCATACGACACCTCCCTGGTAAAATAATTGTTTCAATTTACATCTTTTATAAGAGAACAAAACAAGTTGTGTTCGCTTGTTTTGATTTATACTTTTGCAATTCGATATCCTGCTGATTTCAGCATTCTGTTCATTACTGCAAAGCCAACTCCATCCTGCTCACTCAAAGCTCCGGCCAAGATTAAGTCTACGCCTTCTTCATCAAGATCACGAAGCCTTGCGAAAAAATCATGGGCAGCTTCAATAAAAGCTTTTTCTTCAAAAAGAATAACGCCGACTTTCAGCCCAAGGTTTTCATTCAGACCTTTTAAACGCTCTATTTCCTTTTTTACTCTGTCCCGCTGGCCTTCGATAATGGTCATGTCAGCCTTAGGCGCATAGTGTGTATATTTCATTCCGGGTGCTTTTGGTGCAGGGCCTTCGGAGTCTTCTTCGGAAACATCCCGTGGGCGATTTATATAAAGGGCCGGATCCATTTCCACCTTTCCGCCTATAGCAGCCTGTATATCTTCTGCTGTAAGAATGCCCGGACGCAATATGGTAGGAACCTCCCCGGTCATATCCAATACAGTGGACTCGATCCCCACTCTGCAGTCCCCGCCGACGAGGATAGCGTCAATTTTTCCATTCAGATCCTCTACGACATGTTCACCCTTGGTAGGGCTTGGCCTTCCTGAAATATTAGCACTGGGTGCCGCTACCGGACAGCCTGCTTTCTTGATCAGCTCCAAAGCTGCAGGATCATCCGGCATTCTGATGGCCACCGTGTCAAGCCCGCCGGTGGTAATATCCGGAACATTATCCTTTTTCGTAAGCACCATAGTCAGAGGCCCCGGCCAAAAATGATCGATAAGCTTTATAATTTTAGGTGTCAACATGGGAGTCAGCTCACCGATGTCACTTGCTCTGGAGATATGAACGATCAAAGGATTATCCGAAGGTCTTCCTTTTGCTTCATAGATTTTTGCAACTGCCTTAGGGTCTAAAGCATTGGCGCCGAGTCCGTATACCGTTTCCGTTGGAAATGCGACCAACCCGCCGTTTTTCAGTATTTCTGCGGCTTCATCCACCTTTTCCAGGGCCGCGTCAACCTTCGCATTAGCCTCTTCATCATCATAAACGACGGACAGCTCCAGAGTCTTTTTATTTAAATCACTTACATCGAAAATTTTGGTTTCCATTTTTTCTTCCTTTAATTAGAAATTCTTCATTTTTTCTGCCTGGTCCGAAGTAATCAAACCATCGATGATCTCATCCAGATCACCGTCCAGAAAATAATCCAGTTTATATATTGTTAACCCGATTCTATGATCTGATACACGACCCTGCGGGAAGTTATAGGTTCTGATTCTTTCACTTCTGTCTCCGGAGCCTACCTGACTTTTTCTGGCTTCAGAGATTTCCTTGTTCTGTTCCTGAAGCTTGGCATCATAAAGTCTGGCTCTGAGAACCTTGAAGGCTTTTTCTTTATTCTTCAACTGGGATTTTTCATCCTGACAGGTTACCACAAGTCCAGTGGGAACATGGGTTAGTCGAACCGCAGAGTCCGTGGTGTTTACGCACTGGCCGCCGTTTCCGGATGCACGGTAAACGTCTACACGAACATCATTCGGATTCAAATCCACTTCAACGTCATCAATTTCAGGCAGCACCGCTACAGTCGCTGCGGAAGTGTGAATACGTCCGCTGGATTCCGTTTCCGGTACCCTTTGCACTCTGTGTACGCCGCTTTCATATTTGAGTCTGGAATAAGCCCCTCTCCCCTTGATGAGGATAACCGCTTCTTTAATACCGCCGATTCCGGTATCGTTCACATCCATCATTTCTGTCTTCCAGCCGCGTCGTTCTGCGTATCTCATATACATTCTCAGAAGGTCGCTGCCGAAAAGTCCGGCCTCTTCTCCGCCGGTACCGGCTCTGACTTCCAGAATTACATTCTTTTCATCGTTGGGGTCTTTTGGAAGCAGCAGAACTTTCAGTTCATTGCTCAAAATTTCTACCTTTTCTTCCAGCTCGGAAAGCTCCATCTTGGCAAGCTCTTTCAGTTCTTCATCCATGCCGCCGTCACTGAGCATTTCCTTTGTGTCCTTCAGATCATCGGAAGCTTTTTTGTATTCCTTATATTTATTTACAATAGGCTCCATTTCTGACATTTCCTTGATATGCTTCTGCCAGGTAGCCTGATCACTGATTACATCAGGGTCCGACACCTTCAAGGAAAGATCCTCGTATTTCCCCTGAATAAAATCCAATTTATCGTACATTTATTTTCAACTCCTAATCTCATTTCTAAATTTAATCCCAAATAGTATACCATAATTTTTTCCGAAAAAAAACTGGAAATAAAATTTCCAGTTCATTTTGTTGCTTATTCGATATTGAACTTTTTCTTGAACTTTTCGACACGTCCGCCTCGATTGATAAACTTTTGCTGTCCCGTAAAGAACGGATGACAAGCAGAGCATACATCCAATCTCATTTCTTCTTTCATCGATTTCGTAACAAATGTGTTTCCACATGCACATGTAACAGTGCATTCCTTATAATTTGGGTGGATTCCTTCCTTCATGCTTTTCACCTCTTTTCAAATAAGTATCTATCTGAAATTTTCAATTCTAAACGATAGCTATTACATATTAGCATAAGTAGTAAAAATACGCAAGAACTTTTTTCCTTCCTGTTTTTTCTTGTATTTTTGCATTAACTGTCTTTTGACTCCGTAGTTTTTACCATAAGAGCCGGTTTTTTGCGTCTGTTGACAAAGGCGCTTTCCTCCGAACTGAGCTTAATCATGGTAACCTGATAATTGGTCAGTCCGCCGGGCTTGATCTTGTCGGATACCCGCAAGGGCTTCTTCCCTTTTGCGTAAAAAGCGGCGTTAATGCCGATTTCCTTATATAAAGAATAACTTGAAAACGGCATGTTAAAGGAGACCTCCAGGCTGTCCTCTCCCGGCAGGTCCACATGATTGATTCGTACCATTCCTTTGGACTGAATGCCGATGCCGATGCCTGTTCTGCTGTATCCTGCCGCAAGCTTGGCTATTTCCCCCAGATTGTCCGTATGATAAATTTTCACGATGGCGGCTGTGAGTCCTTCTTCTGCAACACCTTCCAGAATATTTTCCAAAATTAAGAATTGATTGTTGTAGATTTCCGTTCCTGTAGCTTTATTGGCAAAGGCCGGAGAAATGCCTACCACGATATCCGCTTCGTGTACCTCTGCGGTCTTCTTTTCCATCAGGTTAAAAAATCCTTTTGTCTTGTCCGGTATCCCCTGGGTTTCCAGAATTTTATCAGGAACGAGGGCTGAAGGTTTCTTTTTCAGCTTCTCCCAGCGTTCTCCTTTCAGACGGTATCCGGTTCCGGGACCCTGATAATCGTTGGGATCATTGAGACCTCCAAGTGTGTGAAATTCTCTGTCAAAGATGGCCGCCACCTGCAGATAGTCGCCGCAAACCCGTTCTTTCAGCATCATAAGTACGTTTTCCGCCACTTCGGGAAATCCGTAACGGTATAAAGCGCCAGCGATATCGATGGCATTGACGCCTTTATTCAGAAATTCCTGGGCTGCCACAAGGTCTGCCGCCATATGCCGGTTGGGCATTTCCTCATTGGAGTAGGCATAGGTGGCTGCTTCCACCTCTTCTTCGGTGATAGGAGGAAGGCCCAACCCCTTAAATACCGCCTGGCAGGCCCGGGCCGCCTTGTTTCTTACCGTAATGGCATCCTCCTCCAGAATGGGTTCAATGCCTCCGTCAATCTGCATATCCCGCTGGATCATATAATAATCGTCATAATCATCGCAGTCCGTGTTGGAACCTGCAAACAAATCATCAAAATTAGGAGTGGCACTGTAGCCCGAGGTGATGAAATCGGTGCCCGGCATCATCTGCATGAGCAATTTTGCAGTCCTGCGCAGATCCGAATGTGAAAAAGTCTGATCATTGCCGGAGGCAACCTCCAGATCCAGAAGAGATACCACCAGGTTTTCAGCGGCAATGGCAAGAAATCCTTCCGGAACGGCTGTGGTAATTCCGATACAGCTGATAGAGCCGTTCTGCACCCCTTGGGCACCGCAGGCACGAGCCAGAAAAACACATAGGATTTCCAGGTACAACATGGACTTTTTATCGCTGTGACCCAGCAGAACCTCAGCACCGGTTCCCGAAGTCACTCTCATCTTGATGCCACGGGACGCGTATACGGAAGACAAGAAGGCCTTGGACCAAATGGTATCATCTCCATCATCCATGGCTGCTTCTGTTCCGTAAAGGGATACGGTTTCCGCATAACTTGTGAGCCCCAGCATTCCCATCCTCACCTCCAAAGATTCCTCCATGGAGCATTGGGTCAAAACGCCTCCCCGGCAGGTTTGAGCCCCTACCAGAATTGCCAGCGCATTGAAGGGCGCATATCTGGAAACAGCACAGGTAGTCTCGATCTCGGAGAAGCCGCGCAGGGCTGCTTCCGCTGCATCGGCTGCAAGCAGTGCCGGATGATCCTTGATGTTGGTTACAATAGCCTGATTTGCAGGGGTTTTCCGAACCCTCATTTTCATCTGCCCCATCATGAGTTCCACTGCATTTAGGCATTTTACTACCTGGAGCATCTTGGCCGGTGTGATGGCTGTGGTGATCTTGATAATATCTTCCCGCTTGATATTGATATCTACAATCATTCTGGCAATGGCAGCGGCGGAATGACTCATGGCCCATTCCGCACGCTCCGGATTGATGCCGTACTGGGCAATAAAAAGCTCTAGGGAATCGAAGTCCTCATATCGCTTCCCGTCCATTTCTACGATCTTTCCGTCTTCTATCCGGATTCCGGGCTGGGGATCATAGGGGGAATTCATAGCGGAAAGTCCGCCTTCCGCCCATTCCACAAAAAAGCTATCCTGATTCACCGGTCTTTTATCTAATTTTTCAAAGCGCTTGGATCGTTTCAAAACAGTTGTCTCCCTTAATTAAATTGGCAAAGCTTTTATTTATATTGGGCTTTTTAGGAGTGCCTATTTATCTCCCTTGAATTTCTTTCTTTTTTCGTACACCTGTACGGCCTGCCGTACAAAGGCTGCATTTAAAACGGCGCCCTTAGACTCCAATTCCTCTGCTATGGCAAGCAGCTCTTCTTTTGTTGAGCGGAAAGGCCGCAACGTACCGTAGATTTTCAGAACTCGTTCGTCAGAAAAGGCTGTAAGCTCCGCTGCCCGCCGCAAATTTGACGCCATTTGCCTATTTCCGGCGGATTCAGCGATCTGGGCTTGATATTCCAGTGTGTTGGCGCTGATTCTGCAGTCTTCCGCCTTAACCTTGCCTTCCAGAACTTTTTCCATTGTGATCTCATCCAATTTTTTTCCTGTTGGGGTTAAGATCAGTTCCGGCCTTTTATCTGCCAAAGGATAATCCTTTTTTGAATGTAACGTATCCATTACCCGACTACCTCCTTTATATGAAGCTCCAGATCCACAGGAGGCTTCTTACTGACTACCAGCTCCGTTTCTTTAATATGCAGCAGGGCCGCTTTGATCTGATATTTAGCAAGAGCCATCTGATCGTTCAGCGTTGGAACCGGCTCCGGCGTATTCCCCTTTCCGTATCTGGCAGCGTTCTTTCCGATCATTCGATAAATTTCTTCGTCATACAGGGGAGCCTGGGGAAAGATCTCCAAATTGTCAAGGGGCTCCAAATCCCGTTGATGGATCATAGTAGTCCCTTTCGACTGTATGCCGATGCTGATGCCCGACCCGCTGAGCTTAGCCGCTTCATTGGCAAAGGAACTCAAGTCGGAACTGTTATAATATTTTATAAACCGCGGATGAAACCCCTCTTCTTCCACTCCTGCGGCAAGCTCCCGCACGACGATGGCATGGGATAAACCCACGATGGTCTCTCTTTGCTGTACACCAAAGGATGGGGATACCGCAATAATGATCTCATCGGACCGTCCCGAAGGTCTTGCTTCTCCCAGTTCGGTAATCTCCAGTACGTATTGTTTTTCTGATTCTGCCATTTTGTTCACCTCTAAAAGTCCTTTGGTCCTAAGATATTTTCCCTCTGCACCAGCTTGCCCCAGCGCTCCTCGGATATTTGATAGCCGGTACCCGGTCCTTCATATAGATTCGGGTCGTTCAGCGCACTTTCCAGGCCGGCATCCTCATCGAAGATGGCAGAGGTGTGCAGGTAATCTCCCGTAATTCTCTGTTTCAGCATATCCAGCACATTTTCGGAAACCTCATGATAACCCTTTTCCCATAATGCTTTTGCTACATCCAGCCCGTTATAATGGGCAAGAAACTTTTCTGCAGCCTTCAGATCCTCCACCATGTTCCGCTTGGGCATATCAAAGCTGGAATAGGCATAGGCGGCAGCTTTCACTTCCTCCTCCCGGATCTCCGGGAGATCAAAATATTGAAATACAGCCTGCAGCGCCTTGGCGCCGTAATGGCGCACCCGAATGGCATCTTCCTCCCTTACAGGCGTAAGGCCTCCGTCCACCCGCATATCCCGCTGGAGAACGTACCAGTCGTCATAATCGTCACAATCCGTGTTGGATCCTGCAAACATATCATCAAAATTAGGCATAGCACTAAAACCAGAAGTAATAAAATCCGTTCCGGGAAGAAGCTGCATAAAGACCTTGGACATTCTTCTCATGTCGGAATGAGTAAAGGTCTGATCATTTCCCGATGCAACCTCCAGATTGAGCATGGAAGCCATCAGATTTTCCGCCGCAATCACCCGAAAACCTCCCGGAACCGCCCCGGGAATCCCGATGCAGCTAACGGAACCGTTCTGGGTCCCTTGCACACCGCAGGCTTTGGTTAGGTAAAGGCATCTGGCCTCCAGATACAGCATGGACTTTTTTTCCGTATTTCCCATGAGGACTTCCGCTCCGGTGCCTGAGGTAAACCTGGTTTTGATTCCTCTGGAAGCATAGACCGAAGCCAGAAAGCCTTTGGACCAGGGGGTGTCGTCCCCGTCGGTCATGACGGCCTCGGTTCCGTAAACAGATACGGTTTCCGCATAGGATGTCAGACCCTGCATGCCCATCTTCAGCTCCAGAGATTCCTCCAGGGAACATTGTGACAGGACTCTCTTTCTGGCGCAAAGGCCTCCTACCAGCAAAGCCAGCGCATTAAAAGGTGCATATCTGGACACTGCCGTTGTAGTTTCAATTTCCGAGAATCCACGCAGCACCGCTTCTGCGGCATCTGCCGCCATGAGCACAGGGTTGTCATCCAGATTGGTGACATGGGCCTGATTGGACGGCCTTCTTCTGGCTCTCATCTTCATCTGGGCCATCATGATTTCTACTACGTTTAAATGGCTCATCACCTTTGTGATCTTTGCAGGCGTAATGGCAGTGGTGATTTCAATGACCTTCTCCCGCGGGACATTGACATCTACCAGCATCCTGGCTATTTCCAGCGTATCCAGCTTCATGGCCTCCCGGGCGTTCTCTATATTGATGCCATAGTCTGCAATATATAAATCTATGGAATCGAAGTCCTCTCTCTTCTTTCCATCCATTTCTACAATCACGCCCTCTGCAACTTCAATGCTCGGCTCCGGATCATAGTCGGATTCCATGGCAATCAGCCCCACTTCCGCCCATTCCTCAGAAAATCCGTCGAGGTTGACAGGTCTTTTTTCCAATACTTCAAATCTTTTTGATCGTTTCATCTCTCACCAATCTCCCCCTCGAAAATAATGGTCATGCAGGACATGTTGTCATCCATAGAAAAGTCAACAAAATAGTAAGCGATCTCCTGAGACAGGATCAACTCAAGATTTTGCTTCAAAATAGGAAAAAACTTGCTCACCAGTTTTCTCCTGGTATGGGCTACCGCCTGCTTGCTGTATTCGTCATCCAGGATGGACTGCTCGACGAAAGTTAAAAATTCAATACCAATAATCACTACGAGATTTCCCGTAATGATCACTTTGACATCCCGCAGGCCTTTTTGAAAATTTTTATGAACCCAGGATTTATAAAAATCTTCAACTTCCTTCCGCAATTTATTCATCATTTTGTTGTCGTAGTTTTGCCTGGTCATCCGCCGGAACTACCTTTCTGAATAATATCCTCTTAATGTGGAACTACCTTTCTGAATAATATCCTCTTAATGTGCTCTCTCCAAGAACATGTCCTTCCATGGCCCAGAACAGTTCGTTATAGTAAAACCCTTTACGGAGACCCAAAAGGGTATCCAGAGCATAAATTTTCATCTCATACAGATGCTTTCTCCCCGGTGCCGGACCGCCGTAATGAAGAGTGAGATCCTTTGAAATATCCGCATAGGGGCCATAGGGAACCGCCCAGCTGTTGGTGCCCTGTATCAGCTCCGCATCTTCCCTGCTCGCATGTTCCGGAAGAGATGTCACATTCCCGGGGATATCCGCCGCCAGCCAGTGGATCCAGCTGAATCCTTCGTCGGGAACATTGTCGTAATCCTGAAATACGATGGCAAAGGATTTGGTGCCTGCCGGCGCTCCTTCCCAGGATAACGGAAAAGACCGCTGGGGAACTCCCTCTATTACTTCCTCGGATTTGATCCCAAAACGATCCAGGATCCAGCCATCTTGTATTCCTTCACTTTTCAATAAAAACATCCTATGCACCTTCTCTTTTTTTCACAGGTATCATCACTCAAAGCTGGGCTGCCCATTTAGGAGCCAGACTCTGATCCTTCCTATTCTCCATTTCGGAATCGATCTCAAGAAAGGGCTTGTTTTTGACGATACGTGCCGCATTTTTCCCCAGCAGCTTGGCGATGTCCGGGTCTGCTGCCGGTTCATAAAAAAGGGGTCTTTTCTCTTTCAACTGTCTGGTGTAAACGGAGATCCAGCCCTCCTTTATCAGAACAGAGACACCCAACCCTCCCTGTTGGGAAGATTCATAGGCCGTCTCCGGAGAGTATTCCTCTCCCGTCTCTACCTGGTAAGGCAGTCCTTCCTCTTCCAGTCCATAACCGACAGCTCTGGCGAAAGCTTCCCCCTCCGGACTACAGAAAATTTCTATCTGCAAAGTTTTCCCACTCTTATCTCCCATCATTTTAGCCTTCTCTCATATCTTTCTCTTATATCCTTCTTTCACGGACCTCATGTTCTTCCAAATCCCTCAGATAGGATAGGAGCAAGCCTGTGGCAACAGCATTTCTCGGCCCTTCCGTACTCCTCACATTGGCTTTTCCGCTGATGATTCCGTAATAGGAAAGCACTTCCGTGACCATATTCCCCAGTTCAAAGTCCAGGGAGGAACCGCCCACCAGTACAACATGTTCAAACTCATTGATATTCCCTGTAATGGAGACTTTTCGCAATGCCCGCAATATATTTTGGATCAGAACCTTTTCCTTTGCTTCTCTCCTGACTTGCTTTATCTTTTCAAGGGGTTTTTTAGTCTTTACGGCTTTCCAGCCTTCGGGCTTTACGATGATAGTCCTGGCATAAAGCTTACTGTCAATGGGCTCTTCAAAGAACTGCACACTTCCGTCCTCATGCCGGATATGATACAGGGATTCTACCCTGGCAAGGGGGTATTTCTTAATGTCCTCCGCCAGTTTAAAATCATCCAGGCCCAGTTCTGCGCTGATCAGCATGGTCACCATATTTCCCGCACCAGCCAGATGGATGGGCTTTGTATTACCTTTTTCATCGATGAAGCAGGCATCTGTGGATCCTGCTCCGATGTCCAGGACAAGAAGAGGCTTTTCCGTTCCCGGTGTGGTTAAGGCGCCAAGCACCGCCATGCTACCCTCTACGCCGCCGATTTCTATAGGGATCCTCAATTCCTCAGAAAGCGCCTCCGCAAGGCGCTCCATATGGAGCCGGTGGGTTTTCACCATTGCCGCGATGCCCACTGCCTTTTCCATGGCAAATTCATTGGCCAGATTCCCCTGTACTTCCTTTGGAACGATGGTATCCACCGCCATGAGATCCTTGATGAATACATCTTTATAATCCTGCTCTGTTAAAGCGGCCATTTCGGCGCGCACCTTTTCCAGCATGCCGCCTACATTGGTTCCCTGGGTGCCGGTAATGTCCAGAATCTCATTTACTTTTTCCACTACACTCATAATCTCTCTGGCACCCCTGTCCACAGACGCCATGTAGGAGCGCTGACCGCCGTGCACGGTAATTTCTCCCGCGGGAATCCTGCGTTCCTTTATCTCCCCTGCGGGTGTTTTAATCACCACGGCGGAGCGGTTCCCGATGAGTGCTTTTGCTATGGGAACGATCTGCTTCGTTTCCTTTGGATTCAGCTGAAATACAGTAGCAATGCCATAGGGATTTGAAAGCAGATCGATGCAGCTTCCCGGTGCTGCAACCTCAACAGCGCAAAGCATCCCAAGAGGGACTCTGCCGATAACCTCCACTTCGTCCAGAATGGGAATCACTCGATTCAGCCTGTTTGAGACCAGTACGCCGTCATCCTTTTTTAATATGGCACCCTCTATTTCATAGCCTTCATTCCATTTATCATTAATGATTCTTGCCGCATCCAGAAAATCTATTTCCTCCGGAACGACAACAATATATTTTTCAGTTTTATCCGCATGATCCAGTTCGGTGATCAGAATGGTCTTTCCGATACCCAGACCGATGCCTCCCGGTGTGTCCGGATTGTGTCCGATCAAGGTGGACTCCGTTATGATGGTTTCTGTTATGGTTTCCATGGCAAAATCACCGATTACCGGTGTTGCTTCATTGATGCGTATCAGGTCCAGTGCGCTCAGTTCCACACTCAGCTTCCCTGTTGCATCCTTGAGAGAATGGATAATTCCCTGTATATTCTCCTTTGTTCCTTTGATTCCGGTAGTTCCGGAAATGCCGCTGACGCAAGCCGTCAGAACACCGTTCTCGATTTTCCCCAGAGCGGTTTCTGTGGTGGCATTCCCGATGTCCACGCCGGCTACATATTTGATCATGCCTTCCCTCCCTGTCTTTGTCCGAAAATGATTTGAGCTACGCTGGTTCCTAGTTGCTTCAGCGCCAAGCTGTTCTCTAATTTTATAGATCAGTAAATCAATATGAAATTGCTTTATTTAAAATTTTTTAAATGAGACCGTGTCATCTGTCTGGCAATGACTTCGAAGCCAAGAATGTACAACTCTATAGAATCATTCATTCGACGGCTGAGGGAATTGCAGATAGATGACCGGTCTCGATGAATCGTTATTTAAAGTCTATTATTTCACCATTGTTTAATCTACTCTGAACATCTTCCTGTCTTCATAGACTTCAACGGTTTCCCGCAGCAATGCGCCATTGATCTTCGCATCATACTTTGTTTCCAGCTCCTCGGCTATGGCTAATAATTCTTCCTTTGTGGAAACATGGGGTCTCATACGGTTATAGATCTGGATGATCCGTTCATCGGGAATTCTGGTCATTTCCGCAGCTCTTCTGAAGTTCGCCGCAATCTGGGGATTCCCTGCCGACTCTTCTATCTGCGCCTGATATTCCAAAGTCTGAGCGCTGATTCGGCAGTCATCCGGTGTAACCTTGCCGGATAATATGTTCTCTATATTGATCTCATCTACCGATTTGCCTGTCTGGGTTTGAATCAGCTCCGGCCGTTTTTCGTAGATGGGATAGTCTTTTAATGCATCAAGCTTTTCAGTCATAATGGGCCTCCTTCCAATACGGTTCTGACGGGAATTTTTAATCTAAATTGAATTCTTCTTCTATCGGGCGCAGGTACTTCTTGCCATACAGCATGTAATACACGATGGCCACCGCAT
The DNA here is from genome assembly GCF_018128545.1 of Sinanaerobacter chloroacetimidivorans. Lineage (GTDB taxonomy): Bacteria > Bacillota > Clostridia > Peptostreptococcales > Anaerovoracaceae > Sinanaerobacter > Sinanaerobacter chloroacetimidivorans. Next base: position 69,258 of record NZ_JAGSND010000014.1, on the reverse strand, counting down.
AGACTGCCAAAACCCACTTTAGTACGGAAATATTATAAACCAATACACAAACAAATAAAAGGATTACCGTAATCAGAGCCACTACCGGAACGATTGGGTAGGTTACCTTGAAAGGCCGGTCCATATCCGGTTCGTTCTTTCTCAGGACAAATGTGGTGATGATGACGATGGTGTACATAATCAGGGCTGCAAATACGGAGATCGTAACCATTACGGCAGTCTGACCCGTCATAGCCAGCGCCAGGGCAAAGGCGGCAGGAACCAGCAAGCCTACGGTTGGACACCCCTTGCTGTTCAGCCTTGCGAAGGCAGGGGGCAGGTAACCCGTTCTTCCCATAGCAAAGGATTGTCTTGAGAAAGCCAGTACGATGGCGGAGAAGGAAGCTACCATGGAGAACAGCGCAACAACCGCAATGACCTTAGGCCAGGCACTTCCGGCACCAAGAGCCAGCTCCAGAGACTTAGCTAAAGGATAGTCGTACAGAGCCACTTCCTTATAGTCGGCAATACCGGCCGGCAGGAAGATCGCAATCAGAGAAGTGATGAACAGGGTAATGATAGCCGGAATATATCCCTTCGGAATATCCTTTCTTGGGTTTTCCATTTCTTCCGCCTGCATGGCTGCCCCATCTATAGCAAAGTAGAACCACATGGCGTAGGTCATAGCGCCGGCAACGCCTGCAAATCCGTTGGTAAAGGCTGGTTCCGTAAAGAAATTGGATGCTTCAAAGTGGGGAGCGGCAACCGCTGTGTAAATTACCAGACCGGCCAGGGAGACCAGAGTAACCACCAGCTCCAGCACGGAAGATGACTTTACGCCGAACAGGTTGATCAGTACAAAGAAACAGAAGAAACCAACCGTAGCCCAAACTGCTGGAATAGAAGGAATCAGGTAATTCACCAGGGCGCCGGTGGTGATGGCAACGGCACAAGGGGATACCAGGAAAGCAATCAGTACAGAGAAACCTGTAATGAAGCCTGCGAAAGGTCCCATAGCCTTTCTGGCATAGGCAGAAGGCCCCCCTGCATGCGGGATGCTGGTTGCCAGCTCGGTATAACAGAATAAGAAGGTAACGTACATAATGGTTACCGGTATGAAGGATACCAGGAAGGATACCGGACCGCCGGTTGCGAAGCCATAGCTGAATCCGTAATAGTCACCGGAAATTACGAGCCCAACCGCGATAGCCCAAAGATGGATCGGTTTCAGTACCTTTTTTAATTCGCCCGTTTCATGGAGCGTAACGTTTTTATCTGACATTTCATTTCCTCCTTTATTATGAAATTAAAGAATGATTCCATAGGATTAAAAAATAATATCTACATTCATGGCCTTCTTTGTTTTGTCCATCATTTCGCCTTCTTTAAAATGCATCAGGGTGGATTTCACCAGATATTTCGACGGCACCATATAATCATTCAGGATTTCCACCGGTTCCGGATTTTCTCCCTTGGCATACTTTGCGGCATTTTTTCCGATCTTTCGGTAAATTTTTTCATCATAGAGAGGTGATTGGGGAAACAATTCCAGATTATCCAGGGGAACCAGATCTCGCTGATGAATGACGATGGTTCCTCGGGACTGCAATCCTACACAGATTCCCGAGCCTGAAAGCCTGGAACCCTGGCTGGCAATTATGGCCAGATCCGTAGAATGGTACACCTTAACAAACCGGTATTTCATCCCTTCCTCTTCGATACCGGCACATAGTTCTTTCAGAATTTTGTCCAATCCGATGTCTATGATGCTCTTTTTAATTCTGGTTCCAAAGGCCGGTGAAACTGCAATGACAACTTCATCAGCGCTGGTTCCGGCCTGGGCCGTACCAAGTTCATTGACTTGGATCTTGATATCTTTTTCGTCCGTCATGCCTCTTCCCTCCTTCTTATACATCCTGGGGCTTCAGAGCATTGAATTTTTCCTTCAGCTCAGCCCAGCGTTCGTCGCTTACCCGGTAGCCTGTTCCGGGACCCATATAGTCATTTTGATTGTTGATAGCGCTCATGACCCGGAACTGATCGTCCAGAACGGAAGAAGTATGAAGATAATCGCCGATTACGCGCTGCTTCAGCATTTTCATCACTCTTTCCGCAATGTCTTCAAAGCCGTTTTCATAAAGTCCCTTTACGATATCGAACCCTGTGATTCCTCTTTCCATCATGTCTGTGGCTGCTTTCATATCCTCAGCCTTATTTCTCGGGGGCATATCCTGATAGCAATAGGCATAGGTTGCAGCTTCCACCTCTTCATCTGTGATCTCCGGCAGCCCCAGGCATTGGAATACTGTCTGGCAGACTCTGGCCGCCTTGTTTCTTACAGCAATTGCTTCCTCTTCTTTGATGGGTTTGATTCCTCCATCCACTTTCATGTCTCTCTGAAGGACGTACCAGTCATCGTAGTCATCACAGTCCTCATTGGAGCCGGCAAATACATTGTCCAGATTGGGAATTCCTCCATAGCCTGATGTAATATAATCGGTGCCCGGCATAAACTGCATGGCTAGCTTCACTCCGCGGCGGAAATCGGAATGAGTAAAGGCAGTGTCGTTTCCGGCTGCCACTTCTATGTTCAGCATAGATGCAATAAGGTTTTCCGCAGCAATGGCCCGGAAACCGTTTGGAAGGGCTGCAACAAGGGGAATAGCATTGATAGAGCCGTTTTGGATTCCCTGAACGCCGCAGGCTTTTGTCAGATACAAACATCTTACCTCCAGATAAAGCATGCTCTTTTGCTCGGCGTTTCCCATCAGCACTTCAGAACCGGTGCCGGAGGTGAAGCGGATCTTGATCCCTCTGGAAGCGTAGGCTGATGCTAAAAATGCCTTGGAATAAGCCGTATCTCCGCCATCGATCAGGACTGTTTCCGTCCCATAAACGGAGAGGGTCTCCGCATAAGAAGTGAAACCTCGCATTCCCAGTTCCAGCTCTGTGGCCTCTTCCATGGAGCATTGATTCAGGACTCCGGCTCTTCCGGTTTGCGCTCCCAGCATTAGTGCAATGGCATTAAAGGGTGCGTAACGGGCGAGAGCACAGGTGGTTTCCACCTCGGCAAAACCCCTTAGGGCTTCCTCGGCGGCATCGGCGGCAATCAGCACCGGATTGTCATCCAGGTTGGTGGCATGTGCCTGATTAGCCGGGTTTTTTCTGGCTCGCATCTTCATCTGCGCCATCATCATTTCCACCACATTGAGATGGTTGATAACCTCTACCAGCTTTGCAGGAGTACATCCTCCGCAGATTTTTACGATTTCCTGCCGGGAGACATGAATATCCACCAGCATTCTTGCGATTTCCAAAGAATCAATAGCCATAGACATATCTGCGTCCTGTACGTTAATTCCGTAGTCCGCAATAAATCTGTCCAAAGAGTCAAAATCTTTTCTTTCCTTGCCATCCATCTCCATAATCCGTCCGTTTTCAATGCGGATACTCGGTTTCGGATCATTGGGAGATTCCATGGTAATGAGACCTACCTCTTCCCATTCATAGGAAAAACCATCCTGATTAATTGGCATCTTTTCCAGTTTTTCAAACCGCTTTGACCTTTTCATCGTGACCTCCTTTTATAAAGTTAAGCAAAGCTCTCTTTGATATTCCGTCAATATCGCAGAAAGCGATATTTGCTACATAATAAAAAAACCACAAATGATCAGCTAAAAACTGTCGATTTGTGCTGTGTGCCTGACCCTTTTTCATGTCCTGCAGCTGCAGCGTCTTTCAACGTTTTTTACTTTCATTTGCGGCTTACTTCTATCTGCTTACTTAGCCTATATCCATCTGCCAATATTTTGTTTTACCTAATTATGCACTTTTCCAGCCTGCCTGTCAAGGAATATTTAAAATTGTCTGACAATTTATCGCAGAACTAATTTGCCAGCCTGCATTCAAATACCCTGTCCAATCCGGCCAAATCCTTGATGATACGAATGTCTTCGAATTTTCCTGTTTCCGAGGCCAGTGCAGTCAAAGCCGCTGCCTGATTATGCCCCATTTCAAGAAAAAGCATACCGTTCTTTTTCAGGTACGAAGGTGCGTCCGTAAAAATACGTCTGTAAAAATCCAGACCATCCTCTCCGCCATCCAGAGCCAGCATTGGTTCATGCAAAGCCACTTCCCTCTGCAGGGTTGGGATTACCGAGCTCTCAATATAGGGGGGATTGGAGACGATAAGGTGGAATTTCGATCCGCCCAGTCCTTTTCTTAAAGATCCGAACAAATCGCTCTCAGCAAAGCGGATCCGCTTTTCCACGCCCGCTCGCTGTGCGTTTTCTTTTGCAACTTCCAAAGCCTTTTTACTGATATCCGCAGCGGTTACCTTAACGTTGTTTACATGCTTGCAGAGGCTTACACCGATAGCGCCGCTGCCGCAGCACAGATCCAGAACCTGAAAACCCCCGGATGGTTTTTTTACATTTTTTAAGCCTTTTTGCAGCATGGCAATCACGTCTTCCACGAGTGTCTCCGTGTCTTGTCTTGGAATCAATACATTTTCATTTACTTTAAAAGGGATGCCCATAAACTCCTGAACCCCGGTGATATATTGTACGGGCATACCGCCGGCCCTGATATCGATCAGCTTAAAGTATTCCTCGCATGATTTTTCATCCAGAAGGGTAGGCGATTTGATAAAAAGCTGGGTCTTATTGAAAGCAAGCATATGGCACAAAAGAATCTCCGCATCGATTTTAGGGTCCATACATCCGGCTTTTTGAAGGGCAGATTCTCCAATTTGTAACAGTTCTTTTATGATTAGACTCATCTATGGTTTACTCCTGTTCTTGCTCCAATTCATCTGATTCCGCTTCTTTTGGCACCGTTGGCACTAGATTGCCTTCTCTGTCGCATTCACCCTCATAGGTGGGGGTCTCCGGCGAGACCAGTACTGCTTTCATTGCAGCAATAGCTACCTCCAGCTGTCTTTCTTCGGGCTCCTTTGTCGTAAGCTTCTGAAGCAGAAGTCCCGGAACGCTGAGAAATTTTACAATAACGGAATCACTACGCCCTGCCCATCGAAGAAGCTCATAGGAAAGCCCCGCAATGACAGGAATCAGCAGCAATCTGGATGCTATGCGCCAAAAAAGGTTTGGCCATCCCAGCAGGGAAAACAGCAGCAGACTGATTACCATGACAAACATGAGAAAGCTGGTTCCGCATCTGGGATGCAGTGTTTTAAAAGGCTTGCAGTTCTCAGGCGTCAAAGGCAGGCCATTTTCATAGCAATGGATGCATTTGTGCTCCGCTCCATGAAACTGGAATACCGTCTGTATATCTTTCATCTTTGAAATAAGTAAAATATATAATACAAAAACGAGAATACGAAAAATTCCTTCGATTAGATTCAGCGCGACTTCATTTTGTGTCACATATTTCATTACGCTGACCACTGCCGTAGGGCCTATAATGAAGATCCCTACCGTAAACAGGATGGCGAGAAAAACGGACACGTAAAGCATAGCATTTAAAGCGCCTTTTTCTCCGTATTTTTTTTCAAGCCAGAGGGTCAGTTTATCCTTTTCAAAGGCTTCTCCCCCTTCGCTGTCCTCCAGTACCTCGGCAGAATAAAGCAGTGTTCTGGTTCCTGTAACCAGAGCATCCACAAAGACGAACACGCCCCGCAGTATCGGAATTTTCCGCAGTTTTCCCGGCTTTTTCAACATCTCTGTTTTGATGTGAAGCTTCCCGTTTGGCTTTCTTATCACCACTGCAGTACGGTCTTCGCCTTTCATCATGATGCCTTCCAGCACGGCCTGTCCTCCAACTTTAGTCGGACAGGCATTTTTTATAAAAATTTTCTTAAAATCCATTGTTTATTCAACTTTCCAGCTTTGTCTTTTATGATTATTACCTTCAATTTTACAGCTGTGTCTTTTTCTGATTATTTTATTTAACTTTCCAGCTTTGTTTTTTTAATGATTTGAATGAAGTCCGCATTGTTCTTCGTATGAGCCAGCTGATCAATAATGTTTTCCGTAACCTCCTGGGTCCCGATATTGGCCATAGCTCTTCGCATGGTCCATATGGCTTCCAGCTCGTCCTGACTCATCAGCAGATCTTCTCTTCTTGTTCCTGATTTATTGAGATTGATAGCAGGGAAGATACGTTTTTCCGACAATTTGCGATCCAAATGCAGCTCCATATTTCCTGTTCCCTTGAACTCCTCAAAGATGACATCGTCCATACGGCTGCCTGTCTCTACCAATGCCGTGGCAAGAATCGTAATACTGCCACCTTCTTCCATCTTTCTTGCGGCTCCAAAGAATTTCTTCGGTTTATGCAAAGCTCCGGGATCAAGTCCGCCGGACAGGGTTCTTCCGGTAGGTGGAATCACCAGATTATAGGCTCTGGCCAGCCTGGTGATGCTGTCAAGCAGGATTACCACATCCTTGCCGTGTTCCACAAGACGCTGTGCCCTTGCCAGAACCATCTCCGCAACCTTTACATGATTCTGCGGCAGCTCATCAAAGGTAGAGTATATAACCTCTCCGCCGATGGATCGCTGCATATCCGTGACTTCCTCCGGTCTTTCATCCACAAGCAGTACGATCATTTCAATTTCCGGATAGATCTTTTCGATACTGTTGGCCACTTTCTTCAGCAGCACGGTTTTACCTGCCTTCGGTGGTGCAACAATCAGTCCCCTTTGACCTTTTCCGATTGGCGCCACGATATCGATCAACCGCATGGAAAGCTCTGTTGCTCCGCTTTCCAATGAGATACGCTGATTAGGAAAAATCGGCGTCAAATCGTCGAAATCCGGTCTTCTGATGGCGACTCCCGGTTCGTCTCCGTTTACTGTATTTACATACAACAAAGCACCAAATTTTTCCCCTTCATTTGGTCTTCTTGTAATTCCTTTAATTTTATCCCCTGTTTTTAAATTGAATCTTCTGATTTGAGATGGTGAAACATAGATATCCTTATCACTGGTAAGGAAATTATGGAATCTTAGAAATCCGAAACCGCCTTCTGCAATTTCCAGAATACCTTCTACCTCAGGCCGGTCCTCCCGCGGACCTTGAATCTTTTTCTCCTGTGCAGAGGGAGATTCTTTTTCGGCAGCTTCTTCTTTAACAGTCTCTGCTTCTTTCACTTCTTTTTTAACAGTCTCTGCTTCTTTTACTTCTTTTTTAACAGTCTCTGCTTCTCTTACTTCTCTAGTTTCTTTTATATCTGTTGCTTCTTTCTTTTCTTTTTCGAACTTCTTCGTTTTTTCTGGTCTGCTCTCTCTCTCTTTAGTTGCCTTTTCCGCAGGGACAGCTTCCTTATATTCCGTACCAGTTTTGTTCTCGGAAAGCATTTCGCCCTGAGGTACTGTCGGACCAGACCTTGTCAGTGCCTCGATCAGTTCTGCTTTTTTCATTTTATCAAAGCCTTCCAGCTGAAAGGTCTTTGCAATTTCACGCAGTTCCGATACTTTTTTGTTTTTTAAAACCTCTATCTCCATATTCCCTCCCTATTGGTATATCCGGATAGCATTAAATTCTTCATTTTTATTTTCCTCATAGTATTTTCATTTTTGTTATGTATTTCCAGGCAAATTAGGTAGGAAGGCGGACTCGATTACGAATCGAATTATGTTTTACTTGATTTCAAGAATTTTCACACCATCACAAATAAAGGTTACTTCTTTGCCTTTTACCGGTGTATTCAGAATCTGACTATTTCGATCCACAACATAGTGAATTTCGTCTCCGTCCGCATTCTTGACGGTTAGTACCGAGGTGGTACCGTTTACCTTTTCAATGGCAGTGATGAGTCCTACTCGTGATTCGGTTTTTGTTATAACATGAAGCTGCAACGCATTTGCAGACTGGCCTGCGCTTTGATCAAGAAATGCGCCCCATGCCACCACAGAAGAAACTCCGGTTTTCATTCCTTTTAGACCATTATAATTCAACTTTCCATCAATTACAATCTGTGTTTTGGCATTTATTTGAATCACTCTTGCAGTTCCGTCTGATTGTGTCATCATAATTAAATTATTTATGGAATCCACGGATACGATAGTCCCGCGATAAGATTGAACTTCCTTTTCCACCTGATAGTCATCCGTTTTTGCAGCTTCAAATACACGGTTGGCAATGGCTGCGAATTCTGCACGCTTAATGCCATTGGCAGGATGGAACATTTTTGTATCATCCCCTTGCATAATTCCCTGGCGATACAAAAGATCTATATAAGGCAAAGCACCTGATGAAATATCATCTTTATCCGAATAGATAAGGGAATAGGCCGGAGCTAGGCTTTTTTTCATAGCCTTGCCGGTCCAAACAGCTGCCTGTTCTCTCGGAGCTAATTTTCCATAACCGCTTTCATCGTCGGTAAAGTCCAAAAGCTCTGCCTCCGTAACCAAATTATATTTTAACCCATAAGCTACATATTTTTGAGCCCAGCCGGCAATTTTGTGAGCAGTGAAAAGCTGTTGATAATCGGCAGAAAAATCCTCCTGGCTTTCCAGCTTCCCGGCTGCCGCCAGGGCGCGATACAGCATGGACATGGCCTCTTCTCTTGTTACTTGAGTTTCAGGAAGAAATTGATAGGTTCCCTTTGGAGTCAGATAACCATTGATAATTCCTTTATTGGCAGAAAAATCTATGTACGGATAACCCCAGTACGAGGTCTTCACATCGGTGAAATCAGCAGCACTCATCCCATAAGTATAGGGATTTTGGAGCCACTGCCCTCCGGCAGCGAAGGTCATTGTCATAAAAAGGATTAACAGCCAGCTTGTTCGCTTTCTCATTTTGTTACCTCAACGGTGCCAGGCACCATACGTTTTGACCAGATCCTCATAATATGAGCCTTTTCATCTCTTTTACTCCTGCACAGCAGCTTCTGAGGTAGTCTTTGGCTCAATAGAATAAATTTGTGTTATCATCTCTGCCGTTCCCTCCGCATCAGGAATCACATACCAGGGAGCTGCCGACTGTGGTGTTCCGGGCAGCATATAGGTGGTGATATCCTCCGAGGTAATTCCCATCGCTTTCGTAGCCAGTTTTGTGGCTTTACCGATGGTAATATCCGACTCTACATTTTCAAAAACTGTTTTCGCAATCTTCGGGAGTTCAAAGCTCAGGCATTGCTTGAAAGCGGATTTCATAAATTCCTGCTGTGCTTTCACTCTGCCGATATCTCCTTCTGTATATCCCTTACGGTACCTTAAAAACTGAACCGCTTTTTTACCGTCCAACACCTGATGCCCTTTTGGAATATTGATCACAAGCGGCGGTTTATCATAAGGATCGTTATATTTCATCGTAAAGGGAATTTCCATAGGCACGCCGCCCATGGAATCCACGATCTTTTCAACGCCTTTATAGTCGATGACTGCGTAATAATTGATCGGCATACCCAGCAGGATTTCACTGACTGCCTTCGCAGTATTTAACGGATTTTTTCGATAGGCCGCGTTCAGTTTATTCTCTGCTTCCCCGTTATAGCCGTCTCTATGGTAATACGTATCTCTTGGCACGGAAATCAAATCCACATGCTTGGCGTCCATGTCAAAGCTTGCTACCATAATGGTGTCCGTCAACCCACTGTTAACTCCCAAAAGGAGTATGTTGACTCTATTTTTGTCGCTGAATGCTTCAAAAAACGGGCTATCCTTGCTGACCAGCACCGGAAGTTCTTCCTCCAAGACCACAGGGGGTTCTCCAAAGATGGTCTGGCCTGTTACCTTTCCGAAAATGGCCATACCAGGTGTGCATAAAAGGACAAACAGCAGGAATGCTAATAAAAAGGTTCTGAAAAAACTAGCAACAGGGCTTCTTTGTTTTTTTACGTTCATTTCTGATTTCATTACCGGTTTCATACTTCGAATCTTTCCTCTCTTTTCCCCAGTTAGGCTTACCGAACATTCAAAAATGACTGAATACCACTGATTCAGCATTCAGCTTGATTCGGCTCGCCGGATTGGAGGCTGAAAAGCAGGCGTTTCCACAGGATTGGCCTGCTTTTTACAGATGCGATCTGCCCTGAACAAACGGATATGTAAAATTTTTTTAGTTTGTTCAGCAGCCTCCAATTATAATACCCATTAATCGTTATATTTTATACCTTTTGGACAAAAAAATAAATAGGGAAGAGAAATTCCCTATATTACTTTTTTATTACATGGATTATTCTTTTTCAGTTTCAGTATCCGACCCGGTTTCGGGTTCCATATTATAAATTTGAGTTAACATTTTCTCAATATCGTCTTCATCAGGATACCAGTAAGAAGCACCATCTTTGGTACCGGATTCACCCGGAAGCAGGTACGCTTCTAAATCTTCGCCCGAAAGTCCTACGGCTTTCGCTGCAATTTTTGCAGCCATTCCGATGGGCAAATCGGAATCCACATTTTCGATCACCGTTTTGGTTACCTTTGGAAGGCTGAAGCCAAGAGCCTGCCGGAACGCAGATTTTACAAATTCCTGCTGCGCCTTGATTCTGCCAATATCTCCTTCCGGATAACCCGAATATCCGTTGGAACCCTTTCGGAACCGCAGAAACTCCACCGCTTTATCGCCATTCAAAATCTGATAGCCTTCAGGAATATCGATTTTCAAAGGCGGTGTATCATAAGGGTCATTATAGTGCATATGGAAAGTAATATTCATAGGAACTCCGCCCATGGAATCCACGACTTTTCTTACTGTGTCATATTCAACTACTGCATAATAGTTGATGGGCATACCCATTAATACGTCGCTTACGGCCATTGCAGTACCTAATGCCTTGCCGTTCTCTTCATTGTGGTATATGGAATTAATCTTCTTCGCAGCTGGGCTTGTCACCCCGTCTCTCGGATAGTATGTATCTCTGGGCACGGATATAATGTCCACATGCTGAGCATCCAGATCATAGCTTCCAAGCATCAGGGTATCCGTCATCCCGTCATTTACTCCGATCAACAATACATTTACTCTATTCTTATCTTTAAACGCTTCAAAGAAGGGACTATTCTTATCCACCAGATAGGGCATATCATCCATGAGATTTTCCGTACCGCTGAAAACTCTCACCTTGCCTACAAGACTTAGTCCCCATTGAATGGGGACTAAGATTATTGTAAATATTAAAAAGCCTGCTATAAATGTTTTTAAAAATGTTTTCATTATTTGTTGTAATTAAAGAATCCTTCTCCAGATTTTCTGCCAAGTTTACCTGCTCTTACCATTTTCTTCAGCAATGGATGCGGTCTGTACTTGTCATCTCCATATTCTGCATGCAGCACTTCCATGATAGCTAAGCATACATCAAGTCCCACTAAATCTCCAAGAGCCAAAGGTCCCATTGGATGATTTGCACCAAGCATCATAGCCTGGTCAATGTCTTCAGCTTTGGCAACGCCATCAGCTAAAATACCAATTCCTTCATTGATCATAGGAATCAAAATTCTGTTTACTACGAAACCGGGAGCTTCTTCCACCTCTACAGGGGTCTTTCCCAGGTTCTTTGTCAATTCAAGAATGGTATCTCTGGTTTCGTCAGAGGTGGCCAGTCCTTTTATGATTTCCACCAGTTTCATGGCAGGAACCGGATTGAAGAAATGCATTCCGATTACCTTGTCAGGTCTGTTGGTAGCGGCAGCAATTTCCGTAATAGACAGAGAGGAAGTATTCGTTGCAATGATAGTGCCTTCTTTGCACAGCTGATCCAGTTCTGCAAACAAAGCTTTCTTGGATTCCATATCTTCCGTAGCTGCTTCGATGATCAAATCGGCATCCGCTACGATGTTGATGTCCGTGGAGCCGTGAATTCTTGCCATTACAGCATCTTTCTCCTCCGCAGTCATCTTTTCCTTGGCAACCAGTCTGTCCAGGTTTTTATTAACAGTTGCAATTCCTTTTTCTACAGAAGTCTCTCTTCTGGCCCGAAGTACCACTTCATATCCGTTTTGTGCAAGTACCTGAATGATTCCTGCACCCATAGTCCCAGTTCCTAGAACACCTATTTTATTCATACCATATCCTCCATTTTCACATGATAAAATGATTTTCATTTACCAGGTCAATTGCAGTTTCCTCTACTAATGTACCTCTTTTTTGAGGTTTTTTCAACCATTATAACGCAAACCACAGAAAATTTTTCAACTATAGAAAAGTTTTCTTGCCTCTGCGCCGTTTCACCGTTTCGCTTCGTTATTGTCACCCTTGAGGACTCTGCGCATTTCCTTCTTATAACTTTCAACCCCCGGCTGATCGAAAGGATTCACTTCCAGCAGGTATCCGCTGAGAGCACAGGAGGTTTCAAAGAAGTAGACCATTTGCCCGAAATAATAGGGGGACAGTTCGGGGATATCAATTCTGATCATGGGGACCCCCACCGCTGCGTGGGCAGCCATAACGCCTTCCATGGCAGCACGGTTTACAGCGTTCAGGCTTTTTCCTGCCAAAAGTTCTCCGGCATCATCCGGAACGATCAGGTCTTTATCCGGATGCACCAGATTCAGAATGGTTTCAAAGAAGATTTGCTTTCCCTCCTGAAGAAATTGGCCCATAGAATGAAGGTCTGCACTGAATTGCAGGGAGGCCGGGAAGATTCCCGTTCCGTCTTTACCTTCACTTTCACCAAAAAGCTGCTTCAGCCATTCGGTAAAGTACTGCAGCTGAGGTTCATAGTATTCAAACACCTCGATAAACTTTCCCCGGTTCAGCAGCGATACCCTGGTAAGGGCAAGAAGGCCCGGAGAAGAAATCTGAGTGATATCCGACTCACTGCCCATGTCCTCTTGGTTTTCGGGTACGGCCTCCCAAGGTCCCGCCGTCCAGACTTTGGCCCCAACTCTCGCGCCTTCCAACATATCGAGAATATCAATACCGGCCACTGCAATAGGCAGAAGTCCAACAGGTGTCAATACGGAATAGCGGCCGCCAATATCATCGGGTACCGTAAAGGTGACATATCCTTCCCGATCTGCTTCCTCTCTGAGGGTTCCCTTAGCAGCATCGGTAATCGCATAAATTCGTTTATTGGCTTCCTCTTTTCCATATTTTTTATATAAGGTATCTTTCAGCACGGAAAAGGCAATGCTCGGTTCCGTGGTAGTGCCTGATTTAGATATCACACAAAGGCAGATTTCTCTGTCCTTAATCTTTTCAAGGAGCTCCCTGTGATAGGTTCCGCTGAGGTTTTGTCCTGCAAAGTATATTTCGGGTACAGGCTTTCCGCTTTTCTCCTTTTCTCTTTGCTTCAGGGCGCTGATGGCAGCCCTGGCGCCCAGATAGGATCCCCCGATCCCGATTACGATAAAGACCTCACATTGCGTTCTGATTCTTTCTGCGGTTTCTAGGATCCTTTTGGTTTCCTCTTTGTCATAAGTGAAGGGAAGCTTCACCCATCCGGTAAAGTCTTCTGTTCCGGCATAAAGTTTTTTCTGCGCTTCTCTTACTTTCTGAACATCTCCAGCCAATACCTTCAGGTCAATGAGTGATCCGGCAAAATCCAGGTTTACCATTCTTTTCATTGTCATTACCCCCTTGACTTCTTTTATTTTCATTAGAATCAGCTCCGAAAGCTGACTACTTTTATTTCATCTATCAGCTCCAAAGCTGACTACTTTTTTCTTTGATAATTCGGCACCAGATTCTGAAGCCAGTCCTTTACTTCCTCATCCTTCATAAAGGTGATCCCTCGGACGCTGTCTTCCACGCACATGCCTTCCTGTTCAAGAAGCTCACTGAGTGCCGGTGTGGGCGGCAGAGGATGCCCTACATAAATTTTATTATGAGCGGTTTTCTCAATACCCTCTTCATCCAAAAGAAGCTCTTCGTAAAGCTTTTCCCCCGGTCTCAGACCGGTAATTTCAATATCGATATCCACATACGGGACATACCCTGAAAGCCGGATGACATTTTCTGCCAGATCCATAATGCGGACAGGATCTCCCATATCCAGAATAAAAATCTCACCGCCCTGAGCCATGGCTCCTGCCTGTATGACCAGCTGCACAGCCTCTGGTATGGTCATAAAGAATCTGGTGATTTCCTCATGGGTTACGGTTACCGGACCGCCGCGCTCGATCTGCTTACGGAATATGGGGATGACGCTTCCATTACTCCCCAGTACGTTGCCAAACCGAACCGCCGAATAGCTTGTCCGTGAACGGGTGCTTTTATCCTGAAGAATCATTTCCGCTACCCGTTTGGTGGCCCCCATGACATTGGTCGGATTCACCGCTTTATCCGTAGAAATCAAAACGAATTTTTCTACCGCATATTCATCGGCCAGATCGATCATGTTTTTCGTTCCAAGTATATTGTTGATTACCGCATCCTTGGGATTGTTCTCCATCAGCGGCACATGCTTGTGGGCTGCCGCATGGAAAATCACATGAGGCTTATATTTCAAAAAGACTTCCCGAAGCCTGTTCTTGCTTCTTACGGAAGCGATCACCACTTCAAATTCGAGTTGAGGATAAGCGGTCTTCATCTCCCCAGCCAGTTCGAAAACCGTATTCTCGTAGATATCCACTGCGATAAGCTTCCTCGGGCGAAAACGTGCAATCTGCCTGCAAAGCTCTGAACCGATAGAGCCACCGCCGCCGGTTACCATGACGATTTTCCCCTCCAGATAACCGCTGATTTCCCGGAGATTTACCTGAACCGGCTCTCTTCCAAGCAGGTCTTCGATGTCAACGTCCCTGAGCTTGCTGATGCTTACCTTTTCGTTGATCAGATCGCTGATTCCCGGCAAAATCTTCATCTTGCAGCGAGTTTTATTGCATTCGTTTACGATATCCTGTATGGCCTTTTTGTTTGCAGAAGGAATGGCGATGATAATTTCGTCGATGGCGTTCTTTCTAGCTATCTGCCGAATGGCATAATGATCGCCCATAATTTTGACTCCCGCAATTCGGCGATTTAATTTATTCGGGTCGCCATCTATGGCAGCCACCACTCTTTTCCCGTATTCCGGATGCTGTTTGATATCTTTGATAATGGTTGCTCCTGCATCGCCGGCACCAACCACCATAACCTTGCTGATCTCATCTCCGTGCTCCTTCTTTTTTCCGAAGCCCAGAACGAAACTGTTAAAGGTACCCGGATTTCTGAAATCGCGAAATACCCGGTAGGCAAACCGGGTGCCGCCTAAGAGAATGATATCCAGTATACAGCTATAAATATAGATGCTTCTCGGGAAAAACTGCTGTGTGAATTCCAGATAAACGATTGCCGCTGCCGTCGCCGCCAAAGCTGCCAGAACGATTTTCACCAGTTCTTCTGTTCCCGCATATCTCCACAAGCTGCGATAAAGGCCCAGGGCCCAGAATACCGCAAGCTTTACTGCTGTGATGAAAAGCAGATTATTCGCATAGGAGGCAAAATATCCCCAAAAGGGATCGGAAATATCAAATTCAAAACGCAGCAGAAAGGATAAAATATAGGCAAAATTAATGCAGATGATATCCGCAAATAATAATAATGCAATTCGTGAATATTTCACCATATAAGCAAAATTCCCTTCCAAAATAAGACTATTGGAGCCCTTGATCTTCTTTGCAAGAAAAAATCATACTGCTCCAACAGTAGTGTACCCTTTTTCCTTTTTTATTTCAAGTTAAGATTCCGTTACATGGCAATGGTCCACCAGGCGTTCTCATAGGTCAGTTCGTTATTGATTACCTTGATGTTATGCAGATAAGTTTCGTCCTCATAGACTATTTTGGATGTGATAATGTCATAGAATTCTCCCAGAGCGTCAAGCTGCATCAGATCTTCCGTAAGGTATCGGTTCACTGCTCCGAATCTGCTTTTCCAGGCGCGGCCCATAGGATGCTCAGACGCAGGCTTCATGCAGTAGGTAAAGTCCTTCAATAAGGGGAACCCTTCTGCCGAAGCCGCCAGATTACCGGTCAGAATTCTGGAGGAGACCGGTGTTCCTCTTTTCGTAGCAGTCATATACTTTTCCATGATCCTGTCCATTTGCTTATCAAGTTCTGAAATGATGGAATTGACGAATTTGACAAATTCCGCGTGTCCCGTTTCCAGCATGCCGTCAATCTCGTTCAGATGCAGCCTAGCCAGTACAAAATCGTTGTCCTCGCGCAGCTCATAGGCGGCATCAATAAAGCTCGCTCCGCCTTTCATCCGTTCAGCGATCCATAGGGAAAACAGCGGCAGGCTATGTTTTAAAACCACCGGAGAGTCGATCGCCGAAATGGAGTTTTGTCTGCCGGCAGCGGCGGCTTCCTCCTGGCTCGGATCACTTAGTCTGTCCTCCGTATATAATTTTTTTAAATAGTACCGCTGGAAAGCGCTTCTTATGGGAGAAAGCACGGAATCTGCTTTCAATTCTTTGGCAAGAAGCGTGTAGAAGGTGGTACGATAGGCCAGACAATTCAAGGCACTGAACAGCGCCTCCGCCTGTTTGGATATTTTGGTTTCGTGTTCCTTGCCATCCATGTCACAGACGCGATACTGGTTATTGATGATTTGTCCGAAGGAATCATAGAGAAGAGGCCTTCTTTCATTGATATTCTCAATGAAAGATTTATCCGACAGTTCTGTATAAAGCATCCCGAGAAGCTTCAGGTTCAAAGAAACATCCACATCAGGCGTCTGCTGAATTTTTTGAGTTAAATAATAAACATTTGATTTCATATCCCAGGTGAATTTGAGATTTAATTTCATAGACCGAAAAAAATTTGAGAAGCTTTCATCGGTGAAGCTTCCTCCCTCAATGCAAGGGATCAAATCATCCACCACATGGTTGGTATGATCCATCATTTCTTTCAAAGTATTGCTGTCCAAAGATACGACAGGAAATTTTTCAAACAGTTTTTTTCGGCTTTTCCTGTTTTTCGCATCATTATCATCGACATACAGCACTTTGTCATAAAATAAAATTGCTTGCAGCAGGTTTTCCAGCGCGAGAATGTCACCATCAATCGAATGCCTGCTTTTGATGGCAATTTTCCCCTCCAGCCGCTTTACCGCTTGCAGTGTAGCATCGTCTACTAGTGCATATCTCATTTGTTTATCCCCTCATCTTCCAATATTGCTTTTAGAGCAGCAAATTCTTAACCTGGTAAAAAAATAATTGCGTTTTTGTCCACCCAAATAGGGATTATTTACTCGCATCATATATTAGAGGATTTTTTTTTGAAAAATGTCTCAATTTTTTTAAAAA
Organism: Sinanaerobacter chloroacetimidivorans; assembly: GCF_018128545.1. Taxonomy (GTDB): domain Bacteria; phylum Bacillota; class Clostridia; order Peptostreptococcales; family Anaerovoracaceae; genus Sinanaerobacter; species Sinanaerobacter chloroacetimidivorans. The sequence continues at coordinate 52,140 of NZ_JAGSND010000014.1, read as the reverse complement.
AATAATGTTTTTTTGTGTTTTTTTGCAACATTTTTTTGTTTTTTTTCCTCTAATAGATAAATAAATTTTTTTAAGGAGGAAATCATCATGTTTCAAACAAAAAGAAAAATCACTTGTCTCATCCTGGCAATGGCAGTCATCCTATCAATGTCCGGATCCGTATTCGCCGAAGCTCCTGATGGGTCCGTCGCCCAATCCATTATCGAGCCGCAAAACATCGGTACCGCATCGGTTAATTTCTACAGAACAGGAACCAACACTTCCCAGTCTATTGTTTCTGCCGATACCTATACGATCGCAGAATACATTCAAACTACCATTACCCTTCAATCCTACAATTACAGCACACAAACCTGGTCCAGTGTAGGAGCTTCCAGAGTAGAAACGGTGTATAACGATAACGGGATCTATGTGACGGATAATTGGAGCACATCATCCAGCACTACCTACCGTCTGAAAGTGGTCGTCAAGGACAAGGTAGGTTCTGTAACCTCCACAGTAACTCTTTATTCCAGTTCAATTTAGTCAAGTCAATCAAGGGGTTTTAAATAAACGAAAATCATAGGAAATGATAAAATGAGACCTTGCCTTTATGCTCATGCAAAATGCGTATGACTCGTGCATAAAGGAGGGTCTTGTTTTGTTACTGGATAGAATTGCAAAGAGTCTCGATCTCTGCTTCGGAAATTGCACCAGAAATTACAATTTTATCATTGCCTGCAAAAAATGTCCCTATGATCGTTTCAGTGAATTCATCAACGGTTATATAGACGTTTCCCGCATTGGTTTCTATCATTTTATTTGCATTTGTTACCACCGTATCCGGCTCATCTTCCGTGTAATACTGATTGATGCTCAGCAAAGAACCTTCACTGTTTATGAATTGATATTTAGCGTAGTACCCAATTTCACCATCTTTTTTTATTTTTAGGCTCTGAAACTCATACCCCTCCGGAATATACCCGGGGACAAATAATTCTTGAAGGAATTTCTTCGCATTGCCGATATCCTTCCAGTCCTCTATTTCCTTCTCCACGCCGCCCATAGTATCAATCTGAGCCGGATTATCGTCTTTGATCACAAGAACATTCCGGACCTTGATAAACTGCCGCTCGAGTTTGCTTTTTATGGCGTCGACAGGATTGGAGGAAATCAATATTGCAATGGCACTGGAAACAGCAAGAATCATAAAAGAGGCCGCAGCAACAGAGGCCGCTCTGGATACCTTTCGTTTCTCATTTTTTCTTCTGCTGTTGACAATACTTCTGGCAATATATTCAGGACTTACTTCTATGTATTTTAAATCTGCATAAAAATCCAAGGATGGTGATTCCTCATCCTCCATCGCTTTCGCCAAAGTTTTCTTCAGTTCCTTTTCAAAAGAGTTCCTTTCAGCCATTTAACCAATTCTCCTTGATTCATATAGTTCCTTTAGTTTTTCTATGCCCCGTCTGTGGTTGGTCCTTACCGTGCTGTAGTTCAGGTTGTAAATGTGCGCGATTTCCTTTAAATCCAGTCCGTAATAATAATGCAGCATAATGATTCTGCAATATTTATCTTCCAGCTTATTAACCAAAGACTTGAGCTCTTTTTCAAACTCAGCCTCCATAATCATGTCCAGAATGTCCTTTTGCGGGATTTCAACGGCATCCGTACCAACGTCAACACCCGGGCGGAACCCAATGATATGTTTCTTTCTGAAATAATGACTTGTCTCGGTTTTTGCAATATTAAAAATCCACGTTTTGATCATATCAGGATTTCGCAATTTGTCCAGATTGGCAAATGCTGTGGCAATGGTGTTTTGCAAGATCTCTTCATTGGCATCGTTATCTTTCGTCAAGGTGTAGATGAATTTCTGCAGATCAACACTATACGAAATCAACTTTTCCTCCAAGAAATTGTAATCATTCCCTTGTTTCTCTGATCCCATTTTACTCCCCACTTAGACTAAACTGTACTACTGCTGTAAATTTTGCTGTGATGCAATGCGGCGAAAGGTTTTTCGATTAGAAGGTATTTTCATTATGTATCATAGCTTTCATGGTCTTCATTGACAGCGGCTACAAATATTTTAACCATTTGTTCTACACGCTTCAACTGTGTCCTGCTGCAGGAGTTGAGCGGAATCATAATGCTCTCTTTCAGTACCCGGTTGTCATCATCCCGGATACCGAGCTGGTCCCCATACCCCTTTAAAATATAATCAACTGATAGGTTTAATATGATGCTGAGGTTTAAAAGTGTACTGAGAGACATTCCTTTTACCCCATATTCGATATCTGCACAAAATTTACTGGATACCCCTAGTTTTTCGGCCAATTCTTCCCGGGTCAACCGCATTTGCTCCCTTTGGTTTCGAATTCTCTTCCCCATTGCTTTCAAATCTAACTCTACCCTCATGAAAAAAATTACTCCTATCTATAGTTTATTAGGTAAAGTTTAACCCTAAAAGTTACCCTGCTAAATAAACTGCCAGTTCCATTCAATATAACTTTCAGTGTAAATTGAGGAAAAAAGTTTTTGATTACGAACAAAAGAGAGGCATCTACCCTTTCCAGGAAGGATATCACCTCTCTTATTTTTCGTTAATTTTCTATTAAATAGCCTTTACTCTTTAAAAGCATTTCAATTCGATCCAGCATCGTCTCAGAATCCGCTTCTACCGTATGAAGATGCACACCGCCTGTGAGCTCCTTCAAGGGAACCGTCTGCTGATTCCGCAACTTTGAAATAAAATCTGCAACATCTTGTCTCGTTTTTATAATCAGATCCGACGATATTTCTCCATAAATATCATGCATCACGATAACATCCAATATTTTTCCGCCGGCGTCCACAATGGTGCAAAGCTCATCCTCAATCTGATCATTGGTATGCTTCACCATAAAGCACCGGTTTACTTTTTGGTCCTCCTGATAATACAAAAGGTATCCTTTGGTGGTGGAGAGAATGTTTCGGTTTACAGCCCGAAGCAAAGCTATATCCTGAACGATGACCTGTCTGGTGACACCAAGAAGCTTTGACAGTTCCCCTCCGGAAATAGGCTCCTGATTCTTTTTTAAGAGTTCTATGATTTTCTTCCGTCTTTCCTCTCCGGACATTTTTCCTTCCCTCCGATCTTTTATAATTCTTCCGTCATAGACTTATGGGTATTGGAAAGAAATTCTAAAGTGGTATCAAAGTAAAGATCCTCCGGACCGCCGCCATAGGTAAACTTTCCGCCGGTATAAGTATTGCCGGAATCCCATGTGGCATCAAGAATCACCCATCTGCCTCCGACATAGGCCTCATTCCAGACATGATTAGGTTCAAGATTTCTTTCGGACATATTCTCCCAATCTGTATCAGTAGAGATCCCTAAAGCAAATCCAAATACCTGCCTGCAAGGAATTCCCGCCGCATTGATGAGATCTTTTGTGAGGTTCGCATAGCCGCTGCACACCGCATATTTATTTTCCAGTACGGAAATGGATGTGATATTGGTGATCTTAGTCTTTCCGTCCAGAAAATCTTTATCATAATAAATATTGTCGGCAACCCAGTCATGGATGGCCTTTATCTTCTCATAATCCGTTTCAGCTCCCTGGGTGATTTGCTGGGCAAGAGACGTTATGGTGCTGATGCTCTGTTTGCTCGCTCTGGTCATGATGGTCATCTTCTGATGTTGGTCCTCCAGCAGATTGCCCAGATGAATTCTGAGATTCTGACCATAGGCAGGAGAAACCATGAAGTTGCAGCCTTCCTTGGTCTTTTTCAGCTTGATGGTTGAAAGAATGATGCTGCTGTAATAATTATATTTTTCTTTATTGCCATAAAGGTCTACGTAATATTCCCCTGCGGGGATTCCGGCCAGGGATACGGAAAGATTATATTCGTTGCTGCTGTCCCGTCTGGCCACCTCCTGGAGCTGTTCCTTACCGCTGGCAGCATTCTTTATCTGAACCAAAATCCAGGCTTCATCCTCATCCGTACCGGCTCCTGTGACAGTGAGCCTGTTTCCGCTCAGTTGAAACTGAAAAGTATTTTCCCCGTCATATCCTGTGGCCACCTCTGTCCAGCCTGATATTCCCAAGCCGTACTGTGCTGCCAGATTATCGGAAATAACACCGCTGCCGGTGAGCTGATCGATCAAGGTAGTATCGGTTCCTTTATAGGCAGCCTCCAGATAGCAGAAGGAGGTCTCCGTTAAATCTCTTTTGGTATAGGTTTTCTGAGTCTCATAGGCTTGTATCATATCCTCAGGAAGGATATCCAGCTCCTCCGCCTTGCCCAGCGCATTCTGCCAGTTAAAGTCGCCCTGAAGATCGTTATAGCCCAATGCCCGCAGCAATAGGGTGCTGTACTGCTGTGCACTGATTTTACCATTGGGGCCAAAAAGGGTATCGCTTACCCCTTTGGATAAATTCGCTTCCCAGGCATAGTTTACATACCCGGCTGCCCATTGGGGCACGTCGGTAAATCTGCAGGGCTCATTGATTTTAGACTGGGCCTCCGCTTCTTTCCCCAGCAAGCGGATAAGAATAATAACGGCTTCCAGCCGCGTAGACTCCTTATCCAGCCCGTAGCTTGTCCCGTCGCCCTTCAGGAGATCTGTTTCAATGAAAAACTCCTCCACACTTCGGCTTTCGTTTTCAGTAAATGCAAATGCCGGCATGCCGGCGGCTGCCATCATTACTAGAACCATGGCAATACAGATAATACGTCTGGTCTTTTTCATGAAACCTACCCCTTTCGTTGTTTTAATTTCTGAATAACTGGCGAACCAAGTATTCAGCATGGTGTATCCCCTGGTATAAATTGTCCGATCATCTCCCTTGATCCGCTATACATTGGGAGAGCGAATAAAGGAAGTTGGATCAATCCAACTTCCTTTGTTGATAACATTCTTATTTCTTCTTTGGATCTGTTTCGAATCCTATAAGGTATTATGGTGGGCAGTATTGGGCTCGAACCAACGACCTCCTGCTTGTCGAGCAGGCGCTCTAGCCAACTGAGCTAACCGCCCTTGGACATTTCGTAATTTGGATTATAACATACTCCTTGGTTAACTGCAATCGAAAAAAATACAGAATCAAAATTATCCTTCCACCGTTGGTTGAAGCTCCCTACCTAAATTCGCCAGGATGCCCCTGGCATCCATTAAGTGATTGAATAAATATCTGCAAATTCCACCGAAATTTTTTCAATACGATTTTGATGAATAAAGCTTTCCTTTTCTTCTCTGTGATAAGTCTCTTCAACCAGTCTGCAGGGAAGTTCGATCAAAAATTGAGTACCCTTCCCCATTTCACTGTTTACGGAAATGGTTCCCTGATGCAGTTCAACGAAAGCTTTGATCAAAGACAACCCAATTCCGCTGCCTTCCGTATTTCTGGAAAGGCTCTGATCTACCTGCACAAATCGGTCAAAAATGGTGCCCAGCTTGTCCTCCGGGATTCCAATGCCGTTATCCTGTACCGAAATGGAAATGCTCTCCGCTCTGTCATACACATTGACTGTAATAACACCCTGGTTATCGGAGAATTTCAGTGCATTGGAAAGAAGGTTGAGCATAATTCTTTCTATTTTATCGGGATCGCAGGCCATCAGCTTTTCTTCTACATCCGTATCAAACACAATTTCGACCCCATTGCTTCTTACATGATCCGCAACGGTTACCACAATATCCTCCAAAATGCTGATAATATTGTAATTGCACAGGTTCAGCTTCAAATACCCTGAATCCGCCTTTGTAATATCGATCAGATTATTGGTCAGCCGTAAAATCCGGTTGCAATTCTGCTTTATGGATTTGATATATTTGTTGACGGTTTTAACCGTTTCATAATCTTTTTCAGTGTGTTCCAAAAGCTGAACGGCTCCAAGAATCACGTTGAGAGGCGTCTTGAATTCATGGGATAAATTGGCAAAAAATATAGTTCTCAGCCTTTCATATTCTGTTCTTTCCTTTAACAGTTCTTCTCCCTGCTTTACTTTTTTCTCCAGCGATTCCACTTGCTTTTGCTGAGAAAGATCGTGAAGAACCATAATGGCGGCACATTCATTATTGTAAATATACGGACCGGTGCAGACCGCCACTTCTTTGTTTTTTTGATCTGACGCAATGAAATTCACTAAAGTACTAGGATATCTGTTCTCCCCGTCATTGGGACGCATCAGCCAATGGTGCATGTCCACCTGATCTTCCGGATTTATATATTTAAATATGGAGGTATTTAAAATTTGATTTGAGTTGGAAACACCGAAAAGCTTTAAGCCGGCATCGTTGATAAACACGATCCTGCCCTTCACATGGATTAACACTGCCTCCGGCAGCAGCTTGATCAGCTTGTAGTAGTCTCTTCCTCTATAATAGAGTTCTCTATATGGTTTCTTCAGGTTTTCCTCCGCAATGGATTTATATATACAATAGAACGATATAATTTTCAAAATATGGCCTGCCATATTTTCTATTCCGTATACATTTAGGTAAAACATAAAGCAGATCTCCGACAGAATCATAAAGAGAATGGCTGAAATCAAATATCGAAAGGCTTTCTGTATAAAACGTTTTTTATTGCGGTACAACAAGAAAATTGTTACCGCCAAAATTCCGCAGATGATATATTCACTGGCAATTTTAAAAGACGTCAAACCGGTACCATCAATATAACAAGAAGGAAAGATACCCCAATGAAAAATAGATAACAATAAAAATACGGTAATCGCAAAATATATGTAAAAAAATTGCAATAGCTTGCCTCTTCTGCTCATTAAGGTACAGAAGAGAAGCAGGGAAATACTTTCTATAAATCTGCCGACAATCCATAGCTGGGTTGGCAGGTCCGCAGTAAATTCGGGAAAAACACCCATGCCTTTATAGGCTAACGTATGTAAAAGATCAATGATCCCGATAAAGCCAAAGGCAATTCCAAGCAGCGAAAGGTTATAGCTGCTGTGGTTGAATTTATAGGTATTAATTGAGATGATAAAAATAACCGAAGCAATGGATATGCTGAAAAGTTCTGCAATACTGTGAAATAACAGAAAGTTATAAAAGCCTATCATAATAATCCCAATGAAGAAGACGATCGGGATGAAGATTGTATTTATTTTTTCCAGCAGAGTCTCTTGGGTCATGGATTTGTGTGTAAAAAACTGGGGCATGATGATTTCATTTCCTTTTCAAATTGGTAAAACTTACAACTACATATTGTATTATTAATCGACAGATTTGTAAACTTGTTAATAAAGAAATTATCTGCATAAAGTAAGTCTATGCGACAAATTTAGACAAGAATGCAAGCATAAAAAAAGCAAACGCCTTTTTTTTGAAACAACTCTAATAAGATTTTATCGATTTTTAGAGCTTTCTTGCATTCGGGCGTTTGATTTTTTGTTGTTTATTTTGCATTTTCAGTATAACACTTAAGCATAGGTTGTTTTGTGATATACGTTTTTTTCAACATACTTATGGAAAAACTGTTCACCGATTCCCAGCAAGATAGATGCGGCGAGGCAGCTGACAAATGTAACCTCTGAATCAAACCAAATATAATTGAACATATAAATGAGAAAAAACGACAAGCCGATATCGGCGATAATAGCCAGTGTATTATTTGTGGAAGAAAGGATAATGATATCTCCCAGCAGATACGTCAGCAGGGATACTGTCACAGATATCCAAAATATATTCCAAAATTCCAGATTAGTAAAAGTCAATAGTATGATTTCCAATATCACGGTAACCATGGCAAATTTAATCAATAAAGCGATTGCATGTTTCATTTTTCTCCACCTCCTTCTATTCTTATTATCTCTGATCTCAAAAAGATTATGTATTCTCCGACGCGAAGTTCGATGATCGGCAGCTTGCTGTAATGGCAATCGATGACCAGATTGACATCTTGTTGCCGGAACAAAAAATCTATCGTGGTTTCGATTTTCCGTCGCAGGAATATTTCATTTATGCCAACATATTATATAATATTTAAGGTATTTGGGGGGTTATTATGTTAACCAGCGAAGAATTCGTACGAATGTCTCTTGAAGCAAATCTTTTTTGGATCAGAATTATGAAAGAACACGCGATTTTTATCGAAAGCGTCATTCTTCCGCCAGAGAGGCAGCTGGCTTTGGAAGCGGATAACTTTAAACAGCAATTCGAAGCCTTGCTGGAAGCCGTTATCAGCCAATCAAATGGTTTTGTCACAAGAGAAGCCTTACACTCCGGAGAATTTTATACCCGATATACGGATGAAGCAGAAAGATTAACCCAGCAATACACCGGGATTGCCATTAACAGAAACCTGACGCTGATGGAAACGAATATCGAACCCATGAATCCCTCGACAATGGTAACAGATCTAAAGGCACAGGAGGTTTTTGCGTTAAATCAACGGATTCTATCGCAAATGCAAGCATTTCTGCAGTTTCAGACCAATTTACTGAATCGCCAGGCTTCCTGCCAGATTTTTACCTTACTATACACTTCCGTCATTGAGCATGTGGTTTTGGAAGGAAGAGATTATTACAGAACCTTGACAAATCTTCAAAATAAAACTGCCGACATGTTTCTGCCCCAGGATGAATTTTTCTGGAACCGCCTGATGGCCGATCACGCAAAGGCAATCCGAGGCCTCCTGGACCCAGTGGAATCAGACTTATTTTACGAAGCCAACCGATTTGCCAACTACTTTAGCGAACTCCTGGAAAAAGCCTTTTTGATTCCCCCAACCGATGAAAATCCCCTGATTCAAGTAAGAGAATTCGGGGATTTTAAAGGACTGATCACGCAAGGTCTCATCTCCTGTAAAGTAGAAGCCATTATGCTGTCCCTTTACACTGACCATCTTTTGCGTGAAGCAAATCATTACATCAGGCTGTTGCAGACTTATCAATAGGACGGTATGGGTGGCGCCCTGAAACTTGACCTTGTAAAGCTTCAGGAAAAGAAACTCAATGCCCTGGCCGACATCCAGGAGGGCACCACCATTGTCGTTATATTCTTCCTGCAATATTTTAAACAAACACAGCTCCGCCATTGGGGCTGATAAACTGTCCGCAGAAGAAATTTCCATCGTCAGAAGCAAGGAGTACTGCCACAGCGCCAATCTCTTCTACCTTACCCAATCTACGCAGAGGAATTTCCTTTTCCTTCTCAATCCATTCCGGCTCCATGTCCAAGAGGATCATGTCCGTTTCAATGGGCCCCGGTGCAATAATATTCACCAGGATGTCCGGTGCCAATTCCAGGGCAAGGCATTTTGTAAATGCATTAATCGCGCCTTTTGCCGCAGCGTAGTGCGCATATTTCTCTCTTCCTTTTTTAGAAAGTTCAGAAGAAATATTCATGATCTTTCCTACGGGATCCTTTTCTATGAGCGGGATAAAATGCTTCGTAGTCAAAAACACTCCTCTTAAGTCCGTTCCGATTACCTTATCCCATTCTTCCGTTTCCATATCGGCAACACTTACCTCCAGACCTATGGTTCCGGCATTATTAACCAGAATATTGATCTTGCCGAAGGTTTCTTTCACGATATTCTTCATATGTACCACATCCGCTTCATTGCTTACGTCTGCCTTGATTGTCAGGGCCTTCACGCCTAATTTTTCAAGTTCTTTTACTGTTTCTGCCGCTGCCTCTTCATTCTTTAAGTATGAGAATATAACATTGGCTCCCTCTCTTGCCAGACACATGCCGATTCCCTTGCCTATTCCGCGGCTTCCTCCGGTGATTACTGCCGTCCTGTTATCTAACTTACCCATTCTTTCTCTCCTTTTCTATGTTAAATATAATATGGTGTCGTCCGATATTCTCCGCCGCTTACTTGTATATGCCTTCCGCTAAGGGCTCTTCCGCCTTTTTCAGTTGCCATAAATACTGCCATTTCAGCAATTTCTTCCGGTTTCCCCAGTCGGGCCATAGCGATTTCACTTGCATACATGTCACATACCTCTTCATACGAGATCCCCAAATCTTTGGCATCAATGTTTAATTGCGGTGTTCTGATCACTCCCGGCACGATAATTCCAACCCTTATGTTATATTTCTGATATTCTCTGGCCAGATATTGGCCCAAGGTTAAAAGACCGGATTTGGAAGCCCCGTAACCTGTTGCATTATTCCATCCCAAGGTTCCGAAAAATGAGCTGACAATGATAATCGTGCCCCCTCCTATTTGAATCATATTTTGTAAAACAGGCTTAATGCAGGCGATATGGCCGGTCAGGTTAATATTTACCTGATCCCACCACTCTGCTTCGTCCTGCTCCAGAAATGGCTTCATGCTCATACCTGCTGCATTTGCAACAAAGATATCAATTTTCCCAAATTCGTTTACAGTATCTTCTACAATTTTTACTGCTGCATTCAGATCCGAAATATTTCCCATGACAGGGAAAGCCCCGGTTCTGTCCAGAACCCTTTGCACCTTTTCATCCAGACGTCTGCCGTTTATAGCCACCTTGCACTTTTGCTCTGAAAAATATTGTGCTACCGACTCACCAATGCCTTGAGTCCCGCCGGTAATCAGGACTGCCTTGCCTTTTAATTCTTCATATGTAATCATTCCTCCGCACCCCCTTTTTCTTTGCCGTGTATTGAAATCACTTGGGCCGATACGTAATTGCCGCTCTCTGCTAAAAAATGTACCGCAGCCGCTATCGCTTCCGTATCAAAAGGCAGGTTTGCAAAAATACAATTCACCAACACATTCTCTTTTGCCGCCTCCACCCCAAAGCTCTTTGCAAATCCATGAAGGGTACCGGCCGCTGCGGCATTTAATATATTCTCTTGCGCTACCTTGCTGTAATCGGGAGAAAGAATCATAATTCTTCCTTCTTTCCTTCCAATCATATAAGGTGCCACCGCAGCACATGCATTGATGCTGCTTTTCAGCCAGCCCTCCAAGGTTCTTTGCCACTGCTCCATGGAAGTATCTGAAAAGGAACGACTTTGCCTATCAGCTTCAAAACCGGTAGCACAAAAGAGTGCCTTAACCGGACCATATTCTCTTTCTACTTCTGAAGCAATATCAAGGAAAGAGGTCCTTTTCGTCATATCGAGACTGAAATAACCGTCCAACTCCTTACGATTCAGGTCCTCTGCCGCAACAATATCCGTACCGATTACAGTCCATCCCGAAGCCTTCAGCCTGTATGCCGCTGCTGCTCCCGCCTCATTGTTGATTCCTGCTATCAAAGCTGTTTTGGGGCTGATATTATTCACTTGTCTTCTCTCCTTTCATGTCTCTAGGCCTTATATAAGCGTAATAATACACCAAAGCCAGGATAATAAAGATCCCTACCGCCAGCATAACATCCGGAGTTTGTGAACCTATAGCAATGATAAGAAATAGAATGACGAGGATCGATGGTATCGGAAACAGGGGCATTCTAAAAGGCCTTGTAATTTCCGGGTCTTTTCTTCTGCTATTAATGGATCCTATTGCAAGGAGCAGATAGACCGTAGCGGCAGCAAGGCCCCCATAAATCACCAAAACAACGAGGTTGGAGTAAAATACAAGGAAGCATCCTACCACAGCAATCAGTGTAGTTGCAGCCCAGGGAATCTGCGATTTTGAAGATACTTTTGTCAAAAACTCATTGATCTTTTTCGGCCAGATTCCATCTCTGCCCCCGGTATAAATAACTCTTGCCATGTAGTTGATAATCACAACAAGGCAGCTAAAGGATGCAATAATGATACCTACATTGACCAGAGTTGAACCCAAGGCGCCCAGATAAGTCTCAGCGGTGTACAGCAGAGGGGATGGAGCCGTTAAAAACTGCTGCAGATCAGGAGCGGCAATCATACTCATGATCAGGACGATTACAATAAGAACAGCAGTTGAAACGGCAGAAATCAAAGCGGCCTTGCCGATGTTTCTGCAGGATCCCTTGGTTTCCTCTGAAAATCCCAGCGATGCAGGATAGCCGTCAATGGACGCGCACAAGATTCCAATTCCCATTAACACAGCACCAAATCCTGCCGGTGTCAATCCACTTCCCTGGCCATCAAGCATTTGCGGTGAAAAAACAATATCTCCTAATGATCTCTGAGGATTTGCAAAACATACCACCAAAAATACCGCAATAACCAGCAGCTGCAATAGAAGCAGTATTTTTGCCAGTCGGTTATTTGTTACAATGCTGTTCAGTCCAATAAATAACGCTGCAATAAATGTTATCGCTGCAATGACACTGGTTGCAAATACGCTTTGCGGTAATTGCGGAAAGAGGATTTGAAGATACTGTCCGACACCCAAAGCGATGGAAGGAGGATAAATAAATGCCTGTATCATAAAGGTGAATACCGCTACAAATACAAGGGGTTTCGGAAGTATATAACTGATAATGGAGTAAAGGCCGCCTGATACCGGATAAATAGACCCCAGCTCAGCAATAATAAATCCAATCAAGATAACATTAAATCCCTGGATCAAAGCAGCCGGAGCTGTCGCAATTCCAACTGTTGCAAAGGCAGCTAAAGCATATACAAAGGCTGCCATTAACGGAGATACGTTAGACAATGCCATTACGACATTCCCTGTAATGGATAAATTTCTGTTTAGTTCCTGCCGGTAGCCCAATTCCTCAAGTCTTCTCTGGGCTCCATCCACTTCAGAATCTACAAATGGTTTCCCTTTCGTTTTGATTACATCCATACTCATGGTATTCCTCCTTCAACTTTTATTAAATTCTTTTAATACGATCTTTTTATAGAACTCCGCAATATCTTCAGCAAGCCATTTCCCTTTTTCCAGAGAGCTTGTTCTGGCAGTTGCAAGGAGCCCTGATTTCGGGACGATCTCCTTAGGTGCAGGGTACACCTGATAAGTTAACTCCTCTTCTACTCCATCTTCGATTAAACGGTCGAATTTCACCAGGTCAGGTCTGAAGAACATCGTTAAAGAGGTTTCCGCAATAGCAGCATGCTCCAGTGCCCAGCCAGGAAATGGGACTTCGTCAAAGACACGGTCCATAACCTCCTGAGATATCTGATCCCACCAGCTGGCTTCAACAATCTTTACATCCGGATATTTTCTCGAAATCAGATCTACCGCTTCCAGAATAAAGGCTTCGTTCTCATAATGGCCGTTGACAATTAAAATCTTCTTGACCTGGTCACGAATCAGCTCCTCTAAAACATCTCCTACCAGGTTCATCAGGGTCAGACCGTTTAAATCCAAAGTACCCGGAAAGAAAGGACCTCCTCCGCTCAGCGGAGCAGATTTGTAGCCATAGCAAATGGTTGGAGCAACAGCCCCCCGGACTTTTTCTGCTATCATGACTGCCAACCCCTCCGAAATAATAGCGTCCACAGAAAGCGGCAAATGAGGACCGTGCTGCTCTGTTGATCCCACGGGCAATATCACAATCCCTTCTTTCCTTATTTCATCAAAATCCTGCCAGGTCATCTCCTGCATTTTACAAGTCATTTTGTTTCCTCCTTTATTAACGAATCTGTTTTGCATCATCTGCCTTGCCTTATTTTATCTGAGACCCTTGCCTCATCTTCTTTTGGTAAGCAATGATAGAAATGAACTCAAAAACTATATTACTGCCTAAAAATGCAGTAATTTGAGTCGGATCAAAGCTTGGCAAGACTTCAACCAGGTCATATCCTACAAAATCAATATCCCTCAGTTCCCGAATCATATCCAATGTTTCATAGCTTGTGAACCCGCCCACTTCAATGGTCCCGGTACCGGGAGCAAAGGCAGGATCTACAAAGTCAATGTCAAAGGTAAAGAACGCCTTGGTTTTTCCGACTCTTTCTATGATTTGCCTTGTTACCTCCTGAAGACCAAGCTTCCTCATTTCGAAAGCGGTGATAACATGAAAACCCAGTTCACGAGATCCCTTCAGATCCTCCGGCGAATAAAAGGTTCCCCTCATCCCTACCTGAACAGAGTGCTCTACATCAAGAAGTCCTTCTTCCAATGCCCTTTTAAACACGGTTCCATGATTATACTTATTGCCAAAATAGGAATCTATCGTATCAAAATGCGAATCGAAATGAACCAACGCAAGAGGTCCGTGTACCTTCGCCGCAGCTCTCAATTCACCAAGGGTAATGGAATGATCTCCCCCCAGGCAAATAGGAATCACACCAGCTGCCACAATGGGATCCAATCCTGCTTCGATTCTTGTATAGGTATCTTCGATATATCCCGGAACAACCGGAATATCGCCGTAATCAACACCGGAAAGCCATTCTGTTACATCGACATCCTGGGGAACATTATAGGGTTTGATCAGAGAGGATATTTCCCGTATTGCCGAGGGTCCAAATCTTGCTCCGGTTCTGTAGGTTGCCGCTGTATCAAAGGGGATCCCAATTACCGCATAATCAATATCCTCTACCGTTTTTACATTGGGTAATCTCATAAAGGTTTTCACTTCAGCAAATCTAGGGATTTCTAAAGAATTGATAGGTACGTATTTCATAATTCCTCCTTTATACGTTTACATTTGCAATTATAAATTACGCAACATCTATGCCAATTTAAAAATGACCGGCCTCCATTACTATCCTATTGGAATATCAATCTTTTATAACATATAGTACGCATCCTATAGAATTGATGAGAGGGCCCGAAAATGCAAATATGCATTTTCGGGCCCTCGTCCGTACCTTTCTTTTACTATCATTTAAACGAAATCTTATAACTAAATGCAACGATGCACCTTAAATGCATTTATGCATTTATCAACATTCTCATTTTTCAGCCCAATAGGCCTTTGGTACTTTATATTTATGCAGCTTACGTCTCATGGTTGTAGGATCCATCCCTAACACTTCTGCCGCTCTTAATACACTGCCTTTCTCTTTGATACAGTCCAACAGAAGTTTTTTATCGTATTCCTCCAGTTTCTGCCGGTAGCTTTCAGCCGAACCCGCTTGCTCCTTTTTGCCGATCAAGTTTTGGAGAACGCCGAATTCATCCTCTTCGGTAACCATCATTCTTTCAATTATATTTTCCAGTTCTCTTACATTCCCCGGCCAGTCATACTGCAGCATCATCTCGATTACCTGCTTGGAGATCTTTTTGTCCAAGTTATAACGGCTATTTATTTTTTCTGTGATATCCTGGATTAAAGGTATCATATCCTCTCTTCTTTCCCTTAAAGGAGGGATAAAAATAGGCACCACATTCAGTCGATAATAGAGGTCCGGACGGAAAGTTTTGTCTTTCACCATCTGCTTTAAATCCCCGTTGGTAGCCGAGATAAAACGGACATCAATGGAAACGGCCTGCTTTCCCCCTACTCTAACAATTTCTCTGTCCTGAATGGCTCTTAACAATTTAGGCTGCAGATGCAGGGGCATATCTCCGATTTCATCAAGAAATACAGTGCCCCCGTTGGCGAGCTCAAGAAGACCCACTTTTCCGCTTTTTTCCGCTCCCGTAAAGGCTCCTTTTTCATACCCGAACACTTCCGACTCAAAAAGGCTTTCAGGAATGGCACTGCAGTCAATTTTTATGAAAGGTCCTTCTTTTCTGCTGCTCAAGCGATGGATGTACTTGCTCAGAACACCTTTCCCGACCCCGGATTCGCCGCTTATCAGAACAGTAGAATCAACCTTGGCAACCATTACTGCCAGATCCTTTATTTTCTCCATGTTTGGGCTCTTTGAAATAAACCCAAGGTTTTTCAGACTCTCCAGTCTTAATAAACGAATCTCCTCCTGATATTTTTCGGTAAGTTCTTCTTTTTCAGATAATGCCTTCCTTAAAAAATTCAATTCCGTAACATCCCTGGAGTTTACGACTATCTTGTCAATTTTACCATCTTTGTAAATTGGGGTGCCTGTAGCCAAAACGGTATTCCCGTTCTTCACCTTTTGAATAATGGTAGCCGCCGCATTGGTCTCAAGGACCTTTAAGGTCACCGATTCCGAATAGATTCCCTGGTCTACCATTTCCCTGATATTAAACATATAGGCATCCTTCATGGTAATTCCTTCAATTCTTTCACAGGCTTTGTTAATATAAAGAGTATTGCCGGCACTATCAAGAATGTGAATCCCATCATATGAAGATTCAAAAGCTGTTTGAAAGATGTCAATTTGTTCTAACAATTCTACCTCACTGGATACGGCTTTGATTTCTTTCATTTTCGGCTCCTCTTCCCCCTTGCTCCTGTTTCTTATGATTTCACCAATTATATCTTAGAAATCCAAAAAAATCAATGCTCTAACCGACAAGAAAGAGTGAACTGTATATTGACAGAACTCACATTTTAGGAGTAAAATGAATTTACTGACCGACGAGTCAGAAATATGAACGAAGTGTGAACAAAAAAGAAAGGATTTGAGATTACATGAAGAGAATTATTAGTACAAGCCTTGTTTTGTTACTCATATTAGGAGGAATATCGGCGGCATTTGCAGCAGAAAAACCGGCGGACAATACTGCCAGCCCATCTGCCGTGACTTCTGAGGCCGTAGCGGCAGCAGACACAGCAACACCCGCAGCAGTAGAAGGGGATACCTCCACCACCCCTGCCGTTACTGTGATTCCTGATATGAATTTCACCGGACAAGAGGTGAAGCTTTCCTTGGAAGCTGCCTACAAAAAAATGCTGGCAGACAGCCCAGGGGCAAAGTTGGCTGAGCTGAACAGACAGAGCGCAGACGGAGTTGCCAAGGGTTATGGAGAATCGGTACAAACGTTAAAGCAAATGGAAAAATCAGGTTCCTGGGCTTATGATTCCTCAAATAAAGAGATGGCAAAAGCAAACAGAGAGTATGCCACTGCCCAAGGGCCCAAGAATTACGAGGCAGAGATCAATGATTTAAAAACCAATACACTGAAAAATTACTATACTTTAAAAGAGCTTGAAAATCAGGCAAAAATAGCAAAAGACAACCTTGCTTTAAAGGAAAAGCTCCTGACGAATACCCAGTTAAAGTTCAAGCTGGGTACGGTATCCAAGAACGATGTTCTTCAGGCTGAGATTTCCGTAAATGAGGCAAAGGATCAGCTGCTGGCTGCTGAAAATGGATTAAAAACCATGAAGATGGCTTTTAATCAGTTTATGGGCTATAATTTAATGCAAAATGTAACCCTTACTGATATTATTAAAGAAGTTCCTTTATCAAGTAAGTCCCTTGCTGATTCCATTAAGGGAGCTCTTGCCAGCCGAAATGAAATTTCTGAAGCAGCCTATGGCTTACAGGTAGCAAATCTGGCATTTAAAAACTATACCGCTTACCCAAAAAATTCTTCCAAATATATCAAAGCGCAGATGGATGTTTTGAAGGCAGAAACAGGATATAAAAATGCGCCGCTAACGGTAGAAAGCGATGTCAGAAATAAATATATGGAAATGAACCAAAAATATGCAGCTGTACAGACCGGGAAAAAGACTGTGGAAAACGCAAAAGAAACCGAAAGGTTGGCACAGCTCCAGTACGATGCCGGAATGGCAACCCTTTCCGATGTGGAGACGGCCCAGCTTGGTTATTATAACGCACAGCTTACCTACTCAAAGACACTGCTGGAGTATAATCTTGCCGTAAACGATTACGAGCTTTCAAGCGGTGTTGGAACAACGCCGGCATTGATTCCGTAAGAGGTAACTCCTAGCCGGAAACATGTCGAAAGATCTCCTATTTTTGGATGTTAATAGCTATTACCAAAACCCGAATCATATTTTACAATATAGAGCATAGAATGATAGGGTGGACAAAAATAGAGAGGAGATCGATTACATGAACATGGAGAACCAACAGCAGGACTTTTATTTTGAAGAAAGTGAAAAATTCTTCCAATCTTTGAAGGAAGAATTTGAATATAGTAAAAATGAAAAAGTAACTGAAAACGATGAACTGCCCTTTTGGGCTTCGCAAAGATAAAAGTGATGAATAATAAAACGCCTTATGATTACATAGGGCGTTTTTTCTGATTTATTTTAAATTATATTTATTTTTTAGTTTAAGGCGGTTCCGAAGTTGTTTCCTTTTGTAGTTATTTTTTATTGAACAATCACGGCTCTTGCTTCATTCATTTTGGTCTGAGACTCCATGGCAAAATACAGGAAGGTTTCCGCCAGCATAGAGTAGTCCGCATCCGAAGCGGCAAGATAAGCGATATTTTCAAGAACCAGCACATAATATTCCGTACTTTCCGCAAAAGCCAGGAGCTTTTCATGAGCCGCTTTCTCTTCGACCGTGAAAGAAGACAGATCTATGGATTTGATTTCAACGGTAATTGCCTGTGCTCTCACATAGTTTTCACTGGCAGATGCCGCAATGACCTGCTTATCCTCGGTGGTTTCGGCAGTTTTCAGGTTTGTGATCTTTGCCGTAGCTTCATAATACAATGTCTCTTCTCTGTCATAGAGGTCTTTTAGCTTTGCTGCAGCTGCGCTGATTTTTTCAGCTGGTTCCTGCTCCTTTGGTTCCTCCGTATCTTGTTTCCCATCCCCGATACATATTTTTTTAGCAGCTGCATCCCAGGTTATAGGCTCATTCATAAGGTTGGATACGGCTCTCACCGGCAGATAGGTGGTACCGTTATAGATGATCGGGTATACGGTCGCACCGTTGACATCCTGAAAGGATTGGATGACAAAGTCATACATAACCAGAACATCCGGTTTCGAATATCCCGTTACCAGACTTGAAGCAGCCGTTATCTTTTCAGTATCCTTTTCATCGGCGGAAATGGCAGCACCGGTAGGGATTGGTGCTGAAGATTTATTTGGATAGGACAGTGTCTTTCCGATAAACACGGTCTTACTCCCGCTGTCCCACTCGATAGGTTCCTTCATTAAGGCGGAAACCGCACGTACCGAAAGATAGGTTGTCCCATTGTATATGATGGGATAGACGGTTTCACCTTTTATATTTTTAAAAATCTGCCTGACACCGTTTAATTCCACCGTAACGTCCGGCTTCAAATAAAGCATGACTTTCTTCTGTACGGCTGTGCCGGAAGCATCGGCGTAAACTCCTATGGTGCAGGTATTGAGTAGTAATGCCACTGCTGCAAATAAAACTGCAAATCTCTTCATGTCCTTTTCCCCCTCTATACGCATCTTCCCGGATGCGATTCCCAAATACATCTCTACTATAAACCACAATCAGGACAAGGTCAATAAATAAAAGTGCTAATTTTTACAATTCCTTAGCTTTCCCTCAGGGCTGACCTAGGGCTGCAGCAGCTCCATCAGCGCCTCTTTGGACAAGCTGCCCAAGCCTGCCATGTCATCCTTAATGATGGCATCAGAGAGATCCTTTTTGCTCTCCTGGAGCTTCAGTATTTTTTCTTCAACAGTTCCTTTTTCTATCAGCTTATAGACCTGTACGCTGTTCTTCTGACCGATCCTGTGGGTTCTGTCCGTAGCCTGATTCTGTGCCGCAATGTTCCACCAGGGATCATAATGGATAACCACATCAGCCCCGGTTAGATTCAAGCCGGTTCCTCCGGCTTTTAAAGAAATCAGGAATACTTTTGTTTCATCCTGATTAAAACGCTCCACCAGTTCCATTCTCATTTCCTTTGAAGTGGCGCCCGTCAGAAGATAGTGAGAAATCCCCTCTTCCCCCAGCCTGCTCCGAAGCAGCTCCAGCATGGAAGTAAATTGAGAGAAAAGAAGAACTTTATGCCCTGCCGATGTCGCTTCCGCCACCAGTTCCAAACAGGCCTCCAGCTTGGCACTCCCCTCCTTATAATCCTCGTAGCATAGGGAAGGATGACAGCAAAGCTGACGCAGCCGGGTAAGCAAGGCTAAAATCATGATCTTGCTGTTTTCAAAACCTTTTTCCTGAATATTTTGGTTGATTTCCCCCTTTATTCTTGCCAGATTGGCAAGGTAGAGTTTCTTCTGTTCTCCCTCCATCTGAGAAAAGACTACAGTTTCGATCTTTTCCGGCAATTCCTTCAGAACGCTGGTCTTTAAGCGACGAAGCATGAAAGGAGCAACCTGCTTACTCAGCATGGCGATTTTTGCCTGATCCTGGTTTCTGACGATCTCTGTTTCATAAGAATCTTTAAATTTTTTATAGCTGAATAAATAAGCAGGCATGAGAAAGTCAAAAATGCTCCAGAGCTCGCTTAATCGGTTCTCGATCGGGGTTCCGGTGAGGGCAAAACGCTGCTGACTTCGGATCGCCTTCACTGCCTTCGCATTTTGGGTGCCGTGATTTTTGATATATTGAGCTTCGTCGATAATATGATACCGGAACAGAATCTGCTGATACCGTTCTACATCCCGTTTCAAAAGGTCATAAGAAGTAATGACGATGTCTGCATCGTCAATTTCTTTTATTAAGGCTTTTCTTTCCTCCAACGTTCCGATGACTGCCAATGCTTGCAATTGGGGGGAAAATTTCTGAATCTCGTTCTGCCAGTTTAAAATCAAAGAAGAAGGGCAGACCACCAGGGCCTTACTATCCTCATCCTCCTCCTTTTTTGAGAGTAGCAGGGAAATAATTTGCAGCGTTTTCCCTAAGCCCATATCATCTGCCAGGATCCCCCCAAAGCCAAAGCTGTCCATGGCAGCCAGCCAACGAAAGCCGTCTTTCTGATATTCTCTCATAATGCGGTCCAGGCTTGGCGGCACCGTAAAATCACTTTCGTCAATCGCCTTCATGTTCCTGATCAGGTTTTTAAAGTGTCCATTTCTTTCAAAGGTGATATTATCCGATGCTTTCAGCAATTGGTTCAGGTACATGGCTCTATATTTGGGTACGGCAATTCGGCCTTCATTCAATTCCTTTTGTGATAGTCCGAGCCCCTCTACCATTTCAGACAGTTCGGAAAAACCGGCATCCTCCAATTTTATAAAGCTGCCGTCCTTCATCCTGTAATATTTTCTCTTTTGTTTATATTGACTCAAAGCAGCCATGGCTTCACTCAGCGGAAGCCCTCCCGTGTCCAGTTCTATATTCAGGAGATCACTTTCCAGTTGTACTCCTACGGTGATCTGAGGCGGCCTCTTGATTCCCATACCTTTAAACCGTTCCGAGGCAAATACCTGGCCCAGCTTCAAAAATTCTCCCAGCCCTTCGCTGATAAACTGATAAATCTCTTCATCCCCCGTCAAGTAAAGAAACCGATGGGCAGGATCCTGATTCTTAAAAAATTTCTGTACGATGGCGGCTATTTTTTTCTCTTTTTTCTCATCTCTGGTGATCCCTTTGGATACATAAGAATCCAAAGAGTTTATATTGATTTCCAATTCTCCATATTGATATTTCACCACAGCGGTTACCATATCATGCTGGGGTGCATCCAGATAAAAAGCAGTCTGCAGCTCATCGGGAGCAAACTCTTTCAGTTCTTCAACGTCACCTCTGATCTCTGCATACTCTTTCAATTCTGACAAGACATTGATGCAGAAAGAGGCCATGTCTTCATTTGAGATGGTAAGCAGATATCGGGATTCCAGCTTTGCCTTGATAATATCCTCCAGTTTTCGTGAGAAATCCCGGCTGCATCGGCAAAGGGTATTGCTGATGCCCTGTTCTCTTCCATATTGGGAATGATCACTGCAGTACAGGTAAATATGGTTTTTACCAAGCATGTAATGGCAATCCGGCAGCAGTAAAGCATAGCCTTTCTGCTTTTCAAGCTTCTTGATTTCCAGATAAAATTCCGGGGTCCTGTCCTGAAAAAGTGCTGCCTCCGTACTGCCGTTCACACTGATGTTGACCTTGTTGTTTAGATAAAGCTGAAAAAATTCGTCGAGGCCATAGGGCAAAAGTTTCATATACTTCTTGTCACCTGCAAGGCCATAACTTCTGATTCCATAATGATAGCCATAACGAGTTGCCGAGTTGATGCCTTCTGTTGGATATTGGGTTTTATCCTCCAATTTCTGAAGGACAAAGTTCACCAACGGCTGGGACTCTTTTTCAAAAGAATTGATATGATGCAGCAAATCCAACTCCTTGCCATAGGAAGTCCGGCTTCTTGTCTTCATATGATTGCAGAAGGTTTCCAGATTCCTTACGACATACTGCCTGCCGCTCCCCACAGTGATACTTAAAAATGCCTCGCCGTCCTCCAATTCCAGTTTGGGAATCACCTTTACATTCTCGTCTGAAGTAGCCTTTACCACTTCATCCATTACGTAACGGTTGATCAGCGACTTAATCCTTGGATCGGTATATACGGCTGGGGATGAATTTTGATTTTTTACCGGTTTATATCTCTCATGAAATTCGTTGAGTTCTTTCAGTACTTTTATCTTCATTTCTATATCTTCTTTGGTTTCCATTCCCTGATAATCATTAAAATCCTGTGTATGATTCAGAAGAAGCTTTGACTTTATATGCATGAAAGGTTGTCCTCCATCGATTTTATGAATTCAATTCCATATCAGTTTATAATTTTATTCTATCTCTTAAAATTATACCACAGAATCCCCTTCCAAACCTCGAATGTGATATAATTAGTAAAACTGTTTATACTATCATGGACGATCAAACGAAAGAAAAAACATTTTATAAGGAGGGATATGGGATGAAAACATTATGTAAATATGCGCAGAAATACAAAGATGAGATGAGCGTAGCGGATATGGCATTGCTGAAGGTTTGTTTATGCTCGGCTGGAATCCTGTGGGGACTGGCGATCCCCAGAAAGCACAAAAAGAAGACGGCTGCCTGGGCGAGTATTTTCTTTGTGTTTAGTTATGCGCCGCTGATCACGAAATTATTAAGAATTGTATCCGATGATCCGGAAAAGAAATTATTATAATCAGGTTCGTAGTATGTATATTATAATTTTATTACAAATAAGTTAAACTAATAAAACATGTCGTTTTTTAGCACCTCTTTCAGGGGTGCTTTATACTATGGTAGAGAAGGTGGTTAGCGGGATTGTCGTAAACCAACCTTCCATCACACAAACGACAAGAAAATAAAGGCGTGAAATATGCCTTTTTGTTTGTGAAAAATAGAAAGAGGATAAAAAAATGAATATGTATTATTATGCTTATCTGGATGACAGGGATATCGTTACAATGATTATTGCACTCCCCTCACAGATAACGGATAACAAATATATTTCGATTCCGTCAAACGACCAAACTCTGATTGGCAAGAGATACAACAGAAATACCGGTGAGTTTGAAGACGTTATTTTATTCTATTATGCAGTTCTTGGAGAGAAAGATATTGTTACGGAAGTAATTTCTTCAGAAACAGAAATCACGGATCCGAATAAAATCTTAATCCAGACGAATGACACTTCTTTAATTGGTAAATGGTACAACAGACAAACAGGCCAATTTCTCGTTCCGCCTATTCATATCCTGGCGGAATTGGATACGAGGCAAATTAATGTACAAGGTGAAGATAAATGGCTGCAAACTGAGCTGGATGAAATCAACGAAGGTCTCGCGGATGCACGTAACGGAAATTTTGGAGGGTATAAGTGTTCTTTTGAAATAAAAGACAATCAGGAAACCACGGCTGAATGGACCTATTCGGGTACCAATACCGGAAAACGGTATACTTTTAACTTTGATACAGGTATACCGGGGTATTTTCCAAAGATGATTCGCCTGGTTGATAGCTATTTCAGCGATGATATTTTAGTGGCAGAGTTTTATATTGTTAAAAATTCGGACGGTACTATTAAACGTTCTTATGTAGATAAAAACTATTTAGGCATTCCTTTAGGTTCCGGGGAGACCGTGGCCAAAAAATATACCCAGCATGACGAAAGGATAACTGTTGATGATGTGTTTCGAACGGGAAGAGAAAGCAATGGCAGATTATATGATGAAGGCGGCTCTTCTTTCTTCCAGAAATATACCAACCCCAGCAATTCTTATGTCAGCGTAGGATATTTTAGCTATACTGAAAATTCCTTTTCTTTTACCCTGGAAGTTTCACAAAACCTTATTGGATATTTTACAAGTATTGATATAACCGGTTATGTATTTTAGTCAATAAAGGCAGCCTCCCGGCTGCCTTGCCTCTCAATATGGTAATGTTAACCATTAAGAATACTAAAGATTACTGTCGTATCATCACGATGCTTAAACCGAGGATACTGGTTATAATCCGGATCCGTATCCTGAATATCAAACAGTTCTTTCACCATATCAGACAAGTCCTCCTTAGCCATCTTTTCATGAAGCTCATCAAAATTCCTTACCAGGTAAAAAGTATCGCAGATTTGGGCAAACCCATCAGACATCAGTGAAACACTTTGTACCTCCTGAAGCGGAAAAGTCAAATGTATTCCGTGCGCAATGCCTATGCCAGTGGCATCCAAAGTCCAATATCCCTCTTGGGTGTTTTTTTTATTTCGATTCTCAATTAGGAAAGGGATTATTTCATTTTTGGCTTCTCTAACAGTAACTGCCTTTTTTCTGGCAAGTTCCGCCATGGTTGCGATTACCTTCTGGTCCATTAAGGTAATGGTATCTTCATGGATTGTTCTTATACTGCCATCCTGAAATTGAATGGTTGCCGTACAATCGCCCAAACCATAATATTCCAGAAGAGTACCGTTGATTCGAAAAATTGATATGCTGGCAGATGGGCTAAGATAAGCTTGTCCTCGGCTATGCTCAATAAGTTCAGCATGCTCAGAGTCAGAGAAGGTCTTGTCTATTGTATAATTCTCCGATATTCTTACAGCTTTTTGTAAAATTTCTTTTGTATTCTTTGAAAGATCCTCTAAACATGATTGAAGCCGTTCTCCCACAAGGGAAACAAATCTTGAGGCTTCCGTTCCTTTTTCATTTGGTTTTCTATTTCCCAATCCCGTTGCCCCATCCAGTACAAATAAAAATGAATCCGAATAGCCAACATAGTCTTCGTTAATGATATTTCCTGGTTTTGATATGTACTTTATAGATTGAAACACAATAGAAGCCCTCCTGCCATCACAGTAAGCCCTGCCAAAAACACAACGATATTTCTGCCTCGCTTTCCTTTTTCCAAACCATGTAGAATAACCCCAAAACCAGAAAAGACACAAAGCAATGCCCCCATAAGAACGATAATGAGTCCTGCGGCTCCTGCGAAGGACTTTTCAGCCAAATTTCCAGCAATGCTGATGCTTCCTATAGTAAATCCGATAATTCCGGCAAAGAGCCCCAGAAATTCCAGATTCTTTATGGTTGAGTTCTCTATTTTCTTGGTTGTTTCTATCAGCTCTTGCTGCACTTTTTGGTTCTCTTGCTTTATTCTTTTTTCATAATGCTCTACAAGATTCTTAATCTGTTGATTCTGCATTCTTGCCAAAATCGACAGTTTATGATATTGGTAGTTTCCGATGCGGATAGCATAATCCCTCTCGGACGAATCCTCAAAATCGATAGCATCCTTGATTGACTCCATCGCCTCATCGAAATTACCCATTAACGCCAAAATTCTACCTCTGGTACAAAAGAATTTCGCGTAATTCTGTAGTTGAATAGCCTCCTCTACAGCGTAGAATGCCTTGCTTAGCCATTCCTGCTTCTGCATGTTTTCAGCTTCACCATTCTCTATCACTTCTGTTTTGGTATTCTGATAGGTGTCCTTTAACTCATAATACGTTGCAGTAAGATCTGCGAATATATGTAGAATCCCTGCATTGGAGGGCATTTTGCTGATATTCTGGTGGCCTTGAATCAGATTTGCCATAGTAGGTTCCTTTCTGGCATTTCCGATAAGAGAAAGAAGTTCTATGTGAGAAAAGCTGATATGGTGTTGAAATCTGGAACGCTGAGAGTTAATCAAAAGTTCCAGTTGTGTATAGTCATGATCCCTCCGATAATAAATATTCAAACAGACAAAGGCAGCATAGGCAATGGTTTCATCCTCATTTTCCATAAGCTGTTTTAACCAGTATGTAAATTCAGGGTTTTGTTTTTGAGTCACTAATTTTGTAATAGCTAGTTCATATTCTCTCCTGGATTCTTCCGGAAGCTGCTTCATAAATTCCTTCAAATCTTCTATAGTTTCCATTACTACCTCTGTTTTCATTTCTATAGAGCCTTCTTTCTTTTGTTTTTCATAATTCCGATAGAAAACGCGTATGATAAGTACAATCCAAAATTTGTATTGTCCATTGATCCATCTTATTATATAATATTATAGCTGCAAATGCTTAAAATTCAAATAAATATTCATTCTAATCAGGAGGAGAACAAATGTCAAAAGGGACGAAGGATATAAAGAAAAATGAGAAAAACCAAAGTAAGAAAGAAGCGAATAAAGTTAATGACAATCTATATAATCACTCATCGAAGGACTATCTGTTTAACATGAGCCTGGCGCCGGGAATTAAGGAAAGCACTCATTGGTTCCAAATGCTAGTGGCAGCATTTTTTACAGCTGTGATTATCATGATTACTAGAATGCACACCTATCAAAGACCAATGGAGCAGTTTTTTTGGAGCGGAGGAGACAATAACCTCACTGACTTCTTCAGCTATTATAAGATGGTGGCCATTCTCGTCTGTGCAATCCTGGCTTTAGTGTTGCTTTTATATAGAGTTTTTACCCAAAGTTTTTATATAAAGCGAAGCTTTGCTTATATTCCGATGATAGTATATTCTATACTTGTATTGCTATCCTATATTCTTTCTGATTATAACTTATTTGCTCTCTGGGGTTGGAATGACCGATTTGAGGGGACCTTGACTTTATTAAGCTATATGGTTCTTCTTTTCTTTATTATTAACTCAGTTAATTCAGAGAAGAACGTAAAATGGATCATTTACCCCTTGGCTGTAACCAGCACTCTCTTAGGATTATTGGGTATAACGCAAGCACTGGATCATGACTTTTTCCGAACAGCCATTGGAAAAAAACTAATTACGCCCAGTTGGTTTTGGGATCAAGTAGATAATTTAAACTTCACCTTCCAAAATAGAGAGATTTATCAAACGGTATATAATATTAACTACGTGTCCTTCTATCTCACATTGCTCATCCCACTCTTCGGATTGCTTTTCATTCGATCCCTTATGCTGGGAAAGGAGGAACCGGTTTGGAAAAAAGTCCTTTGGGCGGCATTATTTACATTGCAGGTTTTCAACCTAATAGGATCTGCTTCCTCCGGGGGTCTGATGGGTATGGCAGTGGTTGTTATTGCTGCTATTATAGTTCTAAATAAAAAAATCCTAAACTGGTGGAAACCAGTGGCGATGTTGTTGATACTGACAGTTATAGTGGCTGGATTAAGTTATGAACGATGGGTACCTGAGCTTACTGGTGCTATTAATAGCGTGCTTGGAAGGCAGGTTGTTCAAGATACTAAGGAAGAGGGAATCTCACAGGAGATTGAAGAAGTTACTTCTTCTGGGATAACAGAATCTGCTGATGAAAGACACACCATAGATTATATGGTAACATCAGGTGATGCAATTGAAATCAGTTTTAATGGAAATGAAATTATATTTACAACTTATCCTGAAGATCCTACTGCCCTAAAAGTCAATGATTCTTCTGGTGAAAGGCTATCTATTGTTCCGACCAATATTTCACCGATTTATAAAGTAGATGATGAAAGATTTAATCGGATTACAGTAAGACCTGCTCAGGATGATTCTGGAAATAACTATATTGTTATTGGCACTGACGGAAATGAATGGCCTTTCCAGCTTACAGAAGAAGGTCCAAAGTATTTTACAGGTTTAGGTAAGCTTATGGATCTTCGTAGAGTTCCTTCCATAGGCTGGGAAAATAACTTGGAATTTGGTAGTGGGCGTGGTTACATCTGGTCCCGAACTATCCCGATGTTGAAAGAGACTCTAATTTTGGGGCATGGGGCAGATACTTTCTGTATTTATTTCCCTCACGATGATTATGTAGGAAAGTATAATTCAGGGACATTTAGCAACGAAATTAATATTGTAGTCGATAAACCTCACAACATGTATTTCGGAGCTATTATCGGTACAGGCGGTATCTCAATGCTGGCATTATTAGCACTTTGGGGCATATATATAATACAGAGCTACCTGATCTATAAAAAAGAACGATATCATAGCTTTGTCTCCTATGTTGGAGCTGGCATTTTTTTGGGAATATGTGGTTTCCTTGTCTCCGGGCTTGTAAATGACAGTACCGTATCCGTAATGCCTATGTTTTATGGTTTACTTGGTACAGGGATTGCAATTAACATGATGCTAAACAAAAGGAACGCTTCAGTAGAATAATATAACAATGAAAGGTGAAGTCCATGAATAGATACCAAGTGGTTAAGCAAATACTGGATTTCTTATTTGCCGTATTATTGACCATCATACTATTACCTTTACTTTTATTGATCACGATCATCATAAAACTGGATTCTAAGGGTCCGGTTTTATTTCGTCAGAAAAGAGTTGGGCAAAACGGAAAAAAATTCATGATTCTCAAATACAGAACCATGCGAACTGATACGCCTAAAGATATGCCTACTCATTTATTTCAAAATGCCGAGAGCTTTATTACACGTTCGGGTAGTATACTAAGGAAGTCCAGTTTGGACGAACTACCTCAGCTTTTTAATATTCTAAGAGGTGAAATGTCCTTTATTGGGCCAAGACCGGCACTATGGAATCAGTATGATCTTTTAGAGGCTAGGGAAAATCAAGCTGAAAAAAGCGGAGTAAGTGCCAATGCTGTAAAGCCGGGGATAACCGGCTGGGCCCAGGTAAATGGCAGGGACGAACTTCCCATTGACGTTAAGGCTGATTTGGATGGCTATTATGCAAAAAATCTAAGTTTAATACTTGATATAAAAATTTTATTTATGACCATCGGAAGTGTTTTAACGAGCAAAGGAGTCTCTGAAGGGGGCCCTAAGCACTCTTAATTTGGTACAGGAGATAAAAAATATGCTATACATTACTGGGATAACCGGTCATAGCGGCAAATGGTTCTTAAAACGTCTGGAGGCGGAAGGGTACAACGGTAAAATTCGTTGTGTTATGAGAGAAGACGAAAAACATGCACCTGAAAAGTATAAGATTTTTGATGGGTGCAAACTAGATGTTGAATATGCCGTTGGCCAATTAGAAGATGAAAAATTTTTAGAGGATTCCTTAAAAGGAGTAACCACTATTGTTCACATTGCAGGTATAGGTTTATCAGAGCAACTTGTATCTTCTGCAATAAAAAATCAAGTGGACTGGGCAATACTAGTCCATACGACGGGACGTTTTTCAAAATACAAAAGTGCTTCCGAAGAGTATATAAGGATGGAAGATGGGATTTTGGAACGATGCAGCGCTAATAATCAAGGTGACCGTGTTCTGAATTGTACCATATTAAGACCTACTATGATCTATGGTTCCTCCAAGGATAAGAACATGTACAGGCTAGTAGAGTATCTAAGCAAACATAGATTTTTCCCTCTGTTTGGTAACGGAAGCAACCTTATGCAGCCTGTCCATGCCAGGGATCTGGGAAATGCTTACTATGACGTAATTACCCATTCCGAGACCACGAAAAACAAGCAATATGACCTATCAGGCAAGGAACCTCTCTCTTATCTTAGCATTATACTGATAATCAAAACTTTCCTTAACAGCAGGGTAAGAATTATAAAGCTTCCAATATCTTTATCTATTTTAGCTGCAAGAGTATATAATGCCGTCTTTAAAAACGCTATTATTACGGTAGAACAGGTTATGCGGATGCAGGAAGATAAAGCCTTTAATCATGAAGCTGCAGCCAAGGACTTTGGTTACAGCCCCATTTCCTTTGAAGCCGGAATCCAGGAGGAGATTGAAGAATATTTAAGTGGAGTTCGTGTGGATTATACCGATATTAAGTATTAGACTCTAAAGAAAAAATTCGGTATAATGTTTATAAATATTAAGAAGAAGGGGGAGGGTGATAAGATGTCTAACCTGAAGGAGGTCCGGTGGAAACAGCGATATGAAAATTTCCGGAGTTCCTATTTACTTCTGGATAAATATGTTGATCAGGAGGAGTTTTCCGAATTAGAGCAGGCAGGTCTCATTCAGATTTTTGAAACCACCTTTGAATTAGCTTGGAAGGTCATGAAGGATTACCTTGAGTCTGAAGGCTATCAGGTAAACTCCCCTAGAGAAGCGGTCAAAAAATCATTCGAAATCCAGTTGATTGAGGATGGAGAAATATGGCTGGAAGCTTTAGCACATAGAAATATCACGGTTCACACCTACGATAAATCAAAAGTGGAAGAACTGGTTTCTATTATAAAAGATGACTACTTTCCATTATTAGAAGCTCTTCACGATACTTTAACGGAGGAATTGGAATGATGTTCGGGCTGAATGAAAATGAGGTTCAAATCATTCAACGTACCCTGGCTGAATGTCCGGAGCTCGAAAAAGCTATTGTTTTTGGCAGCAGAGCTATGGGTAATTATAAGACCGGATCGGATATTGATTTAGCACTGTTTGGAAAAGGAATAAGCCGCAAGACAATACTAGATTTATACGATCAATTAAATGAAGTATTAAATTTGCCATATCATTTTGACATTATTGATTATCATGGAATCACTAACGAAGCTCTAAAAAAACATATCGACGACATCGGTATCTCTATATGGGAAAATAAAAATTTTAAATAATTATGGGGAGACTTTTATGAAGCTGATGGTTATCAGTCAATATTTTTATCCGGAACAATTTCGTATCAACGATGTCTGCTTTCAGTTAGCCGAGATGGGTCATGAGGTTATTGTCCTTACCGGTTTACCGAATTACCCCAGCGGTAATATCTTTGATGACTATGAGTGGGACTCTCTAACGACAAAAAGTAATTACTCTCCAAAATTAAAGGCTTATTTGGAAGAAATCAATGGTGTAGAGATTATTCGATCCAAACTATCTCCCCGTAAAAGTGGAAAGAAGAATTTAATTTTGAATTATCTCAGCTTTGCATACCATACTTCCAAAATAGCATATAATTTAGCCAAGAAAAGTTTGGAATCCTTTGACAAGATTCTGGTTTTTCAATATTCTCCTGTTACCATGGTACTGCCTGGAATTATATTAAAAAGGAAGCTGAAAAAGCCTCTTTATTTATACTGCTTTGATTTATGGCCGGAAAGCATCGTTTCTGCTGGTCTGCCAAATCATGGTGTACTTTATCAGCTAATATATTTTCTAAGTAAATGGATTTATAAACAAGCAGATAAAATTTTCATTAGCTCTAAAAACTTTCGTACCTACTTTCAAAATAAATTAGGTATTTATCAAAATATTTATTACCTTCCAATCTACGCGGAAGCCTTGTTTTCTGCAGTTACCAATACTGTTGTAAAGAGTTCAGAGGATCAAGAAAATAATATAAATCTGGTCTTTGCCGGTAATGTTGGGGAAATGCAAAGTGTCGAAACAATTATAGAAGCCGCCAAGCATTTGGAAAGCTGCAGCAATATTCACTTTCATATTGTAGGGGATGGATCTGCATCGGAAAGATGTATCCAAATGGCTAAAGACCTGAGTGTAAAAAATATAACCTTTCACGGGAGACACCCTTTGGAAGAAATGCCCTATTTTTATGAAATGGCGGATGCTTTTCTTGTTACACTGAAAAAGAATGAATTTATTTCTTATACGTTACCTGGTAAGGTACAATCCTATATGGCTGCAGGGAAGCCCCTGCTGGCTGCCATTGACGGAGAAGTCTCTGAGGTTATAAAGGACGCCGAATGCGGGCTTTGCTGTCCAGCCGAGGATGATGAAGGATTAGCCGAGATTATTCTTGAATTCGCTCAGGATAAAGAAAATCGCCGGAAATACGGCGATTGTTCCAAAGCATATTATGAGAAAAATTTTTCGTCTGAAGCTTTTTTCAGTTCTTTAATCAGTTATCTTCAAGAATAGACGAAATTTTGTAAACTCCTAAAATAGAGATAGAAGGCAATTATTTGTCCCAAATTACTTTATTGATAATCTTAGTATAGCTTTGAATGATTTTTACAACCTTCATCGAAACTGTTTCATCCTCATAGTCGTAAGGAAGACTAAAATCCTTACCAACCGGTACCGATGATACGGCTAATTCAATCGCCTGCTCGATGTCTTCTGTCTGAATTCCCCCGATAACAATGGTGCCCTTGTCAAGGACTTCCGGCCTTTCCGTTGATGTTCTAATCAGTACCCCTTTAAAGCCCAGCATGGCACTTTCTTCTGAGAGAGTTCCACTATCCGAGAGAACACAAAAAGCGCTCATTTGCAGCTTGTTATAATCCATAAATCCTAAAGGCTTAATATTTCTCACCAACGGATGAAATTGAAAACTTCTCTTTTCTATGAATTTCATGCTTCTTGGATGAGTTGAGTATATGACTGGAAGCTGATATCGTTCAGCCACATTGCTGATAGCGGTCATTAAGGACATGAAGTTTTCTTCCTTGTCTATATTTTCTTCCCTGTGGGCGGATACCAGGATATATTTTTCCTCTTCAAGTCCTAAACGTTCCAAAACATCACTGCTCCCAATCTTATCCCGATGCTTTGCAAGAACCTCCTTCATAGGAGATCCGGTAACGTAAATATGTTCTTTCCGGAATCCCTCCGAAAGTAAATATCTTCGGCTATGTTCCGTATAAGGTAGATTGATATCGGATATGTGATCCACAATTTTGCGGTTAATCTCCTCCGGAACATTCTGATCAAAGCACCGATTTCCTGCTTCCATATGAAAAATAGGAGTTTTAAGCCGTTTTGCAGAAATCGCTGCCAAGGCCGAATTGGTATCGCCAAGAATAAGTAGGGCATCCGGTTTTATATCTGCTATGATTTCATAGGATTTGGATATAATATTTCCCATGGTTTCACCCAGATGCTCCCCAACACACTCTAAATAGTAATCCGGTTCTCGAAGCTCCAGATCCTCAAAAAATATCTGATTTAAGGTATAATCCCAATTTTGGCCCGTATGCACCAGGACGTGCTCAAAATGTCTGTCACAGGCTTTTATGACCTCTGAGAGCCGTATTATTTCCGGTCTGGTACCTACTATTGTCATAACCTTAAGTTTCTTCATTTGTTTAACCTCACACCTGCAAAAAAATTGTATCCGGCTTCTCCGGATCAAAGGGCTCATTTGCCCACATGATGGCAACCAAATCCGTTACGCCGATATTCGTAATTGTGTGCGTATAACCCGGAGGGATATCTACAACCTCCAATTTATCTCCGCTAACTTTGTATTCTATAATTTCTTCACCATCCACTTTACGAAATCTAATGACACCTTCTCCGCTAACGACTAAAAACTTTTCATTTTTTGTATGATGCCAATGGTTTCCCTTTGTTATACCCGGCTTGGAAATGTTAACCGAGACCTGTCCTCTATCAGGAGATTTAATAAACTCGGTAAATGACCCTCGATCATCCATATTCATCTTTAGAGGATAAGAAAACTGATTTTCGGGAAGATAGCTCAAATACGTACTATATAGCTTTTTAACGAAAGATTCCGCCATGTTAGGAACAATCAGATTATTTCTTGATTCTCTAAAAGCATAAAGTAAGTCAGCCAGCTCTCCCAGCTTTACCGGGTTCACCGCCATTACATAGTACAATCCATCATTAGCACAGCATTCTTTTCCTTCCATGGCAGAAATAAATGTTTTAACTACATCATCAATATAAACAAGGCTTATAATATGTTCCCTGTCTCTGATTGTAATAGGAATATCATTGGATATGTTATGGCAGAAGGTAGCGACTACACTGTTATAATTAGGCTTGCACCACTTTCCGAAAACATTCTGCAGGCGATATACATATACCTTTGAGCCTGTCTCTTGCTGATAACAAAACAGCAATTCCTCACCGGCTTTCTTGCTTTGTCCATAAGGATTGTCCTGTAAAGCCTGAATAGAAGAAGTGATCAGAATTGGGGATTTATTATGATTCTTTTTGAGATAGTCAAGCAGCAAGGAAGTGAAACCAAAGTTCCCTTCCATATATTCTTTTTCGTTATCTGGTCTATTGACACCTGCCAGGTGAAATACAAAATCACAGTCTTTCGTGTAGTCAAAAAGAGCATCTTCGGATTTATCAACATCATATTCATAAATCGTTTCATATTTTTGATTTTTCAGTTCTTCTATCAGATTTTTCCCAATGAAACCATTCGCACCTGTAACAAGTATCTTCACTTCAATTTCCTCCAGGCATCCAGTTCTAACCTGATTTCCTCTATTTGCATCAGTTTTTCTTTAATCTGCTTAATATTGAGCAATTCTGTATTATTGGAGTTAAATTCTGACAGGGTACTGCGTTCCTTTTCTCCAGAAATAAAATATTTATCATAGTTTAAATCCCGTTTATCAGCAGGTACTCGGTAAAAGCTTCCCATGTCTATTGCATGAGCGCACTCTTCGTTGGTAAGAAGTGTTTCATACATTTTTTCGCCATGACGGATACCAATAATCTTGATATCATTATTAACGTTAAAGAGTTCTTTTACAGCCTGCGCCAGATCACCAATGGTGGAAGCCGGAGCTTTTTGAACCATGATGTCTCCACTTTCAGCATTTTCAAAAGCAAAAAGTACTAACTCTACAGCCTCATCCAAGCTCATAATAAACCGGGTCATATTGGGGTCGGTTATTGTCAGAGGTTGTCCGGATTTGATTTGTTCCACAAAAAGTGGAATAACAGATCCTCTGGAGTACATGACATTGCCATACCGGGTACCGCAGATTAGGGTTTTTTTTTGGCTCACGGTTCTTGCTTTTGCAATCAGCACTTTTTCCATCATAGCCTTGGATGTTCCCATGGCGTTAACCGGATATGCTGCTTTATCGGTTGAAAGGCAGATGACCTTTTTAATACCTGCTTCAATTGCCGTAGTCAGGATATTATCGGTCCCTATTACATTGGTTTTTACTGCTTCCATAGGGAAAAACTCACAGGAAGGTACTTGCTTTAATGCTGCAGCATGGAAAATGTAATCTACTCCATGCATTGCATTCCTTACGCTAGCAAGATCCCTTACGTCTCCTAAATAAAATTTCAGTTTGTCATTATTATATTCCTTTCGCATATCATCCTGTTTTTTTTCATCACGTGAAAAAATACGGATTTCTGTGATATCCGTTTTTAAGAATCTATTTAAGACGGCATGTCCGAAAGAGCCGGTACCGCCGGTGATAAGTAAGATTTTGTTTCTAAACATAAAGAAGACCTTTCTATTTATTTAATAGGTTTACTAGTAGCTTAATATAGTTTCCATATTCTGTATTTTTATACTTATCCGCTATCGCTAATAGCTGATCGCTATTGATAAAGCCTTTTCTATAAGCAATTTCTTCTATACAAGCTATATATAAACCTTGTCTGTTTTGCACAGCTTCAACATAGTTGGCGGCTTGTAACAAGGAGGTACTATTCCCTGTATCTAACCAGGCAAGTCCTCTTCCAAGAAGCTCAACCTTCAGATTTCCTCTTTTCAAGTATTCCTCGTTAATACTAGTTATTTCAAGCTCTCCTCTAGCTGAGGGCTTAACATTTTTTGCAATTTCAATTACATTATTATCATAAAAATACAATCCTGGTATCGCATAATTGGATTTCGGATGCTTAGGCTTTTCTTCTAGAGAGATTATACTACCGTCTTCTGCAAATTCGACAACTCCATAACTGGCAGGATTATTAACATAATAACCAAAAATCATAGCCCCTTGCCTTATAGATGCTCCTTTTTCAAGAGAATCACTAAAGCCTTGTCCATAAAAAATATTGTCACCAAGGATCAGAGCTACATGGTCTTTCCCAATAAAGTCCTCCCCAACTATAAAAGCATCCGCTAATCCTCTTGGTTCTGCTTGCTCCTTAAAAGAGATTTTTATTCCTAAATCATTTCCGCTTCCCAAAAGTTTTTGAAAACTTCCTATGTTTTCAGGATTGGTAATAATGAGTATATCCTTAATCCCTGCTAGCATTAAAGCAGATAATGGATAATATATCATAGGTTTATCATAAATCGGCAAAAGTTGCTTAGATACGGCTGTTGTGATTGGAAAAAGCCTGCTTCCTGTTCCGCCTGCCAGAATAATTCCTTTCAAAAAAATACCCCCTATCTGTTTAAATACATCTTGTCGTAATAATGTTTATATTCACCGCTGATAATATTATCCCACCATTCTCTATTATCTAAATACCAGTGAATTGTCTTTTGGATACCTTTATCAAACTTTGTTGAAGGTACCCAGCCTAAATCGTTATAAATTTTATTTGGATCAATAGCATACCTCATATCATGCCCGGGCCTGTCCGTAACGTAGGTGATTAGAGATTCTGATTTCCCAAGAATAAAAATAATTTCTCGTACAACATCAATATTGGCTTTTTCATTATGTCCACCAATATTGTACACTTCCCCTTCTTTTCCATGATGTATAATCAAATCAATAGCTTGACAATGATCCTCTACATAAAGCCAATCTCGGACGTTTTCACCTCTTCCATATACCGGTATTGTCTCATTTGCTAATGCTCTGGAAATAACTAGCGGAATAAGCTTTTCGGGGAATTGATATGGCCCATAATTATTAGAGCATCTTGAAATTGTAACAGGCAGCTTATATGTTCTATAATAAGCCAAGACTAGGAGATCTGCAGATGCTTTTGATGCAGCATATGGGCTAGAAGTCTTGATAGGTGTATCTTCTGTAAAGAATAGAGCGATTTTGTCAAGCGGTAAATCTCCATATACTTCATCTGTTGAAACCT
The DNA here is from genome assembly GCF_018128545.1 of Sinanaerobacter chloroacetimidivorans. Classification (GTDB taxonomy): domain Bacteria; phylum Bacillota; class Clostridia; order Peptostreptococcales; family Anaerovoracaceae; genus Sinanaerobacter; species Sinanaerobacter chloroacetimidivorans. The sequence continues at coordinate 15,507 of NZ_JAGSND010000014.1, read as the reverse complement.
GATGGTATCTTCTAGTATTAAATTTTCTGCACGCATCCATTAGAACCTGAGTTCCTAAAATATTTGTAGAAAGGAATATACCTGAGTCTTCAATGGAACGGTCGACATGAGATTCGGCTGCAAAATTTACTACGATATCGAAATTCTTTTCTTTAAAAAGTCTATAAACATTAGCCTTATCTGTTATATCCCCTTTTATGAATTCAAATCCGCTTTTACCTAAAGTTTCGCTTAAAGTAGATAAATTCCCCGCATAGGTCAGACTGTCTAGGCAAACGATCTCATAGTCTGGGTACTTCTGCTGCATATAATAAATAAAGTTACTGCCAATAAATCCAGCTCCGCCTGTTACTAGAACCCTCATCTTTATCTCCTTTTTATTTCATCAATTTGACGTAATCATCATAATTGTTAATATATTCATTTGGATTATATTCATTATCAGAGAACACTAAAAGTACATTATCATCCGAAAAATCTTTCATAGTCTTCCATAAGCCTTTTTCAATATACAATGCTTTAGTGGGGCTGTCTAACTTGTAAGTGGTTCTCTGAAAACCATCATCTACCTCAACAATACAAGAACCATTAACACTTATCATAACAAAACTCGAGTCAATATTAGAGTGATTGCCTCTTATTGAACCATATTGTGTTTTGTAAATATAAAACACTCTTTTTATTCTAAATGGAATCTCACCTTCACTATTTAAAACGATTAATCCGCCTCTGTTATCACCTAATTCTGTTAGTTCGTACTGATAATGTCTTTTACTATTTGAATCCATAACTTAACCCCTAAATTGATTAATTATATTTATTACATAGTCAACTTCAGCTAATGTCATTCCATCAAATATAGGAAGTGATACAACTGTATTAGCATATTCTTCAGCTAATGGATAATCTCCCGTTTGATATTGTAAATACATGTATGCGTCCGAAAGGTATGGTGGTATTGGATAATGAATCTCTGTTGTGATTCCGTAATCTTGTAAATATTTTCTAAAACGTTTCCGATTCTCAACTCGAACAACAAAAAGGTGCCAAATGCTTGTTGAGCCTTTTCTAACGTTAGGCAAATAAACAATAGAATTGTCAATTCCTTGTAAATAACGCTCTGCAATTTTTATTCGATTCCTTTTTAAATCATTAAAATGCTTTAATTTTATACGAAGTAAACCGGCTTGGAGTTCATCTAAACGAGAATTGAATCCCTCAATTTCATTATTATATTTCTTATTGCTTCCATAATTCCTTAATGTTGCTATTTTAGTCGCAAGGACCTCATTATTAGTAAGCACTGCTCCCCCATCTCCGAATCCGCCCAAATTCTTAGTTGGATAAAAGCTAAAGCATCCTATTTGCCCGAAAGTTCCTACATTTTGGTTATTATATTGAGCAAAATGAGCCTGTGCACAATCCTCAACTAAAAACAATTTATACTTATCACATAATTCTACAATGCGTTCCATTTGAGAAGCTTGTCCATATAAATGTGTCACTAATATAGCTTTTGTTTTAGAAGTGATTTTTTCTTCTATCCGATTAACATCTATATTGTAATACTTATCAGGTTCTACAAAAACTGGAATTGCATGATTATGTGTCACCGCTAAAACTGTAGCGATATAAGTATTCGATTGAACGATTACTTCATCACCTGTTTCAATTCCGAGTGCAAGTAAGCTTAATGTAAGTGCATTTAACCCATTATCGACACCGACACAATACTTTACTTCATTAGCTTCCGAGAACTCGTTCTCAAAGCATTTTACCTCCTGTCCGAGAATGTACCAGCCAGATCGAAGAATCTCTAATGCTTTTGATTCATATTCTGCTTGAAATAAATTATATCCTCTTTGAAGATCATTAAAGGGGACGATCATGTTCTTCCTTCTCCTATTGTATTAAATCTTTTTCAGATCAATTATATCCGATAAACTTTTACATTTAAACTGCATAAAATTTCGTTGAATAAATGATATTATTTTGTTTCCCGAACAGCTCTTTTGAGTCTCAAACGTAATACTGTAATTATTTTTTAACATTTCTCTACATTGCTCGATACATGTAAGATACGGGAAATAGATAGAATATTTAAGATATCTATCTTTAGTCCCAGATTTTATGTTAATTAGTCTATTTGTAATATATCTGAGATTCTGAAAATGATAGAATATTAAATCGAATTCATTTCCGCTTATCTTTTCAATCAATTTAATCTTTTTTCCTTCGATTTTACAAAGATTATATTGATCAAGATTCCAAGGCGCTACACCACCACCGAGATTTTGCAATTCATGGATCCCCTCAAACTGGCTTGTCCATTTGTCCAGATACTTTTGGTCCCCGAGCAAGTCACCGTTTTTCGTAAAATAGCACCATTCCAAACATCTGTCTTTCCACCAATTTAAAACAAGGTTCCCTTTTTCATCATTTTTAAAAGTATTGAACTCAACACAATACTTGCCATGATCCTGTACCAGTTTTTCGTAATTATGGTCTTTCTTAAATCTATGTTCTGTAATAATGACGCTGTCTTCTTTATCTCGTATCTCAGTTAGTAAAATATCTGGTGATTGGAAAAAAAACAAATCTGCGTCAATATAGGTACACATATCAACGTTATAATGATCTAAAACATACCGGATTACCCAAGGGGTACACGTCCAGCAGTACTCCGCTTTTGTTCTGTTCTGCTTGACCTTTAAGAGGTCTTCCGTTTCGAACTGTTTTAAAGATATGACCTCGGCTTTATCAAGCTTCATATCGACTAATATGTCATAGCATATGTCATCAAAAGCAAAAATAAATAAAGTAAAATCATCTCCTGTATCTAAAAGTGAACGATGGAGTGCCAAACCCTTGTCAAGATAGAATCTGTCAAATAATGTGCAAAGATGATTCACGGTTAGTTTCTCCTTATTGTTTATTTATTGATTTTAAGTAAGTATCCATTAAGAGAACCTATCTTCAATAGTTTTACAATTTTATAGTAGTCACCCCAAAGTGCTTCAAAGCTATCTTTTGTTCTGATATATCCACAAAAAGTATATCCTTTAATTCCTCTAAGTACCCCTTTTATTGTTTCTTTAATGAACCTTTCAAAAGTAAGAAATTCTGTTGCAACAATCAGAATATATCTAGCTTTATCAGTATGCATTCTACGGAAAACATTTAACCACTCGGCATCATGTATTTCGGTATCAATTCTAAAAAAAAGATAAAGCAAATCATCAGAACTTCTATAATTATCAGTTAATATGTTAAACGTTTCTATGGAATCACATAATTTAAAAACACTTTTTAATCTTTCTATTGATTTTGAGTTAAAATCAGTGGCTTTTACAATTAACTCCGGGTTTATTTTCTTTAGATTATATTCCAAGAATCCGCAGCCGCAACCAGCTGAAAAGATCTCTTTAAATCCTATTTCAGAAATCAAGTTTGCTATATCTTCAGTTTCTTCTTTATATAGTCCTATCGCTTTTTCAATAAAAAATTTTTCCTTATTTGGAATTGAAAAAGGAGTATTATTATCGTCACACCTTACAACATCCCATCCTTCCTCGTTGATAAGTACATTCATAGAATTAAGCTGCTTACCAAAATTAAAATAGTGTTTAGAAGTATAAAGCATTTTTATTCTCCTTATTTTTTATTTAAATATTTAGTAGAGTATTAATTATTATATCTTGCTCCTTTTCATTCAAATAAGGATGTATTGGAATAGAAAATGTTGTATTACAGTAATGATTTGAAATTGAGAACTCATCGTCCCGATAACCAAGCGCACTAAAAACTTTCAGCCGGTGCATCGGCGTTGGGTAGTAGATCATATTTGGAATCCCTGCTTCTGTTAGTTTCTTTAAGATTAGATCCCTCTGATCTCTATTCTCTACGCAAAGCGCATATTGTGCATAAATAGATACTGCCTTAGATTCTATATATGGAATAATATATTTCTCTTTTAAATAATTATCATATCTTTTAGCTACAATGTTTCTACGTTTCATTTCATAAGTTTGGAACGCCTTAAGTTTTGGAAGAAGAACAGCTGCTTGCAGAGTATCCAGGCGTCCATTCGTTCCAATTCGAATATTATCATATTTTGTTTCCCCTTTTCCATGAACTCTAATCGACCGACAAATATCAGCTATTTCGTCATCATCTGTAAAAATTGCACCACCGTCTCCATAACAACCCAGTGGCTTTGCAGGAAAGAAAGATGTTGCACTTGCCTGTCCAAAGCTGCAACACATTTTCCCATTATATTGGGCCCCCATTCCTTGAGCCGCATCTTCTATCAGTATTAAATTGTGCTCTTTACACACTTTGTTAAGTTCCTCAAAAGCTGCAGGATTTCCTAAGAAGTCAACCGCTACCACCATCTTTGGCTTTAGAATTCCCTCATTTTCAATTCTATTAATTTGTTCTTTTAAACTTTCGATACTTATATTATATGTTTTCTTATCAATATCACAAAAAATCGGTGTTGCTCCCAAAAGGCAGGCTGGCTCGATACTCGCGATAAATGTGACATCTGGGCAAAAAACCGCATCTCCTTTACCTAGGCCGTAGGCCATATAAATTATCTGAAGAGCATCTGTTCCGCTACCACAAGTAATGCAATGATTCCTTCCTATAAATGTTTTTAATTTGCCTTCCAGCTCATCTATTTCAGGTCCCATAATAAACTGATTACAAAGTAGCACTTTATGAATTTGTGCATCAATCTCATCTTTCAAAGCCTCATACTGTTTTCCCAAATCTATAAATTGCAATAGTGTCACCGACCTTCTCTTAATTTTTATTTTAGCTCCTCTAACCCTACCGTATTTTCTTTATACTTTTTCTCACAATCCGAACAATGAAAGACATCTTCTGTTTTATAAAGCCTTTTCCCGCATTCACATGCCCAGCCAATTTGTTTCCCTGGATTTCCTACTATTATAGCATGATTAGGTACATCCTTTGTAACAACTGCCCCCGAACCAATTAAAGCATTCTTTCCAATGGTAACTCCGCAGACAATCGTCACATGGGCTCCGATTGATGCACCTTCTTTGACCAGAGTTTTTAAATAGTAACATCCTCCTCGTTCTCTTGGATAACGAGCCCGGGGGATTTTAACATTTGTAAAGGTCATTGAAGGTCCACAAAATACAAAGTCTTCCAATACTACACCTTCATATATATTAACATTATTCTGTATTTTACAATAATTTCCTATTGTTGTATTATTGTCTATAAAAACACTTTGTCCAATATTGCATTTTTTTCCTATCCGTACTTTTGAACTGACATGTGAGAAATGCCAAATCCTTGTGTTTTTGCCAATATAAGCCCCTCTGTCTATAACGGCGGTGCTATGTGCAAAATATTCCATATTATATTCCCACTCCATAATATTCATAACCTAGTGATTCCAAGTCATCTTTTCTAAAAATATTTCTAAAATCAAAGATAACTGGTGAGTTTAATAATATTTTCAGTTCCTCAAGATCCATATTTCTAAATTCAAACCATTCTGTAATTATTGCTACTGCATCAGCTTGCCTACATGCTTCAAATGCGCTTGAACACCATTTTATAAATTCCGAAGAGGAAGGGGCTAGCGCATTCTTACATTGAATCATTGCTTGAGGATCATAAACATTTAATTGAAATAATCCAGTACTGGCTAAAGTTCTAATAATTTCTAAAGCAGGCGATTCTCTCACATCATCTGTATCAGGCTTAAAAGCTAATCCAAGTAACGCTATCGTTCCCCCAGTAGGAAATCTTTTAATAATTTTTTGAGACGCTAATTTCTTTTGAAATTCATTTGCTAGTATTACGCTTTCTAAAATTGAAAGTTTAGCCCCATGCTTCTTGGCTATATTTACCAATGCCTTGGTGTCTTTAGGAAAACAAGAGCCTCCATAACCTGGGCCTGGATGTAAAAACTTTGGAGAAATTCTACCATCTTTACCCATTGCAGACGCAACTTCTAAAACATTAGCGCCAACCTTCTCACAAAGATTCGCCATTTCATTTATAAATGTAATTTTAGTTGCAAGGAAGGAATTTGTAGCATATTTTATCATTTCAGCTGTTTCAATTGAAGTTTTTATAATTGGTTTATTAGATCTAGCGAAAACTCTATATATTTTATTTAATTCTATTAATGATTGAGCATTATCAGTTCCTAAAACTATTCTGTCAGGATTAAAAAAATCATTAATTGCTTTACCCTCTCTCAGAAATTCAGGGTTAGAGGCAATATCAAATTTTATTAATGCCTCTCTTTCTTCTATGGTGTTTTTTATGATTCTGCCTATCTCCCTAGCAGTACCTACTGGAACAGTTGATTTATTTACGATTATCTTATACTGATTGATATAGCTTCCTATATCATGTGCAACCTGATATACATAATCTAGATTAACATCTCCTTCATTAGTTTGTGGAGTACCAACACAAATAAATATTATATTTCCATGCTCAATTGCATATTTTTTATCTGTTGTAAAAATTATTCTTTTAGCTTTTAAATTTCTCGATAATAATTCTTCAATTCCAGGTTCATAAATCGGTGCTTGTCCATTGACAAGTTTATCTATCTTTTCTTGATCAGTATCTAGTGAAACGACATCATTTCCAAAGTCAGAAAAGCCCAAACCGGCTACCAATCCAACATAACCTGTTCCTATAACAGTAATTTTCACAATACTCCTCCTGTTAGAAATACAAACGTTGTGATATTAGATTATAATCTAAGTATTTTTTAGCTATGGCAATGGATTGCACTTTCATGCGTTGTATTTTCTCTCTATCATCTTTTATGCACTCTAAAATTTTAATTATTTCTGCAGTCTCTTTTATCAGCCAGCCATTATTAATAACAAATGGTTTATAATCAGGTACATCATTTAAAATTACGGCAGCACCCGCACAAATAGCGTTAGCAGCTAAGGCCGAAACTTTACCCGGTTGGATATATATATCACATGCATTTAAATAATTTGTTATTTCATCAGATGACTTCCAACCGAGATAGGTTATTCTTTGATCAGACTTTATGCAATTATAAAATGTCTCCTTTATATCTTCAGAAACGCTACCTATAACTCCTAATTTTAGTTTATCTGATTTTACTTTTGAAAACTCATTCAAAAGCTGAATAGTTTTTTTATTTTTATCTAACTTACCAGCATGAACTAAAAAAATATCGTCATTTGTAAGGTTTAATTTTCTTCTTATTAATTTGTTATTTTTCTCTTTAATATTATTATCTAATATTATCCCTCCCAGAGGCAAAAATTCCATTCTTTTCTCTGGAACTTTGTATAAATCCTTAAGTACAACTCTACAGTTGACAGAAATATAAAATATTTTATCTATATAAAAAAGACAATCTTTAATTATTTTTCTATAAAAAAATCCATGTAAAAGATATTTCGACAACCAATTTGTTGCAGACGTATAATAATCAGCATGACTATCCGCATATAATTTTATGCTAGGGTTCTTCTGTTTATAATCAGCTACAGTATACAATTCCCATGAAGCCAAACCATGAAATAATATAACGTCAGGCCTTATTAATTCTATAATATTTTTTAATTTAGATGATTTTCTTACTTTTCCAGAAACAAAACTATTTATTATACGATCATATGGCAGTCGTATTAATGTAGCTCCATTTCTCATTTTTGAATATTCTTCTTCACATATAACCATCTTTCCATTAACAAATTTATGACAGTCAGTAATAATAGTTACATTATGTCCATCGATTAGATTCTGTTCTATTAAGAAATTCTCTTGATAAGTCATTCCCTCAGTAAAAGCACTGGCTAAAGCTATGTGTAGAATGTTCAATATCTATCCTTCCCTTTGCTTTGTAAAATCTTCAGAATTTATATCCTTTATTGGAAATGAAACTCTTCTTTCTTCCTTATCCGATAGGTAAGCCGCTAGTATAATTTCCATCGCTTTTTTACCTTCATAGCCATTAATATAAGGTTCTCTTTCATTGTTAATGGCTTCAATCATATCTTGGTATAGAAAAGCATGTCCATTTCCATATATTGATTCCACTTCTTCATTGAACACTTTAATCTTTTCTTCTTCATTATCTCCATTGTCTTGGAATCTCCACGTTAGTATTTTATTTACTGCTAATCCCCCTATTGTTACAATACCCTTTTCGCCTATAATTGTAAGCGTTTCCTCTAAGTTCTTATTATAGGTACATACAGTTCCTTCAACATTACCAATGGCTCCATTATTAAACTTTATTTGAATACTTCCATAATCCTCAGCTTCGATATAGGGATGCATAAAATTAGACACATGACCATGTACCCAATCAACATCTCCACCCAGCATCCACTGTAATAGATCAATATTATGAATACACTGATTCATCAGGCAGCCTCCATCTAGTCTGTATGATCCACGCCATAACGCTTGTGCATAGTAATCCTCTCCTCTATTCCAATAAACGCGTGCATTTCCAGCAAAGATTCGGCCAAACCTACCTTGCTCAATTGCTTCTCTTAATTTCTGTATACAAGGGTTAAATCTATTTTGATGAGATACACAGAGTTTCACATCATTAAACTTAGCAGTTTCTAACATCCTCACTGAATCAAATTTAGATAAGGCCATTGGCTTTTCAACTATAATATGCTTACCTTTATTCATGCAATTAATAGCAATATCAGAATGATACCCACTTTCTGTACATATGGAAATTAAATCACAACTAATTTCATCTAGCATGTGCTTATATTCTGTAAAAATTTCAACAATTTGATTAGTTTCATTGAAATACTCACTAGCTCTGTTTTCTGCTCTGTCTATAAACTTATCACACACTGCAACTAGCTGTAATTTTTCTTTGTTTTGAATTATAGCTTGTATATGTTTATAGGAAATACGCCCACAACCAATTAATGCTATTCTAATCATTTAATTTCTCCTGCTTATATCCTCATATTTGAAGGAATTGTTAATTTTTGTCCTAATATTCTATCATAACTAATTGGTTCTAATTTTCCGGTTCCCCCTTGCGGTGTCCATGTTAATTCACCACATACAATTCGTCCGTTAAAGTTATATAGGTCGACTCGTACAAATATAAAATCTTTAGATACTTTTTTCGCAACATTCAACATTTCTAATAAATTTTGAGGCTTTTCTATAATAACATCCTCTTTAAAAGGTCTGCCATAGGATAGAGGTATAAAGTTCCAATCCGTGTCATAAAAATTTCTAAAATAAAAATCAGATTTTTCACCATTTTGATCAATAGAATCTATATCAACACAGATATATTGAGGATCACCATTGAAGCAAAGAACTCTATAATCATTCGGAATTTTTCCATCTTCGTCCTCTAATAGTTCTTCACATTGGATTAGAGGCTTACCGTCAAACAAGTACCCTTCATCTAAGAATCTCCCTGATCGCTTTGACTGGTCTAGCCATTTATTCAAAGTAGTTCGCGCCTTATCCATATCCAGTTTCTTCTTGTCTTTGCAAATAATATTAAATCCATTAGCCTGAGTTACTTTTAGAATAAATCTGTCTGGTAGTTTTTCTATATCGATTTCATTTGCATTATTAAAAACTGCATATTCTTGCGTTAGGTATTTTTCAGCTAATGGCCCAAGCACTTGTTTATAGAAATCCCTTACATTATGCTTGTCGTAACATTTTTGAAGTAATTCTTTGTTACACTTTTTATTATAGTATTTCAACCACCAGATTTTCTCTGAATACAGTTTTGGGTCATTGAATTTAAACCAATGTCTATAACAAACAAAATACCTTAAACTTCTAAATATTCTTTCGGGAAGTAAAATATATATTATTTTTTCAAATGCTATCTTAATATTTAAAATATCAATATCAATTTTTCTCATTCCATTCTCCAATGACTATAAACTTAATAATTAGGGGCTGCTGAATAATCCGCATTATACGCTTATCAGCGCCCAGTTTTTTATCATACTGTATGGAAAAACTCTGTTTTTCCATGGGTTGATATTTGAGTATAAAAAGACACGAAGTCTTTTTTCCGGTTCATTACAAGGAACACCAGATAGATGCTGGTTTCGCTTGTATCCTGTCGCTTTGCATATATTCGGTTCAATCCATAAGTTCGTTTACCTTCACCAAACTTGCTCTCTACAGCGTTTCTTTCGCCTGCTTCAGATTTTTCCTGCAGACACTGTTCTCTGTAGATCGCCTTGATTTTGGGAGGTCTTCCGGACCATTCATATTGATTTGATTCCTACTGCAGTAGCTTAGGTTGTCTCTTGTGCGGTAAATCTTGTCTGCAAGAATTCTTGCCGGATAGCATCCTTTGTCTTCCCGATATCGCACAACGCTTTCAATCAGGGTTGTACTTTCATTATACGCATTCCAGTCCAGCTTCTCGATCTGCGCATATCCATCAACCATGCTGATTGAAACCTTGGCTCCAAACTCCACCGCTGCATTTGTCTTTCCACGGACAATCGGCCTTACCCAAGGCTGGCTGAGGCTCACAATCCGGTTTTCAATCTGATGTTTTCGATCCCGATACATTTCTTCCTGCTGTCGGTACAAGGTTTTGATCGTCGAAAACAGCGATTCTTCTTTTTCCGAGAGGTGCAGGCCTTCTTCCAGCAACCGTCCAACAGTTTTAATGTTCCGACTCACATAACCAAGCTGCTGCTTGATTGCCTTGCGGATTTTTTTGATTGTCGGCCGTTTGCTTCGGGCAAAGCGGAGATAATTTCTTCTGGCCCTCTTTTTGTATGTTCTCGGTTTCTTGCCTTGACCTGATTGCTGGTGAAGACTTTTAACCATATTCTCAAGCTTTTCTCTTGCCTCATTGAGCAATGATACATCCGTTGGAAATTTAATATCTGCCGGTGCACAGGTCGCATCGAGTATGAGTGTACCTTTGTTCTCAATGGCTGTATTTTCCTCGTCATTGCATCTGCTTTTCTGTCCGGGTCCACGTTGATTATCATCGTCTTTGCTTTTCTTACCATCATTGATGATGTATGAATTGACTTCCGCAAGCATTTCTTTTGTGAGCCTTTTTCGGAACCACGTCATGGTGCTCGCATCGAAAGGAGCTTTGTCCGTGAATTCCGGCAATCCGATAAACCATTGTAAATATGGGCTTTCCTTGATATGCTCAACGGTTTCTTCATCCGAAATTGCAAACTTTTCCTTGATAATATGGGATCCGAGTGCCATTCGGGCGGCTTTGGCTAAATTTCCAACTTTCTTGTTCTGGAATTGTTCGTTATATTTTTAGTCCAGCAGATCCCAGGGAATCAACGCTGCCATCTTAACCCAGCGATTCTCAGGATTCAATTTTGCGCCGATAAAGTTTGTTGAATCATCAAACAATGTTGTTTGACCTGCGTTGTTCTTATACATGACTTTTCTCCCATCTTCGGTGACTGAAGTGCAAGCTTTTTCGATTTTTCATCTGTTTTCCTTGCACTTATTATATCAGAAAATGGCGATAAACTCAATGTTTTCAACGTGTATCGGATTATTCAGCAGCCCCTAATTAATAGAGCAAACAATAACCTACCTTCACAATAAAATCTGAATTATTGTTTGAAGATAATTTGCTTGATATTTGTTATTTCTTTTATATTAAGTATTTTCAATAAAATCAAATATATAATTATAGCTAGAATAATTGTCAAACCTAGTTTAAGTATTATTATTTTATCAACAAATAGTGAATTAATAAATAGATACACTATATATGATATAATTATTGACAATGTAGCTGCAACAGTTATTTTAAAAATTTTAATTTTGGATTGAATAATATTTATACTTGTATGCTTTTTTATACCTAAATATAATAGCACGGAATTACTTATTGTTGCTATACTTGTAGCAAGTGCTAGGCCATTATGCCCCATACTTTTTATAAAAATTAAACTTAGTATTATATTAATGAAAACACAAACAGCACTAAATAGCATTGGCGATTTCATATCTTGTTTTGAATAATATATTCTTATCAATAATTCATTTATAGCCATGAAAAGTAGGCCTATGGAATAGTACATATATGCTGTTTCAGTTAGATATGTTGCATTTGAATTAAATGCTCCTCGTTCAAATACAATTTGAACAATTTCCTTACTATATAAAATTGCCCCCATTGAAAAAGGAAGGGCAATCATGTATATAACAGTAAAACTCCTTTGAATAATACTATTTAATTTTTGATTATCGTTTAATGAATATGCTTGTGTTATTTTAGGATAAACAATTGTTGTTAGAATTGACACAGACAAAGCTAAAACCATGGTATTGAGAAGTGTAGCATAATTTAGAGCTGCAACACTACCTTCTTTTAACCCTGAAGCTAAAGACTTATCGACAAACATATTTATTTGGGTGAAACTGCTCCCAATGAAAACGGGTATGGTTAATGGTAATATTACTTTAAGAGTTTCTTTGATATTAAATTTAAAATAATATTTATACTCTTTTCTATTAGCAAGTAACCATATTAAAATAGCTCTTATAATATATCCGATTAATAAACCAAAAATTAAAAAATAATATGTTGTATAAGCACTTATTATAATAACACCTATTATAATAATGTTTTGCGCGTATCCAATGATAATTTGTTGTAAAAATACATTTTTATATTGTAAATAACTATCTAAAATGCTTGCAACAGAAGAAAATACTACATAAGAGAAAGTCACCTTTATATAAAAACTTGTTAATTGTGCAACTTCTCCTTGAAACCCTCTTGCAAAAATGCCAACAATAGCATTTGAGAAAAAGATACCTAAAACAGATGAAAAAATTGACGTAATCAATAATATATTTAAAATTTGGCTTGTAAATAGATTAGCAGAATTGTTACCTTCTTTCTCAATTTTTTTAGAATACAGCGGCATATATGCTATTGCAATTGAACCAAAAATTCCTGCAAATATAATGCTGGGAATTGTTTGTGCCATTACATATGCATCTGTTATATAATTTGCGCCAAAAAGACCTGCCATTACCATTTCTCTTAAAAAACCTAAAAGTTTTGATCCTAAGGTTAAAATAGACATCAAAACTGCAGTCTGAGCAATAGTTTTCATTTATCCTCCTAATGGGTATAGTGCCCCTTTGTCTCTATTTATTATACTTTATTTTTTATTATCAGTAAATGCTTAGATGAGGAAATTGCATAATTACAAATCCGGTTAATTTAAAAAACAAAACATATTAATATAGAACTATGAAATTTGAATTTGAATTCAATTTCAGACTGTAAATATGGTATTTCCCAATGATTTGATGTATCACAAACAGACCGCATTGCGGTGTAATCTGTTTTGATTGAAAATTAGTTTACTGCAATGGTTCCGGCAACCAGAGCAATACAGTTTAAAAGCGCATACTCTTTTGCCTTGAGAATTCCTTTCGATCGGATGTTATCAAGATTGAGATAATCCTTCATCCGGAAAAACATACGCTCAACGGAAGTCCTCGAATTGTAAAGCTTTTGCCAGTTTTTAGAACCTCTGTATGGATAGCCGTAATGTCTGGGATTTTGTTTCCAGTTGATTTTCGTGGTTAATCCATAGTTTGAATTGGAGCACCAGTTGCTACCGAACGGGCAATCGCAGTGGCCTGTAACGTGAGGGCATCTGAATTTCAGATAATCTCCGTCTACGCCATAATAGGTCATTGGATAGCCTGCCGAGCAAATTGGCTGAAAACCTGAAGGACAATCTTCCTGAACAAGGAGGAAAGCTCGTCAGACAAAGAAAGTCCGCTCATGAATCTGCTGAAGGTGGATTCGGATGGAACACTTCCAAGAATATCAAAACCACAGTTGTAACGGAGGACTGGATTCTCGTTCAGCTTTTGAACCAAATCCTTCATTGTGGGAATCCTTTCAACCTGCATCGCGATGAGTGCATAGATCAGATTCATAACACAATAGCCTTTAGGTCCTCTGGCATAGCTGGATTTTCCAAGCTTCTTTGATAACTTGGAAAGGTCCAACTTGGAAAAAATCAATTCAAGTCTGGTTTCCTTCTGAAATTTTAAAATTTCTTCAAAGGAAAACAGCGTTTCTTGTCGAATATACATAGTGAGAGATTTTACTCCTTTCGGATGGTTTGATTAAGTCACTTACTATATTCGACATAAAGGGGTAAAATCCTTTTTGTTAGCACGAAATTTTATTCAGTTTTTCAATGATTGAGGAATTATGCAATTTCCTCAGATAATAAGCTCTGTTGAAATTTGATATATTATTTATTATTTATAGGTACTGGTGCTAGTATATAAGTGTAGCCACGAGAAGTTTAACAGGTTAAAATTTAAAAAGGAATGGTGCGTGTCAAACAGTTTCAAAAAACGGTGTCCGATATTCGGACGAATTCAAACAGCAAATTGTAGACCTTTATCGCTCAGGCAAGTCAGTATCCTACTTGAGTCGCGAGTATGTCGTATCAGATATGACTATTTACAAATGGATTAAACAACTTTCTACGGAGCAGAATTAACGGGATCAGCCTGCAAATCTGTCTTCGAACAGGGGAGATTTTGGTATTTGGATTGGTGAAAATGATAGCAGCAAATTCTGGCTTTGAGTCCTGAATGAATTAAAAGTCGAGGCGTATGTATATCTATTCTGTGTAGATGGACTTAACGGATTTAGAGAAGCCATAGGTGCGGTATATCCAAAAGCCGAAATCAAAGGTGCATCATTCACCAGAATTTATCGAGGGACTTCACCGGTCAGTTCAAGAAGGTTACAAAGACCAAATCCGTGTTTTCAAATGACGATGCCAAGCTGCTTTAGAAACAATTTGATGATTTTCTCTGATTTTGTAATGAATTGCATTCATGCAGACAAATGAGTAAATGCGCTCCAATGAAGAAATCAGGGATATTTCCCTGAAGATCGGACAAAACGCCGCCAGAAGAAAGCGAAACCTCTTCTTGAGGAATATTTTGCATGGGCAGAAAAAAATGAGCAGATTGTGCTGCCTAAGAGCAAACTTGGAGAAGCCATCAGCTACAGCCTAAAGCAGAGAAAATATCTTGAAAGCTACCTTCTTGACGGGCGGCTGGAAATCAGCAACAATCGGGCGGAACGATCCATCAAACCCTTTGTTATCGGTCGGAAAAACTGGCTTTTCTCTAACACTCTAAAGGGAGCTGATGCTAGCGCAGTAATTTATAGCTTAATTGAAACGGCCAAGGAGAATGATCTGAATCCGTTCCCATATCTGTAATACATTTTTGAGCAGCTTCCAAACATAAACATTCATAGCCCTGAAATTCTCGAGAAATATCTGCCCTGGTCAAAGGAATTGCCGCAGATATGCAGGAACTTGCAGCAATAGTTGATCATTGACTACTGCCAACTAACGGCAGTGTAGACTAACTATTAAAAGTCAAGTCTCAAAATGAAAAATTTTGAATGAATTGTGGAAACGCATTTCGAATTAAACA